>NZ_JBIWBL010000003.1:0-576588 GCF_044760925.1 Phyllobacterium sp. NPDC097923 | reverse complement strand
ACCGTCCTGCCCGCCAGCGCCAGTCAATATAGCACCACTGCGAAACAAATACGAAACCAAAAGAAAATATAACGCGCATCAACTCCCCCGGCAAGATATATTGCGGACGGGACTGTTCTCCGGCGGCTATTGCGCCCCGCGAAGAATGAGATCGGCAGCCTTTTCTGCAATCATGATGACAGGCGAGTTGGTGTTACCGGAGACGATGTTTGGCATGATTGACGCATCGACAACGCGCAGGCCCGCGACACCGTGCACCCGCAGGGCATGGTCGACAACGGACCGGTCGTCGCTGCCCATCCTGCAGGTCCCGACAGGATGAAAAATCGTGGTCGCGATATCCCCGGCGCGCTGGATCAATTCGTCGTCGCTCTGGTACTGCGTGCCGGGCAGCATCTCGGACGGACGATACTTTTTCAAGGTTTGCGTTGCCATGAGATTACGCGCGTGGCGGATCGACCGGGCCGCCAGCAGCCTGTCACCCGGCGTGGAGAGGTAGTTTGGCCGGATTTCCGGCTGCCGGCTGGCATCGGGGCCGGTGACATGGACGCTGCCACGGCTTTCCGGGCGCAGATTGCAGACGGACACGGTCACGGCGGGATAGCGGTGCAGCGGTTCGCCGAGACGATCCGTGCTGAGCGGCTGGACGTGGTATTCGAGATCGGGTGTCAGCAGCGCGGGGTCGCTTTTGGCAAAAATGCCAAGCTGACTCGGTGCCATCGACAATGGCCCCGAACGGCGCAACGCGTATTCCAGTCCCATCCCGGCGCGCGCGAAGAGGTTGTGGTAGAGCTGGTTCAGCGTTTTCGCTCCTTCGATGCGGAAAACCGTACGGATCTGCAGATGGTCCTGCAGGTTCTCGCCGACGCCGCGCAGGTCATGAACCGGTTCAAGACCCGCCTGCTTCAGGAAATGAGAATCTCCGATACCCGACAGTTCAAGGATTTTCGGCGAGTTGATCGCGCCCGCCGACAGGATGATTTCGCGAGCGGCGGCCTTGCAAAGCTGGCCGTTTCGCTCAAAGCGGATGGCTGTTGCGCGCTTGCCGTCAAACTCCAGCCTTTGCACCTCCGCGCCGGTCAATACCCGGAGATTGGATCGCTTCAACGCAGGCCGAAGGAACGCCTTGGTGGTGTTCCAGCGAACGCCGCCACGCTGATTGACCTCGAAATAGCCGGAGCCCTCATTGTCACCGCCATTGAAGTCATCGGTCTTGCCAATGCCAAGCTCTTCGGCCGCATCGCGGAACGCATCGAGGATCGGCCAGGACAGGCGTTGTCGTTCCACGCGCCATTCGCCCCCTGCCCCATGCAGCGGCGAACGCCCACGGTAATTGTCTTCGGATTTGAGAAAATAAGGCAGGACATCGTCCCAGCCCCAGCCGGCGTTCCCAGCCTGCCGCCAGCCGTCATAATCGGCGGCCTGCCCCCGCATGTAGATCATGCCGTTGATCGACGAACAGCCGCCCAGCACCTTGCCGCGCGGATAGGGAAGCGAGCGGCCGTTCAGCCCTGCCTCCGCAGCGGTTTTCATCATCCAGTCCGTGCGCGGATTGCCCATGCAATAGAGATAGCCGATGGGTATGTGAACCCAGTGATAGCGGTCGCTGCCGCCCGCCTCGAGCAGGAGAACGCGGTTTTTCGGATCGGCTGACAGGCGGTTCGCCAGCACGCAGCCGGCCGATCCGGCCCCCACGATGATAAAATCATAGGCGCCTTCATCTATTGGCGATGCATTGCTCACGCTGCAGCCTCCGCCATCACGGCGTCACGCGCGGCCATGCGCTTCCAGACCGGCGCCATGGCATCGGCGATATCCCGGTAGAGCTGATAGCGCCTGGCATAATGGCCAGCCCTTTTAGCATCCGACCGGTAGGACCGCTCCGTCACGACCATGGCCGCGGCACCGGCATCGAAATCGGGGAAAATGCCGACCGCTGTACCTGCGGCGATTGCTGCGCCAAGCGCGCCCGTCTGGCTCGACCGCGCCACTGTCACCGGAACCCCCAGGACATCGGCAAAAATCTGCGGCCAGATCAGGCTGCGCGAACCGCCGCCGGACAGCACCGCCTCGTCGAAATTGGCGCCTGCGTCCCGCAATGTTTCGATGTGCTGGCGATGGCCAAAGGCCACGCCTTCGAGCAAGGCCCGGATCAGGTGACCTTTCGTATGCCATCCCGCGACGCCATAAAAACCTGCCCGGGCATTGCCGTCCTGCTGGGCGCCGTAGAGGAACGGGTGATAGAGCGGATCGTCGGCGGCCGGTTCCACCGCCGCCGCCAGTTCACAGCAGCGATCGAATGGCGAGCCTCCATCCGGCTGTTCGCCGTGGAAGAACTCACGCACCAGCCATTCAAGGTTGGCGGCTGACGTCGCGCTCGATTCAATCGCCATGTAACGCTCGCGATCGAAGGTCGACGACATGAAGAACGGTTTTTTGAGGCGGGGCGCGTCAACGACGACCTGATTGATGCTCCAGGTACCGGCGATGATCGACGCTGCACCCGTGCGGGTGACACCCGAGCCGATTGCCGAGGCAATCACGTCGAAAAGCCCGCCAATGACCGGCGTGCCGGCGGCAAGTCCGGTCTGGTCGGCGGCGGCCTGTGTGACCGTTCCGGCGATATCGGCACTTTCAATAAGCGGCGGCAGCAGGTCCATGCAATCGCCGAGCCCGAAGGCGGCCATCAGCTCGCGGTCATACCGCCGCTGCGCGACATCGAGCAGCCCGCATCCGGCCATGTCGGACACCTCGCTCACGCGCTTTCCCGTCAGGCGGTTGACGATGAAATCCTTGCACAGGAACACCGTGCCGATCCGCGCGAATGTTTCCGGCCGATGGCGTTTGATCCAGGCAAGCAGCGTCGGGGTCTGTGACGGCCAGGGCCGCTGCAGGCCGATCGGATAGGTGCGGTCGCCGACGCCTTCCGCCTGCCATTCTTCCACGAGATCCGCCGCCCGTGTGTCCAGGGACTGGATTGCCAGCAAGGGATTGCCCTGGCGGTCAAGGGTATAAAGACCGTTGCCATGCCCGGCGCAGCCGATGGCAGCAATCTGCTCGGGGACTATTCCGGCGTCGGCGATGCAGCGTTGAATGACCCGGCGCGCATTGGCCCAAAGCTCGTCCAGCCCGCGCTCGACGTGCCCCGGATGCGGCATGCTGCTATGCCCCTCCTCGGCAGCCGCCGCAACCTCATTGCCTTGCCGGTCGAAGATGATGGCCTTGATGATGGTGTTGCCGGCATCAAGACCCAAAAGATACTCTCCCATACGGAACCCCTCCTCAGGTTCTTGTTTTCATTCTCAGCCCTGCTGGTAGAGCGCGTAGGCATCCTCGCCGCTGGCATTGTCATGAATAATGGCCATCAGCCCGCGCACCACCGCGCTGGGATTGGCATGCTGATAGATGTTCCGGCCATAGACCATGCCCACTGCCCCCTGCCGCATCAGGGCCGCCGATTTCTCGAAGACGATGCGCAAGTCCTCCTTGCCGCCGCCCCGCACAAGAACAGGACACCGCGCCGCCTCCACCACGCGATGAAAATCCTCCGCCGCCGTCGTCGGGTCCGCCTTGATGATATCAGCGCCCATTTCGCGGGCAAGGCGGGTGAGCGTGACAATCTTGTCGGCATCGCCATCCACCATATAGCCGCCGCGTTCCGTGACAGGCTGCATGACAAGCGGTTCGATCATCAGAGGCATGCCGTATTTGTCGCAGTCGGCGCGGACCCGCGCGATATTCTGCACGCACTGACGGAACAGGTCCGGCTCGTCGGGCAACATGAAAAGGTTGACGACGACGCAGGCCGCATCCATCTGGATTGCACCGATCAGCGGCTCGGCCTCGTTCTGCAGCACCGCCCACATGTCGCGATGGCGGATGGCATTGTACGGATTGCCCATGTCGATACGCATGACCAGCGCCGGTTTGTCCTTGCCGGCGACATCCTGCAAAAGGTCGGCCTGGCCGTAATTCATCTGGATGGCATCCGGACCTGCCGTCACCAGCGCACGGACAACACCTCCCATGTCCTCAAGACCATTCAGGAATGACGGCTCATTGCACACGCCGTGATCGATCGCCACGTCGAGGCAGCGCCCCGTGCCGAACAGCCGGTTCATCCGGACCTTAAGATTGTTGCGCATATCGTACTCCTTGTTCATTGCGTGCGGTGAGTGTGCCGAGGCCAACGCCGTGGCGCCCGGCAAGAAGGGTGAGGAAGCGGTCAAGCTCTGCTTTCCGGCGGGCGGGCGACCAGCCCTTTTCGCGTGCGAGCACATCGAGCACCGCTTCCGTCATGTCGAGGGATAGCTGGCCGCTGATGGCGAGCGTGGTGCGCCGCAACAGCAGATCGTCAAGATGCTCCGCCGCTTCGTTGCGGATGAGAAACAACAGCTCCCGAACCGAATAACCGGGATGCGGCATGGTCTTATCCCGGTCGGCCGCGATAAAATGTGCAATCGCTTCGGCATCAGTACCGTATCGCTCAAAGAGCTCGGCAATCCGTTTTGGAGGAACGCTTGTTTCGCCGTAAATCCGCGAAATCCATTGGCCGATGTCCTCCGGAAATGCCCGTCCGCCGCCTATGGGACGGGCTGTCGTTGTTACCTCCCGTGCCCGGTGCAGGCGTTCCAGCGTCATGTCGGCGGCAAGCTCACCGAAGGAGCGGAATGTCGTCCATTTGCCGCCGATCATGCACAGCACCGGCGGCGCGCCATCGGATGGTTCGATGATCGTGCAGTAGTGATCGCGCGGGATACGGCCGGTGAAATCATCCTTGCTGGCCGGGAGGGGACGCACGCCGGAGAACTGGAAGACAATGTCTTCCGGCCGGATGCGGATGCCGGGCAGGACAAAGGTCAGTGACTGCAGGATATAATCCCGCTCATCCGGTTCGCACCGAACGCTCTCGGGATCGTCAACGCGGATATCGGTCGAGCCGACGAGAACCTTGCCGAGATAGGGAAAGAGGATGCAGATGCGTCCGTCCTCGTTCTCGTAATAGATCATATGGTCGTCGAGGGCTCCGGCGAGGTCCGCATTGTCGATGATGAGATGCGATCCTTTCGTGCCGCCCATCAGCGGCACCGGCCGCTTTTCCTGCGAAAACAGACCGGCATTGGCGATATCGATCCACCCGCCTGTCGCATTGATGATGAAGGCGGGCTCGACTGGCGTGGCCGCACCGGTGACGTGATCGTGGACGACGAAGCCGTGAGCAGACCGCCGCAGTTCGGCGTAATTCAGGGCGCAGGCGTGATCACCCGCCGCAAGGCCATCTCTCAGCACCTCCATCCCGATGCGTTCGGGATGCTTGACCCAGGCATCGTGATAGGTCGCGGAGCTTTTGACGGCAGGATTGAGCGCCGGCCATTTGGCCAGTGTCGCGTGGCGCCCGCGGAAGCGGTGACGCGGCATCAGGGCCCGCTTGCGGGTCAGGAAGTCATAAATGCTCAAGCCCGCCTTGACCGCAACCGCACCGCGCCGGCTTGGCCTGCGGCTCAGCCCCAGAAACCGCACGATGCCATTGGCAAGACCGGAGAAAATATCGAAGACCGGGACGGTCGTGGGCAGCGGCGCAACAAGATGCGGCGCGTTTTTCAACAGACGGTCGCGTTCGGCCAGCGATTCCCGCACCAGGCTGAATTCACCGTTTTCAAGATAACGCAGGCCGCCATGCACCATGCGCGACAGGGCAGCGCTGGCACCGGAACAGTAGTCATGCTTCTCGACGAGCAGTACATTGACGCCCTGCAGCGCCAGCTCGCGGAAGACGCTGATGCCGTTGATACCGCCGCCGACGACGCACACGTCCACCTTCGGACTTCGACGAAGTCCGTCAAATATCTCTTCACGGTTCATGATGCAGCCTGTTACCTCATGTCTGCCAGTTGCACTGCGATGGCCGCGTCAATGGCCGAGAGGTCGTCTGTGCCGAGCCGGATGGTTCCCGCCCGCGCATTGTCGAGCGCCTGATCGGGGTTGCGCGCCCCGCACAGCGCAAAGGTGATGCCCGGCTGCGCCAGCGTCCACGCGATGACGATCTGGGCGATGCTGGCTGCGTGTCTGTCCGCGACAGGCCGAATGGCATCGGCAAACTGTTTTGCCTTCAATCGGCTATCGACTGAGAAGCGCGGATTGTCCTTGCGCTGGTCGTCGCCGGAGAACACGCGCCCGGGATCAACAGTCCCGGATAGCAATCCCAGCGCCAGCGACGAATAACTCAGCAATGAAACGTTATTTTTGCGCGTTACCGGCAACAATTCGGTCTCAAGCTCCCGGTCGATCATGCTGAACCGTTCCTGGATCGCATCCAGCGCGCCGGTGGCGATGTAGGCGTTGAGTTCAGTGAGATTGACATTGCTTGCGCCAATGGCACGGATCTTGCCGGCCTTGCGCAAATCCTCCATGGCCCGCACCGTCTCCTCAATCGGCGTGGTCGGGTCCTGCCAATGGGTGATGTAGAGATCGATGTAATCGGTACCGAGACGCCGCAGGCTTTCCTCAACCTCGTGAACAACGGCATCGCGCCCGAGATAGCGGTGCACCGGCTTGCCGTCCTGATCGAAAAAGTGCGTGCCTTTGGTTGTGTGCCAGACGAGACCGCATTTGGTGGCAATGACGGCCTTGTCACGGCGTCCCTTGAGAGCCTTGCCGACGATTTCCTCCGAACGTCCAAGCCCGTAGGCGGGAGCCGTGTCGATGAGACTGACACCCGCATCCAGCGATGCCTGGATGGCGGCAATCGATTCCTGCTCGTCGGTGCCGCCCCACATCCAGCCGCCGATGGCCCAGGTCCCCAGCCCCACGGCCGACGCCTGCACGCCGGATTTGCCGATTGCCCGCGTCAATTGCTCGTTGCTCATGCCTGTTCTCCTTCAGCGGCAATGTCCAGAATGCGCTGTCCCGTCGCCTCGTCCGTCACCAGCGTGTCCAGATGATTGCCACGCATGATGCTGAGGATCGGCCGCGCCTTGTTCGGTCCGCTGGCAACCCCGATCTTGGTCGGAATGGAGGCGAACTCCTGCAGCGTCAGCGAGACCAGTGAACCGTTCAGGCTGTAATCGCAAACCCGTCCGCGCTCATCGAGCAAATGGGCCAGCAGTTCGCAGCGCGCGCCGGAACGCTCGATCGCCTCGAGATCCGTGCTCGATGATGGATGCAGGTCGTAATAACTCGAGTCATCCGTAAGGATCGAGCCGATACCGACGACGGCGATTTTGGCCTCGCGCGCCCGTTTGAAGACATCGGCGACCGAGCGCATGTTGATCAACATGGCGCGCTCGGAAGGGCTGTCGGCAAACAGCGGCGCGTGAATCTGGAAGGCGCGCCCGCCGAGCCTGTCGGCCATCAGGGTCGAGACATGGTTGACATCGGTATAGTGCTTGCCCTGGACACAGCCGGTGGCCGGGATCACCTCGACATCGAAACGGCGCGGCGCCTGCAATCCGGCAACCACGGCGCTGACACCCTTGCCGCCGGTAATGCAGATCGTATCGCCATCGGTGATCTCCTCGATCAGCAATCGCGCCGCAGCCTCGCCGACCGCCTGAAGCGCCGTCTGCGGATTGTCGGACACCGTCGGCACGACAATGGCACGGCTGATGCCGCCCAGCGCCAGCAGCTGTTCCTCCATATCGACCAGCGGCTCGACCGGCGATTTGATCTTGATCTCGACGAGGCCAAGCTGGCGGCCGCGCTTGATGAGGCGGTTGACCGTCGGCTGCGAAAGCCCGAGCTGGTCGGCAATCTGCGCCTGGGTCAGCCCCTCGAGAAAGTGCAGGACCAGCGCCTGGTGCATCTGCCGCGCTATGACGATCTCCTCGCGCGGAGCCGCATGTTTCGGATTGAGTTTGATAATCGCCATGGTCAGGAGGCCTTCCGCTTGTGCAGGAAATGGTCGATGGAGACGGCCGTCAGAAGAATGCACCCCTTTATCATGTCCTGCCAGTAGACGGAGACATCGAGCAGCACCAGCGAGCTGGTGACGAGCGACAGCAGCGCTATGCCAAGGATGGCGCCAAGGATCGTGCCGGACCCGCCATTGAGCGATGCACCACCGATAACCGCAGCCGCAATGATGTTGAGCTCCATGCCGACGCCAAAGGTCGGTGTCGCCGCGCCGAAGCGCGACATGTAGATGACCCCGGCGAACCCCGCGAGGGTCGAACAGAGAACCGTTACCCAGAACTTGACCTGCTTCGTGCGGATGCCTGAATAAAGCGCCGCCTTTTCATTGCTGCCGGTATAAAAAACCTTGCGCAGGGCGGTGGCGCGCCGCAGCAGGAAATCGAACAGCATGACGACCGCGAAGAAGATGAGGATGACGTAAGGCACCCCGTAAAACGAGCCCTGCCCGACCGCCTTGAATGCGGGCGGCAGGGTGAAAAGCGAAAGCGGCGTTCCCTTGGTGATGATCAGGCACAGGCCGCGTACGATCACCATGCCGGCCAGCGAGGTGATGAAGTGGTTGAGCCCCACCACCGTGACGAAGAACCCCATGACACAGCCGATCAGCCCGCTGGCCAGAATGCCGATGAGCGAGGCCGTCCACGGGTCGAGCCCGGCCAGGAACAGCGTGCCGGAAAGCACCATGGCAAAGCAGACAACCGAACCGACGGCGAGATCGATGCCGCCGACGATCAAAAGGATCGTCATGCCGACAACGACAATGCCTTCCACGGAAAAGCTCATCAGCATGGCGCGGAAGTTGCCAAGCGTCAGAAAATGCGGCGAGACGAAACTCATCGCGATGCAGAGCGCGAGAATGATGGCGATGAGACCGGCTTCGCGCATCGAGCCCAATTTCTTCCAGGATGAAACCCGCACCGTTTTTGCCGTCATCGTCTCGACCGCCATTCGTGTATCTCCCAATCGCTCTTCAGGCTGCATGTTCTGGTGCATGCGTCGTTGTATGTTTCAGTCCGGATGCGAGCCGGATAATCGCTTCTTCGTTCATTTCATCGCTGCCGAGTTCACCGGCCAGCGTTCCCTCGCGGATGACAAGCACCCGGTCACACAGGCCCAACAGCTCCGGAAGCTCGGAGGAAATGACAACAATGCCGATCCCCGAGCGGGCGAGTTCGCGCAGAAGCTGATGAATCTCGGATTTCGCGCCGACATCGATGCCGCGCGTCGGCTCGTCCATCAGGATAACCTTGGGTTGGACCGCCAGTTGCTTGGCGATGGCCACCTTCTGCTGGTTGCCGCCGCTGAGCGACGACACCGGCATGTCGACATGGTTCATCCGCACGCCGAGCCTGCGCGCGAAGTCGCCGGCGAGCTGGCCTTCGGCCTTGGCGTCGATCAAACCGAGATGACCGGTGACTGCCTTCAGGTTGAGAACGGAGATGTTCTGGGCAATCGACAGGTCCAGGAAAACGCCCGAGCCCTTGCGGTCTTCGGAGAGATAGACAATGCCAGCCCGGACCGCATCGGCATAGGTTCGAATGGTCTGAGACGTGCCGTGCAGGGAAACCTCACCCTCGACAGCTGCCCGCAAGCCGCAAATGCCCTCGGCAATCTCGGTGCGCCCGGACCCGATAAGCCCGCCAATCCCGAGGATTTCGCCGCGCTTCAGATCAAACGACACGCGGCTGAAACGGTCCCCGTCGCCGAGCGCGCGAACCGACAAGATTGTCTCGCCCGAGCGCTCGGTTTCGATCTGCTTGGGCGGATAGAGCTGCGTGATCTCGCGTCCCACCATGCGCCGCACCACGTCATCGGGGGTGACATCGGCAATATCTTCGGTGGAGACATAGCGGCCATCGCGCAGCACGGTGACCCGGTCGCACAGGCTGAAAATCTCCGCCATCCGGTGGCTGATATAGATAATGGAAATGCCATGCGCCTTCAGTTCCCGGATGATGCCGAAGAGTATCCGCGTTTCCGCTTCCGTCAGCGCCGCCGTCGGTTCGTCGAAAATCAGCACCCGGCAGTCGAGCGTGAGTGCCTTGGCAATCTCCACCAGCTGCTGGCTGGAAATCGCCAGGTCGCCGACCCTTTGCCGGACGTCGATGGGCGCCAGCCGGTCCATGACCGCCTGCGCGTCGCGTTCCAGCCTGCGGTAATTCATCAGAAGCGACCGGCTGCGGCTTGTGGTCGCCATGAAAATGTTCTCGGCGACGCTGGCGTCGGGGCAAAGCGCGATCTCCTGATGCACCAGTCCGATGCCCAGTGACTGCGCAACCGAAGGCGATCCGATCTTCTGCGGTTTACCATCGAGCAGAATCTCACCGTCATCGGGCTGAAGGACGCCGGCAAGAATGTTCATGAGCGTGGATTTTCCGGCACCGTTCTCACCGCAAAGCGCGTGGACCTCGCCGCGCGCCAGCGTGAAGTCGACGCCCGTCAGCGCTTTCACCGCACCGAAATGCTTGGTGATACCGCGGATACTCAAGACCGGTTCCGATGCCATCGCGCCTTCCTCCCTCCCGTTCGCCGAGGCTATCCGGACCTTGCGGGCCCGGATAGCCATCTGCGAAGACTACTCGTCGATGCCCTTGGTGCCGCGACGCTTGAGGTACTTGTCCCAGAAGAAGTCATCCGCATTGTCGGCCGTTACAATGGACAGGCCATTGTCGACGAAGGGGATGCTCATCGGGTTGGACCCGGCGCGCTTGGCATCGTTCATGGGATCGATCAGCTCCGGATGCTTGGCGAACCAGAGCAGCATGAAGCCCATATAGCCCTGCATGCCCTGATTGGGATTGATCGAGCCGAAGACCTGACCGGCCTTGATCATATCAAGGATATTGGCATTGACGTCGGCGCACATGACAAGAATCTTGCCGCCGCTTTCCTTGTTGGCCTGCGCAGCGCCAATCGCAGAGTTGGCTTCCGGCATGAAGACGGCTGCCAGATTGGGATTGGCCTGGGCGATGCTCATCAGGCCCTGATACGCCTTTGTCGGGTCCTGATTCGACGCCGCCCTGCCGACCAGCTTCATATCCGGCCACTTTTCCTTCATCCGGTCGATGAAGGCCGTGACGCGGCGGTCATGATTGTCCTGGCCCGGATTTTCCAGAACGGCATATTCGCCCTTGCCGCCCAGCTTCGTGGCGATGGCGTCGGCGGCGTAGATACCTTCACGCTTGTTATCCGAGGTGATGAATGAAATCCGCTTGGACAGCGGCGAGTCAGCCGCGAAAGTGACGACGGCCGTGCCCTGGTCGACCGCCCGGTTGATCGGTTCGATGAAGGGGTCGGAATTCATTGGATGCACCAGAATACCGGCAGGGTTCTGCGCCAGCGCCTGATCGAAACTCGCTATCTGCTTGTTGACGTCATATTCCGGTGTGCCCGTATAGGCTGTCTCGCAGCCCAGCTGCTTGCCCGCCTGCTTGAACATTTCATAAACAGGAAACCAGTATTCAACGCCCGAAACCATGACGTTCATGACGTATTTTTCACCCGGCTTGCAGCGGAACGGATTTTCCGTTTCCGCGTTCGCCGATGATGCAAAGAGTGTGGTCGCAAGGACCGCCATGGCGGTCGTGCCCAGAAAAGTGCGCAAGTGTCCTCCTCGAGGCCGAAGCCCCTCCCATTGGTGTGTGGCGCCTTGAATGGCCGCCGCTGTTCCTTATGAAGACCAGCAATCCTCCTCGAGTGCTGGCAGGGATAACTAAGCGTATGACAAAGCGGCTGTCAATATAATTCATATCGTGAATTATAATTCATGCAATTCGGGATTTGCCCGGTCAGACACGGATATGCCGTGCCTGATAGCCCGCTGGAATGACGCCTCCGGTTGGTGACGATTGCACCTGGCCGCGCCGGCGAAAACAGCACCCGCCATGAAACGTTTCATCCATCTCGCGCCGAATTGACCTTTTCTCAACCTATACACGGCAAGTGAAGGCAGTGACAAAATGTGACCGGCAAGCGCTTGCCACGTTCTGTCTTCGCTGATCTGATATGCTCATCATCTGCTGCGGCCAGGTTTGATGCACAAACACCAAGAGGGCCACATGGACTACAGCATATTGTTGACCGGTGTTGTTCGTATCCTTGGTCTGACGGCGCTTGTCATCCTTAGCTACTCCATTGTCATCCGCACCTTTTCCAAAGGGTGGAAAAAGGGCGCGGCTGTCGGCGTTCTGCTGGCGCTTGGCGGCATATTGTCGATGAATGATCCGGTCGTTATCGCACCGGGGGTCATCTTTGACGGACGAACAGCATTGCTTGCCATCGCATACCCCTATGGCGGGCCTGTCGGCACAATCGTTGCCGCCCTGTTCATGGCTGGATACCGAATCTGGCTTGGCGGCGTGGGGGTGGTACCGGGACTGATTTCGATTGTCCTGATTTGCGCCATAGGGTGCGGGGTCGCGCTTATCCCCGTGCGCAAGCTTCCGATCGGGTTTATCCGTTCCGTTGTGACAGGCATGCTCGCCTCATTGTCGCTCGTCTCGATCAGCCTGTTGCCGCGCGACATCATTGCAACGATCGTCGGATTTCCCCTCTTTGCCGTCGTCGTCGCCAACATTGTGAATGTCGTGATTCTCTCGGATTTTCTCGAGCGGGAAAAGTCCCGCCTGCGGATCATGCGGGCTCTGGAGCACGAAGCCTGGGTGGACCCGCTGACAAAGCTGCAGAACCGGCGCGCTTTCGATCGCGCGGCGCTTCGGGCCATGAATGACAACAAGTCCAAGGCAGCCCATTGTTCCCTGGTCATGATCGACATCGATCATTTCAAGGCCATCAATGACCGGTGGGGTCACGATACGGGTGACATGGTGCTGGCGGATGTCGCCGCCATCATCCGCAGGAATGTCCGCATCACCGACGTCGTTGTCCGTTACGGCGGCGAGGAAATCGTCCTGCTGCTGACGAATACGCCGCAGGACGTAGCCAATGAACTCGCCGAGCGGGTGCGCAGCGAGATCGAGCTTGCGCGCTTTTCCACGGACCTTGAGAACGTAACCGTCACGGTCAGTGCGGGCGTTGCCAGTCTCAACGGGCAGCACACCAGCATGGAAGCATTGCTGAAAGCGGCAGACAGGGCGCTCTATCGCGCGAAAACCAGCGGACGCAATCGGGTGGAAGTCGCCTGAACAATTTTTGACATTGCGTCGTCCTTTCTGCTCATATGGCTGCAAATCAGGTTTCGATCCCAACGGCACACTTGAAGCACCAGCGCTGGAGCAAACATGGACGTGGATTTCGACGACGCATCAAAGAGAGAAGCCAAACCACAGCCGGCACCGGCCAACGGCAGCAAGTCTTCAGCACTCGGTACATTGAGCAATCTTCTGGGCCGTGCCGGTATTCGCGTCAACGGCGACGCCCCCTGGGATATCCAGATCAAGGATCCGAGAGCCGCAACCCGCATCCTGGGGCAAGGCAGTCTGGGCCTCGGCGAAAGCTACATGGACGGATGGTGGGACTGTGCGGCGCTGGATCAGTTCTTTGACCGCATATTTCGCGCCAATCTGACCGAACATGTGACGGCCAAGGACGTGTTGCAAACATTGCGGGCGCGATTGCTCAACTTGCAGAACAGCAGGCGCTCCTGGCAGGTTGGAAAGGAACATTACGATGTTGGTAATGACCTGTTTTCCGCGATGCTTGACCGCCGCATGACCTATTCCTGCGGATACTGGAAAGACGCCGGCAATCTCGACGACGCCCAGAGTGCAAAGCTCGATCTCGTTTGCCGCAAGCTCGGTCTTCAACCGGGCATGCGCCTTCTGGATGTCGGCTGCGGCTGGGGCAGCCTGATGCAGTTTGCCGCCGAGAACTATGGCGTCTCCTGTGTCGGCTTGACCATTTCCAGGGAACAGGCGGAATTCGCGCAACAGACATTGAAGGGCCTGCCCGTCGAATTCCGCCTCGCGGATTACCGATCGTTCAATGTCGAGGGACTTGAGAAATTCGACCGGATTGCGTCGATCGGCATGTTTGAGCATGTCGGGCACAAGAACTACCCCGCTTTCTTTGACGCTTGCAGGCGCAGCCTGTCGAATGACGGATTGTTCCTGCTGCATACAATCGGGCGGAAACGCACCCGGAACATGATCGATCCGTGGTTTGACCGGTATATCTTCCCCAATGGCGAACTGCCGTCCCTGGCTGAGATATCCACCAGCGTGGATGGCCGCTTCGTCATCGAGGACGTGCACAATTTCGGTGCCGACTACGACAGGACACTGTTGGCATGGCATGCGCGGTTCGAGGCCGCATGGCCGCAATTTGCTTCCAAATATGGCGAGCGTTTCTATCGCATGTGGCGCTATTACCTGTTGTGCATGGCCGGATGCTTTCGGGCGCGTCAGATCCAGCTTTGGCAGACGGTCCTCTCACCCCAGGGTGTTGCCGGAGGATATCAGCGGCATTCCTGAACGAGAGCAAGGCCCGTGCGGCAGATCAGCCGCACATATTCGGCTTATCCTCAATAGGTGACTGTCACCGTGATCGTATCGGTGTAGGTGCCGGGCGCTGGCGTTGTCTGGACGGGAACCCGCCCGTATACCGTATAGGGTTGCGCCGCGCCGCTACCCGAGGCTGAAACCGTATCGGTACCGATGGTCTGCCCCCACACGGTGGTTCTGTTGGTATCAGAATAGAGCGTATAGTTCACCAGCGCGCCGCCGGGCGCGGTCATCTTGCGCGAAGCCACTGTTGCACCCACGCCGATCCCCGCATCGAGGCCAATATTGTACGGCGTCGTGTTGGTGCACTGCACGGAAAGCGTGGTGGACGCATCGTCATTTGCCGCGATCACACCCACGGCGGTGAAGGTGAGCGTCGCGGTGCTCACCAGGACACAGGATGCCTGAATAGCAATCTGGACAGTAAAGGTACCGGTTGTCGTGGCGGCCAATGCCGGACTGGAAAGGCCAAGCAAAGCGGCCAGACCGACTGTCGTGAACTTGCGCACCGAATATCCGAAACTCATTCATCCTCCTCAAGGTTTGCTTGCCGCTGGCAAGCACCTCCGATTCTCTATAAAGGACTCAGTAGTTATTCACTGCATAATACTTAATTCTTATATATTTAAAAGAACTTATCGAATGGCTACTATTCACCCTCAACGAGGAAATATTTAATCACGTATCCTTTGTAAATGAATTTACGTTAAGCATCTGGTTGCGGAATATTAACCCATCCGCCCTGTCATTCATCTATCTGATACATGGCTTTCCATTGCAACATGCCGCGCAATTGAAGGTGAACACGTGGAACGCTTCAAATGAGCGCTCCACGAGCCACAATGCCATGGCGGCTTGCAAGACTGGCTGCTACCACTTCACGGTCAGGCCAATATTCCCCTCGAAGGCACGCTTCCGCTCGCCGCTCACGTCAAAGGTGTAGTCGGCGGTGGCGAAAGCACTCACATTCTTGGTGAAGTTATGGACGATACCGCCGCCCAATTCGAGTGACGTGCTTTCCGCCTGGGTCGTGATCGGATCGGTGCCGAACAGCACCGTATCGGTGGCCTTGAAATTGTGCCAGAGATTGGCCTTGAGGTAGGGCTGGAACAATCCACGCGCGGTCTGGTAATTGCCTTGCAGCCGCGCACCGATACGGCCTGTCACGGCATCGTTGCTGTCGAACGAAACACCGGAGAACGCATCCTGCTGATTGTCGAGCCAGGTGCGGTGCCAGATGAGCTGGGCCTGCGGTTCAAGCAGCCAGTTGTCGGTCAGTGCGAAGGGATAGCCGCCTTCGAGCGACACGGTAATGCCGCTGCCGTCATTGTCTATGCCGGCTCCGCTCACCGAGCGCGCATTGCCGCCATACCAGGTTCCCATCACAATACCGTCCAGATACCAGCCGGAGGGACCGATATGCGTCCAGTAACCGCCGACACTTGTCGCGTCGACCTTGATCTTGCCTGTACTCAAATTATTCCAGCCAAGGGCCTGACCTTTGACATCGGAATTCATGCCGGCATAACCGAAGAAGATACCCGCAATATCCCGATGGCCGCCTTCACTCTGCCGGCGCAGGATATCTATACCCGTCTGAAATCCCCAAATTGATCCGTCAATCGAGGGTGATGCCGTGCCTGCCCAGCCCTGCTCGATGCTTTGACCGAAAACGCGTCCCCAGGCCGCCGACAGGTCACTGCCTGGCGTGAGAACGCTCTGCTCACCGCGGCGCTCGTGGAACGTGCCCAGCGTTGCCAGCGTTGCCAGCCTGGCGGCCGGCGGAAGTGCGGAATAGGTCGCGACTTCCGGACGAAGCAGCGGCACGACGCTCACGGACACCCCGCCCCGCTCCTCAACGACCGGGGTAACCGGTGTTGCACCCGGTTCCGGCGGTTGTCCGCCTGGAACGGGCGGCTGCACAACGTTTGGCGTTGCCGGATCGGTTGGCGCAATGATAGGTCCGGTCGGCGTTGGATTGTCCGGCGTCGGCGTGGGGGTGACATATTCCGAGCGCAAGTACCAATTCTGGGTCGTGTTCGCGCTGACGCCCCCCTTGAACAGAAAATACTCGTAAGCCCCGGCCGCGGCACGGCCGCTCAGATAAAATGCACTCCCGGCCGTTGTGGCACCATTCACGGCATCGATCACTTTGATGCCGTCAATCACCGTCGCAGCGCCAGTCCCTCCGACATTGGTAACGGCAACGCCGGTTGTACCGGTCGCCGTTCCACCGGATAGAACGAGTTTGTCCGATGCGGAGGAGTCATCGCCAAGAACGGTGTTCAGGAGAAGTGAGCCATTGTTGCCGACATAGTTGCCCACGATGGTCAGCCGGTCTCCCGCAGCACCCGAACCATTGGTCAAATCGATGACACCCGCATTGGTGACGGTGATTGCCGGTCCGCCGGCATAAGGTGTGATCGATGGATTGAAGCCACCTCCGGCGAGCAGTTTCGCCCCCGGGGATACGGTGACATTGCCAGTCAGGTCCTTTTGCAGAGTGAAGTTGCCTGTCTGGATGAAACTGTCGTGAAAATCTCCGGTTCCCGCCCATGTCCAGTCAGTACCTTTCATGTACATCGTCTGGAAATTGGTGAAGGCGTTGTCGATCAGCCCCGAGCCCTGAAGGGTCAGCTGATTGCTGCCGCCCCCGCCATTGGCGGTTCCAATGATTTTTGAGCCGGTCTGCAGCGTGAAGTCGATATTGCCGGTGCCGCCGCTCAGGGCGAAACCATTGCCGCCGCTCAGCAATCCGGCATTCGTGATCTTGGTCGCGCCGTTCAGCGTGCGGATCGCGGGCCCCTGATCGCTGATGATTTGACCGCCGGCCAAATTCTCGATTGTCGCGTTGAAGCTCGACCCCAGCGTGTTCGAAAACACGCCGTCCGAAGGCAGGCCACCGGATGCCGCGCCACCCTGCGCATGAATCACACCGCTGTTGGTGAGACGGGCATTGGTGCCCTGCATGTAAACCGTTGGAGCACTGTTGCCGGTTGTCGTCAATGTACCGGTATTGATGACGGTTCCGTTTTGCCCGAGAATGGAGGCCGCACGCGCATTGCTTCCGTTGGTCGTGACCGTTCCATTGTTGATAAGGGTATTGTTCGGCGATCCGCCGCCGCTCTGCCCCCAACTGGCCGTCATGCCGTAAGCGTTGGGTCCCGTTGTCGTGATCGTGCCATTGTTTGTGAGCGTATTGCCGGAGCCGTCTGCGGCCATGCCGTCATTGTATTGGTTGGTCGTGCTGATCGAACCGTTGTTGGTCAGGCTGTTGTTGCTTCCGGTGCCGACCAGACCCGCACCGCGATTGAGTCCGGTGCTGCCCGATCCCGTCAGCGATATCGCGCCGTTGTTCACGACAGTGCTGCCATCCACGACACTGACACCGGAGTTCTCGGTGGGGCTGCGGACAATATTCAACTGGGCACCACTACCAATATTGACATTGACGCCGGAGCTTCCCGCTACCGCATGCACGCCCGCCGTCGCGGGATTGGGTGCCGAAGTATCGCAGGTGACCGTCTGGCCCGATACCGGCGCAAGGCTGCTGCACGCCGCCCAACCTATGGTTGGACTGGCAATTGAGATGAGTGCTGTTGTGGTAAAAAGAGACAGAAATCGCGTGTGCAACACGGAAAAACGCATGGTGGCTCCCCCAGCATTCCGGTGCGAACACGCACCCAAGCAGCACAAAATGCATATTTTGTTGAAATGAGGCTAGTCAGTTCAGAGTATTTCTCTGCTTAATCCACACAGAATAAACATCGAGTGGCAAAAATAACACAATTAAGCACCGCTACTTTCAAAGAGTGTGGAATAAACGCGCAATGCCTTCTGTTGCGCGTTTATTCACTACAAGCAGGTACCCAGAAAAGGTTAACGCCAACCTCGGAAATACACACTTTCCAAAGGCAACCCCATGAGAATCATTGGTGCATGGGAATCAATTCTGTCGCAGTCGTCAGGCTGCCTTATGCTCAACCTCGACCGTCACATGCGACAGATCATGAATGTGGGACAGCTTTGCGCGATAGGAAGACGGTGCTTTCGGATGATCGGTCACCAGCGAAACAATGGCGCCGTGATGACCCGGGCCCAGCTGCCAGACATGCAGATCCGTGATCACATCCCCTTCCCGTTCGATGGCCGAACGGATTTCTTCCGGCAGATCCTCGCTTGACGGAACATAGTCCAGCAACACGCCCCCGGCACGCCGGATGAGCCCGAACGACCAATTGGCGATGACCAGCGCACCAATGATGCCGATGGCCGGATCGAGCCAAAGCCATCCATAGAGACTTGCCGTTACAAGAGCGCCGATGGCCAGCACCGAAGTCAGCGCGTCAGCGAGCACGTGGATATAGGCCGCTTGAAGGTTATTGTCGTGCGCATGAGCATGAGCATGATCGTGATGATGATCATGGTCGCCATGATGCGAATGATCATCGCGCAGGAGCCAGGCGGAAAGCAGATTGACCGCAAGACCAACGACGGCAATCGATATTGCCTGGGGAAAATTGATCGGAACGGGATTCGCCAGCCTGACAAAGCTTTCCCAGGCAATCAGCAGTGCAATCAGAGCCAGAACTACCGCACTGGCAAAGGCCGCCAGATCGCCGAATTTTCCGGTTCCGAACGTGAACCGCGAATTGTGCGCGTGCTTTCGCGCATAGAGATAGGCCAAGGCCGCTATCAGCATCGCCGCCGCGTGGGTTGACATGTGCCAGCCGTCCGCCACCAGCGCCATTGAACCGTAGACGGTTCCGGCGGCAATTTCAGCAATCATCATGACCGTGGTCAAGGCGATAACCATCCATGTGCGCCGTTCGTTGCGCTCGTGGTTCTGGCCAAGGAATATATGGTCGTGCGAGCCGGCATTTGACTGTGCCGCGTGGTGATTTTTCATTTGAGATATTTCCTTACGACATCAATGAGTTCCGCAGCGCCTTGGGCCCGTTCCACATCGGGGTCCTTGTCCGGATCGACCACATGCATGCGAATGTGATCTTCGATCAGCTCGACAACCAGGCCGTTTACAGCGCCACGGACGGATGCGACGAGATTGAGGATTTCACCGCAGGCAACTTCCGCCTCCAGCGCGCGCTCCACTGCCTCCATCTGCCCTTTCAGGCGGCGGATGCGGGCGATGAGCTTGGCCTTATCTTTGGTTGTGTGTGACATAATATACCCCCCTACCCTATATTACGCAATGATGCAACATATTCTGCCCGCCCCTTGATGGGACGCGCTGACGATCAAACGCGGGAAAACAGCTCAGATCGCGTAGGTCGCGCCGGCGATGATTGTACCGATGACTCCGAGAAGAATGGACGCATACCAGGGCCAGCGGCGGCCGCCGGTTATAATGGCAATGGTCGCGACCGCGATCGCTATGTGCAGAAACGTCGCTGCGATTGTCAGGTGATGGTGCCGCCCTTCGTGGACGAGGCCTTCCTGCAATGCATCCTCCGATTTGACCTCGAAATCCCGCGCCGTTTTCTGGATCTCCTGGCTTTCCGCTTCATTGCGCTGTGACTGGGATGCGAAATCAGCCGCCTTTGGTCCGCCTTGCGCTGCGGCAATATCGTACATGTTTTTCTTGAGGCTCTTGGCCTGGAAGAAATTCCAGTTATCCGTTGCCTTGTTCTGGAAGAGCACGGCCTGGGTCTTGGCCGCGGTGGCCCCGCCGCTCTCGATTGTTTCCAGACTGCCGACGCCCGCAGCGACGACTGCAAGCACCGCAATCGTTACCGCAACAATGGCGAGAAAGGCATTCTCGCTGTGCAGGGCGTGCTGGGCATGTTCCGTATGTTCAAATGCTTCAGACGAGATTTCTTCCATCGAGTTTCTCCCATTCTCCTGGCGCTATGGGATCGCTCGCAATTTGGTCGAATTGTGATGAATGCGAACCTACGCATCCATCCCCCTTGTCCAGCAATCCACACCGCTGAGAACCTACACCTCATTGCCGATCGATACGAGCGGAGAAACCCGGCGGCACGACGCGCCTCGTGCCATTAACCATTTGTTTAACATTTGATTGATTGACGCAGCCATTTTGGCGTTAACTCCTTGTTAAGAGTTTGTTGGGGTAGCGGCAATGTTGCGTGTGTTGAGCGTTGCGATCTGTGTGTTTCTGGGCCTTTCATCGCTGACGCATGCGGGTTCCTCGAATCCGTCCACGGCGGCCACGGCACGCTCCGTGTCCTTCGAGCGCCGCGCGGCCCTGTTCGGCGCGATCCCCGGCAACACGAAGCCCTCGGCGGCAAGCGCTGCAGCCACCGGCGGCAAGACGAGCATTCCCTATGGCTGGGTGGATTTTTGCGGCCGGCGTCCCGCGGAGTGCAATGTCTCGCCGCTGCCGGCAGCCGATGTCAAACTCACAGCCGAGACATGGAATTATCTTGAACGCATCAACCGCGAGGTGAATGCATCCATCGAACCGATGAGCAATCTTGAGCATTGGGGCACGATGATGGATCACTGGGATTACCCGGTCGACGGCAAGGGTGACTGCAAGATTTATGCACTCTACAAGCGCAAGCTTCTGCTCGATGCCGGATTTCCACGGCAGGCGCTGCTCATGACCATCGTGCGCGATTTGAACGACGAAGGTCACACGATCCTGACGGTAAAGACAGACCGCGGCGATTTCGTCCTCGACAATCTGGCTGAAGAAGTCAGGCCATGGGACGTCACCGGCTATAATTTCCTCAAGCGCCAGTCGCAGCAAAATCCCAACATCTGGGTATCCATCAATCTGCGCGGCGACGCATCAAGAGCCTCCACCGCAAACCTTCAGGCAAGAAACTGATCTGACGCCGATCATTGCCCGTTCGATTGAAGAATGCCTTCGAGGTCATCGAGCTTTTCATTGATCAGCCAGCCATAATAGTTTTCGACCGGATATTTGCGGTTGCTGCCGCTTGCGATCGCCTGCCGCAACTCGGCGGCCCGGCGCCGTGGCTGCCCGACATTGTACAGGGTCGCCGTGATGCCGGGATTCTTCGAAATATCGAAACCCTGCGCCGCATAGGCGTCGATGGCATCGCGCAGGATTGCCGCGATGTAGACGACGCTGCGGTCGGGATCCATGACATCGCGATAAACCGCCTGAGGCTGATCGGGAGAAAGCTTTGGAAGTTTGCTGACCTGCGAGACAAGGTCCGTCACCTCCAGGGCCGCCAACGGGCTTATCTGACCGAGGCCAAACGTCTGACCGCCGTAGAACGGCTGAAAAAACGCCCGCTGCAGTGAAATGGGTTCATAGGCCACATCATCGACGGTCTTGCCCCTAAATCGGTCATCCCAGACCTGATCGCGACAATTCCACAACTCGGCGCTGGCTGTCAGCGCGGCGCAGGCGGCAAATTCCGGCCTTTTGACAAAAGCCTGGATCGTGACGCCCTTGTACCGGAAGGAGAAGTCCGCATTGGCATAGGCCAGCGCCTTGACATAATAGGTCTGCACCTTGCCGACGGCACTGACGTTGTACGTATGCTCCCCGACCAGCGCACCGACGATGTGAATGGGATCGATGTGATAGGCGCGGGCGGCATCCTTGATCTGCGCAACCAGCTTTGTCTCGCGCGTGAGCAGCGCAATGATCTGCTTGTATTTTTCGTCATATGTCGTGTTGAAGGCCTTCGCCCGGTCCGCCGATGTCTTGGGGATCGGTGGCTGCGTCTCGGAACGGTTGCCCGGCGGCACCAGCACCTCATTGGCAGCATCGGCCGGTTGCCCAAGGAAACTACCGATGCCAATGCCGATGACCAGCATTGCGGCCAAGCGAGATACCGCGGGAAAGCTCATAAAGTACGTCTCCATTCTTGACCGAAAGCATAGGGGAAGCATGCGCTCGAAATATACAGATAGGAATGTCACGCAGGTATGATTGTGGTAAAGATTGGGTCGGCACCTGCGGCTCTTTTCCACACCTGGCGCTCTTATCATGAATCCCTGCGCTGGCGAGATGCAAGAATCATGTTTGTCCGTAAAAAATCCACGCGCATTGGTAAATTCCTGCGCCCGTAGTATATCCTACGCGCATGCGCATACTCCTCGTTGAAGACAATCGTGATTTGGCATCCTGGCTCGATAAAGCGCTGCGGCAGGCCCATTATGCCGTCGACACCGTCTATAATGGCGAGGACGCCGACCATGCCCTGCGGGTCGCCGACTATGCCCTTGTCATTCTCGATCTGTCCCTGCCCAAAATGGACGGAATGACCGTGCTGCGGCGCCTGCGCAAGAGCGGCAGTACCGTTCCGGTCATCATACTGACCGCGAATGCAAGCCTTGGCGGCCGGGTTGCAGGGCTCGACGAAGGCGCCGACGACTATCTGGCCAAACCATTCGAGATCGCCGAACTGGAGGCGCGGATCCGGGCGCAGCTCCGCCGTGGGCATAACCGGGCCAATCCCGAGATCGAGCTGGGTGAATTGCTGTTCGACGGCAGGACGCGGCAGTTCTTTCTGTCGGGCAAGCTCATGTCGCTGACACCGCGCGAGCATGCGGTGCTGGAGCACCTGATCTTCAAGGCGGGGACGACGGTCAGCAAAACTGTCCTGTGCGAAAGTGTCTTCGGTTTCAATGATTTGGCCGATGCAAATGCCATAGAGATTTATGTTCACAGAGTACGCAAGAAGCTGGAAGGCAGTTCGGTGAAAATCGCGACATTGCGCGGCATGGGTTATCTTTTGCGCCATGGCGAGTGACCGCAAGCCCCAGACGCAGTCGAAATTCCGCCGTTTGTGGAAACGGCTGAGCGAGAGCCTGCGGGTCCAGCTTCTGCTCTGGATCGTTCTTCCGCTGATCGGTGTGATCTGCGTCAATCTCGTCATCAGCTTTCAATCTGCCGAGGCCACCGCCGATCTGGTCAGCGATCAGCTGCTGCTGGCGTCCGCCCGGGTGATTGCCGAAGCCGTGACGGTGGACACCAACGGGACGGTTGCCGTGGATATTCCGCCCGCTGCGCTTGAGATGTTCGATATCGGCCATGGCGACCGGGTTTTTTACCGGGTGCTGACGGCATGGGGAACCCTGGTCTCCGGCTTCGACAACCTGCCCGAACCCAAGAAGGAACAGGTGGGCGAGGATGCGATGTTCAGAGACTCTCCGGTACGCGTGCTGACATTGAACCACCCGGTGATCGGCCTGGCGCGGGATGCCGAAGTGTCCGTGTCCGTCGCGGTGACGCTGAATGGCGAACGGGCAATGCGGCAAAGGCTCTGGCTGTCGGATTTCACCAAACAGGTGCTGCTGGTTCTCGTCGCCGGTTTTGTCGCCATTGTCGGGCTGCAGCGCGGGCTCACGCCCGTCCTGCGCCTGCGCGATGCGGTGCGCGAACAGGGACGGGAGCGGCTTGATCCGTTTTCCCCCGAAACCGTGCAGACCGAACTGCGTCCCCTGGTCCACGCCCTCAATGATTATATGGAGCGCGTACAAAGCCAGATGGCGGCACAGAGGCGGTTCGTCTCCAACGCGGCGCACCAGTTGCGCACCCCCCTGACCCTGGTCGCGACCCAGGCAAGCTTTGCCGCCCGGGAACAGGACAACGACCGCCGCAACGAGGCCTTGCAGGCTCTCCGGTCCAGCACGAAGCAGCTCGCCCGCCTCGCCAGTCAGCTGCTGACATTGTCGCGTGCCGAACCGGGCAGCCGCAGGCCGCGGCGCGACAGGGTCGATATGACCGCGGCAACACGGCAGGTCCTCGACACCTATGCCGAAACGGCCTTGCGCCGCCAGATCGATCTCGGTTTCGAGGCCAGCGAACCGGCTTTCGTCGAAGGCGACGGCCCGATGCTGTCGGAGATGATTGTCAATCTCATCGACAATGCCCTGCGCTACACGCCGGTTGGCGGCACCGTCACGGTTTCCGTTTCCAAAGGTGATGAATGGGTGCAGCTTCGTGTCGAAGACAACGGGCCGGGTATACCCGACGATGAAAGGGCGAAGGTTTTCGAGCGGTTCTACCGCATCATGGACGTGCAGCCCGAGGGCAGCGGGCTGGGCCTTGCCATCGTCAAGGAAGTCGTCGACGGCGCTGACGGTACGGTGAGTTTGGGCGCCTCCCCGAGCGGAGGATTGACCGTGGACATCAAGCTGCCAACAATAAAACAGGACCGGAGCGAGCCGGTCCTGTCTTGATCGCCGGCTGCTGGATTACTGCATGTCGGTGTGCTGTTGCGGGCGCCACTTTGCCAGCCGGGTTTCGATCATGGTCATGATCATTTCCGCCAGCAGCGTAACAAGCATCACCAGAATGATGGCGGCATACATGCCGGCCGCATCGAATGTGCCTTTGGCAATCGAGATCAACTGACCGATACCAAAGCGCGCGCCGACAAATTCACCAACGATCGCGCCGATGATGGCAAAGCCGAAGCTGACGTGCAGGCTGGCGAAAATCCAGCTCATCGCCGATGGTACGATTACCGTGCGCGTCACCTGCCAGTTGGACGCCCCGAGAATACGGGCATTGGCAATCATGTTGCGGTCGGCTTCGCGCACGCCCTGAAATGCATTGGCGAACACCACGAAGAACACCATGATGAAGGCCAGCGCCACTTTGGATGCCAGTCCCAGCCCCATGATCATGATGAAGATCGGGGCAAGAACGACGCGCGGGATCGAGTTGATCGCCTTGATATAAACCGAGAAAATGTCGGAGAGAAACTGGTTGCGGCCAAGGCCGATGCCAACCAGAACGCCGGCAATGGAGCCTGCAAAAAAGCCGATCAATGCTTCTTCCATGGTGACCCACAGATTGAACCAGAGCGACCCTTCGGCGGTACCCTCCGTGATCCATTCATACAGGCGCATGACAATGCCGCTTGGGCTGGAATAGAAAAACGGATCGATCCAAAGCCTGTTGGCTGCAAGTTCCCAGATGCCGAGAATGCCGACCAGGATGACGAGCCGCCAGAACAAGACAGCGTGTTTGCGGCGTTGCATTGCCTTGAGAGCGGCAGCCTCTATTTCTGCGTCCGAGGTTCCGGCGCGGAAAATCGGAGCAATGTTTTCCAATGGGGTATCGGTCATGGTGAAATTCCTCCGGTTCAGGCTGCCTGACTGGCGCGGCGATAGCTCATTTCCACTTCATCGCGCAGATCTTCCCAGATCGTGCGGCAATATTCGATGAAACGGGGCTCGTAGCGAATGTCAGCAACCACCCGCGGACGCGGGAGATTGATGGGATAGACGGATTTCACCGTTGCGGGTCCGGCGGTCAGCACATAGACCTTGTCCGCGAGGGCGACGGCCTCCTCCAGGTCGTGCGTCACAAAGATGACCGAGGCCTTGCGTTCCGCCCACAGGCGCAACAATTCTTCGTGCATCACGGTCCGGGTCTGCACGTCCAGCGCCGAAAACGGCTCGTCCATCAGCAGGATTTCAGGCTCATTGATGAAAGTCTGGGCCAGGGACACGCGCTTGCGCATGCCGCCCGAAAGCTGGTGCGGATAGTGCTGCTCGAAGCGGGACAGCCCGACACGGGCGAGCCAGTCTCTGGCGCTGCGGGTGGCTTCCGCATGGGATTTTCCCCGGAAGAGCGGGCCGGCCATGACATTGTCAATGACATTGCGCCACGGGAACAAGGCGTCGGTCTGAAACACGAAGCCGACTCTTGGATCGATGCCATTGACCGGGCCGCCCATGAGGCGCACTTCGCCGGCGCTTGGCCGGGCAAGTCCGGTGACGAGATTGAGTGTTGTGGACTTGCCGCAACCTGTCGGTCCGACAACGGCGACGAACTCGCCGGGTTCGACCACCATGTTGAAATCGCGCAAGGCAGTCAGCGACTTGCCGGTCGGTGAAACGAAGCGGCGGCTGACATTGATCAATTCAATGGCAGGGGTCTGGGATGCATTGTCTTTCATGGCAAATACCTGGGGCGTGCTGAATAACGGGCGTGCACGCAATGCCCGATACCAAGGGATCGCTTCCAGCCGCTGGCGGCCGGAAGCGATAGGCTCGGAAAGGTTATTTGGCAGCTTTCACGAATTCAGACGTGAAGGTCTTGGAAAGATCGATCTGCTTGCCTTTGACGTTCTTGGAAAAGCTCGACAGAACGTTCAGTACGGTCTGCGGACCGTCCGCCGGCATCACGCCGTCTGCGGTGAACATGCCCTTGCCGTCGGCAAGCGCCTTTACATAACCTTCCTTGTCGCCGACGTAGAAATCCTTCGGCATCTTGTCGGCAATGTCATCCGCACTGTGGGTGTTGATGTACTTCAAGGTCTTGACGAAGGCATTCGCCAGCTTCTGCGTCGTTTCCTTGTGTGCATCGACCCACGATGTTTCCATATAGAGCGATGCGGCGGGATAGGTTCCGCCGAGAGCGGCCCGCGTGCTTTCAATCGTGCGCATGTCGATCAGGACACTTGCTTCCTTGGTCTTGAGCATGCGCGAGATGGTCGGCTCGGTTGTCATGCCCGCCTGGATCTTGTCCTGCTGCATGGCGGCAATGAATGTCGCTCCGGCACCGACAGGCACCGATGTAAACTCTCCGGGCTGCAAGCCGCTCTTGAAAGCCAGATACTGCGTGAGGAAATTGGTGGAGGAGCCAAGCCCGGTGACGCCGAGGCTCATGCCCTTGAAGTCAGCCGCAGACTTGATCTCGGGGTGTTTGGTCGAAACCAGTTCGACTTCGCCCGGCGCCTGGCTGAACTGAACGATCGATTCAACAAGCTTGCCCTTGGCCTGCAGGTCAATGCAGTGATCGTAGAAACCGACAACGCCCTGGACGGCGCCTGCCAGCAGCTGGTTTTCGGCATCGACACCGGCCGGTTCGTTGAGCAATTCAACATCCAGGCCTTCGTCCTTGAAATAGCCGAGCGCTTCGGCAAGCTTTGCAGGCAAATAGATGTGCTTTTCATAGCCGCCCACCATGATGGTGATCTTGTCATCGGCATGAGCGGCGGATCCGGCACCGAATGTGCTGGCGGCCATCAAAACGGCAAAAGAAGCCGTGTGAAAAAAAGAGCGTGAAAGTGCCATTGTTGCGTCCTCGATTTGTTTCCCGCACCCTCAATTCTTTGTCACACCGTGGGTGTGTTCTTATGGATGCAGGGGTACTATAGATGACGCAACCTTTCAGTTAGCTTTCAGCGGCAAAAAGCCGTTTTTCTGTTCTGCGATGCCCCTGTGGAACCGCGGAATTCTAGGCCGACAATGCCAGAATGGCAGTTGTTTGCGGCAGCGGTGTTTCCGCTGCAATGCCGTCTTCAATCCTGCTGATCTGGCCGCTGATCATGATCTGGTCCAGCGGGGCGGGCCTGCCCAGATAAAAGCCTTGCGCCGCGTCGCACCCCTCCGCATCCAGAAGCGACAGCTGGCTCTGCGTTTCGATACCCTCGGCCAGAACCGGGATGCTGAGGCTCTTGCCCAGCGCGAGAACCGCGCGAATAATGGCCTTTGCCTGCGGGCTCGTCTCGACTTCGCTCATGAAGGAACGGTCCAGCTTGATCGTATCGAAGGGAAACGACCGCAGGGTTTCAAGCGACGAATATCCCGTTCCGAAATCATCGAGGGCGATGGTGACACCCAGCTGTTTGATCTGGCGCAGGATATGCAGGGTCCGGACCTTATCGGCGATGATCGTCGATTCCGTCAGTTCAAGCTCGAGGCGGCTGGCGGGCAGCTGGGTTTCCAGCAGGATTTCATGGATCAGCTTCGGCAGGTCCGCATGGGAAAGCTGAACGGGCGACAGATTGACCGCGATCTTGTAGGCGGGCGTCCAGGATGTGGCGGCGGCACAGGCCGTGCGCAGAACCCATTCGCCCAGTTGCAGGATCAGACCGGTTTCCTCCGCAAGCGGGATGAATTCTGACGGCGGGATGAAACCGTGCTTCGGATGCTTCCAGCGCAGCAGGACTTCATAGCCGCGAACCTCGCCGGTCGAAACTGCGGTCTGCACCTGATAGTGCAGGTCGAGTTCATTGTTGTCGAGCGCCTCGCGCAGCTCCCCCGCCAATGTCCGGCGGGCCCGGACTGTTTCGTCCATTCCCTGTTCGTAGAAGCACACTGCCGTGGTCCGGTCGGCCTTGGCGCGATACATGGCAAGGTCGGCATTGTTGATCAGCATTTCCTTGGTATCGGCATCCTCGGGATAGAGTGCGACGCCGATGCTCGCTCCAGGGTTCACGTCAAAATCGCCGATGCGGATGGGCTTGAACATCGCCGTTTCAATACGCGCGAGAAACCCGTTCAGCGCTTCTCCACTGTGCGCGTGATGAATGGCGGCAAATTCATCTCCGCCCAGCCGCGCAACGAATTCCCCGTCGTGCAACAGATCGCTCATGCGCAGCGCCAGCGTGCGCAGAACCTCATCGCCGGAACTATGCCCACGGACATCGTTGATTTCCTTGAAGCGGTCGAGATCGATGCAGACCAGCGCAATCCGGTTTCCGGTATTGCCGGCTGCGCGGATTTCCCGGTCGAGGCGGTCATTGAAGCTGGCGCGGTTGGGTAGGCCCGTCAGACTGTCGTTCATCGCCATCTGGCGCAGCCGCTGATATGAATCCGCCCGTGTGCGGTCATCGATGAGGTAACTGACGAGCCCCGTACCCACGACAATCATGCCCACCAGCGCAATTGCCAGGGCCATGGCCTGCAGGGCCGCGTGATCGGTGAACGCACCCGCCGTCGACAACGGGGTAATTTTGAACGCCGTCATGCCGGTAAAATGCAGGCTGACAATGGCAAGCGCCAGCACGCCAGACGCAGCGGCCAATCGCCTGTTGAATTTGCCGTTGACGGCAAGGTGCAATGAAACGGCTGAAAGGACGACCGACAGAACAATCGAGGCCATCAGATAGGTCATGTCCCAATCAACGATACCCTGGACGCGATAGGCGAACATGCCGGTGTAATGCATGGCTGCGATGGATACACCCAACAGCGAGCCGCCGACGATGGAAGGCAGCCGGCCCGATCCGCTCGTGGCTATGACGAAACTTACCAGCGCCCCGCCGATTGCGACCAGAAGCGAAACGATGGTCAGGACGGCATCGAAGGCGACGGGCGCTCCCGGATCATAGGCCAGCATGGCGATGAAGTGGGTACACCAGATCGCCGATCCCGCTGCCGTTGCCGTCAGGAAGTGCCATCCGATTTTTTCTGGGCCTGTTGTATTCGCCGCCCGCTGGAACAGGCGGAAAATCGCCCATGAACCCGATACGCAAACGAAAGCCGCAAGGAGAACAAGCCAAATGTTGTGTTTTCCGCCGATACACGCCATCACCAACATCATGATTACGGTTCTCTCTGTCCCTGTTTGCATCCTCCCGTGGTCTTCCACTACGGACAAACACTTGATGTTGAATTAACGGATCAGGTTATTATTGGGTTGATTTCCAGCTCGCCCAATGGGCGGCACACGAACGTCCCGCCGAAGCCGGTTTTTCTAAATTTGAACTTGAGCTGTTCAATCAAAATAAATCATGTCGCGACATCGCGGGGCGCCGGTTACACTTTATTCATTTCGAGGCAACCAAATGGTTCAAAATGCTATTTGGAGCACACAAGATGAAATCGGTATTGGCTCTTGCAATTGCAGCTTTGGTTTCGCTCGGCGGTATGGCTTCGGCGGAAAAGCAGACACTGAGAATAGCGACCGAGGGCGCCTACCCTCCCTTCAATTTCATCGATGCCTCCGGCAAGCTGACCGGTTTCGACGTCGAAATCGCCCATGCCCTCTGCAAGGAGATGGACGCAAACTGCTCGATCGTCACGGTGCCGTGGGTGGAGATCATCACGCGGCTTGAACAGCACGAATACGATCTCGTGGTTGCCAGCATGTCGCTGACCGATGAACGCGCGAAGCGCATGGAATTTTCCACGCCCTATTACCGTTCCCATTCGGCTTTTGCCGGCGATCCGCAGAAATTCCACGACATTTCCCCCGCTGCCTTGAAGGGCATTAAAATCGGCGCGGGCAAGGATACGATGCAGGCCGAGTATCTCAAGAAAGTCTATCCCGAAAGTACGATCATTCTGGCCGCGGATCAGCCCTCCGCTCAGAAACTGCTGACCTCCGGCAGTGTCGAGCTGATGCTGGCGGACTCGATAGAACTGCTTGCCTTTCTGCAGTCACCCGAAAACTCCAGGTTCGACTATGTCGGTGATCCGCTCACCAGCGATCTCCTGCGCAGCACATCGCATGTGACGGCCTCGAAGGGCAATGCCGAGCTTATCCAGCAGGTTAACGAGGCGTTGAGCCAGATTCGGCTCAACGGAACCTATGACCGGATCAACAACAACTACTTTCCCTTCAGCATCTATTAGGCCGTTACCCGACATGCGTAATCCTTTTCAGGGAATGCAAATTTCAATGCGGGCTGCAGGCCAGCTCCTGATTGCGCTTGTCCTCGTCTATGCCGTTGCGGCGGCCGGCTATTCATTCTTCCTGCTGCAAAAGATCGAAAGCAACGCCGATTACGCGCAGGAAAACCAGCTGCCGCTCGTCCTGGCCCAGAACCGCAATGCCCTGAAGATCGAACGGCTGGCCTCGCTTGTCCGCTCGGCCTATCTCGCCCGGGATCGCGAACTGGAACGGCAGGTGCAGCTGCAGACCCATGTCCTCGCCCGAAGCTTCACCCTGGATAACAATGCGCAACTGGCCGACAAGGTGCTGGAAGTCGCCGAACAGGTAAAACGCATCATTGCCAAGCGGGAACAGATCAGGCGAAGCGAGGCACTGGCCCAAACGAAAACCGAAGGGATTTCGGCCGCACAGCTGGATAAGCAGGCGCTCGAGGCCTATCAATCGGCCATGCATCTGACGGACAGCCTGACACAGGACCTGACGACGGATGCCGCGGCGCTCGCCTATGCGATGTCCGGCGACATTCAGAAGACCGCCAGGATGATCCAGCTGGCGTGGATCGTCATCCTGATACTCCCGGTGGCAATCGCCATCGGCGCGCTGTTGGTTGTGGCCCGCCACATCATTGCCCCCATCCATACGGCGATCAACTATCTCGGGTCGATTGACCGGCAGGAAGCGGGCGACGTCAAATTCCGCCATCCCTTGTTCCGGGAGCTCTCAACCATTTTCGATGCCATTCAGGCCTATGGCCGGGTGTCACGCGACCTGTTGAAGACCAACACCATTCTGCACACCCTGTCCGAGGAGGATGGCCTGACCCGGCTCGCCAACAGGCGCAGTTTTGAGCGAAAGCTCGTTGAGGCGTTCAACACATCCGTCGAGCGAGGCGATGATCTGGCCATCGTCATGGTCGATCTCGATCACTTCAAGTCCATCAATGACCGCTACGGCCATCAGGCCGGCGATGCGTGTCTCAAAGCCGCCGCCAGCGTCCTCAGTAGCGTCTGCTCGGACCGGGTATGTCATATCGCGCGGTACGGCGGAGAAGAATTTGCCCTTGTTCTTCCCGCCTGCAGCCTGGAAGACGGTGTCTGCGTGGCAGAGGCGATCAGGACCGCCATCAGCAGCCTGCGTATCAAGGCCCCGCAGGACGACATCATAAGAATGACCGCCAGCCTTGGCGTCGCGTCGATGCGAAGCGGCGTTTTCGACAGTTCGGAACAGATTCTGGAAAATGCCGACAAGGCGCTGTACCGGGCAAAACACAGCGGCCGGAACAATGTCAAGGCAATCACCGGACACGACATTGCCGTACCGATCGTCGCTTGAGCCGGTAACCGGGCAGCCAACGCGCGCCGTTCTGACGCTGTGTGGATCAATCGGGAAGAATCCGGACAAATTGCGTCACTAGAAAGAAGGCGCGGAAACGTATAGGTTGTCGCTGCAACTTAAGGTTTTATTCATCCGGGGACAATGCGATGAGTCGGCCCTCAAAGTGACAAAGGCCAGCACCACTTGCCTGGCAAATGCCGGCCTATCACCCGAGCGGCTGACTGACGCCGGCCTCGGTTCCCCATATCCGATTGCATCGAACGATACTGATATAGGCAAGGCGCTTGTTCGCCCGATCGAATTCTCTGTCAAATAGGAGAGAACGGCAATGACCTATCTACTTTCGACGTACTGGCCTTGGATGTTGATTGCGCTTCTTCTGGGTATTGCAGTGGGTTTCATGACCTTCCAGCGATCGGTCCAGGCATGGCGGCCGGTTTCCTGGCCGGGCTGGCTTAGACTGCTTTGTCTGCTCTTCGTCGTCGGCCTCGTCGTCGCGGTGCTGAAATGGCTGCCGGGTCTTGCCGGGCAGTCTCTGGAAGCGGCCCTGCTGCTTGTCGGCAGCTACATCGTCGGTTATTTCGCCGGCAGCTGGCTGGCAAGTCTGCGCGCCGCCGAACCGGCTGTCCAACAGCAACCCGCCATGGCCCCAGCGGCGGCACCGGTTGCCGCCGCGCCGGCCGCAACGGCTCTGGCCAGCGACGGTCATCCCGGACAGCGCCCGCCATCAATCGACAGGGTTGCAACCCCTGATAATCTGAAACGGATAGCTGGCGTCGGCCACACCAACGAAATCAAACTCAACGAGCTCGGCATCTGGACGTTCAGCCAAATCGCGGCGTGGAACCATCAGAATGCGGAATGGGTCGGGAGCTACCTCTCCTTTCCCGGACGCATTGAACGGGAAGACTGGATCGGTCAGGCGGCACGGCTTGCACAGGGCCTGGAAACGGAATTCTCACGCAGGGTGGATCATGGTGATGTCCCCACATCGCTCTGACGCAAGCACGCGGGAACGCCGGTTGCGGCAGGGATGACTCATTGCTGCCCCAAAATCCTGCGATCATCGAGATGTTGGAATCATGCGATGGAAAAGAGGAAGAGATGAGTGAAAAACGTTTTTCTGTCCCCGTTGCAGTACGATTGGGCATTGCGGGACAGAGGATGATCTACAGCACATGGGAAGCCGTAGAATGTCTCAAAATCCACTGGCCGCGCAATCACGGCCCCAAATACCGGAAGGCACTCCAATCCTGTATGGACGCCCTTGATGGGTGGAAACCAGCCCACAAGGCCCGGCGTGCATTTGTCGATGCGGCACGCGAGGCCGGCATTTTCCTTGAGGTCAAGCCTCTGCATTAGCCTGCCTCGCCTGATCGCTGTGGTCGCGGTAAATTGCGGTGCCGTGCCTATTGCGCATTCGACATAGAACTATTCCACATTTGCGATGCCATCCCGTGCCGAAGAGCGCTATGAAAACGCCATAAGGGAGCGCACGGGATGGCACAGGCCAACGGCAACACACAACGATCGAGAGCGCGGGACATCGGCATTGCTCCCGGCCACTATCCGCCCGGCCCGCTCAACGCGATCAGCGATGTGGCTGGCGTGCGTGTGGGGCACGTGACGATTGTCGAAGGCGAAACCATCCGCACCGGCGCTACCGCGATCCTGCCTCATGGCGGCAACCTGTTCCAGGACAAGGTACCGGCCGCGATTGCCGTGCTCAACGGTTACGGAAAGTTCGCCGGATCGACCCAGATCGAAGAGCTGGGCGAGATGGAAACGCCGATCCTTCTGACAAACACATTGGCAACCGGCAGGGCCATCGAAGCCATCAACCGCTGGACCCTGTCGCAGCCGGACAACGGCCAGCTGGTCTCCATCAATGCCGTGGTCGGCGAAACCAATGATTCCCGTCTCAATGACATCCGCAGCGGGCGCCCCAGCATCGAGGAGATGGCCGCGGCGCTTGCCGCGGCCACCGACGGCCCTGTCGCGGAAGGCAGCGTCGGCGCAGGCACGGGAACGGTGGCCTTCGGCCTGAAAGGCGGCATCGGCACAAGTTCCAGACGCGTCAGCACAGGCGGCAAGGATTATACCGTCGGCATTCTCGTCCAGTCCAACTATGGCGGGCATCTGCGCATCGATGGCCAACCCTATGCCAGTTCGGCAAGTGAAGACCGGGACGGCTCCATCGTCATCATCGTGGCCACCGACGCGCCTCTGTCTGATCGCAATCTGAAGCGTCTGGCCACACGCGCTTTTGGCGGCCTCGCCCGAACCGGTGCGGCGCTGAGCAATGGTTCGGGCGATTACGCCCTGGCCTTTTCCACCGCACCGGAGGTTCGCCGCACGAAAAAGCAGCGCAAGAAAGTCACGGCAATACCGGATTTGCCCAATGAGCTTGTGTCGCCGCTGTTCGAGGCAGCCATCGAAGCAACGGAAGAAAGCATCCTCAATTCCCTGTGCATGGCGCAAACCACCGAAGGTTTCAATGCTGGCACATCAAGCCCCAACCGGGTCGAGGCCATCTCGCTCGCGACATTGAAGCGCCTCGCCCGCCGATGATTTCCCGGCCGGCGTACCCTTTTCATACCAAGGAGTTCCCATGAAACACACGGCCGACAGCCGCATCGCCTACGTCAACGGCGCGTTCGTTCCCGCTGCGGAAGCACATATTTCCATCTTTGATCGCGGCTTTCTTTTCGGCGACGGGATTTATGAAGTCACTGCCGTTCTTGGCGGCAAACTAGTCGACAGCAAGCCGCACACCACGCGGCTGCAACGGTCGACGAATGAGATCGGCATCCGGATGGCGATCTCGCCCGAAGAGATCGAGCAGATTCAAAAGACCCTGATCGAGCGAAATGCGCTCGTCGAGGGCTTGATCTATCTGCAGATGACGCGCGGTGCCGAGGAACGGGACTTTCTGTTTTCCGATGACCTCGAACCGACGCTTATCATGTTCACCCAGGTCAAGAAGCTGATCGATTTGCCGGCCGTGAATACGGGGCTCGCCATCAAATCCGTCGACGACATGCGCTGGGCGCGCCGGGATATCAAGAGCACCTGCCTGTTGCCGCAGGTCCTGGCCAAGCGTATCGCCAAGGAAGCGGGCTGCCAGGAAGCCTGGATGATCGAAGACGGCCTGGTCACGGAAGGCGCATCCTCGACGGCCTATATCGTGACACCGGAAGGCTCGATCGTCACCCGTGCCAACAGCAGCAAGACGCTGCCCGGATGCACGCGTCTCGCTCTTCTGCAGCTGGCACAGGAAACCGGCATGCGTATCGAGGAGCGCCCGTTCAGCCTCGCCGAGGCTCTTGCCGCCACGGAGGCGGGCATGAGCAGCGCATCCAACTTTGTCCTGCCGGTCACGACGATCGACGGACTGCCCGTTGGCAACGGTACACCCGGCCCTGTCATGCGGCGGTTGCGTGAATTGTATATCGAGCACGCGTACAAGACGGCGGTCTGACCCTCGGCGCTACGGATCTGCCTTTCCATATCGGCAAGGCAGATCGGACGGCGTCAGTGCGATGACGTCATTTCGGCGATGGCTTGCCAGACGCGGCGAACCACGGGCCGCCGGTTTTGCCGGGACCGGTAAAGCCGGATGTCGACGCTGATATCCCAGCTTGGATCGGCAGCGCGGACCAGCGCGCCCTGCGCGAGATCGGCTCGTGTCAGGCTCTCCGGTGCCCAGGCGACACCCCAGCCGGCAAGCGCCATGCCCGTCAGTCCGACGGCCATGCTGCCCTCATGCACAAGCGTGTAGTCCGGCTGCCGCCTGGCAAAGAGATCAGCCATCAGCTGGCCGAAGAACGAAGCCTTTTCATAGCTGATATAGGCGACCGGTTTTCCCTCATGGCCGAGCGCATGCAACGGTTCTCCATCGGCGCCGGGTGCCGACACCGGAATGATATTTTCCGAACCGAGCAGCTGATACTCGAACTCCAGGGGATCGAGCAGCAACGGCACCGACGCGTGGGCGTAGGTCAAAAGGAAGTCGCATTCGCCATCCACCAGGGAATTGGCGTTCTGTTCCATGATGCCGGAGTCCGGGCGCAACCGGGACAGGACCGGTCCGGTTTTGATGTTCAGCGCCTTCAGCCATTCCGGGAAAAGGGTGAATGACAGGGTGTGCAGCGCCGTGAAGGTGATCGTGTGCGCATCGATCCCTTCGTCCACCTTGAATTTGCGCCGGGCCTGATGAAGCGTCTTCAACGCCTCCTGCGCGACGGGCACAAACTTGTCTCCCGCATCGGTCAGGCGGGACGGATAGGTCGCCCGGTCTATGAGGGTTGTTCCAAGCCAGGCCTCCAACTGCTTGATGCGCCGGCTGAAAGCGGACTGCGTGACATGTCTCTCATCGGCAGCTTTCGAAAAATTCAGCGTATTCGCCAGCGCGAGAAAGTCTTCGAGCCACTTGATTTCCAATGGGACGGTTCCTGCTTAAAAAACAAAAAGGCACCCGCAGTGGGCGGGCGCCTTCCCGTATTACGGAAAGCGATGCGGATTTCAAATCAAAATCAGCGTGCCAGCGTATATTCCATCATGCGGCTGCGGCTGAGAACCAGCTCGACTTTTCCATCGGCAAGGCAATGCAGGCAGATGCGCTTGCGCCAGGGTCCATCGATGAGAGTGAAGAGGAAACGGCCATTGCCCAGGGGAACCAATGGCATGGCATGGCGCGTCGGGCCGATCCCCATGACTACCATGCCATCGCGGATATCGAAACGCGCCCCATATTCAGCGGCGACCCAATGGCCGTTGAGATCTGCGGATGCCAGTCCCGGCTTTACCGGCAGGAATCGCCGCTCGATATAACCCGCCTCGCCTTCCAGAGCCGTGCCGGTCCAGCGCAGCCGCATCGGCGAGGAAGCGGATCGCGATGAAAACCAGCCGTCGCCATCGTCATAGAGCGTGTCCTCGGCGTCGAGATAGGTGGCAATGCCGCCGGCCATTTCAATCCAGTACGGGCCGGTTTCCGTGACGTAGAGACCGTCGGGAATGGTGCAGTTTGTCCGCGGCAGCGGCAGTCCCGTGAGGGCACCCATCGCGGCCAGGGCAATCTTGTAGCCGTTGGTATCGTCGCGATTGGACACAACGACAAACCCGGTTCCCGCTTCCGGATCAAGGAGGAAATAGGATTTGTAGCCGGGGTGAGAACCGCCATGGCCGACGAAACGGCGCCCTGTCAGTTCCGACCAGCGCAGACCAAGTCCGTAACTGGATGGGCGGCCATCGCCCATACAGCGGGTGGCGGAAAGTGTCGCGAGCAGGCCCGCATGGCGATCACCGCCTGCAAGCAAATGCTGCAGCCATACGGCAAGGCTGTTGCCGCTCCCCGTCAGACTGCCGGACGCGGAGATATGCAGGCCGGCAGCACTGAGCTGCCACGTTTCACCATCCTTGAAATAGCCCGGCACGAGACCGGAAACCGGATCGTTCCACACTTCCGGTGCCTTGAGGAAGATACCCAGCGGACCGGCAATCTCATCCTGGACAAAAGCGTCGAAGGTCTTCCCCTTGCGTTCGAGAGCCGCTTCGACCAGACGATAGCCGGTGTTGGAGTACGAAACGTCCGTACCGGCATCGAAGTTCAGCCGTGTCAGCGAGCTGAGAAAATCCAGGAGCGGCTGTTTCTGTGTTTCCGTGTAAACGGACAGCCCGAGAAGCGTCAGGCATTCGCGCACATCCGGCAGACCGCCGCTCATGTCGAGGGCACGGCCAACGGTCACGTCGGCGAGCGGCGCCTGCAGCTCCGCAAGATGGTCACCGAGGCGATCATCCAGCGCGATAAGACCAGCGTTTTGCAGCACCATCGCCGAAAAAACATGCTTGGTCACCGAGGCGTAGCGCACCACGCTGTCAGCTGAAAACGCCGTGCCTGTCGCAAGGCTTTCCAACCCCCCGGCGTAGGCGGAGCGGATGCCTTGCCTATCGAAACCGATGATGGCCCCGCCCGGCTCGTTGGCCGGCCATTGACTTGCAAAGTTTTCGGCACAGGCCGCAGCGGCCACCCAATTCAAACTGACGGACATCCTGTCCTCCGTTATGCCGGTTCTTCGAGATCGATGCTCAACGTACGAAGCGCCGATGTATGCGCGTGTTTCGTGCGTCCTGCCCGCAGATCATCGGCGCTCAATTGCTCGACCATCTCGCCGTTCAGCATGACGCCAAGCTGCGGGCACAGATGCGCGATGACCGCCAGATTGTGGCTGACGAGGACATAGGTCAAATTCCGTGCCTGCCGTAGATCCGCCAAGAGGTTGAGAATTTCCGCCTGCACCGAAACGTCAAGCGCGCTGGTCGGCTCGTCCAGCAGCAGGACCTGCGGTTCGGCAATCAGCGCGCGGGCAATGGCAACACGCTGGCGCTGGCCGCCGGAAAGCTGGTGCGGATAGCGAAAGCGCACGGTCTGCGGCAGGGCAACGTCCGAAAGTGCCTGCTTGATGCGTTTTTCAACGTCCGGCAGCTTGTGCACCAGGAGGAGTTCACTGAGAATCCGGTCGATGGTCTGGCGCGGGTGCAGCGAACCGAACGGATCCTGGAACACCATCTGCACCTGACGAAAAAAAGCCGGCGGACGCTTCAGCGGCGCATCCGTGCCATCGAAGGCGATGCGCCCGCTCCAGTCTTCATTGAGACCGGCCATCGCGCGCAGAACCGTTGATTTGCCCGATCCGCTTTCCCCAACGATGCCGAAGCTGCCGCCCTTGGCAACATCAAAGGAAACGCCGCGGACAACTTCATGCGTGCCGAATGAGATTCTGAGTTGATCGACCTTGATCATGGGTTGAGCCACGCTGCATCGCGAGTGAGAACGGGAAGTCTTTCCTTGGGGTGCATCAGCGACGGCATGCAATTCAGCAGGCCCTTCGTGTAGGGATGCTGTGCCATGGCGAGCTCGGAAGCCTTGAGCTCTTCCACAACCCGGCCGGAATACATGACGGCAACCCTGTCGCAGAAATGCGAGACCAGCGGCAGGTCATGGCTGATCAGGATGAGGCCCATGCCCCGGCGCGACACCAGATCGTCAATGAGACGCAGGATTTCCGCCTGCACCGTTGCATCGAGTGCGCTGGTCGGCTCATCGGCGATCAGCAGTTCCGGATCGGGTGCCAGCATCATGGCGATCATGACGCGCTGCCCCATGCCGCCCGAAATCTCGTTGGGGTAAGCACCGGCCACCTTGCGGGGTTCACGGATCATTACCTGATCCAGCAGTTCAATGGCGGCTTCCGCCGCTTCTTTCCGGCTGCCCTTCTTGTGGGTGGGCCATGATTCGGCAATCTGGCTGCCAACCGTCTTCACCGGATTGAGCGAATATTTCGGGTCCTGCAGAATGAACCCGGCACGCTTTCCGCGGATCTGGCGCATGCCGCGTTCCGAAGCACCGAGAATGTCGATGCCATCGAACGCAAGCCTGTCGGCTTCAATCCTGGCATTGCTTGGCAGAAGCTTCATCAGGGCGCGCGCCGTCAGGGACTTGCCCGAACCGCTTTCGCCGACGATGCCGAGTTTTTCTGTGCCCAGCTGCATGGATACGCCGCGCACGGCCTCGAACCGGCTTGTTCGTGTTTCAAAGGCAATACGAAGGTTCTTGATATCGACCAGCATCCTGTTTCCTAATTCTGCTTCGGGTCGAGGACGTCACGCAGGCCATCACCCAGGAAGTTGAAGGCGAGCGATACCATGAAGATCGCTATTCCCGGGATTGTCGCAACCCACCACTGTTCGAAGATGAAGCGTTTGGCCGTGGCAATCATCGCGCCCCATTCCGGGGACGGCGCCTGCGCGCCCATGCCGAGAAAACCGAGACTGGCCGCAGTGATGATGATCGAACTCATGTCGAGCGTGGTGCGCACGATCAGGCTCGGCACGCACAGCGGCGCGATATGGCGCAGCATGATGCGCCAGCGCGAGGCGCCGGTCAGGCGGTACGCGGCGACATAATCGGTGTTGCGGATCGTCATGGTTTCCGCCCGGGCGAGGCGCGCATAGGGCGGCCAGGCGGTCAAGGCGATCGCCAGGATTGCACTCTCCACGCCCGGCTTCAGCGCAGCGACGAAGGCGAGCGCAAGAATGAGACGCGGAAACGCCAGAAACACGTCGGTGATCCGCATGAGAGCGGAATCGACCACACCGCCCATATATCCGGCAACACAGCCCACAGCCAGACCAATCGGCGCGACGACAGCTACCACCGACACCACCATTCCAAGGGTGACGCGGCCGCCGAACAGGATGCGCGACAGGATATCCCGCCCCAGTTCATCCGTTCCGAACCAATGCACCGCCGAGGGACGCGCCAATCTGTTGCCGAGATTTTGCAGGCTCGGATCATAGGGCGCGATCAAGGGTGCCAGCAGTGACAGCAGGGTAAACAGAAGAATGATGCCGAGGCCGATCATCGCCAGAGGATTGGACTTCAGGCTCAGCCAGATACGGTACCGGCGTCCCCAATTGGCTTGCGAGCGCGAGGCGGGGGTTTCATCCAGCGCCCAGTTACGAAAAGATGTCTGTATCATCGGACGCGTGGATCCAGCAGTTTGTATAAGATATCGGCGAGCAGGTTGAGGACGACATAGATCAGGCCGATCAGCAGCGTTGCGCCCACAACCGGGTTCATGTCCGCATTCATCAGCGAGATGGTCAGATATTGCCCAAGGCCCGGCCAGCTGAACACCGTTTCCGTCACAACAGCCCCTTCCAGCAGACCGGCATAGGTGAGCGCGAGAACCGTGACGAGCTGGACCGCGACGGTCGCAAAGGCATGTTTCCAGACAACGGCGGCGGCAGACAGCCCCTTGGCGCGCGCGGTAATGACGAACTCGCCCTTGAGCGCATCCAGCATGAAGGCGCGGGTCATGCGCGTGATGTAGGCCATGCTGAAATAGGCGAGGATACAGACGGGCTGGATCATGTGGATGAGCGCGTCATAAAGCGCATCCCAATCCCCGGCAATGATGGAGTCGATCGTCAGGATGCCAGTGACGTGCGGCACCATATCCTGAAAAATGATGTCCTGACGCCCCGGCCCCGGCGCAATGCCGAGCACGGCGTAAAACACCAGCAGCGAAATCATCGCCAGCACGAAAACCGGAACGGAATGGCCGGCGAGACAGATGACGCGGATGGTCTGGTCGACATAGCTTCCCTGCCGAACCGCGGCCCAGACGCCCAGCGGAATACCGATCACGGCGGCAAGAATGAGCGCCGCGGTTGCCAGTTCCAGCGTGGCCGGGAAATAACGCGCGATATCGGTCGCCACAGGATTGCGGGTCAGGATGGACTTGCCGAGATCACCCTGAACGATCTGCGCGAGATAGTGGAGGAACTGGACCACCACCGGCTGATCCAGTCCCATTTCGATCCGCGCCCGGGCGATGACGGCCTCGGGCGCATTGTCGCCCACGGCGGCGATCACGGGATCGACCGGCATGACGCGGCCGATCATGAACGTGATCACCGTCAACCCGAGCAGTGTCAGGAAGACACTGCCGAGAAGGCTGGACAGATTTTTTATCCGCGCGTTCAAGCCTTTGCGATCCCTGCATAGGAGTGGGAATCAGACAATGTGCCAAGGCGCATGCCCGAAACAGCCTTGCGGCAGGCAGCCGTGGTTTTTGTCTGCAGCATCAGGGCAAAGGGGCTGTGCTCCATATGCGCCTTCTGCAAGGCTTCGTAGAGCTCGATGCGCTTCTGCGGATCCTTCTCGTCGCGGGCTTCCTCGGCCTTTTTGGTCATTTCCGCATCCTGCCAGGACGAGCGCCAGAGGAACGGCTTGGTCTTTGCATTGTCCGAGTTGTCGAGATTGATGTTGAAGACATCAGCATTGGCATGCGGATCGAAATAGTCCGAACCCCAGGCGGACAGCGCCATCTGATGTTCGCGGGCACGCATTTTCGTCAGGACCTGGCGGTTTTCGGCCGCCTGCAGCTGAACGCGGATGCCGATTTCGGCAAGGTTCGCCTGAAGAGCCTGCGCAATATCCGGATAGGGCTGGGCCGAATAATGGTCCATGACGATGTCGAAACCACCGGCAAGGCCTGCCTCGGCCATGAGTGCCTTGGCCTTTTCGACGTCCTTCTGGAAGGGTGTGTCGTTCACCGCGCCGGGAAAGCCCTCGGGCAGGAAGCTCTGATGGATTTTGTGCGTCAGCGGCACGATGTTCTGCTGGATGCCCTTGTAGTCGATCGCCCATTTGACCGCCTGCCAGACCTGCGGCTTGGCCAGATTCGGGTTCTTCTGGTTGAGCGAGATGAGGACCAGCGAAGCCACGCCCTTCTGCACCAGCGTATAGTTTTCGTCGCCCTGAAGCGTGCGCAGCTGCTCGGTCGTCAGGTTGCGCGCGATATCGGCATCGCCCTTCTGCAGCATCAGCAGCTGGGATGACGGATCGACCACATGGCGCAGGATGATGCGCTTGATGTTGCCCTTATAGGCGCCTTCCGGATTGACCTTGAGCGTGACGCTTTCGCTGGGCTTCCAGGCCATGAGCACCCACTCGCCGGAACCGGCACTGTTCTTTTGCAGCCAGCCATTGCCGAAATCGTCGCCCGCCACGTTTTCCAGGACAATCTTCTTCTCGACGATGCTGCCGACATTGGCCGACAGGCAATAGAGCAGGAAGGACAGGGAAACCGGCTTTTCAACGGTGATCTTCAATGTCGTGTCGTCAACAGCCTTGATCTGCTGCTCGACATTCTCGGCGGTAAAGCCGAACTGCGTGATGATGAACGCGGGTCCCTTGTTCATCTTGACGGCGCGCTGCAGGGAAAATGCCGCGTCTTCGGCTGTCACCTGCGCGCCGCTGGCAAACTTTGCACCCGCACGCATCTTGAACGTGAACACCTTGCCGTCGGCATCGGCCTCCCATGATTCGGCCAGGCCGCCATCGACCTGATCGGCATTTTCGAGATTGGGATGCACCAGCTTGTGATAGATATTGCCGGCAATCTCGCTGCCGACCGCCTCAAAGCTTTCATGCGGATCAAGGCTGGTCATGTTGTCGATCTGCTGCGCGACAACAAGGATGTCCTTCGGCGTATCGGCAAATGCCTGGGTCAGATTGACATAGGATAGAAACGGTATCGCTGCGCCGCCAATCAACAGATTGCGTCTTGAGATCATGGTGCGTGCCCCTTTGCTCATGGTTCTTTTGTTCCCGGACGCCGCCCCGCCGCAGACATCGTCTGACTGGCTCGCCGCCCAAATTTCTTGCGTGTCAATTTTTTAAGCAGGCTCTATCATGCTGGTCGAACGGGCGGCCAATGCCGATTTTGGCAGTACCTATGCACACTGTGCATGCGGCAGGAACAGAGGTACGGAACAGACGTGCCGATGCGTTGCGCGCATGGGCAGCGACCGAAAACGCATTTGCCATTTGCCTGTATTCGCGCCAAAGCTGGTGACAGCTTCGGGACTCGGCTCCCGCCACCGCAAAACGCACCAAGGTTTCCTGACCCATGACCAGCCATTCAATCGTCCCGGTTTTCGACGGGCACAACGATGTCCTGCTCCGCCTCTGGATGTCGACCGAACCGTCACCGGAGAAGCGCTTCATCGAGGGGGAAAATGCGGGTCATATCGACCTGCCGCGCGCGAAAAAGGGCGGGCTGGCGGGAGGACTGTGCGCGATTTACGTTCCGACGCCATCGCCGCAGAAAAATACCAACGGCGATTACAACACGCCGGACATGGAAAGTGCGCTCAACACCACCCTGGCCATGGCCGCGCTTCTGACACGGATCGAACGGCAGGCGGAAGACCGCCTGCGCATCTGCCGGACGGCGGATGATATCCGCAATGCAATGAAAGACGGGGCGTTTGCCTCGGTGCTCCATATCGAAGGCGCGGAAGCCATCGGACCCGACCTCGATGCACTCTACGTCCTGCATCAGGCGGGGTTGCGCACGCTCGGACCCGTGTGGAGCCGCAGCAATATCTTTGCCCATGGCGTGCCCTTCCGCTTTCCCAGTTCCCCGGATATCGGGCCGGGCCTGACCGACCATGGCAAACAGCTGATCCGCACCTGCAATGAGCTGCGGATCATGGTTGATCTTTCCCACATGAACGAACAGGGCTTCTGGGACATTGCGGCCATATCGGACGCGCCGCTCGTGGCTTCGCATTCCAATGTACATGCGCTGTGCACGCACAGCCGCAATCTGACGGACCGCCAGCTCGACGCGATCCGTGATACAGGCGGACTGGTCGGCCTGAACTTCGGCGTCCTGTTCCTGCGTCAGGACGGCGTGAGAAATCCCGACACGGATTTGAGTGAGCTGGTGCGGCATGTCGATTACATCGTCGATCGCATCGGGATCGATCATGTTGCACTCGGATCGGACTTCGATGGCACAACCATTCCAGCCGCCATGCGCGATGCCGGCGACCTGCAATTGCTGGTCGATGCCCTGCGCCAGGCGGGTTATGATGGGGAGGCGCTCGACAAGATCTGCCACGGCAACTGGATAAGCGTTCTCGAACGCACATGGACGAACTGACCGGAGTTTCGCCGGCCGGTTCTCTGCTTTTGTTTACATGGTGATTCTGGAGCAATGGGCCAGGGTAACGGCCCAGTCATCCGCCGTGCGGCTCCAGACACGGGTAAAAGCCAGTTTTTCAGAAAACTTTTCGCCGTAATAGGTTCCGGTAAACCTGACCCGCAACGAAACCAGGACTGCATTGCCGAGCGGCCGGATGATGCTGTCGAGGACGTCGATCTGTTCGAGCGCCAGGACACCGCTGCGATGCGCTTCAAGGTCCTGCGCCTTTTCAATCCGGCGTCCCTGATGATCGATGAAAATGAGGTCGTTGGCCAGAAGCACATCGAGCGCTTCAACGTCGCTGCGCAGCATCGCAGACCTCAGGCGTTCTTCGCACTGCTGAATGGCGGCTTCATCGGCTGTATCGAATGCAGTGGTCATCTCATCATCTCCTCCCCTTTTATTCCGTATCGGCCGAAACCACCGGAGGGCGTGGGCTCGACCGCAAACACGCATAAAGGCTATCCGTCATATCTGAACAAGGCAATAACCTCTAATTTTCTCCGGAACAAGTTGCGCCGTCGCTCCACTTTGACGCGGGCCTTGTCAGAGCACCGGCGCGGACAAATCGCCGAGAACTGTCGGGATCAGTTCGGAAACGGTGGGGTGGACAGGCACCGCCCATTTCAGCGTGGGATAGCCCACCTTGGCGCTCATCGCGTCGATGATGCCATGGATCGCCTCATCGCCGCCGGTACCCAGAATCGCCGCGCCCAAGATCTGCTGTGTCTGCGCATCGGCAACGATCTTCATGAAGCCCTGCGTTTCATCCTTCTCGACGGCTCGGCCAACCCGGATCATGGGTCGCTTCGACACCAGAATGGGGCGGCCCGTTGCCCTGGCCTGGGTTTCGCTCATTCCCGCCCGGCCGAGCGGCGGGTCGATATAGAGCGCATAGCCGGGAACCCGATCGCTGACCTTGCGGCTCTCGCCATCCAGGAGGTTGGCCGCCACGATCTCATAATCATTATAGGCCGTGTGGGTGAATGCGCCCTGCCCGTTGCAGTCTCCAAGCGCCCAGACACCGTCGGCACTCGTCGCCAGAAAGTCATCGACCTTGATGTAACCCCGCTCGTCCGTCTGGATGCCTGCCTTGTCCAGACCGAGATCGTCGGTATTGGGACGGCGGCCAATCGCCAGCAGCACATGCGAGCCGACCACACTGCGCGCGCCGGAATCGCAATCGAGATGAACTTCCGTGCCGTCGGCATGCGGTTTGAACGCAATGCAATTGGCATCGAGACGGCAGGCAATGCCTTCATTGTCCAGGATGGACCTGATCGCCTCGGACACATCGGCGTCTTCGCGTCCAACCAGCCGGGGACCTTTCTCAACGACAGTGACCTGCGATCCGAAGCGCCGGTACATCTGCGCAAATTCGAGGCCGATATAGCTGCCGCCAACCACCACCAGATGCCGAGGCAAGGTATCGAGCTGCATCATGGTCGTATTGGTGAGACAATCGACATCCCGAATACCCGGCATATCCGGAATGTTGGCACGCCCGCCCACATTGATGAAAATGCGCGGCGCCTGAAAAAGCACTCCGTCGACAGCAATCGTATGAGCGTCGACGAACCGGGCATGCCCCTCGACAACCCGGCAATTGCGCATGCCGCGCAGCCAGGTCTCGACGCCCGTGCGGGCATTGAATGAAACGGTATCGGCACGCTGCCGCACTCGCTTCATGTCGACGCGAATAGGCTGTTCTATCACAACGCCATAGTGAGCGCCGCGCCGGGCAAGGTGCGCCGCGTAGGCGCTGGCAACCATCGTCTTCGTCGGCATGCATCCGGTATTGACGCAGGTGCCGCCAAACAGTTTTCGCTCGACAATCAGCACGCTCATGCCAGCCGCGGTCAGCCGGTCGGCGAGCGATGGACCCGCTTGCCCCGCCCCTATGATGATCGCGTCGAATGCGTGGCCCATGGCAGTGCTCCAGCGTTAAGGATGTGCGAGAGTAACAAGAGCGGCATTGGTTCGGAAGCCACGTCTTGCCCGGCAATCGAAACATCGACAGCTGGCTGCAAGACCGGTAGAAGCAAACAATGAACTATCTGCGGCAAGCCACAGCCAGCCTTACTGTTTTCGCAACCGCAAGCGTGCGGGAGCTCCGGTCGTTGGCAAGGCCCGGACCGCGGATGGTCGACGAGTTCGAGTGCGTCATATCCGTGCTGCTCGCCATCATCTTCGCGCACGTCCTTGGGGCGAAAAACGTCGGTTGGGCGGCGTTCAGCGGCTACATGGTGATGCGCTCGCATGTATCGGAAAGTCTCACCCGCGGCATTCTGCGCATCATCGGCACATCGGCGGGTGCGGGTGCGGCTTTGGCCCTGGCCCCGCTTGTCATCGGCACGCCGTTCCTTCTCAGCCTGTCGCTGGTCGTTATCGGCGGCGTCACCCTTTACTTCGCCCTCGTCGGCAAACGCAGCTATGCCTGGCTGTTCACCGGGCTGACATTCTGCATGGTGCTGATCGACGGCATGAAACATCCATCGGAATCGGTGCTGCCGTTCGCCCAGTCGCGCCTTGTCGAAATCCTTGCGGGCACCCTCGCCTGCATTCTCGTCAGCGCGGTATCGACCTTTACCATAAGACGCCGGCTGCCGCGGCAATCCCGGGAAACGCCAGCGCAGACCGCGATAAGACACTCAGTGATCTGGCACCGGGGCGCCGCGAAGCATGCGCTGCAGGCCGCAATCGCCCTTGGCCTGATTCCATGGATATGGCTGTGGACGGGCATCACCTCCCTCAGCCAGTCGAGCATTACCATCATGGCCGTGATGATGATTCCGGTGAGCAGTCTGGCCGCAAGCGTGCTCAACCCGATCACATCGCGGCTGGTGCTGCGCTTTGTCGGCTGCAGCGTTGGCGGCCTGATCGCCACGATCATCCTGCTCGGCAGTCATCATTCACCCGTCCTCATGACCCTCGGCGTGTGTATCGGTGTGCTTGTCGGGCGGCATATCGAAAACAGCAACTCCTCCATCAGCTATATCGGAACGCAGTTCGTCCTTGCCTTTCTTGTGGTCCTCGTGCCCGACACCTATAGCAGTGCCGCGCTGGAACCCGGTATCGAACGGCTTGCGGGCATCCTGTTCGGCGTGGTCATCCTGGAGCCGGTTCTCCTTGCCTCCCACTATCTCTTCCGTGACCACACCCCGCGAAATGACGGTCCTGACATCAAGCAGCCATCATCAAACGAATAAAATATTGTGACGAATGCGGATCATCTTTCTGCAATAAACTTTACGCGCGCAAATTTTTATATTGACACAGCAGCATAAATTGAACATCCATGCGGCGGACGAAGGTGGGAGGAGCATCGGCCATCGCCAACGGACGAAGCACGGCAGAACGGCCATGCAGTATCCGGTTGTGTATCGCCAATGCCCATCTGCCGGCTTTCGAGAAAACAACTGTTCTGGAGGGAACAATGATCCGTACCCATTTTACCAAACTGCTGCTTGCTGGCGCCGCCGCACTGATGGCCACCGGCGCTTTTGCCGAAGGTATCGGCGCTTCGCTGCTCACCCAGCAGCATCCGTTCTATATCTCGCTCGCTTCGGCAATGACCGCGGAAGCCAAGGCGGAAAACCTGCCGCTTGAAATCGCGATTGCCAATCAGGACCTGAACAAGCAGCTCGCCGATGTGGAAGATTTCATCACCAAGGGCGTCAGCGTCATCATCATTTCGCCTGTGGACAGCACGGGCGTGAAATCCGCCATCGCCAAGGCGCAGAAGGCTGGCATCAAGGTGATCACCGTTGACGTTCCGGCCAAGGGCGTTGAAGTCACCTCGCATGTCGGCACCGACAACTATACCGGCGGCGTCAAGGCTGGCGAACTGATGGCCAAGCAGATCGGCGACAAGGGTAATGTGGCCGTCATTGACTACCCGACGGTGCAGTCGGTGGTTGATCGCGTCGAAGGCTTCAAGAAGGCGATTGCCGCGCATCCCGATATCAAGATCGTCTCCATCCAGACCGGCATCACCCGTCCCGAGGCGCTTGCCGCCGCCCAGAACATCCTGCAGGCGAACCCCGACGTCGTCGGCATCTTCGGCTTCGGCGACGATGCGGCCCTTGCCGCTGCCTCCGCCGTCAAGTCGGCAAAGCTGCAGGATCAGGTCAAGGTCATCGGCTTCGACGGCATGGAAGAAGCCCGCAATGCGGTCAAGAACGATCCTGTCATGGTCGGCGTGATCGCACAGTATCCGGACCAGATGGGCAAGGTTGCGGTTGCGACCGCAGGCAAGGTCATCAAGGGCGAGACCGTTGACGCCAAGCAGCCGATCGTTCCTGGCGTTGTCACCAAAACAGGCGAAGAAAAGTAAGCCCCGCCAACGTCAACATTCAACAGGGCCACCCGCGCAGGACCGCCTCGCGGGTGGCAGTTCAGGAAGACCTCCGGTAAGGACTGTCATTCATGGCCGTTTCATCCAACGCACCTGTGCTTGAAATCAAGGACGTCGCCAAAACCTTCGGTCCGGTGACGGCACTCAAGCGCATGAACCTTTCCGTGCGGCCTGGGCGCGTGCATACGCTGCTGGGCGAGAACGGTGCCGGCAAATCCACGCTCATGAAAATTCTCGTCGGCCTGTTCCAGCCGACATCGGGCTCGATCACGCTGCGCGGCGAGCCCTATGCCCCGAAAAACCCTATCGAAGCAAAGGCACTGGGATTGAGCATCGTCTTCCAGGAGCTCAGCCTCTGCCGCAACCTGTCTGTTGCCGAAAACATTCTGGCAACGCATGAACCCAACCGGTTCGGCTTCATCAATGAACGCGATCTCAACGCACAGGCCGCACAGATCGTTCAGGACCTCGGCCTGCCTGTCAATGTGCGCACCAAGGTCGGCGATCTGTCCATCGCCCAGCGCCAGCTGGTGGAAATCGCCAAGGGGCTCAGCCGTCCCGCCGACGTGGTCATCCTTGACGAGCCGACATCCTCACTGTCCGACAGCGAAGCGGAAATCCTCTTCACCATCATCGAACGCCTGAAGGCCAAGGGAACGGCCATCATCTACATCTCGCACCGCATGGAGGAAATCATGCGGATTTCCGATGATATCACGGTGATCCGCGACGGTTCTTTTGTCGCGACGACGGAAAAGCAGAACACGAGCATCGAAGGCCTGATCGCCTTGATGGTCGGGCGGGAGATGAAGGACATCTACCCGCCGCGTCTCGTCGAACGCCCCTCATCTGCGGTGCCTCCGGTTCTTGCGGTTGAAAATCTCTCCGAAGCTGGAAAATTCGAAAATGTCTCGCTGGACGTGCGGCCGGGCGAAGTCGTGGGCCTGTTCGGCCTGATCGGGTCCGGCCGCTCCGACGTGATGAAGGCCTTGTTCGGTTTCGGGCAACCGGCCGGGACAATCCGCCTCAACGGCAATCCCGTGCATCTGCGCTCTCCGGCCGACGCGATCCGACACGGCATCGCCTTCGTGACGGAAAACCGCAAGGAAGAGGGATTGGTGCTGCAGCACAGCGTCGAGCGCAACATCAACATGGTCGCGCTGGGCCAGCTGGCCGGACAGCTCGGCTTTACCCGCCCGGCCCGCGAACGGGCGGCGGCCAAGACGGAAGTCCTGCGCCTTGCCATCAAGACCGCCTCCATCGATACCCCTGCCGGCTCGCTCAGCGGCGGCAACCAGCAAAAGATCGTCATCGCCAAATGGCTGCAGACGCAGCCCAAAATACTCATTCTTGACGAACCGACACGCGGCGTCGACGTCGGTGCAAAATTCGAGATTTACCGCATCATCCGCGAGCTTGCCGCCGCCGGGACCGCGATCCTGATGGTGTCGTCGGAATTGCCCGAAGTGCTCGGCCTCAGCGACCGGCTCGTCATCATGCACGACAAGCGCGTGGCAAAAACGCTGGATGCGCAGGGCCTCAGCCCCGAAACCGTTATGACCTATGCAGCAGGAATACACCAATGAGCAATTCGACCGAGACGAAGCAGGCGCTTCTGGCTTCCCCCCTCATCCGGCAATATGGTGGCATCGTCATCTCGCTGATCATCCTGTGCCTGGTCTTCTCCTCGATCAGCCCGCGGTTTCTCGCCTTCAACAATTTCATGAACATCATGCAGCAAGTGGCTGTGATTGCGGTTGCTGCCTATGGCATGACCTATGTGATCCTGCTCGGCGACATTGATCTTTCCGTAGGCTCGATTATCGCCGTGGCCGGCATGGTGGCCGCGCAGGCCTTTTCCATGGGTTTTGGCTTTGCACCGACTGTGCTGATCACGCTGGCGGCAGGCGCCATCATGGGCGGGCTCAACGGCGTCCTGTCGGCAAAGCTCATGCTGCCATCCTTCATCGTCACGGTTGCGACCATGGGCATCTACCGCGGCGCTGTCAGCCTGCCGACCAACGGTGCGCCCGCCTCCATCGAGAATGAAACATGGCTGGCCATCGGCAGCGAAAGCTGGCTTGGCCTTCCCATCATCATCTGGATCGTCATTGCGCTCTTTGCCATCAACCACATCGTCCTTTCCCGCACGATCTTCGGCCGCCGCGCCTATCTGGCCGGCGGCAACCGCGAGGCGGCGATCTATTCCGGCATCCGCGTCGACCGGCTGAAGATCATCATCTTCATGATCTCAGGCGTCATGGCGGCGATCAGCGGCATCCTGCTGTCCTCGCGCCTTTCCTCGGCCCAGACCAATGCCGGCATGGGCTATGAACTCGACGCGATTGCCGCGGTCGTGCTCGGCGGCACCAGCCTTGCCGGCGGCGTCGGCACCATGGTCGGCACCATTCTCGGTGCGCTCATCATCGGCGTCATCAACAACGGCATGAACATGCTGGCCGTCCCCTATTTCTACCAGCTCATCTTCAAGGGCATCGTCATTCTCTTCGCCGTCTGGCTGGACGTGCGCAGCAAATCAATGCGGGCCTAATCCCGACCGGCAGGCCCGGGGAGGAACACGGCGAACGGTTCCTCCACCGTGCGTTTGAGATAGGCGAGATAGGACGCGTAGCTGCCATGATCGGGCGCGATGCGCCCGAACTGTGCGTCCGGCATGGATGCCATCGGAATGAGAACGATAGGCGCTGATATCGGCGTCAATTGCGCGCCGCGTCCCGCCTGCAATGTGGTCAGGATTCCGTACATTTCACCCGTGATGGACGGGCGCGAAACGATGATCAGGCGCTGCTGGCCCGACGTATTGGTCGCGAGATAGATGTGGCCGGAGAGATTCGGGATCGCCACTGTCCCCTGCTGGGTAAAGGCCGCATCGAGCCGTTCTTTTTCAATGAACCGCAGATTGGACGCGGCATCGTTCCAGCCGATCTCGGTGCAATAGGCAAAGATTGCCTTCGGATCACCAAAGGACGGCCGTAACGTCAGGTACCGGCCTTCAATCCATCCGACGGCCGCACGGGAATAAGCGCCGAATTCCTCACTGGCATGTCCATTGTTCACCGCAACCGGGCTATCGAGCAGGTCCGCCGCGCGCAGACGCATGCCCAGCGCTTCTTCAAGCCGGATCGTGGTTGCCAGTGTGAACGGCCGGTGGCCGGAAAGCGCCTTTTCCAGGGTGGACAGGCTGATCTTCGCCTGGTCGGCCAGATACTGCCGCGAAACCCGCCGCCGCGCCATCTCCTCGCGGATCTTCGTGGCGACCGCTTGGTTCTGCCGCTCCGATAGCTGACTGTCGATATCCCCGGCCATACGCCCCGCTCCCGTCAAATCACGTACATTCCTTCACATATCCACACAAGGCCGTCGGGGGCAAGACATCTCGTGACGGGGCCGTGCGGAACATTCCCGAAGCTTACGCTGGCGGCAAAAAGGCCCATGTATGAAATGGGGAAAGCTTCCCGATGGGAGCACCAACAGGAGCTTTCCCGATGAAAACCGCAACCTTCCATACCCAGCAATCTCCCCGAGCGATGCCCCATTGGCTGCGCCGTACCTGCCACGCACTTTGGTTGATCAACATCGTTGGTTTGCCGTTCGTTGCGCTCGCCGTATTCTTTTTTAGCCTGGCGACGGCGCATGCCGAAACCGCCCGCTCGCCACTTGTCACCCTCGATGACGTCAAATCCGGCACACTTCTGCTGAAGAGCTCGGAAGCCGGCCGCTACATCGAAGCGCCGCGCGTCGCCACGGATGTCGACATCGTCGTCAGCGGTCCCACCGCACGCGCCCGTATCACGCAGATATTCACCAACCCGTCCAATGGCTGGGTCGAGGCGGTTTACGCCTATCCGCTGCCGGAAGACAGCGCCGTGCATGCCCTCAAAATGGTTGTCGGCAAGCGTGTGATCGTCGGTAACATCAAGGAAAAGAAGGAAGCCAAGGCCATCTATGAAACGGCGAAGGCAGCCGGCCAGAAAGCCAGCCTGGTTGAACAGCAGCGGCCGAACCTTTTCACCAATTCCGTCGCCAATATCGGCCCGCACGAACAGGTTGTTGTGCAGATCGACTATCAGGAGCCCGTGCGCCTGTCCGGCGATGAATTTTCCTTGCGCGTGCCGCTGGTTGTCGCCCCGCGCTACAATCCTGCGCCGATCACGCAGACCGCCGACCTCGCGGCCGACGGTTCCGGCTGGGGCACCACAGCCGATCCTGTCCCCGATCGCAGCAAGATCACGCCCCCCGTGCTTGATCCGCGCATCAACGCCCCGGTCAATCCGGTCAGCATCAAGGTCCGTCTGCAGGCTGGATTTGCCCTCGGCGAGGTGAAGAGCCATCACCATGCCATCAACACCGAAACCATCGACACCCAGACGCAGGTCATCTCGCTGGCGGGTGACAACCAAGCCGACCGTGACTTCGAACTGACCTGGAAACCGCAAAATGCCAAGGCACCCGCTGTCGGCCTGTTCCGCGAAACGGTCGGCAAGCATGATTATGCCCTCGCCTATGTGACGCCGCCGGTTGTCGAACAGAAGCAGGAGCAGCGCCCGCGCGAAATCGTCTTTGTCATCGACAACTCCGGCTCGATGGGTGGAACATCAATGAATCAGGCCAAGGCCAGCCTCGACTATGCCTTGAGCCGCCTCAAGCCCGCTGACCGCTTCAACGTCATCCGCTTCGACGATACCATGACCGCGCTGTTCCAGGATACTGTTGCCGCCGACCGCGAAAACGTATCCACCGCCCGCGAGTTTGTCGGCGATCTCGAAGCATCCGGCGGCACGGAAATGCTTGCCCCGCTGGAAGCAGCGCTCAACGACCGGCGCCCCAATGATCAGTCCTTTGTCCGCCAGATCGTGTTCCTCACCGACGGCGCCATCGGCAACGAACAGCAACTGCTCGATACCATCGCCGCCAGGCTCGGCCGGTCACGGGTCTTCATGGTCGGTATCGGCTCGGCTCCCAACAACTATCTGATGAACCGCGCCGCTGAACTTGGCCGGGGCACATTTACCTCCATCGGCTCGACGGATCAGGTGGACGAGCGCATGCGCAATCTCTTTGCCAAGCTTGAAAGCCCTGTCATCACCAACCTCAGCGCCACCTTCTCGTCCGGCAATGCCGATGTAACACCGGCCATTCTGCCCGATCTTTATCGCGGCGAGCCGCTCGTCATTGCCGCCAAGCTCGGTTCGCTCTCCGGCACCCTGACAATCAAGGGCATGATCGGCACGCAGCCATGGGAAGTCACGCTGCCGGTTGCCAAGGCCGCTGAAGGCGAAGGCCTGTCAAAACTTTGGGCTCGCCGCAAGATTTCCGATGCGGAGGTCGAAAGCACCCTCGGCAAGATCAGCCGTGACGAAGCCGACAAGCGCATTCTGAAACTCGCCCTTGAAAACAGTCTCGTCTCGCGCCTGACCAGTCTGGTTGCCGTCGACACAAATCCAACACGGCCGCAGGACAAGCCGCTGAACCGCGCCGACGTTCCGCTCAATCTCCCGGCAGGCTGGGATTTCGACAAGGTGTTCGGTGAACAGGCAACACGCAAGGCCAGCCTCGACAATGGTCCGGACGTCCAGTTTGCCAAGCTGGCGGCAGGCAAGAAGCCGGTTGTCCAACAGGCTCCTGCCGATCAGCTTCCCCTGCCGCAGACGGCAACCGATGCTGAACTGCGCATGATCGCCGGGTTGATGCTGCTCCTCGCCAGCGCCGGGCTGTTCTTTTTCAGCCGCAAGACAATAGGGAAAGCATGATGAGCACGATCCGCACACGGTACGGTGTCTCCAAGCAGAAAGGCAGGGCGGTTCTCCGCCCTGCCCTGCGGGCCGGAATGATCGTGATGGCTCTGGTCGGGCTGGTATTGCTCAGCCAAGGCCTGTGGATTCACGCGAAAGCCATGGTGGCGCAGGTGCTTCTGGACCGTGCCTTTACCCGGAGCATCGAAACCGGCCAGCCTGTGAAGCCCTGGTCATGGGCGGATACTTGGCCGGTCGCACGGCTTGAATTCCCGCGTATCGGCGAAACCTCCATCGCCTTGCACGGCGCAAGCGGTCAGGCCTTGGCCTTCGGCCCGGGTCATGTGGACCGCAGTGCAGAAGCAGGCGAGGATGGCACCGCCGTCTATGCCGCACACCGCGATACGCATTTTGCCTTTCTGAAGGACGTGCAGATCGGCGATGCGGTCAGGATTACCCGGCGCGACGGCAAGGCGTTCATCTATCAGGTCACGGAAACATCGGTCGTCCGCTGGGATCAGTCCGGCATTGATACCAATGCCGCCGGCAAGAATCTGGTTCTTGCCACCTGCTGGCCTTTCGATGCCGCTACATCGGGACCGATGCGCTATCTGGTGAAAGCGCAGATGCTGGAATGAGATCAGCTATCCAGTTCACCCCGCCGGATCAGTTCTTCCCTGATGAGCTTCTTGGCGATCTTGCCATAGGCGGATTTGGGCATATCCGGCCAGAAGACGAAACGCTTCGGCAATTTGTAGCGCGCCATCTTGCCGTTCAGCCACGCCATGACGGCCTCGCCATCGGGCGCGCTGCCGGACCGCGCGACACAGACCGCCAGCCCGACCTCGCCCCACACCGGATCGGGAATGCCAAGCACCGCCACTTCGCTGATATCCGGATGGGTCAGTATCTTTTCCTCGATCTCGCGCGGATAGACGTTGGAACCGCCGGAGATATACATGTCGGATGCCCGGCCGGTGATGTAGACGAAACCCGCCTCGTCCATGTGGCCGAGATCGCCGGTACGGAACCAGCCATCGCGAAAGGCTTTCGCATTGGCTTCGGGGTTGTCGTAATAACCCGCAAACACCGCCGGCCCGATAACACAGATCTCGCCGGTTTCGCCGGGGCTGACCTCTTGGCCGGTGTCGTCCTGAATGGCGATCTGCATGCCGGTCCGCGCAAAGCCGCAGGTACCGATTCGTGCATCGGGACCATCCTGCGTCGTATGATAGGCAGGCGGCAGGACCGTGATGTTGCCGGTCACCTCACCAAGACCGAAATACTGCACGAGCACCGGCCCAAGCGTCTTCAACGCATGGATCTGGTCGGTCCGGTACATGGGCGCACCGGCATAGATCACGTAGCGCAGGGAGGAGTGATCGCGCTCATGCACCGACGGGTGTTCCGTCAGCATTTTCAGGATCGTCGGCACCGTGAACATGTTGCTCACACGCCATTTCTCGACCAGCCTCCACGCTTCGGCAACGTCAAACTTCTCCGTCGGCAGCAGGATCGTCTTCGCACCGCGCGCCACCTGGGTCAGCTGGTGAATGCCCGCGCCATGCGACAGCGGCGCAACCACCAGCGAAGCATCTTTTTCCGTGGTGCCGGGCATGAGATCGCAGAGATGATTGGTGATGACGAAAGCCATCTGGCCATGGGTGAGGACACCCGCCTTGGGCCGGCCCGTCGTCCCAGATGTAAAAAAGAACCAGCAGGGATCGTCGTGATCGACGGCAGCCGTTGTAACTTTCCGGCCGTCAAAGCGGGCGACGATGTCATCGTAATCGTCGCCGAAATCCGCCTTGCCGATGGCAATGACGAAAGCGAGATCGGGGTTCATGTCCCGGCTTGCCGCGACATGGTCGGGGAAGAGGTGACCGCAGATCATGCCCTTGGCTCCGCTCGCCTTGGCGAGATAGGCGACCTCATCCGGTGTCTGGCGGAAATTCGCCGGCACCCACACGGCGCCCAGCTGGAAACAGGCGAACATCGATTCGAACATCTGGTTGCAGTTCTGCGACTGGATCAGGATACGGTCACCCTTGACGACACCGAATTCGCTCTGCAGTGCCGCAGCCATCGCATCGACACGCCGCTGCAGCGCGCTCCAGCTCCAGCTTTTTTCACCCCAGACAAAACCTGTTTCCTCCGGCAGGCGGCGCGCGGTCTGCGCCAGGAAACCGGACAGGTTCATCACGCGTTTCGACATGGCCGTGATCAGGGCTGCGTCGGTGCTGCTCATGCTTTCATCCGTTCGGGTCTTGCTCTGGATTTCACACCGGCAGCCAAAGTCCGTTTCGGCCGGTCGTTGAGCGGCTGGAGATGGGCCAGCCGCGCCTCGATCTTTTTCGCCTCGATACGCATCAGCTCCGCCAGTTCCTGCTGGCGCGCCGGCTGCATACGGCTGTCGATGGCCGCGATGCTCAGCGCACCGGCGGCCCGCCCATCCCGGAAATGGATCGCAAGGCCGATGCCCCAGGAATTGGCCAGGATACGCCCAGGGTTGAGGGCAAAACCCTGTTCCCGCGTTGCCGCGATATCCTCCCTGATCTGCCACGGCGGAAGATTGGGGTAGTCGGCAAGCAGCACCGCCTCGTTGGCGGCCAGGATGATATCGATCTCGTCATCCGGCATCGTTGCAAGGATAGCCAGTGAACCGCCGCCGACGCCGAGAGGATGCCTGTACCCCGCCTGCAGCGCATGGGTGCGGATGGGATATGTGCCTTCCTCCCGGTGCAGGCACACCGCATAGGTCTCGCGCTGGATGGAGAGAAAACTGGTATCCTGCGTTTTGGCGGAGAGAATGCTGAGGCTGTCGCGCGTGATCTGCAACAAGCCGTAACGGCGGGTGGCGAGCGTTCCCAGCACATAGGCTTCCTGCCCGAGATAGTAGCGCCGGGTCTGCATATCCTGTTCGACCAGCCCCGAGCGGATGAGTGCAAGCAGCAGACGCCGTGTCGTCGGTTTGTTGAGGCCGCCCTGCTCGACAATCTCGCTCAGCGATCCGCCCTGATCGCCGAAATAGCTGACAAGACTGAGAAGACCCAGTGCCCTGTCGACACTTTGCGACCCGTTGAGACTGGCTGGTGCCGTCATCTTTTCTTCCATGCTCTCCCACACGCATTTTGATCCATATTGTGGATCATTTTGTTGTTCTATTGAACTATGGCATAAAAATTATTGCAAGATGTCAGCATTTGTTTATGGTTTTATCCAATTCAAGGAGGAATTGCATTCTATAATATGGACCTATGATTTGAACCGATGCGATGGAGGTTGCTTCGTTCAATGAGTTCCAGGGGAATGCGCCATGCTGTTCGGGAGGAAATCACATGAACAATCTGTCACGCCGCCAGGTCCTGGCCGGCACCGCTGCAACGCTCGTTGCCAGCCCCTTCATCATGCGGCGTCCGGCCCATGCTGCCGAATTTTCCTATAAATACGCCAACAACCTGCCAGTGTCGCATCCGATGAACATCCGGGCGCAGGAAGCCGCCGACAAGATCAAGGCGGACACCGGCGGACGCTTCGAACTGTCGATCTTCCCGTCGAGCCAGCTCGGCTCCGACACAGATACGCTCAGCCAGCTCCGTTCCGGCGCGGTGGAATTCTTCACGCTGTCCGGCCTGATCCTCTCGACACTCGTTCCGGCCGCGTCGATCAATGGCATCGGCTTTGCCTTTCCCGACAGCGCCACCGTCTGGAAGGCGATGGATGGCGATCTCGGCGCCCATGTGCGCAAGCAGATCGAGAAATCGAATCTCGTCGCCATGGAAAAGATCTGGGACAACGGCTTCCGCCACATTACATCGAGCACCAAGCCGATCACCACACCGGATGATCTGAAGAACTTCAAGATCCGTGTTCCGGTCAGCCCGTTGTGGACATCGATGTTCACCGCTTTCCAGTCATCACCCGCCAGCATCAACTTCAACGAAGTGTACTCCTCGCTGCAGACCAAGGTCGTCGAGGGCCAGGAAAACCCGCTCGCCATCATCTCGACGGCCAAGCTCTATGAAGTGCAGAAATACTGCTCGCTGACCAGCCATATGTGGGACGGCTTCTGGTTCCTGTCGAACCGCCGCGCCTGGGAAGCCTTGCCCGACGATATCAGAACCGTCGTTGCCAAGCATATCAACGCCGCCGGTCTTGCCGAACGCGACGATGTGGCCAAACTCACCGAAACATTGCAGGCCGATCTGAAAACCAAGGGTCTTGAATTCAATACGCCGGACCCCGTGCCCTTCCGCGATGCCCTGCGCAAGGCAGGCTTCTATTCCGAATGGAAGGGCAAGTATGGCGAGGAGGCCTGGGGTCTTCTGGAAAAAGTCGTCGGCCAGCTGGCATAGGGGCGAACCCGATGGCAGGGCTCAGACTGACCGAAGGCGCCATGGCGGCGGAGGGCGAAAGCATGCTTTCTCCCCCGCCCCGCAATGACCACTCCATCGCGTCAAAACTCGACCGGCTGCTTGGCCATCTCGTCGAGTTTCCCGTGGCAATCCTCGTTGTTGCCGAGGTGGTCATCCTGTTTGCCGGCATCATCGCCCGCTATGTCGTGCATCAACCGCTGATCTGGTCGGATGAACTCGCGTCGATCCTGTTCCTGTGGCTCGCCATGCTGGGTGCCGTGGTGGCGTTCCGGCGCGGTGAACATATGCGCATGACGGCACTGGTCGGCATGATGAACCCGCAGCGCCGGGCGTTTTTCGATGTCATCGCCATTGTTGGCGCAATGGCATTTCTCCTGTTCATCGTCTATCCCGCCTATGACTATGCCCAAGAAGAAACCTATATCACTACGCCGGCCCTGGAGATAACCAATGCATGGCGCGCGGCGGCGTTGCCCGTCGGTGCTGGACTGATGATCGTCTCGGCGCTCATCAAACTCTTTCAGGTGTCGAACCTGCGGCATGTGGTGACGGCGATTGCCCTTATCGGCGTGCTGACGCTTGTCTTCTGGCTGCTCGGACCTTCCCTGAAGCCGCTGGGCAACATCAATCTGCTGATCTTCTTCGTGGGTGTCGTCGCAGCCCTCGTTCTCAGCGGCGTTCCCATCGCCTTTTCCTTCGGTCTTGCCACCTTCGGCTATCTCGCTTTGACGACGAACGTGCCGATGATCGTGGTCATCGGACGCATGGACGAAGGCATGTCGCACCTCATTCTCCTCGCCGTGCCGCTCTTCGTGTTTCTCGGCGTGCTCATCGAAATGACCGGCATGGCGCGCGCCATGGTGCAGTTCCTGGCGAGCCTCCTGGGGCATGTGCGCGGCGGCCTGTCCTACGTGCTGATCGGTGCCATGTATCTGGTCTCCGGCATATCGGGCGCCAAGGCTGCCGACATGGCCGCCGTTGCGCCGGTGCTCTTCCCGGAAATGAAGGCACGCGGCGCCAAGCCGGGCGATCTGGTTGCCCTGCTCTCCGCCACCGGCGCACAGACGGAGACCATTCCGCCCAGCCTCGTGCTCATCACCATCGGCTCGGTCACCGGCGTGTCCATCGCGGCGCTGTTCACCGGCGGCCTGCTCCCCGGCGTGGTCCTCGCTGTGATGCTGTGTTTCGTCGTCTGGCGGCGCTACCGCCATGAGGACCTGTCCCATGTCACGCGCGCCACCGGGCGGCAGATCGCACGGGCTTTTGTCATCGCCCTGCCCGCGCTGGCGCTTCCCTTCATCATCCGTGCTTCCGTCGTCGAGGGTGTGGCGACGGCAACGGAAGTATCGACCATCGGCATTGTCTACTCCATCGTGGCGGGGCTTTTCATCTACAGGCAGTTCGACTGGGCACGGCTGAAGCCGATGCTGGTGGATACCGCCTCGCTCTCCGGCGCCATCCTGCTGATCATCGGCGCGGCGACCGGGATGGCCTGGGCATTGACGCAGTCCGGCTTCTCGCGCGAACTTGCCGCCGCCATGACGGGCCTGCCCGGCGGCCCCATCACATTCCTTGCCGTTTCGATTGTCGCGTTCATCATTCTCGGCAGCGTTCTGGAAGGCATACCCGCCATCGTGCTTTTCGGCCCGCTGCTGTTTCCCATTGCCCGGCAGGTCGGCGTGCATGAGGTGCACTACGCCATGGTCGTGATCCTTTCGATGGGCATCGGCCTTTTCGCCCCGCCCTTCGGCGTCGGCTATTATGCGGCCTGCGCCATTGGCCGGGTCAATCCCGACGAGGGCATGCGGCCCATCTGGGGCTATCTCGCCGCCCTCATTCTCGGCATCATTCTCGTGGCTGCCGTCCCGTGGATTTCGATTGGCTTCCTCTGATGACTGAAAGACTGAAAGATAAAATCGCCATGGTTTTCGGGGCAGGCTCGTCCGGCCCCGGATGGAGCAACGGCAAGGCTGCCGCCGTCGCCTACGCCCGCCAAGGCGCCACTGTCATTTGTATCGACCTGCAGGGGCAGGCCGCCGAGGAAACGACAGCAATCATTGCGGCGGAGGGCTTTTCCGCCATGGCGGTTACCTCAGATGTCACCAGCAGCGCTTCCGTCACAGAGGCCGTGGACGCCACGATCGAGCGCTATGGCCGGATCGACATCCTGCACAACAATGTCGGCGTCGCCACAGCGGGCGGACCGGAAGACCTCGATGACGAAAAATTCCGGATGTCGCTCGATATCAATGTCGGCTCGGTGTTCCGCACCGCCAAGGCCGTCCTGCCGCATATGAAGGCGCGCAGCTCCGGTGCGATCGTCAATATTTCCTCGCTGGCGGCCATCCGCTGGACCGGCTATCCCTATTTCGCCTATTACGCGGCCAAGGGCGCGGTCAATCAGGCGACCGTGGCGCTTGCCCTGCAATACGCACCACACGGCATCCGCGCCAATTGCATCATGCCCGGCATGATCGATACACCGCTGATCTACAAACAGATTTCCGGCAACTACACATCGAACGAAGAGATGGTCGCCGCACGCAATCGCCTTGTTCCGCTGGGGCAGATGGGCAGCGCGTTCGATGTCGCCAATGCCGCCGTCTTTCTTGCCTCCGACGAAGCAAAATTCATCACGGGTGTCTGCCTGCCCGTCGATGGCGGACAGAGCTGTTCGGCGGTGGTCGGTGCCTGAGCGCCGGTTGCAGCAACCCGGCCCGGCAGCGGCGGAACGGTTCGAGAGTTTCGTCGGCACCGGGCGTAGATTCAGCTTTGAGCTCCAGCCGGGTCTGAGCCTCAACGACGCCATTGCCATTCCGCTTGCCGCAGCCAATCTGCGCGCCGCAGCGCTTGTCATCGAAGGCGGCGCTTTTGCTCCGTTCCACTATCTCATGCCGGCACTCTCAACCGATGGTCTTCATGCGGCGTGGTACAGCGATACCTTCGCACCGGCAGGCGAAACCGTGATGGAGCGTGGCAATGTCACATTCGGCGAGCGCGACGGTGCAGCCTTCATCCATTGCCACGCCACCTGGATCGAACCGGATGGCAGGCGCTGCGCCGGCCACATCCTGCCGCACGAGACAATCGTCAGCCGGCCGATCCGCGCCACGGTCTGGGGTGTCGAGACCATCCGCATGGTGTCGGAGCCGGATGCGGAAACGGCATTCACCATTTTCCATCCCGTGCCGGTCAGCGCACCTGCGGCCGATGACGCCGGTCCGCGGACAATCATCGCCCGTGTCCACCCGAACGAAGACATCACCGGCGCGCTCGAAGCGATCTGCCGCAAGCATGGTTTTGCCGGGGCACATCTGCGCGGCGGCGTCGGCAGCCTGATCGGCGCCCGATACGCCGATGGCGGCCGCGTCGAGGATATCGCGACGGAAGTGTTCATCACCGGCGGGTTTGTTTCGGCGGACTCCAGTGCGACCCGCGTGGAGATCACCATGGTCGATACCAAGGGCAGCATTACGTCCGGTGATTTGGTGCGTGGCAACAATCCCGTCTGCATCACCTTTGAACTGTGTCTGGAAGAAGCCTGACCATCCTCTTCTTCCGCAACAGAGAGGACCATCATCATGACGACATTCGACACCGATGAGCGAACGGCTCTCGTCACCGGCGGCGCATCGGGAATCGGTCTCGCCACAGTCCATGCCCTCGCAAAGGACGGATGGAAAGTTGTCGTCGCGGATCGAGACGTGAAGGAAACGGTGAAGGCAGATCTCGGCAAGGCCCATCCCGACCGCATCCGCTTTGCCCAGCTCGATGTCACCGACGAGCACGCGGTCGAGGCACTCATGGCGGAGACGGAAGCAGGGTTCGGTCCGATCAGGGGGATTGTCTGTTCAGCTGGCATCGGCCGCGATACGCCGTTCTTCGACACCACGGCGGACATGTTCCGGCAAATCTACGAGATCAACGTCATCGGCACGTTTCTGGTCGCGCAGGCCGGTGCGCGCATCATGGCGGCAAGCGGCGGCGGCGCCATCGTCAATCTCGCTTCGATCTCGGGCATGCGCGGCAATATCGGGCGGTCAGCCTACGGCGCATCAAAGGGGGCAATCATCAACCTGACCAAGGTGATGGCGGTCGAACTTGCGCCCTACAACATCCGCGTCAATGCCATTGCGCCCGGCCCGGTCGAGACACCCCTGGCCGCCGCCGTGCATACGCCTGAAATACGCGAGGGCTGGAGCAAAACGGTGCCGCAGCGGCGTTACGGCCAGCCGGAGGAAATCGCCAGCACGATCGCCTTTCTTCTCGATGAAAACCGTTCAAGCTATGTGACGGGCCAAACACTGGCGGTCGATGGCGGCTTCACCGCCGGTGGCCTCATCGGCTAGCAAACCGCTGGCTTACTCGGCCTCCGGGTAGCTCAGGCTTTGCAACTGCGTCGGGTCCGCTCCTTCGATGCGCCGCAACACGGCGCGGGCAAGCTCGCGCCCGGCATGCCGCACATCTTCGTTGAACACAATGATTTCCGGGCGGAACCATTGCAGGAAATGCGTCGTCTGCTTCGACACCAGATCGATGTCCCGGCCAAGTTTCATGCCCGTTGCCTCGATACCCGCGACAACAGCGACGGTCAGGCCGCCGGTGCAGCAGATGATGCCATCCGGCGGATTGGGCTGGCGCATGAACATTTCCGTCCGGTTGCGCACATCATCCAATGAAATGCTGCCGTTCCAATGGTCGAGCATAACGGGCACTGCCCCGCTTTCCTGCAGGCCCCGCCTGAAACCATCGTCGAGATGCCAGTAATAGGTATGGGCCGGGCCCGGCCCGGCAACCATGGCGATCCGGCGGCGGCCGCGCTCAACCAGGCTTTTCACCGCCGCATAGGCATAGGCTTCGTTGTCGAAATCGTGGAACGGATGCTCGATACCCATTCGCGTCCGCCCGTGCGTGGCGAAGGGAAAGTGATGGTCCGTCAGATAACGCACGCGCGGATCGGACGGCTGGGTCTGGGACATGATGATCCCGTCAGCCGATCCGGTTTCAATGATGTAGCGGATGGGCTGCATCGGATCGTTCTCGGGCGAGTATGGCGTCACGATGAGATGGTATGGCGTTTCGGCCAGGACTTCGGAAATACCGTAGACGAGATTGGAGGTCAGTCCCATAATCTCGCTCTGCGCATTGAGCACCAGGCTGATCACATTCGTCTTGCCCGTCCGCAGGCGCACACCCGCGCGATTGGGCCGGTAGCCGATCTGTCTGGCGATCAGCTGCACGCGGTTCTTGGTTGCCTGCCCGATTTCCGGCGCGTCCTTAAGCGCGCGCGAAACGGTCGTCACCCCGAGCCCTGCCATGAACGCGATGGTTTTCAGCGTCGGCCTCTCACCGTCCGCGAGAGCCGCCACTTTTTCCCCGTCGTCAGGGTGATGCTGCTTGTCGTTCATGTCAATTCAACCGGTTAACCGAAACCCACCTCCTGTATGGACCCGCGAAGAGCGATCTTCAAGATGCCTTCTGCAACTTTCTGTATCGTTTCAGATTCCATACAAATTCAAGGAACATCCATGCCTATTAGACCAAGTGATTAGATTGATATCTCCCTCATTTTGAGAAAACGCCGAGAATCCGGAGAGCGTATATTTAACAAAAATCAGCCTAATTATCTGTTTTTATTGCATATATTTATCAACCTTGTGGATTATGTCGATGATCGAAAAAAATCGGATGCGCCTGATTGCCTCATTCCAAGTTTTCAATTACCGTACCTGTAACGTTTCAGATTTGGGAGGATACGATGCGTTACCGGACATCTCTGGCCATTTTGGCTGCATCCACATTGTTATGGACGACCGGCATGGCCGGCGCCGTGGACCTGGAGGTCACCCATTGGTGGACTTCGGGCGGCGAAGCGGCTGCGGCCAGGGTCCTTGCGGAATCCTTTGACAAGCAGGGCGGCGACAAATGGGTCGACGGCGCCATTGCCGGCAGCGGCTCGACGGCAACCCCGATCATCGTCAGCCGCATCCTGGGCGGCAACCCGATGGGCGCAACCCAGCTCAATACGGGCCGCGACGCGGAAGACCTGGTCAAGGCCGGAATGATGACCGACCTCTCGGAACTTGCCGCCAAGGAAGGCTGGGCCGATTTCATCCGCCCGGCAAAGCTGCTCGATGCCTGCAAACATAACGGCAAGATTTATTGCGTGCCGGTCAACATCCATTCATGGCAATGGATGTGGATCAATCCCAACACCTTCAAGGATGCGGGCCTGCCGGTTCCGGCAAACTGGCAGGAATTTGTCGCCGCAGCACCCAAGCTGAAGGAAAAGGGCATCATCCCGCTCGCCACCGGCGATGCCTGGCAGGTCACCGGCATTTTCAACGTCATGATCCCCTCGCTCGGCGGCAAGGACCTCTTCCTGAAGGTCTATCAGGACAAGAATGCCGAAGCCGCCGCTGGTCCGGAAATGAAAGCGGTGTGGGAAGCGTACGCACAGGCCCGCAGCCTGGTCGATCCTGGCTATGTCGGCCGATCCTGGAACGAGGCAACCACGCTCGTCATGACCGGCAAGGCCGGGGCACAGGTCATGGGCGACTGGGCGCAAGGTGAGTTCGGCGTGGCGAAAAAGGTCGCCGGAACCGATTATGACTGCCTACCCGGGCTGGGCGGCAACGCCATTCTCGATACGGGCGGCGATGCCTTCTACTTCCCCAAGAACCAGAACCCCGAGGTGACCAAGGCGCAGCTGAAGCTGGCGAGCCTGCTTCTTTCCAGGGAAACGCAGGTTGCCTTCAATCTGGCCAAGGGCTCGCTGCCGGTGCGCGGCGATGTCGATCTGGAAGCCGCCAATGCCTGCATGAAAAAAGGCATCGAGATTCTGAAAAAGCCGGAAAACATCCTGCCATCGCTGAACCAGAACCTGACTGCGGACACCAAGGGGCAGATCGAGGATCTGACCAAGGAGTTCTTCGCCGACGCCCACATGTCCGTCGATGATGCGCAGGCGCGCTTCGTCGATATCATCAAGCAAGCCCAGTAGAACCGACCCTCCTCCAGGCACCCCGCCGGTCGCGCAAGCGATTGGCGGCCGTGCGGAGAGCTGACGGAGAACGCCATGAGTTCCACCGCGCGTCCCAACACATTGTTCAAGAACCTGAACGCCAAGGTTGCGGCTCTGCCGATGATTGCAACCGTTCTGGTGGTCTTCATCGGCTGCACGCTGTGGACTGTCGTTTATTCCTTCACCGCGTCGCGGGCGCTGCCGGAACTGACATTTGTCGGGTTCGACCAGTATACCCGCCTCTTCAACACGCCGCGCTGGAACATCTCTGCTGTCAACCTTGCGATCTTCGGCGTCTTCCTGCTGTTCTTTTCATCGGTCATCGGCTTCATTCTCGCGGCGCTGATGGACCAGAAAATTCGCTTCGAGAACACGTTCCGCACCATCTTTCTCTATCCCTACGCCCTCTCGTTCATCGTCACGGGGCTGGTCTGGCAATGGATACTCACGCCGACCTACGGCATCCAGAAGGTGGTGCGGGATCTCGGCTTTGAAAACTTCACCTTCTCGATCCTGAACGACCAGCGCTACGCCATTTATGCCATCGTCATTGCCGGCCTCTGGCATGGTACCGGCCTTGTCATGGCGCTGATGCTGGCAGGCCTGCGCAACATCGACGAGGAAATCTGGAAGGCCGCGCGGGTTGACGGCATCCCGATCTGGAAAACCTATCTCTTCATCATCATTCCGATGATGCGCCCCGTCTTCATCACCACCATTGTCCTGATCGCCGCCGGTATTGTCCGCGTCTACGACCTCGTCGTCGCCCTGACTGACGGCGGCCCCGGCAATGCCAGCGAAGTACCGGCCAAATATGTCTACGAATTCATGTTCCGCCGCGCGAACCTCGGACAGGGCCTCGCCGCGTCCACCATCATGCTGACCACCGTTCTCATCGTCCTCATTCCCTGGGCCTTGATGGAATTCCGCGAGGGCAAACGCAAATGACCATGGCAAGCCAGACCGCCGCCGAACCGCGCGGCAAACGTCCCACGACGACCTTCGCGCCGTCAACAATCATGATCTATGGCGTCCTGCTGGTGGCCGCGATCTACTACCTGCTGCCGCTCTACGTGATGATCGTCACCTCGCTGAAGGGCATGCCGGAAATCCGTCTCGGCAATATCTTCTCGCCGCCGGTGGAAATCACCTTCCAGTCGTGGAGCACGGCCTGGGACAGCGCCTGTACCGGCCTCTACTGCGAGGGCCTGAAGGTCGGGTTCATGAACTCGGTGAAGATCACCATACCGAGCGTCATCGCCTCGATCCTCATCGCATCGGTCAATGGCTATGCCCTGGCCAACTGGCGCTTCAAAGGTTCGGAGGTGTTTTTCAGCATCCTGCTGTTCGGCGCCTTCATTCCCTATCAGGTGATGCTTTACCCGCTCGTGATCATCACCCGCAATCTCGGCATCTTCGGAACGCTAACCGGCGTTATCGTGATCCACACCATCTTCGGCATGCCAATCCTGACCCTGCTGTTCCGCAACTACTTCGCTTCGCTGCCGGCGGAACTCTTCAAGGCGGCCCGCGTCGACGGGGCGGGTTTCTGGCGCATCTTCTTCCAGATCATGGTGCCGATGTCCGCGCCCATCTTCGTCGTCGCGATCATCCTGCAGGTCACCGGCATCTGGAATGACTTCCTCTTCGGTGTCGTCTTTGCCGGCACGAAAAACGTGCCGATGACGGTGCAGCTCAACAACATCGTCAACTCGACGCAGGGCGTCAAGGAATACAACGTCAACATGGCAGCCACCATCCTCACCGGCCTGGTGCCGCTGCTCGTCTACTTCTTCTCAGGCAAATATTTCGTCAGGGGCATTGCCGCTGGCGCCGTCAAAGGATGATCGCGGATGCAGCCAATCTTTCTACAACAGTTTCACGGGAGCGGATCGGTATGACCCAGCAGAGCCCCAGCGTTTCAATCAAGGAGCTTTCGCTCAACTACGGCTCGGTCAGCGTGCTCAAGGAGCTCAATATCGACGTGGCCGATGGCGAGTTTCTCGTGCTGCTCGGACCATCGGGTTGCGGAAAATCGACCTTGCTCAACTGCATCGCTGGATTGCTTGAGATCTCGGACGGACAGATTTTCATCAAGGACAAGAACGTCACGTGGAAGGAGCCGAAAGATCGCGGCATCGGCATGGTGTTCCAGTCCTATGCGCTCTATCCGCAGATGACGGTCGAGAAAAACCTTTCCTTCGGCCTGCGTGTGGCGGGACTGCCAAGGGCGGAGATCGACAAGCGGATCGCCAATGCGGCTGACATTCTGCAGATCGGGCCGCTTCTGCAACGCAAGCCCGGCGCGCTTTCCGGCGGCCAGCGCCAGCGCGTGGCCATCGGCCGCGCCCTGGTGCGCGACGTCGACGTATTCCTGTTCGACGAGCCCCTGTCCAATCTGGATGCCAAGCTGCGCTCGGAGCTGCGTGTCGAAATCAAGCGCCTGCACCAGAAACTCGCCAATACCATGATCTACGTGACCCATGACCAGATCGAGGCCCTGACGCTGGCGGACCGCATCGCCGTCATGAAGGGCGGATTGATCCAGCAACTGGACGAACCGCTCACCATCTACAACAAGCCGCGCAACCTGTTCGTCGCCAGTTTCATCGGCTCGCCATCAATGAATTTCCTCAAGGGCGAGATTGCGGAGAAAGATGGCAAACCCGTCTTCCGTATCGCCGACCTCGATATCTCCCTGGAAAACTACGTGGCACAGGAATCCTTGCAAGCCGGGCGCTCTGTCATTTTCGGCCTGCGTCCCGAGCACATTGCGCTCAGCGATCAGCCCGGCCCGGCAGGCCGCTCATGCAAGGCGACCGTCGACCTCGACGAGCCCATGGGCGCCGACAGCCTTGTCTGGCTGAAAGTCGCCGGCAAAGCCGTGTCGGTACGCGTGGATTCCGGCCGCCGCTATCAGAACGGCGAAACCGTGCACCTCACCTTCGATCCAGCCCTCGCCTCGCTTTTTGACTCCCAGACTGAAGACCGCATCTGACAAACCTTATGGAGTACTGACCGTGACTGACTTTTCCTACCAGCTCTACAGTTCCCGCAACTTTCCCCCGCTCAATAGAATTCTTCCGATCCTGCAGAAGAATGGTTATGCGCAGGTGGAAGGTTATGGCGGGCTTTACGCGGATGCAGCGGCAACCCGGGCTGCACTCGACGCCCATGGCCTCACCATGGCATCAGGCCATTTCAGTATCGACCTCCTGGAAAACGAGCCGAACAAGGTGCTCGACATTGCCGGCACGCTGGGCATGAAAGCCATCTATTGCCCGCATCTGGCCGTCGAGCAACGCCCCTCGGACGCGTCCGGCTGGTCGGATTTCGGCAAGCGGCTCGAAGCGGCGCACGCCACCTACAGCAAGGCCGGATATATTTTCGGCTGGCACAACCATGATTTCGAGTTCAAGGCGCTGGCCGACGGCTCGATCCCGCAGAAGCTCATCCTCGATGCCGCGCCGAGCATTTCCTGGGAGGCTGACATCGCCTGGATCATCCGCGGCGGCGCGGACCCGTTCCGCTGGATCGGGGATTACGGCTCCCGCGTCAGCGCGGTGCACGTCAAGGACATCGCCCCGGCTGGCGAAAACACCAAGGAAGACGGCTGGGCGGATGTCGGTTACGGCACGGTCGACTGGAAAGCGCTCTTTGCAGCACTGAAGGCCACGCCGGTCCGGTATTTCGTCATGGAACACGACAACCCGTCGGACGATGAACGGTTTGCCCGCCGGTCCATCGCCACGGTCAAGGCATTTTGAAGAAAGACAGCATCATGGCAAAAACACTTGGTATTGGCATCATCGGTGCAGGCAATATTTCCGCCACCTATTTGAAACTGGGCCCCCTGTTCAAGGGTATTGAAATGCGCGCCGTCGCTGACCTCAACAAGAAGGCGGCGGAAGCGCGCGCCAAGGAATTTGGCATCGAGGCACGCAGCATCGACAAGCTGCTTGCAAGCGATGACATCGACCTTATCGTCAACCTGACGGTGCCGGACGCGCACTTTGCCGTCTCGCACCAGATCCTGTCGGCTGGCAAGCATCTCTATTCGGAAAAGCCGCTGACCCTGTCGCTCAAGGATGGCCTTGAGTTGCAGAAACTCGCCAACAAGAAGGGCTTGAAAGCCGGCTGCGCGCCGGACACCTATCTGGGCGGCGCGCACCAGTTGGCGCGCAAAGCGGTGGATGACGGCCAGATCGGCACGATCACATCTGGAACCGCCCATGTCATGAGCCACGGCATGGAGCACTGGCATCCCAATCCGGACTTCTTCTTCCGTCCCGGCGGCGGCCCGATCCTTGACCTCGGCCCATACTACATCGCCAATCTCATCAACCTGATCGGACCGGTGAAGCGGGTGGCCGCCCTGACGTCGATGGCTACACCGACCCGCACCATCACCAGCGAACCGCGCCGGGGTGAAACCATCGAGGTGACGACACCAACCACCATTCAGGCCCTGCTTGAATTTGCCAGCGGCGCGTCCATCACCCTGTCGGCAAGCTGGGATGTCTGGGCGCATCATCATCCGAACATGGAGCTCTACGGTACGGATGGCGCGCTGTTCCTGCCCGATCCGAATTTCTTCGGCGGCGATGTCAAACTGGCCAAGCCGGGCAAGAAGGCGAAATCACTGAAAAGCTGGGCGCATCCCTTCGGCATTCCCAACCAGAAGCATTCCATCGGCATGATGGCCAATTACCGCACGGCCGGGCTTGCAGACATGGCGGCAGCGATTCTCGAGGGCCGCGATATCCGCTGCTCCATCGACCGGGCGCTGCACGGTGTCGATGTCATGGTTTCGATCCTGCGCTCCGGTGAAGAAAAGAAGTTCATCGACATCAAGACCAGCTGTACCCGCCCCGAAGCACTTGGGATCAAGGAAGCCAAATCCCTGCTGAGGAAGAAATAAGCCTCCCAAGGCTATTCACCCCCTCTGCCCCGTGCGGCAGAGGGGCCTGGCCCGAACTTTAATCGGCACTTGGTGCTGGATCCAGCAATCGCGGCCCCGGTCCCTGCTCCGACAGCTCATCCCAGGGGTTGCGCAAGGGGCATTCCTGCATCGACAGGCAACCACACCCAATACAGCAGTTCAACTGATCGCGCAGGCCGATCAATTTGTTGATCCGGTCATCCAGATCCGCCTTCCAGCCTGCCGAGAGCCGCCGCCAGTCCGCGGCCGTCGGAGCCCGTCCCTGCGGCAGGGTCGACAGGGCTTCGGCAATCGATGCCAGTGGTATGCCCGTCCGTTGCGCCACCTTGATGATGGCAACACGCCGCAGAACTTCGCGCGAGTAGCGGCGCTGGTTGCCACGGTTGCGTTCGCTGTGGATAAGACCTTTGCTCTCGTAGAAATGCAGCGTCGAAACCGCCACGCCGCTGCGTGCCGCCACTTCCCCCACCGTCAACTGCCTGTGCCGCTCACTTGGTTTGATTGTCATCCGCTCAATCCATACCTTAACATTACTTCAGGTTTATAGCGGCCTCCGCAGACTTTGTAAAACTTGCGTACAAGTCGCTTTCATACTGGACATCACATGCGGGAGAGGTTCCTCTAGCCGTTCCCGAGATTGCCAGCAGGAGGAAAAGTATGCAGACCCGTTTCACAACGGTGGTTTCTTTCACCGTTTCCCTCGCCTTGAGCACAATCCCCATCACCACAGCCTTTGCAGCATCGCCTGAACCGGCAAAAGCCGAGCATGGCATGGTCGTATCAGCCCAGCATCTGGCAACGGAAGTCGGCGTTGACGTTTTGAAAAGTGGCGGCAATGCCGTGGACGCGGCGGTAGCCGTTGGTTATGCGCTCGCTGTGCTTTACCCTACGGCAGGCAATATTGGCGGTGGCGGATTCATGACGATTCGCCTCAAGGACGGTAAGACCACCTTTCTCGATTTTCGCGAGCGCGCTCCGCTGGCGTCCACCAAAACCATGTATCTCGATGACAAGAGCAATATCGTCAAAGGTCTAAGCCTCGACGGATATCTGGCGGTTGGCGTGCCGGGAACCGTTGCAGGATTCGAACTGGCGCGTGAGAAGTACGGCACCAAAAAACGCGAGGAATTGCTGGGACCGGCGATCCGTCTTGCGCGGGATGGTTTCGAGCTGGTTCAGGGCGATATCAATTCGTTTAAGGCCGGCAACAAGCGGCTTGCCAAGGATCCGGCGGCTGCAGCGATCTTTCTGAAGCCTGACGGCAAACCCTATGCGGTTGGCGAAACGCTCGTCCAGACCGATCTTGCCGCGACCCTGTCCGGCATTTCCGACAAGGGGCCTGATTCCTTCTACAAGGGCACTACTGCCGATGCCATTGCAAAAGCCAGCCAGGACAAGGGCGGCATTCTAACCAAGCAGGATTTCGAGCAGTATTCGGTGCGCGAGCTGGAGCCGGTGAAGTGCAATTATCGCGGATATGACATCGTGTCGTCGCCGCCCCCAAGCTCCGGCGGCGTCATCATCTGCGAAATCCTCAATGTGCTCGAAGGTTATCCGCTTTCCTATCTTGGTTATGGTTCCGCCGAAACCGTACATGCCATGGTTGAGGCCATGCGCTACGCCTATGTCGACCGCAACTCAGCACTTGGCGACCCGGATTTCGTCAACAATCCAGTCTCAAAATTGCTCGACAAGGCCTATGCCAAGGAAATTCGCGAGAAGATCAGCCCGTTCAAGGCCGGTGTATCGAAAGAGCTGATGCCGAAAGGCCTCGGCGAGAGCCACGAAACCACGCACTATTCCATTATCGACAATGATGGCAATGCGGTTGCAGTCACCTATACGTTGAACGGCTCCTTCGGCGCGGGTGTCGTTGCGCCTGGAACCGGCGTGCTTCTCAACAACGAGATGGACGACTTCACCTCCAAGCCCGGCGTTCCCAATCTGTACGGGCTGGTACAGGGCGAAGCCAACGCCATCGCGCCGAAGAAGACGCCACTCTCCTCGATGAGCCCGACGATCATTTCCAAGGACGGTAAGCCGTTCATGGTGATCGGCAGCCCCGGCGGTTCGCGCATCATCACCATCACGCTGGAAGCGATCCTCAACGTCATCGATCATGGCATGAACATCCAGGAAGCCATTGATGCACCGCGCGTTCATCATCAGTGGCTGCCCGACAAAGTCTACATGGAGCCCTATGCCCTCTCGGCAGATACGCGCAAGGTATTGAGCGATATGGGCCACACTGTCCAGATCGACAAGGATTGGTCGATCTGGGGCCAGGCCGCAGGCATCCTCGTCGGCGGCGCGAGCCTTTCCGACATCGAAAAGGGTGACGGCGCGCGTTACAACGGCGCCATCGACAGCCGCGCCAGCTCAGGCGAAGCAAAAGGCTACTGAAACCCCAGGGGCTGGCAACGATGTCGCCAGCCCCTGTTGTCAGATGCTGAAATCGACCATGCGGCCACGCAGCTGCCGGATTGTCGCCGAATCCGCATTGGCAAAGGCAAAGCGCAGGAACTGCGTGTGCCCGGCGCCGAAATATTCACCGGGAATGGCCAGTATGCCCGCCTGTCTGGCCAATTGTTCGGCCACTTCGACCGAGGTCTTGCCCGGGAAGGGGTGGCGGACAAACGCGAAGTACGCACCGACGGCTTCGAGCTTCCAGCCGCCAAGACCGGACATGGTCTCACGCAGGGCCTGGGCACGGGTTTCAATTTCCAGCCGGTTGGCGGCGCGCCAGTCACTCAATGCGGGAAGCGCATGCGCTACGGCAATCTGCGGTGCGCGCGGCGCGCAGATCTGCAGATTGTCCATGATCTTGGCAATTTCCGTGACAACGGTTTCACCCGCTGTTACCGCCCCCAGCCGGTGTCCGGGAATGCAGAAGGATTTGGAAAAGCTGTAGAGCTGGATGAGGTTGTCTTCCCAGCCGCTTTCATTGAAAAGACCATGCGGTGCGCCGGAGCCATCGGCCAGAAAGTCGCGGTAGGTTTCGTCCAGAATGAGCCAGATGCCATGCTTCCTGCAGACCGCAAATATCGCCTTGAGCCGCTCGGGTGAATACACCGCGCCGGTCGGATTGTTCGGGGTGACCAGCGCCAGGGCACGCACGCCCGGCACCAGCGCTTTTTCCACCGCCTCCACTGTCGGCACGAAACCGTCTGCCGGACCGCAGGCGACAAACCCCGTCTTGATACCGAGCATCGACAGCGTGGTTTCATGGTTGAAATAAAAGGGATCGGTGACAAGCACCGTTTCGCCCGCGGCGGCCACGACCATGGCGGCGCAGATGAAGGCCTGGTTGCAGCCCGATGTGATGTGGATGTTCCGGCCGCTGATTCCAGCGCCATAAAGTGCCGACACATGCGCGGCATAGGCATCGCGCAGAACCGTTTCGCCCTCGATCGGCCCGTAATTGGCATAGGCGACAGAAGACGCCGCCTCGCCCAGCCAGCGCAGCATGTCCGGATGCGGCGGATAGCCGGGAACCGCCTGCGACAGGTCGATCAAGGGACCATGTCCGCCGGCATAGGCCCGGCCCCAGGCCTGCACGGCCGGAATAGGCGGGGGAGACAGGCGGGTGACGAGCGGGTTCAGCACAGCAGCAGTCATGGATGATCGTCCTATCGGGTATCGGCCTTGGCACGCCGCTTCTGCGTGCGGTCAGGCCTTTTGGCTCGTGTTGTGGGAGTGGATGGCGGTGCCGCCGCGCGCTCGGGCGCACTGATCTTGCCATTGCGCCGCCGGATGATCCGACGGGCCGAGGTCTGCGGTTCCGTGATGGTATCGGTTTCCAGCGATGCGAAGAACCAGTCGATGAACACCTTGACGATGGGCGCATTGCGCACCTCGTTGCGGCAGGCGACATGGAATGCGTCATTGGCGGGCACGGTCAGGTCGAAGGGAACGATGAGTTCACCCTTGGCGATCAGGTTGCTTGCCGTGATCGTATCGCCAAGCGAAACGCCCTGCCCGTAAAGCGCAGCCTCCGTCGAGAGCCGCGCATCGCTCATGAAATGCTGGGCACCCCGCGCAATATCCGTGGCATCGGCGGCTGCCAGCCAGGTGTTCCATTCGCGCCCGTCATCGCCATGCAGGAGCACATGGTTGCGCAGGTCGCGGACCGAGCGCAGCGGACGGCTGTTGAGCAGCGTCGGGCTGGCCACAGGAAAGAGCTTCAGCGTGCTCCACAAACGTGACCAGCAGTCCGACCATTTGCCATCGCCGTAGAGCACGCAGACATCCACATCCGGCGACTGGAGATGATGCGCTTCATTGGTGGCAATCAGTGTCAGCCGGATATCGGGATATTGTTCGGTGAACTGGTTCATGCGCGGAATGAGCCAGAGCGACAGAAGTGCCGGCACGCAGGTCACCGTCAATTCGCCTTTGGTCGTCGGGCGCTTCATCAGGGCCGTTGCCGTCGCAATATCCTCGAATGCCTTGGAAATGGTCGGCAGCAGCAATGCCCCCTGCGCCGTCAGTTTCAGCCGCTGCGCACCGCGCTCGAACAATTGCACATCGAGCGTTGCTTCCAATGCCTTGATCTGGTGGCTGATGGCACCGTGGGTCACGTTGAGTTCGCGGGCAGCGGCGGTCACGGAACCGTGCCGCGCCGTCGCTTCGAAGGCGCGCAGGGGATTCAATGGAGGCAACCGGCCAAGCGTCATGGGAGACTCCAATAGACATCAAATTCGGATTTGTCATGTGAGATTTTCTCACACTAATCCCTACAACAATGTCAATTGCTTTTCCATCGCCTTTGCATCGATAATGTGGCCAACAAAGGCGAAAAGCCCAGGGGAACTGACAGAAGCGGATCACATCGGACAACCCTCGCAAGGGCAATCCCTCCCGCGTTTCCCCCGAGCTTTCAGAGAACGGGATAGTGTCATGACATCATGGGATGAGAAGAAGCTGAGCGATCTGCGGGCCAAGTATGGCGAAAGCCATGGCGGCGAGCTGTTCGATCCAACCTTCCGCAAGGTTGCGGACAAGATTTTCTCCAAGAGTGGCACGCGGCTTGCACCCTATGCGGGCATTCCGACATTCCTCACCGCACCCTATATGCCGGTCGATGCAGCGACACCGGATTTCGGCAATCTGCAGGTCGCCATTGTCGGCGTTCCGATGGACCTTGGCGTCACCAACCGTCCCGGCTCGCGCTTCGGTCCGCGCGCCGTGCGCACCATCGAACGCATCGGACCGTACAACCATGTGCTCGGCTGCGCGCCCGTTTTTGACCTGCGCGTTGCCGATATCGGTGACGTGCCCTTTGCCAGCCGCTACCGGCTGGAACAGAGCCATGACGATATCGAGCGCCGGTTCAACCAGATCGTCGACGCCGGCGTGGTGCCGCTTGCCGTCGGCGGCGATCATTCGATCACCCATCCGATTCTCAAGGCCGTCGGCAAGAAGCGTCCGGTCGGCATGATCCATATCGATGCCCACTGCGATACCGGCGGCGCCTTCGACCAGACGAAGTTCCATCATGGCGGGCCATTCCGCAATGCGGTACTCGACGGGGTCCTCGATCCGACCCGCACGGTCCAGATCGGCATTCGCGGCTCGGCGGAATATCTGTGGGAATTCTCGTACGAATCCGGCATGACCGTCATCCATGCGGAAGAGGTAACCGGCCTTGGTATGCCCGCCATCATCGAGAAGGCCCGCAAGATCGTCGGCGACGGTCCGACCTATCTGTCGTTCGACATCGACAGTGTTGATCCGAGCTTTGCGCCGGGCACCGGTACGCCCGAGGTGGGCGGCCTGACCACCCGCGAAGTGCTCGAACTGATCCGCGGCCTCAAGGGCATCAACCTGGTGGGCGGCGACGTGGTGGAAGTGGCACCGCAATATGACGCGACCACCAACACCGCCCATGCGGGCGCACAGGTGCTGTTCGAAATCCTGAGCCTGATGGTGTTCAGCCCGTTCGTTGCAGGAAAACGCGACTGACACGCATCAACAGACCAACAAACGGTGCGGCGAAACGATTCCGCGCCGTCACATAATAACAAGAAGGGGACTGCCATGACATTCAAAACCACGCTCAAATCATCCTTTGCCGCGCTGCTGCTGGTTGGTGCAACCATCGCCATGTCGGCAACGGCGGCGCGCGCCGATGCCATCGACGACATCACCAAAGCCGGCGTTATCAATGTCGGTGTCTTTGCCGACTTCCCGCCTTTCTCGTCGGCAAGCGCCGACATGACCCTGAAGGGTTACGATATCGACGTGGCCCAGGCTCTTGCCGACGCATTGAAGGTCAAGCTCAAGACTGTCAGCGTTACCGGCCAGAACCGCATTCCCTACCTCACGGAACATCGCGTCGACCTGCTGATGAGCGTCGGCTACAGCAAGGAACGCGAACAGGTCCTCGATTTCGCCGCGCCTTACGCGCCGTACTACATCGCGGTGATCGGGCCGAAGGCGCTTGAGATCAAGAACAAGGACGATCTTGCCGGAAAGAGCATTGCCGTCAATCGCGGCACGCTGGAAGATACATCCCTGACTGCGGCGGCACCGGCTTCGGCCGATGTGAAGCGCTTCGACAATTACAACGCCGTTATCCAGGCCTTCATCTCCGGTCAGACGCAGCTCATGGTGGTGGGCAACGACGTGGGCGCGCAGGTGCTCGCGCGGCAGGAAGCCCTTGCACCGGAACAGAAATTCCAGCTTCTGACGTCTCCCTCGCATATCGCCCTGAACAAGAAAGAGGATCGTCTCAAGCAGGCTGTCAACGATGCCGTCGCGAAGATGCTGGCGGATGGCTCGCTGAACAAGAGTTCCGAGGCCTGGCTGAAGACACCGCTCAATCCTGCCAATCTCAAGGATTGACCTGTGGGCTATGCGCTCGATTTCGGCTGGTTGAACGATGCGCTCGGCATGATTGCCAGCGGTGCGGCCATGACGGTCTTTCTGATCGCCGTGACCTCAATCGCTGGCACATTGCTCAGCATCTTCGGCGCCATCGGGCGCCGCAGCCGCCATGCGATCCTGCGCAAGCTGGTTGCCGGATACGTCGAACTCATCCGCAACACACCGTTTCTGGTGCAGCTGTTCTTCATCTTTTTCGGCCTGCCGCGCCTCGGCATCCGCCTTGACCCCGTGGCGGCAGCGATCCTTGCCATGACCCTGAACATGGCGGCCTACAGCACGGAGATCGTTGCCGCCGGGCTGGATGCCGTTCACAAGGGACAGACGGAAGCAGCGAAGGCGCTTGGCCTTCGCCCGAGGATCATCTTCATCAAGATCATACTGCCTCAGGCGCTGAAGGTTATCTTCCCTGCCCTGACCAGCCAGATCGTTATCATGATGCTGGAATCCGCCGTGGTTTCGCAGATCGCCGTGCGGGAGTTGACCTACGAGGCCGACATGCTTCAGGCGCGTACCTTCCGCGCTTTCGAAACCTATTTCATCGTGACCCTGGTCTATCTCGGGCTCAGTATCGCCCTGCGCAGGCTGCTCTATGCGGCCGGACGCCGATCGATTGCCGGAGGCATGACATGATTGAGTTCACCTTCTGGGACATAGCGCGCAATCTGCTGCTGGCGGCCCGCTGGACAGTATTGCTTTCCATCGTCGCTTTTACCGGTGGTGCCGTCGTCGGCGTGGCTATCCTTCTGGCACGTATCTCGAAACGCAACTGGCTGCGCCGCAGCGCCCAATATTACATCGGCCTGTTTCAGGGAACACCGCTGCTGATGCAGCTGTTTCTGCTGTTCTTCGGCCTGCCGCTGCTCGGCTTCCGCATCGAAGCCTGGACGGCCGCAGTGCTGGGTCTGACGCTTTGCGCCAGTGCATTCCTCGCCGAAATCTGGCGGGGCGGCGTGCAATCGCTGCCGAACGGACAATGGGACGCCGGCAGCAGTCTTGGCCTGCATTACTTCGCACAGTTGCGGCTGGTCATCCTGCCGCAGGCCTTTGCCATAACACGCGCACCGACAGTCGGTTTTCTCGTGCAGCTGATCAAGAGCACGGCTCTGACGTCGATCATCGGATTTGAAGAACTGGTCAGGACTTCGAACGCCATCAACAATGCAACTTTCGAACCTTTCACCGTCTATGGGCTGGTGGCACTGATCTATTTTGTTCTGTGCTATCCGCTGACGCGCTACACTAAGAAACTGGAACTTCGTACCGCACAGCGCTAGAGCGCGCGCAGTGTTGGTAAAAGAGTGGGAATCAGCCAGAAACTGGCCAACAAGAAGGAGATCGGATTATGGATACAATTATCAAAACAGCCGTCAACCGGCGCACCGTGCTGGCTGCCGGGGCTTTGGGCACCGCAATGCTTGCCATGCCGTCCGTGCTGCGCGCACAGGACAAGTCCCTGAAAATCGGCGTCTATGGCGGCTACTTCAAGAATTCGTTCGACAAGAACATTTTCCCCGAATTCACCAAGGCAACCGGCATTGCCGTTGAATCCGTCGCAGAACCGACGGGCGAAGCCTGGCTGGTTCAGCTTGAACAGGCTGCCAAGGCCGGTGCTGCCCCCGCCGATATTTCGATGATGTCGCAGGTTGCCATGATCAAGGGCCAGTCGACCGAACTCTGGACGCCGCTTGACACGGCGAAACTGCCAAACGCGAAGAACCTGCTCGACCGTTTCATCAACAAGTATCCCGATGGGCGCATCGCCGGTATCGGCGCGGTGGCATGGTATATCACGCTCGTGACCAACACCGATGTCTACAAGGAAGCGCCGACATCCTGGCAGGCCTTCTGGGATCCGGCAAACGCCGACAAACTCGGCCTGCTTGCCCTCGTTTCCAACTCGTTCCTTCTGGAAGTGACGGCAAAAACCTTCTTCGGCGGCACCAATGCCCTCGATACGGAGGAAGGTATCCTCAAGGTCTTCGACAAGCTGGCCGAAGTGAAGCCGAATGTCCGGCTGTGGTACCGCGACGAAGCGCAGTTCGAACAGGCGCTGAAATCCGGCGAAATCCCGATGGGCCAGTATTATCACGACGTTACCGGCCTGGCAGCGTCCGAGGGGCATCCTGTCCGCTCCACCTTCCCGAAGGAAGGCGGCATCCAGGATTCAGGCTGCTGGGCGGTGTCGCGCGCGTCAAAGAAGATCGACGAAGCGCATATCTTCATCAATTACATGAGCCAGCCGGCCATTCAGGCGACCCTGTCCCGCAAGGTGGGCACGGCTCCGACGGTCAAGCGCGAACTGCTCGACCTGAATGAAAAGGAGTTCGCGGCTGTATCGTCGGATATCGAACCGATCCTGCCGCGCTACGACCTGCTGACGACCAAGGCCGACTTCCTCAACCAGAAATGGACCGAGTTGATCGTTGGCTGATCGCCTTTGCCGCCGGTTGCGGATACGCTTTCCGGAACCGGCGGCAGCCTGCCGGATTGTACAAAGGTGAAACCCGGCCTATTGCGAACCGGGTTTCTTTTTAACGACGACGAATGAAACGAGGGCTCGATGTCCGGACTGGTATTGAACGGTGTAACCAAGCAATTTGGTACATTTACCGCCGTGGAGAATGTGCAGCTTTCCGTGCCGCACGGCACGTTTGTGTGCATGCTCGGGCCATCGGGCTGCGGCAAGACCACGCTTCTGCGGATGATTGCCGGGCTCGACGACCCGACCGGCGGTTCCATCCTTCTCGACGGCGAAGACATCACCAAGGTCCCGACCCACAAGCGCAATCTGGGCATGGTGTTCCAGTCGCTGGCCCTGTTCCCGCATTTGAGCGTGGGCGAAAACATCGCCTATCCCCTGCGCATTCGCGGCAAAGGCCGCGAAGACCAGAAAAAGCGCGTCGATGAGTTGCTGGCCCTGATCCACCTGCCCGGCTACGGCGACCGGCCCGTTTCGAAACTGTCCGGCGGCCAGCGCCAGCGTGTGGCCATCGCCCGCGCTTTGGCGCTTTCGCCCAAACTGTTCCTGCTCGACGAGCCGCTCTCGGCGCTCGATGCAAAGCTGCGTGAAGCGATGCAGGTGGAGCTGCGGCAGCTGCAGCAGAAGCTCGGCATCACCACCATCGTGGTGACGCACGACCAGCGCGAAGCCATGACCATGGCCGATACGGTGGTCGTCATGAATGGCGGCCATATCCGCCAGGCCGCCTCGCCGATCGAAATCTACCGCAAGCCCGCCGATACGTTTGTCGCCGACTTCATCGGCTCGACAAATCTCATCGAAACGACGGCCGACAGTTCGGGCGCCGCCACCATCTTCGGGCACAGCGTGCCCGGTCTCGTCCTGCCTGCAGGCCTGCAGAAAGCAACGATTTCCGTGCGGCCGGAAGATGTGCACCTGACGGCGCCGGGCAATGGCGCCATCAACGGCACCGTGACCTTCGTGCGCGATCTTGGCGGCACCATAGAGACTTTCATCGAAGCGGGCGGCAAGCAGATCGTCGCCGTCTCGACGCCGCGTGCCCGGCCTGAGGTGACAGCCGGACAACAGGTCGGCATCGTGCTCGCCCCCGATGTCTGCGTGGTGCTGAAACAATGAAGCGCGAAGCCCCCCAATCCATAGCCGATTACGGGCCGCTGTTTTTCCCCGCAGGCATGCTGCTGGTGTTTTTCGTGGTGCCGTTCGGCACCATGATCGCTGTGAGTTTTTTCCAGCGCCAGCAGGGCGGCTTCTATACGCCTGCCTTCGTCTTCTCCAACTACGAGCGCTTTCTCAGCGTCTTTTTCGGCGGCGTCCTCGGCTTCTCGCTGATGCTGGCGGTCACCGTCGCCATCTGCTGCGTTGTCCTTGCCCTGCCCTTCACCTATCTCCTGTCGAAGCTGCCGCGCCGGTTGCAGGTGATCTGGCTCGTGGCGCTGCTCTCCGTACTGTCGCTGTCGGAAGTCATCATCGGCTTTGCCTGGTCCACCCTGTTTTCGCGCACGGCGGGGATCACCAACATTCTTGTCCAACTGGGGTTGATGAAACAGGCCGTCGCCCTGTCGCCGAGCTTTGGCGCCGTGCTGACGGGCATGGTCTATCAGGCGCTTCCCTATACGGTGCTTGTCCTTTACCCCGCCCTTGTCCGGCTCGATCCCACCCTGATGGAGGCGGCGCGGACATTGGGCTCGTCGCCGGTGCGCGCCTTCTTCAATGTGCTTGTGCCAGCGCTGCGCAACACGATCATGGCGACGCTGATCATGGTGTTCATCTTCGCGCTGGGCTCGTATCTGCTGCCGCAGATTCTTGGCAGGCCGCAGCACTGGACGCTCTCCGTCCTCATCACCGATCAGGCGATCTACCAATCCAACATGCCGTTTGCGGCGGCCATGGCCGTGTTTCTGGTGCTTGTGACGCTTGGTCTGGTGGCCCTGACATTGCTGATCGGGCGCAAGGGAGAAAAGGCATGATGACCACCCTCAGACGCCTTTATTTCTTCCTCGTCGGGCTGTTTCTCGCCCTTCCGCTCATCGTGGTTGCCGGCGTGTCGGTCAACGCGAAGCAGACGCTTGCCTTTCCGCCGCAGGGCTTTTCGCTGGCCTGGTACGGCGAAATCTTCCTCAATCCGGAATGGCGCAGTGCTCTTGTTGCCTCGGTCGTCCTCGCTACCACGTCGGCGGCTTTGGCCGTGCTGATTGCGCTGCCGCTTGCATGGTTCCTGTGGCGGCGCATTGCACCGTGGGCCAACATCTTTCAGGTCCTCGGCATTGCGCCGTTCACGCTGCCGCCGGTCATCACCGCGCTCGGCCTTCTGACATTCTGGGCCACCACCGGCTTCTATGGTCAGCCATGGACCGCTGTCATCGGCCACGCGATCTTCTTCGTCACCCTGCCGCTGGTGACCCTGTCGCTCGGGTTTTCATCCATAGACCGCTCCTTCGTCGAGGCTGCGGCCACCATGGGCGCGAGTGACCGCACCATTTTCCGCACGGTCATCCTGCCGCTGATCCTGCCCTATCTGGTTTCCGGCTATGCCTTCGCTTTCGTGCTGTCGCTCAACGAATATATCGTTGCCTACATGACCGTCGGCTTTACGCTGGAAACGCTCCCCATCAAGATTTTCAATGCACTGCGCTACGGCTATACGCCGACCATGGCCTCGGTGACCATTCTCTTCGTCGCCACCGCCGCCGTGATCTTCTCGCTGGTTGCAAAATTCGGCGACCTGCCCAAGCTGCTTGGTGCCATGGCCACGGATGACAAATGATGCGGATGGCAGCACTCCAGATGCAGGCGGCTTGCGGCGATGTCAGCGCCAATCTGACACGCATCGAGCAAGCCGCAAAAGCTGCCGCCAAAGCTGGTGCCGACCTGCTGGTCGCCCCGGAACTCGCCCTGACCGGTTACGGTGCGGGAGAGACGATCACGGCATTGGCAGAGCCGGCCAATGGCAGACAGATCGATCGGTTGCAGGCCATATCCAAGGCCAACGCCATAGCCATCATCGCGGGCTTTGCCGAACGGGATGGCGATCACATCTACAATAGTGCAGCCTTTGTCTGCGGCGATACCCAGCCTGCCATCTACAGGAAATCGCATCTCTTTGGCGATTATGAGCGGGCCCTGTTTACCCCGGCAAAACCGGCCAGCTGCATTGTCCCGCTTGCCGGGCTGAAACTGGGCATGCTGATCTGCTACGATGTGGAATTTCCGGAGAATGTCCGCCGCCTGGCGCAGGCGGGAGCACAGATGATCCTCGTGCCGACGGCGCTTCCCGCGGGCCCATCCGGAGAATTCATCGCCGCGCATATGATTCAGGTACGCGCGTTCGAAAACCAGATATTTGTCGCCTATGTCAATCACGCCGGCAGCGACGAACGCTTCACTTTTGCCGGCCTCTCCCGTATAGCCGCGCCGGATGGCAGCCTCGTCGCTGCCTGCACGGACGCCAATGAACACCTGGTTTTTGCCGACATCGACCGGCACGCCTTTGCAGCATCGATTGACAGCAATCCCTATCTGAAAGACCTGACGCGGATATGACCGACATCATCGACACCGACATTCTCATCATCGGCGCCGGCATTGCCGGCGTTGGCGTAGCCGCCGAGCTTGCCCATACGCACAAGGTCATCATACTCGAACGGGAGAGCCAGCCGGCCTACCATTCGACGGGACGCTCGGTCGCCATATTCCTCCCCAATTACGGCAACGATGTCATTCGCGCGCTCAATCATTTCAGCGCCCCCATGTTCATGCAGCGTGACACGAACCTGTTTGCCGAACCGCTGCTGACACCCCGTGGTGCCCTCACCATCGCCGATGAAACAGGCATTGCAAGCTGCGAGGACATGATCAAAAACGGCGTCAATGTCGAGGAGATCAGCGTAGACCGGGCCGTGGAAATGGTGCCGATCCTCAACCGCGATCACATCAAGGCGGTCTGCTATCAGGCTGAAGCACAGGACATCGACGTGAATGCCCTGCATCAGGGCTGGCTGCGCAAGGCGACGGGCCTTGGTGCCGAACTTCGCACGTCATGCGAAGTCATCCGCGCGAACCGGGCGAACGGCTTTTGGCTGGTCGAGACACCGGGTCAGACATTCCGCGCCCCTACGGTCATCAACGCTTCCGGCGCATGGGCCGATGTCATCGCAGGCATTTTCGGCGGCAAGCCGCTCGGGTTTACCCCCTTGCGCCGCTCGGTCGCCGTGCTGCCCGCGCCGGAGGGATACGACACGCGAAGCTGGCCGGTGGTCGACGATGCCAATGAGAGCTGGTACCTCAAGCCTGACGGCGGACGATTGTTCGTCTCGCCCGGTGATGAGACCCCGGTGGAACCGCATGACGCCTATGTGGACGACATGATCCTCGCCGAAGGCCTCTACCGCTATGAACAGGCGGTCACGATACCGGTCAACCGTGTCGAACGGAGTTGGGCCGGGCTGCGCACCTTCGCGCCGGACCGCACACCCGTTGCAGGATTTGACGCGGAACTCGACGGGTTCTTCTGGCTTGCCGGACAGGGAGGATATGGTATCCAGACTGCACCGGCGCTATCGCAGCTTGCTGCCAAGCTCATCCGCCAGCAATCCTTGCCGGATGGTCTGGCAAACATCGCCCCGCGCCTGTCTGCTGCCCGCTTTCAATCAAGCAGGGGATAGCCGCCAAAAATCGCCGTCTGGCTGCCGACCTCCGAGCTGATGAAATCGCTGAGCACGCGGATGCGCGGCGTGTTGACGATGTCCTCATGGCAGATCAGCCAGTAATCGCGATTGAGGTGCATTTCCTTTGGCAGCACCGGCACCAGTTCCGGATAATTGTAGGCAATGAAGTAGGGCAGGATGCAAAGGCCGAAACCCGAGCGGGCGGCGCTCAACTGGGCAAAAATGCTTGAGCTCTGGTAGGCCGGCCGCAAGCCGGGAAGAATCTCGCGCATATAGTCGAGCCCGGGCGTGAAAATCATATCCTCGATATAGCCGATGAAGCGGTGAGCGGAGAGATCGGCGCGTTGCCGGATCGCCGGATGCCGGGCGAGATAGTCTTTCGCCCCATAGATGAACAAGCGGTAGGGCATCAGTTTTTCCTGATGATAGGGGCCCGTGCGGGTCGGATTGAGCGTGATCGACAAATCCGCCTCGCGGCGCGACAGCGAGACAATCTGCTGGATCGTCACCATTTCAACGGAAAGGCTGGGGTAGGACTGCGCCATGACAGGCAGGCGGTTCGCCAGAAAGAAATTGGCTATCCCCTCCAGAATGCTCAAGCGCACGACACCGCTGAGCGAGACCGTTCCGCCGGAGGCTTCATTCTGAAAGCGCTCGGCTTCGCGCTCCATGATTTCAGCCGATTCAATCAGCTTCTCGCCGAGTGCCGTCAGGATGTATCCGCGCGGATTCCGCTCGAAAAGACGCGCCGAAAGTGCCTCCTCCAGCCGGTCGATCCGCCGGGAGACAGTGACGTGATTGGTGCGCAGACGGCGGGCTGCCGTCGTGAGCTGGCCGGTCCGCGCCACCGCCAGGAAATATTGCAGATCGTCCCACGTATATTGCCGCAAGCCGCACCCCATATGTACATATTTGTACTTATTCTGTGCAAAAATAGGTGTTTGTGTACTTATTTGTCAATGCTACAGTTTTTTCAACGAGTGGTTGCCTGCAACAAGAAACGGGACAATCATAGGGGCAAGAAATATCCGGCAGAGAGGAATGGCTGACCGGATTGAGGAGGAAACCGAACCGATTGGGCGCAGACATCTCTGCGTCATGGCTTTGGGTCATTTTCAGCCGAGACAATCAAGTCCGCGACGGTCCATCATACGATGATCCTGTGAGCGGCGTTTCTTTGGGAGGAGAACAGAATGAAATTATTGGCAATTGCAACCGCTGCCCTGATGGCTGCAACCGTTATGCCCGCTGCAAGTGCAGGCATTTCGGACGGCAAAGTCAAGATCGGCATCCTGAACGATCAATCCGGTGTCTACGCGGATTTCGGCGGAAAGTGGTCGTTCGAAGCGGCGAAGATGGCCGCCGAAGATTTTGGCGGCAAGGTTCTCGACGCGCCGATCGAGGTCATCACCGCCGACCATCAGAACAAGCCGGACATTGCCTCCAATATCGCCCGCCAGTGGTATGACACGGAGCAGGTCGATGCGATCATGGAATTGACCACCTCGTCCGTCGCGCTCGCCGTGCAGGGCATCTCCAAGGAAAAGAAGAAAATCGATCTCGTGACCGGTGCGGCCACGGCCGAACTGACCGGCAAGCAGTGCTCGCCCTATGGTTTCCATTGGGCCTATGACACCCACGCTCTCGCTGTCGGCACCGGCGGTGCGCTCGTCAAGCAGGGCGGCGACACGTGGTTCTTCCTCACCGCCGATTACGCCTTCGGCTACTCCCTGGAAGAACAGACGACCAAATATGTGACGTCGAAGGGCGGTAAAGTGGTCGGCTCCGTGCGTCATCCGCTGGCGACAGCCGACTATTCCTCCTTCCTGCTGCAGGCGCAGTCATCCGGCGCGAAGGTGATCGGTCTGGCCAATGCCGGTCTTGACACCGCCAATGCCATCAAGCAGGCCGCTGAATTCGGCATCGTATCGGGCGGCCAGCGCCTGGCAGCGCTGCTCTTTACCCTGGCGGAAGTGCACGGCCTCGGCCTTGAAGCAGCCCAGGGCCTGACCCTGACGGAAAGCTTCTACTGGGATCGCGACGACCAGTCCCGCGAGTTCGGCCGCAAATTCTTCAAGCGCACCGGCCGTATGCCGAACATGATCCAGGCCGCGACTTATTCCGGGGTCATGCAGTATCTGAAAGCCATTCAGAAAGCCGGCACCGATGACACGGAAAAAGTTGCCGCTGCCATGCATGAAATGCCTGTCGATGACGTCTTCGGGCGCGGCGCCAAGGTCGGTGCCAATGGCCGCCTGATCAGCGATGTCTATCTGATGGAAGTCAAGAAGCCATCGGAAAGCAAGGAACCATGGGACTATTACAAGGTTCTGGCCACGGTTCCGGGCGATGAGGCCTATATAAAGCCAGCCGAAAGCGGCTGCGATCTGGCCAAGTAGTCCGGATGACAGCTTCGTTGAGCAGTACGGCATTCGGGGGAGGTCATGCCTCTCCCGGCAGCGCCGGTAACGCCGGATCCCGGGTGGTTCTCTCCGCCCGCGGCCTGCGCCGGGATTTTGGCGGTTTCATCGCCGTCAATAATGTGGATCTGGATATCCATCACGCGAAAGTCCACGCACTGATCGGCCCCAACGGCGCGGGAAAGACCACGGTTTTCAATCTTCTGACCAAGTTTCTGCAGCCGTCGAGCGGCACGATCACCCTGCTCGATCAGGACATTACCAGAACCGACCCGGCGAAAGTCGCCCGTATGGGGCTGGTTCGCTCGTTCCAGATTTCTGCGGTTTTCCCGCATCTGACCGTTCTCGACAATGTGCGCGTGGCCCTGCAACGCCCGGCCGGCCTGTCGACGCAGTTCTGGCTGCCGACCAGCGCGCTCAACCGGCTGAATGATCGGGCCATGGAACTGATTACAGCCGTTGGATTGCACGACGCCCACAACAAACTGGCCGCTGACCTCTCCTATGGCCGCAAGCGCGTGCTGGAGATCGCAACGACGCTGGCGCTCGATCCCAAGGTCCTGCTTCTGGATGAACCCATGGCGGGCATGGGCCACGAGGACGTGCACATCGTTGCCGAGATCATTCGCGAGGTGGCCCGCGACCGGGCAATCCTGATGGTCGAACACAACCTGAAGGTCGTTGCCGATCTTTGCGACCAGGTCACCGTCCTGCAGCGCGGCGAGATTCTCATCTCCGGCGACTACCAGACGGTCAGCCAGGATGAACGGGTGCGTGTGGCCTATATGGGGACCGAACATGAGTGATGCCAAACCCCTCCTCGCCGTCCGCGATCTCCATGCCTGGTATGGCGAAGGCCACGCGCTGCATGGCGTCAATCTCGATATTCACGAGGGTGAAACCGTCACCCTGCTTGGCCGCAACGGCGTCGGCAAGACCACGACCCTGCGCTCGATCATGGGCATTATCCGCAAGCGCACCGGCAGCATCGCCTTTGACGGCAGGGATATGATGCGCGTGCCCCTGCACCGCACGGCCCATGCCGGCATCGGCTTTGTGCCGGAAGAGCGCGGCATCTTCGCGACACTCTCCGTCGATGAGAATCTCAACCTGCCCCCCATCGTTGCCAAGGGCGGCATGTCGATACCGGAGATTTATGATCTTTTTCCCAATCTGAAAGAGCGGCGCAACAGCCCCGGAACCAAACTTTCCGGCGGCGAGCAGCAGATGCTGGCCATTGCCCGCATCCTGCGCACGGGGGTCAAACTGCTGCTGCTTGACGAGCCGACCGAAGGCCTTGCCCCGGTCATCGTGCAGCGCATCGGCGAAGTGCTGGTGACGCTGAAGCAGCGCGGCATGACCATTCTGCTGGTCGAGCAGAATTTCCGTTTCGCCAGCAAGGTCGCGGATCGCTTCTACGTGGTGGATCACGGCAAGATCATCGATAATTTCCACGTCCGGGAACTGCCGGAACGCATGTCCATGCTCAACGAAGCGCTGGGAGTCTGACCCATGACCATGATCTTCGGCGTTCCCCTGCAGGCCTTCCTCGGACAATTGCTGATCGGCCTCATCAACGGTTCCTTCTACGCCATGCTCAGCCTTGGCCTCGCGATCATCTTCGGCCTCTTGCGCGTGATCAATTTCGCCCATGGCGCGCAGTATATGCTGGGTGCCTTTGTCGGGTATCTCCTGCTTGCCCAGCTCGGCATCGGCTATTGGCCAGCCTTGATCCTTGCGCCCGTCATCGTCGGCGTCGCCGGTGCGATCGTTGAACGCGTCGCACTCTCGCGTCTCTATAATCTCGATCATCTCTATGGCCTGCTCTTCACCTTCGGGCTTGCGCTGGTGATCGAAGGGACCTTCCGCTATTACTACGGTGCGGCGGGACAACCCTATGCGGTGCCCGCCGCTCTCACCGGCAGCTATAATCTCGGCTTCATGGTCCTGCCGAAATACCGTGCCTGGGTGGTACTGGCATCCCTTGCCATCTGTCTTGCCACCTGGCTTCTGATCGAGAAAACCCGGTTGGGTTCCTATCTGCGTGCGGCGACGGAAAATCCGACGCTTGTTAGGGCCTTCGGCATCAACGTGCCGATATTGCTGACCTTTACCTATGGCCTCGGCGCCGCGCTTGCCGGGCTTGCGGGCATCATGGCGGCACCGATCTATCAGGTCAGCCCGCTCATGGGCACCAACCTGATCATTGTCGTGTTCGCCGTGGTGGTTGTCGGCGGCATGGGTTCCATTCTCGGCGCCATCGTCACCGGCTACATGCTCGGTATTTTCGAGGGCCTGACCAAGGTGTTTTACCCCGAGGCCTCCAATATCGTGATCTTCGTCATCATGGCGATCGTTCTGCTTGTCCGTCCGGCAGGCCTGTTCGGAAAGGAGGTCTGACATGACCGATACGACAGTTTCCCCAGGCCAGAAAAGCAGGTTTCTCAATCTTGAAATGCTGCTGATCCTCATCGGCGTCGCGGCGCTCATTCTCGCGCCCTTCCATTTCTACCCGGTCTTCCTGATGAAAGTGCTGTGTTTCGGGCTGTTCGCCTGCGCCTTCAATCTGCTTCTCGGCTATACCGGCATACTCTCTTTCGGCCATGCGGCATTCTTTGGCGGAGCCGCCTATTTTACCGCCCATTCCGTCAAGGAATGGGGATTTCCGCCGGAACTCGGCATCCTGCTCGGCGTCTTCGGCGCAACGATCCTTGGACTGATCATCGGTTTCTTTGCCATCCGGCGTCAGGGTATCTATTCGACGATGATTACTCTCGCCCTGTCGCAGATGTTCTTCTTCTTCTGCCTGCAGGCATCCTTCACCAAGGGCGAAGACGGCATTCAGGGCGTGCCGCGCGGCAAGCTCCTCGGCTTCATCGATCTGAACGATCCGCTCAACATGTATTTCTTCGTGCTGGCCGTGTTCCTGATCGGTGTGTTTATCATCTGGCGCATCATCAATTCGCCCTTCGGCATGATCCTCAAATCCGTACGGGAAAACGAGAACCGCGCCATTTCGCTCGGTTATTCCGTTGCCCGCTACAAGCTTGCGGCCTTCGTCATGTCGGCAGCGCTCACCGGCCTTGCCGGCGGCTTGAAGGCGATTGTCTTTCAGTTTGCAACGCTGACCGATGTCAGTTGGCAGATGTCCGGCGAGGTTGTGCTCATGACCCTGCTTGGCGGTATCGGCACACTGGTCGGCCCGATCGTCGGGGCCGGATTCATCACGGCGCTGGAAAACTATCTCGCCACGTCGGAATTTCCGGTCACGGTGATCACCGGCATCATTTTCATGGTCTGCGTCCTCGTCTTCCGCCGCGGCATTATCGGCGAGCTCTACGCCTCGCGGTTCGGCAAGAAACTCGAGAGCAGCTCCGGGCACTGACATGACAGCCAGCTATGACTACATCATCGTCGGGGCAGGCACGGCAGGCTGCACCTTGGCCAACAGGCTGTCGGAAGACCGGAAAGTGTCCGTCCTCCTGCTTGAGGCGGGCGGCAAGGACAATTACCCCTGGATCCACATTCCGGTGGGGTATCTCTACTGCATCTCCAATCCGCGGACGGACTGGTGCTTTTCGACCGAGGCTGAACCTGGCCTTAACGGCCGCGTCCTCAACTATCCGCGCGGCAAGGTGCTTGGCGGCTGCTCGTCGATCAACGGCATGATCTATATGCGCGGGCAGGCGCGCGATTACGATCTGTGGCGGCAGGATGGCTGTGCCGGATGGGGCTGGGATGACGTCCTGCCCTATTTCCGCAAGTCGGAAGATTACTATCTCGGCAGCGACGAATTTCACGGATCGGGCGGCGAATGGCGCGTGGAGGAAGCGCGCCTGCACTGGGATATTCTCGATGCGTTCAGGGACGCTGCCGAAGCGGCGGGAATCCCGCGCACCGACGATTTCAATCGCGGCGACAATGAAGGCAGCTCCTATTTCAAGGTCAACCAGAAACGCGGCATCCGCTGGAACACGGCAAAGGCGTTTCTTCGCCCGGCAATGAAACGTGCGAACCTGACGGTCGAAACCGGCGCCCATGTCCGCAAGCTCGTTGTCGACGGCCTGACGGCCAGGGGTGTCGAAATCGAACAGGCGGGAACCATCCGCACGATCCACTGCCGCCGCGAGGTGATCCTGGCGGCAGGCGCCGTCGGCTCGCCGCAGATTCTTGAATTGTCCGGCATCGGCCGCGGCGATGTCATGCAGAACGCCGGAATCACTCCGGTTCTTGAACGGCGCTCGGTCGGTGAAAACCTGCAGGATCACCTGCAACTGCGCTGCGCCTATAAGGTGACGGGCATTGCGACACTCAACGAAAAGGCCAACCGCCTTTTGGGCAAGGCATCGATTGCACTGGAATACCTCATCAACCAGTCCGGGCCGATGTCGATGGCCCCGAGCCAGCTGGGGGTCTTCACCCGCTCCGACCCGTCTTTTGCGACTGCAAACCTGCAGTATCACGTGCAACCGCTATCCCTGGAAAAGTTCGGCGAAAACGTCCACCCCTTCCCCGCCTTTACCGCCAGCGTCTGCAATCTGCGGCCGGAAAGCCGCGGTTCCGTTCACATCAAATCACCGGATTACCGGGCCCATCCGGCCATCCGGCCGAATTACCTGACGACGGACAGCGACCGCCGTGTCGCGGCGGATTCAATCCGCATCACCCGCAACATCGTGGCGCAAAAGCCGCTGCAGCGCTACAGGCCGGAAGAATTCAAGCCGGGACCGCATTATCAGAGCGAGGCGGAGCTGATCGAGGCGGCAGGCGCCATCGGCACGACGATCTTTCATCCCGTCGGCACCTGCCGCATGGGTGCCGATCAGGAGTCGGTGGTCGATCCCCAGCTGCGCGTGCGTGGGATCGCGCAGTTGCGCATCGCCGATGCTTCGATCATGCCGTCGATCACCTCGGGCAATACAAACGCGCCGACAATCATGATTGCGGAAAAGGCGGCGGAAATGATCGCCCGCACCTGAAAGCCGATCTGCTTGAACCGCTGTGATCTCTTTGCTATCATTGAGATCAATGGAGGTACGCATGGCCGGAAACCTGCACGTAAGAAATCTCGATGATGATCTCATTGTGAAACTCAAGTTGCGCGCGGCGCGCCACGGCCGCTCGGCGGAAGCGGAACACCGCGAAATTCTGCGCCAGGCTTTGGCGACCGAGATCGAGCCTTCCTTTGATGATCTTGCCGCCCAGTTGCGCAAACTGACGATGAACCGGAAGCAAACGCCTTCGGAAGAACTGCTCCGCGAAGGACGCGACGAGCGTTGATGGAAACCCTTATCATCGATGCCGGCGTCGCCATCAAATGGGTCATTGAAGAGGAAGGGACGGAGCAGGCGCTCAGATTGCGCGGCCGCTATCATTTCGCGGCGCCTGACCTTCTCGTCGCCGAATGCGCCAACATTCTGTGGAAGAAAGTGCAGCGGAACGAGCTGATGCTGGAAGAGGCCGAATTGGCCAGCCGACTGCTGCAACAGGCAGACATTGAACTGATCGGCATGCGCGGGCTTCTGGAAGAGACGACAAGGCTGGCAATTCTGCTCGGCCACCCCGCCTATGACTGCATTTATCTTGCGCTCGCGAAACAACGGCAGTGCCTGTTTGTCACTGCAGATGAAAGACTACTTCGCATCGTCCAGCAGAAGGCAGTGGGCACAACCTTCCCGCGATGCATGACGCCCCTTCAGGTTAGTGAGCGCACCTGAATTCATCGTCATTCTCAGGATCATTGAATGGAAATGGGGATGGACAGGGATTGACTCCCGCCCTGAAAATCATCCGGCGCCGAGGGGACGGGCGATGCACGGCGGACCAGATCGAGGACATACTGGTCAAGCCCCGGATTTCCAGAACTGCCGACGATCCTCGAAGCAATGATATTGCCATCGCGCGTGACCGTAAACGCCACGCTCGCCCTACCGGAACCATGACCGCCGCCACGGGCACGGCGGGAATAACGTGCCAGATAGGAGTTGATCTTGTCTTTCCAGCTGCGGGCAGCACTGGCAGAACTGGCCCGCGACACGCTTGGCTGCTGCCTGGCTTCCACAACGGTATCGCTTTTCACGTCCGTGACCTGTGTCTTCACCGGCTTGCGAACGACCTTCTTCGGCATATCCTTTTTGGGCACATCCGGCTTTTTCTGTTCGGGACGCACAATGGGCAACGGGACTTCCGCCTTTGGCAGTTCAACCGTTTTTTCCGGCTGCGGCTCCTCCGGGACTATCTGCTCTTCCAGCACTGGCTGTTCGACAGGCTGCGGCTCAGGCTCGGGTTCGACTGGCTTTTCCGGCGGCATGTCGGGCGCCTTGGCCTCCTGCTGGACAGGCTCCGGTCTGATCTTCTCCGGTTCGACCGGCGGCAGCTCGGCAACGGCTTCCGGGATCACGGGAGCCGGCAGCGGCTCCATATCGATCATCACAGCGGCAGCAATATCTCCCGCCGCCGCTTCCGGCTGGTACCGATATCCGTACCATCCCGCACCGGCATGCAAGCCGGCCATTACAATGCCGGCGGCAGACCACAGGCCTATTTCGCGCCAGTTCAGCTGAAACCGTCCCACCCCGCGTGCTGTCGGCTCGCCCGACATCACTGCGCACTTCCAACGGGCACCGACGGGGCGCTTTCGAGCCCGACGAGGGCGATCTTGAGATAACCGTTGTCACGCAACGTGTTCATCAAATCCATCAGCGCGCCATAGTCCACGGCCCGGTCGGCACGCAGGAACACGCGCGTTTCCTTGTCGCCCTGCGTCTTCTGATCGAGGAAGGCGCCCAGCGTTTCCTTCGTCACCGTGTCATTGACGATCGCAATGGTATGATCGTCCTTCAGCGTGAGATAGAGGGGCTGGTCAGGCCGGGTGGCAGGCGCCGCCGTCGAGGCCGGCAGGTCGACATTGATATCGACGGTGGCGAGCGGTGCGGCCACCATGAAAATAATCAGCAGAACCAGCATGACATCGATGAACGGCGTCACGTTGATTTCGTGGTTTTCCTGCAATTCGTCATCGGAAACGTTGTGCCTGATACCGCCGGCCATGATCCGTACCCCCTATTCTGCCGCTGCGGCGCGGGGCTGATGCACCGGCGGCATCAGGGCGAAATCCACGTCGCGGCTGACAAGCCGCTCAACACCCGCCGAGGCGTCGGCCAACAACTGGCGATAGCCGGTGATGGATCGGGCAAACACGTTGTAGATGACGACTGCGGGGATCGCGGCGACAAGACCGATGGCGGTCGCAAGCAAGGCTTCGGCGATACCCGGCGCGACAATGGCAAGATTGGTCGTCTGCGATTCCGAAATGCCGATGAAGGAATTCATGATGCCCCATACCGTGCCGAAGAGACCGACGAAGGGCGCCGTTGAGCCGATGGTCGCGAGCACGCCCGTGCCCCGGCTCATCCGGCGACCGGCCTGCGCCTCGATGCGCGACAAGCGGGAGGAAACACGTTCCTTCAAGCCGTCAGCACCCGCATAACTCTGCGCTTCCTGCGACAGGCGCACTTCCTCGCGTGCGGCATTAACCAGTTGAGCTCCCGGTCCGCCGCGGCCTTCCAGTGCCTTTTCGGCATCGCGCAGGGTGCGCGCACTGCCGATGGCATTCAGCGCGCGATAGGCGCGGACCCTGGCGCCGGCCAGTTCCAGCGTCTTGGCCAGCCAGACAGTCCAAGTCACGAGCGATGCGAAGGCCAGTCCGATCATCACCCCCTTCACCACCCAGTCCGCCGCCATGAACATGCCCCAGGGAGACAAATTGTGCGGGAGGGTTGCCTTGGTGACGGCAGCCGGTGCGGTCGGCGCCGGAGCGGCCTGGAGAACGGGCGCAGGCGCCGCTTGAGGTGCCGGGGCGGCTTCAACCGGGCTTTGCTGGATGGCCTGAGGCTGCGCCGCCTGCGGCGCGCCTTCTTGCGCGATCACTGGAGAAGCCAGCAACAACAGGACCGGAAGGACGACCGCCCCTGCCCTGATACGCCCTGAAACATTGCGTTTCACTGGAAATCCGCCTGTGTTTTTGCGCATGACTTTTATCTTTCGCTTCTTCCGCCATCTCAGCCATCGGGCCGGAAAACTCTGCCGGCTCTCAGCGGGTCCGATGCGTGGCATTTGATCTGGTGGAGCGGCTGTAATATTGTTGAGTATAATAATCAACAATTAACTTCTGCAACCCCAAGTTTTATGGCAAGGGCGTTTTGGGAGCATTTTGCGCGTCTCAATCGTCCCGCCTGGCGTTGTCGCCATCAAAACCGCGCCGCCAGTAGGCCACAACGAGATGTTTGGAGCGCTCGTGTTTTCGCTCCTTGCGCAGATGCGCCCGGATTTGCTTGAAATCGGCGAACTCACAGCCGGCCCAGACAAATGTGTCGGGGGAAATGACGGAGGAATCGAGACCTTCAACGATCCCGGCGAGCCGGCCGGTCGTCCCGGCGGGTGCGCCATCGCGATACACCCAGCGAACATCGACTGTTGCTGCGGATTGCAGGGGCTGCCTGTCCGCGGGGCTGTCGATTTCAAGAATGACGGTTGCCTCGGCCCCCGCAGGCAGCGTTTCCAGAATCCGGCCAATTGCAGGCAGGGCCGTTTCGTCGCCGACCAGGAGATATCGCCCCGCGTCTTCCACGCTGCCGCCGCCGGGGCCTGTCATTCCGACAATGCCGCCCGGTTTGGCATTCAATGCCCATGTTGATCCCGGCGTATCGTTGCCGGGATGAACGACCATGTCGATATCGACTTCGCCGCGCTCAATGTCGATGGTACGGATAGTATAGACGCGGGCGATCAGCGCATCGTCCCCCTCCGGCCAGACCGGACGGCCATCGCGCCCCATGGTCGGCCAAACCGGTTTCCGGCCTTCCGGCGCGAACAGCAGCCGGATATGCAGGCCGCCAATCGCAAACCGGGCAAGATTAGCACCGCGCAAGCGGATGCGCCGCATATGGGGCGTGAGATCGCGGGCACTCACCACCCGCATTTCGCGAAAATAAGGCAGTTCGGTGCCGGCCAGACCATCACCCACCCATGACAGTTGCGGCTTCTCCGCGCCGGCGAAGCCCAGAAGGCTGTCAGCCAGCACCATGCGGACATAGGCCAGCGATGTTTCATCATCGGCCTCGACATCGAGAGACAGGATATCGCCGGCAATTGTCAGATGCGCCTTGCCATAGGGCGTCTCGATGCGCCCCTCCGCGTCATCCCTTTCGACGCGCGCATGCTCGGAAAAGACGTTGCAGAGCTTGTCCAGCATGTCCTGCGGCGCCTGAAGTTTAACCGTAGCGGAGCTGCTCAGAACGGTCGGCATGGCAGACATGGGTATTCTCCTGGCATTGCGCGTCCGCTGTCCATCCATTGCGGATGATCATGCGGGGCCGCCGGGACCATATTAAAAGATGAATAATTGAGTCAAGTATTAAGACAAAAATTTCCGCCTGCCCGAAGGCGAGCCTGCCAGCCCCCTTCACAGGTCGTCAGACGATACCCCAGGCACGATAGCGGCCCCGCCCGGTCATCTCCCGCACGCCCAATTCGGCAATGAGATTGAGCGCACCCCGCGGCGTCACTTTCAGCTCTTTGGCAATCAGCGCCGTTGAAACCATCGGCCGTGACAGAATGAGATCGATCATGCCGGGCAGGCTGGAGGTCGAGCGGCGGTCCTTCAGCTTGCGTTCCATCTGGACGCGGGCGAGGCTCAACCGGTCGATCTCCTTCAGACTGGCAATGGCCGATGATTGCGCGGCTTCCAGAAAGGCGGTGAGCCGCGTGTTGCGGTCACGGGCGCGGCGGCGATCGCGTGGTATCGCGCGCAACCCCGCATTGAGGACCGCCAGATGCGCCCGCGTCTTCATGCGCTCACGCAACATGGAGGCCACCAGCATGGGGCCAAGCCAATGCTGGTGCTGCAATGGTTCGATTTCCTCCCACGCATCCCAGAGCAGAGCCGCAGCCAGCATCGGCGGCAGATCGCGGGTGCGATCCATGACCACGAACCATTCCTCCATCCTGCCGTCTTCATCCCAGTCCGGATCGTAAATCAGAGAATCTCCATCCGGTGTCAGATGACCGGGAGAGATTGCTTCCGCTCTGGCCGGTGCAGTGTCACGCGTTTCCTTGGGCTGCTTCAGCAGGCGTTCCGAACGGTCGAGCAGCGCATCCAGCCTTGCCAGTTCTTCCTCGAAAGCACTTTCCGCTTCTGACCCCGGCTCGGAGGCAGCCTCGATGTCGAACCCGCGCACCGGTTCGCTGATAATCGGCGCGAGAAGCGCATCGCTACCCCAGCGCCCGCGCAGGCTGGCAATGCCCTTCGGGCTCAGTGCCCATTGCGCCGGACTGGAGGCGATCTGACGCCGGGTTCGCAGAATTGCGTGCGCCCGGGTCAATTCATGGGTTGGCGTCCTGATATCCATGCGGGCGTCATGCAGGACAAGGTCCTCCACATGAACAAGTTCGCCCGCCAGCCACAGCGCGTTGCAGGCTTCCATGAAATGCGACCGGGCAATCCAGCCTTCGTTTTCGCGCAACAAGCCGTCTTTGGACTGGCGGCTGCCCAGCGCACCGAAATCGCCCTTGCGGGCCACCCGTTCGTCCAGCCGCGCCAAAGCGTCTTCGGCGGCGACAACCGGGCGAAGCAGGTCTTTCAGGGAATAGTTCGTAGAATCATAAGCCATTGAAATCATGATAGGGGAATAGTGAAAGTGAAGCTATTGCCCAAGATGGAAAACGGCGTTCATCCATCCGGATATCAAAGAATGCCGAAGCGGAAGGCGCCCTTTTTATCCCCGCTCGACCGGGCGCGGGCGCCGAGAACCAGAGAGGGATGGTCCTCAATCATGACGGCGATGAGCCGCAGCGACGCCGCGGCCTGCAGCGCCAGGGGCCGCGCCGACATCCCGGGGATGCCCGCTGCCATTGACCGGGCCGATGCGACATAGCCTGCGACGGCTCCGGTATCCTGTGTCTGCAGGCTTATCATTTTCGCCAATTGCGCGAGGTTTTCCGAAACGCGGTCGGCAATATCGTGCTCGAGCCGCCCCCACGACAACAGCCGCCGCAACCGGATGATTTCCGCCCCGAGGGTGACCGATGACAGGGCGTCGTCCAGCAGGGTTTCCCCCGCCTCCCGCATGGTCCTGAGAATCGGCATCAACTGGTTGATGCGGTCATACGCAAGGCTGTTGAATGCGGACGGGCTCGGAACCCGATCACGCAGACAGAGCCGGACAATATCCGTTCGCAACGCGCCCATCATCCGGTTCACCGTCACCTGCGGCCGCTTCGGCAGAACAACAATGAAGACGAGAAGTCCGATGAGGATGCCGACCAGAACCGACAGCGAGGTTTCCATGAAAACCTGCGGTTCAAACACCATCGCCTCATGCGGCTTGAGGAAGACAATGAAATTGATGGCGAAAGCGGTTGCCGGCCCGACGTGGCGCGGATCTGCCATCAGCAGCGCCGCCGGCACGAGGATGGGAACGATGAATACGGCAAACCAGAACAGACCGGGGAAAGACGGCAGGATCAACTGTCCCAGAACAAAGGCAAACGGAACGGCGTACAACGTGCCCTTGAAAAATCCCCAGCTCGTCTGCAGCGGGTTGGGCATGGATGCGAACAGGCTGCACACCACTGCGACGATAATCGCCGCCGCCGCCGCATCCGCATGCCGGCTTTCCATCCAGTAGGCCGTCATCAGGGCTGTCGCGACAACAGCGCGAACCGCATTCACCAGCGCCGTGCTGTGATCCCGGTAGACCGGCAATGCCGGCGGCTTCCTGCTGCCAGCCATATATTGCGAGCGGCTGCGCAGCGCCGAAAGACCGTTCAACGTCGCCTTGAGCCCGTCGAGAAACTCACCCAGCAGCGTCAAACGGGCCATCATGCCGATGCTGTCATCGCCCCACGGCCTGCCTTTCAGCTCCGCTATTTCGGCTGCGATGATATCAACCCTGCCAAGCCACGGCTCAACGGCGTCAACCTTGAAGTCGCGCGCCATGTCATCCAGCAATATCCCGAGTTTGTCACGCAGGCTGCTCCATGTCCCGTCGGACGAGGCCCGATGCGCGACAAGGATGTTCACAATCGACAGGCATGACATGAGATGCCCCACCGTATGGCGGGAATGGCGGCCATGCGTGACAAGGCTGGGGGCTTCCAGCCGCGCATGAGCCCGCATGGCGGCAAGGGCCTGCGTGTCAGCGATCAGCTTCCTGTGCGCGGCCTTCAGGTGCCCGGCATCGCGTCCGGCAATCGCATCGCTGGTATAGCGCGCCAGATCGGCGATGCAGTTTTCCAGGCCTTCCACCAGCGCCGTTCGCGCAAGCTGCGGTTGAAAAAAGCGGCTGGCCACACCGGCACAGACGATGCCGAGCATAATCTCGGTGCAGCGCGCATAGGCAAATTCGGCCAGGAGATGCGGATGGCCAAACGCCGGGAGTGCGATAATGACGGCGGTATAGCCCGCAAGAGCCGCACCGTAGGATTCCGGGTTCCGCAACATCGAGGCCGCATAAGTGCACAATGCCACCCAAAGGGCTATCGATGCCACAAACAGCCAGCGCATATCACCTGTCGCGGCGGTGATGGCCATCGCCGCCAAAGCCCCGATCAGTGTTCCGGCCAGACGAAACAATCCCTTGCTGATGACCATGCCGGCAATCGGTTGCGACACGATAAAGACGGTCATCATTGCCCATTGCGGCTGCTGCAGGTTCAACGCAAAGGCTGCCGTGAGGGCAAAGAGCGCCGCGACATTCGTTCTCAGCGCAAATACCCAGGCCGTCCGGCCGGGCCATGCGGGATGTTGCATGATGGTGTGGATGGATTGAAACATGGCGTCCGATCTGGCAGCTCCCCGCCCTCAATATATTTCACAGGCAGGCGGCACAACGGAAAGACGCTGCATGGCCGTGCGTCTTCTTGCCACCTCGGCTTCATCCCAACCTTTGCCGTGCAACAACGCCTTCAATGGTCCCATTGTGTCACAAACGTGACATCCAACGAGCGCATGATCGCATGGCGACCATCACCCTAACGAGGACCATTTTATGCGTAGATTGCTCAGTCTGCTGACAGCGTTTGCCTTTGTCGGCCTTACCGCCGCCTATGCCGGCGAGGTCAAGCCTTTCAGCGATAGTAAGGAAATCGACCTCCTGACCATTTTGCCTCCGCCTCCCGCCAATGATTCGGCACAGACCAAGGCAGAAATCGGCGAAGTTCTTACCTTGCAAGTGACGCGGACACCGGAGATGGTTGCCCGCGCCCAGGCCGATGCCGAAGAAAATGTCTGGCGTTTCGCCGACGTTCTGGGTCCGGATTTCAACAAGGACAAACTGCCGAAGCTTGCTGCCTTTTTCGACCGGGTTGTTGAAACCGAAGGCGCTGTCGTTGATCCGGCAAAGGACGTCTTCAAGCGCCCGCGCCCGCATCAGCTGAGCGAACTCGTCAAGCCTGCCGTCAAGCCTTCCAATTCCGGTGCCTGGCCCTCCGGTCACACGACCGTTGGCACGCTGATGGGCATTGTTCTGTCCAACATGGTTCCGGAAAAGAAGGCGGAAATCATGGCCCGCGCCTGGGAATACGGCAACAACCGCATCGTTGGCGGCATTCACTACCGTTCGGACGTGGAAATGGGCCGCATTTCCGGCAGCGTCATTGCCGCGACAATCATGAAGCATGACGACTTCAAGGCCGAATACGAGCCTGCGAAGGCAGAGCTGCGCGCTGCCTTGGGTCTCGGCGGCGCCTGATAGCATCTGCGCCAGCCATTTCCCCGACAATGCCCGCCATGCGTGTTCTTCGCGCATGGCGGGTTTAACCATCTACGACTTTGGTCGTACGTACGAGCCTGACCTTCGCCCGATGCACCAACAATGGAACAGGGTTACTTTCCGGCCCAACGCTTCACGAAAGCGTGATAACTGGAAGAGACAGCTATGTTCAGACCAAACCAGACGTGGCTCGCACCGCAGGTTGAACCCGATGTTCCTGGCCGCGCATCAACGACGGCCGCATGATCATGCGTTATCAGATACAGTTGCTTTCCGTTGAGTATTTTGCCCTGTCGCTTCTGCTTGGCCTTGTGCTGATACCCCTTCTCTCGTCTGATTTCTGGAACGCTTTGCGCGACAGAGTGATGATCCTGTTGAATTTTGCAGGCGGATGGAGAAAAGGGACAGCCGCGCGACAAGATGAATCCGCCAATCAGACGGAATCGGCGTCAATGCGCACCCATCCGTCCTATCGATTGCCTGAGGGTCAACGTACAACGCCGAAGCCCCGCTACAAGAGCAAGGGTGGCATTCGCTCCGCCGAGTGGTATGGAACAAGGAACCGGCCAGTGAGACGTCGGCTTAAATAACCGGCGAGGAATGAAAACGTGAGTTTTTTGCATGCTCTTCGTTTGCGTGGTCTGTTCGTCAAACTGGTGCTGATGTTCATGATCGTCGGCTTCGGCGCGCTTTTCCTCGTCAGTATCCTCATGAGCCAGTTTTCCTCCGGCCGCTACGAGAGCAGCATCCGGGGCTTTTTCAATGGCCTCGATCAACAACAGCTGACCGCTCTGGCGTCGGGCACAGATCCGCGCGACAAGGAAGCCTGCACCGTTCTGGCCAGCAAGATATTCTGGAATGTGGTTCGATCCGGTGTCACGCGGGTATCCGATTTCGGCATCATGTTTTCGTTTTTTCACAGCGGCCGGATGCAGGTCCGGATCATTGATGATAACGGCGTGATGTGTGCCACCCAGCCGGACGCGACACCCCTGCTCGGCAAGGCGCTGAACGCGGCGGTGCATGCCGAACAGCCGAATTTCATTCAAAGGGACAATGACGACTGGGCCATGGTCAAGCGGGTAGCACTGCCGCTGGCCAACAACACCCAGGCATTGATCGGGCTTCATTACTGGTCGCAATGGGAGCTTTACGACGAAGTGCTCGATGCCACCGTTTATGACTATATCCGCACATTCATCCTGATCAATTCGATGGGGGCCAGCGTTGCAGCCCTGTTTGTCTGGCGGCTGTTCCGGCGAATCAAGCGGGCGACAAACGCCGCGGACCAATGGGCGGCGGGCGATCTGCGGGCCCGCATCAAGGACGGTTCAAGAGACGAATTCGGGCGCCTGATGCAACGCTTCAACAGCATGGCGGATGCAATATCCAAGAGCTTTGATACGCAGAAGGCGCTGGCCATATCGGTGGAACGCAACCGCATCGCGCGCGACCTGCATGATACCGCCAAACAGCGCAGTTTTGTGCTTGGTCTGAAGCTCACCGAACTGGAATATGAGGCGCAGGGGCACGCGCCGCTGCTGCCGACGGTGGAATCGGCCCGGCGCCTGGCCGATCATTTGCAGCAGGACCTGGAAAACGTGGTTTCCGGCTTCAACCTGCCCGCGATTGCCGATTACGGCCTGTATGAAACATTGCTGCGCAGTGTCCACGATCTGCTGGCGGGATCAGGCGTACAATGGTCGATCAATTGGCCTGAAGGCGCCCGCTCCGCTTTTGACGGCGTCCCGGAAATAGCCCAGGAATTGCTCATGATCACCCACGAAGCCGTGGCAAACGCCCTGCGCCACGCGCAGTGCCGCACTATTCGCATCGACTGCAAGCCCGGTGCCCGCTGGCACTGGAGCATTGCCGATGACGGCCAGGGTTTCGATATCGGCAAGGCTCCCTTTGGCATGGGATTGTCGAACATGCGCTGGCGTGCGAACACATTGCCGGGCGGCATTATAACAATCCAATCGGAAGCAACCGGCACATCCATCGATGTGTCGTTCAAGCTACCCGTGGCGGGGCAATCATGAGCACAACAATAGTCATTGCCGATGATCATGCCGTGGTACGCGAAGGTATTCGCGGGCTGCTGCGCATCGATCCCGGTTTCACCGTCCTTGCGGAGGCCGAAAACGGCGAGACCGCCATATCGATGGTGCGCGAACACCGCCCCGACGTTCTCCTGCTGGATCTGATGATGCCGGGAATGGGCGATGCTGCGGAAGCCATGATCGGCCACATCCGCAAGGCGAGCCCCGAAACCCACATCATGATTTTGACATCCAGTGACGACGACCGGCTGGCTTTCAAGGCCATTGAGGCGGGGGCCCATTCTTTCCTGCTGAAATCCATGCGCGGTGAGCATTTGATGAATGCGATTCATGCGGCCAGCAAGGGGACGCCAACACTGCACCCCCTCGTGGCGCAGCGCCTTCTCAATTCGATCCGCAACCCGCAGCCGCGCCAGTTCGAGGACCTCACGGCCCGCGAGCTTGAAGTTCTGCGCTGCCTGGCCGAAGGCGGCAGCAATGCAAGGATCGCCGCCCAGCTCAACATCACTGAAAAGACAGTGAAGGCCCATCTGGGAAGCATCATGTCAAAGCTGGACCTGACCGACCGCACCCAGGCGGTCGCCCTGGCCTGGCGCGCCGGCCTGATGAAGCAATAACCCCAACGGAAACCCTGCTCAGGCAGCGCCGGAGGTCCGGTCCGGATTGCGCCGCAAGGTGTTCATTTCCGCCCTTTCCCGCGCCATGTTGCTGACCGCCGCCCGCAGGGTCGGATGCCGCGACATGAAGACGTTGAAATCACGGCGATCAAGCACAAGAAACTCGCAGAAATCGATGGCGACGACATCCGCCGTGCGCCGTCCGCCGCTCAGCAGCGCCATTTCCCCGAAGAATGCTCCGGGCTCAAGCCGCACCGGTTCGCTGTCGAGCTGGACCTCCACCGCGCCCGACGCAATGAAATACATCCCATCGCCGCGATCGCCGATCCGGATGATCCGTTCGCCGGGGGATGCGGATTTGGGTTTGAACAGCAGCAGGAGTTCCTCCTGCGCGTGCTCATCCACTTGCGCAAACAACGGGAAAGTGTCGATCAGCTGCTGCATCTTAAGCTGGTGCTGCCGGTTGCGCTCCTCGTTGATCGCCCGGATATCGCCGAGTTCACGCGCCAGCGCTTCCTCCCGCCGTTTGCCGTAGCCGGCAAAAAACACCGGCCACCGGCGGTGGATGCTGTTCTCCACGCCCTCGGCGGCCAGAAACACCAGCGGATTGATGGTGATCGAGAGGATTGCCCCAGCCAGGATAATGTCCTGGCCTTCCCGTGGCAGCAGGCCGAGCGTCACACCGAGACCGGCGAGAATGAAGGAGAATTCGCCGATCTGCGCCAGGCTGGCCGCAACCGTCAGGCCCATACCCACGGGGAAACGCAGCAAAAGCACGATGCAGAAGGCAATCAGCGACTTGCCGAAAATAATCAGCGCGAGCGCGCCCAGCACAGCCATGGGTTCGCGCAGCAGGATCGACGGGTCGAACAGCATGCCCACGGAAATGAAAAACAGCACCGAGAATGCATTCTGCAGCGGCAGCGAGTCCGCCGCGGCCCTGTGACTGAGATTCGACTCACTCATCACGACGCCAGCAAAGAACGCGCCCAGCGCGAAGGACACGCCAAAGATCTCCGTCGCTCCGAACGCAATACCGAGCGCAATGGCAAGAACCGAGAGGGTGAACAACTCCTGCGATCCCGTCCGCGCCACCAGGGTCAGCAGCCACGGCACAACCTTCGGGCCCAGGAAGATCGCCATGACGGCGAAAGCCCCAACCTTGAGCAGGGTGATCGCAATGGTCAGTACCAGCGGCATTCCGCCCGCAGCGGCCTGTCCGGCCGCACCGCCGGCATGCGCACCCAGAATTTCTGCGAGGGCAGGCAGGAGCACCAGCGCCAGCACCATCGCCAGATCTTCTACGATGAGCCAGCCGACGGCGACGCGCCCATTGGCGGAGTTGACGAGATTGCGCTCTTCCAGCGCCTTCAGGAGCACGACCGTGCTGGCGACCGAAAGGCTCAGACCCAAAACCAGCCCGGCACCGATCCCCCATCCCCACAGCGAGGCGAGGCCGACACCAAGCGCGGTCGCCAGCACGATCTGTGCAACCGCACCGGGCACGGCAATACCGCGGACGGCCAGCAATTCGGAGGCGGAGAAATGCAGGCCGACACCGAACATCAGAAGGATGACACCCATCTCGGCAAGCTGCGATGCAAGCGCAGCGTCAGCGATGAAGCCCGGTGTAATGGGCCCCATCAAAATTCCGGCGACGAGATAACCGACCAGCGGCGGCAGACGCAGACGATCCGCGAGATAGCCGCACACGGCCGCAAAAACAAAACTGACAGCCACAGTGGCAATTAAGGAAACTTCGTGATGCACGTCCGCCCTTCGGTTTTTATGAATTCCCGCTCTGTCCAGGCACGGTTGGCCCGGCTTCAACCCATACAAGCTAGATTGCGCCGAACATAGCCCAATTTAGCACTGGACAGGCCAAAGATCGGTGGTTCGGGCAAGCTGGGGCCGTCTGGCAACATCCGCGTGGTGTCTGGCCGGGCCGCGGCGAAAGGATGCCTGCCGGATCGACCGGGGCGGACCTGGCCGGCAACGCCGGTGACGACGATAATTTGCTTGTTCATGATCATGGTCCGTCTTGTTTCGTGACGGTTGTTGGCAGGAGATACCGGTCAGGCGACGCCGCCATTGGCGCGCAGGATCTGCCCATTGATCCAGCCGGCATCGGGGCCGGCAAGAAAGGCAACAATGCTGGCGATGTCATCCGGCTGGCCCAGCCGCTCGAGCGGCGGCATCTTGGCAAACTGCGCGACAAGCTCATCGCTCTTGCCATTCAGGAACAGGTCGGTGGCGACGGGTCCGGGAGCCACGGCATTGACGGTGATGCTGCGGCCGCGCAGTTCCTTGGCAAAGACGCGGGTGAACGCTTCGACGGCAGCCTTGGTGCCGTTGTAAACGGCATAACCCGGCATGTTCAGCGCGAGGGTGGTGCTGGAGAAATTGACGATCCGGCCGCCATCATTCAACCGCCTGGCGGCTTCGCGCAGGGTATTGAACGTTCCCTTGACGTTGATGGCGAAATGGCGGTCAAACTCCGCATCGCTGGTTTCGGCGAGCGGAAGCGTCTTGAGAATACCGGCATTGTTGACGAGCACATCGACACCGCCGAAGGCCGCCTCGGCCGCATCGAACATGCGCGCAACGGCCTGCGCATCGCTGACGTCGGCCTTGGCGGTCAAAGCCCTGCCGCCGCTCGCTTCGATCCGGCGGGCCAGTTCTTCGGCTGGCGCAGCATCGCCGGAATAATTGATGACGACTATAAAATCATCCGACGCCAGGCGCCGGGCGATGGCTGCACCGATCCCGCGCGATGCGCCGGTGACGATTGCGATCTTCTTTTTGGCTTGTGTCATGGTCTTTCTCCTTCATCTCTGCGCCGCAGCGCTGTTGATGAAGGCACTATGCATCATTTGTTTTTCGGGATAATCATGCGATAACTGGCATCACTATTCGAGAATTGAGAACAATGGACACATTGGATGCCATGCGGGTTTTTGCCCGCGTCGTCGAGCGCCGCAGTTTCACGCTGGCGGCGGAAGACATCGGCTTGCCGCGTTCGACCGTGACCAATGCGGTGCAACAGCTGGAAGCGCGGCTGGGCACCGGCCTGTTGCAACGGACCACCCGGCATGTCAACCCGACGCTGGATGGCGAGGCCTATTACCAGCGATGTCTCGCCATTCTGGCTGACATCGAGGACGCCGAAGGTGCGTTTGCCGGGGCAAAACCGAAAGGGCCGCTGCGGGTGGATGTGCACGGTACACTGGCCCGGCACTTCCTTCTGCCCGGACTGCCGGCATTCCTGCAGACCTATCCCGGGATACAGTTTTATATGAGTGAAGGGGATCGTCTCGTTGATCTCGTGCGTGAGGGTGTCGATTGCGTGCTGCGCGTCGGCGATCTCGCCGACAGCGATATGATCGCCAAGCGCGTGGGCATGCTCGACGAGATCACGCTGGCCTCACCCGGCTACATCGAGCGGTTCGGCATGCCGCAGCATCCGGATGAACTCGCCGGGCATCAGATGGTTGGCTTTCGTTCAACCGCGACAGGCACCATCCTGCCGCTCGAGTTCCTCGTGGAAGGCACCATTCGCACAATCACCCTGCCGGCACCCGTTTGGGTCAATGCGGCGGAGAGCTATGTCACGACCGCAAGACTGGGGCTCGGACTGATCCAAATCCCGCGCTATCACGCCGAAGCCGACCTGGCCGCAGGCACGCTTGTCCATGTTCTGCCTGATTTCCCGCTCTCACCGTCCCCGGTTTCCCTGCTCTATCCGCGCAACCGCCAGCTTTCGCCAAGGGTGCGCGTGTTCATTGACTGGATATCACAGAGGTTTACGCACCTTCCTTGACTTCCGGGTCCTGCTCCTGACCCACCTCATAAACTTCTATGGGAAGTCCATCCGGATCGGCGAAGAAGGCGAATGCGCGCTTGGTATAGGGATCAATCCGCACCGGTTCGGTTGCAACGTCCCGCGCATGCAGCCAGGCCAGCGTGTCCTCCACGGAGGTGACGGCAAACGCCAGGTGCCGCAGCCCGCAGGCTTCGGGGCGTGACGGACGCGCGGGAGAATGCGGAAAGTGAAACAGTTCGATCTGAGTATCGCCGGATCTCAGGTCGCACTTCCATGACTGGCTGTCAGGGCGCCAGTTTTCGGCAATGATCCCGTAGCCGAGCGTCTCGGTATAAAACTGCTTTGAGCGATCATAGTCACTGCAAATGACGGCAACATGATGAAAGCGCGAGAATATTGGTTTCCTGTCTGCTGTCCCGGAAAGCGGTGGCAAACCGGCATGCCAGTGCGGATCACCAGGTGTTGAAACGAACACCCGCCCGGATCTGATGGGTTTTGATGCCATCGTCGCGGATGGTCACATCGCCATTCTGATACAGGTCCTTGCCGCCGATATCCGCATAGCGATAGCCCAGATCCAGCTTGAGGCGCGGGGTTATATCAACCGCAATACCGGCCATGAGCGCCCATTCAAAGCGGTTTGTGCCACCGGATTTAAGCCGTGCATCGACGGGACCTTGATAGTCGTAATTGACATTGGCAAAGCCGATGCCGCCGCCCACATAGGGCGTAATTCCGTAGTAATTGCCAAGGTCGACATAGGCGTTCGCCATGGCTTCCCACAGATCCGTCGTCGTTTCATAATAGTTGCTGTCGCGCTGACTGTAACCGACGGTTGCGTCCGCACGCAGGTAGTTATTGAACTGATAGCCCACGCCGATGAAGGGCGAGAAGCCCCGCTTCAACTCATATTCGCTCGGCGTGCTGCCGCCGGGATAATCAACGTGAGCCTTGACCGTCGACGAAAAATTGTAGGCAACGTCGCCGCGCAGATACCAGCCCGATGCAGTCTCAACCGGCATATACGGCGCCCGTTCCGGAAAAGTCGCCGGACCAAGATCAGCCGCAAGAACATGGCTGCCAAGCAGAGAGAAGAAGGAGGCAGCAGAAAGGAACGTTTTCGTATAACGCATTATCAATCCCCAAGGTGATTAACTCTGGGGACCCCGCCCCTTATCTCTACCTTAGGATGAGCCCGTTAAGTTCCGGTTAAGCATGATCAGTAAAAGCAAAGCCCCGTGAAATACCAATCAGGGCGGGGCGGTTCGGTTGCAGCAGGACTTCCCGGATTGCATTGCCTGCGGCAGCGAATAAGCTTTCGCTACGACTCACCGCGACAAAGCGACGGAACGCATGAAACTGTTCTTTGACAGCCGGCAGATGGCCCATCAACCCAAGCAATACATGATCAATGGCCGGATCACCGACCCGCTTGAGAACCCAGCACGCGCCCATACCCTGATCGATGCTCTGGCCGAACTTGGATTGGCGCAGGAACAGCCGGGCGATGCGGGGCTCGATCCCATCCTTGCCGTCCATGCCGATCACTACGTCGCATTCCTGCAAACCGCCTATGACAGGTTCATGCAACTGCCCAACCACGGGCCGGAGGTTTTGCCCAATGTGAATTCCTATCAGGGCGCTGGCTCGGATTTCGGCGCGCGCGCACGTCCGCGCCCGACAGGCATTCTGGGTCAGGCGGGCTGGTACATCAACGGCCTGTCCTGCGCGATGATGGAGCACACCTACGCGGCTGCCTATGCCTCGGCCCAAACGGCCATTGCCGCCGCCGATGCCGTCCTGAATGGCGCGCGCCATTCATTCGCCCTTTGCCGCCCGCCCGGCCATCACGCCTATGCGGACCGCGCCGCGGGCTTCTGCTATTTCAACAATGCAGCCATTGTCGCCCAGCATCTGCGCAAGCGCCATGATCGCGTTGCCATCATCGATTTCGACACCCATCACGGCGATGGCACCCAGGCCATTTTCTACACCCGTGACGACGTGTTCTTCGGCTCCACCCACACCGATCCATCCAACTACTATCCGCACTACAGCGGCTATGCCGATGAAACGGGAGCAGGCGCGGGCCAGGGTGCCAATCTCAATCTGCCTCTGTCCGAAGGCAGCGGCGATGCCGCATTTATCGACGCCAACCGTCGGCTTGCCGCCGCCGTGGCCGCGCATGGATCGACAGCGCTGGTGATATCTGCGGGTTGGGACGCCCACCACGACGACCCGCTCTCACGCCTGAAGGTGACCACGGACGCCTATGCGGAAATCGGCGCTCTGTGGGGGGCTGTCAACCTGCCTGCGGTTATCGTGCAGGAGGGCGGCTATTCGCTGAGCGCCGTTGCAGAAGCGGCTCCCCGCTTCATGGCTGCTTATCGGGCATCGCGGGACAAGGCGTAAACGGAGACATTTCCGCGGTGCTAAGCGGGGACTGAAAAACGTCTCTGCTCGAGCCCTCGGATATCCATACAATTGGGCGTGACCATATAGCGTTCGGCTACCCTGTGTTGTAAACTGAACAGTTGAAAGGTTCGGGGGATTCCTGCCAATCCCGGAAGATATAGACACTACCATCCATTTTTGCCCTCCACGTCATTGCACCGAACGGTTTCAAAAGGAGGCTCTCACCGGAATACAACCTATTCGAATTGTTCAGAATTCAGCTTATTTGACAGCTTACGGTTACCCATGGAAAAAAGTTTAACGCGCTATATCTGGTCGAACACACGGTTCCAGCAAATATGGATATTGATGGTCGTTGCGGCCTCGATGATCCCGTATTTCCTGTCGTTCGATTTGCCGAAACAGATTGTCAACGGCCCCATACAGGGCACCGGATTCGAAGTCGAAGGCGCAACGCAGACCTTCATGCGCATCCAGTATACGCTGCCTTATTTCGGCAAGGTGATGTTCTTCAAAGGGCTCCAGCTGACGCGCTTCGAAATGCTGATGGCGCTGAGCCTTGTGTTTCTGCTGCTTGTGGTGATCAACGGCCTCTTCAAGCTCTACATCAACACCTATAAGGGCCGGCTGGGCGAGCGCATGTTGCGCCGTATCCGCTTTGAATTGATCGATCGCGTTCTGCGGTTTCCCCCGAGCCAGTTCAAGAGGGTAAAATCGGCCGAAATTGCAACGATGATCAAGGATGAGGTGGAACCGATGGGCGGTTTCACCGGCGATGCGTTCGTTCAGCCAGCCCTCCTCGGCGGACAGGCCATCACGGCGCTTGTCTTCATCATTCTGCAGAATTTCTGGCTTGGCATGATTGCCGCCGGGATTGTTGCGGTGCAGGGCGTCGTCATTCCGCGCATGCGCAAACGATTGCTGGAGCTTGGGCGGCAGCGTCAGTTGACGGCACGCGAACTTTCGGGCCGCGTCGGTGAGATCGTCGATGGTATCGGCACCATTCACGGCAACGACACGTCCAATTATGAACGCGCGGATATTGCGGCGCGTCTGGGGCTGATCTTCTCCATCCGTTACGATCTTTACCAGTGGAAATTCCTGGTCAAGTTCATCAACAACTTCCTCGCACAGATCACGCCCTTCCTGTTCTATTCCATTGGCGGCGTTCTCGCCCTGCAGGGACGGCTGGATATCGGCCAGCTGGTTGCGGTCATCAATGCCTATAAGGATTTGCCCGGACCGCTGAAGGAACTGATCGACTGGGATCAGTCGCGCCAAGATGTACAGGTGAAATATGCGCAGGTCGTCGAGCAGTTCAATGTCGATATGCTGGTCGATCCGCATATCCAGGCGGTTGTGCGCGAACCGGTGGGAAAACTGGAACATTCGCTGAATGCGGTGAACCTGACCCTCTCCGACGATAGCGGCGCGCGCCTTGTCGAGCACGTCTCGCTCGAGATCAAGCTGGGCGAGACGGTGGCCATCGTCGGTGCAAGCGGCGGCGGCGGCGAGGCGATGGCGGAAGCCTTCGGCCGCCTGATCTGGCCTGACTCCGGCCGCATCACCATTGACGGCACCGATATTCTCGAGCTGCCGGAATCGATCACCGGGCGGCGCATCGCCTATGCCGCCTCCGATGCCTATTTCTTCCACGGGACGCTGCGCGACAACCTTCTCTACGGCCTCAAGCATGCGCCCTTGACCAAGGTCGAATATGACGGGACCAAGGCCGCCAAATACAAATGGAACATCAACGAAGCGCGGCTTGCCGGCAACCCGGACCTTGATCTCAACAGTGATTGGGTCGACTACCAATCTGCCGGCGTCACCGGACCCCAGGATCTTTTCAGGGTCGTGCGGCCGGTGCTCGAAGCGGTCATGATCTCGCAGGACATTGTCGATCTGGCGCTTCGCTCGCAGGTGGACACAGCAACCCATTCCGACCTGACAAGCCGCATCGTCGAACTGCGGCAGGCCCTGCGCAAAACCCTCCAGGACGAGAACCTTGACGGGCTGGTCGTTCCGTTTGAACCGAAGGTCTATAATCCGCAGGCAACCATAGGTGAAAATCTCCTCTTCGGCACGGTGAAGCGGCCGATGATGACCAATCTTCGACTTGCCGCCCATCCCTATTTCCGCTCGATCCTGCGCGAGAGCGGCCTCAATGTCGATCTGTACAAGATGGGTCTGGAAATTGCGGCCAACGCCATCGAACTGTTCGAGGACCTGCCGCCGGACCATCCGTTCTTCCAGCAGCTGACCTTTATGACGGCGGACGATATCCCGGCCTATCAATTGCTGCTGCAGAAGCTGCAGGGACGCGATTTTGACGCTGCCTCGCCCGATGAACGATCGAATATCATCCGCCTGAGTTTTGCTTACATCGAGCCGCGGCACCGCTTCGGTCTGTTGACCGACGAACTCATGGCAAAAATTGTCGAGGCACGGCTTCGCTTCCACAAGAATTTGCCGGATGATCTCAAGGCCGTCATTGAACGCTACGATCCCAAGAAGTTCATTACTTCGGCTAACCTGATGGACAATGTTCTGTTCGGAAGGATCGGATACGCGCAGGCCGATGGACCGGATCGAATTCGCGTCATCCTGCGCAATCTCTTTGACGAACTCGGGCTTTACGACAGCGTCTTGTCCATCGGCCTTGATTTCGACGTCGGATCAGGCGGCAAACGCATCACCAATGTGCAAAGGCAGAAGCTGAATGTCGCCAGGGCTCTGCTCAAGCGGTCCGACTATGTGATTTTCAATCGCCCGCTGCCTGCACTCGACCAGCGTGTCCAGGATCAAATCACGCGCAATATCATGCAGGATCTGCATGAGGAAGGTCACGCACCCGCGATTATCTGGGTGCTGGCTAATTCTTCACTGGCAAACCTGTTCGATCGCGTCCTTGTATTCGATCGCGGGGCTTTGGTTGAAGATGGAACACACGCGACTCTTTTGGAGAAAAACGGTATATTCAAAGAGCTGGTATCGTAATACTCTATGTCCGGGTAGAGTGGCACTTGGGGGTATTGGACGTTCATGCTTCTGAAAGACGAAGTCGAAATGTTGCGGCGGATTCCGCTGTTTTCTGGTGTGGCGCCAGCGAAGCTCAAGCTTCTGGCCTTTACGTCAGATCGCGTCAGCTATCGCGCCGATCAGGCTTTGTTCCGGCAAGGCGACATGGGCGATGCCGCCTACGTTATTCTGTCGGGTACGGCCGAGGTCAGCGTCGATACGCCCAACGGACAGATCAAGGTTGCCGAAGTCGAGCACGATTCCATCGTCGGCGAGATTGCGATCCTTTGCGATGTCCTGCGCACGGCCACGGTTACGGCCTCAACCCCGCTTGAAGCCCTGCGCATCAGCAAGGAGCATTTTCTCAAGCTGCTGAGCGACTATCCCGAAATGACCATCGAAATCATGCGGGTTCTGGCCAGCCGGCTGAGCCATACCACAGCGGAGCTGTCGGAAGAGCGCAGCAAGCACTGACCGGCATTTTTCAAACTATCAGACTTTTTCGATACTGCCGGTGGCAAGATCGATCCTGAAATGGCGCGACGGCAATCCTTTGAGATAGCAGCCCATCATACGCACAATCCGGGCAAACTGCTCCTGCGCGCCGCCCATTTCCAATGCATCGGACACGGCAAAAACATCGATCAGGATGTGATAGATGGCCAGTCTTCCCGCGGGTATGCGATCGAGCGCCATTTCGCTGCCCATTCTGAGGCGGTACCAGTCGCCCAGAAATTCCTGCACGGTGATCCCGTCGAAAGACTCGAGGGCAACCTCCCTGCCCGCCAGCAAGGCATCCAGCCTGGCTTTGGTCTCGGCACGCCCGCGCTCGGCATGGACAAGGATGATGGTCGCATCCATATCCACCGGCTGGTCCAACAGGCTGAGTGTGAGCAGGTCACCGAGGGTGAGCAGCGGCAGAACCCGCGCCAGGTCCTTGGGCCACTCGCGCCGCAGGTACCGGTGCACGACCAGCTGATCGACGTGTTCGCAGATGAAGGCCCCATAATCCGCGGCATCGAGCATCTTTCCGATCTTCTTGCCGGTCAGATCGATTTCGGTCCGGTACAGGGCGTTCAGGCGCGGATCGATCGACTGTCGGTCAATCCCGACGGTTTCAACATTGAGGGTTTGCGTCTCGAAGGTGACGACCTTGAACGCGGGCGGAAATGCCACCAGTGACGGCACACCGATATTGATCAGCCAGGACGCATCTTGCGCAACCCTCGCGGTATCATTGACATGCAGGTGACCGCTAAAGTGAATCCGGACGCCTGCATCCATCATCGCGGCGGCAACGCCCGGCAACGGCATCCGCTTGACCGAGCCCGTGTTGCCGATGACCTGCCTTTCATCGTCATGCGTGCCATCGAGGATATCCAGCATCGGATAATGCGAGAATGTAAGCAGCTTCTTACCTTCCAGCTCCGCCCGCCTCGTGACGTCCTTGATCCATTCGATGACAAACCGCTTGTGCCGCAGCATGCCATTCCAGCCGGCATTGGTGCTGTCGATGAATGCGCCGGAACTGCCGCGCTCGAAATCGCCGTCACGCGGTTCGAAAACATTGGCGTCGATCATCAACAGCCAGAGGCCCGCCACCGGCTCGACAAGATAGGATGCATCCATCAGGTGGTATTCGTTGGTGCCGTCGGCTGAACGCACCGGATAGAGCCGCTGTTCCGGCGCATCGTCCGGCCCGAAGGGCGTTTCCCAGTGCAGATCGCCCGCGCGACGAAAGAACCCGAGATCCGGCAGAGCCCGCAATCCCTCGGGATAGCCTGCGCAGAACATCTTGTCCGTTACGACCATCCCGTCCGCATCCTCGTCAATGAATGCGCTGTCACTGGCGACGATGGTGTACGTGCCGTCGGGATTGAGCAGGCGCTTGGCATGATGCCGCCCTTCGGGGCCGAATATGTCGTGGTTTCCCGGGGTAGCGGTAAAGACCAGCCCATGCGCCTCGGTGTAGCCGTCCAGCAATTGCCGCAGCGCGCTCAGCGTCGCAACCTGCCCGTCATCGGAATAGTCCCCGAGCAGCACGACCTGCTTGATTCCCCGTTGCACGACCTCGTCCAGAGCCGTGCGCAGGGCAAAATAGCTTTCGTTGAAAACCCGGGTGGAGCGCACCGTATCCGTCAGGCGCCGCGCTGTCATGCGCCGGCCGCCGGCCTCTACCCCGGCAAAATCATAATCGCCGTAAAGATCATGAAAATGGGCATCTGCGATGATGGCGACAGGCGGAAATGCGGATGAGGACATGAATCAGAGGTTCCGATGATTTTATACATTTGTATCAGCGATTGTCATAAAGCTTAAAAAACAAATCGCTATCGCCTACATATGCTGAATGGCAGACTTTTATTGCGCACTTAGCCAATAAAACAAAATCCAAGCCTCGCATAACGTCTGCAGTTTGGTTACGATGACCAAAAAAACGGGGAATTGGGTGTGAGAAACGTATGAGTGAAGATATATTTCGGGTGAAATTCTGGGGAACGCGTGGCAGCGTACCAGTTTCCGGCCCCGAATTTGAACGCTATGGCGGAAACACGTCATGTATCGAAGTGCGTTGCGGTGAACATAGAATGATCTTTGACGGGGGCTCCGGCCTGCGTCAGGCAGGTGATGCCCTGTCGGTGGAAGGCGTGGACCAGATCGATATCATTTTCACCCACAGCCATTATGATCACATTATCGGTCTGCCGTATTTTGCCCCCCTCTACAATCCGATGATGAATGTACGGCTCTGGTCCGGCCACCTGGCGGGGATCATGACCACCCGGGAAATGGTACGCCAGTTCATGCGGCCGCCCTGGTTCCCCGTCGAGCCGGATATTTGCAAGGCAAGTCTCGGCTTTCGTGATTTCCGCTCCGGCGATGTGCTGACCCCACGCGAGGGCGTCACCATCCGGACCGACAGCCTGAACCATCCCGGCGGCTGTATCGGCTACCGCATCGAATGGGCGGGCAAGGTGCTCGCGCTCATTTACGACACGGAACACGAAGCCGGTATCCTTGACCCGGCCGTGCTGCGCCTGATCGATGGCGCCGATCTCGTCGTCTACGACTGTACCTACACGGAAGACGAGATGCCGCGGCGCTTCGGCTATGGCCATTCCACATGGCAGCACGGTGTCAAGCTGGCGGCGGCCGGCAAGATCGGCAAACTGGCGCTCTTCCATCACGCCCCCTCGCGCACCGATGACGAGATCGACGCATTCGAGACATTGGCCAGAGAGCGCTTCAGCGGGACATTTGCCGCCCGCGATGGCCAGGTCATCGATCTCTAACCCCCCGGCTTCTGGCTCTTCATCAGATCGGCAATAGAGAGCCAGCGCCCGCCCGGTGTTCGTGCAACGACCTGAAAGAGCTTGGTCAGGAAGACCCATGCCGACTCGTCGTGAACAAGATGATGGGTCAGAATCCCGATTGGCTCACCGCTTCCGTCAAACCGCAGCCGCAGCTGTTCCACGATGGCGCCGACCAGTTCCGCGTGGTCGCGGCAGCCGCGCTTGCCGTGCCAGTCCATCAGATCGACATGGGTGTTGATCTGCGGCACCGACGTTTCCACCGGCTTGGCCGGGCCAAACACCGAGAGCGCCTTGAACCCGCAAGCTTTGAGATAGGGCAGGAGTGCCGCATCGATCCGGTTCCAGGGCGGCACGAGAACGGGCACAAACCGATCAGAATGCAGCCTGGCGAGCAGCACGCATCCTTCGCGCAATTGCCGCAGCACCAACTCCTGAGGCCGGTCAGGGCCGAGCTCCTGCTTCTTTCGGTCCTTCGGCGCATGGTTTTCATGCGACCAGCCGTGAACCGCCACGCAGATCCGGCGCTCCGCCGCAAGGCGCTCCGCCAGCGCCTCGCCGGTATGGGCTGGTATCACCGCAAGCGTCACCGGCGCGTCAAAATCGTTGGCCAGCCCGATGAGGCGGTCCAGCGCGGCGGTCGGCTCGACTGCATCGTCATCGCGCAACCAGAATTTTGCACTGCGGCTGGCATGGATCCAGCGCGCGAGTTCCGCCTGCAGAGGCTGCCAGATTGGGTCTTCCGTCATCGGCTCCGTCCCATGAATTGTGTCAGCGCAGCATCCAGTTGTCGTACCGCATTCTCCAGCGATCGCTCCTCCAGAACAAACCGCCGCGCCCGCGCACCCATGGACTGCCGCAGATCATTGTCATCCAAAAGGCTGGCGATGGCGGCGGCGTAAGCCGGCACATCATCGTCCCGCGTCAGGAAACCGGTCACACCATCCTCGACCACTTCGGGAACGCCAGCTGTTGCCTGCGCAACAACCGGCAAACCCGCTGCCTGTGCCTCAAGATAGGCGATGCCGTAGGCTTCGCCGCAACCGGGCCAGACATAGGTACCACCCTGACGCAACAACGCGGCAATGTCACCGGCGTTCCGCTGTCCGAGCCACTGAATGCGATCACCGAATGCGGCAAACAGCGCCTGCACATCGTTGCGGGCCGGACCGTCGCCGGCAATCGTCAGAGTCCAGGGCCGTTCGGCAATCCGTGACAGAGCCTTGGCCAGCATTTCATAGCTGCGAAACTTGTCACCCCGCCGCATCATCGCCACGGTGACCAGCCGATGCGGATCATGCCCGACGCTGCTTTCACGAAAAGGCGCGGTATCGATAAACGGTTGCAACCGGGCAAGGCGCGCGCCGGGAATATTGCTTGCCAGCCCATCCATGTCGCGCTGCGTAAAACACAGGTTGACTGCTGCCGCGCGCACCGCTTCGGCCACGAGAATTTGTGTCCCGGCCCAGCCAAGCGCATTGCGGCGCGGCGAATAGGATGCTTCCGCGGTGATGTAGGGAATATCCATCGCCGCTGCCATGACGGGACCGATCAGGTCCGGCGCCTTGTAATAGGGGTGATAACAGAACCAGAGATCAGGTTTCCGTCCAGTCTGCCAGAGGCCCGCGAGGCGCTCAACTTCGGCGCGCGCCGCCGCGGCGATGGGTTCGCGCTCTTCGATTGCCGGCGATGTGCTGAAGCTGCGCAGCTCCGACACGACTTCGACCTGGTGTCCGGCTTTGCGCAGCGCCGACATGAGCAGCCGAGCCATCTCACGATCGCCCGACGGCGTCGCGTGATTGGGTGATTTCAAGGGCGCGTAAAAGGCAACCTGCATGCGCACGCAATCCAGTATTTCACAATCGTTTCAACCATTTCGGCGAACGCTTGCCGATTCCGGCAAATCTATAGCCGGTTCCTGACGTCTGACACTAACAATCTTTTGATCTGTGCCGCCATGATTGTTTGTCAAAAAGCCATCATTGCGCTTGATCGCTCGCCTCCCGCTCGCCAAATCAGATGGGCTCGCATAAGCTTTGCACGGCGACGGAGGACTGGGGAAACCATATGGCTGACAAGATGCGGGAATTGATGCGGTATTCATGACGATAACAACGATAGCACCCATGCTTTCCGAGCGGTCCCTGCGCAGGGCGCGGCTGGTATCGGGCTTGATCATGCTTACATTCCTGACTTTGCATCTGACCAATCATGCGCTCAACCTCATCTCGCTTGCCGCCGCCGAGGAAGGGCGCCGATGGTTTCTCGCCATTTGGCGCAATCCCGTCGGCACCACCCTTTTCTACGGCGCTGCGGTCACGCATGTCATGCTCGCGATGCGGTCACTCTACCTGCGACGCACGTTCTACATGCCGGTGGGTGAAGCGCTGCAGATCATTCTGGGGCTGGTGATCCCACTGCTCATCATCGACCACGTGGTCGGCACGCGCATCCGCCATGAGATATCCAACTACTACGACAGCTACGAAGCGATCATACGCGGTTTCTGGATCACCTCGCCCTTCAACGGCGTCAAGCAGACCCTCGCCCTGATCGTCATCTGGTGCCACGGCTGCATCGGCATCCATTTCTGGCTGCGCTACCGGCAATGGTATCAAAGCGCTGCACCGGTGCTGTTGACGGTCGCCATCCTGTTGCCGGTGCTCGCCCTGCTTGGTTTTGCCAATACCGGCCGGACCATCGCCAACATGTCGCCCGCCTCGGGCTACGGCGCGTTCCCTTCGTCGGGCTATCAGGGTCACAAGAACTTCAATGCCACGCGCTACGCCTCCCCGGCCGAACGCGCCGAGGTCAAGCAAGACGAGTTTCTGATCAAGACCGGATTGTATGGCGCCTTTGGCGGCGGGCTGGCGCTGGTTGTCGCGTTGCGAATCCGCCGCCGCTGGCGCGAGCGCGCGACCCAGATTGAAATCCGCTATGCCGATGGCGAAAGCGTGCGCGTTCCCCTCGGGTTCAGCGTCCTTGAAGCCAGCCGCCTCGGCGGCATACCGCATTACGCGGTCTGCGGCGGCAAAGGCCGGTGTTCAACCTGCCGTGTCCAGGTTCTGGAGGGCGCCGAGACGCTGCCTCCGCCTGAACCGATCGAGCAAACCACCCTCACACGCATCGGGGCGGACTATGGCGTGCGTCTCGCATGCCAGTTGCATCCCACCGCCAATATCAGTGTTGCACCGCTTCTCGTGCCCAGCCTTGAAAGCATCGTACCGGCAGGCAGCCAGCAGGCGAGCCCCGGACGGGAGCGTGAAATCGCCATCCTGTTTTGCGATATCCGCAGCTTCACCATGCTGACGGAAGCCCGGCTGCCCTATGATATCGTTTTCCTGCTCAACCGGTACTTCGCCATCGTCGGCCAGGCCGTCGAGCGTTCGGGGGGACGGCTCGACAAATTCATCGGCGATGGGGCAATGGCGCTGTTTGGCCTGACGGGTTCTACCGCCGACGGTTGCAAGAACGCGTTGAAGGCGGCTGCAATCATCGTCAAGGAAATCGAACGGCTGAACAATGAGCTAGCGGGTGAGCTGAGCATGCCCCTGCGCGTTGCCATCGGCATTCACACCGGTCCGGCCATTGTCGGCGCGATGGGGTACGGGGCGGTGAAGAGCCTGACCGCGATTGGCGACACTGTCAATGTCGCCAGCCGGCTGGAAGCCGTTGCGAAGGAATTCGACGTGACCCTCGTGGTTTCAGAACCGGTCGTCACCCTCGCCGCTTCCGATACCGCAGGGCTTGAGGTCAGGGATGTTGCCATTCGCGGGCGGGCGCTTCCGCTTCGGGTCTACATTGTTCCGCAGGAAAGCAGCATTCGTTTCGGGTAAAGTGCGCGCGGCATACGCCCTTTGGCGCGCGGGATCAGCGGCGGCGATAAAGGAAGTAACGTCCCGGCTTGACGCTGGCAGGCAAGGGAAGCAGTTCAAGCGCGGGATGATCCAGCGCCAGGCCGCTGGCGACGATACCATGGCGGGCAAGCAGTCCAGCGGCCAGCTGCGGCAGCCATGTCTGGGTAATGGCATCCTGGTCCGGATAGCCCGTGCCGATGTCCGCATGCACCAGCGCCGCATCGATGCCCGTAAAGCTTTGTGCGGTTTCCCTGATTTCCCCGATAACCATGTTTTCCGGATCGGGCGTGGAAGCCTTGTAGGCATGGGATGCCCGATCAAACGCAATGATCCGACGATCCGGAAACCGCTCGCGCAAATGATCGTAGGTGCGGCCATTGCCGAGACCCAGCTCCAGCACCGGCCCCGGCAATTCCCTGACCGTGTCGCTGATATGGTTGAGAACATCGCGCTGGGCCGTCACGCGGCGGATGAAGCTGTCAAGACGGCTCATGGTGATCGGGTATCCACTGTCAATTCACTACAGGCTTGGCTTAGCAGGCCGACGCAGCCGGGTCGACCGCACCGAACGACATATCCGGTAGATTCTTTTTGATCGCTTCGGGCGGAACCGCCCTCGAATCCCCGGTTGCCGGCGCTTTCACGGCGCCTCTACAAATCGTATTTTCTTTAACTTGACTCTTTTTCTCAAGTTCTTGTATAGCTGCACTCGCGATAGTTGCAAAGCTGGATATTTCAAAATTTGAAATATTTCTGGCCGTATCTCATGTTGCCATGAGCGGCAATACAATCCTATGCAAAAAAGAATAAAGATCATGCCTAAAGAAAAGAGTCTTCATGATGAAAATGTTCTTATTGATGCACTGGTTAAATATAAAAATAAACTGATATCTATTGCCGAAAGTGTATTGCACTCCCATGCTCAAGCGGAAGATATATTTCATGACGCCATCGTCAAAGCTTGCACCATGCAGACAAATTGCATTCATTGCCCGGTCGGTTATGCCTGCCGCATGGTCTATAATCTTGCGCTCGATGAGGCGCGCAAGCGGCAATACGAGAAGAAGAATCTCATGCCGATGGACGGTGTCGATTCCGTGCCGGCGCCGTGCGTCAACGCGCTCGATTGTATCGTGATGACAGAGGCGCTCAACCGGGTCATGACCTCACTGAACGACCTGCCCAAGCGCACCCACGACGCGTTCATCCGCCACCGCATCGAAGGTGTTCCGCAGAAGGATATTGCGGAAGAACTGGGCGTCTCGCGCACCCTGGTGAACTTCATGATCAAGGATGCCCACCGCTACTGCGAGCAATCGCTCAAAGTCGCTTAGCCGCCTTGTGCGGGCGCAGAAGCAGCAGCGCAAACACCGGACCGCCCAGAAGCGTGGCGATCAATCCCGTCGGCAATTGCCACGGGAAATAGGCCGTGCGGCCGATGAAATCCGCGACCGCCATCAACAACGCGCCAAACAGAGCCGTACCGAGAAGATGCGGAAATCCGCGTGTCAGTCCGATGCGCTGGGCAAGGTGCGGCGCCATCAGACCGACAAAGCTCAACGGCCCGACGACGAGAGTAGCGATGGCCGTCAACAGGGCGGCAAAACCGAGGATAAGGATGCGGAATATCCTGACATTGACGCCGTGGGAATGGGCTGACATTTCGCCCAGCGCAAAATGCTGCAAGGGCCGCAGGAACACCGGCACCACCGCCATTGCCGCTACAGCGCAGATCAGCGAGATGACCGCCGCGGCACCGGTGACACTGTAGGTCGATCCCGTCATCCAGCTGATCAGCGACATGGCGCGCGGATCGCCCGATGCCAGGATGACTGAAATCAGCGCCGTCAGGAACGCACTCAGCGAGACGCCGATAATGAGGAACTGGTTGCCCGACTGCGCCTTGCGCCAGCTCATGGCAAACAGCGCCACAAGCACGGCGGATGCGCCGAGAAAACCGCCCAGCAGCCTGCCGATATAATCTGGCTGCGCCACGACAAACAGCACGCACAGCAGCCCAAAGGCCGTACCCGCGCTGACGCCGAGCACCTCGGGGCTGGCCATGGAATTGCCGGTCAGCCGTTGCAGCAGGCTGCCGGCAAGCGCCAGCATGGTTCCGGCAGACAGCGCCGCAATCAGCCGGGGCAGCCGCCACGGCAGCAGGGCGTCCAGTGTGGCGCCGGTATGGATGGCCCAGGCCGTGTCGATGCCGCGGCCGACAAAGATGGCGGCAATGCAGGCAAGCAGGAGCAGACCGGCAAGCGCGGTCAGGATCAGCGCCGGATTCCGGCTCCTGCGCACCGGCGATGCAGCGGCTGTCGGCTGCCCCACGGCCTTGCGGCGCAACATGACGATCAGCAATGCCGGCACCCCGATCAACGCCGTCACGGCGCCGGTCGGCAGCAGGATGCCGGTCACGGCCGCCTGCATCTGCAGGAGCTGGTCGATCAGGACAAGCAGCCCCGCACCGACAAGGGGCGCGACGATCAGCCGGTCCTTGATACGCCGCGCGCCAATCGCCCGGGCAATGGCCGGCGAGGCAAGGCCGAGGAAGCCGATGATGCCGACCACGCTCACGGTGAATGTCGTCAATGCGACGGCAACCACGAGGGTCAAGGCACGCGTGGTTTGAAGCTTCATGCCGAGCCCCTGCGCCGCCTCGCCAAGGGTCAGTACATTCAGTTGCCGGGCGAGAAGAAACGCCAGAAACGTGAAGAAAGCGATTTTTGGCAGGAGTGCGCTCACATCGCGCCAGTCATTCTGATTGAGCGAACCGCCGCCCCAGACGAACAGACCGGCGAGATAATGGTTGTTCATCAGCACCAGAATGGTCGTGATTGCGGTGCAGTAAAGCCCCATGACGAGACCCGTCAGGATGACGGTGACAGGTTGGAACTGGAAACGCCACGCCACAGCAAAGACGATGGCCATGGCCGCGAACCCGCCAATGGCAGTGGTGAGGTCCCGGCTCCAGCCAAGCAAGGCCGGAAACCACAGGATCGCCACGCCAAGCGCCAGTTGCGCCCCGGCCTCGATGCCCAGCGTCGAGGGCGATGCCAGCGGATTGCGCAGCACATGCTGGAATAGTGTGCCGGACAGCCCGAGGGCAAAGCCGCAGACGACGGACATGGCAAGGCGCGGCAACAGGCTGTAGTGCAGGAGAACCGCCTCACCGTCGCTTGCCTGCGGAGGCAGGAAAACGGCATCAAGACCGAGCTTGCCGATCATCGGCCACAGATTGAAAGCAGCAACGCCGAGCGCAACCAGCCACAGGGCACCGGTCCAGATCAGACGTTGGGATGACGATGTACGCAACATCTAGACTTTTACCTCCGCCAGAAGACGGGCGAAGCGGGAGACCGACGGCAAGGCGCCGAACATCAGCACACTGGCCATGCGCTCGGCATGGCCCCTTTGAACAAAGGGCATGGCCTGCCATAGAGGACTTCCCGCCAAGCCGGCCAGAACATCCGGCGGAACCGGATCCATGTAGAAAATGCGGCTGTCGCCAATGGCAATGAGATCGGCAAGCCCGGCATCGCTGAAACCCCATTCATTGGTTCGTCTTGTCCAGGCATTGTGCAGGTCGAGCCGGTCGAAAACGTCCTGAAAGATACCGCCAGGGCCATACACCCGAATGTTGCGGGCGTCCAAAAACGTCATGATGGCCAGTTTCTGCTCGGCGAGACGCCGGGTTGCCGCCTTTGCCGCCAGCAGCTCCCGCTCGGTGCGGTCAATCAGGGCTTGCGCTTGCTGCGGTTGCCCGACGATCTGCCCCAGCTCCAGCGTTGCAGCAACGATGTGTGGATATGGCGAGGATCCGAGTGCATGGATGGGAAAGGATTTGACCGGCGCGATTGTCTCGAGCTGCGGCCTGATCCATTCGAGATAGGGTGTAGAAATGATCAAATCGGGCTGCAGCAGCTGCAGCATTTCCATATTGATCTCATAGTTCGAACCGACATTGGCAATGCCCGGCGGCAGGGGCGGCTCCATGACCCAGTCATACCAGCCCTGTGTGTCGATCAGGCCAACGGGCGGCGTGCCGAATTCGATCAGCGTCTGCGCCAAACCGTAGTCCAGCGAAATGATGCGCGGCGGCGCAGCCCTGGCAGCACGCGCGAGCAGCGGCGATGCGAGCAGAAGGCTTGAGCCGAACAGAAAATCGCGGCGGCGCAGCGCGGGCATCATCAATATCCCGATCCTTAGAGAACGTAGCTTATGGGCGACTGTGTTTCCGGATGCCGGAAAATACCCATGCGGACCCCGTAAATAGCGTTGAGCTTGTCGGCCGTGATCAGCGCATCGGTTGCATCGTGAGCCACCAGCCTGCCGCCCGACAAGGCGATCAGCCGGTCGCAGAAGCGCGCGGCCATGTTGATATCGTGCAGGACGATCAGCACCGAGCGATCATGCTCATGCGCCAGCATGCGGATGAGGCTCATCACTTCGATCTGGTGGTTGATATCGAGCGCCGAGATCGGCTCATCCAGCAGAAGACATTCCGTATCCTGCGCAATGAGCATGGCGAGAAAGGCGCGTTGCCGTTCGCCGCCGGACAGCGTGTCCACGATACGGTCGGCAAACGGCGTCAGTCCCGTCAACTCCAGGGCTTCGGACACTTTGGTGCGGTCGGTGAGCGAGAAGCGGCCAAGCGCCCCGTGCCAGGGATAACGCCCCAGCGAAACCACTTCCCTGACCGTCATGCCATCGGTGTCCGGTGTCTGTTGCGGCAGATAGGCAACCTTCCTGGCATAGTCTTTGGGGCGGAACGAGGCGAGCGGTTGGCCGTGATAGTCAGCCTGCCCCCGCGTCGGCGCCTGGAACCGGGCCAGGATTTTCAGCAGCGTCGACTTGCCCGAACCGTTATGGCCGAGAATGCCGACCACCTCCCCTTTCGGAACGTCCAGTGTCAGTGGATGAAGCAGGGTTCTTCCGTCGATATCGAAACCGACACCACTGAGGGAAAAGGACGTTCCGTTCATTTGATATTTGACCTTAGAATTTGACCGACAAGGTACCCTTGATTGTCCGGCCTTCGCCGTAGATACACATCGGTGCATTGTCATAGTCGGTCGAGCAGGTGGAATAGTAGCCCTTGTCAAAGAGATTGCTGACCTTGAGCGCGCCCTTCCATCCGTTCTTCTCATAGCTGACGGCCGCATCGACCAGCGTATAGTCAGGAACGTTCACCTGCTTGCCACTGGCGCCGCTGCCGACGGAACTGCCGACATAGCGTATGCCGGAGCCGATGTTCAGCCCCTGAAGAAGGCCGGAGTCAAAGGTGTACTTGGCCCAGAGCGATGCCTGGTTCTTGGGCACCATCGGCGTGCGGTTGCCGACTTCGGGCAGAGAACTGGCCGTGATTTCAGCGTCGAGATAGGTGTAGCTGCCTGTCAGGCTGACATTGTGGAAGAGATCGACGGTGGATTCGAACTCAAAGCCGCGATGGCGCACTTCTTCGATCTGGCGATATGCACCGTCGCTGACAAAGGCCAGCACATTGGTTTTCGTGATGTCGAACAAGGCAGCGGTAAAATGCGCCGGCATGAAATCGGGATCATACTTGACGCCGACCTCGTATTGCCGCGCCTTTGACGGCGCATAAGGAGAACCGGTCAGGGCATCCTGGCCGATATTGGTCACGAATGAGGTGGAGTAGCTGGCATAGGGTGTGATGCCATTGTCGAAGAGATAGCCGAGGCCGACATTGCCGGTGAAGGCATTGTCCGATGTATCCGTCCTCGTATTGCTCAGGCGGTCATCCGTCTTTTCCTCGAACCAGGACTGCCGCCCGCCGAGATTGAGCAGCCAGCGATCGTTGATCTTGGTCTGTGTCTGCGCATAGATGCCAACCTGGTCTGTCGTGGTCTTCCGGTCGACAATCGTGCCCGGCATCGGCACGTCAATGCCATAGACCGGGTTCTCGAAATTGAGACCGGGTCCGGGTGCATATCCGTTGTGACCGTCAACCGTGTAGCGATTGTAATCGAGGCCCATCAACAGCGTGTTCTTGATATGATCGGACTGGTAGTCGTACTGCGCACTGTTGTCGACGCTGAAGATGGTCGCCGTTTCATCAACCGTAAAGGCGGCTCTGCCCAGGGTCTGCTCATCCAGCATCTGGGTGTAATAGAGGTGCCGGTAATCCGTGTCCTGCGAGGTATAGCGAACGTTCTGGCGAACCGTCCAGGCATCGTTGAAGCGGTGCTCGAAGGAATAACCGATCGAGCCATGATTGGCGTTGAAGCGGTCGAAATCCGGATCCGATGTTGTGAAGCTGCGCGAGAACTTCGGCAGGTTGGGATGAAGCGGGCTCGCAACGGGCAGGAACGTATTGGGCGGAAGCTTATCCCACTGATAGTTGGCGAAGACCGTCAGAGAGGTGTCGGCACTGGGCGACCAGGTGATCGCCGGTGCAATGAACACGCGGTTGTTCTTGGAAAAATCAATCGCCTCATGCCCCTCGCGGAACAGACCCGTCAGGCGGTAGGTCCACACGCCTTCCTTGTCCAGCGGACCGCCGGCATCGAGACCGACTTCATAGGTATTATGCGAGCCATAACCGGCATAGGCGCTATACAGCGGGTCCTTGGTTGGCCGCTTGGTCGTCAGGTTCACCAGACCGTCGGCACCGTTCTGACCGTAGAGCACCGACGCTGCCCCCTTGATCACCTCGATGCGCTCAAGTCCGTAGGGCTCAGCCTTGAAGCCGGAGAAATCAATGGTCCGCTGCGGCAGCCCGTCGCGAGATACCGCATAAGGGCCGACGTCAAAACCACGGATCATGAATTGATTATAGCGTTCGTCAACACCCCAGGGCGAACTGGTCACCCCAGCCGTATAGGCCAGCGCATCCTCGATTCGCTGCGACGGACGGTCATCCAGCTGCTCGCGCGTGATAATGGAAACAGAACGGGGAACTTCGCGCAGCGGCGTGCTCGTCTTTGTTCCAGTCAAGGTGCTGTTGGCGAGATAGCCGTTGCCGGGGCCAGTGGCATCGTCGCCGCTGTTGATGACAATCGGATTGAGCTCGATGGTCGGCGCCTGCTGCGCATAGGCGAGATTGGCAGTCATGAGCGTTGCCAGCGATGTGGTCATCAGCAGACGTTTGTGCGAACGCTGTTTGCGCCCGGCTGAATTGACCCCGTTCCAAATCATCGTCCTGCAACCCCGCATGACCAAACCCCCGTTAAAACCCTGAGACTATTTGATATTTAATATGAGTATTATTCTCATATTCAAAACATGACTACATTTGTCATGTTGTCCGAGTCAAGGCGCGTTCGACGAAATGTCCGTCTTTTTCACCCGCCTTGACCAACTTTGTTTTGCCTGTGTCCTGCCTACAACCTGGCGGCGTGGAGGGCCTGCTGAATGTCGTTCCAGATGACCTCGGGCTCCTCAAGACCGACAGCGAAACGGATCGTCTGCGGGTTGACGCCAAAGCGCACGAAGGAGGTCATCCGGTCAGGAATCTGCAAGGCGGCCTTGGCAGGAACAACCAGCGTTTCCGGTCCGCCCCAGCTGACGCCAAGGCGGATATGGCGCAGCGCGTTGACAAAGCGCGCGACATCGATGTCCGGGTTCAGATCGAAGGCAAAGAGGCCGGAAAAGCCCGTCAGCGTCTTCTTGCCCGGATGATCCGAAAAAGCGGGATGGCGGACAAGGGCGATATCGTTGTGCTGTTGCAGGTGCTTGGCGAGGACGAGCCCGTTGTGCATGTGTTCCTTCAGCCGGACTTTCAGCGTACGCATGCCGCGCAGCAGCAGCCACGCTTCGAACGGTGAGAGTTTTGCGCCGATATAGGGATAGGTCGAGCTGTTTATCTTGGCGATCAGGTCACGCGGCCCGACGACAACGCCCGCCACCGTATCGCTGTGACCGCCAAGATATTTCGAAGCGGCGTGGATGACGATGTCGACGCCGTGCTGGATCGGCTTCTGGAAGAGCGGCGTTGCCCAGGAATTGTCGATGACGGTCGTCACGCCATATTCCTTGGCCATGGACGTCAGGGCTTCGATGTCCTGCAATTCGAACACCATCGATGTCGGGTTTTCCAGATAAAGCAGCTTGGCGCCCGGCAAGGCGGCGCGCACTTCATCGTGGTTGGACGGATCGACGAAATCCACCGTGACGCCAAACCGGGCAAGCAGCTTCACGAACAGCCGGTAGATGTCATTGTAGAGATGCTGGACGGCAACCACGCGGTCACCGGACTCGACAAGGCTGAGAATGGTCGCTGTGATTGCGGCCGTACCGCTGGAGAAACCGCGTCCGTCTTCTGCGCCTTCCAGGCGGGCGGTCAGCAGTTCGAATTCGCGCACCGTCGGGTTGTCGCCGCGCGAATAGATGTAGTTGCGCGCACGCCCGGCAAACACATCTTCCATGGCTTCATAAGTGTCGTAGGTGAAGAGCGACGTCTGGAAGATCGGCGGCGAAATCGCGTTGAAAGCAGCCGCATCGACCGGCGAAAACAGGTCGTCCGGCATTTCCATTGGATCGAATTCATGGGGTGGCATGGATTTGTTCATGATGCCCTCTCAGACACGGTGTTGTTGAAGGTTGCGATGGGAAGATCGGTGTCGCCGCGCAGCTGGCGCAGCGCGGTGAAAAGAATGACGGCGGAGAGAAGTGCGGTCAGCGCCGGGGCAAGAAACAGACTGGCAAGAAGGCCGTCAAAGCCGAGGAAATGCGGCAGGACAAACAGCAGCGGCAGGAGGAAATAGCCGTTCTGCGCGATGCTGATCGTGGCGGCGAGCCGCGCTCTGCCCTGTGCCTGCAGGAGCACGACAAGGATTTGCCGCATGCCGAAAAAGATGAAGGGAATATGGGTGACGATGATGGTCAGCGCGGCGATCCGGGCGATCTCCGGATCATCGGTGAAAATGGCTGCAATGGGGTAGCGCAGGAGAACGGCACCAAGCCCGTACGCCACGGAAAAAACCGAGGTCAGCATCAGGAGCAGGTTCGATGCCGCCAGCAATCGCGGCGTCTTCCCCGCGCCCCAGGCGAAGCTCAGGACCGCCTGGCCGCCGAGCGACAGACCGACGATGGGAAGCATGCCCAGAGTGAGAACCCGCAGTGCGATACCGACACCGGCAATGCCGCTGTCGCCGCGATAGAACCCGGCATAGGTAAACAGCACGGCGAAACTGATGCTGCTCAGCATGCTGGTCAGCGTCGTCGGCAGGCCGATGGAGAATACCGGTTTCAATATATCCGCCCGGAATGCGGCAAAGCGCGCCGACAGGTGCAATGTGCCCATGCGCTTGCGAAAATACAGCGCGTAGGCCGCAATCGCTGCGATCTGCGACAGGATTGTTGCCATGGCGGCGCCTGCAAGCCCGAAGCCAAACCCGAAGATCATGATCGGATCGAGAATGATATTCAGGGCAAAACACCCGAGCAGTGTCCACATGCTGAAACGCGTATTGCCTTCCGAGATGGCGATGAAATCCGACACGATCTGCAGCATCGTCAGCGTCACGGAAAAGGCGACGATGATCAGATAATATTCGGCAAGCGGCATGATCGCTTCGCTGGCACCGAACAGGCCGAGCAGTTCACGCCGGAAGACAAGGATGCCTGCGGTGAGCACGATACCGAGCGGCACGGTCAGAACCACGAGCGTCGATGCCGTCACATTGGCGCGCTGCGGATTGGCGCTGCCCAGCGCACGCCCGACGGCGGTCGCCACCCCGACGCCAAGCCCCTCGCCGATGGCACCGATCATCATCAGGATCGGCAGGACAACTGTGATGGCGGCAATTTCGTGGGCGCCGATCATGCCGACAAACACCATGTTGATCGTATGATGCACCGCGTTGATCGACAGGCCCGCCACGGCCGGCAGGCCGAGCCGGAAGATCAGGCGCGTCAGCGCCGGATCGTTGAGATCGTCGGGCGCAAAATAGGTGCGCCTTGGCTTCTCTTGCCCGATTCCTTCAGGATTCATGGTGCGGGCACCCAAAGCCTGTCGTCGAAAAAGCGCTCGCGCAGCAGCATGACCAGCATGGCCCTTTTATGCGGGAAATCGAAGTGCTTCACCTTGGAAAAGCCCGAGCGGTCGAGATTGCGGATCTGCTGCTCGTGGCTGGCGCGCGGCTCGCCGACAATGCGCTGGGTGCGCGGATCGTCGAGAAACATGAAATGCATCAGCGACGGCAGCCACGCCGTGATCCACTGCTTGCCGCGATAGGCAGGCTCACCGATGGCGACATGCCAGCCACGGTCGTAATCCTGCGCATCGTAATAGGGTCCAAGCCGGTTTTCCCTAGCCCAATAGACCTCGAAATAGCCGAACGGCACACCGTTGAAACAGCCGATCAGCGCCAGGACATGCGGATCATGCAGCCGCTCCTCGAGAATGGCCGCGTGCTTCTCCCTGTCCCCGCCGTCTTCCCAGATTACATTGACCTGCTCGTCATTCATCCAGCGATGGAAATGCTCGAGATCCGTCTGCGGATCCGCAGCCCGGAACGAAAGCACCTGATCGAGCCAGGGAATGTAACGTTCATAGACAACACCGACCGGCTTGCGCGGGCGTTTGGGATGATACTGGCCATTGGTCATGATGTGCACCTGCGGGTGCGGCCAGGCGGGATTGGCAATCCATGGCATCGGCCATTGCCAGAATTCCCTGGTATCGACGGTCAAGGAATTGCCGCTGTGCGTCCCCAGCGGAAAATCCGATGACTGCACATTGTCAACTTCAACCAGACTGATATTGCGCGACTGCGCCGACAGAAATTCGATGGCCGAGGCCAGAACCGAAACGGTTTCGTCGGCATTCAAATCCGGCAAACGAACCCTGACACTTCCAGCCCTTGGCTCGACATCCGCGAGATAGCGCCCGGCCACGGTCGAAATCAGCATCTGGCCCGGCGTTTTCATTTCGGCGGATTTCAGGAAGCACGACAGACCAGAAGCTGGAAGCGGCGAAACATTGGCTTCTTGGGAGATATTGGAAACAAGGGTCATGGTGCGCTCCGCAGCCTGCTCGCTGACAAGTTTTGACAAGATGGTTGCTACAGAGACGGCCGGCGCACCGCTCGATTTAGCCAAAACTTTGAAAAATTTTTCTCCCGTTCCGCTTAAATCGGGCGCGGGTTCATCCGTCTCTTGGTCATGTCTTTATTCTGCAAGGAGCCCGCATGATGTCGAATGCCGAGACGTCGCCAGAAACCTGGAGCATCGTTCGCGATCAGGAACACCGCTATTCCGTCTGGTCCAATGACAAGGCTCTGCCCGTCGGCTGGAGCAAGGAAAGTTTTTGCGGCACCCGCGAGGAATGCCTCGCCGAAATCAAGAAAATCTGGGTTGATCCGCGGCCGCTTGCCCTGCGGCAGGCCATGGCGTGATTGCCGGCAATCCCTTTCAGATAACAGATCGGTGACACCATGAACAAACTCTTCGCTCAACCCGAACCCAATGAACCGGTTGCCATGGATGGCATCGCCAGCGGCGTGGCCGAAAGCTTTCCACTGACATTGGCGCAAAAGCGCATCTGGTCGCTCGAGCAGATCGGCAACGCAACGGTTTTTCCCTTCCAGGTGCTTTCCCTGCAATGGGAGAAGGGCGTTACACTTGATCAGGTGCAGGGCGCCCTCGACCGGCTGGCGCAGCGGCACAGCGCTTTGCGCACGCGCTTTCGCCGCTTTGCCGGCGGTCGTATCGAGCAGTTTTCCGTTCCGGGCGACGTTCCCTCCAATGAGATTGTTGGTAGTGACAGCAACCCTCTGAGCGCGACAGAAGCCGAAACGGAAAAGGCGGGCTTCGTTGCCCGCCCCTTCGATCTCCTGAACGGTGTTTCCGCCCGCTATCAATTGATTGCCGGAAACAACGGCCAACTGATCTCGACAATCGTGCTGCATCCCATCGTCTGCGATGAGGCAGCGCTTGCCATTCTGCGCAGCGATCTCATCGCGCTCGCCGAGGGCAGGGAATTGCCAGCACTTCCCGGCGACAGCCTGCAGCGCGGCGTGCGCGAAGAAGAAGCACTGGAAACGCCGCAATTTGCGGCGGCCCTTGCCCATTGGCGCGATCTGATTGGCGAGGAGTACAATGCGACGACCCTCCCCACACGCTTCAATGCTGCCGGATATGCCGGTGCCCGACGCAAACGCGTGCCATTCACACTCGACGCAAAGCTTTGGACCGGCATCCAGTCCTATGCAACGCTGAAAGGGTTGAAGGTTGAAGAGCTGCTTTCCGCGGCCTTTGCTGTTCTCCTGGCCCGCTACAGCGGCACCTATTTGCTGCAATATGGCATTTTGCTTGGATCCACGAGCCAGGAGACCATAGCGCGCAGCGAGCAAATCCTGCCGCTGAAGTTTGACCTGACGTCGCGCACTGCCTTCCTGGATGTTTGCAAAGCGCTTGCATCGGCGGTTGCCACAGGAACGGAATATCTCGTTCCGTTCGAACGCCTCGTGCAGGAAATCCAGACGCATGAGGAACGGGAACAGGACGCGATCGTCAAATCCCTGTTCGAGTTCCGTCAGCCGCCCCGGCATTCCGTATTGGCGCAAGACCATGTGCCGGCCGTCGCGCCGCGCTCGGATGCAGAACTGGCACTGGTGCTGACCCCGAAGGCGGACGGCGCGCTCGCCGGCCTGTTCGACTATGCCGAAGACATCTATGAGCCGGCACTCGTCGAGCGCGCCGCCATTCATTTCCAGCGCGTTCTCTCCCAGGCCACTGCCGGGGATGAGGTCCGCATCAAGGATATCGACCTCATCGCCGAGGATGAACTTTATGTTCTCTCGGCTCCCTATGAGGATGACACTATCAACGACGACCGGGCGGTGCATGAACACATCGCCGCCCATGCCCAGCGCACGCCTGACAAGACCGCCATCATCTTTGCCGACGAAGTCTGGAGCCACGCCAAGCTTGACCGCAGCGCCAACCGGCTGGCGCACCGGCTGATCAAGCTTGGCATCGGTGCCGATATCAGCGTGGCGATTGCCGTCAAGCGTTCTCCCGAAGCCATCGTCGGCATTCTCGCCACGCTCAAGGCGGGCGGCGCCTATATCCCCGTTGAGCCGGATCATCCGACCAGCCGCAACCACCACATTCTGCGCGATGGCGGCGTGAAGGTCATCCTCACCCACAGCTGGCTGCTTGACCGCATTCCGGAGGGCCTGGATGCGGTCATCCTCGAACTCGACAAACTCGACCTGTCGGAGGAGCCGGACAGCGTCCCCGACGTCAAAGTTCACAAGGACCAGCTCGCCTATATCATGTACACATCCGGTTCGACCGGCCTGCCCAAGGGCGTTGCTGTCGAGCATGGTCCCTTGACCCACCATATGCAGAACACATCGCGCGTCTACGGCATGAGCGCGGACTCGCGCGAGCTGCCATTCCTGCCCTTCAGCTCCGATGGCGGACACGAGCGCTGGATGAACCCGCTGATGGAAGGCGGCAGCATCATTCTGCCGGACCAGCCCCTGTGGACCCCGGAGGAAACATTGACTGCCATGCGCAAGCACGGCGCGAACAATGCCAGTATTCCCACCACCTACCTGCAGCAGTTGGCGGAATGGGCTGATCTCACCGACAGCGCGCCGCCGATGCGGCTTTATTCCTTCGGCGGCGAAGGTTTGGCCCAGCAGACGTTTGATCTCCTGTCCACGGCCCTGAAGTCTGAATGGCTGATCAACGGGTACGGCCCCACTGAAACCATTATGACACCGATGGTCTGGAAAGTGCGTGCCGGGCAGAAGTTCGAAGGCACCTATGCACCGATCGGCCGTGCTGTCGGCAATCGCCGCGTCTATGTCCTCGATCCCGACCTCAATCCCTGCCCCATCGGCGTGACGGGCGAGCTTTATATCGCCGGCGAAGGCATGGCCCGCGGCTATATCGGCAAGGCCGATACCACTGCCGACCGCTTCATTCCCGACCCGTTTTCCAAGGAGGGCGGGCGTCTCTATCGTTCCGGCGATCTGACCCGCTGGCGCGACGACGGCACGGTCGAGTTTGTCGGCCGCGTTGACCATCAGGTCAAGCTGCGCGGCTACCGCATCGAGCTCGGCGAAATTGAAGCAGCGCTGCTGCAGCTTGAGGGTGTCGGCGAGGCGCTCGTCGTCCTGCGGGACGACGAAGCCACCAGGCAGAAGATGCTGGTGGCCTATGTCGTGCCGAAGCAGGGTTTCGAGCTCGACGTGGCGCAGATGCACGCCGCGCTGGAGCGGATGCTGCCCGCCTACATGGTGCCTTCGGCCATTGTTCCGCTGAAAGCCATGCCGATCAATCCCAACAGCAAGCTCGACCGGTTCGCCCTGCCCGCGCCCATGCCGATGAAGCGCAACATTGTCGAACCGGAAAACGCCATCGAGGCAGAAATCCGAGATATCTGGCAGGACATCCTGAAAACCAGCCCGATCAGCGTCGAGGACAATTTCTTTGCCATCGGCGGCAATTCCCTCGGGGCCATCCGCATCCTCACCGCCCTGCGGCAGCGCAAGCCGCAGAACCGCACGACCATTGCCGACCTCTTCAACAATCCGACGATCCGCTCGTTCGCGGAGGTCGTCGAAAACGGCAACAGCGAGGCAGGCAGCGAAGTGATTGTGCTGCGCGCATCGGGAACCAAGCCCGTGCTCTATTGCTTCCCCGGCCTTCTCGTCAGCACGCGCGAATATGTCAAACTCGTCGACTATCTCGGCGCCGATCAGCCTGCTACCGGCTTCATCTGCTATTCGCTCTCCGAACAGAAGGAAATCGGCTCATCCGTCGACGATATCATCCAAGGCTATGTGGATTACATCCGCCGCGAGAGCAAAGGCCAGCCCTGCTATTTCCTCGGCTGGTCGTGGGGCGGACTTCTGGCCTATGAAACCGCGCGCAAGCTCGGCAACGAGATCGATCTGCGGCTGATCACCATGGTCGACGTCTGTGATCTGGGCACCGAGTTCGCCATCGGCGCCAAGCCGCGCTTCAAGCCGGGCGAACGCGACCAGTTGCACGCGACCGTGCAGGAGTGGTTGTCGCGCACTGCCATGCGCACCGAATGGGACCGCCTGCTCAACGTCATGGACGAGGATACCTATGAGCAGTTCCTGCGCTTTGTCGGCGATGAGAAAGACGAGCTGCCGACGGATGGTCCCGATATCAGCAGCCGCGAACACACATTCTGGATCCTCATCGACAACGCTCTGATTTTCAGGCGTCACGAACTGCAGCCGCATGACGTGCCGATCCATTCCTGGGCGGCCGACGACAGCCTGAATCGGGGTCTCAACCTGATCGACTGGCGGCGCTACTCCCCCCGGGCCAATCCGGCGGAAATCATCTCTGGCACCAACCATCTGCACGTAATCGGATCACAGGCATTCCACAGCCGCCTCTCCCACCGGCTGGACGAGGCCCGATAGGGGCCTTTGGAATCAAGATCACGGAAAGGAATTCTGATGACTGCCATGTTTGCGAACAATGATCATACGCGCCAGCCGAACGAGACCCTCGATCTGGCGGGTATCGGTGTCGGACCTTCCAACCTGAGCCTTGCGGCGCTGCTCGACAGCGTCGGCGGCCTCAAGGCGCATTTCTACGAGCGCCGGGCCAATTTCGACTGGCATCCCGGCATGATGCTGCCCGATGTCGAACTGCAATCGTCCTATCTGAAGGACCTCGTTACACCCGTCATGCCGACCAATCCATGGTCGTTCGTGTCCTATCTCGTGGCGCACAAGCGCCTCTATGCGTTCCTCAACGCCCACTACGATGCCGTGCCGCGCCGGGAGTTTGCGCAATATCTCGCCTGGGTCGCCGGACAGCTCGACAATGTCTCGTTTGATGCTGCCGTGCGCGAGGTCAAACACGACAAGGACAGGTTCGTGGTGCAGTTCGACAATGGCAGTGTGGCGGCAAAGAACATCGTGCTGGGAACAGGAACCAGCCCATTCGTGCCCTCCTGGGCGACACCGTTCCTCGGCGAACGCTGCTTCCACAATTGCGAAGCAAAATTCCGGCTGCCGGACCTCAATGCCGCCCGCATCGCGGTGATCGGCGGCGGCCAGAGCGGCGGCGAAGTGGTTGAATCCCTGCTCAACTCCAAAGCCAATCTGAAAGAGCTCAACTGGTTCAGCCGCCGGCACAATTTCGAACCGATCAACGACACGGCCTTCTCCAATCAGGTGTTTTCGCCGGAATATGTCTATGCCTACCTCAACCTCAACAATGACCAGAAGCTCGAAGCATTGAAAGCTTCGATCCTGACCAGCGACGGCCTTTCCCTGTCGACGATCAATGCGATCTACCGCCGGCTGTACAGTCTGCGCTATCTGGAAGGCCGCAGCATCGAGGCAAAGCTCTCGCCCAATCGCGATGTGATTCAGGTGGAAGCGGACAAGGACGGTTATCGGCTGATCGTGCGCAACCGCTTTGATGGCGGTGTCGAGGTTGCCCATGCCGATGCCATCATTCTCGCCACAGGCTACCAGTTCAAGCTGCCCGAGGCCCTCGCCGGATTGCAGGACCGTATCCAGTTCGACCGTCACAGCCGCCCCGCCCTCAATGACGAATACTGTCTCAACTGGAACGGTCCGAAGCAGAACCGCATCTTTGCCCAGAACGCCGGGCGCTACAGCCATGGCATTGCCGATTCTCAACTGAGCCTGATGGCATGGCGCAGCGCCCACATCATCAACACGCTCACGGGCCACGAGCACTTCGATCTGGAGCCGCATGACTCGCAGGTCAATTGGCTGTCGAGCGGTCACGAGACTCTCGGCCAGTCCATCGCCGTAGATTATTAGAATTGGAAAATGGGGTCGGGCAGGCTGTGCTGGCGAAATACCAGCCCTGTCCGATCCGATTGTGCGCAAACCGCAATCATATGCCCGCTTGGGGACAGAAGCAGCCGGTGGCACCAGTTGTCCCGATCTCCCGGCAGATCATGCTCCACGCGGATTGCCCGGCTTACCGGATCGACCCGCACAGTCAGCCGATGTGGCTCGACAGCCAGCCCGTGGCCTGTCGCTTTCAAAAAGCTCTCCTTGAGTGTCCAGAGCGCAAGCAGCAGTGCCTGACGCTCGGCGCCTTGAAGCATGGAGAGCGTCGCAGATTCAGCGGCAGAGCAGATGAGTTGCGCCGTCCCGGCCTCAAGTGTCGCCGAGCGCATTTCGGCATCTATCCCGACAACGGCACAATCCCGGCTGACCGCGAGCACCGCCAGACCGTTTGTATTGCTGAGATTGAATGCCAGCGCCGTTTCGCCGGCAAGATACGGTTTGCCGTGTTCGCCGGCAGCAATGTTCAAGTCCTCCGCCGCATCTCCGGTGTAGAGCGACAGGACGCTGCGCTGGAGGTAACGCCCTGCCATGAACCCGATGGCATCCCGGTCGAACCTGAACGCAGCCGCCCGCTCCTGTTCCGGCAGCGTGAGTGCGGACCTGACCTCATTCCAATCCGTTTGGCCTTCGGTAAAGGCCCACCACCAGATATCAATCGCAGCAGGATTCCCGAGGGTCCGGGCCGGGCTGGCCTCCGGCAAATCCGTGAGACGATCATATGGCAACATCGGGCCGCTCCCTTCCCCGGCTGTGTTCAACCGTCCTCGCGCAGCTTTACAACGGCGAAAGCAGCCTGAATGGCACGATTGACCGCGACCGGCAGCAGAGACATGTGGTTTTCACCGGCGTGAATCTCGAACTGCGTCCGGACCGGCTGGTCAGGCAGAGCGTTCAACCGACGCATGAGTTCGACGGAATGAACATCATTCAACGTGATTTTCTTCTGTGCCAGCCGCTCCGCCTCGTCGGCCGCACCGCGCTGGAATGGCGCCAGCTTGTCCGTCTCGTACTCGCCGCAGGAGAGATAAAGCGCCGCCCCCGGCCGCGTCGCATGCGCAGCTTCGAATTGGGGAAGAAAGGCGTTGATCGCACAATTTTCCCAATAGATCGACGCGCTCGCCGCAATCCAGGTTGTGAAGGCCGATGGGCGGGTGAAGAGACTGTAGAGCACGAAGAGGCCGCCGAAGGAATGACCGAAGATCGCCTGGCGATTGCGGTCAATGGGACTATCCGCTTCGATCATTGGCTTGATCTGATCTTCGATGAACGTCAGGAACTCCCCGGCCCCGCCGGTCCTGACTTCAGGAGTGTTTTCATAGAACGGCGGATAGACCTGTCCGGGCGGCGGCCCGAGATCCCAGGAACGTCGCAACGGATCATAGGCGCCGTCCACGGGATAGCCGATGGTGACAATCACGCCATAAGCCACATTGGTGCCGCTGGGATAACTCGCCTGCGCCCGCATCGCGTCGACCGCCGTGCCGATCACCGCATTGCCATCGGTCATATAAAGCACCGGCCATCCATCGCTTGGCGGCTCCCCGCCCGGACGGTAGATGAAAACGCGGTACACCAGGCCATTCTGGTTCGAGACCACGTCATGAAAGGTGGTGTTGCCTATCATGGCCGGTGATGAATTGGAGAATGCTGTCATTGGTCCGTATCTTGTGAAGGGAAGGAGAACCCTTCCGCCATCGGAGCAGCTTGCATAGTGCAAATCCGGCTACCCTGTTATTAAACATGACTATAATGGTCAATATTTATTATCCACTGGCGCTGGAAGGACCGTTGCGACGCGGCGCCAAGTGCTGGACATCATCATCGCCAAACAGGTGCGGGACCATAGGCTCTCGCCTGCAACAAAGCTGCGCTAACCATATATTCCATTTCCTTTGGAACAATTATGGAAAGCCCCTTGCAGCAACGCAGTTAATTTCCGATGTTTACTCAGATACAGGAATTCTCTCTCTTCGTATGTATAAGTAAATTACATATTGATCGTTCTTTTTGCCTTGGAGTTATCAAAGAAGTGAGAAGAAATATATGAATGCACATGAAAAGCTAATCGAATCCATGGCAAAGGCTATCCACGCCCAGAAATATACTGGAAACCAGAGCTGGGACAGCATTCCGGATTTTATCCGTCAGACATACCGGGAATATGCCAAGGCGGCCATTACGATCGTGTATAATGTCTTGCGTGATCCAACCAACGAAATGATCGATGCCGCCAACCGAGCGCGCCCATCCGTCACGTCAAGAACGATTCAGGCGGCCGTCGATGCATCGCCACTCAATCCGAACGGTAAAATATAGCGCATTTTCCGGTAGAATCGGCACCGTGGGGCACCTCTGCCCCGTCACGGACACCCATAATTTGGTCGTGTAAAATGCCTTCGGGGGATCGCGGGTGCGATCCCTGCATTGATTCGCCGCGGCGTTTCATCCATACAAGGTGCCCTCCGCCCCCGGCGTGCGCGATTTGGCATCGCACGTGTAAATTATACACATCACGACAAACATATATAATAAACGTCAATTTATTCTCGCTTACGTCAATATATATATTGAAAAAAGTGTTCAAAAATCTCACGACTTGAACAATTGTTTTGTATTGTACGGGATATGTAAACTTGTATTTAAATTCTGAATTAATCAAAATAAGTGAAAAACTTGTGATGACAATTTCTTTAGTTGCTATTTCTGTAAAACTTCTCGTAGTCTGAACTTCCTTGAACGTCTAAAGTTGATCTTGAACTTCCGTTGTAGAAGTTGCTTGAGGTATTTGGGTTTTTTGGGGGGAGTGAATGTATAAGAATCCGATGGAACGTTCTGAATACAGATCTCTTTCGAGCTCAAGCGGTGACATATCCAGCAACGTTGAAAAGATGGACGGGAATTGGCGCTGGTCGGGCTACCCTGATGAACAGGGACGTTATGGCTTCAAACGCCAGGTGTGTCCATTACATCAGACATCCATTGTTTATGGTGAAACAAGCGGCCGATTGGAAGTTGCGTCCAATGGTATTGGTGCAACGTTAAGCTTTGTATTCGTGCTCAAGGGCGCGGTTGATCTCATCGATACCAAGAACCGCAAGATACAGAATATTCCGGCTGGAACCGCCACCGGCGTGTTCGACCGCCCGGGGGTCAAGGCGAAACTTTATCCGGCCAGCTCCTGGGTGAGTTATCTTGTTCCGGTACCGACATTGCGTGAACACTTCGAACGCCTGATGCGGCGCCCGTACTTTCAGGAGCTCGCATTTTCGCCCCTGCATGATTTCCGTACCGGTAGCGCTTCCGCGCTGTACCAGACGCTTTGCTATGTGAGCGAGGATATAGCGGCGGCGGCAGGTTCAGGCCGCGATGTCCTGGCAGGCGTCTATGAACGATTGCTGCTCGCCAAGCTGTTCATGACCAGGCCTGACAATGTCAGCGCCCTGAGCAGCCAGTCCTCCCGGAGAATTTCACCGCGCTATCTGCAGAGCGCCGAAGCATTCATGCGTGAGAACATTCACAATTCGATCACGCTCGATGACATTGCAGCGGCAGCAGGCTGCAGTTCCCGCGCCCTGCAGCGTATGTTCAAGGAATATCGCGATACCAGCCCCATGCACATTCTGTGCGCATACCGATTGTCGGCGGCGCATGATGCAATCGTCAGCGGCAGTGCGCGCAATGTCACCGACCTGGCCATGCACCTGCAGTTTTCAAATCCGGGACGTTTCTCGTCCCTGTATCGGAATGCCTATGGAATGAGCCCGTCGGCAATGATGCGATTTCACGAAAAGAGCACGTAAGACATGCTGAAAAGGCAAGCTGGACCCTCACTGCCAAGCATCGTGATGCCACCCTATCCCTTTCATCGGCATTTGGAGCCGAGACGATCCGCATCGGCGGGGCTGGTTCTCACCATGATGTCTGCAATTGCCCTCTCCGGCTGCGCACTTCCCGGTTCGGGTCCTTCAACCGCGCAGATTGTCGAGCAGCGGAAAACGGAAACGCGTACCAACTACGCCATGGTCGATGTGAACGACGCCGTGCTTTCCTATGCGGCAACGCGGCCGCGCGAAAGCCTCGTCAATCGCTTTGGCGCCGGGCCGCGCACAAGCGATCTGCGCATTGCGGTCGGCGATGTGGTTGGCGTCAACCTGTGGGAAGCGCCGCCCGGCAGCCTGTTCGGCAGCAACATCACCGCAGCAGGCTTTCAACAATCCTCCGGCGGATCGACGGTCATTCCGCCGCAAACCGTTTCGGGTGATCGCACGATTGCCGTGCCCTATGCCGGGCGCATTGCCGTCGCCGGACGGACTCCCTCCGAAGTGGAGCGCCAGATCGCAGCGGCCCTTGACGGCAAGGCCGTCCAGCCCCAGGCGCTTGTCACCATTCAGCGCAGCACGGCCAATTCCGTCACCGTCACCGGCGAAGTTGCTTCCGGCGCGCGGATTTCCCTTTCGGGTGCCGGCGAACGCATACTGGATGCCATCGCGTCAGCGGGCGGTATCCGGGCAGCGGCCAGCGAGAGCATCATCCGGTTGACGCGCAATGGCGTGACTGCCCGTATTCCGTTCGATGTGCTTATCGAAAATCCGGCGGAAAACATACGCCTGAAATCCGGCGATCTCATCACTGTCGTGCGCGAACCGCGCACCATTCTTGTGCTGGGTGCGGCTGGACGCAATGCCGAGATTCCGTTTGAAGCATCCCGGATTTCCATGGCCGACGCGCTGGCCAAGGCGGCAGGCCTGAACGACAACCGCGCTGACGCCAATGGCGTCTTCGTCCTGCGCTACGAACTCGCCTCCGTTGCCAGACGCTTTCTTGCCGCCGGCAACCCGCTTCTCAACTCCGGCGAATATATCCCCGTGGTGTACCGCTTCAACATGAAGAACACGAGCACGATGCTGGCAATGCAAAGATTCGAAATGCAGCCGCGCGACGTCATCTACATTGCCAATGCATCCGGGGCCGAATGGCAGAAGGTCATGGCCATCTTCCAGGGTGTCGCATCCCCTGCCCTGTCCGCCACCTCGATCGGCATAAGCGCGGCGGCGGCAACGAAATGAAACTGGCAAGAGAAAGTAACGCCTGATCCGCCGATATGCGGGGACTTGAACAACGAGACCATTACCGTCCTATGCTTCCCCTGGGGAGCAGCTGCCGTGAGAGTAAACAATGCCATCCCAATCGTTGCTTCACCTCCATGAGATTGCAAGCTTCAAGCGCCCGGATCTGGAGTTGGCCGTTCAAAACCTCGCACGCAGCGCCTATCTCGGCGACTGCACAGCGGTTGCGCGCATTCTGGGCCGCTACAAATTCTATATCGACACCCGGGACCGCGGTTTTGGATCACACCTTCTCCTGGACGGGTACTGGGAAATCTGGCTGACACAGTTTTGTGCCCGGAACGTGCACGCCGGCATGGTCGCCGTCGATGTGGGGGCAAATTTCGGTTACTATTCTGTCCTGCTGGCGGAGCTTGTTGGCGCGTCGGGGCAGTTGCTTGCGATCGAACCCAACCCCCATGCCATGGATTTTCTCAGGCGCAGCATCGGTCTGAACGGTTTTCTGCGTCGTACCCGCCTCGAACAAACCGCACTCAGCGATACCAACGACAAGCTTGTCTCCCTCTACATCCCTCACAATGAGCCCAAGAACGCGGCAGTGGTGGAGCCCGGCTTCGTCGCGGACGCTGTCTCGGGGTCCCTCGTCAATGTTCGCACGGCGACGCTCGATCAGCTGTGTCAGTCCTACGAGCGGGTGGACTTCATAAAAATCGATGCGGAAGGTGCCGAGGAACATATTTTTGATGCGATGCAAGAAACCATCGAACGCCATAAGCCCATGATTGTCATGGAGTTTAATGCGCTCCGGTATGCAGACAGCGTTGAATTCATTCGCCGGTTGACGGCGGTCTACGGCACGTTGCGGCACCTCGATTTCAAGGGGCAGACCCATGTTGTGACGCTCGAACAGCTCTCTGCAAACGACACTGGCGATGACTGGCTGCTTGTCTTGTCGGCTCATGAACCGGCATGATTGTACGATTTTGGGCTGATTTGCATTTCTGCGCTGCCCTGAAAGGAAGCCGACTTGGCAAGAACCATACTGTATGACGGTCTCAATCTATCCATGCAAAAGGGCACAGGCGTGGCCACCTATACGCGCGGTCTGATTCAAACCGCGCGCCAGCTCGACTACAAGACGGGCATTGTGCATTCGGTTCGCGGCAAGCTCCCCAAAGATCCGGCCCTGCGGGAAGTCATCCTTTTCGACGATAATTCAAACAGAAAACTGGCTCCGGTTGCGCAGGCGAAACGCTGGCTGCGCCGGCAGATTGGCGCCCCGTTGGGGGCGACCCCTACCCCCATTCCGCTGACCGGCACCGTCATTGTCAAATCGCTGCAGGGAAACCTGATGGATTCAGAGTTTCTCTATGCACACAATGATATCTTTGCGTTGGCCCGCCAGCACTTCAAGACTTTCGGGAAAAGCCTGCCGCTGTCATTCGACAAGGCTCCTGATCTTCTTCACTGCACATATCCGCTGCCGCTCAGAGCGCGCAAAGGCCTGAACATCTGCACAATTCATGACCTGGTTCCATTGCGCCTGCCCTATCTGACCGAGGACAACAAGCGATACCACTACAAGCTGCTGCGCCATCTGACCAAATCGGCCGATCACATTGTCACGGTCTCCGAAACCTCCAAGCAGGACATTATTCGCATCCTCGGGGTAGACGAGAAACGCATCACCAATACGTATCAGGCTGTCCACGTCCCTCTGGATTTACGTGAAAAACCGGAGGGCGTGGCGGCCGATGAGATTGCCGGCATCTTCAATCTCGACTGGAAGAAATACTTTCTGTTCTTTGGCGCCTTTGAGCCGAAGAAAAACCTGTCCAGGCTGGTTGAAGCCTATCTCTCGGCCAAGGTAGATTTTCCCCTGATCATCGTCGGTGCGCCGGGTTGGAAAGGCGACCAGACACAGCTCCTCATCGACGACGAACGGTTTCGCTTCTACACACACGTCGAAAACCGGGTTATTCCTGGCCGCCGTATCCATCGTTTCGACTTCGTTTCCTATTCTCTTCTCATCAGTCTTGTCCGCGGCGCCCGCGCCGTGCTCTTCCCATCCCTCTATGAGGGCTTTGGTCTCCCGGTCCTCGAATCCATGCAGCTTGGCACACCGGTCCTGACATCAACGGAGGGGTCCGTTCCAGAGATTGCCGGTGACGCTGCCCTGCTGATCGATCCTTACGACACGGATTCCCTGCGCAATGCGGTCAAGGCGCTTGCCCGCGATGACGACCTCTGCAACCATCTTGCCAATCTCGGACCCAAACAGGCTGAACTTTTCTCGCCTGCGCGTTATCATCAGGCTGTCAGTTCACTGTACGACAACGTCTTCAACGGCGGGAGGTAGACAGGCCAGATGACCCTTCAGATTGCTTTGGGGATACCAGGTCTGATGTCGACCTGGGGAATCCATGCCCTGAAAGTCATAGCGGACGAAGCATTCGACGATTACAATTACGCGTCCGTGGAAACTTTGGACGACATGCGCAATGCCTGGACAAACCGGAGCAGCCAGAATGTCATCCTGTCTTCGCTCTACCCCGATGCGGCGTTGTGCGCATTTCTATGCCGCTCCAAGACTCCTTACATCATCTTCAGCGAGAGCGCCCTGGATTCCATTGCGCATCTCATCCATCAGTTCGCGGAGCAGGATATAGCACTCGTTCGCTCTCTGTCAGCCAGCATTGCCTGCGTTTCGCAAATGCGCCCACACCCCTTTCTCGTCCATCTGGACCGTACAAAAATCGGCAATGTGCGCATCCACCGCATCATCGCTCAACTGTGCCGGCAGCTCGGTGTCTCGCTGACACCCGCCGGCATGATCCGGTGCCTGGAACAATTGGGCATGGACAGCACCGGTTCAACCACAGAAACCGGGCACATTCCGACCCTTGAGGAGTCCGCCGCCAGGATCAGCCCGCACGATGTGCATCAGCCGGATGAGGTGGAAGGGCTGTTGAAGATTGTACAGCACGCGATTGAACCGTTTGATGGCAAAATACTCAAGGGACAGGTCGCTTCTCTCACCTGGCCACAGGAAAGCTTCCTGCTTGCCGACAAGGGAGGCGAGCCCGCGACAGGTGAAATCGACCTCGTTGGACGGGCCCGCTGCCTCGTCTATGGTCCCTACTTCCATCTTCCGGCCGGCGAATGGAACGTCCGGTTTTTTCTGGATATTGATCAGAATATCTACGGACAGATTTTTACGATCGAAATCTACAGCGAGGACGTACTGGGTAAAATCCGCATTCGCCCATCCGGAACAGGGTCGTTCGCAGCGGAAACCACCTTCCGGGTTGAACGGCCTAAAATACCGATTGAAATTCGCCTCTTTACAGAAACAGGCTCCATCGAGGGCGCAATAGCGCACTGGCATGTCGACTTAAGTCCGGTCGATAGCGAGATTGGCACTCCCGAAGATTACCAGTCTGGTTCGGATCCGGAGCCCGAACAAGATGCGGACGCAATGAAACTGGAATCTGTTAACCATCAGGACTGATGCGATATTTCCCACCGCAATACAAAACGCGACAAGCACAGACATCTGGCGACTATATTTAGATAAATCAATGTAATTAAAGTATATATCGTAATTATAATCTATGGCAATCTTCACCTCGAAGTTGGTCTCTTGAAGGTGAAAGTTATGCAGAAACTTGGTGCTATCGGTCTATTCTTTGCAGCCGCAGTTTTATCGGGCAATGCTTATGCCGCCGATGCCGTCACTGATACAGCTCCCCCGGAAGCAGTGTTCACGGCACCGGCTTTTACCTGGACGGGTTTCTATGCCGGTGTGAACGCTGGCTATGCATTTTCTGGAAATGATCGCGTTGGATTCCGTGAGCGCGGAAACTTCCTCGGCAGCATCGGCACCCTGGAAGATAACGGCTTTCTCGGCGGCGCGCAGGTCGGCTACAACTATCAGATCAACAATTTCGTTCTCGGCCTGGAAGCGGATTTCCAGGGCGGCGACATCAGCGACAGCATTTCCGGTCCGCTTGGCCGCGTGAACTTCGATGCCCACTCAAAGATCGACTGGTTCGGCACCGTTCGTCCGCGCCTCGGATATGCATTTGACCGCACGATGATTTACGGAACGGGCGGCCTGGCCTACGGCAACGTCAAATACTCGATTTCCGACAGCATCGGCAATGCCGCCAGCGAGAGCAAGACCCGGGCCGGCTGGGTCGCGGGCGCCGGTATCGAACATGCCTTCACAGACCACCTGACAGCCAAACTCGAATACCAGTACATCAATTTCGGCACGCATACGGTCGGGAATGACTTTATTTCGACAGACGCAACGTCTGACTTCCACAGCGTGCGCGTCGGCCTGAACTACAAGTTCTGATCCGCCCCACTCTGGGAATGCAAGAAACGAACACTCAGCTCTTAACAGAGAGGGATTTGTCATGACTTTGCTAAACGTTCAACTTGTATCCAATACCAACCAGACCATCAATTCCAGCAATGCCAGTAACGGCGATACGGTGAATTTGGGCCTGGTTTCAAACGGCATCCTCACTGTGGATGGTGTCAATGTCACGCTGACCAATGTCGCGGGTGCCGGTGTTGTCACCAGCACGACGATCAATCTCGTGAACAATGCCAATCTTACGGTCGATACCGCGCTTCTCAGCGTAACAGCAGGCTCAACATTCCATTACAATATTGGCGCGGGTACCAATCTGACAATCCTCGCTGCTCCTGTTGCTGCCAGCCTGTTGAACGGCACCACCATCGACTTTGCCAATGCCGCTGGCACAGGACATTTCACATACAATCCTCCGTTGTTGGCGCTTACACTCAGCACGCCCCCAAATATCATCAACGCCAATACAGGCGACAAAGTCACCGTCAACGGTGCGGCGTCTGTCACCCAATCTGGCAATGTCGTCTCGTTCCTTGGACCTAGCCCAGGTCTTGGTCTGCCGGGACCTACACTCGCAACCTATACAATACCAGCCGGCGCGACGTACAATTTTGTCGACTCGACCGACACCCTGACATTTGTCACGCCGTGCTTCGTTCGAGGCACATTGATTGCCACACCGGACGGCCAAGTTGCCGTCGAGTGGCTAAAGACCGGGGATATCGTGCTCAGCTTGAACAAAGGACCGGTTGCAGTGACGTGGATCGGACGCCGCACCATTGATCCCAAAACACTTGATAAACCTCGCAATGATTTGCCGGTTCGCATCCGTGCCGGTGCCATTGCAGACAACGTGCCGCAAAGAGATCTTTCCGTTTCGCCGGACCATTGCATGTTCTTGGATGGAGTGCTTGTTCCAGCAAAACTGCTGATCAACGGAACGACAGTGACGCAGGAAATCACGCTCACGCCTGTAGACTATTATCATGTCGAACTCGAAGAACATGACGTGATCTGGGCTGAAGGCGCCCAGACCGAGACCTATCTTGATCTCGGCAACAAGAGCGCATTCCTAGAACCGGGTGTTATCCAGTTCACATCTCCCAAGGCGAAACAGGCGAAGGCTTGCTATCCCTTGGCTTACTGGGGCCCTGCCGTTGATCAAGCTCGCGCATTGATCGCCGAACGTGAAGCCGCTCTTGGTTACACCACGAGTGAAGCAAAAGCGTCTTAATATAAAAACATAAATACAGATTGCAGCGGTATATGTCGCTGCAATCTGTAATTTTAACAACACGTGAAATAATACCCTTATAAATAACAATATATTTTATTTACAAATTCTATTTTTCAGTATGAAATAAGCTTCAAATATACTCGGAGAGCAGTGAATGCGCAGTGAATTATTTACTTCACCTTATTCGCTCGATGCAGATATAGACGATATGAGAGGTTTGCTTGCCAGGTTTGCAGGCAAGCGCATTTTCTTTGATGGCGTGTTCAAGGGCGATTACAGCCTGGCCATCGTCAACCGCTTCCTTGCACAAGCACTGATTGCATCAGGCGTTGAAATCGTCTGCTACACGCACGAATCCGATTGGCAAACCGATTCCCGCCTGAATGCCATGCCGGACGTCAAACGCCGGCTGCTTGCCCACTATCCCGTCGGTGAAACATTCGATATTCACGTGCGCAACACCTGGCCGCCGGTGACCCATGACATGCTTGGACGCTTCAATGCCTATGTCAATTTTGCCTGGGAGGAACTGGAAGTTCCGCAATATCTTGTCTCGCGTTTCAACCGCGATCTTGATCTCTTGATGGTAACGTCCAATTTCGTCAAACAAGCCTTCGTACAATCCGGATTGACCATTCCTGTCGAAGTTGTCGGCAACGGGACGGACCATATCCAGGCCCATGCCGGACTTGCCGCGGAATCGCCGCTGCCGCCGCATGGCAAGGCACGGATTCTGCACGTGTCATCCTGTTTTCCGCGCAAGGGCGTGGATGCGCTTGTCGAGGCCTACGCCAGGACATTCAAACACGATGAGCCCGTTGAGCTCGTCATCAAGACTTTTCCCAATCCGGACAATATCCTCAAATCCGTCATGGCCCGCTTCGAAGAGCAGCTGAAACAGGCGCCACCCGTCATTCTGATCGAAGATTATTGCGATCCCGAGCAATTGCTTGCGCTGTACCGGACCGCATCGCTTGTCGTTGCACCAAGCAGGGGCGAAGGGTTCGGCCTGCCCCTGGCGGAGGCAATGCGCCTGGGAATCCCCGTTGTAACCACCGGCTACAGCGGCCAGGTGGATTTCTGCACCCCTTCAACCGCATGGCTGGTTGACTATCACATGGCGCCGTCGCTGGCCCATGTATCGGGCTCATTGAGCTTGTGGGCCGAGCCTTCCACCCTGCATCTTGGCGCGCAAATGCGCGCAGCGCTCGACAATGAGGAGGAGGCACGCATGCGCAGCAAAAATGCGCAACGTTTTCTGGACGCGCATACCGGATGGAATTCGGTGGCTGCCAGGGTTCTTGCGGCCATCGCCAAACCGGTGAAGCTGATCGTCTCCCCCAAGCGGCCATGGACCGTCGACCTCGTTTCGTCGTGGCAACAGCAGTGCGGCCTTGCGACCTATGCCGGGCACCTGTTTTCCACCCCGGCGCTGGCCGGCCGTTTCTCGCATATCTATGCGCGCCGCATTCTCGATGATGCCCTGCCGGACAGCGCAGCCGCCAGGACGGCCGAAACCGCCGATATCACATCGCGGCCGTGGGGCTATGATCTTACCTCGCTCATGCGGTTCATCGCGGAAATCGAGGAGGCAAAGGGCGACGTCCTGTGGATGCAGCATCATCCCGGCCACTTCTCAACACCGGACATGGAACTGCTGTTGAAAACCCTGCTGCAGATCAACCACAAGCTGCGCGTGATAACCATGCACAGCGTGAAGGAAACGCAGCGCGGCGGCAATCTGGACTGGACGAAGAGCTTCGATATCGTGTTTGTCCATTCCGCTGAAGACGCGGGCCTCCTGGCCAAGGCGGGACATCCCAACGCCATTGTTGTTCCCCACGGGGTGCGTGAGGCGATGGGCGGGGGTGCGCAACCCGATCCATCCGCATTCACCATCGGTTCGTTCGGCTTTTTGATGCCGCACAAGAACATCGACATCCTGGTGCAGGGATTTGCAAAAGCGCGGCTTTTCGAACCGCGACTGCGCCTCAAACTGCTCAATTGCACGGTTCCGAATGACGAGTCCCGGGCATCCCGGGTGCTGATCGAGAATCTTCTGACACACTTTGACCTGCATGACGTTGCAACAGCCCGCTTTGATTTCATCGACGAGAATGAGCTGAGCGACGAGCTGGCCCAATGCAACCTGCTGGCTTTTCTCTACGGCGCCTCGACCGAGACGGCGACCGGCGCCGCACGGATTGCCATGACGGCGGATCGCCCCCTCCTGTGCTCCCGTTCATCGGTGTTGCGGGACATGTGGCCTATCAGCCATGTCGTGCGCTCGGTGGATGTGGATTGCGTCGCCGAAGCTCTGGTCAGTCTCGCCCAGAACCCGGACCTTCTGGGTTTGCGTGACGCCGACCGCCGGCAGGCGGCGGAATGGAATTCCTATCCGCGCGTGGCTGCGCGGCACGTTGTGATGATCGAACAGATGTTGGGACGCAAACATGACAATCGCCGAGCTGCATAAGATACCGCTGCAAGCCCTGCCCAAGGATGTCTTTTCCTTACCGGCCGACGCATTCGTCGACGCCTGGGCCGCCGCCTTCAACCTCGCAGAAACGGATCTGAGTGCGGACGACCGGCATGATCTGGCGCAGGCCATTCGCAATGGAACCAACAGGATGAAAGTCATCGACGCCCTTCGGTCCGTTGCCCCCGAAACCAGCGAGAAGATTGGCGACTTCTCGGCACAGGTCATACGCCGGCCAGCAGACCAGTTCGCGCTGATCGAAAATTTTGCCCGCTTCGCGCCTGACAGCGACGTGGCATTTCTGCGGTACGGCTTTTCCAAGATTCTCGGGCGCGAGCCCACCGACAAGGAGCGGCTCGCATTCGAGTTCGACCTGCGACGGGGCACGATGGCACGCGAGGAGGTCATCAAGACGATTGTTGGTGTTGCCCGCCGCGAAGGCCGGGTGTCGCTTTGGGATACACTGGCGGAATCGGGCCATACGCAAGGCGTGCAGGACGACAGCAGTGCCGCGCGGACCATGCCGGCTGGCCTCTCCTATGATTTGAACGGTCAGGAGACGCTGATTTTCGTGCGCGAGGTACCGGGGTCCGGCTGGATGATCGGGCCGGACCTGTTGCGCCAGCCGGTCAACGTTGTCGACAATGGATGGAAGGTCAGCCCTGGCTGGCTGCTCGTCGGGCCGAAGCGCAGCTTTCAGACGGGGTCGTGGCGTATCCAGATCGATCTGGTGCAGGAAATGAATGCCAAGCTGGCCATACAACTGGTTGCCAATTCCGGCCTCGATATTCTTCAGGAAGTGACGATAGCAGGCTCTTTCACCGGCAATCTTTCAACCGAGATCCGTGCCGAACACCGCTTCGTTGAGCTGCGTGTAAAGATTGTCGATACACACAGTGAGACGTCGTGGGTACGGCTGCGCGATATATCGATGGTTCGCGAGGCACAGTCATGATCCGCCTGCCATTCTCCGGGCAAGCGGCCAGACGCCAGCCGAAACCGGCAGACAACGGTGCGGCGGTTGAGACACAGCTGTCCGCCGGGGCACAGGCGGATGCCGCCCGCAATCGGGGTGACTGGCAAAGCGCAGTCACCTTTTACCGCCGCGCCATTGCCGATAGCCCGGCACGCACGGATTTGCTCGTGCAGCTTGGCCACGCCGAAAAGGAACTCGGGAATTACGACCGCGCAGAAACCGCTTACCGCAAATATCAGGGCCTGCATCCCCGCAATGTCGATATTCACGTTCAGCTCGGCCACCTCTTCAATCGCAAGGGTGACCTGAAGGCCGCGTTCAACTGGTATGAAAAGGCCCTTCAGCTTGCCCCCGATGACCGGGAAATCGCCCGCCACGTCAATATCGCGCGCAACGGCTCCAGCCGCCCCGGCCTCGACCAGAGCCGCCGCGATGCCATGCGGCTCGTGGAGGAAAACAAATGGTCACAGGCCCGCGCCGCCCTGCGTGCACTGGTCGTCGACAATGGCCAGACCGACATGATTGCCGTCTTCGCCAATGTCACGAAGGAAGACGGAGATTTCGACGCGGCGCTGAAGCTCTATGGCCAGTACCGCGATTATGCCAATGCCTTCAACCCTGACAGCCTGGAAGATGTGGAGGTTCAGCTCGGGCATCTGCACAAGATTGCCGGTGATTATCGAACAGCGCTCACCCACTACATCAGGGCGCGGAACCATCAATTCAAACGTTCCGGCTACGTCGATGCAACGTCATCACATGAGCGCGAAATTCAAGCCTGCATCAGCGAAATATACACCTGCTTCTCCGCGTGAACGATGGCGGGCGTCCCAGTTCAATACACCCTAGTTGCTGTGATCCCGGATTGCGGTGAGCAGCAGCCAGGCGAGCAGATAGCCGATGGACGTCACCAGCAGAACAATCGTGATGTTCCGTATGGCCGTCGGCAGTTCCGCCTTGTCAGGACGATTGGCTGGCACGACAACCTCCAGATAAAGCTGCTGCCGCCTGGCATCCGCCCTTGCTGTCTTCAGCGAATCGAGCGCGGACAGGAGCGCCTTGTTGGAAAATTCCCGCTGCAGGATCAGCCCTTCATAATCCGCAATTCTTGGGGCGATGGAGTTGTCCGTTCCCGCCACCTTTTGCTGCTCGAGTTTCAGCTGCTCTTCCAGGGCGCTGATACGGCTGGTGATGAAAGGAATCGAACTGGAATCCGGCGCCGTTTCCCGCGTCTCGGCAAGACTGGCGCGCGAAGCGGCAAGCTCGGCGCTCAGCCGGCTCATCAGTTCAACCAGCGATACGGAGTTCTGCCCCGGATCGATCATCAATTCCCTGTTGCGGAAAAGCGTGATCGCCTTCTGCGCATCGATCATGCGCTGCTCGGCATTGCCCACCTCGGTGGTGGCGAAGCGAATGGCATCGCCGCGCGCCCGCTCATTCATTTTCAGAAGCCGCTCGCTGCCCAGTTCAAGCAACTTCTGGTTCATCTCATAGGCATCGTCCGGCCGGAACGCCGATGTCCGGAGAACCGTGATGCCGGTTGTGTCGTTGTGAATGACCTGCACCCGCTGCGAGAAATACCGGTAGAGTTCTTCGAACAGGCCGGTCTGCCACGGCGCCGGGAAGCGCGCAAAAACATCCGCCTCCGGACGATCGAAATAGGTGCGGATGGGAAGGTCGTCACTCATCCGCTGCAAGGCGTCGCGGGACCGGATGTATTCCTGCGCGGAGAATGTGTCGTCCTGGGATCGGGTAATGCCACTGTTCTGCAGCAGGTTGCCGAAACTTGACGACGAGGGTGGCGCCGAGACACGCACGACAAAAGACGATTGTGAAACATAAATCGGCGCCGCGATGAATGCGTAGTAGACGCTGACCAACAGAACGGGAAGCACGATGACGACCAAGGGCAGCCGCTTCTGCCAAAGCCTGGCAAACACGCCCCATTTTCTTCCCCTTGAGGACGGAACAAAAGAATTATGCGCCAGACTATTTATGATTTTAATCCTTTTCAGCAACGAAATTGAATATTGCACGTCTCATTTCATTCAAACTGAAACAAAAAGAGTATATGTCTAAAATATATGACTTGTGAAGTATTTAGATCGCGCTTGCGCAGACGAAAAGAACGTATAAAGTTTCATTTGACGTTCTGCGGATATAACTTGAAGAAGACATTCAATGAAAGCTGTCTTGCCTCAATATAACACCAGATCCCGTTTTTTTACTGGCCTGCGCGCGCAGCGGCGTGTTTTGGGCGCATTGATCATGCGGGAGATGATAACCCGCTATGGACGCGAAAACATCGGCTTCCTCTGGCTGATACTTGAACCGATGATTCTGACATGCGGCGTCATGTTGATGTGGACCCTGATGCGTCATGAGGCGCACGGGCTGACGGTAACTGCCTTCGTTCTGAGCGGCTATATGCCCCTGACCCTGTGGCGGCACGTTTCGTCCTATATGGTGAGCTGCATCCGTCAAAATCTGCCTTTGATGTACCACCGGCAGATCGGCCTCGCCGATGCGCTGATGTCCCGGGCTTTGCTTGAGATCGGCGGAACCACTTTCGCCCTGCTGGTTGTCTATCATGGCGCCTATCTGGCAGGATTTATCGAACCGTTTGCCGATCTTGGCCTCGTCCTGGCCGGCTGGCTGTTCATGGCATGGTTTGCCTTTTCCGTCGGGCTCGTTCTGGCTGCGCTGGCGGAAATATTTGAGGTTGTTGAAAAGCTGGTCGCGCCGCTTCAGTATCTGATGCTGCCTATCTCCGGCATGTTCTTCATGGTGTCCTGGCTGCCCCACGAAGCCCAGAAACTGGCGCTCTACGTGCCGACAGTGCATTGTTACGAGATGTTCCGGGCGGGCACCTTCGGCAATACGATCAAGCCCTTTTACGATGTCTCATACATTTTCACGGCATGCCTGCTCACAAATGCCGTGGGCTTTTACCTCATTGAACGCGTCAAAGGACACGTCAAGTTTGAATGAGAGCAAAGGCAGCCGTTTACCAAACAAGCTGACCAGCAACAGCGGAGGAACCCATGCGCGATACAAATGAAGATTGGGAAAAACTGGCGCAAGACAATGCCTATTGGGCGGTTCTGACCGAGGACGAGTTCAAATCAAAGAAACTGACAAAAAAACATCTGCAGACGTTTTTCGCCACGGGCCGCGCCGATATCGCTAATCTCAGGGCGAAGATCAAAAGTCTTATTCCCGGTTTTTCGACGCCAACGGAATCCGTCATCGATTTTGGCTGCGGCGTCGGCAGGCTGCTCATTCCGCTGGCCGAGCAGGCAAAAAACGCCATCGGCATCGATATATCGGAGACCATGCGCTCCATCACCCTGCAGAACGTTACCCGTCACGGCCTTGATAACGTCCGATGTGTTGAAAGTGCTGAAACGCTCGTCAAGGAAGGCGTCAAAGTCGATTGGCTGAACAGCTACATCGTGTTGCAGCACATCGAGCCGCGTCGCGGCTATTTCATCATCAACGATCTGTTGCAATGTGTGAAAAGCGGAGGGGTTGCTTCACTGCATATTCCGCTGTTCAAGACGGCGAACAAGGCCGAGTATTACAATGACCGGGTCATGTATTTTCGCAACGACTACTACAAGAACGAAACAGTCTTTGTTGACCGGGATAATTACAGCCATCCGGACATACAGATGTACGACTATGATGCGAATACGGTTTTGGCTCTGTTCCACAAGAACCAGATGACGAATGTCCATCTTCTCCACGATCAGTCGGCAACGGGTATTCATGCCTATTACTTCATCGCCCGGCGCGATTGAACGAGCGCCTGCACCATCTACAACGAAGCGTAAATACTGAACGCGAACTTGACGTCGTCGAAGACCCGGCCCCTTCCGCTTTTCAGGACAAGCGCCGATTTGCACTGGTCGGCGATGATATCAAGGGTGTGGCCAACGATGATCATCGCGCGATCCCTGCGCTTCACAAACAGCTCGTCAAATGACCGGCGCTGAAAGCGCTGATCGCCAACCGCGATGACTTCATCGATCAGGTAGCAGTCGAAATCGATCGCAAGGGACAGACCGAAGGAGAGGCGCGCGCGCATTCCGGAGGAGTAGGTTTTGATCGGCATCTGCAGATACTTGCCGAGATCGCTGAAGGTTTCGACACTGTCGCGTATCTCATCGAGCGGTCTGTCATAGATGCGTGACAGAAACCGCATGCAGTCATATCCGGTCATCGATCCGCCAAAACCACCGCTCAAGGCGATGGGCCACGAAAGCGACATGGAGCGCACGACCCGGCCGGCCGTTGGTTTTTCAATGCCCGCAATCAAACGGACCAGCGTGGATTTGCCCGCACCATTGTGGCCGAGTATCGCGATCTTCTCCCCGGGGCGCACTTCGAAAGTGATATCGTCAAGCACGCGCCGGGTTCCGCCATGGACCGGATATTCCTTGACCAGATTATACACGCCGATGGTGCCGTCTTTCGGCAATCCGTCGGGTGACGGGATGTTCGCGGTGAATGCAGGCGGAGCACCACCGGGATGGGTGAACGTCAGTGTGTCCGAATTGCTCATGTCTCTGCGTGCTCGTTGATCTGGTTGAGCATGAAACGGACGATCCAGAATGCGGCAAAGCACATCACGAAGGTCAGCAGGATCGACCACAGGCGCCTTGGATACAAGGCATGGTCAGGGCGATTGGGATTGACGATCCGCTCGAGATAAAGCTGCTGCCTTTGCGCCTCGATCTTTGCATTCTCGAGCGACGTCGATGACGATTCCAGCATCCGCATGCCGAGTTCGCGCTGCAGGAGCAATTGCTCATACTGAGCAATCAATGGCGCCATGGAAGCATCCCCGCCAACGACCCGGGCCCGCTCCATGCTGATCTGTGTCTCCATTGCATCGATGCTGCTGCGAAGCGACTGTATCCGCGGGCTTTGCGGCGCCTGCTGGATCAGCGCCGTATACTGGGCCTTGTTCTTCGCCACCTCGTCCGACAACTTCGCAATCATGTCGAGCATGACCGCCGACTGCTTGCCGGGGTCGATCATTGCAACCTTGTTGCGGAATTCCGTCAGCGACTTCTGCACCTCCGCCATCCGGTTTTCGCTGTCGGCAACCTCGAGCTTGGCGTAGCGTATGGCGTCCTGGCGCGCCCGCTCATTGAGCTGGTTGATCAGCGCCTCTGCGCCGTCGAGCAGCACTTCCGTCAGTTTTTGCGCGTCCTCAGGCCGTGCCGCGCGCACTTCAAGGGTGGTGATGCCGCCGCCCGAATCCGTGCCGACTTTCATGATTTTGAGATAGTGCTTGTAAAGCGCCTCTTCCGTCGCATCGCCCCAGATGCGGGGAAAGCGGGTCAGAAAATCGATGTCGGGCCGGGACAGTATCGCGCGCAGGTCGGTTTTCGCTTCAAGCGTGGCAACGGCGGCGCGCGATTCAATATATTCCATCACCACATAGCTGTCGTCCTGGGCGCGAACGAAGCCTGTACTCTGCAAAAATCCGCTGAGCAGGCCCGCTGCATTTCTGTTTGGGCTGCGCACCACAAAGCGCGTTTCGGATACATATTGGGGCGAAGCAATGACCCCGTAATACACCGTGGCAAGCGTCGTCGGGAGAATGACCATCAGGATAAGCAGCACATGCCGGCGCAACAGCGCCATCAGGCGTATCGTCCAATGGTCTTTGCGCGCTTTCGCAGCTTCGGACTGACTGAGATCAACCAGCGTCAGGTAATCGAGGAATTCGTCGTTGGGACTGAGCCGCGTCATGCCAAGAAGCACCCGGTTGTCGCGGCATCGGGTTCAGAATGTTTGCCGGATAATGCCAAACTCATATTCATCTCCGCCAGTGGCCTGATGCCATCCACTACAACGCCAAGATATAATGAAAATAAATATTCTGCAATTACAACTGAATATAACTATTGATATAATCAAATATGATAAAATACAAATGTTCATCAACAACAATGAAAAGACAAATACACATCTTATTGTCGTAAATATACTTGTTCTGGCGGAATTAGTATAGCGCCGCAAAAATCCGAATGGAATAACTACCTGAAATTGCGTTTGTTTTGGGCTCTGCTGACATAACGTCAATGCGGAACCGATTGCGAAGGGGCTTGACGACCTGTGGAGGAGAAATCCGGGCAATCTGGCACAATCGTTCCTTTTCCGATCCGCGGACGGGCAAACCGTTGCATCTCCTCGCAAAAGCCCCTTGTCCTGCTGCTTCAGGGGCCCGTGGGCCCATTCTTTCGCATCCTCTCCAGCACGTTCGAAGCACAGGGCTTTGATGTCCTCAAGATCAACTTCAACGGTGGAGACTGGCTGTTTTCGCATGGTGCCGGCACGCTCAACTTCTGCGGTTCCATGGATGCCTGGTCAGATTGGCTGGACGCGTTCATACGCAGCAGGCGGCCGGAGGCGATCATCCTGTTCGGCGACAGCCGGCCCTACCACCGCCAGGCGATCATGGTTGCGCTGCGCGCCGGCGTGCCCGTCTCCTGCTTTGAGGAAGGCTATATCCGCCCCAATTTCATCACCTGCGAATGGGATGGCAACAATGCGCTGTCGCCCCTTCGCAGGCCCCAGCCGGCGCGGTCCGCATCGTCGGCGCTTCCAATAGAACCCGTCAAGGGCAACCTTTTCCGCGCCATGACCCTGTTTGCCGTCCGCTACTACCTGGCAAAGACGGCTGGTGCCGTGTTCTTTCGCGGCAACGTCCATCATCGCAGCCGCGGCATTCTGTCGGAAGCTGTTCTCTGGACGCGGAACTTCTGCCGGAAAATACGCCACTATCCCGCGAACAACGCGATGATGCTCAATCTGATCGAGAATCTGGAGAACCAGTATTTCGTCATTGCATTGCAGGTGCACGACGACCAGCAGCTGCTGCGGCATGGCCGCGGCTGGACAATGGAAAAGCTCATCACCGAAAGCATCCGCTCATTCCGGCGACATGCCGCCCCGGCGCACCATCTGGTGATCAAGGTGCATCCGATGGACCGCGGTCACAAGAGCTACCGGCCATTTGCCATGGAACTGGCACGGATCGCCGGCTGCGCAGAGCGGGTCCATGTGGTCGATGATGGCTCCATCGGCTTGCTGATACGGCACTCCCTGGGGCTGATAACGGTCAACAGCACCTCGGGACTGCTGGCGCTGAACCATGGCAAACCCGTGCTTTCCCTCGGCGAAGCAATCTACAACAAGCGCGATCTGGTTTGGGGCCGCCGACATGGCGGCGAGCCGGGTGACACGGCCGGAATGGATGGTTTCTGGACATCGCCGGTTCCGCCGCGCCGCGACGCCGTCAAGGCATTCAATGCGCGCATGCACGAGGAAAGCCTCGTCAATGGCAGTTTCTACCTGCGCAACCTGACCGAAGCCACAAGCAAACGCGTCGTGCAACGCATCCAGCGCGACCTGAAGATGATTGTGGTCAATACACCCGCGCTGTCGCCCGACATTCCGAACGGAACGCCATGAGTTTCGCCCGATCACTCCCCCTGCAAGCAACAGGCCCGGCAAACGCCGGCGCGGCGGCCATTGGAGCGGCAGAGCAGGCGAATTGGCTGCCGCCGCAGGGCGCCGCGCTGCTGGCATTTCTGCCGACGAGACTGCGGTTTCCCCTCATTGGACCAGCGCTCGGCACCGCCGCGATAAGGTCGGCTGAAATGGTCTGGAACCGCGCCGACGGTGTTGTCGGCTGGGGTGAAAAGCCGCTTGCCCGTCTGGGAAAGCGATTGGCTACCATGCGCGGCATTCCCTATTGGTCGCTGGAAGACGGCTTTCTCCGCTCGGTTGGGCTTGGCAAGGCCGGGGCGCCGCCGGTTTCGATGGTGGCGGACGATCTCGGCATCTATTTCAATGCCGCCAGGCCATCGCGCCTGGAAGAATTGCTGCAGTGGGGTGCCGACAAGCCGGACCTCGCCCGCGCCCGCACGCTGCGCGCCATGATCGTTGAACACCGGCTGACGAAGTACAATCATTTCCCGGACCGGCCGGTCGCCCTGCCCGCAACCCATGGCCGGCGGATCCTGCTCATCGATCAGGTGGCCGGCGATCATTCGGTGAGGGGAGCGGGTGCCGATGAACACGCGTTCCGGCATATGGCCAATGAAGCCTGCGCCGTGCCCGGGGCAACGGTCCTGGTCAAAAGCCATCCGGATAGTGTTGCCGGTTATGCCAGGGGGTATCTCAGCCATCTCGCGGGAAGGCCCAATATCCGCTTTATCGACGAGAACGTATCGCCGCATGCCTTGCTCGATGTCGTCGATGAAGTCTGGACGGTGTCCAGCCAGTTCGGTTTCGACGCGCTGTTGCGGTCAATCCCCGTCACGACGTTTGGCGTTCCGTTTTATGCCGGCTGGGGTCTGACACGGGACTGGGCCGACGGCCCGATTGCCAATGCCGCTTTGAACCGCCGCACACACCGGGTGACTCTCGATGCTTTTGTCGCGGCAACATTGCTTCAGTACGCCCTCTATGTCGACCCCGTGACAAGGCGGCAAACCACGGCCGAAAACGCCATCGACCGGCTTGTCGCCTGGCGGCACCACGCGCTGGAACGGCGTGGCAACTATCTCTGTGCGGGCTTCTCGCGCCATAAGCGGCCGACAATCCGGCGTCTGCTGCAGGGGCCCTGGTCCAGCGTCAGTTTCTGCGGTGAGGTGCCGACGAAAAAACAGCTGGCACAGGCGGACTGTCTCGTGCGCTGGGGTCAGAATGCCGACGAGCCCCATCGGGGGAATGCCTTCTCCGCACCGTTGCCGGTTCTGCGCATCGAAGATGGGTTCATCCGGTCTGCGGGGCTCGGCGCCAACCTGACGCCCGCCTCTTCGCTTTGTATCGACCGGGAGGCGCTCTACTACGATGCCGCGCGCGAAAGCGGTTTGGAGAGGCTGCTGCGCACGGCATCATTCGACCCGCCGCTGCTCGCCCGGGCGGCCCGCCTGCGCCAGCGGATGATTCAATACGGGATCAGCAAATACAATCTCGACGCCACCGCATCGCCCGACTACCGCACGCTCGCCGCCGGCCGCCGCATCGTCACCATCGCCGGACAGGTGCCGGACGATGCCTCCCTGCGGCTTGGCCTCACCGGCGGCATCTCGAACCTCCAATTGCTGCAGATGGTGCGCACGCGCCGCCCGGATGCCTTCGTGGTGTACAAGGAACATCCCGATCTGCTGGCGGGAAAGCGGCAAAGCCTTGCCGATGCTGCTGCACTTGACACGCTGGCCGACCTTGTCGCCGGCAATGTCGCGCTCGACACCCTGCTTGATGCGAGTGACGAGGTGCACGTCGCAACGTCACAGCTGGGCTTCGAAGCCCTGGTCCGGCAACGGCCGGTGTGGTGCTACGGATTGCCGTTTTATGCGGGCTGGGGCCTGACCCATGACGCCGTCACGCCGCTTCGCCCGCGCCGCACGCTATCGCTCGATGCGCTCATGGCCGGCGTTCTCATTCTCTATCCCCGCTATCTCTCCGGGAACACCGGTCTGCCCTGCGAGGTGGAAGACGTTATCGATGAAATTCACGCAACGCGACACAACAAGACCGGCCTGTTGCGCCGGTCATTACGCCGGATTGGGTGGGCACGATGAACGCAATAGCCATGGACATCTCCCGCCTGATCGGGCGCGCGCATTATTCGACACCGACCGGGATTGATCGCTTTGAACTGCAATACGCCCATTGGGCCAGGGAACGCTGTTCGCTTTTTGTCGAAATGGGGCGGAACAAGCCGATTGCGATCAATGAGGGCCGTGCAGCGGGATTGATAACCGACCTGAGCGCGCGCTGGTCCGGCACGGCGCTGAGCCCGAAGCAGTCTGCCGAGCTGGAACAGCTCTATGCGGCCATCGATGGACGGATATCCTGGTGTGATATCAGGCCCGCCCCGGCCGGATCAAAGCCGGCAAAGGTGAAACAATGGGGTCTCGTCGCCGGAAAGGCCCTGCGGACCCTGTTTCCGGCCGGGCCGATGGCGCGCAACACCCCCTTCGTCCATGTCTCGCATACGAACCTCGACAGGCCTGCCGCCTTTTCATGGCTTGACGGAAAGCGCCGCAGCGGCGTTTTCTACGTCCACGACCTCATCCCCGTCACCCATCCCGAATTTGTCCGCAGGAAGGAGCCCCAGCGCCACCTGCAGCGGATGGAGACTGTGCTGCGGCATGCCGGTCTTATCCTGTGCAATTCCCAGACAACGGCGCGTTCGCTGCGGTCATTTGCCGATGAACGCGGACGCGTGGCACCGCCCATGGCGATTCTGCCTCCGGGCATCGAGAACAGCTTTCGCCAGGTCCGCCGCACAGGCACGCCCCGCACCCAAAACCCCTATTTCGTCATTGTCGGAACCATTGAACCGCGCAAGAACCACATCCTGCTCCTGCAATTGTGGCGCTGGCTCGTCGAGCGCGATGGCGACAGCGCGCCGCGCCTGGTGATCGCGGGCAAGCGCGGCTGGGAAAACGCGCAGGTCTTTGCCACGTTGGACCGGTGCCCCCAGCTGCGCAACATGGTGCTCGAAGTGCCGGATCTCGGCGATGCCGCGTTGGCCGATCTGATGTCCGGTGCCGCCGCCCTGCTCGCCCCCTCCTTCGTCGAGGGATATGGCATGCCGGTTGCCGAAGCCATGGCGACGGGAACGCCTGTCATCGCGTCGGACATTCCGTCCCATAAGGAAATTGTCGGCGACCAGGCAACGCTGCTCGATCCCTGTGATGGCCTTGGCTGGCGGGCGGCAATCGAAGCGCATGCCGGCGAATACCGCAGTAAATCACGACACACACCACAAGATTGGAACGGGCATTTCCAAGTATTGGATGAATTGTTAGCAAGTGCTGTTCAGACTGCACGCTAGCAGGCAGAGTTTCTATTTCCGTAGCAGGTCAATTCGAATGAATGTGAAGGCGTCATGACGAGTTACAATGACATTATGAGTTGCTACAAATTTATCCTTGGACGCGAAGCAAATGCTGAAGAAGTGAAACTAATTTCAGAGAATTTGCTTGATGTCTCAGATCTATCGCTTGAAGAGCACCGGCGGCGCTTTCTCTCATCCCCGGAATTTCACCACAGGCATGCGGACGTTGTTTTCGAGAATTTCGTGCGCGAAAGCGTGGAGGTACTCTACGAAACAAAAAGTAACTTCAAGATATATTTGGACCTTCGCCAGTATTACATGAGTTTCGGCATTTTCAGCGGCCAGCACAAGAAATTCGACGTCGAGATCATCAAGGCGATTACGCCCGATGACGGCATATTCGTCGATGTGGGCGCCAATGTCGGATATTATTCATTGTCGCTGGCCAGCAAACCCGGCTTCCGCGGCAAGATCGTCGCGTTTGAACCACTGCCGTATCTGTGGAATCTGTTCAACAAATCGATTGCCGAAAATAGGCTTGCAAAAACCATAAAGCTGCACCAGCTCGCGCTGGCCGATGCGTCGGGCACCATGCAGCTGAACGGCGCCGAATACACGATCAATGCCGGCGCGACGAGTCTCGTCCCCGGCTCCGGTGGTGCGCAATGCGAGCGCAGCACCAAGGTTGAAACGCTCGATGCCCTGGCAAAGAAGCTGAAACCCGATTCCATCAAGGTCGATATCGAGGGCGCCGAAGGGCTGTTTCTCATCGGCGCGGCGGCCACAATTCGCGCTTCAAAACCAACGATCCTCGTCGAGATCAATCGCGAGCTCCTTGCCAATCTGTCAAAGACAACGCCCGGCAAGATTTTCGAACAACTGGCCGATTGGGGTTACGACATGTGGGAGGTCCTCTCCGGGGCACTCCGGCCGTTGACGACCGCTCACGCCACAAACATGGCCTTTCCGGCCGACCATGTGGCGAACATCCTTGCCGTCCACCCCGACCGCAAACAGGACGTCGCGCGACGGATGAAAGCGCTCGATCTGACACTCTGACGGGCTGCAGAATACAATTCTTTCCCCGCATCCGCATCTTGGGCTATAGCTGCGCGAGATGGAGGAATCGGCATGCAGATCATCAACAGAGTCATGGTGGGCGAATCCCTGGTCGGCGAAGGCAATGAGGTTGCCCATATCGACCTGTTGATCGGGCCGCGCGGCAGTGCGGTGGAAACCGCATTCTGCAACGCGCTGACCAACAACAAGGACGGCTTTACCTCGGTTCTGGCCGTCATTGAACCGAATCTGCCCTGCAAGCCCAATACGGTGATGTACAACAAGGTCACGATCCGCGGATCCGGCCAGGCCATGCAGCTGTTCGGACCGGCGCAATCGGGTATTGCCAAGGCGGTGCGCGATTGCGTGGCGGAAGGTGTGATCCCGCTTGAGGAAGCCGACAACCTGTTTATCTGCGTCGGTGTTTTCATTCACTGGCAGGCGCGCGACGACAGCAGGATACACGACTACAACTATCAGGCGACAAAAGAGGCCATTCAGCGCGCGGTTACCGGACGGCCGACGGCCGCGGAGATACTCGGCCTGAAATCATAACCGCCGCCCGATGATCAGTGATCGCGCCTGCGATGTGGCACGGGCGCGTTTGCGGGCAGGACCGGCGCGATCTGTGTCTCGCGCCTGCGCTCGATCTCGACACCCACGCCCCCCGGGCCCAGTTCCAGCTTTTCCGCCCGCACCACCACGCGGGTGACACGCGGATTCTCGAGGATGAACGCAGCAATGCGCTCGGCCAGTGTTTCCGACAGCTCGACGTGACCACGGGCAACGATGGCGCGAATGCCGTCCATGATCAGGTCGTAGGACACGATGTGGCGCATGTCCTCGGGATTGCGGGTTACCCGCAGGACATCGGCGGTGACGTCGAAACGCATCTTCTGGGCAATGCCGTGCTCGAAACTGTACGCGCCGATATGAACGGGCAGGACGAAATCACGCACGAAAATCTTGTCCGTCCCAAGCCCCTCTTCGGCCGGATCGGGGAAATAGCCGCGCGCCGCCAGCAATTGATAATCGACACCGGGCGCAAGACTGTCCTGCCGTTCGGGAGGAATGAGATCGCGGATTTGCGAAGCCGCCTCAACGTTGATCGTGCCCGCATGGGCATTCTCGAAAAATGCCTGCCTGAAGCCCAGAATATCCAGCTGAAAACTGAGAAGACGCGGAATATCCGGCGTTTCAAGCGCACCGGCGATGCCGACCAGGATCGAAAGCGCGTGACACTCCCGGACATAAGCATCGATTTGGGCGAGCGACACATGGTTCAAAAGCCGTGATCCGTTGCTCGTATCCAGCATGATCACGGCAAAGCCCCGGGACGACAGGCTGGACACGTCGGGCAACGCGCTCATCAGGTCCACATGAACGACCGCCATCCACTTTGCCGGAGCGGGCAAGTCGGGGAGGGAATGCAGCGGCGTGGACGTCTCGACCGGAATGCCGATGAACCCAAGTCCTGCACCGGTCAGTTCCCCGGCATGGGATGCGCGCGCCGCCTCCGGCAGTGTTGCGGACAGCACGGCCTTGCCGCGCGCGGCTTTTGCATAGGTCTGCAGCGCTTGCAGATCAGATGCCGGTACATCAATGATGTCGGCGCCGCACTGAAGGACGATGTCCGCCTCTTCAGGACTGCGGACAATGGCAAGCATCTTGGTCATGGGCAAAAACCTCCGGATGCACCATGAACTACATCTATCGGCGCATATCCGCGCCGATCATGACGCCATGAAATGGCGTCATTGCGAAACAGGGCACGTATTTCAGTGCCAGCTCAGAACAACCTTGCCCGAGCTTCCCGAGCGCATGGCATCAAAGCCCGCCTGGAAATCATCGATCGGCAGGCGGTGGGTGATGATCTGGCTCAGATCAAGCCCCCCTTGCACGAAGGCAATCATCTTGTACCAGGTTTCGAACATTTCGCGGCCATAAATGCCCTTCAGGTTGAGCATCTTGAAAATGACCTTGTTCCAGTCGATCTCGAAGCCGGTCGGTGCAATGCCGAGAATGGCAATCTTGCCGCCATTGTTCATCTTGTCGATCATGTCGCGGAAGGCCGGCGCCGCGCCGGACATTTCGAGGCCGACGTCAAAACCTTCCGTCATGCCGATCTGGCGCATGACATCTGCAAGGTTTTCCTTCGACGCATCGACCACGTGATCGATGCCCAACTGCTTGGCAAGCGCAAGGCGGGACGGGTTGATGTCGGTGATGACGACCTTGCGGGCGCCCGAGCGCTTGGCAACCAGCGCGCCCATGATGCCGATGGGCCCGGCGCCCGTGACCAGCACGTCCTCGCCCACCAGATCGAAACTCAGCGCGGTGTGAACCGCATTGCCGAACGGATCGAAAATCGCGGCGATCTCGTCGGAAATATCGTCTGGAATCGGCACGACATTGTATTCCGGAATGCACACATATTCGCCGAACGAGCCGGGACGATGCACACCGACGCCCAGCGTGTTACGGCACAGATGCCCCCTGCCCGCCCGGCAGTTGCGGCAGGTGCCGCAGACAATATGCCCCTCGCCGGAAACCCGCTGCCCGACCTTGTATTTGGTGACCGCCGAGCCGATGTCGGCGATCTCGCCGCAGAATTCATGGCCGACAACCATCGGCACTGGAATCGTCGCCTGCGCCCACTGATCCCAATTGTAGATGTGAACGTCGGTGCCGCAGATCGCGGATTTCTTCACGCGGATCAGCACATCGTTGGGACCGGGCTCCGGCACGGGAACATGTTCCATCCAGATGCCGGGTTCCGCCTTGGCCTTTACCAGTGCCTTCATCATGTTCGACATGGTGTTTTTCCTATTTGATGATGCCGAGATCACGCCCGACTTCGGCAAAGACGTCTATAGCGCGGGCGACATCTTCCGTGGTGTGGGCAGCAGACATTTGGGTGCGGATGCGCGCCTGGCCTTTCGGCACGACCGGGAAGGCAAAACCGATGACATAGACGCCCTTGTCCAGCATGCGTGCAGCCATTTCCTGCGCCAGCGATGCGTCGCCCAGCATGACCGGGATGATCGGATGATCGGCACCGGCAAGGGTAAAGCCGAGCTTGCTCATATCCTTGCGGAAATGCGCGGCATTGGCACTGAGGCGCGCCCGCAGGTCGGCACCCCGGTCGATCAGGTCGAAGACCTTCAGCGAGGCTGCCGCGATAACCGGCGCCAGCGTGTTGGAGAAGAGGTAGGGTCGCGACCGCTGGCGCAGCCAGTCGATCACTTCGGCCTTCCCGGAGGTATAACCGCCGGAGGCACCGCCCAGCGCCTTGCCCAGCGTGCCGGTGATGATATCCACCCGGCCTTCCACGCCGCAATGTTCGGCCGAACCGCGGCCATGCCTGCCGACAAAGCCGACCGCATGGCTGTCGTCGACCATGACCATGGCGCCATATTTTTCGGCGAGATCGCAGACGCCGCCGAGATTGGCGATAATGCCGTCCATGGAAAAGACGCCGTCGGTGGCGATCAGCTTGAACCGGCTGCCTTCGGCTTTCTTCAGTTCTTCTTCCAGCGCCGCCATATCGTTGTTGGCATAGCGGAAGCGCTTTGCCTTCGACAGGCGCACGCCGTCAATGATCGAGGCATGGTTCAGCGCATCGGAAATGATCGCATCCTCTTCACCCAAAAGCGTCTCGAACAGGCCGCCATTGGCATCGAAGCAGCTGGAATAGAGGATTGTGTCTTCAAGTCCAAGGAAGCTGGAGATGCGCGACTCAAGCTGCTTGTGCTCTTCCTGCGTGCCGCAGATGAAACGGACCGACGCCATGCCATAGCCGTAACGGTCGAGTGCGGCTTTTCCGGCTTCCGCCAGCTCCGCATTGTCGGCAAGGCCGAGATAATTGTTGGCACAGAAATTCAGGACCCGGGCACCGCCGGAGACCTCGATTTGCCCGGCCTGCTTGGAGGTGATGACACGTTCGGATTTGTAAAGTCCGGACTCCTTCAAGCCTTTCAGCTCGCTCGTGAGGTGATCGATGAATTGCTGCGTCATGATCGGTATGATGTCCTGCTGTGTTCTTCCGGCGGGGCCGTGGCGTTGGTGCAATCGGATGTTCGCAGGCAGTGTCATCTCACGATCGGATGAATGTCTCAAGCCCCAGATTGAACAGCGGCCGCACGGCACCGAGAATGGCGAACTCCTCGCTTGATTTGTCCGCGATCAGAACCGGCAGTTCCAGCGTGCCGATCAGGCCTTCCGCCTGGAAAGCCTGCTCAAACGCCTGCCAGACATCCGCATTGGCAATGAATGGCCCGGTCACGATAACCCGCTTGGGAAAAAGCAGGCGGCAGACATTGGCGAGGGATCGCGCCATGAGCTCGACCCCGGTGCGCATATCGTCCATGTCGAGCAGGGGCCGCCGGGCCATTTGCCCGGCCAGCACTTCCTCGTTCTCGGACAGGGACGGCCATCGTTCGAGCATCCGGGGCAGCAGCGCCCAGAGCGACGCAGCCGTTTCAAGACAGCCATGATTGCCGCAGCCGCAGGGGCGGTCTTCCAGCAGGTTGAAACGCCAATGGCCGATTTCGCCGAACGGGCCGCCGGCACGGATGAACGGATCGCCATTCACGCTATAGGCCAGGCCGATGCCCCAGCCCCAGTGCAGGAGCAATGTATTGTCGGTGCCGTAAACCGGGTCCTGCAGCATGCGGGCATTGAGTTCGGCATCAAGGTGCCGGCAGACCAGAACCTCCGGGGTGACCGGCGCCAGCGCCGCCGCCAGGTCAAAATCACGGATCTTCGGCCAGCGCGAGGTGAGCAGCCAGGTGCGGCTTTCGACATCGACAACGCCGGATACGGACACGGATGTCCCGATGTGCTGCATTCCCGCCGGACACCTGTCCGCCAGAAGCGTGACCAGATCCTGCATGGCGGTCGTCATCTGGCCGCAGTCGGCGTCGGCCCGCATATCGAGACTGAAGCGTTCCAGCGTCCGGCCGCCGAAATCCACCAGCGTACCGCGCAGGGAACGGCTCGACACATGAATGACCGTTGCGGCGAAACGCTGCGTGTTGAGGCCGATCCGGATGGCAGGGCGGCCCCGCCCGCTTTTTTCGCCGGCCGTTTCCACCAGCAGGCCGCGGGCGATCAGGTCCCCCACCACTTTTGACGTGGTGGTCGAGGTCATGTCGAGCGCTTCGGCAATGCCGGGCCGGGAATGCTGACCGCCATCGGAGACAAGCGCTACGACCCGGGCGCAGTCACGCTGGTGGGCATCGTCATAATGTGTCTCGTCAACGGTCAGAATCATGCGGGAACGCCCTCGTTCTTATTTTTGAACAATATTATTCTAAAATACCTTGCAGTGCCATGGACAGCTATGCTTACAATGGCGGCCACGGTGAAAAGCATATGCAAGAAGGTTGGTAAAGCCCATGGTCGATACGCGTATTTTATCCGACAAGCAGGTCCTTGGCGCGACCGGCGCCGCGCTTGGCGCAGCGGCGATCCGCCAGGCGATTGCGCAGAAGGGCAAGGCGTCGATCATTGTCGCCACGGGCGCCAGCCAGTTCGAACTCCTGCAAAATCTCGTTGCGGCAGAGGAGATCGACTGGTCGCGGGTGACGGCGTTCCATCTCGATGAATATGTCGGCATGGACATCACCCACCCCGCCAGCTTCCGCAAATATCTGCAGGAGCGGTTCGTTGCGCCGCTCGGCGGCGATGTAACGTTTCATCCGGTCAATGCCGAGGGCAATCCGCAGGCCGAAGCAAAGCGGCTCAGTGCCGTGATCGCCGAACACGATATCGATGTCTGCTTTGCCGGTATCGGCGAAAACTGCCATCTGGCCTTCAACGACCCACCCGCCGATTTCGATACGGAAGAGCCCTATATCGTCGTGACGCTGGACGAGGCCTGCCGCAAGCAGCAGATGGGTGAAGGCTGGTTCCCGTCGCTGGACGCCGTGCCTGAGCAGGCCATTTCGATGAGCATCCGGCAAATCCTCAAGAGCCGCCTCGTCATCCTTTCGGTGCCTGATGCGCGCAAGGCGCAGGCTGTCAAGGACGCACTGGAAGGTCCGGTCGACCCGCGTCATCCCGCCTCGATCATCCAGACCCATCCGCAGACAATCCTGCTGCTCGATCCGGATTCGGCGTCAAAACTGTCATGATCACATCGGGCCTCGTCGATATCCAGGTCAACGGGTTTGCCGGGGTGGATTTCAACACCGCCAGCCTGACACCGGAGGCGTTGGACCACGCCTTGGAGGCCATGCTGGCAACGGGCGTCACCACATGCCTGCCGACGATCATCACCGCCTATCCCGATGAACTGGAAGCGCGCTTTACCGCGCTCGACCGCTGCGTCAGTACGAGCCGTCTCGGTCCGCTGATGTGTCCGGGATATCATCTGGAGGGGCCGTTTCTCAATCCGGCGCAGGGCTTTTCCGGGTGCCATCCCGCACAGGCCATGACATCGGCTGATCCTGCCCTGGTCACGCGTCTGCAAGACGCGATCAAGCGGCCGATTCTTCTCGTGACCGTCGCGCCTGAGATATCCGGCAGCCTCGATTTCATCCGGGCCATGGCGGCACGGGATATTCTGGTTTCAATCGGCCATTCCGCTGCGGATTTCGCCATGGTGGAGGCCGCGGCACTGGCCGGTGCGAGCCTGTCGACGCATCTCGGCAACGGCCTGCCGCAGATCATGCCCAAGCTCGACAATCCGCTCTTTGCCCAGCTTGGCGAAGACCGGCTGCTGGCGACCTTCATTGCCGACGGCATTCATCTTCCACCCAAGGCGCTCAAATCCCTGATGCGGGCCAAGGGCTTTGAGCGCTCCGCATTGGTGACCGATGCCGTCGCCGCCGCGGCCGTTCCCGCAGGCGCCTATGATTTCGCCGGCATGCGCATCGAACGCACCGCAGACGGCACGGTGCGCCTGCCTGGAACAACCGGCCTTGCCGGATCGTCCCTTTGTCTCGATGACGGGGTGCGCAACCTTGTCCGTTGGGGCATCGCGTCCTTCGAACAGGCGGTTGAAATGGCGTCCACACGATTGCTGGTTGCGCTCGCTCCGGTCCTGCGCGCCCGCAACATCACCCTGCCGCATGCGGAAATCGACTGGTCGGACAGCATGGCCATCCGCAGCGTCCGCATCGGCGACGAGATCAGAAACTGCAACTGAAACATCCAAGAACAATAAAGGGGAATGCAAATGGGAAATGACCAGTTTCGAATGAGCCGCCGGGTGCTGCTCGGCGGCATGACCGCATCGGCAATGGCGGGCGCGATGCCCGCCTGGGCCAAGACACCCGCCCTGCCCTCCGCGCCTGTCGTGATCACCGTGATGGACGTGGGCGGTGCGCTGGCGCTGATCCAGCCCGCATTCGAGGAATATGCCAAAACCTATCCGGAACGGGCGTCGCGGATCATCTTCACCAAGGCGCCGGTGACGGAGCTCGCCGGCAAGCTCAAGGCGCAGCAGAGCGCGGGCCGCGTCGATATCGATATCGTTCTGACCGGCAGCGACGGATTGGCGGCCGGGCTTGCCAATGAGACGTGGCTGAAAATCCTGCCGGATTTCGCCGACAAGTTTCCGGGGATCGAGGAAAACTACGAACCCGCCGCGCTCGCCCTGCACAAGGCGCAGGGCGACGGCTACGGTGTCGTCGTCAACTATTATCCCTCGGGCCCGCTGATCGAATATGATCCGGAACGAGTCAAGAAGGTCCCGACCAGCGCGGAAGAACTTTTGGCCTATGCCAAGGAAAACCCCGGGCGCTTCATGTATGCCCGCCCGACCAATTCCGGTCCCGGCCGCACCTTCATGATGGGGCTGCCCTATATTCTCGGCGACAAGGACCCGCAGGATCCGGTCAATGGCTGGGACAAGACCTGGGCCTATCTTACCGATATCGGCCAATACATCGATTATTATCCGGCTGGAACCGGCGCGACGATGAAAGAATTCGGCGAGGGATCGCGCGACATCATCATCAGCACCACCGGCTGGGACATCAATCCGCGCGCGCTCGGCATCGTGCCCGAAACGGCAAAGATCGGCACCCTCAAGGGTTTCCACTGGGTTTCCGACGCCTTCTTCATGTGCATGCCCAAGGGCATCGCCGACGACAAGGCGGCGGTCGTCCTCGACCTGATGGCCTTCCTGCTTACACCCAAGGCGCAGGCCTATTCCTATGACGAGGGCTATCTCTATCCGGGTCCGGCGGTGAAGAACGTGCCGCTGTCCATGGCACCGCAGCACAGCCAGGACGTGATCAAGCAGTTCGGCCGGGAGGAATATGCCGGGCTGATCGCCAACAACCCGATCGAACTGCCGCTGAAGCCGGACAAGATGGTCATCGCCTTCCGCAAATGGGACGAACTGGTCGGTTCCAAGAAAGCGAAGTAAGGGCTTACTGCACCTGAACCAGGTGCCCCGCCGAGACTTCATTGTATTGCCGCACAGGCACAATGAAGTCCGGCGTGCGCACCGGGCTCTTGATCTCGTCATTGGAGACCGGCCGCTTGATGCCGCGCCGCGACGGATCGGGCACCGGCACGGCTGAAATGAGCTTGCGTGTGTAGGGATGCTGCGGGTTCTCGAAGATGGCTTCACGCGATCCGATCTCGACGATTTCACCGAGATACATCACCGCGATGCGATGGCTGACCCGTTCCACCACGGCGATATCGTGCGAGATGAAGAGATAGGCGAGGTTGAGGCTCGCCTGCAGATCGAGCAAAAGGTTGATGACCTGCGCCTTGATCGACACGTCCAGCGCCGAGACGGATTCATCGGCAACGATCAGTTTCGGATCGAGTGCGAGTGCGCGGGCAATGCACACGCGCTGCCTTTGGCCGCCGGAAAATTCATGCGGATAGCGGCTTGCCATATCCGCAGTCAGCCCGACCCGCTCCAGAAGATCGGCAACACGCTCTTTTGCCTGCGCGCGCGTTCCCAGCTTGTGTTCGAGATAGGGTTCGGCAATCGCAGCGCCGACGGTGATGCGCGGGTTAAGACTGGCGAACGGATCCTGAAAGATCATCTGCATGGTGCGGCGCATATCGCGCAGCCGCTTCGGCTCCATGGTCAGCACGTCTTCCCCGTTCAGCAGCACCTCTCCGCTGAGCGGCTGCACCAGACGCATGATCGAGCGTCCGGTCGTCGACTTGCCGCAACCGGATTCACCGACGAGCGACAGGGTCTCGCCCGGCTGCAGGGTGAAAGACAGATTCTCCACCGCATGCACGCGGCCTTCCAGTTGTCCGAACATCCCCGAGTGAATATTGAAGCGCGTGGTGAGGTTCTTCACCTCGAGCAGTGGCTTTACCTGCGATTTGACGGTGTCAGCGGCCTCGACAGGCACATCCGACGTGCCGGTTGCGCGGTCCACCACCGGAAACCGCAACGGACGCTTGTGTCCCTTCATCGAGCCAAGAATGGGAACAGCGGAAAGCAGCGAGCGGGTATAGGGATGCTGCGGGCGGGCAAAGATGTCCTCGGTCCTGCCGGTTTCCACCGCCTCACCATTATACATGACGACGGTGCGGTCAGCGATCTCGGCGACAACGCCCATATCGTGGGTGATGAAGAGGACGGACGTGCCCTCCTCTTCCTGCAGCAGCTTGATCAGGTCGAGAATCTGGCCCTGGATCGTCACGTCAAGCGCCGTCGTCGGCTCATCCGCGATCAGCAGCTTCGGCTTGCTGGCCAGCGCCATGGCAATCATTACGCGCTGGCGCATGCCGCCGGAGAAGCGGTGCGGATATTCATCGAAGCGCGATTGCGCGGCGGGAATGCGCACCTTCTCCAGAAGCCGGATCGTTTCGGCCTTGGCTTCCGCCCGCGACATGGCGGAATGGCAGAGCAGGGCTTCGCTGATCTGCTGGCCTACGGTGAACAGCGGATTGAGCGAGGTCATCGGCTCCTGAAAGATCATGGCGACATCATTGCCGCGCACCGCCCGCATCTGGCTCTCGGGAAGCGCAAGAATGTCCTTGCCGTCCAGCATGATGCGGCCTTCGATGCGGCTCTTGTCCTTCTGCAACAGCCGCATGATGGACAGCGACGTCACGCTCTTGCCCGAACCGGATTCACCGACGATGGCCACCGTCTCGCCCGGCGCCACGTCGAACGAGACATTGCGCACGACCGGCCGCCACTTGCCGTCGGACTGGAAGGATGTCGTCAGATTGGCGACCGACAGAACCGGTGCAGGAGCATTGCCCCTGTTGCCGGGATGGGAAGGCTGACGATTGTCCATGAGTACAAATCCTTTCCGTTGGCAGATGGCGATGCGCCGGTCAGTCGGGCCAGCGCATGAGACCGGCCATGCGGCGCGCGTAGCGGTTTTCAACCGGGGTCGAGATGATCGCGTTGGAAGCCCGCGCCTTGCCGAGCTCTTCCGTCAGACGGCTGGCCACAATGGTTTCTTCTCCCGGATGCAAATTGCACGGGTCCATATAGAAGTAGCCGTGTTCGACCTCATGGTCCCGGACGATCACGGGGCGGGCGCCCTGTGCCAGCGCATCGGCGAGATCCCAAGCGGAGATATGGGCGGCCTGCGGTTCGATGGTGACGCGCAGGCGGTCGAGCGGATTGTGTGTCGGATCGGGCTCGATGACTGCCGTGACGCCCGGCTTGCCCGCAAGCGTCTGCTGCCAGAGGTTGAGATAGCCGGTTTCCCGCTCGCGGATACCCGCATGGTCGCGCTTTTCCCAGGCTTCGAGCGCAGCGATGGTTCCAAGAATGCTCTCCTTGCCCACTTTCATGCCGCGGCCAATGCCCATATTCTGCAGGAAGGTGTTGCGGACGAAATCCTTGGCGCCGGCGACGATACCGCCGGTCGGACCGCCCAAAAACTTGTGCGACGAGTAGAGCGCAATGTCGGCCCCCTGTTCGAGAAAAATCTTCAGATCATATTCCGACGCCGCATCGACGATCACAGGCACGCCGCGAGCGTGGCAGACTTCGGCAAACTTCTGCAGGGCAACGAGGCCGTACTGAACCGTGTGATGCGAGACAACAAAGACGGCAGCGGCGGTGCGCTCGTTGATCGCCCCATCGAGATGATAGGGGTAGCAGGATGTCGCCTGACCGACCAGAACGGCCTTGGCACCGGCAAGCCGGATACCCTGATCGACCGGAGCACCATAGCTGACCACATGGCCCATCTGGATGATCACCTCGTCCTTCAGGCCCGTCGTATCGGGCAGGCGTTCGATGGCGGCAAGATCATTCCCCGTCATGGCCGCTGCTACAGCAAGGCTGATGCCGGCGGAGCAGGACGCCGTGACAAAGCCGGCTTCACCCCCGGTCAGCCGGGCAATCACCGGGCTCGCCTTCTTCTGCAGGTCGTTGACCTCGACGAACTGCGGAAGGATTGCCGTCATGGCGGCGACCGCTTGCGGAACCACGATCGACGCCCCCAGCGAGGTCATCGTGCCGGACACGTTGATAACGGGTCGCAACCCGAGCGTTTCGCGAATATCGTCGGGGTTGTGAGAGTCTGTCATGCTAATCTCCTCGAAATGTTGCCGCTTGCAACACATTCCATTTTCTAGGCATATATGCCATTATAATGTAATAAACTGTTTGAACATCAATCGAGCCTGCCAGGAGCCTGAACGTGGACGCAAAGACATCAGACATGGGCGCTGCCCCCGGTCTTGAGACAACCGAACAACCGGAAGCGACGGGCCGCCGTTCCCGTGTCAGCGGCATCGACCGGGCCTTGCAGGTTCTGGACTATCTCTACGAAACCGGCAGCCCGGCCGGTGTCTACGGCATTGCCAAGGCCATCGGTGCGCCGCTGTCGACCGTCTATGTCATCATTGACGATCTGGTTGAGAAGAACCTTCTCTCCCGCAACAATGACGGCTCCGTCTGGCTGGGTGCACGGCTTTACCACTATGGTCTCGCCTATGCCCGCTCGCTGGATTTTCTCGACGTCGCCAACCACGAAATGCACAATCTCAGCCGCGTATCGGGTGAAACGGTGCAGGTGTGCGGCCGCGACGGCGATCACATGATGGTTCTGGCCATGGCCGATGGTCCCGGCCATTTCCATGTCACGTCGCGCGTCGGCACGCGCGTGCCGCTGAACTGGACCGCATCCGGCCGCCTGCTTGTCGGCCATCTGCCCGAAGCCGAACGGCTGGATCTGTTCAAGCGCTGCGCCAAATCCTCGCCCACGGGCCGTGCCGTCATCGAACCGGCAGCGCTGTCGAAAGCCGCTGCCGAGGCGCTGCAATCGCGCATTTCCATTCAGGCGGGCGAATCCGACTACGCCGTTGCCTGTGTTGCCTCGCCCGTCTGCGACGACAAGGGCACCTGCGTTGCCACCATCTCCATCGTTCTGCCCGAGCAGAAGATTGCGGATGACCCCGAGCGCTACACGGCCGAGGTCAAGGCATCTGCCGAACGGATCGAGACGGTGATGGGCTGGCGCAGTCATTCCTGATCCTAGTCCCTCAAGGCGATGATCGCCTCGATCTCCACGGTGATGTTGCCCGGCAGTGAGCCGAAGCCCACGGCCGAGCGGGCATGCTGTCCCGCATCGCCGAACACGTCGATCAGCAGATCGGAGCATCCGTTGATAACAAGCGGATGATCGGCAAAGTCAGGCACGGCATTGACCATGCCGAGCAGCTTGACCACCTGCTTGACGCGGCCGAGATCGCCCAGGGCGGACTGCAGGACCGCCAGCAGGTTGATGCCGGTCAGCCGGGCATGGGCATAGGCGTCCTCGACGCTGACATTATCGCCCACTTTTCCCGTATGCATGAAGCCGTCATCCTCGCGCGGGCCCTGGCCCGAGAGGTACAGCATGTTGCCTTCCTGAATGTGGGTAACGAAATTGGCAATCGGACGCGGTGCCGGCGGCAACACGATGCCCAGCGCCTTCAGCCTGATGTAAGGAGAGGTGCCGGCGTCGACAGCCGGACTGGATGAAGGATTCACGCGAGCTCCTTAGCGGTATGAATGGGTATGGCGGTGATTGACCAGCTCAGGCTTCACCGGTTGATAGCGGCTCGCCGCGATGGTTTCGGTGCCCAGAACCACCATGCGCGGTTCGAACAGTTTGTGCAGCGTCGCCTCGTAGCCCAGCGAATCGATGACGCTGAGATCTGAATCGACCAGTTCAAAGATGGTGAACTCGGCCGGCTTACCGACGGAGAGGAGATTGTCGGTCGGCAGGCCGATGGCCGATGCCGGCGAGAGCGTGACTGCCTCGACGACTTTGTCGAACGGCATGCCGACGCTCAGCAGCTTCGACATCGTCGTTCCCAGATCCCACACGGAATAGTTCAGGCTGTGCAGGTGGATGTCCGTCGAGATGGAGAATGGCAGCAGGCCGCGGCTGATGGCGACTTCCGCCACGCGGAACGAGAACGACGCGCCGCCATGGCCGATATCGAGCCGGATGCCTTCACCGGCGCAGCGTTCCGCCAGTTCGAACAGATCCTCATCTTCGATAATGCTGGCGCCGACCTTGCCGTTGAAGCAATGGGTGATGATATCGCCCGGTCCCAGAATCTCCAGCACTTCGTCGTAGAGCGCGGGCGGTTCGCCCACATGCACCATCATTGGCAGCTTGAGAATTTTTGCCACCTTCTTGCCGACCTTGACCGGGGTTACACCCCAGGAGCCGGTGATGACATGGCTGGCACGCACCTTCAGGCCGACAATGTGGTCGCGGTTTTCGTTGACGCAGGCGACCGTGCGGTCGAGATCGATGGAGCGGATATCGCTGAGTTCGCTGACGCGGTTGCAGGCGACCAGACCAATCGAGCCGAGATTGAGGAAAGCCTTGATGCGCTCCTTCGCCGGTTCGATGATATATTCGCGCAGGCCGTGGAAATTCGCTTCGCCGGCCGAGCCCGCATCGACGATGGTCGTCACGCCGCGCTCGACACCGCAGATTTGCGGGCGAACCGAGATATCGGTTCCGCCATGCCAGACATGGGCATGCAGGTCGGTCCAGCCGGGTGAAATCCAGGCGCCCTTCATGTCAATGCGCCTGGCATCGCCGGCGACGTTCAGGGAGGGGCCGAATTCGGCGATTTTTCCGTCCGAACCGATCAGGATATCGATGGTGCCGGTGGGTGTATTGGGGCCAAAGGCAACCGGCTTGACATTGGTCAGCAGCAAACGGCCGTCGGTTGCGGAGGGGGCGGGCATGATCAGAGATCCTTTCTGAGGCGGGGGTCTAGGAGGTCGCGGAAGCCGTCGCCGACCATCTGCAGGGAGAGAACGGAGAGGACGATGGCAATGCCGGGAAACAGGGTCATCCAGTCGGCCTGACCGACATATTGCCGCCCGGCGGCAATCATCGTGCCCCAGGTCGGCACTTCAGGGCTGACGCCGAGACCGAGGAAGGACAGCCCGGCTTCCGCCAGCATGGCATGGGCAAACAGGAACGTTCCCTGGACGAGGATAGGCGAGAGCAGATTGCGCAGGATATGGCGCGTCAGGATATGCGGTGTCGAAATGCCAAGCGCATGGGCGGCTTCCACATAGGGCAGTTCGCGGATGACCAGTGTCGAGGCCCGCACCACGCGGGCAAGCCGCGGCGCATAGACGATGCTGAGCGCGATGATCACCGTCGTCAGCGACGGACCGAGTGCCGCAACCAGCGCAATGGCAAGCAGGATATCGGGGAATGCCATCATCGCATCGATCAGCCGGGTGATCGGCGCATCGAGCTTGTGGAAGAAACCGGCGAGAATGCCGAGGGTCACGCCGATGAGCGAGGCGAGCACCACCACGGCAAAACCAACGAGCAGCGACAGCCGGGCGGAATAGATCGTGCGCGAAAATACGTCGCGTCCGAACTCGTCCGTGCCGAAAATCCATTGGGCGCTCGGCGGTTTCAGCCGGTTGACAATCGACAGCTTGTTCGGCGCATAGGGGGCAATGAGCGGTGCGAGAATGGCAAGCATGATGAAGATTGCCAGAACGATCAGGCCGAACAGGACGGTCTTGCGGCGCAGGAGAACCCGCAGGAATTTGCTGCGCTCGCTGGCGGGAACGGGTGAAACGATATCGGTCATCAGTAGCGCACCCTTGGGTCAACGACGAGGTAAAGCATGTCGATGGCGAAATTGATGAGGACGTAGAGCCCGGCGATGATGAGGAGTGCGCCCTGAATGACGGGGTAATCGCGGCGCAGCACGGCCGAGACGACGAGATTGCCGACACCGGGCAGCCCGAAGACCGTCTCCGTTACCACCGCACCGGAGATCAGCACGGCGGCCGTCAGGCCGACGACGGTGATGATTGGGATCAGCGCATTCTTGAAGGCGTGCTTGAGCACGACACTGCGTTCGACAACGCCCTTGGCGCGCGCCGTGCGGATGTAGTCATCCCCAAGCACATCCAGCATCGACGCGCGGGTAAACCGCATGATCAGCGCCGATGAAACGATTCCCAGCGCAAAAGCCGGCAAAACGAGATGATACAGCCGCTCGCCCAGCGTCGTGTCCGGCCCGCCATAACCGGAGACCGGGAAGATGCCGAAGCGGACGGCAAACACCTGCATCAGGATCAGGCCGAGCCAGAAACTGGGAATGCTGGCGGCCAGCATGGCAAGCGCCGTTGCGGCCTGATCGAAGACCGATCCGCGCCGGTAGGCGGCATAGACCCCGATGGGGATCGCAATGACACTGGCGATGAGGATCGAGAAAACCGTGAGGAAAAATGTCGGCTCGGCACGCTGCGCCAATGCGGTCAGCACGGGCTGGTCGAGAAAGATCGACCGTCCGAGATCGCCCTGCAGCAGCTGGCCGATGAAGTAAACATATTGAACGAGGATGGAGCGGTCGAGCCCGAGGGCTGTCCGCAACTGCGCGATATCGGCAGCGGTCGCTTCCGGTCCGAGCATGACGGCCGCCGGATCGCCGGGCGTGACGCGCACGATGATGAACACGATGGTCACCACCAGAAACATCACGACAATCATGCCGATAAAGCGTTGGAAGATGTAACGGAGCATGGGCCGGTTGGATCCTGCTGCGGGAGCTACGATACGAAGGCACGGGCGGCAGGCGGCTTGCTGCCGCCCGCGCCCGAACGCTTCAGCTTACTGCTTGAGCGACACGTTCCAGAAATAGGGCCAGGGCGCCGGGGTAAAGTGCTCCAGCTTGGGCGATTTGGCCGACAGCGCGTTGAAATCGCCGATCTTGATGATCGGTGCTTCCGCGTAGATCACCTTCTGAACGTCCGCCCATAGCGCGATACGCTTCTTCGGGTCCGTTTCGGCATTGAAGGCATCCACCGCCACCTTGCGGGCCGGTGTATCCCAATTGCCCGGCGCACTGGTCGACAGGGCGCCGATCAGCGCGGGTTCCGGCAGGAACGGGCTGTGGCTGATATAGATATCCCAGAGTGTCGGGTCGGCGCGGCGCTGCGTCAGCGTTGCCCAGTCGACCACCTGCAGATCGACATTGATCCCGGCGGCCTTCAGATATTCCGCCGCGACCTGCGCCATCTTGTAATGGAACTCATACTGGCGGCTGGTGAGAATGCGCACCGGCTTGCCGTCGTAATTGGCTTGCTTCAGAAGCGTCGCAGCCTTTTCGGGATCGCCGATATTATAGCCATCCTTGACGCCCGCATCGCTCGCCCAGCTATAGGACGCCGGATAGAACGATCCATTGAGCGCATAGAAGTCCTTGCTGCCGAAAGCGGCGGCCAGCATGTCTTCGACGTTGAGCGCAGCGCGGATCGCCAGGCGCATATCCTGGTTCTTGGTCAGGCCCTGCGCCGTGTTCAGCACGAAGACCGGCCAGCCGAAAGGCTTCAGCAGCACCGGCTCTGTGACCTTCTGGCCCTTCAGGCGGTCATAGGCCTCGACAGGCAAACTGTCGGCATAGTCGAACTGGCCGGAAATCGCGCCTTCGACCCGGGTATTGGCATCGGGGACAGGAACGAAACGGATTTCATCGAGATACTGATGGCGGGCGCCGCCATAACCATTCTCGCGCCCTTCCGGAGACTTGTAGCCGTCGAAACGCACGAGCTGGATATACTGGTCCGCCTTGCGCTCCTTCAGCTTGTAGGGGCCCGTGCCGACCGGGTCGGTCATCGGGTTCTGCTGCTTTTCACTTGGGAGGATGATCGCCGCGGCATTGTTGAACGCCAGCAGCGACAGCAGCGGTGCATGCGGGGCATTGAGCGTGATGCGGACAGTCGAGGCATCCACCGCGTCAATGGATGTGATGAGAGGCGCGACCTGCTTGCCGCGCGAGGCGATCTGGGTCCAGCGCTTCAGCGAGGCGACAACGTCGGCGGAATCCATGTCGGTGCCGTCATGGAACTTGACGCCGGTGCGCAGCTTGATCGTGTAGATTTTGCCATCCGCCGAAATCTCCGGCAGGCTTGCCGCCAAAAGCGGGGTCGGGTTCCAGTTTTCATCAAAGGTGTAGAGTGTCTCGAAAATGTGCTGCGAAACAATGCCGACCAGATCGGCCGTCGATGCCATGGCGTCAAGTGTCGGCGGCTCGCCGATGGTCGCGACATTGATGACGCCGCCCTTGGTCTGGGCAAAGGCCGCAGGGCTGAGGGCAATCAGCGCCGAACCCAACAGGAGTGCGAGTTTCAGTGATTTCATGACAGTTCCCTTTGTTATTCTATTATTATGTTATATAATGTTTTATAGTAGAATAAGACCAAATGTATCAGGCGCTGTCAAACAAAAAAGAAAAGGCAGCGCGAGGGGCGCTGCCTTGATCATGCAACCGGCCGGCAATCCGTTCAGATAATGCCGCCGCTGCCGCCCGTGCTGGCTGGCCGGATTTTTCCGACCTTTTGCCGGTAGCCGCTGGCCCGGTAGGCGGCGATGGGATCGATGGCGCCCCCCGCCCGGCGGCGGGCTTCGGCGAGTATCGGCTCGACATCCGTCCGGTATGCGCGCTTCAGCGCATCCGATGCCATCAGCGCATCGTTGCCGTCCTGATAGCCATCCAGAGCTGCCCGGTCGACCAGCAGTGCCTGCGCATAGGCGCGGCGGATTTCATTGGCACTCGAGATCAGGCTTTCAATTGGGTCGGTCACATTGTGCGACTGGTCGATCATATGCGCGGGGTGGAAATTCTCGACGCCGCGCTCCTCCGCATCGACCAGCTCATTGAACACCAGGAACAGCCGGTACGGATCGATGGAACCCGCATCCAGATCGTCATCGCCATATTTCGAATCGTTGAAGTGAAAGCCGCCCAGTTTCTTGAACTGGATCAGCCGCGACACGATCATCTCGATATTGGTGTTCGGGGCGTGATGGCCCAGATCGACGAGGCAGAAGGCTTTCGGCCCCAGTGTGTGGGCGATCAGATAGTTGCTGCCCCAGTCCTGCACCACGGTCGAATAGAAGGCGGGCTCGAACATCTTGTGTTCGGAGAAAATGCGCCAGTCATCCGGCAACGCCTTGTAAACCTGCGCCATGGCATCGAGATAGCGCTCGAACGACCGGGCAAAATGGCTCTGGCCGGGAAAATTCGATCCATCGCCGATCCATACCGTCAGGGCCTTCGAGCCGATGGCATTGCCGATTTCGATGCACTCGATATTGTGCGCAATCGCCTGCTTGCGCGTCGCCGCATCCGCATGGCTGAGCGAGCCGTATTTGTAGGAATGCGCCTGATCCGGCGCATCGGAAAAGGTGTTGGAATTCATCGCGTCGAAGCCGAGACCGAGCGCATCCGCATGGGCTTTCAGCTGCTGCGGATCGGCCTTGTCCCACGGGATGTGCAGCGAGACATTGGGCGTCGCGCGGCTCAGCTGGTGGATGACCGCGCAGTCGTCGAGCTTGTCGAAAATGCCGCGCGGTTCACCCTGCCCCGGAAACCGGGTAAAGCGCGTGCCGCCGGTACCGACGCCCCATGAGGGAACTGCAACGAAGAAATCGGCCACCTTGGCCGTGATCGCCTCGATATCGATGTTGCGGCGGGCAAGATGCGCGCCCAGCGCCTCGAAATCGCTGCCGTGCGCCGCACCGCGCCTGTCGTTCTCGGATGCGATCAGATCGCCGGAAATATGCTGTTCAGCCATGTTGTCCTCCCCCGGACTGCCTTTATCGCGTGAAGCTCTGCACGTTGCCAGCGTCGACGTTGATGATATTGCCCGTCGATTTTGCAGACGCGTCGGAGGCAAGGAAATAGATCGCCTCGGCAATGTCTTCCGGCAGCACGTTGAGCTTGAGCAGCGACCGCTTGCGGTAATGCTCTTCCAGCTCATCCACCTGCAGGTTGGATGAGGCGGCACGCTGTTCGCGCCATTCGCCGTTCCAGATTTTCGAGCCGCGCAGCACCGCATCGGGATTGACCGTGTTGACGCGGATACCGGCTTCCGCCCCCTCCAGCGCGAGGCAACGGGCGAGATGGATTTCCGCGGCCTTGGCGGCGCAATAGGCGCTGGCATTGGGCGAGGCGGCAAGCCCGTTTTTGGATGCGACGAAGACCACGTTACCGCCAATCTTCTGGCGCCGGAACAGGCGGAAGGCTTCGCGCGATACGAGGAAATAGCCGGTCGCCAGAATGTCCATGTTGCGGTTCCACATGGCAAGCTCGGTAACCTCTATCGGGGCGGATGAGGCGATGCCGGCATTGGAAACGAGAATATCGACGCCGCCGAACTCGATCGAGGCCTCGGCGAAGCTAGCGATCACGGCGGCCTCATCCGTCACGTTGAGCTGTACACCGCGCACGGCATCAGCGCTGTAGCGCGCGGCAAAATCCTGATGGGCTGCCTTCAGGGCCTCCGCATCGATATCCGCAAGGACGACACAGGCGCCCTGCCCGAGCAGCCGTTCTGCCGTGGCGCGGCCGATGCCGCCGGCGCCGCCCGTGACAAAAGCCACGCGGCCCGCCAGGGATTTCGGCTTCGGCATGCGCTGCAGCTTGGCTTCCTCGAGCAGCCAGTATTCGATATCGAAGGCCTCCTGTTCCGGCAGTCCCTGATAGTCCGAGACAGACGATGCGCCGCGCATGACATTGATGGCGTTGACGTAGAATTCCCCGGCGATACGCGCCGTTGCCTTGTCCTTGGCAAAGGACAGCATGCCCACGCCGGGAATGAGGAAGATGACCGGGTTGGGATCGCGCATGGCTGGCGAGTTGTCGTGTTTGCACGCGTTGTAATAGCGGGCATAGTCGGTGCGGTAGGCTTCCAGCGCTGCATAGAGCGCTTCGACAGCGGCGTCCGGATTGGCCGCATCGACATCCAGCACCAGCGGGCGAATTTTCGTGCGCAGGAAATGATCGGGGCAGCTCGTCCCGAGTGCCGCCAGCGGATGCAGGTCGCGGGAATTGACGAATTCCAGCACCGCCGGCTGATCGTCGAAATGGCCGAGCTTGCGTTCCGCTACACCGATCTTGCCGCGGATTTCCGGCATCAGCCGCGCGGCAATGGCGCGGCGCGCCGATGCGTCGAGGCTCGCCGTTGCCTCCCCGCCGAATGCGGGTTTGCCCGCCGTCTTGGCGTCGAACCAGACAATCGCCCTGTTGATGATATCGAGCGTCAGCTCGTAGCATTCCTTGGCGTCATCGGCCCATGTGAACAGGCCATGGCTTTCCAGCACGACACCTTTTGAATTGGGATGCGCCGCCGCATAGGCGCCAAGATCGAGGCCGAGCTGAAAGCCCGGGCGGCGCCAGGGCAGCCAGCCGATTTCGTCGCCAAACACTTCTTTCGTCAGTTCGCGCGAGTTCTTCGAGGCGGCAATGGCAATGATCGCATCGGGATGCATGTGATCCACATGCCTGAACGGCACGAAACCGTGCAGGGGCGTATCAATCGATGCGGCGCGGCTGTTGAGATTGAAGGTGCAATGGGGCAGAAAACCCACCATGCGGTCTTCATCCGCAACACCCTTGTAGATGGACTTCAGCGATTCCAGCTTTTCCATATAAAGCGTGGCGAAACCGTCGAGCTTGATCGTGCCGACATCGCCGCCCGATCCCTTCACCCACAGCACCTCCACCGGCTTGCCGGTGAGCGGATCGGTTTCCGAAACCTTGGCCGAGGTATTGCCGCCGCCGTAATTGGTGATGCGCTTGTCGGCACCCAGCAGATTGGAGCGGTAGAGCAGCTTGCCGGGCTCATCCAGCGCGGCAGCCTTTTGATCATCCCAACGATTATCCAGAAGTTGGACCTTGTTCGCCATGCTTGCCTCCCGAAGACGATCTGATGGCCTGACAACGCGCCGCAGCCATGTGAATTTTCTCTAGCTATGAAGCAGGGAGTGATTTGCTGTCAATCATAAATGATCAAATTCAATCATAAAATTGCAATTGTGCAGTGCAGTATGAATAATTTTGACTGAAGTTGATTGACACCGCGCATTTCTTTGCGCAATGTTCGCAGCAGTGGAGGGAAAAATGCACGAACGTGAGCGCCAACGAATTATCCTGAGTGCCGTTCAGGAAAAGCCGTTCATCACCATTCAGGACATTGCCGAACTGACGGAAGCGTCGGAAGCAACGATCCGCCGTGACATCGCCTCCATGCACGTCCAGGGCAAGCTGCGCCGGGTGCGCGGCGGCGCGGAAGCCATTCACCCGCCGCAGCAGACCGCGCTTGCCGGCCGGCCATTTCGCGTCTCGGAAGCTGAGAACATCGACAAGAAGCGGGCGATTGCCCGCGAAGCCGTGGGCCTGTGCAACGAGGGCGACGCTATCATCCTCAACGGTGGCACCACGACATTCCAGATGGTGCATTATCTCGCCACCCGCCGCCTGCAGATCATGACCAATTCCTTCGCCATCGCCGAACATCTGGTGAAGAACTCCAAGAGCACGGTCATTATTCCCGGCGGCATGATCTATCGCGAGCAGAGCATGATCCTCTCGCCGTTCGACAATGACGTAACCCGCAATTTCTACGGCAAGCGCATGTTCATGGGCGCCGTCGGGGTCGGTCCGTTCGGCGCGATGGAATCGGACCCGCTGATCATTCAGGGCGAGCAGAAGCTGATCAATCAGGCGGATGAACTGGTGCTGCTGGTGGATTCCAGCAAGTTCGAGCGCCGGTCGAGCCTGATCCTGTGCCCGTTGCAGCGGGTCGCAACAATCATCACCGATGACGGCATTGCGGATGCCGACCGGAAGATGGTGGAGGATGCCGGGGTCGAGCTCATCATCGCAAAGGTGGGAGCTCAGGACAAATCAAGGGATTCCGCTTCGATCGCATAAAAACCAGGCGCCGAAGCGGCGTATTTCAATCTAGGGAGGATGAAATGAAACTGTTGAAGAAACTCGCACTGGGATCGGCCTTGGCCCTTGCCATGTTCGCATCGCATGCACAGGCAGAAACGATCAAGATCGGTCTCGTCGCCAAATCACTCGGCAACGGCTTCTTTGAAGCAGCCAACAAGGGCGCGCAGGAAGCCGCCAAGGAGTTGGGCGGCGTCGAAGTCATCTATACTGGACCGACATCGACGACGGCTGAAGGCCAGATCGAGGTCATCAATGCGCTGATCGCGCAGAACGTCAATGCCATCGCCATCTCCGCCAACGACCCTGACGCTGTCGTCCCGGCTCTGAAGAAGGCCATGGCGCGCGGCATCAAGGTGATCTCGTGGGATTCCGCCGTGGCCAAGGATGGCCGCATCGTCCATCTCAATCCGTCATCCAACGAGCTGATCGGCAAGATGTGCCTGCAGCTTGCCGCTGCCCATCTGCCTGATGGCAAGGGCGACTTCGCCATCCTCTCGGCCACGACCACATCGACAAACCAGAACACCTGGATTGCCGAGATGAAAAAGCAGCTGCCGAATTTCCCCGGCCTCAACCTCGTCACGACAGTCTATGGCGATGACCTCGCTGACAAGAGCTACCGCGAAGCGCAGGGCCTCCTGACCTCGCAGCCGAATGTGAAGGTCATTGTCGCGCCGACCACGGTGGGTGTATTGGCCGCCTCGCAGGCGGTATCCGATGCCAAGAAGATCGGCACGGTTTATGTGACCGGCCTCGGCCTGCCTTCGGAAATGGCCGGCGCCATCAAATCAGGCGCCACCAAGGAATTCGCCATCTGGAACCCGATCGATCTTGGCTACTCCGCCACGCAGATCGCCTATCACCTCGTCAAGGGTGATACCGACGGCAAACCCGGCAGCGAAATCACTGCCGGACGCATGGGCAAGATCAAGATCGGCGACAATGGCGAGGCCGCCATGGCTGATCCCTTCGTCTATGACGCGAAGAACATCGATCAGTTCTCCAAGATTTTCTGATCCGGCAATCGCGCCGCAAAGCCCGGCAGGCCGTCTGCCGGGCATTTTTTAACCCTTCGGTATTGCCCATGATGACCGCAGCGCTTGCTGAATCACCCCTTGCAACCCCCATTCTGGAAATGCGGGCCATCTCCAAGACCTTTCCGGGTGTGAAAGCCCTGAATGACGTCAACATCGCCCTGTTTCCCGGCGAGGTGACGGCGCTCATCGGCGAGAACGGTGCGGGCAAATCCACACTCGTCAAGATTCTGACCGGCATCTACCAGTCCGACGAAGGCGAGATCCATATCGACGGCAAGCCCGTCACCTTCGGCAACGCGCAGGATGCCATCGATCACGGCGTGACCGCCATCCATCAGGAAACGGTGCTGTTTGACGAACTCTCGGTCGCCGAGAACATTTTCATCGGCCACGCGCCGAAGACATCGCTGGGTCTGGTCAACTGGAAGGGCGTCAACGCCAGGGCGCTCGCCCTCCTCCATTCGCTCGAAAGCAATATCGATCCGCGCACGCGGCTGAAGGATCTCTCCATCGCCCAGCGCCATCTTGTTGCCATTGCCCGCGCGCTGTCGGTCGATGCGCGCATCGTCATCATGGACGAGCCGACGGCCGCCCTGTCGCGCAAGGAGGTGGACGACCTCTTCCAGATCGTCAAGCGGCTGAAGGCGCAGGGCAAGGCCATTCTCTTCATCAGCCACAAGTTCGACGAGGTCTATGAAATCGCCGATAACTATGCCGTGTTCCGTGACGGCAAGGCCGTGGGCAACGGGGTTCTCGCTGAGATCAGCCAGAACGACATTGTCCGCCTCATGGTCGGCCGTTCCATCGAGCATGCCTTTCCGAAAGTCGACATCCCGCTCGGCGAAACGGTGCTCAAAGTCGAGAACTACAGCCATCCCACCGAATTCCGCGACATTTCCTTTGCCCTCAGGAAGGGTGAAATCCTCGGCATCTACGGGCTGGTCGGTGCCGGCCGCTCGGAAATCTGCCAGTCCCTGTTCGGCGTGACCCGGCCGTCCGGCGGCAGGCTGGAACTGGACGGCAAAGAGATTCAGATCCGCTCGCCCGGCGATGCAATCCATGCGGGCATCGTCTATGTGCCGGAGGAGCGCGGCCGCCATGGTGCCGTGCTGCAACTGCCGATCTACCAGAACATTTCATTGCCGTCGCTTGGACGGACATCCCGTTCGGGTTTCCTGCGCGCCGCCGAAGAACTGGCGCTGGCGCGAAAATACGCCGAACGCTTCGACCTCAGGGCCGCCGCACTCTCGGTGCCAGTCGGCACGCTTTCCGGCGGCAACCAGCAGAAGGTCGTCATCGGCAAGTGGCTCGCCACGCAACCAAAAATCCTCATTCTGGATGAACCGACCAAGGGCATCGACATCGGCTCGAAGGCAGCGGTCCACGCCTTTATCAGTGAACTTGCCGGCGAAGGCCTCAGCATCGTCATGGTATCGTCGGAACTGCCGGAAATCCTTGGCATGTCGGACCGGGTGTTGGTGATGCGCGAAGGCCTGTCCGCCGGTCTCTTCGAGCGCGCCGGCATGAGCGCCGAGACGCTGGTTCGCGCCGCAACGGGCAACGCGTGAGGATCGGGATGATCAAGCAACTGTTCAAATTTCGCGAAATGCTGCTGGTGGTGATCATCGCCGTGTTGCTCGGCGTTTTCTCTTCCCGCTCGCCCGGCTTTGCCAGCCCGTCGAACCTGTCGAATATTTTCAACGACACGTCGATCCTGATCATTCTGGCCTTGGGCCAGATGACCGTCATCCTGACGAAATCGATCGACCTCTCCGTCGCGGCCAATGTGGCCTTTACCGGCATGGCGGTTGCCATGCTTAACGCGGCGCATCCCGGCCTGCCGCTGGCATTGATCGTTGTCATCGCGCTTGGCGTCGGTGCGGTCCTCGGGGCGATCAACGGCCTGTTCGTCTGGAAGCTCGGCATTCCCTCGATTGTCGTCACGCTCGGCACGCTTACCATCTATCGCGGCATTGCCTTCGTGCTTTCCGGTGGCGGCTGGGTCAACGCCCACCAGATGACCGAACCGTTCCTGCAGACGCCGCGCCAGCTTTTCCTCGGCCTGCCGGTGCTCGGCTGGACGGCCATCGTCATCGTCGCCGTCATCTATATCGTGATGTCGCGCACCTTCCTCGGCCGGGCAATCTACGCCTCCGGCGGCAACCCGACGGCGGCGGTCTATGCGGGTATCGATGTCGGGCGCACGCGCTTTTTCGCCTTTGTCATATCGGGCACGCTCGCCGGGCTCTGCGGCTACCTCTGGGTATCGCGCTATGCGGTGGCCTATGTGGATATCGCCGCGGGCTTCGAGCTCGACAGCGTCGCCGCCTGCGTCATCGGCGGCATCTCGACCCTCGGCGGCATCGGTTCGGTGGCCGGGGCGGTGCTGGGTTCGCTGTTTCTCGGCGTCATCAAGAATGCCCTGCCGGTCATCAACATTTCGCCGTTCTCGCAAATGGCGATTTCCGGCGGCGTGATCATCGCCGCCGTGATCTTCAACGCGCGGCAGGAACGGCGGCGCGGCCGCATCATCCTGCGTGACCGCGGGGCATCGGAAACAATCGAGGGTATCGCATGAGTGTGGTCAGCGAAAAACGTCATATCCCGGACCGGCTCGGCACCTCCGCAACGCGGCTGTTTGCCAGCTGGGAAGCACTGCTGCTGGTTGTCGCGATCCTGATCTTCATCGCCAACTCCTTTGCATCTCCTTACTTCCTCAATGCATGGAACCTGTCCGACGCCACGTTCAACTTCACCGAGAAGGCGATGGTGGCCTTCGCCATGGCGCTCCTGATCATCGCCGGTGAAATCGACCTGTCCGTCGCGGCGATCATTGCACTTGCCTCGACGGCCATGGGCGCTGCGGCCCAGATGGGCGTCGGCACGCCGGGCCTTGTTGCCATCGGCCTCGGGGTCGGCATCGGTTGCGGCGTGATCAACGGCATTCTCGTCGCCGGGCTGCGCCTGCCGTCTATTGTCGTGACCATCGGCACGATGAGCCTGTTTCGCGGCATCGCCTATATCGTGCTTGGCGATAAGGCCTATGGCGGCTACCCCGCCTCCTTCGCCTATTTCGGCCAGGGGTATGTCTTCTGGGTCATTTCCTTCGAATTCGCCCTGTTTGCCGCCCTGGCCATTCTCTTTGCCATTCTCCTGCACGCGACCAATTTCGGCCGGCGCGTCTATGCCATCGGCAACAACGAGTTTGCGGCGCGTTTCTCCGGCATCCGCGTCGAGCGCATCAAGTTCACGCTGTTCCTGATGACCGGGCTGATGTCAGGCATCGCCGCGGTCTGTCTCACCTCGCGCCTCGGCTCGACACGGCCTTCCATCGCGCAAGGATGGGAACTCGAAATCGTCACCATGGTGGTTCTCGGCGGCATCTCCATCCTTGGCGGCTCGGGAACCATCGGCGGCGTGGTCATCGCCGCCTTTGTCATGGGGCTGGTGACATTCGGGCTCGGGCTGCTCAATGTGCCGGGCATCGTCATGTCGATCTTCATCGGCCTGCTCCTGATCATCACCATCACCCTGCCGATCATCATCCGCCGCTTCAGGCACAGGAAACACGCATGAGCACCCAAGAGACCTATGCGTTCAAGATGACCCTTCATCCGGGCATGGAAGAGGAATACCGCCGGCGGCACGATGCCATCTGGCCGGAACTTACCGATCTATTGCACGATGCGGGCGTGCAGAACTATTCGATCCACCTTGATCGCGACACCCACACGCTGTTCGGTGTCCTGACCCGCCCGAAAGTGCATGGGATGGCTGATCTTCCCGATCATCCCGTGATGAAAAAATGGTGGGCGCACATGGCCGATATCATGGTGACGAACCCCGACAATTCGCCGGTGCAGACCGATCTGGTCTGCCTGTTCCATCTGGCCTAATCCGGCATGGGCAAGCCGCGCCATATCGCTGTCATTGACGTCGGCAAGACCAACGCCAAAGTCGTCGTCGTTGACGCGGCGAGCGGCGTGGAACGTGCAGCACGCAGCACGCCCAACCGCGTGGTCACTGGCGGCCCCTATCCGCATTACGATATCGACGCCCTCTGGGCCTTTTTTCTGGCCTCACTGACGGAACTTGCCGCAACACCCGGCTTCGACGCGATATCCGTCACAGCCCATGGCGCAGCGGCAGCCCTGCTCGGAGACGACGGCCTGGCCATGCCCGTCATCGACTATGAACACAGCTATCCCGACGCGGTGCGCCGCGCCTATGCCGACCTGCGGCCGGACTTTGCCGAGACCGCCTCGCCCAATCTGGCCGGCGGACTGAATGTCGGCGCGCAAATCCATTACCAGAAGACGCAGTTTCCCGAACGGTTCCGGGATGTCAGAACCATCCTGACCTATGCGCAATATTGGGTGTGGCGGCTGACCGGCATTGCGGTCAATGAAGTGACGTCGCTCGGCTGCCATACGGATCTGTGGAATCCGCGGGAAGGTGATTATTCCAGCCTTGTCGACACGCTGGACCTGCGCCCGCTCCTGCCGCCGATCCGCCCAGCCTTCGATCATATCGGCGATGTGCTGCCCACTCTTCAACATCAGCTGGGCATCAGAAATCCTGTGCCGGTCTTTTGCGGCATTCACGATTCCAACGCGTCGCTGCTGCCGCATCTGATGACGCGCAGCTCGCCATTTTCCGTCGTCTCGACGGGCACGTGGGTGGTGCTGTTTGCCGTGGGCGGGCAGTTGGATCAGCTCGATCAGGCGCGTGACACGCTTGCCAATGTCGACGCCTATGGCAAGGCGGTGCCGTCAGCCCGTTTCATGGGTGGGCGGGAGTTTGACCTTTTGACGGGCGGCAATGCCGCCGCGCCCGATACCGCAACGCTCGACCGGGTCATCAGCGATCAGCTGATGCTCCTGCCAAGTCTCGTCAAGGGAACAGGGCCGTTTCCAGACCGGGAGGCCGTATGGCCGAACGGCGAGGCCCGGACACCGGCCGAACGCAATGCCGCCGCATCGCTCTACGCCGCGCTGATGACCCATGTCAGCCTCGGGCTGATCGGGGCTGAGGGCACCACGATGGTCGAAGGTCCCTTCGCCCGCAATGCGGTGTATCTGTCTGCCTTGCGCAGCCTGACAGGGCGTGACGTGGCGGCCCTGCCCGGTTCGACGGGAACCAGCCTTGGCGCCGCCCTTCTGGCGGGCGCGACAATCCCCGTGCAGGCAAAGACCGGAAACGTGCAGCCGCTCGACGCCGCATTCGACACCTATGCGGCGATATGGCGGGACCACCTCACATGAAAAAGGCGGGCCGAAGCCCGCCTTTCCCTTTCAGTAGTTACCGGCTGTCAGCCGGCATAGGCAAGGGCTTCGTCTTCGCTGACACCGCCATGCAGTGCGCGGTCAAGCTGACCCTTGTCCAGTTCACCTTCCCAGCGGGCGACAACGATTGTTGCGACCGCATTGCCGACGAGGTTGGTCAGCGCGCGGCATTCCGACATGAAGCGGTCGATGCCGAGGATCAGCGCCATGCCGGCGACCGGCACGGCCGGAACCACGGACAGCGTTGCCGCCAGCGTGATGAAGCCGGCACCGGTGATACCGGCAGCACCCTTGGAGCTGAGCATGGCCACCAGCAGCAGCAGAACCTGATCCGTCAGGGTCAGCGGTGTGTTGGTTGCCTGGGCAATGAACAGCGCAGCCAATGTCATGTAGATGTTGGTGCCGTCCAGGTTGAAGGAATAGCCGGTCGGGATGACGAGACCGACAACGGACTTCTTGCAGCCCGCCTTTTCCATTTTCGCCATCAGCGTCGGCAGGGCGGCTTCGGATGAGCTGGTGCCGAGAACGAGCAGCAGTTCTTCCTTGATGTAACGGATCAGGGCGAAAATCGAGAAGCCGTTGTAGCGGGCGACGGCACCGAGGATGATGACCACGAAGAGGATCGAGGTCAGGTAGAAGGTTCCGATGAGGAACAGCAGGTTGGCAACCGACGAAATGCCGTACTTGCCGATGGTGAACGCCATGGCGCCGAAGGCACCGATGGGGGCGGCCTTCATCAGAATGGCGACCAGCTTGAACACCGGTGCGGACAGCACGTGCAGGAAGTTGGTGACCGGCGCTGCGCGCTCGCCGACCATGGCCAGCGATACACCGAAGAGAACCGAGAAGAACAGCACCTGAAGAATGTCGCCGGAGGCAAAGGCACCGACGATCGTCGTCGGAATGATATTCTGCAGGAAGCCGATGACACTCTGTTCATGCGCCTGCTGCGTGTAGGTGGCGACCGAGGCCGGATCGAGCGTTGCCGGATTGATGTTCATGCCGGCACCGGGCTGCACGACATTTGCAACGATAAGGCCGACGATCAGCGCCAGTGTCGAGAAGGTGAGGAAGTAGATCATCGCCTTGCCGGCGACGCGGCCGACTTTCTGCAGATCGCTCATACCGGCGATGCCGGTCGTCACGGTCAGGAATATGACCGGAGCGATGATCATCTTCACCAGCTTGATGAAGGCATCGCCGAGCGGCTTCATGCTGGTGCCGACATCGGGATAATAGTGGCCAAGCGCGATGCCGATGGTGATGGCAACGATGACCTGGAAATACAGATGGGTATAGATAGGTTTCTTGACGCGCGGCTGCGGTGCTGCGCTGATGGTCACAGGACTCATGTCTTCCTCCATGGTGCGAGCCGCGTCTGGCAGAAACCCTGTCAGCCTCCCGGGCCCTTCTTGTTCTCGAGAACAACGCATGCGTTCTCTGGAAAGGCATAAGCAAGCACCGTGCCAATCTTGATCTATTTAATAATATATTGATTTTATTACATATTATTTTTAACCTTCGGGCGCAGGGTATAAAAGCGTGCGGAATTTCGCACAAATATATTGTCAATCGTGCGGATATATGCACAAATCAGCCATGGACCGCCCCTTGCCAAACGATGCCGATATGCTGCCCCGGACCGGGGGATTCAGCACCATGGGCAAAATCGTCTATGGCGCCCTGGCCGTTTTCATCATTCTCGGCGCCCTGCTGGCCGCCAATGACTACGGCCGCAACCGCGCCTATGTCGCGCTGGAAACCCGGGCGAGAAGCGCGGCGGAACTCAACGCCGTCCTGCTGCGGACCGTGCTGGAGAAGCAACGCTCCCTGCCCTTCGTCCTCTCGCAGGACCGCGACCTCATCAGCGCGCTGTCATCCCGCAGCGAAAGCATGCTGCATCTTGTCGACCGCAAGCTGGAAAGCCTGATCGAAGGCACGCACGCGTCCGTCATCTATCTCCTCGACGCAAAGGGCACGGCCCTGTCGGCCAGCAACTGGCAGGAACCGACCAGCTTTGTCGGCGTCGACTACAGTTTCCGCCCCTATTATCTGCGCGCACTCGCCAATGGCAGTGCCGAGCACTATGCGCTCGGCACGATCAGCAAACGGCCGGGCCTGTATATTTCGCGGCGCATCGACGGTCCGAACGGCCTGCTTGGCGTGATTGTCGTCAAGGTCGAGTTCGACGAACTGGAAGCCGACTGGCGCCGGAGCAGCGACCCGTCCTATGTCCTTGATCCGCGCGGCATCGTGCTGATCACCAGCTTTCCCGAATGGCGCTTCATGGCGCAGGCACCAATCCCGGCCGAACAGCTCGGCCCGATCCGGGAAAGCCTGCAGTTCGGCAATGCGCCGCTCGAACCTTTGAGCGTCGCGCCCGCCCTGACAACCGCGACGCCGGACAGGGTAACCGCCCAATTGCCGGGTTCCAGCCAGGACGCGGAATATGTCCGGGTCCGTGTTCCCGTGCCGACAACCAGCTGGACGCTGCAATTGCTGACCCCGGCCGGCGCGGCGGTGAGCGAAGCCATCCGCGCCGCGCAGCTCGCGGCCCTGGCGGTCATTGCGCCTGTCCTCGGCTTCACCGCGTTCTTCCTGCATCGCCGCGGCCTGGCGCTGCAGCGCCTGCAGGAGCAGGAACTGGCGCGCCGCGAACTGGAGCGCCGTGTGGCGGAACGCACCGAAGCGCTGAGCACCGCGCATGCCGAACTGGTGATGCAGGCGGAGGAGCGGCAGAAAACCGAAAACAAGCTGCAGACCGTGCAGCAGGAACTGGTGCAGGCCAACCGCCTTGCCATTCTCGGGCAGGTGACGGCGGGCGTTGCGCATGAGATCAACCAGCCCGTGGCGGCCATCCGCGCCTATGCCGACAATGCCGGGACGTTTCTGTCGCGCAATCAGATCGAACCGGCCAGGGAAAACCTGTCGGCCATCGCGGGCCTCACCGAACGCATCGGCAGCATCACCGATGAACTGCGCACCTTCTCGCGCAAGGGCACAGGCGATGCCGGTCCGGCAGATGTCAGCGACGTCATCGAAGGCGCGCTGCTGCTGCTCGGCAGCCGTTTCCGCCAGACCGTCGGCAAAATCACGACCGAGACGCCGCCGGCCGGACTGAAGGTGCATGGCAACCGCATCCGGCTCGAGCAGGTGCTGATCAATCTGATGCAGAACGCGCTGGAGGCAACCGAAGGTGGGCCATCCAGCCGGATCAGCGTCGGCTATGCCGTCGGCGACGACGAGGTGCAGCTGACCGTGGCCGATAACGGCCCCGGCATTCCGGATGACATCATGCAGGCGCTGTTTACCCCCTTCAACACCTCCAAGGACCGCGGGCTCGGGCTTGGCCTGGTCATCTGCCATGACATCGTCGCCGAGTATGGCGGACGCATCGAAGTGGACAGCAGCAGCGCCGGAACCCGATTCACCGTCCATCTCAAAAGGGTTGCCTGATCATGGGATTCCAGCCGCAAATCGCCTTTGTCGACGATGATGACGACCTGCGCAACGCCAACAGGCAGACGCTGGAACTTGCCGGGTTCAGCGTGATTCCGTTCGCCGATGCCATGAGTGCCCTGCGCTTCCTGACACCGGAATTCGCCGGCGTCGTCGTCAGCGATATCCGCATGCCGCATGTGGACGGGCTGGAATTTTTCCGGCGCCTGCGCGCGATGGACGCGGATCTGCCCGTCATCCTGATCACCGGGCATGGCGATATCGAAATGGCCGTCGAGGCCATGCAGGAAGGCGCCTACGACTTCATCGCCAAACCCTATCCGGCCGAGCGCCTCGTCCAGAGCATCCGCCGCGCCGCGGACAAGCGCCAGCTTGTCATGGAAAATCGCCAGCTGCGGCAATTCATGGAGGCCTCCGACGAAACGGTGCCGCTGATCGGCCAGACACCCGTGATGCAGAATCTGCGCAAGACGCTGCGTCATGTGGCCAATGCCGATGTGGATGTGCTGATTGCCGGCGAGACCGGCAGCGGCAAGGACGTGGCCGCCGGTCTCCTGCATGAATGGAGCCGTCGCAGGCAGGGCAATTTTGTCGCGCTCAATTGCGGCGCCCTGCCGGAATCGGTGATCGAGAGCGAGCTGTTCGGCCACGAGGCCGGAGCCTTCACCGGCGCGCAGAACAAGCGTATCGGGCGGATCGAACATGCCAGCGGCGGTACATTGTTCCTCGACGAGATCGAGAGCATGCCTTTGGCCACCCAGGTCAAACTGCTGCGCGTTCTGGAAATGCGGGAAATCACGCCGCTTGGCACCAATGAACACAGGCCCGTGGACCTGCGCGTCGTCGCCGCGGCAAAGGTCGATCTCGGCAGCCCCGAACAGCGGGCGAATTTCCGCGAGGATCTGTTCTACCGTCTCAATGTCGTCACGGTGTCGATACCGCCCCTGCGCGAGCGCAAGGAGGATATTCCGCTGCTGTTCACGCATTTCCTGCACCGCGCCGCCATCCGCTTCAAGACGGAACCGCAGGACATAAACGCGGCGATGCGCGCGCGGCTGATGGATCATGACTGGCCCGGCAATGTGCGCGAACTCGCGCATTTCGCCGAGCGGGTTGCGCTGGGTCTGGATGAAATGACCAGTGAACAGACGCCGTCGCAGACCAGCACGCTCACCCTGCCCGAGGCCATGGAACGCCATGAGGCAAGGCTCATCCGCGAGGCCCTGACGGGCAACAATGGCGATGTGAGGACAACGATCGAGGCCCTGGGCATTCCGCGCAAGACATTCTACGACAAGCTTCAGCGCCACGGCATCGACCGGGCTGATTATGTCAAAGGAAAGTCACCCCCGGACCAGATCTAGCGGATATCTGCCTGGTGCGCTCCGCCACCGAGAGACGCTCGACCAGCGGGCATTCGAGCTTGGTGATGGGGTAGCGCGTTTCGCTCCCCGGGGCATAGCTGTCGAGCTGTTCGATGGCCCAGCGGCCCATCGCCCGGTGCGGCAGAACGGATGTCGTCAATTGCGGGTGCAGGTGCCGTGATATTTCTTCATCGTCATAGCCGATGACCGAAATATCCTCCGGGATGCGGATGCCCGCTTCCTTCAACGCTTCGTAGCAGCCGATGGCGGTCCGGTCATTCTGGCAGAAAATGGCAGTGGGCCTGTCCTTCAGCGCCAGCAGCGTCTTCGTCGCCTTGTAGCCCGCGCTTGCCGACCAGTCGCCCTCAATCACCAGTTCCGGATCGAAGGGGATATCGGCGGTCGCCAGCGCCCGGCGATAACCGCGCAGCCGGTCCTTCGCCGCCTCCATCCACGGCTCGCCGGTGATGATGCCGATGCGCCGGTGGCCATGCTGGATCAGGTGGCGGGTCGAGTGCTGGCCGCCGGCAATCTCGCTCGGAACGACCGCCGGAAAAGCATAGTCGGCGGTATAGCAGTTGAGGAGCACCAGCGGGATATCGAGATTGTAGAGGTAATCCGGCAACGTCACCTCGCGGGTAAAGATCGCCATATAGATCAGCGCGGAAATCCCCTGCTCGCGCAGGGCGCGGATGGTGCGCGGCTCCATCTCGGGATCATTCAATGTCTGGGCAACCAGAATGATGTTGCCTGCATTCCACGAGGCCTGCCGCGCGCCCTCAATGGCAACGACCGCTTCGGGACTGGTTGCCAGCTGGTCGACCACGAAGCCGATCTTGCCGTCGACCGCAGGCGCATAGGCATCATGGCTGTCCAGGTGGGCAAAGTTGGGCGCGGCATAGCCGAGCGAGCGGGCAGCCTCGATCACGCGTTCGCGCGTTTCCGCCGCCAGCTTGATGCCCGGCGTCTTGTTGAGCACGAAGGAAACCGTTGCCTGCGAACAGCCGGCGATGCGCGCGATATCGGTCATCGTCACGCGCTTGTTGACGCGTTTGCGCCGGGCCGTGACCCGGACGGGCTTTTTCTTTTCAGTGGTCACATCATCCACTGTGTCATTCATTCGAAAACAGCCCTTTGCCACATGCAAGCACGGCTGAATCAATCAGACCGCTTGGGAATGATTATGCAGCGAAACACCGGCTAATCAACATAAATAATTATTGACTAATTTTTATAAATGAAGATGATCAGACCAGTGGAATTTCCACGCTCTGAATTTCTGGGAGGAAAATTCGTATGTCCATCACCCGTCGTACCCTATTGCTCACCTCGGCCGCCGGCCTCGTCGCCGCCATGGCTGCAGGCAGTGTTTTCGCCGCGTCGCCGCCGCTGAAGAAGAAAGACACCTACAAGGTCGGCTTCGCCCAGACGGAAAGCAACAATCCGTGGCGTCTGGCCCAGACGGCCAGCATGCAGGAAGAGGCCAAGAAGCGCGGCTGGCAGCTTGTCTACACGGATGCGGCAAGCTCCGCGGCCAAGCAGGTCGCCGACGTCAATTCGATGATCGCACAGGGCGTCGACCTGATTTTCCTGGCCCCGCGCGAGGAAAAGCCGCTGATTCCGGCGATCAAGGCCGCCAAGAGCGCCGGCATTCCGGTTATCCTGCTTGACCGCAGCGTCGATCCGTCCCTCGCCAAGGCCGGCGACGACTATGTAACCTTCATCGGCTCCAACTTCATCGAGGAAGGCCAGCGCATCGGCGAATGGCTGGTGGCCAATGCGAAGGGCAAGACCAAGATCATCGAACTGGAAGGCACGACCGGCTCCTCGCCGGCCAACGACCGCAAGAAGGGCTTTGACGACGTCATCGCCAAGCATTCGGATTTCTCGATCGTTGCCTCGCAGACCGGCGATTTTGCCCGTGACAAGGGCCGCCAGGTCGCCGAAACCCTGCTGCAGGCGCATCCCGACGCCAATGTCATCTACGCCCACAATGACGAAATGGCGATCGGCGCGATTTCCGCCATTGAAGCGGCAGGCAAGGTGCCCGGCAAGGACATCCTCGTCCTGTCGATCGATGGCGGCAAGGAAGCGGTCCAGGCCGTGGTCGACGGCAAGATTGCCGCGGTGGTCGAATGCAATCCGCGCTTCGGCCCCAAGGCCTACGATACGGCAGCCGCCTATGCCGCCGGGGAGAAAATCGCCCCGAAGATCATCAATCCGGACCAGTTCTACGATGCCGGCAATGCGGCAAAATTGTTGAGCTCCGCCTATTGATATCTGACGAAGCCAGCGCTTCCATGGAGCGCTGGCTTTTTCATGTCTGGTGCAACCCTGCATCCAGGCAAAAGCTCCGGATGATTTCAGAAACGGCTTTGCAATGGACACCGATATTCTTCTGTCGATGACAGGCATCGACAAGCGCTTTGCGGGTATCCCTGCCCTTTCCGCCGCCTCGTTCACCGTGGCCCGCGGCGAGGTGCATGCGCTGATCGGCCAGAACGGCGCGGGAAAATCGACGCTCATCAAGGTGCTGACCGGCTATCACCGGCGGGATGCGGGCGACGTGACGTTCGACGGCAAGCCGTTTGAAGTCGCCTCGCCGCAGCAGGCGCAGGCGAACGGCATCAGCACCATCTATCAGGAAATCAATCTGGTGCCCTACCGTTCCCTGACGGAGAACATCTGCCTTGGACGGGAGAAACGCCGCTACGGCCTGCTCGACTGGGCGAGCATGCACCGGGAGGCTGAAAACCTGTTGCAGCGCTTCAATATCCGGGTCGACGTGCGCCGTCCCCTGATGGAATTCAACACGGCAACCCAGCAGATGGTGGCCATTGCCCGCGCCATCGGGTTTTCCGCCAAGCTTGTCATCATGGATGAGCCGACCTCCTCGCTCGACGAGCGCGAAGTCGGCGTCCTCTTCAACGTCATCCGCCAGTTGAAACAGGACGGCGTTTCCGTGGTGTTCGTCAGCCACAAGCTGGATGAACTCTATGCGGTGTGCGACCGCGTGACGATCATGCGCGACGGCCGGACGATCAGGACCGCCCGCATGGATGGAATTGAAAAGATCGAGCTCGTCTCGTCCATGCTGGGGCGCAGCATTGAAAAGACCGAGGGCCACGCCACCGCCTTCACCGCGCGCGATGAAAAGAACATCGGCAAGGTCCTGCTGTCCGCCGATAATCTCGCTGTCGGGCAGATCGTTCAGGACGTCTCCTTCACCATCCGCAGCGGCGAGATTGCCGGTTTTGCCGGACTGCTCGGCGCGGGCCGCACCGAAACGGCGCGGCTGGTCTTCGGCATCGACCGCCTGAAGGCGGGTGCCATGACCTATGGCGACGAGACGTTCGAACCGCGACGGCCCTCCGACGCCATCGCCGCAGGCATGGGTTTCTGCACAGAAGACCGCAAGAGCGAAGGCATCGTGCCGGATATGAGCGTTGCGGAAAACATGATGCTGGCGCTGATGCCGAAACTCGCCAAATCCGGGGTGATCGACGAGAAGGCGCAGCAGGAGATCGTGAAACGTTTCATCAAACAGCTCGGCATCAAATGCTCCGGACCGGACCAGAAGGTGCGCGAGCTTTCCGGCGGCAATCAGCAGAAAGTCCTGCTTGGCCGCTGGCTGGCGATGAACCCGCGCCTGCTCATTCTCGACGAACCGACACGCGGCATCGATGTCGGTGCCAAGGGCGAAATCCAGTCGCTGATCAAATCGCTGGCGGACCAGGGACTGGCCGTGCTGATGATCTCCTCCGAGCTGGAAGAGGTCATCGAGGGCGCCGACCGGGTGTTTGTGCTGCGCGACGGTATCAGCGTCGCCGAATTCGGCCGCGCCGCCGCCACCGAAGATGCGCTCATGGGCGCCATGGCCCACGGCAACGCGCCCGCTGTCGAGGAGGCCCTGGCATGACCGGCACACCCCAAATGGCGCGCACGACAGCCCGGCGTTTCGATCCCTTCGACTTCCTCGCGCGCTACGGCACGCTGATCGCGCTGCTGCTGCTGATCCTGTTCAACCTGGTATTCACCCGCAATTTTGCAACGATACAGACGCTGAATGTAAACCTCACCCAGGTCTGCACCATCGTCATCGTTGCCGTCGGCATGACGCTGGTCATTGCAACAGGCGGCATCGACCTCTCCGTCGGGTCGCTCATGGCCATCTCGGGCGCCCTCGCCCCGATGATCTTCCTCGGCAAGATCATGCCCATCGGCAACATCTATCTCGCCGTTGCCGCTGCCATGCTCGTTTCCATCGCCGTTGCCGGGCTGTTCGGCCTGTTCAATGGCTGGCTCATCTCCGCCTTCCGCATCCAGCCCATCGTTGCCACGCTTGTTCTGTTCATTGCCGGGCGCGGCATCGCGCAGGTCATGACCAACGGCAATCTGCAGACATTCCGTGTGCCGCAGTTCCAGTTCATCGGGCTTGGCCGGGTGCTCGGCATTCCGGTGCAGGTCATCCTGATGCTGCTGATTGTCCTTGCCGCCGCGTGGATGCTGAAACGGACGGTGTTTGGCCGCCAGATCATCGCCATCGGCGGCAATGAGCGGGCGGCAGAACTGTCCGGCATTGCCGTCGCCAGGGTCAAGCTGCTGGTCTACGCCATCAGCGGCCTGTGCGCGGGACTGGCCGGGCTCGTCGTCATCGCCATCAATTCCTCCAGCGACGCCAATCTGGTCGGGCTCGGCATGGAGCTTGACGCCATCGCCGCGGTCGCCGTCGGCGGCACGCTGCTGAGCGGCGGCAAGGCCACCATCATCGGCACGCTCATCGGCGCCATGACGATCCAGCTGGTGCGCTACACGCTGCTCGCCAATGGCGTGCCCGATGCCGCCGCACTGGTGGTCAAGGCGGGGATCATCATCCTGGCCGTCTGGATCCAGCAGCAAGGCAGGGCGCACGCATGACCCGGACACGATGGATATCCCTGCTCGGCAGGTACGGCGTGGTGGTCGCGCTGCTGCTGCTCGTCCTGTTCGGCTGGCTGCGCTACGATTATTTCCTCGGCTTTTTCAACATATCGAGCGTGCTGCGCTACAATTCGATGTTCGCGCTGGTGGCGCTTGGCATGTGCTTCGTCATCATGACCGGCGGCATCGACCTCTCCGTGGGGTCGACCGCAGCGCTTGGCAGCGTGGTCGCCGCGCTCTTCAGCCCGCAGGGCGCATGGATCGGGCTTGGTGCCGGCGTCGGCGCCGGGCTCTGCGTCGGCCTCGTCAATGCCGCGCTGGTGACCCGGCTGAAGATCATGCCGTTCATCGCCACGCTCGCAACCATGCTGGCGGCCAGCGGCACCGCCCTGCTGCTCGCCGACAACCAGTCAGTTTCCGTCTCCTACGACAGCGGCTTTACCAGCATCGGCCAGGAAAACTTTTTCGGCTTCCCCATCCCGGCATGGATAGCGCTTGCCGCCTATATCGCCGGCTGGATCATCCTCAACTTCACCAGCACCGGACGCGGCGTGCTGGCCGTCGGCGGCAATGAGGATGCGACGCGGATGATGGGCCTGCCGGTCGGCCGGATCAAGTTCCTGGTCTATCTTGCCAGCGGCGGCCTTGCCGGTCTGGCCGGCGTCATCCTCGCCTCGCAGTTCGGCGCGGGCCAACCGATTGAGGGCGTCGGCTGGGAGCTTTTTGCCATTGCCGCCGTGGTCGTCGGCGGCACCCTTTTGACCGGCGGCGTCGGTTCGGTCGGGGCAACGCTGGCGGGTGTGCTGCTCCTCGGCATTCTCTTCAACGTTCTCAATTTCGAGAACGGCAAAGGCTGGATTTCGCTCTCCGCCTACTGGCAGTCGGTCATTCGCGGCCTGTTTCTGCTCATTGTCGTTGTCCTGCAGGCGAAGCTCGCCGCGCGCGGCAATACAGCCGTGCGGGACCACTGAGCGTGCGCGCGCTGCTCGGCCCCCAGCCATTCGGAATGTTCGCCGGGGAACCGGTGTTCCAGGCGACGATCCAGTCGCCATCCGGTGCGCTGGCGCATGTGCTGAACTGGGGCGCGGTTATCCGCGACCTGCACATCCCGCTGGCGGATGGCACGCCGCAACGGGTGGTGCTCGGCTTCGACCACTTCGACCCCTATCCCGTCCAGTCGCCCTATTTCGGCGCGCTGGTCGGGCGCTACGCCAACAGGATTGCCCGTGGTCGCTTTACCCTTGACGGCAGGGAATACCAGCTCGACCGCAATGAAGGTGGGAAACAGACCCTGCATGGCGGCGCGATGGGGACGTCACAGCGCCTGTGGACCATCGCCGACTGGAGCGCCTCGTCGGTCACGCTCGCCTTGCGGCTGCCCGACGGCGACCAGGGTTTCCCTGGGGCAATGAAGGTGCGCTGCACCTACCGCTTCACCGCGGATTCGACGCTGCACATGGACATCACGGCGACGACCGATGCGCCGACAGTCACCAGTTTCGCCCAGCACAGCTATTTCAATCTCGACGCGTCCGACGATATCCGCAGCCACCGGCTGCAGATTTTCGCCGACAGCTATACGCCGGTCGCGGGCGACCTCATTCCGACCGGCGACATCCTGCCGGTCGACGCAACGCCCTTCGAATTTCGCGCGTCGCGCCTGATCGGCGCGCAGCCGCCCGCGGCCTATGACCACAATTTTGTGCTGAGCGGCGCACTCAGGGATGGCCTGCGCCATGCCGCGTCCCTTGCCGCGGATAATGGCCTTGAACTGCAGGTTCATACCAGCGAACCCGGCCTGCAATTCTACGACGGCCGGATGATCGCCCCCGGACTGACCGGCCTTGGCGGCAGGCGCTACGGGCCGCATGCAGGCCTGTGCCTGGAGGCCCAGCACTTTCCCGACAGCCCCAACCAGCCGCATTTCCCCGGTACCGTGCTGCGTCCCGGCGAGACCTACCGGCAGCAGACGGAATTCCGCTTCTTGCAGATCTAGCCTGTTGCCAAGCGCCGTCTGCCGTCCTATGCCGGAACGCAAAGCAGCCGGATGAGGAGCGTTTTGGTATGGCGAGCAATGTGGCATTGACGGGATTGGCGCGGGACATGCAGGCGCGGGCGGATGCGGGGCGTCCGATCCGCATCGGGCTGATCGGCTCGGGCGAGATGGGCACGGACATCGTCACGCGGGTGGCGCATATGCCCGGCGTCGAGATCGGCGCGATTTCCGAACTGAACCTGCCCAATGCGCTCAAGGCCGTCGATATCGCCTACCGCGAACCCGGGCATGCCAAGGAAGTGACCACCGCCTCGGCCCTGACCGCGGCGATGGAGGGCGGCAGGATCGCCGTCACCGGCAATGCCGACCTCATCCTCGAAAATGACCTGATCGACGTGGTGATCGATGCGACGGGCGTTCCGGCGGTCGGGGCCGAGATCGGCCTCAGAGCCATGGAGCACGGCAAGCACCTCGTCATGATGAATGTCGAGGCGGATGTGACCATCGGCGCGTACCTCAAAAGCGAGGCGGACCGCCTGGGCGTCACCTATTCGCTGGGCGCCGGCGACGAGCCGTCCTCCTGCATGGAGCTGATCGAGTTCGTCTCGGCCATGGGCCATCCGATCGTTGCCGCCGGCAAGGGCAAGAACAACCCGCTCAACATCGACGCCATTCCCGACGATTACCAGGAAGAGGCGGCACGCCGCCACATGAATGTGCGCATGCTGGTGGAATTCGTCGACGGGTCCAAAACCATGGTGGAAATGGCGGCGATCGCCAATGCGACGGGGCTGGTCCCCGACAAGGCCGGCATGCACGGCCCCGCCGCCACGCTGGACCAGCTCAACAAGACGCTGATCCCGCAAAAGGATGGCGGGCTGTTGTCGCGGGTCGGCGTTGTCGACTATTCCATCGGCAAGGGCGTGGCACCGGGCGTGTTCGTGGTTGCCGACATGTCGCATCCGCGCATTTCGGAGCGGATGGAGGATCTGAAGATGGGCAAGGGCCCGTATTTCACCTTCCACCGGCCCTATCACCTGACCTCGCTGGAAGTGCCGCTGACCTGCGCGCGCGTCGTGCTCTACGGCAAGGCCGACATGGTGCCTCTGGCGAAACCCGTGGCGGAAGTCTGCGCGGTGGCGAAGAAGGACCTGAAGGTCGGCGACACGCTCGATGCGATCGGCGAATATTGCTACCGCGCCTGGATCATGACGGCGCCGGAGGCGCGCGCCGCCGGAGCCATCCCCTGCGGCCTGTTGCAGGGTGGCACGGTGACGGCACCCATCGCCAAGGGCGCACTCATCACCAGCGCCAATGCCGCCCCCATCCCCGGCTCGAAGATCGTCGAACTCAGGCAGCGGCAGGACAAGCTCGTCTATGGCTGATTCGCGTCAAGCCGATTGACGCCACATTTGCGCCGTTCTGCCCCGGAGGGCGGGACGGCTTTTTATTTCGACCGTGAAACAAAATAACTTTATCATTTTAAAACAAAGGCTTGACGAATGCGTAGGCGATGAAAACCGCCCGCAAATAAACCTGTATAAAACCTGCATCTCCTTGAAAAAGCCGTGTCAAGTGCCAATATTAATAAATGGTTAACGACTGAGTCTTTGGTGCAGGAGAATGAAGTGCCAGCGTATCAAGTCAAATTTGCCTATCTGACCAAATACAAACAGACACGTCATCTGTTTCATCAGCTTGTCATTGCCGAAGACGAGGCCACGGCGCTTACCGAAGGCCGCAAGATGATGAACAGGCGCTCGCCCAATGCCCGAATCATGCATGAGTCCTGCGTTCTGCGCCCTGACAGCCAGGACGTCGAAAGCGCCACCGCCCAGGGCTGGGTGCTCAACGACAACTGGTGGTCACGGCCGATCAAGCCGGACGACGATCTGGCAGCCATTGCCAAGCACGGCTTTGCCCACAGCAACCACATTCACGCCAAGTCGGCGATGGACTGCGTCGCCATCGATAAATACGCCGCCTGATGCAATGCGGACCTAGAGTTCGGTCCGCATGCTCCACAATTCCGGAAACAGCACGACATCGAGCATCTTGCGCAGGTAATTGACGCCGGATGTTCCGCCCGTGCCGGTCTTGAAACCGATGATGCGTTCCACCGTGGTGACATGGTTGAACCGCCATCGGCGGAAATAATCCTCGAAATCCACCAGCTTTTCCGCCAGTTCATACAGCGGCCAGTGGGCCTCCGGCGAGCGGTAGACCACCAGCCAGGCATCGCGCACGCTGTCATTGGCCTCATAGGGCAGCGCGCAATCCCGCTCCAGCACCGCCGCGTCGATGGCAAAGCCCTTGCGGGCGAGCAGACGGATCGACTGGTCGTAAATGCTGGGCGCGCGCAGGATACCCTCCAGCCACGCATGAATATCGGGTCTGTGGGCGTGCGGGCGCATCATCGCGGCATTCTTGTTGCCGGCCAGAAACTCGATGGCGCGGTACTGGAACGACTGGAAACCCGATGACATGCCGAGCGCCTCGCGGAAGGTCGTGTACTCGCTCGGCGTCATGGTCCGGAGCACGTCCCAGGCGGAATTCAGCTGGTCGAGAATGCGCGAGACACGGCTGAGCATCTTGAACGACGGCGCAAGATCGTCTTTGGCAATGTGTTCGCAGACCGACATGAGTTCATGGATAACCAGCCGCATCCAGATTTCCGACGCCTGGTGCTGCACGATGAACAGCATTTCGTCATGGGCATCGGAGAGCGGTGCCTGTGCCGTCAATATCTTGTCGAGGCGCAGGTAGTCGCCATAGGACATGCGCCCGTCGAAGGACATCTGCGCGCCTTCCGTCTCCGGATTGTAGGGTGTGCGGCTCATGTGACGGCCTCCCTCACCTTGTATTTCGGCGCATCCCAGGCCCGTGTCGACAGAATGTCCCGCAGGATGGCAACCGCTTCGGACACTTCGGCAAAACTGAGATAAAGCGGCGTAAAGCCGAAGCGGATGATATCGGGCGCGCGGAAATCACCGATGACGCCGCGGGCGATCAGCGCCTGCATGATGGCATAGCCATTGTCGCAGGAATAGGAAACCTGGCTGCCGCGCTGATCGGGGTTGCGCGGCGTGACCAGCGTCAGGCCGAATTCTCCGGCAAAACCGTCGACTTCCTGAATGAAGAAATTGCACAGCGCCACGGACTTGGCCCGCAGCGCACCCATGTCCACCTCGTCCCACAGCGCCAGCGCCTCATCCATCGCCACCATGCCAAGCACGGAGGGCGTGCCGCACAGATACTGGTCAATGCTGTTTGACGGCGCATAGGATGATTCGAAGGCGAAGGGGGCGCGATGTCCGAACCAGCCGGACAGCGGCTGGCGAAAGCCGCCGTGATGGCACGGATTGACATAGAGAAACGCCGGAGCACCCGGACCCCCATTGAGATATTTATAGCCGCAGCCGATGGCAAAATCAGCGTCCGCACCCGTGAGATCAATCGCCATGGCACCGGCGGAATGGGCGAGATCCCAGATGACGAGAATGCCCTTGTCATGCGCCGCTTTGGTGATCGCGGCCATGTCGTGCCGATAGCCCGTGCGATAGTTCACATGGGTCAGCATGAGAACGGCGACATCGTCCGCCAGCATCGCCGGGATATCGGCAGGCTTGTCAGCCAGCACAAGCCGGTGGCCCTGACCGATCTGCCTGGCGACACCCTCGGCGATATAGAGATCGGTCGGAAAATTCTCCCGTTCCGAGACAATCTTGCTGCGGCCCGGATTGAGGCTGAGCGCGGCGGACAGCACCTTGAACAGATTGATGGAGGTGCTGTCGGCCGACACGACAGTGCCCTCCTGCGCCCCGATCAGGCGGCCGATCCGGCCGCCAACCTTTTGCGGCAGATGCACCCAGCCCGCCGTGTTCCAGCTGCGGATGAGCTGATTGCCCCATTCCTCGCTGATGGTGTGGGCCACGCGGGCTTTCACCGTCTTCGGCAGGGCGCCCAGTGAATTGCCGTCGAGGTAAATCACCCCATCCGGCAGATCGAACCGCTCGCGGAAATGGCGCAGGGTATCCGTCTCATCCGAATGTTTTGCATTGATCCGTGTCATCGTCACTCTTCTCTTTGATCTGTCAGGCGGCCGTATCAAAACCGGCGATGCCGCTGGCTTTGGCAAGTTTCAGAAAGGCGTCCTTGGCAAGCCGCACATGGTCCAGCATCAAGGCCGCTGCCCTGGCCTTGTCGCGGGCCAGCGCCGCTTCCATCAGGGCCGTGTGGGCATCGATCCCCAGCGCTTCGCGCGACAGGTTGCCGAGCGACTTGTCGCTGTTTTCCTGCGCGACACGGGTCAGGTGATCGATCCGCAGGATGATGTGGCGGCGATAGCGGTGCAGCTGGGCATGCAGCTGCTGGGCAAAGTTGAGCAGCCACTTTGACGACGCCCCGGCGATGAGCGCCATGTGAAATTCGGTGTGGGCGACGTCCCAGACATCGATTGCCTCGAACTGCGAAAAGGAATTGGGCACCTCGCAGGTCGACAGCCGGTAGTGTGCCCCGACGAGATTGGCCTCCCAGTCGCGGTCGCCGTTCTCGATGGAACTGACGAGGAGCTGGGTTTCGATGACAGACCGCGCCGCTTCGAGATCCTGCAGTTCCTCCAGGGTGACGATGGCCACGCGAAAGCCCTTGTTGGCCTCGGTGGTCACAAAGCTCTCCGCCTGCAGCCGGTTGAGCGCCTCCCGGACCGGCGTGGCACTGCTGCCGAGCTCAGCGGCCAGCGTGCGCAACCGCAGGGATTGCCCTGGTTGCAGGTCGCCGTTCAGGATGCGCGAGCGCAACGCTGTATAGAGGTTTTCCGACTTGATGCTTTCGGCCATTGCGTTCCCTCGGCCTTTGCCATTTTCTGTTTGTATATCATTTCACGTTTGTTATATTATTTTCAAGCCTGAGGAGGCGAGGCCAATAAAAAGCCAACAAAAAATGGAGAACAATCGATGATCGGTGCAAAATACGTCGTGCGGACAGCGCTTGCTGCAGCACTGGGAATGGGGCTTGGGCTCAGCGCAGCCTATGCGGAAACGAAGATCGGCATTGCGCAGTTCGGCAAGCATCCGCAGCTGGACGAGACCGTCACCGCCTTCAAGGCCGAACTGGTCAAGCTCGGCATTGCCGATGCAGTTTTCGATGAGCTGCAGGTGAATTTCGATGCAACGCTCATCCCGCAAATGGTGACGAAACTGGCTTCGGCCAATCCGAAACTGATCCTCGCCGTCACCACGCCGGTGGCACAGGGCGCCCGCCAGATCGTCGGCAACACCGGTACGCCGGTTGTTTTCGCCGCCGTGACCGATCCGGTCGTCGCCAAGCTGACACCCTCCTGGGAAGCCGGCGACAAGAACATGACCGGTGCGTCGGACCTGCAGGACGTCAACTCCGTCGTCAAGTTCATCAAACAGCTGCTGCCGGATGCCAAGCGTCTCGCCTATCTCTACAATCCGGGTGAAGACAATGACGTTGCCGTGTTGAAGCTGGTCAAGGAAGCTGCCGCGGCGCAGGGCCTGACCGTCGTGGAAGTCGGTCTCGACAACACCAATGACATTCCGATGCGCGTGAGCTCGCTCGCCGGCAAGGCCGATGTCATTTACGTACCGGCCTCGAACCTGGTGCAGCCGGCCGTTCCCGCTGTTGCCGCCGCAGCGCTCAGCATCAATATCCCGATCGTCAATGCCTCGGCCCAGGCCGTGCGTGACGGCCTTGTCGCCGCTGCCTTCGAAGTGTCCTACACCAAGGTTGGCCAGAACGCCGCCAAGCTTGCTGCCGAGATCATTGCCGGAAAGTCCGCTGCCAGCCTCGCACCGATCAAGCCGTCCTATGCGGATCACGCGGCGCTGATCAACGAGAAGGTCCTGGAGAAAACCGGGCATAAAGCCCCGGACTCCCTCAAGGATTGCGGCTGTTTCGTCAAATAAGCCTTCTCCTATCGTCTGCAAACATATAGTTCCTGCGCCATCACAGGCGCAGGAACTTTTGACACGGGGCGCTTCGTCCTGGTTTGAGGGGCTCAAACATGACTACCAACATGCTTGCCGTAACGGGCGGCACAAAGATTTTCTATCGCGGCACGCTGGATGAACGCCGGGCGCTTGATGGCTTGAACATCGCGCTCAAACCGGCCGACTTCTGCATCGTCATCGGCAGCAATGGCGCGGGCAAGTCCAGTTTTCTCAATGCCGTTTCCGGCAAACTGCCGCTCGATGCCGGACGGATCACGATTGACAGCCAGGATGTCACCAAGCTGAACGCGCATCGCCGTGCGCAGTTCATTGCCCGCGTGTTCCAGGACCCGATGATCGGTACGGCGCCGACCATGACCATCGGCGAGAACATGCTGCTGGCCGAATTGCGTGGCAAGCCGCGCGGCTTCTCCTACGGGCTGACCGCGCCGCGCAAGGCCAAATATCGTGAACAGCTCGCGGAACTCAATCTCGGCCTGGAAAACCGGCTGGACATGCCGGTCGGGCTTTTGTCCGGCGGCCAGCGCCAGTCGCTATCGCTGGTGATGGCGGTGTCGACACGGCCCAAACTGCTGCTGCTCGACGAGCATACGGCCGCGCTCGATCCGCGCACCGCCAAGCTGGTGATGGACACAACCGTGCGCGCCGTCGAGGAACTGAAGCTGACCACGCTGATGGTCACGCACAATATGGAACATGCGATCAAGTACGGCAACAAGATCGTCATGATGGATGCAGGCAAGGTTCTGCTTGAGATCGGACAGGAGGAGAAACGCGGCATTACCGTACCCGACCTCATTGACCGGTTTCACACCAAATCCGACGCCATCGCATTGCAGGGGAGTTGAGCAGCATGCTGGACATTCTTACCAGTTTCTACGGTCTCATTCCCGTCACGATAGCGCAAAGCCTGATCGTCGCCTTCGTGGTGCTCGGCGTGATGCTGCCGTTCCGCATCCTGAATTTCCCGGATCTGACATCGGAAGGCGCCTTCCCGCTCGGCGGCTGCGTCTGCGGCACGCTGATCAGCATGGGCGTCAATCCGTTTCTGGCCTGCGGCGTCGCGCTTGTCTGCGGCTTTCTCGCCGGCTGCACCACGGCATTCATCCACCTGCGCTTCAAGATCAACACGCTGCTCGCCGGCATCCTCGTCATGACGATGCTCTACAGCATCAATCTGCGCATCATGGGCCGCACAAACATTCCGCTCTTCACCTATGACACGGTCTTCACCATTCTTGCCGGCCCGTCGGCCAACGTTCCCTGGGTGAAAATCCTGATCGTCGGCGCCCTGATTGCCCTGGTTGTCGGCCTGATGCTGTATTTCTTCATGTCGGAAAAGGGCACCTCGATGCGCGCCGTCGGCGCAAGCCCTGACATGGCGGAAGCACAGGGCATCAATGTCGGCATCGCCACCATCATGGGCGTCGGCGTTGCCAGTGCGCTTTCGGCAACCGGCGGCAGCATCATGGTGCAGACGCAAGGTTTCGTCGACGTCAATATGGGCTTCGGCATCCTGATCAACGGCCTTGCCGCGCTGATCATCGGCGAAGCGATCACCGGACGGCAAACCATCCTGCGCCAAGTCATGGCGCCGGTGGTCGGTTCGATCGTCTATTACCAGCTGATTTCCTTCTGCCTGACGCTTGGTCTGGCCCCGGCCGATCTGAAATTCGCCACCGGCGCATTCGTTCTGCTGATGCTGGCCTTGCCCAACCTGCGCAAATCCGGCTCCGGTACGCAGATTCGCGAAAAGATACGGGAATAGACAACCCGCATGATGAACCCGGCATTTTGCGCCGGGTTCGTCCTCTGATAGTCTTGGGCAACGGCATCGATGGGGGAACCGTCATGAGCGCGAAATTCGACTGGGACGCCGCCTATTCCAATGGCGCCTACATCCCCGGGGGAAATGATTTTCCACCGAAATGGAAGGGGCTTGCCGCGGACTTTCGGACGGAAATGACAACCGCCGGCCGGCTGAGGGCCGATATCGGCTACGGTCCGCATGAACGCAATGTCCTCGATCTCTTCATGCCGCGCGGCGAGGCGAAGGGCCTCGTCGTGTTCGTGCACGGCGGATTCTGGATGAGTTTCGACAAGTCGGCGTGGTCGCATCTGGCAAAGGGGCCGCTCACGCACGGGTTTGCCGTCGCCATCCCATCCTATGTGCTGTGCCCGCAGGCCCGCATCAGCGACATCACCGTGCAGATTGGCACCGCCATTACCCATGCCGCGGGAGAAGTCCCCGGACCGGTTCACCTGACGGGCCATTCGGCGGGCGGGCATCTCGTCGCCCGGATGGTGTCGTCCACCTCGCCGCTCGGGCAGCCTATTCGCCATCGCATCCGCAAAACGGTGCCCATATCGGCGCTCGGCGATCTGCGTCCCCTGATGAAGACGCGGATGAATGAAACGTTTCATCTCGATGCTGTCGAGGCGCGGCTGGAGAGCCCTGCCCTGCTCGAACCGCAGGAAGGCATTGACGTGACAGCCTGGGTCGGCGGCGCGGAACGGCCGGAATTCGTGCGCCAGAGCACACTGCTGGCCAATATCTGGTCAGGCTTCGAGTGTCACGCGGATGTGGTGGAAGAGCCGGGAAAACATCATTTCGATGTGATTGACGGCCTGGCCGATGGCGAGCACCCGCTGACGCGTACGCTGCTCTGCCTGTAGCCAGGGAATCACCAGAATCAAAAGACTGCCAGAGTTGGGATTTGGCTCTGGCAGTCTTTTGGATTTTTTGATTTAAAAAATCAATTATTTCATGCGCTTAGACGTTTTGAGACGTCAGGCGTCATGGCATTTGCCGGCAGCCCGAGGGCATGGGCAATGCGTTCCAATTTCGTCGGGTCGGAATTCTGCCCGCTTTCAATTGTATCAATTTCAAGGGTTGTAAGACCGCACGCAACGGCCAAATCCTCTACGGAATATCCGAATTGTTCGCGGAACGCCCTAACAATGTTTGTACCATTGGCTATCGCCGTGGAAATGGCTTCTGGCAATGAATAGTCGCCGACGGTTGTGCTCATCGCTTTGCTCCTAACGTGAATGGTTGGTTAACAAATCGGAAGGCAGAACTTATACGTCCATCGTCTTCGATCAAGCCTTTTATCAGCGATCACCAAAAACGTGATCGCAAAGCTCCGTCCGAACATGCCTTATTTAGGCACCAGATGTCAGTAGAATACTGTAATTCGCGGAATGTTAACTCGACCAATTCCTAAAGAATATCAGTGGATTGTTACGCCACTGTGTCACTTGTGACAGGCTATATATAGGAAAGATGCGGCGGAAATGAACCATCACCCCCTGAAATATTTCAAACCGGTATTTTTGACGCTGGCCGCAGGCCTTTCCCTGCTGACGGGATGCGCAGGCGGTGTCTATTACGATACGTTCCGGTATGATGCGACCTGCGTCGACACGGATTCGCGCCACCCGGAGCGGGGTCCGGTCTGCGTGGTGGAAAAGACCCGTTAAAACCCTCCGGGGATCGCGGCGGCGCCAGGCAACAGGGCGCGCCTTGCGGCATGCCGGCGAACAGCGTCTGACACGCCGAATGCCGTTTTTGCTTAAGAAATCGTAAACAAAAACGCTATAAATTATTGAAATATATAATTAAATTTCTCATTTTCCCGTTCTGTGCAATGTGGATGCAATCTTCAATTGCAAAATAAACCATGTCTTCCGGCGCAAGAGGTATTGCCGGAAGTGGGGTGGTCGATTGCAGGGGTTTTGCGTCAGTTTCGGTGGCCATTTCATGGATCGGGCGATCATCGCGCCGGAAGACATCTGTACCAGAGCGTGATCAACCCAAGTGTATCAGGCTCTCAGGAGTTGAACCCGCGCATCAACATGTCGCCGGACAGTTCGGTGGATCATGCGCTTGTATGTTTGGAGTAATGCGAATGTCCTCTCAGAGAAAGACTGTCTTGCTCGCCGGCGCCTTTGCGCTGGCAGCCTTATCAACCGGGACGGCGATGGCCGCCGATCTCTACAATTCCGCACCGACCTATCGTGATCCGCCCGCCTCACAGTGGAGCGGCGCATATATCGGCGCCCATGGCGGAACCGCCTTTACCAAGTTTCCCAACCCCTTCGCCGACAGAAACGGCTGGAGCGGCGGTATCCAGGGCGGCTACAACTACCAGATGGGACCGGCTGTCCTCGGTGCCGAAGTGGAAGGCTCCTATCTCGGCGGTGCCGAGCACAAGGTCCTTGGCGGCAAGGTCGAAGAAAAATGGCGCGCCGCCGCCAAGGCCAAGGCGGGCCTGACCTTCAACCAGACGCTTGTCTTCGGAACGGCCGGTGTGGCCATGACCAAATTCGATTCCGGCGACAAGGTGCGTGACACCAGCGGCTGGAAGACCGGTTATCTCGTCGGCGCCGGCGTTGAACAGGCCTTTGCCGGCGGCCTGTCGGCCAAGATTGAATACAACTACATCCACACGCCCAATGTGAAGGCAACGTCGGCTCTCGGCCGCAGCGAGACCGACATTGGCAGTCATGAGCTTAAAGCCGGTCTCAACTACCGGTTCTGACGACAACGCATGATCCCGGTGGCGCAAAGGCCGCCGGGATCATGTCCGACCGCATTCCGCAGCGCCGTGGATTTCAGTCCCGTCCACGCGCTTGCGGTGTAGAAGTGCCTATCCATCATGGGCACTGTTCGGAGAGAGAATGGTCAAGGCACTTGCAGGGATCCCGCCCATCAGTCCCTGCCGCCAAGACTGTTTTCTCTCCGTTCTGTTTAGGGGTCTTTCCTGCTCAAACAGGACACATGGCTACCGGCGCTACTCATAGCGCAGTGCGTCGATGGGATTCATCCGCGCGGCGCGGCGCGCCGGGAAATAGCCGAACACCACGCCGATCAGGGCGGAAAAGCCGAAGGCGATGAGGACGATCGACGGATCGAAGACGAACGGCACCCCCATCAATGTCACCGCGGTAAAGGCGAGCGCCAGGCCGATCACCGTGCCGATCAGGCCGCCGAACAGGCAAAGCACGATGGCCTCGACCAGAAACTGCGTCAGCACCTGCCCTTCCGTGGCACCGATGGCCAGGCGCACACCGATCTCGCGGGTGCGCTCGGTGACGGAGACCAGCATGATGTTCATGATGCCGATGCCACCGACCAGCAGGCTGACAGCAGCGATGGACGACAGGAGCCCGGTCAGGATCACGGTGGTCATGGAAACGATGCCAAGAATCTGGCTGAGATCGGTCACCTCGAAATCCCGGTCGCCCGACTGGCGGATTTTACGGCGTTCCTTGAACAGGTCCTCAAGCGCCGTCTTGACGGGTGCCGTTGCCCCATCCCTTGCCGAAACCGTTATCAGGGAGACATCGGTTGAACCGGCAATGCGCCGCTGGAACATGCGGAATGGGATGAGGACCATGTTGTCCTGATCCTGCCCGTCGATTGCCTTGCCCTTGGAGACCAGCGTACCGATGACTTCGCAGGAAATGCGGTTGACGCGGATGCGCTCGCCGTCCGGAATGCTGTTGCCGAACAGGACCCTTTGCACCGTCGCACCGATGATGCAGACGGAGCGGCCGCTGCGCTCCTCCGATTCCAGAAAATTGCGGCCCGTGGCAAGCTGCCAGTTCATGGTGGTGAAGTAATCGTTGGTGGAACCGACGATCGATGCCGTCCGGCTGTTGCCCTCGCGGATGGCGGTGCCCGAGACCTGGCCGAGCGGCGCCACAGCGGCGACGCCCGGCACCTGATCGCGGATCGCATCGACATCCCGGATATCGAATGTGCGCGGCGGCAGGGTCGACCGGCGCTCCGGATTGCCGGGTGATACGAACAGCAGGTTGGTGCCGAGCTTGGAGATTTCGCCGGTCACCCTCTGGCGCGTGCCATTGCCGACGGTGACCATCGCGATCACCGCGCCGACGCCGATGACAATGCCCAGCATCGTCAGGAAGGAGCGCATCATGTTGCGCGACATGGAGTGCAGTGCCAGCCGGAACGCTTCAAGCAGCATGGTTATATATCCTGTCTGCGTTCGTCGCTCTGGATGTGACCATCGACAAAGCGGATGATGCGCTTGGCGTAGGCGGCGATATCCGGCTCGTGCGTGACCATGATCACGGTGATGCCGCTGTCGCGGTTAAAGCCGGAGATCAGTTCCATGATCTCGACACTCGTCTTCGTGTCGAGATTGCCGGTCGGCTCGTCGGCGAGCAGCACCTGCGGGTTGGTGACGATGGCGCGGGCAATCGCCACACGCTGCTGCTGGCCGCCCGACAATTCCGAAGGGACATGATTGGCGCGTGCCGCCAGCCCCACCTGCCGCAATGCTTCCAGTGCCCGCTTGCGCCGCTCCGCAGCGCCCATGCCGCGATAGATGAGGGGCAGCTCCACATTCTCCACGGCGGATGTGCGGCGCAGGAGATTGAACCCCTGGAAGACGAATCCCAGCAATTCGCGCCGCAGCGTCGTCTGCTGATGCCGGTCGAGCTGGTCGATGCCGGTGCCGCCGAACAGATACTGCCCGGTGCTTGGCCGGTCGAGACAGCCGATCAGGTTCATCGCCGTCGACTTGCCGGAACCCGACGGCCCCATGATGGCAACGAAATCGCCCCGTTCGATGGCAAAGTCCACTCCCGCCAGGGCGTGGACCGCCGCCTCGCCCGCTCCATAACTCTTGGTGATCCGGCGGAATTCGATCAGCGGCACGGCTTTTTGCACGGACTGGATGGTCATTTGGGCGGCGTGCTCGCTGCCACGATGACCTCGTCGCCTTCCTTGACGCCGCCCGAGAGTACGATGGTGTTGCGCCCGTCCGTCGCCCCGGCGCGCACCTCGATTTTTTCCGGCTTGCCCGCACGAAGCACCCAGACGGACCGCTGTACACCGGCTTCCTTCTTCACCGTGTCGGGGATGCTTGCCGTCTGCTCGGGGCTCTCGCTTGCCTCGGTTTTCGCCGGCGCGCTGGGCGGCGCAAAACGCAGGGCGGCATTCGGCACCAGCAGGGCATCCTTGACCTCCCTGACCTTGACATAGGCTGTCGCCGTCATGCCGGGACGCAGGGCAAGGTCGTCATTCTCGACGGCCAGCATCGCCTTGTACGTCACGACATTCGATACGGTTTCCGGCTGGAACCGGATATTGACGATCTTTGCCGGGAATGTCCGGTCCGGATAGGCATCGACATTGAAGGTTGCGTCCTGCTGCGGCTTGACCAGACCGACATCGGCTTCGTCGACATTGACCTGCAGCTGCATCTTCTTCAGGTTGCCGGCGAGCTTGAACAGCACGGGCGCCTGAAACGCCGCGGCCACCGTTGCCCCCGGATCGACCGAGCGGCTGAGCACGACGCCGTCGATCGGCGAAACGATCTTGGATTTGCGCAGGGAGGTCTCGTTGACCTGCAGTTCCGCTTCCGAAACGGCTACCTCGGCATTGGCGACGTCGAGCGCGGCGACGGCCGAATCATATTCCGACTTGGCCACATCCAGCTCGCGCACCGACGAAACCTTGCTGTCCTGCAGCGATGTCATGCGCTCGAACGCGTTCTTCTTGGCCGCAAGCGTCGCCTGCGACTGCACGACCCGCGCTCGCGATGCCAGAAGTTTTGACTTCGAGCTCTCGATGTTGGTCCTGATCGTGTCGATATCCAGCGTTGCCAGCACGTCGCCTTTGGCCACAAAACTGTTGTAGTCGACCAGAACGGTGCGCACGGTGCCGGAGAGCTCGCTGGATACATCCACCTGTTCGGTCGGCTGAACGGTTCCGGTCGCCGATACGGTGATGGAAAGCGTGCCCCTGGTCAGCGGCTTCTGGGTGTAGTCATAGTGGGTTCCGCGCGAAAACCAGCTCACCGCCGCCAAAGCCAGGATGACGAGAAGCCCGCCGCCAAACAGAAAGGGATGCCTGCGAAAGACGTTCCGCCGCCTCTTATTGTCCACAATGGAAGCCAGAGTCTTGCTCAGATCGGGTTGGTTTGTTGAGGAATCCACGCCGTTACGCCATTCGCTTGATCGGTTGCATGATACGCCAAAGCGCTTCGGCTGAGATAAGCGCACAAAAAACAGACTTCAATGCGATGGCCTTTTTACTATTGACCGCCTGCGGGGCGGTCTTCATTCATCCTGACCCTGATCATCGCAGGACGAGATTGCGTCAGCATTGCAGACCAATTGCCGATAAAACGGGGCTAAAATGGCCGCGCCCCCGCTGAAAAGCAGCGAGCCGGCAGAGGATCACGCTCTGCCGACTCGCATGATACGTAAAATATCTTACAGGGCGACGTCGAATGCCGCCTGTGTCTTTGCCTTGATTTCGTCCACGGTAACGCCGGGCGCAATCTCGACGAGCGTCATCTTCGGTTCGCCGCGCCGCTCGATCGTGAAAACGCCAAGATCGGTGATGATGAGATCGGTGACGCGCTGTCCCGTGAGCGGAAGCGTGCATTCTTCCAGAAGCTTGGCCTCGCCCTTGGCCTCATGCTCCATGACAACGACGACCTTCTTGACACCGGCCACCAGGTCCATGGCGCCGCCCATGCCCTTGACCATCTTGCCCGGAACCATCCAGTTGGCCAGATCGCCATTGCGCGCCACCTGCATGGCACCAAGGATCGACAGGTCGATGTGCCCGCCGCGGATCATGCCGAAACTGTCGGCGCCGGAGAAATAGCTGGTTGTCGGCAGTTCGGTGATGGTCTGCTTGCCCGCATTGATGAGGTCGGCATCCTCCTCGCCCTCATAGGGGAACGGGCCCATGCCGAGCATGCCGTTCTCGCTCTGCAGCTGGACGCTCATGCCGGTCGGGATGTAATTGGCGACAAGGGTTGGAATACCGATGCCGAGATTGACGTAGAAACCGTCCTGCAGTTCTTTCGCGGCCCGTTCGGCCATCTGATCACGTGTCCAGGCCATCTCAGTTCACCTCGCTTGCAGCGACAAGACGCGGACGGGTCGTCCGTTGTTCGATATGTTTGACAGGGTTCGGCACATGCACGACGCGCTTGACGAAAATGCCCGGCGTATGGACATGGTCGCCATCGATCTTGCCGGCATCGACCAGGTTTTCCACTTCGGCAATCGTCACCTTGGCGGCTGTCGCCATGATCGGATTGAAATTGCGGGCGGTCTTGCGGTAGACGAGATTGCCTTCGGTATCGCCCTTGAAGGCGTGAACGATGGACAGGTCGGCAAACAGGCCGCGTTCCATCACATAGGACTCGCCATCGAATTCGCGCACGTCCTTGCCGTCGGCAATGATGGTGCCGACGCCGGTCTTGGTGAAGAACGCCGGAATACCTGCGCCACCGGCGCGGATGCGTTCGGCCAGCGTGCCCTGCGGGTTGAATTCCAGCTCCAGTTCGCCGGAAAGATACTGCTGGGCGAACAGTTTGTTCTCGCCGACATAGGACGAGATCATCTTGCGGATCTGTCTTGTTTCCAGAAGCACGCCAAGGCCGATGCCGTCAACGCCCGCATTGTTGGAAATGACCGTCAGATTCTTCACGCCGGAATCGCGGATCGCATAGATCAGGGCTTCCGGAATGCCGCACAGGCCAAAGCCGCCCGCCATGATCGTCATGCCGTCAAACAGCACGCCATCCAGCGCATCGCTTACATTTGATCGTACTTTTTTCAAGAACACTCTCCCATTGTTCTGCATCCTCTGCGGCAGGGTCTGAACGCTGCCGTTGCCGCAACGGTATGGCTTGTCTTGATGGCACAGGTAGTCGTATTAATACTGCATGACCACAGCCGAGTTTCCTATCTCCGACATTGCCGTTTCAGGAAGCGCAAAACGCTTCGTGTTGACCGACATGCCGGTGCCGATGGTCTATGCGACACACCGTATCATACGCGATTGCAATTTCGAATTCGCCGAGACCTTCGGCTATGAACGCGGCGAACTGATCGACCAGAGTTTTAGCCGCCTCTATCCCAAGATCACCGACTTCGTGCGTACAGGAGAAATGTGGCGAACGAATTTCGCCGGCGGGCGCGTCTATTACGACGAGCGGGTGATGCGGCGGCGCGACGGCGCCAGCTTCTGGTGCCGGGTGCGCGGACGCAGCGGCAACCACGCCGATCCCTTCGCCGAAGCGCTCTACTGCTTCGAGCCGATGAACCGGACGGTGGCAGGCAATGCCAGCCTCATCTCCGACAGGCAGAAACAGGTGCTGACGCTTGTTTCCCAAGGCAAGACCAATGCGCAGATCGCCCTGGAAATCGGCCTGTCAAAACGCACTATCGAGGCGCACCGCGCCCGCATCATGCGCGCGTTCGGGCTGCACAACAGCGCCGAACTCATCGCCTGGTTTTCATCCCTGCGCTGATCAGAATGTCGGCGGCGTGCAGGCGCTGACGACCTCGCAGGGATTGGGGCCGACGCAGCGGAAACGGTGCGGCTGGCGGCTTTCGAAATAATAGGCGTCGCCCGGGCCGAGAATGCGCCGCTGGTCGTCGACGGTCACTTCGATCCGCCCGCTGATGACGACACCGCCCTCTTCCCCCTCGTGCACGAGCATGACCCGGCCCGTATCGCCGCCGGGTTCATAGCGCTCTTTCAGGATCTGCAGGGCACGGCCGAACAGGTTCTCGCCGATTTGCAGGTAGGAGATATTGCCCTTGCCGATTTCGACCAGTTCACCCGCCTCGTAGAACACCTTCTGCTTGCGGTCCGGTTCAAGGGCGAAGAATTCGGACAGGCCGATGGGAATGCCATCAAGAATGCGCTTGAGCGCACCGACCGAGGGATTGGTCTGATTGGACTCGATCAGCGAGATGGTGGAGTTGGTCACGCCCGCCCGCTTGGCCAGTTCGCGCTGCGACAGGTTGTGCCTTTGCCGCAGGAAGCGCAGACGCCCGCCCAGATCAATTTGCATCGGATGCCCCTCCGGCTGTTCTACATGTTCGATATAATGAATTTATGAATGACGTATTCAGTAAAATCAATGCTTTATGTGAACATAGAAAAGGACTTGTTGGTGAATAGAAAGCATGGCTCCCTGTGATGAGAAGAGGAGTCGCCCCACATGCTCATGAGCAATACACCATCACTCGAAAATTACTGGATGCCATTCACGGCGAACCGGCAGTTCAAGGCAGCGCCGCGCCTGCTCGCCTCCGCCAAGGGCATGTACTACACCGATGTCGATGGCGGACAGGTGCTGGACGGCACGGCGGGCCTCTGGTGTGTCAATGCCGGGCACGGGCGCGAAAAGATCGCCGACGCCGTGGCGCGCCAGTTGATCACCATGGACTATGCGCCGTCGTTCCAGATGGGCCACCCCCTCGCCTTCGACTTTGCCGAAAAACTTGCGGCGCACGCGCCGGGCGGCAAGAAGGCCGGTCTGACAAAAGTATTCTTCACTGGCTCGGGTTCGGAATCCGTCGATACCGCGCTGAAGATCGCCATCGCCTATCAGCGCGCCATCGGACAGGGCACGCGCACCCGGGTCATCGGCCGTGAGCGCGGCTATCACGGCGTCGGCTTCGGCGGCATTTCCGTCGGCGGCCTCGTCAACAACCGCCGCGTCTTTCCGCTCCTGCCAGGCACCGACCACATCCGCCACACGCACGATCCCGTCCGCAACGCCTTCGTCAAAGGCCTGCCTGAACACGGCGCGGATCTGGCCGACGATCTGGAGCGGCTGGTCGCGCTGCACGGTGCGGAAACCATTGCCGCAGTCATCGTCGAACCGGTTGCCGGGTCAACCGGCGTTCTCCTGCCGCCGAAGGGCTATCTCGAGCGTTTGCGCGCGCTCAGCCAGAAGCATGGCATCCTGCTGATTTTCGATGAGGTCATCACGGGCTTCGGCCGCCTCGGCACGCCGTTTGCCGTCGACTACTTCGGCGTGGTGCCCGATCTCGTCACCACCGCCAAGGGCCTGACCAACGGTGCCGTCCCCATGGGCGCGGTGTTTGCCAGCGAAACCATTTACGACGCGCTGATGCATGGCCCGGAGAGCCAGATCGAGCTTTTCCACGGCTATACCTATTCCGGGCATCCCGTCGCCTGCGCCGCCGGTCTGGCCACGCTGGAAGTCTACGAGGAGGAAGGGCTCCTGACCCGCGCCGCTGATGTGGCAGAGCACTGGCAGGATGCGATCCACAGTCTCAAGGGCCTGCCCGGTATTGTCGACATCCGCACCATCGGCCTCGTTGCCGGCATAGAACTCGCCTCGCGTCCCGACGCTGTGGGTGCTCGCGGCTACGATGTCTTCACCGACTGCTTCAAGAAGGGCCTGCTGGTGCGCGTGACCGGCGATATCATCGCCCTGTCGCCGCCACTGATCGTCGAGAAGGAACAGATCGACACCATCGTGTCGATGCTGGGCGACGCCATCAAAAACGCCGCCTGATCAGGGCGTTTTCAGAATTGCCGAGAAGCGCGGGTCAAAGGCCCGCGCGATCGGTTCCGCTGCCGCTCCCAAGGCGACTGACCAAGGATCAGCGAGCCCTGCCTGAAGGCGGGGCTCGGGGTAGCGGAGAGCCCGGTCCGCTATCGACGGCATCAGGGGTCCCATCCGCTCGATCAGGCGGTCAATCAGCGCTTTGGGCGCACCGCCGCACAGAATGGTGGTCTGCGGATCGAAGATCGATTCCAGCATCTGGACAGTCCGGCGCAAACGGTCCGCCGCGTTGTCGATCCAGCGCTCCACTTCGGGACCGCCATTGACCACCGCATCGGTGACCAGTGCGAAAAGCCGGGGGTCCGAAGGGTCGATACCCAGCACATTGCACAGCGAGGCCATGGATGTGTAGTGCTCCAGCGGCTCGACATTCGCATCGTCGCCGGGAGCCAGTGCCAGCATCATGCCGATCTCGCCGGCATTGGAGTAGGCCCCGCCATAAATCTCGCCATTGAGGATCAGCCCGGCGCCGAGACCATAGCCGAGATAAATGCACACGACATGGTCAAGGCCATGGGCGGCGCCCAGCAGCCTTTCCGCCGTTGCCGCCGCCGAGGCATCGTTCTGCAGGGCAACTTCGAGGCCGGTGCCTTCCGCTATCCGTTCGGCCAGCGGAAAGTTCTGCCAGGCTGTCATCATCCATGGATCGTCATAGAGCTCATTGATGCCGAAGGGCCCGGGCATGGCAAGGCCGAGCCCGACGAGCTTTCTCGCCGCATGCGGGAATTGCGCTGTCAGCGTTTCACAGGCCTTCTTGACGATATCGAGAATGACAAGAACCCCTTCCGCCGGGCCGCCGGAGGGCAATTTGGATTCCGTCTGCACCAGCACGTCGCCAACCAGGTTGACGATGACGGTGCGCGTGACATGCCGGTCGATCTGCAAGCCGACCGCGAAAGCGCCATCGGGCACCAGATGGTACGGTGTGGCAGGCTGGCCCCGGCCCTTGCGGACACTGGCCTGCGACTGCACGAGCCCGTCCCGGGCCAGTTCCTCGATGATGTTGGACACGGTCTGCGGGGTCAGTCCGGTGGCACGGGCAAGGTCGGCGCGGGACAAGGCGCCATTGACCCGCAGCGCATCGATCATGATGCGACGGTTGTGCGCGCTCGCACCACCCAGATTGGTTCCGCTCTTGGCCCGGATCGATTTTCTCGCGTCCATTCCGCCCCCTCTTGACACCAGATCAATATTGATCAAGAAATAAGTCAAAACAATTGATTTAATCAAAAGACCGCAAGAGTCTTGGGGAACGTGAGCACTGGCTGGACGTAGGCACGTCGCGGACAGTCCTGAATGACAAAAGCTCCCGCGCATAATGACCACCAACCGGCACCCGTTCATCACGGACAGGTTCCGGGCCACAAGAGCCAAATAGGAGGTACCATGTTGAAATCCATCCAGACCGCGCTGCTTGGCGCAACACTTCTGGGAGCAGCGCTTGCCTCTCCCGCCCATGCAGAAACCAAGATCAACGCGCTTTTCATGGCGCAGGCTGCCTATAGCGAAGCCGATGTCCGCGCGATGAGCGAGGCCTTCACCAAGGCCAATCCGGATGTCACCGTCAACCTCGAATTCGTGCCCTATGAAGGCCTGCATGACAAGACCGTCCTGGCCCAGGGCTCGGGCGGCGGTTACGACGTGGTTCTGTTCGATGTGATCTGGCCGGCGGAATACGCCACCAACAAGGTGCTGCTTGACGTCTCGGACAAGATTACCGGCGACATGAAGACCGGCGTGCTTCCCGGTGCATGGACCACGGTGGAGTATCAGGGCAAGCGCTATGGCATGCCATGGATTCTCGATACGAAGTACCTGTTCTACAACAAGGAAATCCTCGAAAAGGCAGGCATCAAGAACCCGCCTAAGACCTGGGCGGAACTGACCGAGCAGGCCAAGACCATCAAGGACAAAGGCCTCCTGGCAACACCGATCGCCTGGAGCTGGTCGCAGGCGGAAGCCGCGATCTGCGATTACGCCACGCTGGTGAGTGCCTATGGCGGCAGCTTCATCAAGGACGGCAAGCCCGTCTTCCAGTCGGGCGGCGGCCTCGATGCCCTCAACTACATGGTCGACAGCTACAAGTCCGGCCTGACCAACCCCAACTCCAAGGAATTCCTGGAAGAGGACGTGCGCCGCGTATTCCAGAACGGCGAAGCCGCCTTCGCGCTCAACTGGACCTATATGTACAACATGGCCAATGATCCGAAGGACAGCAAGGTTGCCGGCAAGGTCGGCGTTGTTCCCGCGCCGGGTATCGATGGCAAGAGCGCCGTCTCCGCCGTCAACGGTTCGATGGGCCTCGGCGTCACCTCCACCAGCAAGCACCCCGATGAGGCCTGGAAGTATATTGCGTTCATGACCTCGCAGCAGACACAGAACCAGTATGCCAAGCTGAGCCTGCCGATCTGGGCATCATCCTATGCGGATCCCGCGGTCTCCAAGGGCCAGGAAGAGTTGATTGCCGCCGCCAAGCAGAGCCTTGCGGTGATGTATCCGCGCCCGACGACGCCAAAATATCAGGAGCTGTCGACCGCCCTGCAGCAGGCTGTGCAGGAATCGCTGCTCGGCCAGGCCAAGCCGGAAGATGCGCTCAAGACAGCCGCCGCAAACAGCGGCCTGTGATACCGCGACGTGCTGCTTCACCCCCCTCTGCCCTGCCGGGCATCTCCCCCACAAGGGGGGAGATCACATCGACATGAAGCTCTTGACCGATTTGTCATGGTGAAGTGTGCTTGATGTCGCTTAAGCTGGCTGATCTCCCCCCTTGTGGGGGAGATGGGCGGCAGCCCAGAGGGGGGTGAATTGACACCACGAATTGATGAAACAGGCATTCCTTCATGACGAGCAATTGGATTACGACACGCGCGTGGCTCCTGATGCTGCCACTTCTCATCGTCATGATTGCGATTATCGGCTGGCCGCTGGTCGATACCGTGCGCCTCTCCTTTACCGATGCCAAACTGGTCGGCACGGCAGGCGGCTTCGTTGGCCTCGACAACTACGTGAAAATGCTGTCCGGCTCGAATTTTCAGCGGACCCTCGTTACCACCACGCTGTTCGCCGTGCTTTCGGTCGCAGCCGAAATGGTGATCGGCGTTCTCGCCGCCCTCCTCCTGAACCAGCAGTTCTATGGCCGCTCCGTCTTGCGGGCGCTGATGATCCTGCCATGGGCCCTGCCGACGGTGGTCAATGCCACCCTGTGGCGGCTGATCTACAACCCGGAATATGGCGCACTCAACGCGGCGCTCACGCAGATCGGCCTTCTCGACACCTATCGCTCATGGCTCGGCGAGCCGGGCACGGCGCTGACCGCCCTGATCGTTGCCGACTGCTGGAAGAATTTTCCGCTGGTGGCACTGATCGCGCTCGCCGCGCTGCAGGCCGTGCCGCGCGATATCACGGCGGCGTCGATGGTGGACGGTGCCGGTGCCTGGTCCCGGTTCCGTTTCGTCATCATGCCCTATCTCGCCGGCCCGCTGATGGTGGCGCTGGTCCTGCGCACCATCGAAGCATTCAAGGTCTTTGACCTCATCTGGGTGATGACGCGCGGCGGCCCGGCCAACAGCACCCGCACGCTGTCCATCCTTGTGTATCAGGAAGCCTTCTCGTTTCAGCGCGCAGGGTCCGGAGCGTCGCTTGCCCTGATCGTCACGCTTCTCGTCACCGTTCTTGCCGTCGCCTATGCCGCCTTGATCCGCAAAAGCGCAGGAGCCTCCTGATGGAACGCCGCAGCTTGACAGCCACGATCCTTGTCCATGCCGCAGCGCTCCTGCTGGCGGCGGTCATCCTTGCGCCGGTGGTCTGGCTGTTCATCATGAGCATTTCGTCGACCACCGACCTCATCACCAAGCCGCTGCGCTGGTGGCCCGAAACCATCGACCTCTCACGCTATGGCGTTCTCCTGTCGAGCGTCGCCAACAGCGCCGGGGAGGCATTCGTCGCCTCGCTTTTCAACAGTCTCAAAGTGGCAGGCATGGCAACAGCGGCGGCGCTTGTTGTCGCCATACCCTCGGCCTGGGCGGTGTCGCGCACGCCAAGCGTCGGCTGGTCGCTCTATGCGGTCATCGCCACCTACATGCTGCCACCGGTCGCTCTCGCCGTTCCGCTCTATATGGCGCTGTCCGCCCTCGGTCTTCTCAACAATGTTTTCGGGCTGGCATTGGTGTATCTCACCATCCTTGCGCCCTTCACCACATGGCTGATGAAATCCGGCTTCGATTCCATCCCGCGCGAAATCGAAAGCGCCGCGACGGTCGATGGCGCGCGGCTTGACCAGATCCTGCGCCTGATCACCCTGCCATTGGCTGCACCGGTCATGGCCACGGCGGCGCTCTTTGCCTTCCTGCTCGCCTGGGATGAATTCTTCTATGCCCTGCTGTTCACCTCCGACCAGCGGGCCAAGACCCTCACCGTCGCTATCGCCGATCTTGCGGGCGGCCGGGTCTCCGATTACGGACTGATCGCCACAGCGGGTGTGCTGGCCGCCCTGCCGCCACTGATCATCGGTCTGTTCATGCAGCGTGCCCTGATTTCGGGCCTGACCAATGGCGGCGTCAAGGGATGAGCATGACATCTGACCAGAACCGGCCCGCCGGCCTTGTGGCGATCGAAAAGGAAATGGCGCGGCAGAATGCCGATGCAATCGCTTCCTTCGAAGCGGCAAAACCGCTTGCCGCGACAATCGCCCAGTCGCTGCGCCAGACCGGACGCCTCCTGCTGCTCGGCATGGGTGGCTCCCACGCGGTCAGCCGGGCCGTCGAGCCGCTCTATCGCAGCCTGGGGATCGATGCGGTGGCACTGCCCCTGTCGGAACAGCTCGGGCAGCCGGTGCCGATAAGCGGCAAGACAGTGCTTGTAACGTCCCAGTCCGGTGAGAGCGCCGAAGTGCTGCGCTGGTTTGCCGAAGCGGGCGTGGCGCCCGATACGTTCGGCCTGACGCTCGAAGGCGGATCGACGCTGGCCCGTACCGTGCCCTCACTCGTGGGTGCCGGCGGCACCGAAAACGCCTTTGCCGCCACCCGCAGCCTGACCGTCAGTTTTGCGCTGCATCTTGCTGTTCTGACAGCGCTGGGCGACGATTCCTCGGCAGCGCTCGCGCGCCTTCAACGCGGTGGCACAGCGCCGATCGATGCGGCCGTCAAAGCCCTCTCCAATGTTTCCTCGATCGTAACCTCCGGCCGCCGGTTGCAGGGTGTCGCCGAAGCCATTGCGCTCGGCCTCACCGAACTGTCGCGCATCCCCTGCTTTTCGCTGGAAGGCGGGCAACTGCGGCACGGGCCGATGGAAATGCTCGGGCCAAAGGTCGGTGTCGTGCTGTTCCGCGGCAAGGATGCCACCGCCGGGCTGGTTGCCGGAATGGCCGTGTCCGCATGCGAAGCAGGATCGCCTGTGGTGGTGTTCGACGCCTCGGGCGAAAAGCCGATTGATGGCGTTACCACCGTCAATGCCGGAGAAGCAGCCGGGATCGCTGCCATTTTCGCGCTGCTGCCCGCCGCGCAGCATTTCATGATCGCCTTTGCCGGTGAACGGGTCGCCGATGTCGGAACGCCCGTGCGCTCCACCAAGATTACGCGGAGCGAATAGGATCATGCGCCCGCTGGCCGTCATTGGAAACGTGAACGTGGACCTGATCCTCGGCCCCGCCGACCCCTGGCCGACGCCCGGCACAGAGATCATGGTCGATTACGACGAACTGCGTGTCGGCGGTTCGGCCGGCAATTCGGCGTTGACCTGGGAAGGGCTCGGCATCGACTTCCAGATCGCCGCCAATGTCGGCAGCGACCGGTTCGGCCAATGGCTGCGCGAGGAATTCGGCGGGCGCGGCCAGCGCTGGCCTGTCGCCCCGATGGGAACAACCCTGTCCGTCGGTATTACCCACCCGAATGGCGAGCGCACATTCTTCACGACGCGCGGCCATCTCGGTGCCCTGTCCTGGCCGGATGTGCTCGCCATGCTGGACACGCACCGGTTGCGCGGCGGCTACGTCCTCCTGTGCGGCTCTTTCCTGACCGATGCGCTGGTGGCGGACTATGACGCGCTGTTTGACTGGGCCGACGCCAACGATATCCGCGTCGCGCTCGATACCGGCTGGCCAGCCGACGGCTGGAGCGACGCCAACCGGGCGGCGACCCGCCGATGGCTGGCGCGCTGTCACTGCGCCCTGTTCAACGAGGTGGAAACAACGCGGCTTGCCAACAGCATCGAGCCCGCAGAGGCGGCGCGCACGCTGAAGGCGCTGATGCCGGAAAACGCCATCGTCGTGGTCAAATGCGGATCGGACGGTGCCCTGGCCATCGGCCCGGACAATCAGCTGGTGACAACCGATGCACCGATGGTGTCCGTTGCCGACACGATCGGCGCCGGTGACGTTTTCAATGCGGCCTTCCTGGCCGCACTTGCCCGGGAAATGCCCCTGCAAAACTGCATTGCCGCCGGTGTCCATGTGGCATCCAAAGCTATCTCGACCGTACCCCGCCGCTATGACAGCCATGACCTCGACACCACGCCGGAGAATGCGCAATGAGCGCCCTTGAACTCATCGACATCAGGAAGCGCTACGGCGTCATCGAAACCCTGAGAGGTATTAACCTGTCGCTTGCCAGCGGCGAGTTCCTGGTGCTGCTCGGCTCCTCCGGCTGCGGCAAGTCCACGCTCCTCAACATCATTGCGGGGCTGGCGGAAGCAACGGAAGGCGACGTGCGCATCGGCGACCGCTCCGTGACCGGCGTACATCCGAAGGACCGGGACATCGCCATGGTGTTCCAGTCCTACGCGCTCTATCCGAACATGTCGGTGGCGCGCAACATCGGCTTCGGGCTGGAAATGCGCAAGGTTCCGGCGGCCGAACGCACGGACGCCGTGCGCAAGACCGCGAAAATCCTGCAGATCGAAAACCTGCTCGAACGCAAGCCTTCCGAACTTTCCGGCGGCCAGCGCCAGCGCGTCGCCATCGGCCGGGCTCTGGTGCGCGATCCGCAAATTTTCCTGTTCGACGAGCCGCTGTCGAACCTCGACGCGAAACTGCGCATGGAAATGCGCACCGAACTGAAGCGCCTGCACCTGATGCTGGGGACAACGATTGTCTATGTCACCCATGACCAGATCGAAGCGATGACGCTGGCAACCCGCATCGCCGTGATGCGCGACGGCCAGATCGAGCAATTGGCAACGCCTGATGAGATCTACAACCGCCCGGCTACCCGTTATGTCGCCAGCTTCGTCGGCTCGCCGCCGATGAACATGCTGGAAGCCACGGTGGCCGAGGGTATCGCCCATATTGACGGATCGCTGAGCGGCTTTGCGCTTCCCGCCGATATCCGGGAAAAGGCCGGTCAGGCACGCGATGTCGTCATCGGCATCCGCCCCGAAAGCCTAAGCCTTGCTCCGGCGGGCGATGCGGCGCTTGGCATCGATGCCATGGTCGAGGTGGTGGAACTGACCGGCCCCGAACTGGTGGTCACATCAACCATCGGCAGCCAGCGCCTGACCGCCAGCCTGCCGCCGAAATCGGCGGTGACAGCCGGAATGGCCCAGCGCTTTGCCATCGATGCCGGTGCCCTGCACATTTTTGACAAGGCGACCGGCAAACGACTCTAGCCTTCCAGCAGATAGTCCGGCATGTCCTTCAGCCGGGCGATATCACGCAGCGGCGGCTGGCCGAACAGGCGCGCATATTCGCGGCTGAACTGCGACGGGCTATCATAGCCCACCGCATGACCCGCCGTTGCCGCATCCAGTGACTGGCTGAGGATCAGCCGCCGTGCTTCCTGCAGCCGCAGCTGCTTCTGGTATTGCAGCGGGCTCATCGACGTCACCGCCTTGAAATGCTGATGGAAGGAGGACGGGCTCATATTGGCTTCTGAGGCCACATGCTCGATGCGCAGCGTCTTGCGGAAATTGCGCTTGATCAGTCCGATGGCCTTGTTCACCTGATGCAGCCGGCTTTCCGACTGGGCGATCTGGCGCAGGCGGCCGGACTGTTCGCCCGTCAGGAGCCGGTAGAGCAATTCACGCTCGGTCAGCGGCGCCAGCATGGAAATGTCCTTCGGCGTATCGAGAAGGCGGACGAGCCGCACAACATTGTCGAGCAGGTCCGGCCCCATCGGATTGAGCGACATGCCGCGGTCGGGCAGCTGGTTGCTGAAACTTTCCTTCGGCGCTTCCAGCAGCAATGCGCTGAGCATGGTGGGATCAAGGTCAAGGCGCAGCGACAGATAGGGCTCGTCTTCCGACGCTTCGATGACATGCCCAACGATGGGCAGGTCAACCGAAACGGTCAGATAGGTCGCCTTGTCGTAATAATACACCTCGTCCCCCAGCATGGTGCGCTTGCGGCCCTGGGCGATCACACAGACCGCCGGTTCATGCACCACATGGTTCGGTTCGGTCGGCGCCGTGGCACGGGCGAGGTTCAGGCGCGGAATATCCGTCGAAAACAGCCCATCGGCACCCGTGTGCTTTTCGATCAATTGTGCAAGCTCGGTAATTTTGTCCACGGCAGTTCTCCTCGGGTAATGCCCACCCTATCTAGGTGTCATCACGCGCGCGAACCAGAGCCGAACCGCCAGCTTTGATCCGCTTTGGAGGATTGTGCAATCATCTGGCAGTTTTGGTCAATCGCGACGGCGCGTTCTACGCCGCCCTGCCGCTTGCGATCTGGCGGATGAAATGGCCGGGCTCAACAGCGACGATGCGATCCTGCGGCACCCCTGACAACCGCCGGACTTCGTCGACGTCGGCCGCCTTCAATTGCGCCTTCGGATCGTCGAACCGCATCTGCGGATCGGGCACCGCCGACAGGAGAAGCCGGGTGTAGGGATGCTGCGGGTTGTCGATGACCTTGTTGACATTGCCCCATTCGACGATCTGGCCGGCATACATGACGACAATGTCCTCGGCGACGTAGCGGGCAGTGGCGATGTCATGGGTGATATAAAGCAGCGCAAGCTTCATGTCCCGCTTCATCTCGTTGAGCAGGTTGAGTACGCCGAGACGCACCGACACGTCGAGCATCGAGGTCGGCTCGTCCGCCACGATCACCTCGGCGCCGACCGCCAGCGTGCGGGCAATGTTGACGCGCTGGCGCTGTCCGCCCGACAGTTCATGCGGGTGTTTGCGCGCGACGATTTTCGGGTCGAGCTTGACCCGGGTCAGCAGTTCCTCAATGGCAGCATCGAGCTGTTTTCCCTTGAGGTCGCGCCGGTGCAGCTGCAGCGGGCGGCGCAGGTGATAGTCGATGGTATGGGCCGGATTGAGCGAGGAAAACGGATCCTGGAAAATCATCTGCACCGAGCGGCGATAGGCGGCGAGCGCCTTGGCGTTGTCGGTCGCGACAGGTTTGCCCTTGAACAGCAGCTGGCCTTCGCTTGGCATGTATTCCCGCATCACCAGCCGGGCGCAGGTGGTCTTGCCGCTGCCGGATTCACCGACAAGCGCAAGGGTTCGCCCGGCATGCAGCTCGAAGGAAACCGACTGCGCTGCATTCACCTTGAAGGGCGCCGTGCCAAAGGACTTCGACACGCGGTCAAGTGCAAGGATAGCGGTTTGCGGATCGCTCATATCGATACCTTCTCCATCACCGGTTCTCCGTGCAGCGACGGGAAGGAAGCCCAGAGCTTTCTGGTGTAGTCGTGCTGCGGCGCGCCATAAATGTTTTCCGCGGTGTTCTGCTCCACGAGCCTGCCCGCCAGCATGATGCCGATGCGGTCGCAGAACTGCACCATCAGGCCGAGGTCATGGGTGATGAACAGCACGGAAAAGCCGAAGGTGCGGCGCAGCTCGTTGATGCGCTGCAGGATTTCGCGCTGCACCACCACATCGAGCGCGGTGGTCGGCTCGTCCATCACGACGATCTTCGGATTGAGCGCAAGGCAGATCGCAATGACGATACGCTGGCGCATACCACCGGAAAACTGGTGCGGATAGTCCTTCATCCGGTCGGGCGGAATATCGACGAGACGCAGCATCTCCGCCGTCCGCTCGCGCGCCTGCGCCCGGTTCATCTTCTGGTGCGTGCGCAGCACGTCATAAAACTGTTCCTGAATGCGCAGCACGGGATTGAGCGAATTCATGGCGCTCTGGAACACCATGGCCACTTCGCGCCAGCGGAAATCCCGCAACTGCGCCGGGTTGAGATCAAGCACATCCCTGTCCTCGAGCAGTATCCGGCCGGAGCGGATCAATGCCGGCGGCTTGTGCAGGCGGCTGATGGCAAAGGCAATCGTGCTCTTGCCGCAACCGGATTCTCCGGCAAGGCCGAAGACTTCGCCGCGGGCGACGTCGAAGCTGACGTCGTCCACAGCGCGAAAATCTGTACTGTCGCCGATATAGTCGATGGTGAGGTTCTTCACCTGAAGCAGCGGTGCGGTCACAGGCGGCCCTCCCCGGAGCGGATCAGTGCCGACCAGCGGCTCATGCTGTTTCCCGTGCGAAGGCGCGGATTGGCAATCTCATCGACGGCAAAGTTCAGCAGCGACAGGCCGATCCCCAGCAGCGCAAGAGCAAAACACGGAGTCAGGATATCCCACCAGGCGCCGACGGACAGGGCTGACGCTTTTTGCGCGTTGTACAGCATCATGCCCCAGGACACGGTCTTGGGATCGCCAAGACCAAGGAACTCCAGCGTTGCTTCCGTGATGATCGCAAAAATAACGCTGCCGATGAAGTTGATGCCGACGATGGAAATCAGATTGGGGAAGATTTCAAAGGTCATGATGCGCCAGCGCGGCTCGCCCATCATTTCGGCCGATTTGACGAAATCCTTCTGCTTGACCGACAGGGTTTCGGCGCGGGTGACGCGCGCGCCCCAGGCCCAGGACGTGCAGCCGAGAATGATGGCAATGACCAGCGGGCTGGCCTGACCGATGAAGGAGGCAAGCACCAGCAGCAGCGGCAGGTTGGGCACCACCAGCACCATATTGGTGAAGAAGCTGATGACTTCATCCGTCTTGCCGCCACGATACCCGGCAATGATGCCGAGCGCCGTGCCCAGCACCGTAATCAGGAGCCCGGCGCCGAAACCGACGGCAAGCGATGTCCGCGCCCCGTAGATCAACCGGGCAAAGACATCCTGGCCGATGCGTGTGGTGCCGAGCCAATGCTCGGCCGATGGCGGCTGGTGCGGCCGGCCGACGCGCGCTGCCGGGTTATACTCTGTCAGCAGCGGTGCCGCGAGGGCGATCAGGACGATGACCAGAAGAATGATCATGCCGACCAGGGCCTTGCGGTTGCGGACAAGTCCGGCGATGAGAGGTTGCATGGCTCATGTCCTCCGCAGGCGCGGATCGAGCAGCACATAGCTGATATCCACGATGAAATTGGCGACAAGCATGGCGATGGTCATGATCAGGAGCTGGCCCTGGATTACGGGATAGTCGCGGGCGAGAATGGCCTGGTAGAGGATATTGCCAAGGCCGGGATAATTGAACACGACTTCGGTCACCAGCGAACCGCCGAGCACCGTGCCGATGGCGATGGCAAGGCTGCTGACCGTTGGCAACAGCGCATTGCGCGCCGCATACCAGATCATGACCCGGCTGTCGGAAAGCCCCTTGGCCCGCCCCATGACGATGTAATCTTCGCCAAGAAGATTGATCATGTTGTTGCGCATGGTGACGGCAAAACCACCGGTCAATACCGTGCACAGGGTCAGCATCGGCAGGATGCCATGATAGAGGACGCTGAGGATATAGGTCAGGGAGAACGCCGGATCGAGCGCCGGATCGGCGGAGTAGCCGGTCGGGAACCAGTTGAGCGTGAAGCCGAAGAAGAAAAGCACGATCAGCGACGTGACCACCGCCGGAACGGAGGTGGCGAAGATTGCGCCGACGGACACGACGACGTCGAAGACACTGCCGCGCCGCCAGGCGGCGAGAATGCCGAGGAATGTCCCGAGCGTGAAACTGATCAGCGTGGCGGTTCCCATCAGGGCCACGGTCCAGATCAGGGCATGGCCGAGAACCTCCGTCACCGGCAGCGGGAAATATTTGATCGACCGGCCGAGGTCACCGGTAAAAATGCTCTTGAGATAAGTGAGGTACTGCTGCCAGAGCGGCCCGTCGACAAAGCCGAAGGTCAGCTTCAACGACGCGAGATTTTCCGCCGACAGTTCCGTGCCGGTGCTGGAAAACATGATCTGGATCGGATCCCCCGGCATCAGGCGCGGCAGGAAAAAATTGATCGTGGCAGCCGCAATGAAGGCAGCCAGATAGAATCCGAGGCGTCGAAGCAAAAAGGCCATATGCATCTCCCATCGCGGCGGGGACAGGTTTCACCCGTCCCTGCCTGTGCGATGCCTATTTAACCGGCTCAAGCGCCAGGAGGTGGATGAGACGCGCCGGGTTGTTGCGGGTGATCGACGGATTGACGAAAGGGTGCTCCTTTGTCGACCAGCCGGTGAACCGCTTGGTGTTGTACTGATACCAGTTCGGATTGTTGAACACCGGCATCATCGGCAGGTTTTCCGCAACAATGCGCTGGGCCTTGTTCATCACGGTCTTCTGTTCAGCCGGATCGGCAGTCCGTGTGAAATCCACCAACAGTTTGGCGAGATCCGTATTGAACCAGCGCTGCGAAGTGAAGCGGGTCTTGCCCTTATCCTGCTCGTTATAGGCGCGCTGATAGGGATAATAGGGCGAGGCTGCCGCCGGCAGGCTGTTGATGGCCATGTCGAAATTGCCATTGATCAGATTACCCGACCAGACCGCTTCTTCCGGCGTTGCGATCTTCACGTCGAGCCCGGCCGCCTGCATGCCTTCGATGGCGATCTGCACCGTGTCGATCCAGTCCGTCCAGGCATTGGGCACGATCAGCGAGAACGACAGCTTGGTGCCATCGGGGTTGTCACGGAAGCCGTCGCCGTCCTTGTCCACATAGCCCGCCTCATCGAGCAGGGCCTTGGCCGCATCCGTGTCATATTTGCCGTATTTGCCGAAGTCGGCGAGCACAGACGGATCGGACCAGTTCTTGTACAGTTCGCCCATGCCCGAGGGATCGTCGTTCAGCGTGGGATAGCCGTAACCGGCCACGTCGATCATGCCCTTGCGGTCCAGCGCCATGCTGACGGCGCGGCGGAATTTCACGTCGTTGAAGGCCTTGCGGTTGTTGGCATTGGCCGTTTCCAGATTGAACAGGAAAGCAACCATGCTGCCCGGCGTGTACCAGTAGTGGAAGTTTTTCGGGTCCTTTGCCACATAGGTGTTCTCGATATCCGGCAGGAACGACACACCCCAATCGAGCGTACCATTGGCGGTTGCGGTCAGGATCTGGTTGTTATCGGCCAATTGCGGGAAGCGCATGCAGTCGATCTTCAGATCCTTGGCATCCCAGTAGTTCGGATTGCGGCACTGGTCGTAGGTCTGGCCGGTGAACCGGGCAATCTCGGTCATCGGGCCGCTGCCGACCGGATTCTCGTTGGCGAAAGTCACCGGATCGGCAATGTCCTCCCAGACATGTTCCGGAATGATCGGAACCTGTACCAGCTGGTCGGCGGCCAGCGAGCTTGGATTGACCAGCGTGAACCGAACGGTCTGCGCATCGACAACCTCGACGCCGCTGATGAATTTCCAGATGCTGACGAAATCCAGCGCCGGGAACTTCTGCAGATAGTCATAGGTGAATTTGACGTCGGCCGAGGTCAGCGGCTTGCCATCCGACCATTTCATGTCCGGCCGCAGCTTGAACTCGATGCTCTTCAGATCGTCCGCCAGCTTGAAACTTTCGGCGAGGCGATAGTTCGACTTGTTGTTGTCGAAGCGGTTGAAGACGACGAGCGGCTCATAAATGAAATCAAGCGTGCTCTGACGGGCCGACGTCTGGTTGAACGGATTGAAATTGCGCACCCAGGTGGTGGCCGGCTCGATGTTGACGGTCAGCACCGTCTGCGCCATGGCAGGCGCAGACAGGAGCATCATTGCAGAAGCTGCTGCAAACAGACGGTTTTTCGACATGCGTATTCCCCTGTTTTTATTGATTAAAGACGATCAGTTGACCAGTGCACCTGCAAACATGTCTTCCACTTCCGCATGCACCGCCTTGACATCGACTTTCAGCGATCCGAGCCGGGCATTGGCGGCAGCGATGCGGCGGGCTGCGTCTGCGGTCAGCGGGCGGGATGCTTTCGCCGCCGCTTCGCTGTCCGCAAGGTCGCCGTGGCTGTGCAGCGCAATATCGAAGCCCGCATCGAGAACCTGCGCGACGCGTTCCGGCATGGTGCCGGTCAGAGAATTCATGAAAATGCAGTCGGAGATGAGGACACCGTCATAGCCGAGATCCTTGCGGATGACATCCAGCATGATGGGCGAGACGGAAGCGGGCTGCTCCTTGTCATAGGCCGAATAGACCACGTGCGCCACCATCGCCCAGGGCGTGTCCTTGAGATCGATGAACGGCTTGAAATCCGTGGCAAGGAGGGTTTCCTTGCTCGCATCGACGACCGGCCGCTCCTTGTGCGAGTCCAGCGTGGCGCGGCCATGGCCCGGGATGTGCTTCATGACCGGCATGTTGCCCGTCTCCAGCAGACCGTCGATGACCTCGCGGCCGAGCAACGTCACGCGTTCCGGATCAGCCCCGAACGACCGGGCGCCGATGACGTCGCTTGTGGTATCGAACACCAGATCGAGCACCGGCGAGCAACCGCTGGACAGTCCAAGCTCGGTCATCATGGTGCCCATGGCGCGCGAAGAGAGCCGCAGCGCCTTGCGCGCCAGCTCAAGATCATGCCGTGCGAGGCGGGCAAACTCGCCAAAACTGCGGAACAGCGGCCACGGGCCGGCGTCGAGATGCTGAACGCGGCCGCCCTCCTGGTCGGTGAAAACCGGCGCATCGGCACGCCCGACAGCCTCGCGGAAGCTTTCGATCAATGCCTTGACCTGCTCGGGCGCACGCTGGTTGCGGCGGCCGACAAAGAGGCCGAGCGGGTTGGTCTCGCGAAACAGCGCGATCTCGTCGGGTGACAGAACCGGGTTGGGAATGCCGACGAACAGGGCGAGAGGCAATTGGCTGGACACTGTATTCACTCCATGGGAACTGTGATGGGAGATAGGCTTCAGGTTCGCTTGGCGCGCAACATGCCCTGATAGATGCCTTTGTTTTCGGACGGGATTTCGATGGCGCCGGCGGCCTTTACGTAGAAGTCCACCGGACCGGCATCACCGATGAACGCATAGGCATGGCCGAGCGTTTTCATGGTTTGCAAGGCGGCTGAAAACAGGGCAAGGCCAAAGCCCTTTCCCTGCTTGTCGGGATGGACGCCCGTCGGGCCGAAAAAGCCGCGCGCTATCGCGTCGTAACAGGCAAATCCTGCAAGCGCGCCATCCTCGATGGCGATGAGACAGGCCGAGGGCTGGCGGGTGATGGCAACCGTGACTTCGCTGGCCCAATTGGCACTGAAATGTTCACGGACCCAGTCCGTGACCAGTTGCGCCTCGGGCGCAAGCACCGGACGGATGGTCACAGCAACGCCGTTAGCCTTGGTCTTCAGTTCGGCCAGCTTGTCGGTGTACAAGCTTACAAGTAAATCAGACACCGCTGCTCCTCATCCAAATAATTCCATTATAGTGGAATATATCCCCTTTTAATGTAATAGAGTTGGATTTTTGCGCGCGCTTGTCAACTGTTTTTCGGGGCGGCATCTCTCCCGCGCGCCCGCTGTCCACCCGATTCCTGCAACTTCCGGGCTTGCGTGAACCCGCTTATCCGCAGGACGGAACCTCCCTGCATCACCGACGGGACGTCAATGGCCTTGAATGGGCGTTTCGATTCGCACGCGGTCGCCCGTCATTTTCCGGTCGGGCGGGAAACGACATAAATGGCGCAGGCGATGAAGAACAACATGACGGCACCGCCGAGAAGCGGCGTCGGGCGCGCAAAATACCAGAAGGAGCCATAACCGAACGCCATGCCGCCGCAGGCAATCCATTTCACCCGGAGCGGAATGGCGCCATGGCGCTGCCACTGCACCAGCGTCGGGCCGAAGACCGGGTGTTCGAGCAGCCATTTCTCGAAACGCGGCGAAGAACGGCCGAAACACCAAGCAGCGATGATCAGGAAAATGGTGGTGGGCATGACCGGAAGGAGCGCGCCGATAAAGCCGAGCGCCACCATCACCCAGCCAAGCGCGAAGTAAAACGCGCGTCGCGTTCCGTTCATCCTGCCCGCTCCTTCGCTAGCCCTTGGCGATACGAGAAGCGGTTTATCCGGTGGCGATGCGGTTGTCAGCAGGCAACCGCATCAACCCCATTGCTTCAGAGACCAAAATGCCCCTTCAGGCCGGGAACCGACGCAACGATCTTATCGACCAGCTGCGGATCGGCGGATTGCTTGGCATGGGCGATCACGGCGGTACCCGCCTGCTGAATCTGTTCCACCGTCAAGCCGCTGGCCTTGAGCGCCGCCATGCCATTGACAAGCGCGCCGACCTTTTCACCCGCAGCGCCGCTGAGAAACCCGGTTATGCTGGAGATGAGCCCGCCCGACTGGTTGCCGGCGGCCATGACGTCGAAACTCTGCGCCAACTGGGCCGCGCCCGGCATCTTGGCAAAAAGGCTGGCCGCCTGTTCCGGAGCTTCATGCTGGAGCACGGACAGCACGGTTCCTGCCGCCTTTTCCGCTGCCTGCGGATCGAGATTGGCTTGGGTGGCTATGGTGTTCACCAGATCCTGGATCGGCATGGCATTCTCCTGTTTGCGAGCGCAGAGCCGGATATTATACCGCCTCTGTGAGCGTTGGATGACGCCAGAAAAGCCACGACGTTGCAAGCAGAAACGCCCGGACAGGCAATTGAGCCGTCCGGGCGTTTCTGGAATTCAATCGCGGCCTGCCGAATGGCAGGGAGTTCCTATTCAGACTTCAGACGGGTGTTGCATGCACTCCAGTATTGCGGCCATGTCTGGCCTGCGACCTTGTTGGCAGCCTTTGCCTTCTGCCACTCATCGCCGCATTCGCGAATGCGGGAACGGAATGCGATTTCACCGGCAGACAAAGGTTTGCCATTGGCGGCGGTTTCGGTGGCTGCGCCCGCTTTGCCGGCGGTCGCCTTGGCTGGCGCGGCGGCCGGTTCCGGCGGCGTTGCCGCATCGGATTTGTCGGCCTTGAGGCTATCGCTGCACGCCGACAGGAACTGCGGCCACTTCTGGTCCTTCAACGTACCGGCGGTTTTGGCAGCCTGATACTGGGTGCTGCATTCCTTGGTCACCGCTTTGGCCGACATGGTTCCGGCTGCTGCCGGCGCTGCTGCCATTGCCGGCGTCTTGGCCGGCTTGGTGGCATCCTGAGCCTGCTTGACCGCCGGTGCCGTGGCCGCAGGAGCCGGTGCCGCAGCATCCGTCTTCAGGCTCGCGCTGCAGGTCGACAGGAACTGCGGCCATTTCTGGCCATTGAGCGTACCGGCCTGCTTGGCCGCATTGTACTTCGTGCTGCACTCCTTGGTGACAGACTGGGCAGCGGTGCTCGCTGCGGATGCAGGGAGGGCAAATAGTGTCAATCCGGCGCCGACAATCACCGATGCGGCGAGCGTATGTGTCAGAAACTGGTTCATCTTCACATGTTCCTTGCGATCTGGTTCGCGTTTCCCCCGGGCACGCACCATGCGTTCCGGTTTAACAATGCCTTGATGCCTCCCGTCCCTGGGGAGTGAAGCGCATTTTCAACGCACCACTCGAAGTCATCAAGTGGAATCTGCACGTCGATTGTGGCTGAAAATGTCTCGCTTCCAGGAATATTTGCAGGTGAATTGCGCATCAGCGTGACCCGGCATGATTGATCCATGGCATTGCAAACACAGCATGATCTTCTCACTTACTGATTGCAAGTGAGTTCATATTCTACCGGAGGTATGGCAAAGGGTTGGCTGCGAACAGTCCTGCAGCCGGCTTCGGATCTCGATCGATTACCATCGCTCATCCGAGAGGAGAGGCATGGCGCGGGTTTTCCCGCGCCATGCCGGAACAAACTTAAGCGACGGCAGCGAGCCTGTCTTCAACCGGCTCCGGAACCGATGCGATCGTGCGCAGAATCTGCGACGCGATCTGGTAGGGATCGCCCTGGGAATTCGGACGGCGATCTTCGAGGTATCCCCGGTAGCCATTGGCGACAAAGCTGTGCGGCACGCGGATCGACGCACCGCGATCGGCGACGCCATAGCTGAACTGATGGATGGACTGGGTCTCGTGCTTGCCGGTCAGGCGCAGATGGTTGTCCGGTCCGTATACGGCAATATGCTCATCGCAGGCGGCTTCGAACGCAGCCATGACCTGTTCAAAATAATCCTTGCCGCCGACTTCGCGCATATAGTCCGTCGAGAAGTTGGCATGCATGCCGGAACCATTCCAATCGGTGTCACCGAGCGGCTTGCAATGGTATTCGACGTCGATACCGTACTTTTCGCACAGACGCTGCAGGAGATAGCGCGCCATCCAGATTTCGTCCGCGGCCTTCTTGGAGCCCTTGCCGAAAATCTGGAATTCCCACTGTCCCTTGGCCACTTCGGCATTGATGCCTTCGTGGTTCAGACCGGCAGCAAGACAGATATCGAGATGTTCTTCGACGATCTTGCGGGCGACATCGCCGACATTGCTGTAGCCGACGCCCGTATAATAGGGGCCCTGGGGCGCAGGGAAGCCGGCCTCGGGGAAGCCGAGCGGACGGCCGTTCTTGTAGAGGAAATATTCCTGTTCGAACCCGAACCATGCGCCTTCATCGTCATTGATGCTTGCACGCGTATTGGAAGGATGCGGTGTCTTGCCATCGGGCATCATTACTTCGCACATCACGAGAACGCCATTCTTGCGCTCGCTGTCCGGATAGACGGCAACCGGCTTCAAAACGCAATCCGAACTTCTGCCCTCGGCCTGCATTGTCGAACTTCCGTCAAAGTTCCAGAGAGGCAGCTGTTCCAGTTTGGGGAAAGCATCGAATTCCTTGACCTGCGTCTTGCCGCGAAGGTTGGGGACCGGTGTGTAACCGTCGAGCCAGATGTATTCGAGTTTGTATTTTGTCATTATGGCTTCTCTCATAGGTAGTTGTGCGTGCGGATCCTTTTTGCCGGTGCTGCGCCCAATCGTGCGCCATCACCTGCGGATACACTACCCAAAGCAATTTGCGTGCCACTTTCGCCGGAGGCTTAATTGCGGCCCCGCCCGGAGGCGTAAAAACAGCAAATGATAGCTTGCCAGCAAACAAAACCGGGCCGCCAAGGCAGGCACCCGCGCTCAACAATTGCACATTGTCTGCCGATATTTTGTGCAACTGCGAAAATCCTGTGCAGCATCGCTTGCCGCAAAACAAAACCGGCAGCTCCCATGGGAACTGCCGGCGATCATTTGCATTGGCAATCCGTGGACTGCCCGAACTCCAACCCGAACGCTAAACGGACCCTTCGCAGCAGGCCGAGCGAACGCGCGCGCCCATGGCAAGCAGGCTCTTGGATACTGCGGGTTGATCCACCGTAAACGGGCGCTGCCAATTATTGGATGCGACAGCTTCAATATTTTTTCGCGCCACAGATTTCAGAAGGAGTTCAAGCTCGCTGCGGGTCACATGGTCAGCGCGCATGACGGCGTTGATCATGGGATCTGATAAAGCTTCAGCAAGGGTAAGATCGGCATATGTCTGTGGCATGATGCTCTCCTTCTCAGCGGCAGCGGCGCCGCAATAACGAATAGAATGGTAAATCGGTACTTTTGTAAGGCGTCGGCCCGAACACCAATTTGAAAAATTGACATGAGAACCAAATGCGTGTTACCGGTAAGTAACAACCCATAGTTACTGGACGGTAACATCTATGTCAAGCGCGCCTACGCAGGAAATTTCGAAACCTCACGATACTGTTATATCAGGGGAATCCGACGGCAGCCGAATGCCGCCGCGAGCCCGCATCGTGGCCAGCGCCATCGAGCTGTTTCGCCAGCAAGGCATCAAGGGTGTCGGCGTCGACGCGATTGCCGAGGCCGCCGAATCCAACAAGATGACGCTGTATCGCCACTTCGGATCGAAGGACGACCTGATCTGCGAGTGCCTCAAACAGGTTTCCGCACGGCGTGAGCAGATCTGGCGCGATCTGGAAGCGGCCTTTCCGGATGATCCGCTGGCGCAGATACGCGGCTGGATTCATGAAGCCGCCGAATGCGTGTTCAGTGACCCGCGCGGCTGCGACCTGGCCAATGCCGCCATTGAACTCAAGGAAGCGAATCACCCCGCGTTCAAAGTGATCGTCGATGCCAAGAAAGTGCACAAGCAGCGCCTGATCGATCTTTGCCGCATGGCAGGGATCACACAGGCCGAACAATTGGCGGATGCGCTTGTGCTGCTTGTCGAGGGGGCCCGCGTATGCGGCCAAAGTGCTGGCGTGGAAGGCCCTCAGCAACAGTTGAAACGGGCGTGCGACGCCATGATTGCCGCCTATTCCGCCAAGTAACGGCTAGAGACGCCCTGCCTTTGCCGTCCCGAACCTGACCATCCAGCCGAGACCAGTCGCGCAACAGGCAAGACCGCTTGCGTGGGGGTGGAGGCAATTTCTGTACCCGGGGAAGCCAGACCACACGCAAGCCGTGCCGTTTGATTCACGCACTTGTTATCAGCGTTCATCGCAGGAGCATGTACATTGCGTGATCAGGACAGGGCTCCCCGACACCCGCCGAACCAACTGCCCGCAAAGGGCAAAACGACACTGGTGCAAATCCAGACGGAGTGGCAATCGAATGGGAATAGCCTTCATGAACGACCGGATGCCCGAAACCCTTCCCTTCATAAGTCATGAAACACGTTCCGAGTGGCTGCTGCAGCGCGTCGCGATCCTGCGTCAGCATCCCAATTTCAGCGAAGCAGCGGCGGACTATGCGGACGACGCCGTGGGAATTTTTGAAGGCCGTTACATGGCCAACAAGGTCATGGCGAATGTCGCCCGGCAAGTCATCTGCATGTCGATTCTCGCACTGCATTTCACGCGCGACAATGGTCATCACGGCGCAACCATTTCCAGCATCCAGAACATAACGTCGAGCCTGAAGCTCTGCAGCAAGAACACCACCTCGGCGACAATCGATCTTCTGGAGAATATCGGGCTTGTCAGCCGCGTGCTCGACGAAACCGACCACCGGAACCATCTGATCCAGCCGACGGACAAGCTGATATCCGGCATGCGCAGGATTGTCGGCGTTGCCATCGCTGCGGCCGACAAATTGTTTCCTTCGAGACATTACAAGCAATTGATCGACGGCACGGACGGCTTCCTCGAACGCTATTTCGCCTCCAGCCTGCATTCGCTGCTCAATGTCAGCACCATGATTTCCAACCTGCACAGTTCCCAGCTCTTCGCCATCAGCGATGGCGGCGGGGTGCTGCTCTGCAAGCTGATGACAATGAAGGAACAGCAACCGGCAGACCGGGAGAATATCGTCAGCTTTCCCTATGATGAAATCGGCAATCTTTTCGGCGTATCACGCACCCATATTCGCCGGCTTATGAAACGGGCCGAAGCGGAAGGGCTGGTGCGTTTGCTGGAAGACGGCGGCCGGCAGATCGAGATACTGCCGACCCTCAATGATGTCTTCGAAAACATGGTCGCCGCCCATATAGCCCGCGCCCAATTCGACATTCATCTTGCCAACGGGGATTACGATCTGTTGCCCATAGATCGCAACGCCTGAAGACCTTCGCTTGCGGAAAGCGCACGCGCCGCGCCACCCGATCTCGACCATCATGCTCAAAAGAAATGACCCTGCCCCTTGGAAAGGCAGGGTCGTTGAGCATTGACTGGAGATCAATTGAACTCATTTGCCTTCCTGTTCAACGCGGACTTGCCGCATGAACGAGAATTTGCCGGTTCACGTTGCATCCGATTTTCCAGGCAGTCAAAGGATAAAACTGGTGGCTTTTTGCTACCAACTTCGCGCCGCCAAATTGCGCCGGATGCGGCTTTCCCGCGACATTTGCGGAAAATTGCGGTTTTCGTGAACGGGATTCGTCGGTGTCCTCCAGCGGGACGCGGACCTTACAAAGATTTGATTTGCATCGAAAAACAGTAAGCCGGCTGGGCGTCTTGTGCAGCCGGAAAGACAAGACCGACACGCCATGACGACATTTTGCTTCTGCGCGACTGGTGCAAATTGGCAACATTGCGTCTGGTAGCAATATACCACCAGTTATGTCCTTTGACCAAAAGGGTACCAAAGTAAGACATAAGTGAGGCACTGCGAATTTGGCTTGCCCCTAGAACAATGATCCTTCACTGGAGATCGACATGAATATCAAAACTCTTCTTCTCGGCTCTGCCGCTGCACTTGTTGCAGTATCGGGAGCTCGCGCTGCAGATGCAGTTGTTGTCGCTGAACCAGAAGCCGTCGAGTACGTCAAAGTGTGTGACGCATATGGTGCCGGCTTCTTCTATATCCCGGGCACCGAGACATGCCTGAAGATCGGCGGTTACATGCGCTACGATGCCGGCGGCGGTGACGACCCCTACAAGGGCGGACACATGGGCGGCCAGAACGACACCTATTACAAGCGTGCCCGTGCCGAGGTACGTTTTGATGCCCGGACGGAAACCGAACTTGGCACATTGCGCTCCTACATCCAGACGCGTTTCCAGTATACCGATGGCAATCAGGATGGCGCGTCCATTCCGCAGGCCTTTATCGAACTGGGCGGCTTCCGCGTCGGCGTGGCCGACGAAATCTTCGGCTCGTGGGTCGGATATGCCGGTAACATCATCAATGACGACGTGATCCAGTACAACAGCTTTGCCAGCAACCAGATAAGCTACACATACAACGCCGGAAATGGCTTCTCGGCGATCATCGCCGCCGAGCAGGGCGAAGTGGATCAGGGTTACGATTACCGCATCGATGACTACATGCCCCACGTGCTCGTGGGTGCCAAGTTCGAACAGGGCTGGGGAACGATCTCCGGCATCGCCGGTTACGACTCTGCCGTGGAAGAATGGGGTTTCAAGGCTCGTCTGGACGTCAAGTTCACCGACACGGTTTCCGCCTGGGTGATGGGTGCCTACCAGACCAATTATGACGACCAGTCCTTCAACACCAATGTCAACCGCAACTGGTTCGGCACATGGGAAGGCGACTACGCCATCTGGGGCGGCCTGGCTGCCAAGGTTACCGACAAGGCAACCGTCAATGCGCAGGTTGCTTACGAAGAACAGGGCACGATTGCTGCTGCTTTGAACGTGGCTTACGAGCTTGTTCCCGGCTTCACGATCACACCGGAACTCAACTACACCAAGTTTGACGGCGCGCGTAAGGACTATTCCCTTGCCCATGGCGGCAATGACGATGCCTTCGGTGGTATCATCCGCTTCCAGCGCAATTTCTAGTCATCGCAAAAGCTGATTTATCCGGGGCCGCAAGGCCCCGGTTTTTTTATGGGCGGAAAGCTGGCTCCGCCCGCCTCAACCAGTCATGCATTCGCGCTTGCCGGTTCCTGATGCCCCGCGGGCGGAACCGTATTGTCAGGCGCCTTGATGCGGAACCACGCAATGTAGAGTGCGGGCAGGAACAGAAGCGTCAGCACCGTACCCACGATAATGCCGCCCATCATGGCATAGGCCATCGGCCCCCAGAATATTTCCCGGGCAATCGGGATCAGCGCAAGGCTGGCCGCGGCTGCCGTCAGCATGATCGGCCGCATGCGATGCTCCGTCGCTTCGACCACGGCACTCCACGGATCCTTGCCTTCCTGCCGGAGATCCTCGATCTGGACGACAAGGATCACCGAATTGCGGATCAGAATGCCAATCAATGCGAGGACGCCCAGCAAAGCCACAAAGCCAAGCGGAGAATTGCTGGAGAGCAACGCGGCAACGACGCCGATGATGGCCAGCGGCGCAACCGCAAAGACCAGGAACAGCCGCTGGAAGCTTTGCAGCTGGATCATCAAAAGGGTCACCATGGCAAACAGCATAAGCGGAGCTACGGCTGCGATGGGCGCCTGGGCCTTGCCGCTTTCTTCCACCGCACCGCCAACGACAACACCGTAACCCGGCGGCAGCTTGCCTGCGAACTCGGCAACCTTGGGCGCCAGTTGCGTCACCACTGTTGCGGGCTGAAGGTCGCCGACGATACCGGCCTTGAGCGTAATGGTGGGTTGGCGCGCGCGACGCCAGACCACCGACTGCTCCAGCTCGTAGCGGAAGTTCGCAACGGCTGCAGCCGGTACGGATTGGCCGTTGCTGGTCGTCAGCTGGATGTTGCGAAGCTGGTCGATCGAGCCGCGTTCATCGGCGCGGGCGCGCACAACCACATTGATCAGATAGATGGAATCCCTGACCTGCGTGATTGTCGAACCGCCGACAACGGCATTGAGCGACGAGGCAATCGATTCCGAGGTGATCCCGAGCTGACGTGCCTTGTCCTGCAGCACATCGACCTTGATGACGCGGGAAGGTTCGTTCCAATCGAAGGTGATGTCGCCGATCGATGGATTGCCGGCAATCAGATTGGCCATATCATGGGCGTAATCGCGCACCTTCTGCACATCCGGCCCGCTGACCCGGTACTGGACCGGACGGCCGACCGGCGGTCCGATATCCAGCAGATGGACAAAGGCGTCGGTGCTTGGAAACTCGTTCTTCAGCCATGCCTGCAACGTCGTCCGCAGCCGGTCGCGTGCCTCCAGGCTCTTCGTCACGATCACCGTCTGCCCGAAGAACGGATTTGACGGCTGCACGTCGAATGACAGGAGGAAGCGGATGGCACCCTGCCCGACATAGGAGCTCCAGTGATCGATATCCGCGTTGCCGGCCAATTGCTCCGCCTCGAACTTGTCCATCTGCGCCTTGGTTTCAACGATCGAGGCATTCTGCGGCAGGTTCCAGTCGACAATCAGCTCATGACGATCGGAGTTGGGGAAAAACTGCTGCTGGACGTGACCCATTCCGTACAGGGAAACCGCGAAAATCACGACGGTCGCGGCAATGGTCACCCAGCGGAACCGCATGCAGAGCAGAAGAATGCGCTGGAACCACAGGGTAAACCGGCCGGGGTTCTCATGCTTGTTCTTCATGGTCTTCGGCAGCAGCGTCACGCCGAGCAGCGGCGTGAAGATGACTGCCACGATCCACGAAACAACCAGCGATACGGCGATCACGACGAACAGCGTATAGGTGAATTCACCCGCCGCACTGCTGTTGAGGCCAACGGGAATGAAGCCGGATACCGTCACCAGCGTACCGGTCAGCATCGGAAAGGCCGTGTGCGTGTATACATAGGTGGCGGCCTTGCGCAGATTGTCCCCGGCTTCCAGCCGCGCCACCATCATCTCGACGGCGATCATCGCATCGTCGACGAGCAAGCCCAGCGCGATGATCAGCGCGCCCAGTGAAATACGCTGGAGCGAGATGCCCATATATTCCATCACCATGAAGGTGATCGCCAGGACAAGCGGTATGGCCAGCGCAACCACGAAACCGGCACGCATGCCCAGGCTGACAAAGCTGACCGCCAGCACGATGGCGACGGCCTCAAACAGGGCGCGCGTGAAGCCGGATACGGCCTCCTCGACGATTTGCGGCTGGTCCGAAACCAGATTGACGCCAACGCCCACGGGCAGATCCGCCGTGATCTGCTGCATCTGCGCCTTGAGGTGTTCGCCAAACTTTAAGAGGTTGCCGTTCGGCTTCATGCCGATGGCAAGACCGATGGCTTCCTTGCCGTTCACGCGGAACAGGCTGGTCGGCGGATCGACATAACCGCGGGTAACCCGCGCGACATCGCTCAACCGGAAGAAGCGGTCATTGACGCGAAGATTGATGGCCTGCAGGCTCTTCTCAGAGACGAACTGGCCATTCACCCGGATCATCACCCGTTCGGGGCCGGTTTCGATGACGCCCGACGGGGTAATCGCATTCTGCGCCTGCAGGGTGCTGATGATGGCCTGCTGGTCCAGCCCGAGGGCCGCAACCTGCTTGGGCGAGAACTCGAGATAGATCGCCTCGTCCTGCGCACCCACGAGCTCGACCTTGCCGACATCGGGAACCGTCAGGATTTTCCGCCTGACGTCTTCCACGTAATCGCGCAGTTGCCGCCGGCTCAGCCCGTCGGAGGTAAAGCCGTAGACATTGCCATAGACATCGCCGAACTGGTCGTTGAAGAACGGCCCGACGACCCCTTGCGGAAACTGCGGGGAAATATCGCGGATCATATTGCGGACACGGATCCAGGTTTGCGTGACGGCAGCGCCGCGCACCGTATCCTTGAGGTTGAGGAAAATCGTCGTCGATCCCGGCGAACTGACACTGCGGGTATAGTCCAGCGTATCGAGTTCCTCGAGCTTCTTTTCAATCCGCTCGGTGACCTGTGTCGTCGTGTCCTCGACCGACGCTCCCGGCCATTGGGCTGAGATCACCATGGTCTTGATGGTGAAGTTCGGGTCTTCCTCGCGGCCGAGATTGAGATAGGAGAAAATCCCGGCAATCGTGAAAACGATCATGAAATACCAGACGAGAGAGCGGTGATCGAGCGCCCATTCCGAGAGGTTGAACTTCTTCATAGCGGATTCCCGTCAGTCATCTTGATTTTCTGGCCTTCGACCAGGCTATGCGCCCCGGCCGTGGCGATCCGGTCACCGTCGGTCAGTCCGGACACGACGATAGCGTCCGCATTGGTGCGGTCTTCCAGCTTGACTTCCCTGGCCGAAACCGCCGCCTGCTTTTCATCGATCAGCCACACGAACGTCTTGCCATCCTTTTCGAGGATTGCCGTTGCCGGAATGCGGATGCGCGGATCCGCTGCGGTGGTGAGATAAGCCGTCACCGTGGTCCCCAAGCGAAACCCTTCCGGTGGCTGCTGCAGCGTGATGCGGGTTCGGCGCGTGCGCGTGGCTTCATCCGCCTGCGGTGCGATTTCCCTGACAACACCCGCCGTCTGTATTGTCGGATCGGTCTGCAGCGAGACGCCGAACCTGCTTCCCACCTCGATCGCGCCAGCCACCGTTTCGGGAATATCGACCACCGCCTCACGAACATCAGGGCGTGCAACAACGGCGACCAGCTGGCCGGCGGTCACGGTCTGCCCGACATCGGCCTGCAGGGACGTGACCACGCCGTCGAAATCGGACCGCAGCACCGCATAGCCGAGTTCTTCGCGCGCTTTCGTCAGGTCAGCTTCCGACCGTACAACCGAGGCGACGGCGGCTTCATAGGCCTGCTGCGCCTGATCGACGACGGCTTCCGTCGCCGAATTCTGGCTGAGCAGCGCCTTCTGCCGGTCGGCCGTCGACGCAGCGTTGGCAAGCTGGGCCTTGGTGGACGACAGGTTCGCCTGCGCCGCCTGCACCGCCAGTTCCAGCGCGAGCGGATCGATTGCCGCGATCTCCTGCCCGTTCGAAACCTGATCTCCGACGGACACATCACGGCGCACGATGCGCCCGAGGGTGCGGAAGCCGAGCTGGGTTTCAAAACGCGGTTCTATCTTGCCGGCAAATCCCCGGACCTGCAGGGTTTGCGATTTGACGACGGTCGACAGGACCGGACGCACGACATCCGGCTGCTTGGCCTCGCCTTCCTTCTGGCAGGCACTGAGAGCAAGACCCAGACAGACAAGGCTTGCGCCGTAAACGAGAACACGCCTCATGACGGATCACCACTCTTGATTGCTACAATCTCGGTTGGCCGCAACCGGGTTCCGCCTGTCGTCACCACCTGTTCGCCTGCCTGCAATCCGCCGCCGATCGCGACAGACAGCGACTCGTACGCCGTCACGGTCACGTCGCGCAGGTCGACGGCGTTTGTTTGCGGATCGACGACCCAAACGGCCGGCTTGCCATTGTCCGAGGTCAAGACCGACGATGGCAGAACAGCCGCCTTGACGGCCGGCAATTTGACCGTTCCGATCACCACGGAACCAAGAGCCATCTGAGGCGTCGGGTTTTGCACCGCGACCTTGACCCGCACGGTGCCGGAGGCATCGTCCACCGTCGGAGAGACCTCGCGGATAATGCCTGTGGCCGTTATGGCGGGATTGTCGAACAGAATAATCTGAATCTGCTGATCGCCGATACTGCGCGTGACCAGTCCCTCATAGACATTGAAAATCGCGTCGCGCGGACCATCCACCGCCACCGTGAACGCAGTCGATGCGATCTGCGTCACCTGCCCCACCTCGATATTGCGCGCGGTAACCACGCCGGAAGCGTCGGCTTTCAACTCGGTATAGGACAGGGTTTCGCGCGATGTCTGCAATTGCGCCCTGGCTGCATCGAGCGAGCCCTGTGCCGTGCGCTGGGCTTCTTCGGCACTGTCATAGGCGCTCCTCGTGGTGAAACCCTGTGCGAGCAGTGCTTTTTGCCGGTCGAAGGCAGAGGTGGTCTGGCGGAGTTGCGCCTCGGCGGAACGGACAGCCGCATCGGACGCGGCAACGTCGGCCCGCTGCTGGGTCGGGTCGATACGCGCCAGTACGTCGCCGGCGGCGACATGGTCACCCACGTCCACAAGCCGTTCGGTCACCTTCCCGCTCACCCGGAACGAAAGATTGCTGTCGATCTTCGCCCGTATTTCACCGGTTACCGAAACACTCTGCGCATAATCCGTGAACACGATCTTGGCGACATTCACCTGGGCCGGCGGCTTCTGTTCGGCCGCTTTTTTCGGCTGGCAACCGGCCAGCAGGGCAAGCCCCAAAATCATCACCAGCAGCCTGGGCACGGCAGACACATCATACCGTTGCCGCTGGCGCTCAACCACAAATCCGGAGGAGAAAAAGTCAGGCCGCATCATTCAACCAATCCATGAAAAGGTGTGACGGGTATATTATTGACTGATCGTTCAGTCAATGTATAATGTTGTCCAAGTCGACTTCAAGGCTCCATTGGATGAAATCATGGCCGAAATAAAAAATGCGTCAAGCGCAACCGGACCGGACACTGCCCCCGGCGTGCGGGCGCGCCGCAAGGCGCAGCGCCCGCAGGAGATCCTGCATGCGGCTTTCGACGAGTTCGTCGAGCGCGGCTATACCGCCACGCGCATCGAGGATGTGGCCAGGCGGGCGGGCGTTACCAAAGGCACGATCTATCTGTATTTCCAGAACAAGGAAGAGCTGTTTCACGATGTCGTGCGCAAGCTTTCGCAGCCGATTTTCAACGAAGAACAGTTCCTGAGCGAGCATCAGAACCGTCCGCCGCATGAGCTCATCCGGCTTTTCCTCGATACGGTTTACGAGCACATGACCGTCAATCCCTACTCGCGGGAAATCCTGCGTTTTCTGATTTCCGACGGCCGGAGCTTTCCCGAACTGACAGCGGCTCACTACAATGAGTTTGTCCTGCCCATGCTGACCATGTTTCAGAACCTCATTGAAAAGGGCGTCCGGGAAGGTGTCTTCCGGCCGGGAGCCGCGACCAGCGAGAGCAGCCATATCCTGCTCAGCCCGGCACTGACATTGACGATCGACAAACTCCTGGACTGCCAGACCAACCTGCCGCAACTCGACGACTATGTGAACGCGCATTACGACATGATCATGCGCAACATTCAGAAATAGTGCCGGGCATGGCGGCTTGTTCGGACACCTGTCTAGATGCCCCAGACAACGGCGCCGCCGGTCAGGCCCGCACCGGCAGCCGTCAGCAACAGCCGTTCACCCCGCATGAATCGCCGCTCGCGATGCGCCAGCGATAGGGACAGCGGAATGGTGGCTGCCGAGGAATTGCCATAGGCCGCTATGGTGCGGACCGTCCGCGCAGCGTCAATACCAAGATTGTCGCTGACGAGATCAAAAATACGCGCATTGGCCTGATGCGGCACGAACCGGCTGACGTCCTGCGGGCCAATACGCGCATCCGCCATTGCCCGTTCGGCGCAGCACGTCATCATGTGCACGGCCTGCGCAAACATTTCCTTGCCGTTACGCATGGTCATCAGGCAATCCGCCGCCGCCACGTCCGGCGAAAAAGGCGTCTTCGAACCACCGGCGGGAATGGAGATCAAATCATAATGGCTGCCATCGGCAGCCAAATCCACACCGAGCAAGCCCGTACCCGGCTCTGCCGATGGCGCCAGAACGACAGCGCCTGCCGCGTCGGCAAAGAGGACGGCACTGGCCCGTTCCGCCGGATTGATGCGGCGGCTTAAGATGTTGGCGGCAACCACGAGAACCGGCCGCTCCTGCGTGCGCACGAAACCGTCAGCCAGCGTCAGCGCATAGAGGAAACCCGAGCAGGCGCCGGCAAGATCCAGGGCACCCGAATTGACAAGCTTGAGCCGATGCGCAAGCAGCGGCGCCGACGGTGGCAGCAGATGGTCTGGCGTTGACGTGGCCAGCAGCGTCAAAGCGATATCGGCCGGTTGCAGCCCGGCATCATCGAGCGCCGACTGTCCGGCCCTTGCGGCGAGATCGGTGAGCAGCTCGCCATCCCTTGCCCAATACCGGGTTCGGATACCCGTTCTTCGCTCGATCCAGCCGGGCTCGAGCCCAAGGTTGACCTCTATCTCCGCGTTTTCCACGCGGCGCTCGGGAACATAATGGCCCAAACCGATGATGCGGCTCATCGCCTGCCTGCCGCAAACAGGTCCGCTGCCTCGTCAATCGCGTCATAGGCACGATCAAGATCGTCCTCCTCCACGCCATAGGGCGGCATCAGATAGATGATATTGCCAAGCGGGCGGATCAGCAGGTTTCGGGAGCGGAAGAACGCCCGCAGTTTCAGTCCGGCGTCCGAGAGATAACCCGATGCGGGAACGTCCAGATCAAGCGCTGCAATCGTGCCTGCCTGCCGCACATTGCTGAATCGGCCATCTGCGGCGAACCGTTTGAGTTTCCCGCGATGCATGGCTTCCAGCGCTTGAATACGCGCCTCGACAGGCTCGTTTTCCCACACGGCAAGATTAGCGAGGGCCGCTGCACAGGCAATCGGGTTCGCGGTGTAAGAACTCGAATGAAAAAACATCCGGCTGCGGTCTGTCGACAGATGCGCATCAAAAACCGGCGCCGTGCACAGCGTGGCGGCCAGCGGCAAGGCACCGCCCGTCAAGCCCTTTGACGTGCACAATATGTCCGGCGCGATGCCAGCCTGATTGCAGGCAAAGAGCGTTCCCGTACGCCCCCAGCCCGTCATGACCTCGTCGGCGATGAGCAACGTGCCATGCCACTCGGCAATCCGCTTCAGTTCGGCCAGCACAAAGGCCGGGTACATCCGCATGCCCCCTGCCCCAAGCACCAAAGGCTCGACCAGCAATGCCGCGACCTGACCGCTCCGGCACAGCCTTTCAAATTCATCGAGCGTGGCCTGTTCGTGGCCGGGCGAGGGAAACGGCAAACGGTCGACGCTGAACAACAGCGACTGGTAGGCCACGTTGAAGACGCCGCGCTCCCCCGCCGACATGGTTCCAATCGTGTCGCCGTGATAGCCGTCCTCCATGACGACAATGCGCGAGCGCGGCGCACCGGTATTATGGAAGAAGCCGAGCGCCATCTTCAGCGCCACTTCCACGCAGGTCGACCCGCTGTCCGAATAGAACACATGGGTGAGGCCCGCAGGTGCCACGGCCAGCAGGCCGCGCGCCAGCTTTTCCGCCGGTTCATGGGTGAATTCGGCAAAGATGACCTGGTCGTAACTGTCGCAGGCGGTGCGGATCGCCTCCATGATCAGTGGGTGCCGGTGCCCGTGCGTGATGACCCACCAGGAGGAAATCGCATCAAGGATGGCATTGCCTTCCGCATCGAACAGCCAGGCTCCCTCCGTTCTGACAATGCGTTTCATCGCGGGTTCAAGCGCGTGCTGTGTGAACGGATGCCAGACCGGCGAGGATACGAGGGAGCCGGTCATGCGGTTACCGTCCGGAAATGCGCCATGTCGAAATGATCGCGAAAGGCTTGACGCAGCGCTTCGGGTGTCACGGCTTCAAGCAGTGGCAGCCGTCCGAGGCAGCGGACCCGTCCCAGCTCGCCGATGATATGCTGGGTATCCGCAACTTCATCGCCAATAAAGACGACACCGAAGACCGGCACCGAGCGCTGCCGCAAGGCCTCCAGCGACAGCAAGGTATGGTTGATCGTCCCCAATCCCGTGCGGGCGCACAGAATGACCGGTATTCGCCAGCGGGAGAAGACATCAGCAAACACCACGGTTTCCGTCAGCGGAACCATGACACCGCCGGCACCCTCGATAATCAGCGGCGACGCGATCGAGGGCGGGACCAGCAATTCCGGTTGTATCTCGACATTGTCCAGCCGGGCGGCGCGATGCGGAGAGGCAGGCGCGCGCAGGCGCCATGCCTCGGGAATGATCCTTCCGGCCGGTATCCCGCCGAGACGCATGACAGCCTCGCTGTCCGTTTCCCCCTCAAGACCGGCCTGGACCGGTTTCCAGTAACAAGCGCCGAGCGCATCGGCCAATGCGGCGGAAAAGACTGTCTTGCCGATATTGGTATCTGTTCCTGTCACGACAAAACGCTGCGTCATGCGGCCTCCTCGGCAAGGGCTATTTTCAGGCAATCCAGCATCCGGGAAATCGCGGTCTCATCGACATTCAAGGTGATCGCAATCCTCAATCGCGCGGTGCCTTCGGGTACCGTCGGCGGGCGGATCGCGCGGATGTCGAACCCTTCAGCGCGCATGCGTTCGGCGATACGCAATGCGCGGATCGTACCGCCGATCATGATCGGCAGTATGTGCGAGCCGCTGCCACCCATGCCGATTGGTTCTGCCAGATATGACCGGGCAAATGTCGAAAGGCGGTGCAGGTCCAGCCTGCGCCGGGGTTCCTCGGCAAGCATTTTCAGCGCCTCGCGCACCCCTGCGGCCATGAGCGGGGACGGGGCGGTGGAATAGATGAAGGAACGGGCGCGGTTCATCAGATAATCGCAGATGACGGCACTTGCCCCCAGGAGCGCACCGGATACCCCCAGCGCCTTGCCGCATGTATGCAGGAGGACAACATTGTCGCGCCGCTCCAGCCCGGTCGCGAGACCACAGCCGTTTTCGCCGAACACGCCGGTGGCGTGCGCTTCGTCGATGACAAGAAAGCTGTCATAACGGTCCGCGAGCGCCGCAAGTTCGGCAAGCGGCGCGCGGTCCCCATCCATGGAGTAGAGGCTTTCCACTGCGATCCAGGCATGGCCGCTTCCGCCCGCCTTGCGCCACTTGGCCAATTCATTTTCGAAGCTCCCGACATCATTGTGCCGCGCCGCCACCGCCTGCGCGCGGCTCGCGGCAATGCCTTCATGCGCGCTTGCATGGATGAGCGCATCGTGGACGATGAGATCGCCGCGCTGCGGCAAAGTTGAAAACAGCGCGGCGTTGGCCGCGTAACCGGTCGAAAAGTACAGCATCCGCTGTGAGCCGAAAAAGGCCGCCGCCTCTTCTTCCAGCAATGCATGTTCCGCATGATTTCCGCGCAGGAGACGCGAGCCGCCCGATCCGGCCGGGACGCCGCGCTCCATCGCGGCGGCGATGGCGCTTCTGATGCGCTGCGATTGGGCAAAGCCGAGATAGTCGTTGGAGGTAAAATCGATCCCGCCATTCGGCATGAGGGAACGTCGCCTTCCCCTCCGTTCCAGCCCGGCCAGGGTTTTGCCGTAACCGGCGAGAAAGCCGGACATCACTGCGACGCACCCAACGGCATGGCTTTTAGCCCCAACCGGCGGAACAAGGCGGCGTCCTGGTCCTCGCCGGGGTTTTCGGTGGTGAGCAACGTGTCGCCGACAAAGATCGAATTGGCGCCGGCAAGGAAACACAGGGCCTGCATCTCGTCGCTCATGTCCGAGCGGCCGGCGGAGAGACGAACATGGGTTTCGGGCATCAGGATACGGGCAAGGGCAATGGCGCGAACAAATTCGATGGGGTCCACCGGGGCAGCGTCGGCCAGCTTCGATCCTGGAATGGGAATCAGCATGTTGATCGGCACGCTCTCGGGCGGCACGGGCAGGTTCGCCAGTGTAACCAGCATGGCGATATGATCATCGACCGTCTCGCCCATGCCAAGGATGCCGCCCGAGCAAACCTTGATCCCGGCATCGCGCACATGCGCCAGCGTTTCGAGACGATCGGCGAAGTTGCGGGTGCTGATGATCGCGCTGTAGAAACGCTCCGACGTATCGATGTTGTGATTGTAATAGTCGAGACCGGCGTCGGCGAGCCTTGCGGCCTGTTCCGGCGAGAGGATGCCCAGTGTCATGCAGGTTTCCATACCAAGCGCGCGGACACCTTCGACCATGGCAACGATCATGCCGATGTCGCGGTCCTTGGGGCCTCGCCATGCCGCACCCATGCAATATCGCGTTGCGCCGCTGTCACGCGCCTTGCGCGCTTCCGCAACAACCTTTTCGACCTGCAGGAGCTTTGAGGCCTTGAGCCCGGTGGGATAATGCGCCGACTGGCTGCAATAGCCGCAATCTTCAGGACATCCGCCTGTTTTGATCGACAGCAGCTTGCTCAACTGGACGGCATTGGGATCGAAGCACCGCCTGTGCACCGTCTGTGCTTCGAACAGCAGATCATTGAACGGCAAATTATAGATTTTTTTGGCTTCATCAACGCTCCATCGCCCCTCCACATCAATAGCGGACGTAACATCTTCTGGCTTCTGCGGGGAAACTTTCAACATTTGCGTGCGGCCTCGTAAGTTCTGCGCCATCCGATGGCTTATTATAGATAGAATCATAAATTATCTATAATTTTATAAGGCGCGCACAAAAATGCAACCGTCATGAACGGCCGGCACAAGCGGAAGTGTTTGTCTGCTCAAAAAAATCGAAACGCAGGCGACGTACGGTCTTGGTCAGCCGACGATAGCAAAAACGTCGCGGGTCGAACCCGTCGGGCTTTTGACCGGCTTTTGTCCGATCCACTGCACATGCCGTTCGAGGACTGCAACGGCATTCTCGATATTGCCCTGGCGCAGGAAACCCAGGATCGCCCTGTGATCATGATCGGTTCGAACTTCCCACTCCGATCGCCACGCGGAAAACAGAAAGCGCGCGCTCACCGAATGGAGGTCATCGATGGCCGCCAGGAGACGCGGCATCGCGCATGGCGTGAGAATCAGGCGATGAAAACGCCGGTTGGCCTCTTCCCAGGAGCGCACGTCGCGGGAATTGTCACCGGCAACGGTGGCCTGTTCGGCCTCTTCCAGAATGGACGATGTCAGGTGCGGCGCAGCTTGCCGGAGCGCCAGCCCCTCAAGCTCGGCGCGCATCAGGGCGACTTCGCGCACTTCCGCCAGGTCAAACGACGCAACGCGCACGCCCCGGCGCGGCTCACTGACGGCAAGGCCCTGCGCTTCGAGCTTGCGGAAGGCTTCCCTGACCGGGACATGACTTGCACCGAATTCTTCCGCCACATGGTCCTGCCGCAGCTTTGCGCCCGGCTCCAATTGGCCGGTCACAATCCTGTCCGCAAGGATGCGGCTAATGCGATTGGCGATGGTGTCTTCGTTGGCTGCAGTCATGGTTCATAGTTATTTTGCTTCATATCCCCTGTCGAGCCCGCGGCCGCGTTTTACCGGCGCAATCAATCAGTTCTCATCGCAAATGAGCGGCTTCTGACTGTTGCAGGAATGGCACACGGACCGAGGCAAGACATGGTTTTTACAAGAAACCACCTTGGCTCGCCTGCCCACACCGGTTGCGTGATAAAACCGTTACAAATCTCCATTACGGACTGTGCAGACAGCGATTTCATCTGTTCGTTGCAAGGCAATGCGGCTGAGCAACTCATTCAATAGAGTGTGGAGATCCCCCATGACAATCAAGAGCTTCCTTCTCGGCTCGGCTGCAGCGCTCGTTGCAGTAACCGGTGCACGCGCTGCCGACGCAGTCGTCGTTGCTGAACCAGAAGCCGTTGAATATGTTCGCGTTTGTGACACCTACGGCAAAGGCTTTTTCTATATCCCCGGCACGGAAACCTGCCTGAAAATTGGCGGTTATCTGCGTTATGACGCCAAGGGCGGCGACAATGTCTACAAGGGCGGAGAATTCGGAACCTGGCAGAAGAAGACGCGCGCCACGCTCCGTTTCGATGCCCGCACGGAAACCGAACTCGGCACGTTGCGCTCCTATATCGAGACGCGTTTCCAGTACAATAATGGTGCCAATGATACGTCCATACCGAATGCCTACATCGAGCTCGGTGGCTTTCGTATCGGCGTGGCCGATGAAATCTTCGGCTCGTTCACCGGTTATGCCGGCAATATCATCAACGACGACGTGATCAACTATCAGTCGGACCACAGCAACCAGGTCAGCTATACGTTCAATGCGGGCAATGGCTTCTCCGCCATGATCGGCGCCGAACAGGGCGAAAGCGTCGGCAACAACTACTACAGCTACGATTACCGTATCGACGACTACATGCCTCACGTGCTGGCCGGCGCAAAGTACGAACAGTCCTGGGGCAAGATTTCCGGCATCGTCGGCTACGACTCCAAGGCCGAGGAATGGGCCGGCAAGCTGCGTCTGGACGTGAAGTTCACCGACACGGTATCCGCATGGGTCATGGGCGGTTACCAGACCAACTATGACGATGCACCGCTCGGCCGCCGCAACTGGTTCGGCACCTGGGAAGGTGACTACGCCATCTGGGGTGGTCTGGCTGCCAAGGTTTCGGACAAGGCCACTATCAATGCGCAGCTTGCCTATGAATCCGAAGGCACGCTGGCGGGTGCTTTGAACGTTGCCTATGAAATCGTTCCCGGCTTCACGATCACGCCTGAATTCAACTACACCAAGTTCGACGGTGCCCGTAAGGATTATTCGCTTGCCCATGGCGGCAATGACGATGCCTTCGGTGGCGCGATCCGCTTCCAGCGCAACTTCTAATACCCGATGCAGGAAATTTGGCGATGCTGACATTCATGCAGCATCGCCAAGTGGCAAAGTTGATACGATCTCCAGTCAAATCCTTTGCACAGAACGGCGGGCCTTACGGGCTCGCCGTTTTTATTTCTGCCCGTTCGTCGTCAGCTGCCGGTTGCTTGCGATGTGCGGACCCGTATTGACATCCTTCACTTCAGGTTTGCCGGTATCGACCAAACCGCTCCATCCGCCGCCAAGCGCCTTGTTGAGGGCGATGTAATCGGCCGCGATTGCCACGCGGCTTTGCAGCAGGGCGTCTTCCGCCGAATACAGCGAACGTTCCGCGTCAAGCACATCAAGGAAGCTCGATGTTCCACTCTGGTAGAGAGAGCGGGACAGGCTGGCGGCATCGCGGTAATGCTTGGCCGACGCAGCCAGCTTTCCATTCCTGATGCGTTCCTGTGCCAGCGATACGATGGCATTTTCGACATCTTCGAGCGCGGTGAGGATCGACGACCGGTAGGCAACGAAATACTGGTCCCGCTGTGCCTGAGCGACTTCCACCGCGGCTTTCTTCTGACCGCCGCTGAAGATCGGCACGCTCAATGTCGGGCCGAAAGACCAGCCGATGGTGGAATTTTTGCCGAGATCGCCAATGTTCAGGGCCGTGGTGTCGATATTGCCGGTCAGGCTGACGCTGGGATAACGGGCAGCTTCAGCCTGCCCGATCTTTGCGGTGTACTGCGCGTATTGGCGCTCCGCCATCCTCACGTCCGGCCGCGTGCGCAGGATATCGGCCGGAATCCCTGTCGGGACAGGCAGGCGCGGCGTCGGAATGGGCGTGCTGCGCTTCAGCCTGTCCGTGAGGGCTGCGGGCGCCCTGCCCGTCAGGACGGAAAGCCGGTGCACCGCTTCCGCATAACTTGTCTCCAGGGATGGTATGTTGGCTTCCGTGCTGTTGGCCAGGCCGGCGGCATTGGCGACATCGAGCGCGGAGGACGACCCGGCCTCGAACTTGGTGCGCGTGAGCGCCGCCGTCTCCCTCTGCGAGGCTGCCGTACGGCGGGCCAGCGCGATGCGCGCCTGATAGCCGCGCGCCTGAGCATAGTTGGAGGTGACATCGCCGATCAAAGTCAGCAATGTGGACCGCAGATCTTCACCGGCTGCATCCAGACCATACTTTGCCGCTTCGACGCTGCGTTTGTTGGCACCGAAGAGATCAAGCTCCCAGCTCGCGTCAAATCCCGTCTGGAACTGGCTGGACGTCTCCGCGGAGGTCCCCGTGCTGGTGGCACTCACCCTGTTGCGGGTTGCCGACGCGGACCCGTCAAGTGATGGCAGAAGCGTGCCTGCGGTCTGCCGGTATGTCGCGCGCGCTTCACGGATTTTCGCCTTTGCAGTGGCAACATCCAGATTGCCTGCGACCGCTTCGTCGACAAGTGCATCGAGCTCTGGATCACGCAGCCGCTTCCACCAGTTGGACAACTCCGCCGGCTTGGGTGCCTTTACCTGCTTGCTGCTTCCCCACTGGCCGGGCATCGCAATCAACGGCTTCTGATAGTCCGGCCCGACGACGCATCCGGCAAGGCTTGAGCTCAACAGAAGAAACCCGAGCAATTGACCGAGGCGGAAATGGCGCTTCCCGCGAGAAGCCGGATCGGGTGAGGCTGGTATTATGATTGTCATTGCGTCCATCTTGCTCATTATCTCGCCCCATGCCTCAGTTTGAACCGGCTGTTGCCGTTTCACTGTTGCCGGGAACCTTGCCATCGGCGCTCTTCCGGCGCCGGAACAACCGGCTGACCGCAACAAAAAGCAGGGGCACAAAAAACACTCCGAGAACGGTTGCCGCGATCATGCCGCCCATGACGCCGATACCGATGGAATTTTGCGCGCCGGAACCGGCGCCGCTTGCTGTTGCCAGCGGCGCCACGCCAAGGATGAACGCAAAGGACGTCATCAGGATCGGACGCAACCGCTGGCGCGCGGCTTCGAGTGTGGCCTCGACCAGCCCCATACCGGCGGTCTGCCGTTCGATGGCGAATTCCACGATGAGAATTGCGTTCTTCGCCGCAAGGCCCACGGTCGTCAGCAGGCCGACCTTGAAATAGACGTCGTTGGTCTGGCCAAACAGGCTCGCCGCAAGCAGCGCCCCGAAAATACCGATCGGGACAGAGAGCATGACCGCAAACGGTATCGACCAGCTTTCGTAAAGCGCTGCCAGACAGAGGAACACGACCAGGACTGATATGGCATAGAGCGATGTGGCCTGATTGCCCGACAGTTTTTCCTGTGCCGAAAGGCCCGTCCATTCGTGCGAATAACCCGCCGGCAACTGGCTCATCAGCTTGTCGATTTCGTCCATCGCCGCGCCCGAGCTGACACCGGCAGCGGCGGCACCCTGAATGTCGACGGCAGCAGAACCGTTGAACCGCTCCAGCCGCGGTGAGCCGAATGTCCAGTGGCTCGAGGCAAAGGACGAAAACGGCACCATAGCCCCCGAAGTATTGCGGACATGCCATTTGTCGAGGTCTGCCGGCTGCATGCGAAAATCCTTGTCCGACTGCAGATAGACGGGCTTCACCCGGCCGCGATCGATGAAATCGTTGACGTAGTCGCTGCCCCACGCCGTCGACAAGGTGTTGTTGATATCGGACAGGGCGACACCCAGCGCGCTGGCCTTCTCCTGATCGATATCGATGGCGAACTGCGGCTCGTCTTCCTGGCCGTTCGGGCGCACATTCGCCAGAAGCTTGCTTTGTCCGGCGAGCCCAAGCAGTTGGTTGCGGGTCTGCATCAAGGCATCGTGGCCCGCGCCATTGACATCCTGCAGATAGAACTCAAAACCGTTGGAGTTGCCCATGCCCTGGATCGCAGGCGGGTTGAAGGAGAACACGCGGGCATCTCTGATCTTGGAAAAGACACCCATGGCGCGGCCAGACACCGCATTGGCCGAAAGTTGCGGCGACTGGCGCGACGCAAAGTCCTTGAGCCTGACAAACGCTATGCCGACATTCTGACCGGACCCGCCAAAGCCGAAACCGGCCGTCGTGAACACACCATCCACCGCATCCTTTTCATCGTTGAGGAAATGGTCCGACACCTGCTTCAAAACCCGCAATGTCCGGTCCTGCGTCGCCCCCACCGGCAGTTGCACGCTGGTGATCAAAATGCCCTGGTCTTCTTCGGGCAGGAACGAGCTTGGCAGGCGCACAAACATCCAGCCCATGGCAATCGCAATCGCCAGGAAAATCACCAGAAACCGTTTGCTTCGTTGAATGATGCCTTGCGCGCCGTTGCGGTAGGCCGTCGTGCTGCGGTCGAAAGTCCGGTTGAACCAACCGAAGATGCCCTTGCGCTCCGCATGCCCTGCCGCAGGAGCGCGAAGAATGGTTGCGCACAGAGCCGGTGTGAGCACCAGCGCAACCACGACGGAGAGCACCATGGCCGCGACGATAGTGACGGAGAACTGGCGATAGATGATGCCGGTGGAGCCGCCGAAGAAAGCCATGGGTACGAAGACAGCGGACAACACCGTGGCGATGCCGATGAGAGCCCCGGTGATTTCCTTCATGGACTTTTGCGTTGCTTCTTTCGGTGGAAGCTTTTCTTCCTGCATCACCCGTTCGACGTTTTCGACAACCACGATCGCATCGTCCACGAGAAGCCCGATGGCCAGCACCATGGCGAACATCGTCAGGGTGTTGATCGAATACCCTGCAACCGCGAGCACGCCAAACGTTCCAAGCAGCACCACGGGCACTGCGATGGACGGGATGAGCGTTGCCCTGATGTTTTGCAGAAACACGAACATGACGACGAAGACGAGAATGATGGCCTCGATCAGCGTCTTGACCACCTCTTCTATCGAGAGAAGAACGAAAGGTGTCGTGTCATAGGGATAGTAAACCTTGACCCCTTCCGGGAAAGTCGTGGAAAGGCGCGCAATGGCCGACTGGACGGCTTCCGCCGCGCTGATGGCATTGGCGCCCGTGGCCAGGTTGATGGCAAGACCCGCCGCCGGCATGCCGTTGTAGGCAGCACTTGTCGTATAGCTTTCCGCGCCGATTTCCACGCGTGCCACATCGTTCAGCCGGACCAGCGAGCCATCGGTAGCGCTCTTGAGAATAATATTGCGAAACTGCTCCGGCGTCTGAAGCCGGCTTCTGGCTGTCACGGTCGCATTGAGCTGCTGTCCCTGCCGTGCGGGCAGAGCCCCGAGCTGCCCGGCGGAAACCTGGGTGTTCTGCGCCTGTATTGCCGTGGAGACATCGCTCGGCATGAGCGCATATTTGGCAAGCTTGTCCGGGTCGAGCCATATGCGCATGGAATAGCCCGAGCCAAACAACTGGGTCGAGCCGACACCCTCAACCCGCTTCAGCGTGTCGTTCAGGGTGCTGTCGACATAATCGGCCAGATCGGTCGACGTCATTTTGCCGTCGGTCGAAACGAATGCGACAACCATGAGAAAGCCGGTCGAGGATTTCGTCACCGTCAGGCCGTTGCTCTGCACGATCTGCGGCAGTTGCGACGTGACAAGCTGCAGCTTGTTCTGAACCTGCATCTGGGCAACATCGGGATCAGCGGCACTGGTAAAGGTCAGGGAGATGCTGGTGCTGCCCGTCGAACTCGATGTGGAGGTCATGTAGTCGAGATTGTCGATGCCCGTCATGCCCTGTTCGATGACTTTCGTCACTGAATTCTCGACGGTCTGCGCATCCGCACCGGGATAGGAACCGCTGATACTCACCGTTGTCGGTGCGATCTGGGGATAGCGCGATATGGACAATGAATTGACCGCCAGCAAACCGCCAAGCATGATGACGATGGCGATCACCCAGGCAAAGATCGGACGGTTGATGAAAAAGCCGGACATGGGAACCCTCAGTTCTTGGCCGAGGCGTCAGACGCCGGCTTCTGTTCACGATTGGCGGCTTCGGCAAGGTCAGACTGAGGCAATGCCGCCTGTTTGCGCTCCTTGATCTCCCCGGTCACGTCATCGATCGTCACCTCCACCGGCGTCGCACTCTGGCCCGCGCGCACGAATTGCGAGCCTTCTACGACCACGCGATCGCCGTCGGCTATCCCGGTCTCGACCAGCCAGTTGTTGCCGACGCTGCTGCGCACGCCAAGTGCGCGTTCCCCGACTTTTCCATCCGCATCGACGACGAGGGCCGTTGCCTCCCCCTTGGCGTTACGGGTCACCGCACGCTGGGGCACGACAAAGCTGTTTTGCGCAACGCCTTCCTCGACAACCGCACGCACATACATGCCCGGCAGCAGCAACCGGTCCGGGTTGGGAAATTGCGCGCGCAACGCGAACGTGCCTGTGGTCTGATCCACATTGGCCTCGGCAAATTCCATTTTTCCCGTGTGCGTATAGGTCGTTCCGTTGTCGAGTTTGAGCTTCACGCTGACATTCGTCCCGCTCAGCTTCACCCTGCCATCCGCAATCGCCTGACGCAGATTGAGCAAGTTGGTGCTCGACTGGGAAACATCCACATTGATAGGATCGAGTGTCCGGATGGTGGCAAGCGCCGTGTCCTGGCTTGCCGTGACAAGTGCCCCCGGTGTCAGGGACGACTTGCCGATACGGCCCGAAATCGGGGCCGTGATCTTTGTATAGTCGAGATTGATGCGGGCGGTATCGGCGCTGGCCCTTGCCGAGGCAACATCGGCCTTCGCCTGGGCGAGCGATGCAACCGCATCATCAAGATCCTGCTTGCTGACCGCATTCTGCTTGATCAAGCCCTGATAGCGCTCCACTTTGGCCTGTGCGCTTGGTACCGCCGCATCTGCCTTCTGCTGCGCTGCTATCGCGCTGTCATAGGTGGCCTGGTAGCTCGCCGGATCGATCTGGTACAGGGCCTGCCCGGCCTTTACTTCGCCGCCCTCGTCAAACAACCGCGACTGGATGATGCCGCCCACTTGCGGACGCACATCCGCGCTGAGGGAGGCGGTTGTCCGCCCCGACAATTCGGCGGTAACGGCAACCGATTGCGGATGCAGCGTTACGACACCAACCTCGGGACGTGCCGCTGCAGCAGGAGGTTTGCCCTGTTGCGCGTTACAACCAGCCAGCACGAGAAATAGGGCCAGCAGGCCGAAAGACCGAACGCGAAATCCTGTAACATTTTGATCTGATTGCCCTGGCATTTCTCAATTACACTCTTTCCGTTAAGGCCCGTGGACCCGACCTGGTGCCGGCACGGCTTCGCCGGCGCGCGCCATCTTCCCGAGGGAAGACCAGAGGCGATCCGGGCTTGCAATTGTCGGTGGCAAGGAAGGGATGAAAGACCACACTCAAGGGGTGGCGGAGCAGGGATGTGAGCACGATTCAGGCCTTCTTACAAAAACGCTCTCCCCACAGGCCTCTATAAATGGTTCGGTGTGAAGTAGCGTTAAGTTTGTGTAAAGTTATGTAAAATCGGCCCCGGGCACAGCTTGACCGGCTATAGGAAAGTTTGATTTCAGAGTGCGAGGCGGACCATGACCAAAGTCTTGCTGGTTGACGACGACATAGAACTGACCAGTCTCCTTTCGGAATATCTGAGGGAAGAAGGGCTGGATGCGAGCGCTGTTCATGACGGGAAGCGCGGCATCGAGGAAGGTGTCTCGGGGTCCTATGATCTGGTGGTCCTGGATATCATGATGCCCCACCTCAACGGCATCGAGGTGATGCAGCGGATACGGCGATTCAGCGATATTCCAATCCTGATGCTGAGCGCGCGCGGCGACAACATCGACCGGATCACCGGACTTAACCTTGGCGCTGACGATTATTTGGCAAAGCCCTGTTCGCCAAGTGAGCTTGTCGCCCGGATTCGCGCCATTCTTCGCCGGACCGGACGGCACAGGCAGGAGCAGGAGGAACACCTCCTGCAATCCGGCGCCCTGAAACTGTTCCCGCGCTCGCGTACCGCGGAGTGGCAAGGCCACCAGCTGGAATTGACCGGAACGGAGTTCAATCTGCTCGAGGTGCTAGTGCGAAGCGCCGGCCAGATGGTCTCGAAACAGGACCTGTCCAAGGGTGCATTCGGACGTCCGCTGACCGCCTTCGACCGCCGGATTGACGTGCACATCAGCAGTATCCGGCAAAAGCTTGGCAAGGCTGCCGACGGGCAGTCATGGATTCGCTCGATACGCGGCATGGGCTATCAGCTCGTCGAGGGGCAGTAATGGGCCGCGTCTTCTGGCGATTTTTCTGGACGCTCGCCCTCACCATAGCCGGGGTCATCCTTGTCGTGGTGGCAATCAGCACGATATTCGGACTGTCGCCGCCCAAGGGCGCCGCGCAAGACCTCATCGAGACGGCGATCCTGGATTCGGCCGCCACGGTATTGAAAGACTCGGGCACCGACGCCCTGGCCAGGTTCGCCGCAGCGGCCGCATCCTTCAACCGGCCCGTTGATCTCGTTGTCGCCAAAGCCGATCCGGCCAACTGCCAATCCGGCCCCGCAGTCACAGCGATGTCGCGATTGGTCCAGACGCCCGAAGGCTGCATCAGCATCACGGCCAAACGAATGAGCTATTCCATTGTCGCAAAAATACTCGGGTTCTGGCCGATTATCTTTGCGGGCATCATCACCAGCCTTGCTTCAGCGCTTTGGCTGGCCAGATATCTGCTCTGGCCGCTGGAGACGCTTCAATCCGGCTTGCGCTCGCTAGCAAAGGGCGATTTTCATGTCCGCATCGGCAAGACATTCGGCCATCGCAAGGATGAGATAACCGCCGTGGGGCATGATTTTGACATCGCTGCCGCCAAGCTTGACGATTTTCATCTCAGCCAGCAGCGGCTGTTCCACGATGTTTCGCACGAGTTGCGCTCACCCTTGTCACGGCTGCAGGCGGCAGCCGGAATTCTCAAACAGAATCCCGCACGCCTGCCGGACCTGCTTCTGCGCATCAACCGCGAGATCGACCGGCTTGACGGGCTGGTGGAAGAAATACTGACGCTCGCGCAACTTGAGTCCGGCGAGCCATACCAGTTCGACAAACAGCCCGTTGATCTCGTGGAGCTCGTCAACGCCATCGTGGAGGACGGCGCGTTTGAAGGGCAAGCGCACGGGGTTGTTCTCGAGGTCACCGGCGTCGACACCGCCGTGTCCCATGTCAATGGCGAATTGATTTACCGTGCCATCGAAAACGTCATTCGCAACGCCATCAAATACAGCGAACCGGGTGGCAAGGTCGTGATACGCACCGCCATCCTCGCCGGCGGGAAAGCGCTGCAGATCCGGGTGGAGGACACGGGGCCCGGCCTTCCCGACTCTCAGATGGAAGCAATCTTCAGGCCGTTTGTGCGGGCTGAAAGCACGGGCGATGCGCGCGCGGGGGTCGGTCTCGGCCTGGCCATCACCCGGCAGGCCATCGAGCTGCATGGCGGATCGGTAAGAGCCCACAAAGCGCAACCGAGAGGTCTCATCGTCGAGATTGTCGTGCCGCTCACATCGGACCGGCCGCAGAGGTAACCGGTTCGGCAAAATGCTCCACCCGGGTTAACCGGGTGGAGCATATTATCCGGCCAGAGCCGGCGCGTCTTTATTTGCCGTTGGTACTGGCCGGCTGCTGCACTGCAAGTTTCGGAATTCCCGCCAGCAAATCCGCTTCATCACCGAGAATGTGCGCTGCTTCGTCGAGCAATACATCCTTGGCACTCTTGCGGGCTTTCTCGATGGCGATGTCCGCGCTCAGGCTGCGCTCATTGGCCTGCAGGCCATCATCCTGGGTTGACGCGTCGGCTGAATCGTCGTCGTCACCGGCGCCTGCCCCGTCATTCACCTTCTCGCGCGACTTGATGCGGCTGGCCTGCGCCGCCATCTCATTGCGGCGTTCGGTTTCATTGAGCGAGACCACCCGCTTTTCCCGCTGCGCTTTCAGGTCGGCCATATCTTCCACGAAGCGCTGGAAGTCCGGATCCTTTTGCACCCGCGCATCGTGGAGGCTCTGCAGTTGCGGCAGCAATGCCTTCACATCGCCGATTGGCGTATATTCCGCCGGTTTGACCTGCGCCCACGGCAAAGCATTATCGTAGCTCGACTCGCCGAAGCTCTTGGGATCGGAGAAACCGGGCAGGGTGATATCCGGCGTCACGCCGCGCAACTGGGTCGTGCCGCCGTTCACCCGGAAGAACTGTGCAACCGTCATCTTCAGCTCGCCGAATTTCGGCTTGCTGTTGCGGGCGATCTGATCGAGGTTGACGACGGTCTGCACCGTGCCTTTGCCGAAACTGGGCTCACCGACGATGACGCCCCGGCCATAATCCTGTATCGCCGCCGCAAAAATCTCGGATGCGGATGCGGAACCGCGATTGATCAGGACCGCCAGCGGGCCGGTCCAGGCGGGCGCCGGAAGATTGTCCTTCTCGACATTGACCTCGCCGCCGGCATTGCGCTCCTGCACGATCGGCCCCTTGCCGACGAACAGGCCGGTCAAATCAATGGCCTCGGCCAGCGAACCGCCGCCATTGTTGCGCAGATCGATGAGAACGTTATCGATCTTGTCCTTCTTCAGTTCGGCCAGAAGCCTGGCCACGTCGCGGCTTGCACTCCGATAATTCTTGTCGCCCTTGCGGCGTGCTTCAAAATCCTCGTAGAAAGCAGGCAGCGTGATGACGCCGATCTTGCGCGTGGCATCACCATCCTTGATCGACAGGATGGTCTTCTTGGCAGCCTGCTTGTCGAGGCTGATCTTGTCACGCACGAGGCTGATCACCCGGTGCTTGCCGTCTGGCCCGGCATCGGCGGGCAGGATATCCAGCCTGACAACGGAATCCTTCGCGCCGCGGATCATCTTGACGACTTCGTCGAGGCGCGTACCGACCACTTCCTTTATCGGACCGCGCTCGCCCTGGCCCACGCCGGTGATGCGATCGCCGACAGCCAGCTTGCCGGACAGTTGTGCAGGACCGCCGGCCATCAGCTCGCGAATGGTCGTGTAGTCTTCCCGCTCCTGCAGAACCGCGCCGATGCCAACCAGTGAAAGCTTCATCGAGATATCGAACTCGGCTGATGCCGTCGCTCCGAAATAATCCGTATGCGGTTCGATCGACGTGGTGTAGGCATCCATGAAAATCTGGAACACGTCGTCGCTCTTGTACTTGTAAGCGCGTTCCAGCGAGTTCTGATAGCGCTTGTCGAGCGTGTCGCGGATGGCAGCGTCGGTCTTGCCTGCAAGCTTCAGGCGGAGCCAGTCATTCTTGACCCGCTTGCGCCAAAGCTCGTCGCTCTCGGCTTGGGATTTCGGCCAGGGCTCCTTGTCCCGGACAAAGGGATAATCTTCCTTCACACTGAAATCGAAATTCTGCTTGAGCAGCGAGCGGGCATAGGTGAGGCGTTCGACAACGCGCTGCTCATAGATGTTGAAAATGGAAAAAGGGATGCGCAAATCTTCCTGGTTGATCGCGTCATCGATCTTCGTGCTGTCGGCCATGAACTTGTCGATATCGGCCTGAACGAAGAGGAACCTGTCGGGATCGAGTGCCTTGAGAAAGCGGTCCATGATCTTGGCGGACAGGGCATCGTCAAGCGCAACGGGCTTGTAGTGATAGCGCGACAGAAACTCAGCGCTCAAACGGGCCGCTTGCGCCTGCTGCTGCAGCGGCGCCAATACCGGCGGTGAACCTGCATCCAGTGCGTAAGCCGGAGGGGCAAACGCCAGAAACACACTGAGCAAACCATATTGTATACGCATTAAAGCTTCGATCCGATTTCGACGTTTCAGTTTCGCTGTTTAATGTTGGTGGAACAATTATGGTTTTTTGGCAACCAGACAGCGGATTATTCGTGCCGTCATCCCGATAAATTCTGTTTCAGCCCGCAGGTGCAGCCAAATTATCTGCCGCAAAAGCGGCGCTGACAATTCACAACGGCTTGAGGCCGCCGATTCTCAGGACGATGCCAGCAAGGCTTCCAGTTCCGACGCTGTCGGAAAGGCCGAATGGGTTCCGCGTCTGGATACGGTTATGGCAGCGCCCCGCACCGCATGCTCGATTGCCAGCCTGTCCAGGCGGCAATGGCGCCGGGCCGACGATGCGAGGGCCACGGACATGAACGTATCTCCGGCCCCCGTCGTATCAACCACGACGGAGGGTTGCGCCGGCACTGCGATGATCTCCTGTCCATTCGCAAGAATGGCGCCTTCGCGCCCCAGTGTCAGAACGACATCCCGGACGCCGCGGTCCAGGAGATGGTGCGCGGCTGCTTTTCCGCTGGCTCCAGTCAAAGCCAAGGCTTCACCCTGGTTGAGAAACACAATGTCCACCAGCGCCCAGAGATCCGAGAAATAGGGGCGCAAAGGCGATGGGTTGAACGCAGTCACCATCTGAAGACCCTTGGCCTGCTCAAGGATTTCACGCGTTGCCTGATGCGACAGGTTCCCCTGCAGGATCGCCAGATCACCCGGTTCAGCGGCGTGGAGCTTCATAGCAACATCGGCTGAACTCAGGTTTTGCGCGGCGTCCGTTGTCGTTACGATCGCATTTTCACCGTCGGGCAACCGGAAGATGATGGAGGTATCACTCGACTTTCCATCCAGCTCGACCAGTTCTGTCAAGAGCGGCTCATTCTGCAGGCGCTGGCGGATCGCTGCCGCGCGTGCATCATTTCCAACCGGCGCGACCAGTGTCGTGGGCAGCCCGCACCGGGCCATAACGACAGCCTGGTTCGTTCCCTTGCCGCCCAGATCGTGCGCTCCAACCTCGCCGAGGATGGAGGCCCCGGAGGTTGGCAGGGCGTCCACGATAATCGTTTCATCGATGGTGACATTGCCGATTACATAGGCGCGCATCGGGAGGCCTTTGGAAAGTTAGAGGTATGGCGCGTCATGAAAATCGATTTCGAGCTGCATGGCATGGCCGAAAATGCTGCTGAGCCGGACACACGTCTGCTCGGAAAGACTCGACCCCGCCAGATCAAGCTGATGCTTAAGCCACAATGCCTGTTCGGCAAACCCCTGACTCACATGCAGATCAACCCACTCCTTGAGAAGCGGATCACTGATGCGATGCATCGAGGCCTCCTTTGACCACGTCCAGTACATCCATTCCGCCGCAAACATGGCGGCCACGATGTCGAGGAACCCGCCTTCAGCTGCAATGCAGAGCATCCCCGACCGGAAGGCCTCAACCACAGGAATCGTAACGTCGAATGCGGCCGGATCGATTGCGCGGCGCGCGAAGGTGCGCTCGAAATAAACGATCTGCTCATTGGCAAGCGCGTCGAGCACGGCAATGAGCCAGCGCTTCTGCTCCATGGTTTGCGCCGTTGCCGCCGCATAGGCGAAGATGGAAATCGCCGTGTCGACAAAAGCGCCTTCATAGACGAGATAGCGGTCGAAGGCGTCCCTGCTCAGCGTGTCGTGCTTTATGTCCCTGACAAAACGATGGTCCAGCATCGTTTGCAGAACAGCCTCATTTTCTCGAAGGATGCGGTCGGAGAGACTTTCGTTTTCCATCCTCTCAGTGCTCCAGCCCCGGTTCTGCGGCGGCGCGGAATGCCTTGACCCGCTCGATGTCCACCGGGTTCCACCACACCCCGCCCCGCTTCAACGAGGATGCAACGATGACACCGTTGGTCCGCTTGAGTATTTCGACGATGTTGTCGCGATTGACACCCGATCCAACCAGAAGCGGCAGATGCGTTGCCGAGCCGATTTCCTCGATCTCCTCAATTGTTGCGGCATTGCCCGTACGCTGCCCCGTGGCGATGACACCGTCGGCATCAAAGAAAGCGAGATCGCGGGTCAGCTCTTCGATCGTCCGGTCCGCAACGATGGCGTGGCTGCCATGCTTCACATGGCTATCGGCAAAGACCTTGATGTGTTCGGCGCGCAGCATCGACCGATAACGCATTGCCTCGGCCGCCCTGCCTTCCATGAAGCCTTCATTCGCGACATAGGCATTGGCCCACTGATTGACGCGAATGAATTTGGCACCACCGGCCATGGCAATGGCGAAAGCCGGAATGGGCGCATTGGCAAGCACATTGATCCCGAGCGGGATGCCGATGGCCCGGGCAATGCGATCCGTGACAACAGACATGAACCCGGTTGTTTCGGGCCCGATATCGTCCGGCTTGCAAAAGGGGATATCGCCATGGTTTTCGATGACCAGGCCATGCAATCCCCCTTCCACGCAAGCTTCGGCGTCGCGCATGCAGGCATCGTAAATCGTATCCATATCAGCCCCCCTGTAGCGGGGTGCCCCGGGGAAGGCCGGGCAATGGATCATTCCAATGAGCACCTTGTTGGTGCCGAATATCTCCTGCACCGCGTTGGAGCTACGATCCGATATTTCCTGCATGTCGTTCCCTTTCATAGGTTTTTTGAGATAGCGGCTTGCGCGCGCCGAGAAAATCAGCGCGTCAGCCAGGCCAGAATGTTTTTCCAGAGCTTGCCGTAGCCTTCCCATTCGCAGAAGGCCGGGGAGAGCCAATGCGGCCCGATATCGGAGGTCCAGACGGCCGTGTTGCCCTTGCCATGGCGCCCGAGAACCAGCAGTGGATGGCCGCCCTGATCATCCGGCAAAGTCGCAACGACCTCGACATCCGCCCCGTCGCGAATTTCAACCTCATTGACCCCGAGAAGCACCGGCCAGTCGCCGCCAAGACCAGCCATCACAGGGTGGTCCGGCATGACGATCTTCGCCGTCGTACCCTCGGGAATTTCAACGCGGTCATCATAGGGAAGGCAGGTCACCGGAAGCACATCTTCCACGGGGGTCCGCCGCCAGCGCGCCTTGCCGTCGATGCCCTGAAACGAGAAATACCCGCCGACCATCAGCAGCGCGCCTCCCTTTTCCACCCAGGCCTTGATCAGCTTCAGCCGGTTGGGAACGGTGCGCGAATGCAGCCAAACATCAGGCGGCAACAGCAGCGAGTTCGCGCCGATATCCGACAGGATGATGACGTCATAGGCATCCAGCCCTGCCATGTCATAGGGGAATTTTTCGACCGCTTCATGCGCGGGCATGTAGGTCAGCTCGAACGCGCTGCCCGCGAGCGCCTTGACCAGCGGCTCTGCACCCAGATGAAACGTTACACTGCCGAACTGATCGAAACCTTTGTAGTGCGTGGCCGAACTGACCCAGCTTTCGCCAACGAGAAGGACTTTCTTTGTCATGGGATCACCAAACTTTCGTGAATATCAAAATAGGGGTTATCTTCAGGCTCCAGCCTGAAAAACAGCGCGCGGATTGGCCCGCATCATCTGATCAAGAGCCGTTTCATCGAGGCCGTGCCGCTTGAGGCGCGGCAGGAAATGGCGCAGCACATAGGCGTAACCATTGCCGCCATAGCGGGTCAGCATCATCTTCAGAAACACGTCATGCGACAGCAGAACCCGGTCGAGATAACCGGCCTCGGCCAGGCGCACGATGGCGCGGGCGGCTTCTTCGTCGCTCGGGCACTGCACCTGCTGATCCGCATAGAAGAAATCCATGCCGATCATGTCGTATTCAATGAATGCACCGCGGGCGGCGAGTTCACTCTGATAGCTGAAATCATCGTGGGAGGGGTTCATGTGGCAAAGAACCGTGTGCCTGATATCGGCACCCTCCTGCGCCACGACGTCGAGCACGCGGTGGCCGAGCCGGAACCAGCCCGGCAGATGCACCATGAGGGGAAGGCCCGTCCGCACCTGTGCCTGAGCCGCACCGCGCAACGACTTCTCCTCCTCAGCGGTGAAATCCGACGAGACGCCGATTTCACCGATAAGCCCGATTTTGACGTCGGTGCCATCGACACCTTCCACCGCTTCCCGCACGATCTCGTTGGCGATATCGCCAACGGACATCGCCGCGACTTCGGCCGGATGGGAGGAACCGAGATAATAGCCGGCCCCCATCACCACATTCAGACCCGCGGCTTTGGCGATGCGCCGCAGAGCCAGCGGATTGCGGCCAATGCCCCGGCACGTCGGCTCCACCACGGTCTGGCCGCCGGCATTGGCAAAGGCGCGCAGTTCTGAAATCGCCAGCGGTTCGTCATCGAGCGTGATGTTGTGCTTGTTGACGAAGGGATCCTGCTTGAGTTCGCCCAATATTTCCATGCAGACGAAACCACCGGCAAGGTACTGCCGTTCCGGCGTTTTCGGCGCATGCCACCAGCAGCGGCAATCGTTGAGGATGTGCTCATGCATCAACGTGATGCCGAGCGCTTCCGCTGCAATGGGACCATTGACCGTCATCACCTTGCCGGAGCGGATATGTGCTTCTGACAGATCGCTGTTCACAGGACTCACCTCTTCTTGCCGCTGCCGAAGCGGAAGTTTGCCGTGAAGATCCGTGTGTTCAGCCAGATGGCGATCAGGATGATCGCACCGGTGACGATCTGGGTGAAGAATGGCGAGATGTGCATCAGGATCAGCCCGTTGCCGATCACCGCGATGGTCAGCGTGCCGAGAACCGTTCCGAGGATGGTGCCCCGGCCCCCCATGAGGGATGTGCCGCCGAGAACAACGGCCGCGATCACCTGGAGTTCGAAACCGACCGCTGCATTGGACGATCCGGACCCCAGTCGTGCTGCGATCAGCAACCCGGCCACGGCGCAGGCCACGCCGGAAATGAGATAGACCGAGGCGATGATCCATTTGGCCGGCATGCCGACCCGGCGCGCGGCTTCCGCATTGGAGCCGACCGCCACGACCTGACGGCCATATTTGGTCGATGTTATCGCCACATAGCCCAGAACGGCAACGACGGCGGCGATGATGGCCGGAACAGGGACCCCGCCAATGACGCCGCGACCCAGCGCAAAGAAACCCGGCGCATCCTGAATGGGGATCGAATAGCCCTGCGTCAGATAGAGGGCGAATCCCCGCAGGATGGAAAGACCGGCTAGCGTAACGATGAACGCCGGAATCCCCTGGTAGGCGATGAACCAGCCCTGGACGAAGCCAAGGCCGCCGCCGAGCACGATCATTGCAACCACGACCAATGGCCAGGGATATCCCATCGCCATGACGACAGCCGCAACCGCATTGATAAGGGCGACTTGCGAACCCACCGACAAATCGATGCCGCCGGTGATGATGACGAAGGTCATGGTGATGGCAACGATCAGCAGCGGAGCCGCCTGCCGCACGATATTGAGAATATTGCCAAGGGTCAGGAACGTATCGCTGCCGATCGAGAAAAAGACCATGCAGGCGACAAAAAACACGGCGATCGACAGAACCTGCGCGTGCTCGCCGAAAAAATCGGCAAGGCGCGATCCGTGACCGCGTTCGGTATAGACGGTCATTGCTTTGCTCCTTCGCCAACGATCAGTTTGACCAGATCCTCGAGATTGGTGCCGCCGATCTGGCGTTCTGCGACCTTCGTGCCCTCGTACATCACCGCGATACGGTCGCAGACGCGGAAAAGGTCCTGAAGGCGGTGCGTGATGAGGATGACCGAAACGCCATTGGCCTTCACGCGATTGATCAGGGCAAGCACCGCTTCGACTTCGGCCACGGCGAGTGCCGATGTCGGCTCGTCCATGATCAGGACGTTCGGTTTGAACGACGCTGCCCGGGCAATCGCGATGGCTTGCCGCTGGCCGCCGGAGAGGTTGGCAACCTTGCTGGTCAGTTTGGGAATACGGATTTCCAGCGCATCCAGCATTTTGCGCGCTTCGGCCAGCATCGCCTTATTGTCAAGGAACATGCCCTTGCTGAGCTCGCGACCGAGAAAGAGATTGCCGACCACATCGATCTCATCGCAAAGGCTCAGATCCTGGAAGACCATTTCGATATGTCTGTTGCGCGCATCGCCCGGGCCGGTGAGATGAATGTCCTCGCCCTCGATGGACATGGTGCCGCCATCCGGAATGTAGGTACCGGAAATGATCTTTGTCAGTGTCGACTTGCCCGCGGCATTGTCACCGACAAGCCCAAGGCATTCACCAGGATAAATGTCGAGATCAACACCACGCAATGCCTGGTGCGAGCCGAATGATTTGCGTATGCCGCGCAAGGAAATACGCGGTGCGGCATGTGCGTCGCCGGCAGATCCGGAGGGAATACCCCCTCCGGAACCGATGGCAGCAGATCTTTGCTGACCGACCTCGATCATTTGAAGACGGCCCTGTATGGGTCAACATTCGCCTTGGTGACGATGGTGACGGGAACAGCGATGTTCTTCTCGACGGTCTGGCCGGCCGCAACCTTCTGCAACGCATTCACGGCGGCGGCACCCATTGCCGACGGGTCCTGCTGGATAACCGCGGCAACAAATCCGGCATCGATGCCGGCAATGGCTTCCGCTGTCAGATCCCAGCCGAACACCTTGATGGTGCCCTGCTTGCCCTGGCTCTGCACGGCGGCGATGGCGCCCATCAGCGCAGGCTCGCCGGTTGCATAGATGGCTGTCAGGTCCGGGTTGCCGGTAATCAGGTTCTCGGCTGCCGCCAGCGCATTGTCCTGCACATTCTGGCCGTCTACGACGCCGGCAACTGCAACACCGTCAACACCCTTGATCGTCTTTTCAAAGCCTTCCTGCCGGACATTCTGGATATAGGAGTTCAACGCACCGACAACACCGATCTTGGCCTTGCCGCCCATATTGGCTTTGACGTAGTCAAGGAAGAACTTGCCCATGTCGGCACCGGCCTTGGCATTGTCGACGCCGATCTGGGCTTTCTGCGGACCTTCGGGAAGGATCGCATCGATGGCGACAACGGGGATACCCGCGTCGGCGGCCTGCTTGACGGCAGGCATCAGGCCGTTGACGTCGATGGCGACCACCGCAAGACCCGATACCTTTTCCTGAATATAGGTCTCCACGGCACTGTTCTGCGCCGTCGGTTCATTGTTGGAATTGAAGATAACCAGCTTGACGCCGGCGGCGTCGGCTGCCTTCTGCGCGCCCTGGTTCATCTGGTTGAAGAAAAGCGCCTGCTGGTTGATCTGCACCAGCGCGATTGTCTTCTTTTCCTGTGCGATCGCAGTCGACGAGGCGGCGCAGCTCAATGCCGTGAAGCCAGCCAATGCAATCAATGTTCTCCTGCTCAAATTCAAAGTCATGTTCTCATCCTCTGTTGGTTTTCTTACCGTTACGTCTTGTTATTTCGCCGGCGGGGCAACGGAGTTCCGCACGACGATTTCGACTGGCAGCAGTTCTTCCGAAGCGGAAGGTTTCCACTCCTGCCAATTTGTTTCCAGAAGCAGTTCGAGCGCCCGGCGCCCGAGTTGCCGGACCGGCTGACGAATGACGGTCAGCGGCGGTGCAAAGAGATGCAGCGGCCCGACATCATCGAAACCGATGATCGAAACATCGTCGGGAACCGACACATTCCGGTCCTTGAAGACTTCGATCAGGCCGATGGCGATTTCATCGGAGCTGGCAAAGATGGCCGTTGCCGCGTGCTGCTCTTCCAGATAGCGAACGGCGGCTTTGCGCCCGTAATCGATGGTGTATTCACCGGCGTAACGATCAACCTTCGCCGCATCGCCATGCTGTTCGCGCAGCGCGCGCATCAGGCCATCGAAACGGCGGCGCGCGCTGATCATGCGCTCGTCGCCGCCGATGAACAGAACATGGCTGTGCCCCTGTTGCGCCAGATGAAGACCGGCGAGATAACCGCCATGATCATTGTCGCAGAAGAGCTTCGGCGCTTTCGAACCCGGAACGTCTTCGTCGACGATGATGACCTTGCCCGAACGGTTGATAAGGCCTGCGAGCGCACCGTCATCCGGGTGGTTGGTGATGAAGATCAGCCCGTCGACATGATTGCGTTCGATCAGCTGCAGGTATTCGATTTCGCGCCCTGCCCGGTTGAGCGTCGCATGCAGCGAGACCGCCAGCTTGCGCTCGTCGGCCGCTTGCTCGACAGCGGCGACCAGGGTTGAAAAGAACGGGTTGGCAATTTCAGGAACAACCAGGCCGATGGTGTCCGAACGACCCATGCTCAAACGCCGCGCATGCGGATTGGGTATGTAGTTCAGCGATTTGATTGCATCTTCGATGCGTTTCTTGGTGTGATATGGCAGATCAAGACTGCCATTGACCAGGCGCGATACTGTCGTAACCGACACGCCAGCTGCGGCGGCAACATCTTTCAGACTGGGCGTCGTCTTCTTGATCACAAGCGCTTTCCCCATTGTAAAGCGGTTTAGTAAATCGCTTTACAAGACAAACGCACTTCATGGTTCTTGTCAACTGGGATTCAGAATCGACAGAATAATCCTGTGAGATTCCGTGTCGGAGCCGATCCGAAAATCAGAAAATATGGAATTTTAACAAGGTGTTGGGTAACGCGAAAATTTATCGCTCAATCGTCCCAATTGCATGCGGCAACATAGATTGCGGCGAGTTTTTCCATGCCGAACTGATCGATGCTGTCAAACCGGCCGGGTATCGGACTGTCCAGATCGAGAACACCCAGAATGCGTCCCTCATGGAAAAGCGGCACGACAAGCTCCGAACGGGATGCGGCATCACAGGCAATATGTCCGGGAAAGGCGTGGACATCCTCGACGAGAATCGAGGTTCCCTGCGCAACAGCCGTTCCGCAGACGCCATTGCCAACGGCGATACGCACGCAGGCCGGCTTGCCCTGAAAGGGGCCGACAACGAGTTCGTCTTCGGAATAAAGGAAATAGAAGCCGGCCCAATTGAGATCGGGCACCATCTGGAAGATCAGCGCCGAGGTGTTGGCGGCATTGGCGATGGCATCGTTTTCATCAGCGAGAAGGCCGCTCAACTGAGCGCAGAGTTCGCGATAAAACTCGGTCTTGTCAGTGTGATTCATCGTCTTTGCCGCAAACATCGGACGCGTATCCTTTTCGTGCCTATCGTCGTGGCTGCCATCGGCCGCCTCACCTCGGAGAACGGCTATCGCAACAGAAATACAGCGCGAATCTCACCTGTGCAACCGCACGGCTGTGAAGACCTGCGCTTCCATGGCGAGCCAGGCACAAAGATGAATGGGCGGGTATCAGAAATTGATCGACGCGTAGAAGATGGCAAACACACCGTCGAGGACGATGACGATGAAGATCGACTTGACCACCGATGCCGTCACGCGCAGACCCAGCGACTCCGCGCTTCCGCCAACCTTCATCCCTTCAACCGCGGCGATGGTACCGATGATCATCGCCATGAAGGGAGCCTTGATCAGGCCCGCCAGGAAATACTGGACCGTGATCGCATCGCGCAGATTGGCGATATAGATGCCGGGTGATACGTCCGAATAAAGCCATAGCGCGACGGCCCCGCCCGCAAGCCCGGCAAAATCCGCAATAATCGTCAGAAGCGGCAGCGAAATACTCAGTGCGACCAGACGGGGAAACACCAGAACGCTGATCGGATTGAGACCGATGACGTGCAGCGCATCGACTTCCTCGCGCATCTTCATCGACCCGAGTTCTGCCGTGATGGCGCTCCCTGAGCGCCCCGCGATCATGATCGCGGTCAACAGGACGCCGGTCTCGCGCAGCACCAGCACGCCGACGAGATTCACCGCATAGGTCTCGGCACCATAGGTGCTGAGCATATAGGCGCCCTGCTGCGCAACGATGGCACCCATAATGAATGAAATCAGCACCACCACCGGGATTGCCCCGACGCCCAGCCGATCAATCTGGTGAAAGAAGGCCGGATACCGGATCGGGCTTCCCTTGCCGCCGCGCATCTGGGAACCGGTGACGACAGCACCCAGCACATGCATGGATTTGATAAAATCATCGCCGAAATTGACCACTGTCCGGCCAATTGTATCGAGAAACTGAATTCCAAGATTCGGCTTGTGCAGCGGCAGGTTTGTATCCGCCGGAGCAGATGCGGTTTTCCCGACGGCATCAAAAAGCGTTTCCCAGTGCTGCTTCAGCCCGCGTATCTCAACCTGTTTGCCGGCAGCTTCCAGGGCAACGCGCATACGGTCGACCACCCAGGCCCCTGCGGTATCCAATGCGTCGACGCCGGACAGATCGATGACAGCATTGGAAAAATCCTTCCTATGCTCGATCTTGCGCATTTGCGCATTCACACGGCCGACATAGCGGGTAATCCAGGAGCCTGCCAGGACAACCATTGCCTGATCATTTTCGGTGTTGAAGCTGACGTTGAGCGGCTGGCCGGACATGCCGTGTTCGTGTGTCGCATCAACCATGGCCGCAATACTTTCGCTTTGTGAAGTCGCTGCTTTATCCCCCGGCTGGTCGATTCTGGCAAGCAAAACTCAAAACAAGCGCCCTGCGGGCCATCACGCGCCCTCGCTCACCTGCAGCAAAAGCCGACTGCTATCGATGATAACAACCGGCTCTTGCTCGTCATGTCAGAATACCCGGGAATGGCAGCCTTCCCTTAACTCCCGCTGCGCGCGTGAAGTTGCGGGATAAACAGGTCCGTCCAGCTTGCGGGCTTGACCTTGATCGTACCGGCCAGATGCATGAACTCGGCAAACTGCATGACACCGTTCGGCGTCGTCGAGAACTGCGAATCCTTGTCATTGAGCATTTCAAGAACTTCCTCGACCGACACTTTCACCTTCGAACTCTTGGCGAAAATCTCGGCGGCAGCTTGCTTGTTGCCCGCGATGAAAGCGTTTGCTTCGTCCAGAGCCGCCAGGAAGGCTTCCGTGGTTTTCGGATTGGCGTCGACGAACTTCTTCGGCGCAAAAGTCACGTCCAGCGTGATATTGCCGATGACATCGACAGAATTGACAACCCGGTGCACCTTCGGGTCTTTCAACTCCAGATAGGAAAACGGTGGCGAGGTGAAGTGGGCGGTAATCTCGGTCTGACCGCTTGTCACCGCTGCCAGGGCTTCCGGATGCGGCAGGCTGACCGTCAACGGGTCGAGCTTCGCATAGTTCTCGCGTCCGAATTCGTGCGCTGCCATCATCTGCAGGACGACCGCCGACAGCGACGTCTTGATCCCCGGCAGGGCAATTTTATCCTTGGGTGTCAGATCCTTCAGCGTCTTGATCTCGGGATTGTTCGAATTCAGCCACAGCGATGTGGCGCTGAGACCGCTGATGCCGACAACTTCGACATTCGGAATGCCCTTGGCCTTGGCCCAGAGGGTGACAAAGCCCGGCGCCCCGGTTCCGGCAAAGTCGAGTGAACCGGCCATCATCGCATCATTGATGACATTGCCGCCATCGAGCATCAGCCATGTCACCTTGACATCACCCAGACCGGCTTTGGCAGCCTGCTTTTCCAGCAGCTTCTGGCTTTCCATGACGATCAGCGGCAGATAGAGAATGCCGTATCCCTTGGAAATCCGCACTTCGCTGACTTCGGCGCGGGCGGCACCCGTTGCACCCGCCAATCCAAGGCCGATGCCGAGCACGGCGGCACAGAGCTGTTTCATCATTTTCATTGTAGTCCTCCCTTTATACATACCGGTTCCCGGCGGTTCAAACTCAGGCCTGCATTCCCCAGCGGCGAATGGTTTTCTTTTCAATCGTGGCAAAGATCAGGTTCTCGACGGCAAGGCCGATCAAAATAACCGTGAACAAGCCTGCAAAGACGTTGGCGGTTTCCAGCTGGTTGCGGTTTTCGAAGATGAACCAGCCGAGGCCGCCGGAGCCGGACGATACGCCAAATACCAGTTCAGCGGCGATCAGCGTGCGCCATGCGAAGGCCCAGCCGACTTTCAACCCCGTCAGAATGGACGGAAAGGCGGCGGGTATCAGGATATGACGGACCAGCTTGAGGCCGCGCAGGCCGTAATTCAGGCCGACCATCCGCATCGTGTTGGAAACCGACCGGAAACCGGCATGGGTATTCAGGGCGATGGCCCAGAGTACCGAGTGCACCAGCACGAAGATCACGCTTCCCTGCCCCAGGCCGAACCAGATCAGCGCCAATGGCAGCAATGCAATGGCCGGGAGCGGATTGAACATGGAGGTCAGTGTTTCCAGCAGGTCGGCACCAATGCGCGACCCGATGGCGAGCGTGGTCAGGAGCGAGGCCAGCACGATGCCGATGCCATAGCCGATGAGCAGCGTTTTGATGGATGCCAGCGCCCTGGCCGGAATGGTTCCGTCGGCAATGTTGGAGCTGAAAGCCGCGAAGGTCTGAGAGAAGCTTGGAAACAGCAATGGATTGCCCAGCCAGCGCCCGTAAATCTCCCAGGCGGCAGCAAGAACGAACAGGATAAAGGCTTTTCGCACCGCACCGATGCGATAGATGCGTTCAAAGGCAGAGAGCGTCTTCTCGACCTGCAGGAAATCCTTCTTGCCGTCGCCGCGCACAATCTCCGGACGTGTGTAGAGAACTTCAGTCATCGAATCTTCCAATCTCAACTGGCGAACAACATGTCGTTGATGCGGGTTTCGAGCGCCGCCTGCGTACCGGTTCCAAGCTCGCTGGGCGGTATGCTGTTCAGCTCGGCCTTCACCTGGCCCGGATGGGGTGAAAGGAGCAGAATGCGCGTGCCGATGCGGATGGCCTCCTCGATGGAGTGGGTCACGAACAGGACGGTGAAATGCGTATCGTCCCAGAGTTGCAGCAATTCATCCTGCATCTTGCGGCGCGTCAGCGCGTCGAGCGCTGCAAAGGGCTCATCCATCAGAAGCACATCCGGCTCCATGGCCATGCCGCGCGCGATGGCCACACGCTGCTTCATGCCGCCGGACAGCATATGGGGGTAGCTGTCGATGAATTTGGTCAGACCAACCTTGTCGATGTAGCTGCGGGCGCGTTCACGCGCCTCTGCCGGCTTTGCCCGCCCGCTGGCGGTGAGGGCGAAGACGACATTTTCACCGACCGTCTTCCACGGCAGAAGCTGGTCGAACTCCTGAAAGACCATCATCCGGTCAGGGCCGGGTTCGGTGACTTCCTTGCCCTTGAGCGTGATCTGCCCTTCGGTCGGCGTGAGATAGCCGCCGATGGCCTTGAGCAAGGTCGACTTGCCACAGCCTGACGGCCCCAGAAGAACAAAGCGGTCGGATTGAAAAACCTGAAAATCGACGCGATGCGTGGCGGTCACCAGCGCATCTTCCGTCTTGTATTGCAGTGTGACGCCCTCGACGCTCAATAACGCGCCGCGAGCATCAAAGGACTGATGCAAAGTCATACTTCCTCCCAATGCGTCGTCTCTTTTGCGCAACGCCGTAACGTTGACAAAACTCCCACCTCGACTGTACTTGCGGTAACTGACACATACCTGACTCACGTTTCGGGGACACGATTTGCGCATTCTTGTCGTGGAAGACATGCCCGATATCGCCAAGGCGATTGCCCAGCGCTTTGAAAAAATCGGCCATGCCGTTGATTGCGAAACCGATGGCCGGACCGCCAGCGAAGTGCTGCGGGTGCAGGATTACGATCTCATCATCCTCGACATGATGCTGCCCGGCGCCGATGGTTTCGAGATTCTCAAAGGGCTGCGCGGCCGCAAGGACAAGACGCCCGTTCTGGTCCTGACCGCACGATCGGCGGTCGATGACCGCGTCGACGTCCTTGATCTCGGTGCCGACGATTATCTGACCAAGCCGTTCGATTTTCGCGAGCTGGAAGCACGCGCCCGCGCACTGCTGCGCCGGAGCGCCGGCATGTCCGACAATGCCCTGCGCTTCGGGGACCTCGTCATCGACCGGGCCGGGCGCACGGCGAGCGTTGCCGATACCGCTCTTGATCTGACCCGGCGTGAATTGATTGTTCTCGAGATTCTGGCGGCACGGCCCAAGCGCTTCGTCTCCAAGGAAGAACTGGTGGAGCAGCTTTTCAACTTCGACCAGGAACCGAGCGCCAATGCCGTCGAGCAATATGTGACGCGGCTGCGGCGCAAGCTGGCGGATACTTCGATCGAAATTCGCACCTCGCGTGGGCTGGGCTATCAACTTGCAAGCAAATGATATCCGCTACTCCCTGCACATCCGGATCATCGTCTTCATTGCGCTCATTCTCGGCGTCGGTGCGGTCGTCCTTGCTCTTGCCGCCTGGCAATATGCCGGCATTGCCGCGCGTGATGCCTATGACAAGCTTTTGATTGGCGGGACAATACAGGTTGCGGAAAACGTCTACATGCAGGGCGGGGTTGTAACCCTTGACCCGCCAGCGGCCGCATTTGCGACCCTGTCGGCCTATGATCTGGTCTTTTACCGGGTGACCGATCCGCGCGGCGTCGTTGTCGCCGGTTATGGTGATCTCGCGCCGAAAATTTCGTCGGAAAACATCCGCAAAGGCGTGGTCCTTGCCGACGACAACTATCAGGGGCAGCCGGTCCGCGTTGCGGCGATCGGCAAGCAGATTGACACCGGCTCCGGCACTGGCTGGGTGGAAATCGTCGTGGCGCAAACCCTGCGGGCGCGGGAATCCCTCGCCTGGGATCTTGCCGGCAAGGCTGTCGGCATGATCGCGATCATGAGCCTTCTTGCCCTGATCGCCGGCGCCATTTCCGTGCGTATTGCTTTGAAACCGCTGACGCGTATCGAACGGGAAATCGCAGCGCGCAAGCCCGACGATCTGCGCGCCATACGCGTTACGCCGCCCTATGAAATCCGGGCATTGGTCAGCGTCCTTGATGACTTCATGCGCCGGCTTGCCGATCGCATAGCGCTGATGCAGCGTTTTATCGCCGATGCCGCCCATCAGATGCGCACGCCTTTGGCCGAACTCAATGCACAGGTGGAAATCCTGTCGAACGATGCCGACCCAAAACTGCAGGATCAGATTGAGAAACTCGGCGCAAAGGTGAACGCGCTCGGCAATCTCACCGGCCAGCTTCTCGACCACGCCATGGTCATTCATCGTGCCGGCACCGTTGGCTTCACAACGATCGATCTGAATGCATTGGCGAAAACCACGCTGGCTCAGGCCGTCCCGTTGTCACTGGAACGGGAAGTGACCATCGCCTTCTTACCCTGCCCGGCAGAGCTGCATATCCAGGGCGATATGATCAGCATCCGCGAGGCGCTGACCAATCTGATCCAGAATGCCCTGATCCATGGCGCATCAACGCGCCTTTCAGTTGAGCTCGGCCGCGATGAAAGCAAGGCATGGATCAACGTGATTGACGACGGCCCTGGCATTTCGAGCACAGAACAGGCACGGCTGCTTGAACCCTTCGAAGTCGGGTCCGGTCCCGCACCCGGTTCCGGCCTGGGGCTGGCGATTGCGGCGGAGGTTGCCAAGGCGCATGGCGGGGAACTCACCTTCCCCGCCGTCGAAAACGGTTTCTGCGTGCAACTGACGTTGCCTGCACAGCGTTTGTTAGGCAGTGTCACCTCATGAGCCATAAGGAACGACGCGATGACACACACGGACACTGAACACAGAGGCCTTTGGGAAACCGAACGGGCGTTGCTGCATCATTTGCGAACGGTCCGCCGCCGGGACAGGGGCCTCAAGCCGGAAAAACCCGGCGACGGGCTGACCAGCGGCCAGAGAATTGCCGATCAGGTGGCTGCGACGATGGGCTCATGGAGTTTCATCATCATCCAGACCACGATCCTGTTCTTCTGGATCGTATTGAACGTCACCGCCTATATCCAGCATTGGGACCCCTACCCGTTCATTCTCCTCAATCTTGCGCTCTCCTTTCAGGCGGCCTATGCGGCGCCCTTCATCATGATGAGCCAGAACCGGCAGCAGGATATCGACCGGAAAGAAGCCGAGCATGATTACCGCATCAACATCAAAGCCGAGCTGGAAATCGAATTGCTGCACGAGAAGATGGAGCTGCTTCACCAGAAGATCGATCTTCTGAAGGACAAGGAAGTTCTGGCTTTGACGGAGTCGATCCAGAGGCTTTGCGACCAGGGCCAGACACCAAAGGCTCAAAGGTAAATCGCAGGGAAGCAAATGATGGTGACCCGTCGAACGGTATTGGCTGCACTTGGTATCGCCGCATACCCGGCAAAACTCTTTGCCAGCACAGCCGACGCGGTCATTCCGCTCTGGCCCGCAACGCCGCCCGGCGGTGGCGGTCCGGCAGGACCGATCAATGTCAGCGCCAAAGGGGCGGTCAGCAATATCGCAGCCCCGTCGATGGAGGTTTTCCAGCCGGCAAAGCCGAATGGCGCAGCGGTTCTCGTAGCAGCGGGCGGCGGCTACAAACGCATCGAAATGAAGAAGGAGGCTCTTTCGGCAGCCCGCTGGCTGACCGACCGGGGTTTTACCGTCTTCACCCTGACCTACAGGCTGCCCGGAGAAGGATGGAATGCCGGTCCGCTGGCGCCGTTGCAGGATGCGCAACGTGCTTTGCGCTTGATCCGCCAGAACGCCAGCCGCTTCGAGATCGATCCGGAACGCCTTGGCGTGCTCGGGTTTTCTGCCGGCGGGCATCTGCTTGGAATGGCTTCCGTCCGCTCGGCTTTCCCTTCCTATGAGCGGATCGATGCGACGGACGGCCTGTCTGCCCGGCCGTCGTTTTCTGCGCTGATCTATCCCATCATTACGCTGGAGCCGCCCTATGACCACACCTCGACACGGCGCATCCTGATTGGCACGCATCCAAGCCCGGAACGGAGTGCGGACTGGTCGGTTCAAACCCATGTTCGCAGCGGGTGCCCTCCCATGTTCCTTGTTCAGGCGCAGGATGATCCCATTTCCGACCCGGCAAATACCCGCATCATGGCAGATGCCTGCAAGCGGGCGGGTGTACCCGTGGAACTGCACCAACTGGCCAGCGGCGGTCACGGTTTCGGCATGGGCGAAAAGGATATGCCGACCGGCGTGTGGCCGGACTATTTTTCTGCCTGGCTGACAGCTGTCGCCTCAGCGGCGTCCACGCGCCGCTGACGTATCGCCCCCTGCCCGTCGATCACGCGGCGCGGGTGATCCGGATGGGAATCGATTTGAAAGACGGCGTTCCCGACTGCTGGTCATAGTGGGACAGGGCGACCAGCGTGTTCAGTTCGGGATAGTACCCGGCGGCTGAGCCCCGGGGAATATTATACGCCACGGCGGTCAACCGCTTGACCCGGCGCGGCCGGTCATCAGGATCGGCGTGATCGCGCGCTGCTTCAACATCGAGCGTATCACCATCGGCCAAGCCGCGTTCGGCCAGGTCCTTGGCATTCAGAAAAATCACATCCCGCCGCCCGAACACGCCACGATACCGGTCATCCATGCCATAGATCGTCGTGTTGTACTGGTCATGGCTGCGGATTGTCGTCAGCGTCAGTACATTGGGTTCCAGAACGCGCGGATCCTCGCTCAAGCCTTTCGCCACCAGGAAACAGGCTTTCTGGTTCGATGTTTTCCATTCGCGATGCGAGGCGGGTACGCTCAGGCGAAACCCGCCCGGCTCCCGGATACGCGCATTGAAATCCTTGAAGTCAGGGAAAACAACTTCAATCTTGTCGCGGATCCGGCTGTAATCCGCGACCATGGCGTCCCATTCGATGCCGTAACGGTCACCCAAAGTCGCCTTTGCCATACCCGCGATGATAGCGGGTTCCGACCGCAGATCGCCGCTGGGCGGATTGAGAAAACCGCGCGAGGCATGCACCATCGACATGGAATCTTCAACGGTCACGGATTGCCGGCCTGTGGCCTGAACATCGGCGTCGGTGCGCCCGAGAACGGGCAGGACGATGGTGGTCTTGGCCGTCAGCAGATGCGAACGGTTGAACTTGGTCGTCAGATGCACGGCAAGATCAAGTTTGCGCATCCCTGCAAACGTTGCATCGGGATCAGACATGGCGACAGCCAGATTCCCGCCGAGACAGACAAGCGCCTTGGACCTGCCGTCGATGATTGCCTCTATCGCTTCGATGGCATTGTGCCCCTTGGCGGCGGAAGGCCGGAAACCGAACGCCCGCTCCATGCCGTCGATGAGGGCGGCATTGGGAATTTCGGTAATGCCGACAGTACGGTCGCCCTGCACGTTGGAATGACCGCGCAAAGGGCATATGCCTGCGCCTTCCCGGCCGATATTGCCGCGCAGCATCAGGAAGTTGGCAATCTGCTGAACGTTTGCCGTGCCATTCCGGTGCTGGGTGATGCCCATGCCGTAGCAAAGGATGACGTTCTTCGATTTTGCATAGACATCGCCCGCACTTTCGATCGCGCTGCGGGTAAGGCCCGACATGAGTTCGATATCTTCCCAGCGCGTTGCGTCGATATCCTCTCTCAGAGCTTCGATGCCTGACGTATGGTCGGCAATAAAATCGCGGTCGAGGATTCCCTTTCCACCGCGCTCCAGATCGCGCCGGTCAAGCTCGAAAACCCTTTTCATCATGCCCTTGAGCACCGCGACGTCGCCGCCAATGCGAACCTGATGATAAGCCGACGCAATATCCGTCGAACCAAGCGTGGCCATTTCGACCGGGCTTTGCGGCGAGGCAAAGCGTTCGAGCGCCCGCTCCTTCAGCGGGTTGAAAACAATGATGGGCGCGCCGCGCCGCGCCACATCGCGCAAGGTCGCCATCATGCGCGGATGGTTGGTGCCGGGATTGTGGCCGAAGCTGAAGATGGCGTCGGCATGATCGAAGTCTTCCAGGGTTACGGTTCCCTTGCCGACGCCGATCGAGTGCGGCAGGCCCACGCTTGTCGCTTCGTGGCACATGTTCGAGCAGTCGGGAAAATTATTGGTCCCATAGGCCCTCACGAACAGCTGGAACAGGAACGCGGCCTCGTTCGAGGCTCTGCCGGAGGTATAAAACTCGGCCATGTTGGGATCAGGCAGAGCGTTCAATTCCGCTCCGATAAGCGCGAAAGCCCTGTCCCACTCAATGGGCACATAGGTGTCAGCCGCCGCATCGTAAATCAGCGGGTCGGTCAAGCGCCCCTCATCTTCCAGATCATGATCCGACCAGTTCCACAATTCTGAAACCGTATGCGATGCAAAGAAGGTGGGCCCGATACGCTTGGCGGTTGATTCCCAGGTGACGGCCTTTGCACCGTTTTCGCAGAATTCGAAAGAAGAGGTGTGTTTCGGGTCCGGCCAGGCACAACCGGGACAATCAAACCCATCCGGCTGGTTGGCTTTCAGCAGGGTCGCCGCTCCCTGGGCAACAATCTGCTGCCGGGCAAGACTCTCTGCCACCGCCTTCAATGCACCCCAACCGCCTGCCGGTGCATTGTAGCGTTCAATACCCTCCGGTCTCTTCCTGGGCATGTCGTACTCCTTGGAACCTGGTCAACGATGGACAGATCGGCCACGTGTCATTGTAACAGATAAGTGCGATGCCGCATGCTGTTCTTCCGATGATACGACGCCTTCCCGCGCGAAACCGGAAAACGCCGGAATTTCATGATGGGCACCACCGAACAGCTTTCAGCGGCTCCCCAAACGGAAATGGGCACCGCCGAAACCTGTTCGGCGGTGCCCACTCCAATGCAACCCTCGCACCGCGGCGCGAGGAAAACCAGCCGGTCTTAGTTGGCCGAGGCAAGCGTCATCGACGTGCCGGTGGCAGCAATGTTCAGACCGATCTGGCCCGTGACGCTGATTGCCTGCAGGTGAACGGAGCCTGCAGTACCGCCGAACAGCACATTGGTGCCGATACCGGCGCCGAGTGTGGCTTCCGCTGTTGCACCGCGATAAACGCCGCTCAGCGAACCCTGGTGATAACCAGCAGTCGGTGCAAACACAGCCCAGACGAGGCGGCTGCGTGTTGTAAACCCGAGATCGACACCCAGCTTCTTGATCGCGCCGGTATAATGATCCGAACGCTCACGGCCGACTGTGGAACGGAAGACACAATCGACTTCCTTGGCCGAACCAAGCACGTAGCCGACGCCGCCATCGATATCGCAGGTGAGATAGCCGATCCTCACGCCGTTGCGCGCGTCTGGCTCCTGGTAGGTCGCCGGCATATCGGCTGCAACAGCGACCGTTGCACCAGCAATTGCCAACGACGTGGTCGCAAGTGCCATAGCAAGTGTCTTCTTCATCATACTCTCCTTCTCAAATTGTGACCGGTGCACCGCAATCGATCCTCCAGCCCACAAATTCAGCAACAGGTTACAGAAGGTATCGCAGGGCGATCTCATTCGATATACCTGAAGCAACACATGTGAAGGCGTGCCGGAATGCGCAAGTGACAGACCATTCACAATTCGCCTCCCAATGGGACATTTTGAAGGCACGTGACGGATTGTTTACGCAAAATTAACAGTTTAGCTTCGACGGGGCTCGGCCTATTCCATCGAATCGAGACACAATCGCCCTGTCCATGAGATCTGTGAGAACCCAATGAATGTCCGGCAGCTCGAAGTTCTGCGCACCCTACTCGTTACCGGCTCCACAATTGCAACGGCGCGGGCCATGGGCCTGAGCCAGTCTGGCGTCAGCCGCCTGCTGCAACAGCTCGAAGCCAACCTGTCGATGCAGCTGTTTGCACGGGACAAAGGCCGGCTGATCCCGACACCGGAGGCGGAAAAACTCGCCTATGACGCCGAACTCGTCCTTGCCGGAATAGACCGCTTCACCAACCTTGCGCAGGATCTGCGCAGCGGGGCCGTCGGGCCGGAATCAGTGCGCATCGCACTGCCCAACAGCCTTGCCGACCAGTTTACCCCGGATCTTCTCGCGGATTTCGACAGGGATTTTCCGCGGGTACGCATAGAAACGTTCTTCGACACGTCGGGCGCCATCACCCGCCTGATCGAACAGCGCATCGTGGATTTCGGTTTCCTGCGCTATGAAGGACAGCAGAGCACCAGCGTCGAGCTTGAGGTGGTCGTGAGCGGCCGAAAGGTGTGCGTCATTCCCGCCGATCATCCCCTCGCCGCCCTGGACATCGTCACACCCAGGGATTTACGCAATATTCCGTTGATTCTGACCGGCCGCAACAGGCCCACCCGCATGAAACTCGATGAGATTTTTCGCCAGGCCGGCGTGTCGCAGACCGTCAAGATTGAAACGCACAGCAACAATTCTGCCTTTTCCTATGCCGCGCATGGGCTTGGGATAGCCATCATCAGCAGCTTCTTCGCGCACCTGACCAAGGATACAAGGATCGTCATACGGCCCTTCGATCCGCCGCTCACGCAGAGTTTCGGCCTTGCCAAGGCGGCTGGCGTTCCGCTGTCCATCGCTGCCGAAGCGCTCAGCAGGCGGATGAAGCAAAGGCTTCTCAACGTCGAGGGCCCGCAAAGCTGAACAGATGGCTTTCCGCCGGACATGGGTGCGCACATACCTGTCACGCAAGTACCCGCTTGCATAGCACTATGACATTTACTCATAATATTGCGCATGGTTTTCACATATGCTCATAGTCCGGCACACAATGGCCAGATGACTGCGGGGAACTTCCGCGCAGCCAAAAGAGCAGAATGGGAACCACGTGATCAAATTTATACTCGGCCGAATGCTGATGGCTGTGCCCACGATTGTCATCGTGGCAGTGGCAGTGTTCACCCTTATCCGCCTCATCCCGGGCGATCCGGCAGCTCTGATGCTTGGGGATATTGCCGAACCGCAGCAGATCGCCACCCTGCGTTCCACGCTGGGGCTCGACCAGAGCATTCCGGTGCAGTTCATGATCTGGGTGGGGCATTTGTTCAACGGCGACTTCGGCAAGTCCATCGTTACCGGTGAGCCCGTCCTGCACCTCGTGCTCTCACGTTTTTTCATCAGCGCGCAAATCGTTGTTCTGGCGGTTCTGATTGCAAGCGTGATCGCCGTCCCGGCTGGTGTTATCGCGGCATGGAAACAGAACAGCCTCACCGATCTCGCGCTGGTCGGCACGGCAACGGTTCTCCTGTCCATTCCCACATTCTGGCTCGGACTGCTGCTGCTGCTTTTCTTCGGGCTGAAACTCGGCTGGGTGCCGGTGCTCGGCTACGTCTCGGTGACGACGAACTGGAAGGCCGGGCTTATCTACATGGCCCTGCCGGTTGCCACCCTCTTTATCCACGAGATGGGTGTGATCATCCGCATGGCCCGCGCATCCACGCTGGAAGTCCTGCGCCTTGATTACATCACCCATGCCCGTGCCAAAGGCCTGTCGGAACAGGCAGTTCTGTGGCGTCACGCCTTCAAGAACGCCTTTGGTCCGACCTGGACCATGATCGGCCTGATTCTTGGCAATCTGCTCGGCGGTATTGCCGTTATCGAAACGGTTTTCTCCATACCGGGCCTCGGCCGCCTGCTCGTCGACAGTATTTTCCAGCGCGACTATCCCGTTATTCAGGGCTGTCTCCTGCTGGTTGCGGTTGCCTATGTCCTGGTCAACCTCGTCGTGGATCTTCTCTATCCACTCTTTGATCCACGGGTGGTGGCGGAATGAAAAAGCTTACATTCAACGGGGTGATCGGTGGCACCATCATCACCCTCCTCTTTATCGTCGCGGCCATCGGCATGCTCTGGACGCCGTTCGATCCGATGAAGCTCAGTTTTTCCGCGCGTCTGGCCGCACCGAGTGCAGCGCATCTTCTCGGCACCGACGAGTTCGGACGGGATGTCCTGAGCCGGCTGATGGTCGGGGCACAGGCCAGTGTCTGGATCGGCTTTGCCACAGTCTGTTTTGCTGTGTTCTTCGGCACCCTTATCGGCCTGATCAGCGGTTATGCACGCGGCTGGGTCGACGGCGTCATCATGGCGTTCAACAATGCCCTGCTGGCCTTTCCCGGTATTCTTCTCGCCCTCGGACTGCTCGCGGTTTTCGGCGCCAACCAGTACGGCATCATCTTCGCACTTGGGATCGCCTATACCCCGTCGATGGCGCGTATCGTGCGCGGTGCTGTCCTTTCCCTGCGCGAACGGGAATTCATCGAAGCCTCCAAGGTCATGGGCAACAGCGAAATCTATACGATTCTCCGCCACATCCTGCCCAATTGCCTGGCACCGATTACGGTTCTGGGGACATCCATGTTCGGCTGGGCGATCCTTTCGGAAAGTGCGCTGAGCTTCCTCGGCCTTGGCGTTCCGCCACCCGCACCCACCTGGGGCAACATGCTTGCCGCCGGCCGGCCGTTCATCGAACAGGCAGCCTGGCTCGGCTTCTTTCCCGGTCTTTGCATCGCGCTGACCCTTCTCGGTATCAACCTGCTTGGGGATGCCCTGCGTGACAAGCTCGATCCCCGCATGAGAGGTTTGAAATGAGCAATCAAAACGCGCTTCTCAGCGTTCGCGGGCTGACACTCGAAGTCATCCACAATGGCGGCGCCGTCGTCAAAGATGTCAGCTTCGATGTCTCCCCCGGAGAGATCGTCGGTATTGTCGGCGAATCCGGGTCGGGCAAGACGCTGGCGACACGGTCGATCATCGGACTGATTGCGCCGGGCATCCGGCATGCCAGCGGTTCGATCGTTTACAAGGGTCAGGATACGCTTCAGGCCAGCGACCGCACGCTGCGGCGTTTGCGTGGCGGCGAAATCGGCGTCGTCTTTCAGGAACCGATGACCTCCCTCAATCCGTCGATGACCATTGGCCGCCAGTTGGAAGAAGGGCTCGTTCTCCACACCAAACAGACACCCGAGATGCGCCGGACCAACATCCTGCACATGCTGACCCGCGTCGGCCTGAAGGACCCGGCCGGTGCATTGACTGCCTATCCGCACGAATTTTCCGGCGGTATGCGCCAGCGCATCATGCTGGCCTCGGTCATGCTCCTGAAACCGGCGCTGCTGATTGCCGACGAGCCGACAACCGCGCTGGATGCCGTCGTGCAGCGCGATGTCATGGAACTGATGGTGGAACTGACCAAGGAGCAAGGGACCGCCGTCCTGCTGATCAGCCATGACCTGCCGATGGTTGCCCGCTACACCCATCGTTTTGTCGTGATGGAACGGGGTGTGGTGGTCGAACAGGGGACGACGGAAGAAATCCTCTCAAGACCGAAGCATCCCTATACGCGCAAGCTGCTGTCCTCCCTGCCGTTCCGCGGTGACGTGCGTGTCATCGACACGAGCGTCAGCCCGATCGTTTCAGCGCGCGACATCGTGGTTGATTATGCCGGGCGCAAAAGCCTGTTCAAGAAAGGCATTGCCAAACGCGCCCTTCATGGCATCAGCATCGATATCCATCCCGGCGAGGTGGTGGCTTTGGTCGGCGGCTCGGGCTCGGGGAAGACCACACTCGGCCGTACCATCGCCGGACTGGTCAAGGAAACCAGCGGCGAAATCCTGTTCCATGGCAAGCGCCGTGACAACGACTGGTTCAACTACCGCATGAACTGCCAGATGGTTTTTCAGGATCCCTATTCGTCGCTCGACCCGCGCATGACCATCATGGCACTTGTCGAGGAAGCGTTGCGGCTTATCCCCGACCTGACGGCGGCGGAAAAAAAGCAGCGTGCTGCCGAGACACTCGAAGAGGTCGGCCTCGGCAAGGCTTTTGCCGACCGCTATCCGCACCAGCTTTCCGGCGGTCAGCGCCAGCGCGTTGCCATCGCCCGGGCGATCGCGCGCCGACCCAAATTCCTCATCGCCGACGAACCGGTATCGGCCCTGGACGTGACGGTGCGCGCGCAGGTTCTCGACCTCTTTTCAAACCTGCAGAAGCGTTATGGCTTTTCCTGCCTCTTCATCAGCCACGATCTCGGCGTCGTCGAGCAGATCGCCGACCGGGTGATCGTCATGCAGGATGGCCGGATCATCGAGCAGGGCGACCGGAACGCAATCTTCGATACCCCGAGGGAAGCCTATACGCGCAAACTGCTTTCAGCCATTCCCGCACTGGATCTCAACGACAATGGCGGCGTCAAACTCAAATGGCGGCTGGACGCCTGAACCTATGGAAAAAGAGTGGAACATGAAAAAGATACTTCTCGCAGGAACAATCCTGATGACGGCCGGCGGCCTCGCACAGGCCCGTGACATCAATGTCGCGCAAAGCTCGGATATTCGCAGCAACGTCCCCGGCGTCAACCGCGACGGCAACACCGACTCCGTCATATTTCATCTGGTCGAAGGGCTGGTGGGCTATACGGAGAACGGCGATGTGAAGCCGCTTCTCGCCCAATCCGTCAATGTGTCGGCGGACGGTCTGACCTATACATTCCCGTTGCGCGACAATGTAAAGTTCCACAATGGCGACCCGCTGACCGCCGCCGATGTCGTGTGGAACTGGAACCGCTATATGGCAGAGGACACCAAGTGGACCTGCCGCGCCGATTTCGACGGCAGCCGAACCGTCAAGGTCACCGGCATCGAGGCCGTCGACGCCCATACCGTCGCCATGAAGATCGCATCGCCTTCGGCAGTGTTCCTCGGCCTGATGGCACGGCCGGAATGCGGCTACACCGGCATCATCAGCCCGAAGTCGGTGGCGGCCGACGGCAGTTTCGTCGCTCCCATCGGCACAGGCCCCTTCAAGTGGGGTGAATGGAAGCGCGGCGAGTATGTCCGTCTGGCAAAATTCGACCAGTACGTATCGCCGCCGAACGACGGCAAGCCGGATGGCATGGTGGGTTCCAAGCGCCCCCTGGTGGACGGCGTAAAATTCACGGCGGTTCCCGATGCGTCCACGGTCAAGGCTGGCCTGCTGTCAGGCGCGCTGGATGCGGCGGAAGTGCCCGCCGATCTCGTCCCGGAACTGAAGGACAATGGTGCGATCCAGCTGATCATGAAGCGCAACAACGGCAAGAACCTTCTCTACATCCAGACCCGCGATCCGGTGCTGAGCAAAGCAGGCGTTCGCCGCGCCATGGCGGCAGCCCTCGATCTCGACGATCTGGTCGGGGCCGTTTCCAACGGCACCGGCGCTGCGAACGCGTCCATGGTGTCGCTGGACTCGATCTATTATTCCGACGTGCAGAAGAAGCGGATTGCCACCGATCTTGAAAAGGCCAAGAAAGAGCTCGCTGAGTCCGGCTACAAGGGCGAAGTCATCAAGATCATTGCCAACAAGCGCGGCAATGTTCCAAGCTATCCCGTCGCCGTGGTTGCCCAGGCCATGATGCAGCAGGTTGGCCTCAACGTGCAGATTGAAGTTCTGGATTACGCCACCCAGGTCGACCGCCGCCGCAGCGGCAACTACCAGGTGATCTCGCAGTCGGTGACCCCGCGCCTCGATCCCGCGCTGATGTACAGTTTCTATGTCGGCAACAAGGACAAGAACGCCTCTCTCATGTGGGATAATCCCAAGGCGATCGAGCTGATGGATGCGGCCTACCGGGAAGCCGACCAAAGCAAGCGTCAGGCCATATTCGACCAGTTTCACGAGCTGATGCTGCAGGATGTGCCGGGTATTTTTCTCTATGACCTGATGGATCTCTGGGGTGCGTCGAAGAAAGTGCACGGCACGCCCGTATGGCAGTCGAATGCACGGGTTTGGGAAGTATCGCTCGACGATTAATTCGAAGGTTTGTTTGCGGGCGTTCGTGCCCGGACATTGAACAACCAAAGGGAAGACATGATGACCACCAAGCAAACTGTTGCAGCCATTGCTGCAACTGTCGACCGGTTGCAGCCTGAATTTGCTGCAATGAGCGACGCCATCTGGGACTATGCGGAGTTGAGCTTTTCCGAACACCAGTCCGCGCAGACGCAGATTGCCATGCTGGAGAAGCACGGCTTTCGCATCGAGCGTGAGATCGCCGATATCGAAACCGCCTTCATCGGCGAGTCCGGTCATGGCAAGCCGGTCATTGCCTTTCTCGGTGAATTCGACGCCCTGGCCGGATTGAGCCAGAAGGCGGGTATTGCCGTCGAGCAACCGGAGAAATCAGGGGGCACCGGGCATGGATGCGGGCACAATCTGCTCGGCACCGGTTCGATGCTGGCCGCAGTCGCTCTGGCGAAGCATCTGGCGGAGAACAAATTGCCGGGCACCATCCGCTATTACGGCTGTCCCGGCGAAGAGGGCGGCTCGGGAAAAACATTCATGGCCCGCGCCGGTGCCTTTGACGATGTGGACACCGCGCTGACATGGCATCCTGCGCCGTTCAACGGTGTGCGTTCCACCAACAATCTGGCGGTGCTGGAGATCTACTATCGTTTCAAGGGTGTGGCCGCGCACGCTTCCAATGGCGCCCATCTCGGCCGCAGCGCGCTCGATGCGCTGGAACTGATGAATGTCGGCGTCAATTTCCTGCGCGAGCACATGCCGCAGGATTGCCGTGTCCACTACGCCATCACGGATGCCGGCGGGAAAGCCGCCAACGTGGTTCAATCCCGCACGGAAGCGCTCTATCTCGTGCGCGCGCCGGAACTGCCTGTAGCGCTTGATCTGGCGGCGCGCGTTGACCGGATCGCCAAAGGCGCAGCAATGATGACGGATACCGAGGTCGAAATCGTGTTCGACCGGGCGGCAACAAACCTTCTGCCGAACATCACCCTAGAAAGTGCAATCCACGCCAATATGGTCGATCTTGGTCCGGTGCCGTTTGACGACAAGGATGTCGCCTTTGCCCAGGAAATACAGAACACGCTGACACCGGAGGCCATCAAAAGCAGCGTCCGGCTCTATCAGATCAAGAAGGACGTGTTCCTCAACGGCAAGGTTGACGGTTCCAGCCCGCTGCATCTCGGGCTGCGCGACTTCGAAGGTGAATCGCATTTCCGCGCCGGTTCGACCGACGTCGGCGACGTCAGCTGGGTCACGCCGACCGCACAGTGCTGGGCGCCCGCATGGGCCATCGGTACTGCCCCGCACACCTGGCAGGTGGTGGCGCAGGGCAGGAGCCCGGCAGCGCACAAGGCTTTTGCCCATGCGGCAAAGTCCCTGGCTTCGACCGGCCTTGATCTCATTCTCAATCCCGGTCTTCTGGCCCAGGCTAAAGCGGAGTGGCTGGAAAAAACCGAAGGACGCCCCTATCAATGCCCGATTCCGGCGCATATCGGGCCGAAGATCGATCGTCCCTAGAACCCTGCCATCCATGGCTGTTTGGCGGGGACACTCCGTGGCCTCGTGTCACCGCCAATACATTGCTCTGGAAGTTATGCTACAATTGCCGTAGAGGTTCTGGCGCAACAGGGCCTTTCACAGGCCCGTGTTGGAGGAAAGACACTACACCGCCGACCTCGGCATAAAAGATCGTGAACTTGAATGCCTGCAGCCAATATAGCCGCCGAAGCGCCCGCAACCATCGCGACACTCCTGAGCTTTGGTCTCGTTGGTTTTGGGTCTCTGGCATTGCTTGAGAAGTTCATCCCGGTCATCCCCTCCTATGTCCTCTTCATGCTTCTGGGCATGACAGTGCCCGATGGCAGCGGCCTGGGTCTGGCGATTCTGGTCACGACAATCGGCTCCGCCGCCGGGGCATTGGGCTGGTTCGCGCTGGGATGGCTGCTCGGACCGGAGCGAGCAAAGGCCATCGTCGCACGTTACGGCCGCTATGTTTTCCTCAAACCGGCCTTCTACGAGCGGTTGACCAATTCGTACCGCAGCAATCATTTCTGGGTAACCCTGACCGGACAGGTCATTCCCACCGTCCGTATTTACCTCGCGCTGCCCGCTGGCGTTCTGCGTCTGGATCCGCGCGCATTCACCCTGGCCACAGCGGTCGGCACGTTCCTGTGGAACACGCCGTTTCTCTGCCTTGGCTATGCACTGCGCGGAACCCCCTACGACCCCATTCATGTCGGCTTCTGGGCATCCGTCGTCTTGTTCATTGCCGAGGGCTCGATCATCCTGTTTTTCAGCCTTCGCCGCAAGCGCCGCGCCAGCCAAAGTTAGGATCTGGTCCTGATGCGCTCCGGCATAGGCTCGGTACAGACAACGACATGAGGGCAACATCGTACCATGCGTGACCATGCACACGCTTCCACCGTTGAAAACGTGGTCACCGCCATTACCGCGCGCGTCCGCTCAGGCAATCTGGCGCCAGGTCAGCGCCTGACGGAAGGCGAATTCACTCAACGCCTCGGTGTATCGAGGTCGACGGTCCGGGAAGCCTTTCAGCGCCTGGCTTCCGACGGTCTCCTGGCCTTCGAGCCCAATCGCGGGGTCACGGTCAGACAATTGTCGCGCAAGGGCGTGGATCAGCTGTTTCAGGTTCGCGGGGCGCTCGAGGTCCTGGCGGTTCGTCTGGCCGCTCCGGCCATCCTGGCAGAGCCGGCAAAACTCCAGACCTTGCAGATGCGGCTGGACGATGCGGTTTCCGGCGGCGATATGCAGCGATTCTCGGATCTGAACCAAGAGTTCCACGGCTTGTTCGTGACACGCGCCAGCAATGCGCTTCTGGCGGAGACCCTGCGACGCCTCAACAACTCCATCTACTGGCTGCAGTTCCGCATGCTGGTTCACCGCCAGGAGGTGTTGAACTCCAATGCCCAGCATCAGGCATTGGTGAGCGCCATTCTTGACGGACAGGTGCAGCGCGCCGAGGCTATCATGCTCGACCATATCGAAGCGTCGCGCACACTCATACAGTCGCTGACCGACGACCATTTCACCGCTGACTAAGAATAAAGGCCAGCATCGTACACGAAGAGGGATTGCTTCGTGAAAATTGTCTGACAATATAAGCGGACAATATGCGAGGATTTTTACGATGAGCCAAACCAAGCCAGCGGCCTACCAACCCATCCCCCTGCCTGACTATCAGGAATTGCCCGTCGACCTCATGCGCCGCAATGCGCTTGATTTCTACGAGGAAATTCGCCGTCGTCATACCGTGCGGGATTTCGATACAAGGCCAGTGCCTCGGGATATCATCGAAAGCTGCCTGCTTGCGGCGGGAACGGCACCCAATGGTGCCAATCATCAGCCATGGCATTTTGCCGTCATCGGCAATCCCGACATCAAGCGGCAGATCCGCATTGCTGCGGAAGAAGAGGAGCAGGCCTTCTATGCCGGCCGCGCCGGTGAAGAATGGCTCGAAGCCCTGGCACCGCTGGGAACCGACAGCAGCAAACCATTTCTCGAAGACGCTCCCTGGCTCATCTGCGTATTCGGCGAGCGAAAGAGCCGCTCTGCCGACGGGGTATTGCGCAAAAATTATTACGTGCCGGAATCGGTCAACATCGCAACCGGCTTTCTCATCGCAGCGCTGCACAAGGCCGGGTTGGCCATGCTGACCCACACACCCAATCCCATGGGGTTCCTGAACGAGATTTGCGGGCGCCCCGCACAGGACAAACCCTATATCATGATGGTTGTCGGTTACCCCAGTCCCGGCGCGACCATTCCGGCGCATGCGACGGAAAAACGGCGGCTGGAGGATATCGCAACTTTTCTATGATCCCATTCAGATCGGGCTAGGACGCCTTCTGCTGGCGATGCCATTTTGACTGCAGAATGAACCAGAGATCCGGCATGATGCCGAGCGAACGCTCTATACGCACGGCGATGTCGAGCGTGATGGGGTGCTGACCGGCGATGATCGCGTCGATGGTTTCCACGGGAATGTCGGCGGCCCGGGCGAATCTCTCGCGTGAAAGCCCGTGCGATCCGATACAGGCCGCCAGATGCTCGCCGGGATGGACGGCCCAGTGCGGATTCCATTGATCAGTTGTGGCGCGCATTTTCGTCACCGATTCCGTTTCGCTTCGGTGAAGGATTCCTACCAGCGCGTCATGTCAGACCGATGTAAAAAACATGGCTTCAAAGTGGCAAGTTGTGAACAAAAGTTTCAGCCGCAACACGTCTGATTCCAAGGGGTTAGCCGGTACCTGCATGCCCACAATTTGAGCAGAAACATAAATGCTCAAAATAACATCTTGACGCCATCGGAAAAATACCGTCGACTGAACCAATATCACAATTGGTCCGGACCAATACCGCATGGCAAGCAACCAGTCCCAGGAAAACTCGAACTACGCGCTTGACCGGTTGCGCCGGCTTCTCGCATCCGACGAATTCGGGAAAGACGGCAAATTGCCAACCGAACGCGCGCTGTCGGAATCACTCGGCGTCAGCCGCCGCTCGGTCCGGCGGGCACTGGAAGTACTGGAGGCTGAAGGCCGGATATGGCGCAGGCAGGGCCAGGGCACATTTGCCGGACGCGAACCTGATAGTTGGGGCGAGCATGTCGACACCATCATCGCCGGCACGAACTTCATGGAAATCATGGAGGTCCGTTTGCGGATAGAACCGCAGCTGGCACAGCTCGCGGCCATGCGGGCCAAGAAAACCGACATCGACCGCATGCGTGAACTGGCGCTGAAATCGCGCGAAAGCCAGGATGCCGACTCGCATGAGCTGTGGGATGGATCGCTGCATCGGCAAATTGCCCAGAGTGCCGGCAATCAGTTTTTTCTGACCATCTTCGATGTGGTCAACCGGGTGCGCCAGGATGAAGCCTGGCAGATCATCCGTGAGCGCGCGCGCAGCGGCAACAACGCCGCGGTGACATCCTATGATCACCACTCAGCCATCATCGATGCCATCGAATCCCGTGATCCGCTGAGGGCGGGCGAAGCCATGCGCCAGCACTTGCTGATGCTGCAGGAATGGCTGATCCGCCTGACATCGCTGGACGGATTCGAAACGAAACAGCCGGGATAAGTGCCGCAAGCACAGACCACCATCGCGATAAGGACCGGAAGATAACCGGCCATCAACACGGAACAAACAAGCGGATTTGACCGCTCTGATGAAAAGAGGAGAACTTCAATGCAAAAGACCAGACTTCTTGCAAGCCTGCTAGCCGGTATTCTCATTGCTGTGCCTGCGGGTGCCAGCGAATTGCGTATCGGCCTTCAGGACGATGCCGATGTCCTCGACCCGGCACAGTCGCGCACCTTCGTCGGCCGCATCGTCTATACGGCCCTGTGCGACAAACTGGTTGATGTCAGCCCGACACTCGAGATCGTGCCGCAGCTGGCGACGGACTGGAAATGGTCGGATGACGGTTCCGAATTGACCATGAACCTGCGCAAGGACGTGATTTTCCACGACGAGACGCCATTCAATGCCGCGGCCGTCGTCGCCAACATCCAGCGCTCGCTGACATTGCCGGAATCCCGCCGCAAGAGCGAATTGTCTTCCGTGAAGAGTGTTGAGGCAACGGGCGACTATCAGGTCAAATTCACCCTCAAAAGCCCTGACGCATCCCTGCTTGCCCAGCTGTCGGATCGCAGCGGCATGATGGTTTCGCCAAAGGCCGCAGCGGAACTGGGGGCGAACCTCGGCAGCAAGCCGGTCTGCTCCGGTCCCTTCAAATTCGTCGAGCGCGTGCAGCAGGACCGCATCGTGCTCGAAAAATTCCCGCACTACTGGAATGCGGCCAACGTCTTCATCGACAAGGTGACGTTCCTGCCGATCCCGGATTCGACCGTGCGTCTTGCCAACCTGCAATCCGGCGATCTCGACATGCTGGAACGGCTCGCCGCCACGGACGCTGCGGCGGTGAAAGCGGATTCGAAGCTCACCTATGCCGATGCGATCGGTGTCGGGTATCTGGCCATGATCGCCAATGTGGGCAATGGGCCGCTCGCCGACAATCCGTTCGGCAAGGACAAGCGGTTGCGCCAGGCCTTCTCGCTCGCCATTGACCGCGAAGCCGTCAATCAGGTTGTTTATGAAGGAACGTCCGTTGCCGGCAACCAGCCCTTCCCGCCCAACAGTCCCTGGTATGACAAGGACATTCCCGTACCGGCCCGGGATGTCGAAAAGGCCAAGGCCCTGATGAAAGAGGCTGGGTTTGCAACGCTCGACCTAGAATTTGCAACCCCGAACAATCCGGTTACCATGCAGAGAATGCAGGTCATCCAATCGATGGTTGCGGAGGCCGGGTTTAACGTCAAACTGAAGGCAACGGAGTTCGCAACGCTCCAGTCGGAATTACCAGCCGGAAAATTCCAGTTTGGCCATGCCGATTGGTCCGGACGTGTTGATCCCGATGGCAATCTGCGTGAGTTTGTCACCTGCAAGGGTGCCATCAATGATGCCAAATACTGCAATCCTGAAGTGGACACCCTTCTCAACGCGGCCCGCAGTTCCACGGATAACGCCGCGCGCAAGCAGAAATACGATGCGGCGGCGCGAATTCTCAATGACGATCTGCCCATCATCTATCTTGGTCATCAGGCATGGATCTGGGCCCTCAAGAAGAACGTCACTGGCTTTGTCCCCTCCCCTGACGGCATGATCCGCCTGCAGGGCGTCAAGAAGAGCTAAGGAAACGGCTTGAAGCGAAGCTGCCATATTCTGCAGCTTCGCCGCCAGGCGAGCGTCAGGATTTTCAGCCCATGTATACCTACATCGGAAAGCGGCTTCTGCTGGCCATACCGACACTGATCATCATATCGATCTTTGCATTTTCGCTGCAAAAGCTGCTGCCTGGCGACCCGATCCTGGCCATGGCCGGCGAAGAACGCGATCCGCAGGTGCTGGAACTCCTGCGCGACAAGTACCGCCTGAACGACCCAGTCATCGTCCAGTATTTCTATTGGGTGGGCTCCGCCCTCAGGGGCGATTTCGGCATATCCCTGCGGACCAACCAGCCTGTCCTTTCCCTGATTGCCGAAAAGCTGCCGGTGACCATCCAGCTGGCTGTCATGGCCATGACGTTCGCCTTGGCCATCGGCGTGCCCATCGGAATAATAGCGGCGGTCAGGAAGAATACTGCGGTTGACTACATCGCCAATGTCGTCGCGCTCTCCGGCCTGTCCGTACCCAATTTCTGGATGGGCATCATGCTCATCCTGCTCGTGTCGGTGAAACTGGGCTGGCTTCCCGCATCAGGCTACGAGCCGTTCTTCAAGGACCCGCTACGGTCGCTGCAGACAATGATCATGCCGGCCTTCGTTCTCGGCCTGGCACTGGCAGCAACCCTCATGCGTCACACCCGGTCGTCCATGCTGACGGTCCTGAGTGCCGATTACATCCGTACGGCCCGGGCCAAGGGCGTTTCCGAACGATCCGTCATTCTGCGGCACACGTTCCGCAATGCGCTTCTTCCCATCATCACCATGACCGCGCTTCTCTTTGGCGAGCTGCTGGCGGGCGCCGTGCTGACGGAACAGATCTTTACTATTCCCGGTTTCGGCAAACTGATCGTCGATGCGGTTTTCAACCGGGATTACGCGGTTGTCCAGGGCGTTGTCCTTTGTACCGGAGCAGGCTTCATCCTGATGAATCTCGTCGCCGACGTGCTCTCCATCCTGCTGAATCCAAGAATGAGGGCCACGCTATGACGATGCAGCAGGCAATACCGGCAGTGCCCCAGCAAAGCCGTTCAGGCAACCGTGCATGGAAGAAACTGAAGGCGAACAGGAGCGCCCTCGCCGGGCTTCTGATTATCAGCGTTTTCCTGGTCCTCGCTGTCACGGCGCCGCTCTTGCCCATAGCGGACCCCGTCGCCACCAGCTGGTCGGCCATCCGCAAGGCTCCCTCCGCCGCGCATTGGCTGGGAACCGACGATATCGGCCGGGATATTCTTTCGCGGATGATCTGGGGCGCCCGCGCTTCGCTGATGGCGGGCGTATTCTCCGTGGGCATCGCCGTTGCCGTCGGCGTGCCGCTCGGGTTGATATCCGGTTATTTCGGCGGCTGGATCGACATCATCATTTCGCGCATCACCGAGGCATTCCTTGCCATGCCGTTCCTCATCACGGCCATTGCGCTGGCCGCCTTTCTCGGACCAAGCCTTGGCAATGCGATGATCGCCATCGGGTTTTCCGCCATGCCGCTTTTCGTCCGGCTGACCCGCGGACAGGTGCTGACCGTGAAAACCGAAGACTATGTCGAAGGGGCGCGCTCCGTCGGGCTCGGGCACTACCGGATCATCACCCGCTACATCCTGCCAAACGTATTCTCACCACTGCTTGTGCAGGCGAGTCTGACCATCGCGACCGCCATCATTGCCGAGGCCAGCCTGTCCTTCCTCGGGCTTGGGCAGCAGCCCCCTGCGCCCAGCTGGGGTTCGATGCTCAATGTCGCCAAGAACTTCCTCTCCCAGGCACCCTGGATGGCCATGTGGCCGGGTGCCGCCATCTTTCTCGTTGTTATCGGTTTCAATCTTCTTGGCGACGGCCTGCGCGACGCCCTCGATCCGCGCGAAGCATAATATCTGAAAGGACAATGCAATGACCCGTTTCACCACCCGGCCCGAGATTCTTGGAACCTTTGGCGTTGTGACATCGACCCACTGGATCGCCACCGCCGTTGGCATGAGCATTCTGGAAAAGGGCGGCAATGCGTTTGATGCGGCCGTGGCGACAGGCATGGTTCTGCAGGTGGTGGAGCCACACCTGAACGGCGCGGGCGGGGACATGCCGGCAGTCTTCTACTCGAAGAAGAAGAACAAGGTCGAAGTCATCTGCGCACAGGGACCGGCGCCGGCAGGCGCGACAATCGACCATTACAAGCGCGAGGGTCTGGACCTTATCCCCGGCGATGGCCTGCTGGCCACCGTCATACCCGGCGCATTCGATGGCTGGATGCTGATGCTGCGCGACTATGGCACGATGTCGGTACGGGACGTGCTGGAACCGGCGATCTACTACGCCGAGAGCGGTCATCCGGTTCTGCCGCGTGTCGCCGCGACCATCAGCGGTTTGGGCGAGTTCTTCCGCAAGGAATGGCCGACCTCCTTCGCCACATGGCTGCCGGGCGGTACGGCACCGGCGCCGCATGCCAATTTCAGGAACCCCGTTCTTGCAGCAACCTGGAAACGCATCATTGCCGAAGCCGAAAGCAGGAAGGAACGCGAAAACCAGATCGAGGCAGCGCGCGATGCGTTTTATCGCGGCTTTGTTGCCAAGCATATTGCAGACTATCTGCACAGCGCCGAAGTCATGGATGCCAGCGGCAGTCGCCACAGGGGAGTCCTGACCGCCGACGATATGGCGAACTGGCAGGCAACGATCGAAGCACCGCAAACCTACGATTATCACGGCTGGACCGTTGCCAAGACAGGCCCGTGGGGCCAGGGACCCGCCCTGCTGCAATCGCTTGCGCTGCTGAAAGGCTTTGACATTGCGGCCATGGACCCAAATGGCGCTGAGTTCGTGCACACGGTGGTCGAGGCCATGAAACTCGCCTATGCGGACCGGGAGGTCTACTACGGCGATCCAAAGCATGCCGATGTGCCGATAGACCATCTCCTGTCTGATGCCTACACGGATGAACGCCGCAAGCTGATCACGGGAGAAGCCTCCCGCACGCTTCAACCCGGCAGGATACCCGGCTTTGACGCGCAGTATGACCTGACCATGCACATGTTGAAAGGCATGGGCGGCGGCGTTGTCTATGAGCCAACCATGGCGCACCTGTCGGAAAAGCGCGGGGATACGGTCCATATCGACGTGATCGACCGCGAGGGCAATCTGGTCTCCGTCACCCCGTCCGGCGGCTGGCTGCAATCCTCGCCCATCATTCCCGGTCTCGGCTTCTGTCTCAACTCGCGCGCGCAGATGTTCTGGCTGCGGGAGGGTCTGCCGACATCGCTTGCGCCCGGCAAGCGGCCCCGCACAACGCTGACCCCCACCATCGCCCTTTTCGAAGGACGGCCGGCCATGGCCTTCGGCACCCCCGGCGGCGACCAGCAGGACCAATGGCAGCTGCCGTTCTTCCTGCGCCATATCCATCATGGCCTCAACCTGCAGGAAGCAATCGACCAGCCGCTGTTCCACACGGCGCATTTCCCAAGCTCCTTCTATCCGCGCACGAGCGAGCTTGGAAACATCACCATCGAGACCAGCATCGGAACGGATGCGTTGAACGCACTCAAGCAGAAGGGCCACCTGATCACCCCCGCAGACCCGTGGACCGTGGGCCGCCTGACCGCCGCGAAACGCGAAGCGGACGGGCTGTTGCGTGCTGCTGCCACCCCGCGCCTGATGCAGGCCTATGCGGCAGGACGCTGACAGGATGACCGTGAACCCTGTGACGGCTCCTTCAACCAACCACGCTTCCGGAGAGACAGCCAAACCGGTGCTGTCTGTCGAAGGGCTCACCACATCCTTCCTCGTCGACGGCAGCTGGAAAAGCGTGGTGCGCGACGTGTCCTTCGAGGTCATGCCGGGTGAGACCGTCGCCATTGTCGGTGAATCCGGTTCCGGGAAGAGCGTTACATCGCTCTCCGTCATGCGTCTGCTGACAAAGGCAACCAGCCGCATCGAAGGCAATGTCGTTCTCAACGGCAAGAACCTTCTTTCACTCTCCGACCGGCAGATGCGCGATATCCGCGGCAACGATGTTGCGATGATCTTTCAGGAGCCGATGACCAGCCTCAATCCGATTTTCACCATCGGGCGGCAGATCTCGGAAGCCTTGACCTGTCACCGCGCGATGACACCGGCGGAGGCGCGGGCCGAAACGATACGCCTGCTGGAAAAGGTCCGCATTCCCAACGCCGCAGCGCGCTTCGACGAATATCCGCACCAGTTCTCCGGCGGGATGCGCCAGCGGGTCATGATTGCCATGGCGCTTGCGAGCCGCCCGAAGCTCCTCATTGCCGACGAACCGACGACGGCCCTCGATGTGACGATTCAAGGACAGATCCTCGATCTGATCAAGGTCCTGCAGGAAGAGGAAGGCATGGCTGTCCTCTTCATCACCCATGACATGGGCGTGGTTGCCGAAATCTCCGATCGCACCATTGTGATGTATCGCGGCGAAGCGGTCGAGAGCGGGCTCACCGCCGATATCTTCCATCGCGGCAAGCATCCCTATACGCGGGCGCTGCTTTCAGCCGTGCCTCACCTCGGTTCAATGAAAGGCCAGCACTGGCCATTGCGTTTCCCCATTGTCGACATTCAAACCGGCGAGACCACCGTTCCAGCCCCGGTCGCCGATACGGTCGACAAGCGCAAAACGCCGATCCTTGAAGTCAGGAACCTGACCACCCGTTTCGATATCCGTTCAGGTTTGTTCTCGCGCAAGACCGGCGCGGTTCATGCGGTCGAGAACGTGTCATTCGACCTGTTCCAGGGTGAAACCTTGTCCCTTGTTGGTGAATCCGGTTGCGGGAAGTCGACCACCGGCCGGTCCATCACCCGTCTCGTGCAGCCCAACAGCGGCGAGGTGATCCTCGATGGCACCAGTGTCCTCAGCCTTGACCAGATCGCCCTGCGCACCATGCGCAAGAGCATCCAGATGATCTTTCAGGACCCCTTCGCCAGCCTCAACCCGCGTATGAGCATCGGTGCGACCATCGCAGAGCCATTCATCGTCCATCGGCTGGGAACCCAGAAACAGGCCCGCGAGAAAGCCGTGGATCTGCTTGAGCGCGTTGGCCTGTCCGCCGACATGTTCTCCCGCTATCCGCACGAATTTTCCGGCGGGCAGCGCCAGCGCATTGCCATTGCCCGGGCACTTTCGCTCGACCCCAAAGTCATCGTTGCGGACGAGTCCGTTTCCGCGCTCGACGTGTCAATCAAGGCACAGGTGGTCAATCTGCTCCTCGACCTGCAGCAGGATTTCAACCTGTCATTCCTGTTTATTTCGCATGACATGGCGGTCGTCGAACGGGTGAGCCATCGCGTGGCCGTCATGTATCTCGGCGAGATTGTCGAGATCGGACCGCGTGCGGCGGTTTTCGATAATCCCCAACACGCCTATACGAAGACACTGATGAATGCCGTCCCCGTGCCTGATCCGGCGCGGCGGGCCATCAAACGCAACACCGTAATCAGTGAGTTGAAAAGTCCGGTGCGCCCGGTTGGCTACAAAGTACCGCAGCGTGACTATGTGGAAGTGACGAAAGGCCATTTTGTTCAGCGTTGAGCGGATGCCTTGCCTCGTCGCCGCTGGTCGCCATGCCGTACTGACGTCAAAATCAGTACAACGACCCGAACTGGCTCATCGATCCTTCAAGAAGACCTCTGCAGGAACTTGATTTCAGTATCGGGCGAACCTTGTCGAAAAACTGTTTGAAGACGCGTCAAACCATGAGAATATGTAGCCCAAAGCGAGAGTTGTCATGCTCTGGAATGCGCATGTTACTATAGATGCGATTTGAGCGAACATCATTGTATTTATTGAATAATATTATCAAAAGTGCAGGCAAAAGAGATTTAATTTCTGCATGATGGACTGGCAGGCTGCTCCCGGCAACCTATCCAGCAGGAATTATAGCAGATCCGGACCGTACGTGGATAAGTTATTTGCCTTTTCCACCCCCTCCCCTTCCATGGATGGCATGCCCCGGCGCCCATATGAGGGCTTCCCTGCGCTCCCATTTGCGGGATGGGAGTATCGCCCAATCCCCTCGTCTGGCATTGCAAGTTGCAGGACGGTTGCTAGGATCGCGGCCATGACCGCAGCATCCAGACCCATCCTGATTGGCTACGCCCGCGTCTCGACGGAAGAACAGGCCAATGATGCCCAGCTTTTGGAATTGAGGGCCGCGGGCTGCGGCACCATCTTCGAAGAGCATGGCTCGGGTGCATCGCGCGCCCGTCCCGTCCTGGCCCGCCTCCTGCGGGAGATCAACCGCGGTGACGTGCTGGTCGTGGTACGCCTCGACCGGCTGGCCCGGTCCGTCAGCCATCTCCTGACTGTCATCGAACAGCTGGAGGAAAAGGGTGCGCATTTCCGGTCGCTGCACGACCCCATCGATACCTCGACGCCGCAAGGCATGTTTTCCCTGCAGGTTCTCGGCGCCGTGGCCCAGCTGGAACGCGCCCTGATTTCCGAACGTACCAAGGCGGGGATCAATGCCGCCCGTGCGCGGGGCAGGCTTCCCGGCAATCCCGGCCTGCGTGAGAAGCAGCCCGAGGCATTGGCAAAGCTCGCCCAGGCCCGCAGGCGCGGCCATCTGGCGGACCTGACGGCTGGGATGTCATCCTGGCTGCCCATCGTGCGGCGCATGCGTCCCGAACACCCCTGGGACGAGGTGGCGCGCAGCCTGCGCCACCAGACCGGACAAATCTGGAATGCCGACCGCCTGCGCCGCTCGGTACGACTGCTGGTCAATGAAGGGCTTGCGGATGCACGCCTGATAGCCCCCTCCCCGCGCCGCACCCCGGAGGATCGGCTTATGATGCTGGTGACGGGTATTGCCAATGCCAACCCGGAATTGACCCTGCGCGATATCGCCGGTCAGCTTGAAGCCATGCACGAGCGGACGCCGCGCGGCGCTGCCCGCTGGGCCGCCTCATCGGTCAAGAACCTCATGGACAGAGCACGCAGGCTCGGGCTCATCCGCGCCTGAACCCCACGCGTACAGGCATGCCCATGAAAACAATCAGGCCGGAGACGATAGGTCCCGGCCTGATATCCAAATCTGCAATGATTCCTGGAGGACTTCCCTACCCCACGACAACCGTGGCTTTGCCAGGCACGCGACTATAGAGATCGATGATATCCTGATTGATGAGACGCACGCAGCCGGATGACATGGACTTTCCGATCGACCACCATTCCGGCGAGCCATGGATGCGATAGCCTGTATCGACACCATCCTTGTAGATGTAGAGCGCGCGTGCCCCCAGCGGATTCTGCGGTCCGGGTTCCATGCCGTTTTCGAATTTCACCAGTTCGGGCTTGCGTTGGATCATCTCGCGCGGCGGCGTCCAGCGCGGCCATTCCTTCTTGTACTGGATGTTGGCGCGACCGCTCCACAGGAACCCGGCCTTGCCGATGCCAACGCCGTAGCGGATGGCATCACCGCCCGGCTGCACCAGATAGAGGAAGCGCTCCTGCAAGCGCACGACGATTGTCCCCGGCTGCTCGCCTGTCGGATCAACGACGATCTGCCGCCGGAACTCGGCTGGAACCTTCTGATAGGGAATCGCAGGGAGCGAATACGGCCCCTCCTGCACCGCGGCGTACATAACGTCGGGAACCGTGATGGATTTATCCACGCTGATCTGCGGGCGGATGCTGCCAGTCGACATGGTGTCAACGCTCATATCGGGAAGCTCGAATGTCTGTGAGCATCCGGATACGCCGAGAACTGCGAGGGAGCCTGCGCCCAGCAAGAGATGGCGCCGGGAGATGGCGGGAGTGTGCAGACTATGGTTGACTGCCTGATTACGCTTGGACAACTCGGTACTCGCTTACAACTGTGGCAATTGCGTAAAACTCTATGGAAGTGTGGTTTACAAAGAGTGAATCACCCGCGATGTATTTTAACCATAAGGCGCGCGCACAAGGATTCGACGGGTTGACAGCTGTCAACTGATTCCAGAATCACCCCGCAACTGGCGTGGTCGCGCGTACACAGCATGTGCTGTCCAACCGTTACCCCGAATCGGGAGCCAGTTGACAGCTGTCAACGCCAAAAAAGAAAGCGCGGCATCGCTGCCGCGCTTTATCAAATTGCAGATGTCCTCAGGCTGCAGCGGGCACGGCAGCCGGATCAATCACGTCAATCGTCGTCGTGCTGTCATAACGGTCCTGGTCGAGAATTCCCTGCCGCTTGGCGACGATCGTCGGAATCAGCGCCTGTCCCGCAACATTCACCGCCGTGCGGCCCATATCCAGAATCGGATCGACCGCCAGCAAAAGTCCGACACCCTGCAAGGGCAAACCCAGCGTGGAGAGCGTCAATGTCAGCATGACAATCGCGCCCGTTAGCCCCGCGGTCGCCGCGGAACCGATCACCGATACAAAGGCAATCAATAGATATTCCTGAACACCCAGCGGCACGTTGTAGAATTGCGCGACGAAGATCGCGGCGATGGCCGGATAGATGGCGGCGCAGCCATCCATTTTCGTGGTCGCTCCCAGCGGTACGGCAAAGGCCGCATATTCCCGCGGCACCCCGAGATTGCCCTCCGTCACGGCTTCGGTGACCGGCAAGGTTCCAATCGATGAGCGGGAGACAAACCCAAGCTGGATCGCCGGCCAGGCGCCCGCGAAAAACCGGGCCGGATTGAGACCATTGGCCAGAAGCACGATCGGATAAACCACAAAGAGCACCAGTCCAAGACCGATGTAGACCGCAGCGGAAAACCAGCCCAATTGTGCCAGGGTTTCCCAGCCATACTGCGCCACCGCCGTGCCGAGCAGCCCGATCGTTCCGATTGGCGTCAAGCGGATCACCCACCAGAGAATCTTGCGCACCACAGCCAGCAGCGCGCGATTGAAATCAAGGAACGGCTCCGCTACCGATCCGACGCGCAGCGCCGCGACCCCAACCACAATGGAGATGATGACGATCTGCAGCACGTTGAACGACAGATACGTGCTCGCCGAACCACCGGTCACTTTGGTCGACGCCTGCAGACCCAGCATGTTGGCAGGAACGAGCCCTTTCAGGAAATCGAGCCACGAGCCGGTCGACGACGGAACGGAGGCAGCAGAGGCAAGGACGCTGGAATTGATTCCAGGCTGGATAACAAGTCCAAGCGCAATGCCGATCACCACCGACACGAGCGCCGTAATGGCGAACCACAGCAGTGTCTGCCAGACAAGAGCGGCTGCATTGTTGAGGGCGCGCAGGTTGCTGATGCTCGCCACGATCGCGGTGAAAATCAGCGCCGGAACCAGCGCCCGCAGGAGTTGCACGAAGATTGATCCGACGGTCTGCAGCGTTACGCTGAGCCAATTCGGATTGCCTGCCGCGTCGGGGCCGAGGTTGCGGGCGACAAGACCGAGCAGGAGCCCGATGATCATCGCGGCAATAACCTGAAAACCAAATGAACGGTAAAAAGGCTTTGGACCGGCCGGTATAGGACCAGAAGATGGCTTGCTCATTTCAACTATCTCGCTAAGGGAACACAAGGAATTGGGTCGCCTCGGCGACTCCTGCAAAGGGCGCCAACCTATCATCAATCAAAGACCCCGCAGAACAATCAGTTCCTGATTTCAGATGTTCTTCAACTGTTTCTTTCCAGAAACAGCGCGATTCATGGTAAATAATTCCCTTGTACTAAAGTCGCATTTACGCGGCAGCGATCCCTCGCTAACAATACAACCTCAAATTACGTACGAAATATATTCTATTTAAAATTGTATTTTTTCTGGCGCATCGATTTCAATCACCATCTGTTTTTCAAGGATTGAAGCAATGTTCGATACAATTCGGAATAGCAATCCTGCTCGCGACCGCCGGTCCCATCCTCTGGCACAAATGCTCGCCACGGGGACACCCGTTGCCCAGAGACCCGCAATATTTCCTCGTTTACCCCTGGACGAGATCTACCGCCTCAATGAGACACAGATCCTGAAAGGTTCGACCTCCCATCCGATGGAAATCGTTTCCGACGGAAAGGCAGACCACCTCCTTTATATCTTTGTGCTCAGCGGTGTCATCGAATGCGGCAACACCAGATCGCGCCTCGCATTGCACATCCCGGACGGTTGCTCCGGAGCCGTCATCAACGACCCAGCCACGTCGCTCAAACTGACCAAGGGTTGTCGCTGGCTCGCATTCCAGATTCCACTCTCCCTGTTGCGCAATCAGTTTGGCCTGTGGTCAGGACAATTTTGCTTTCATGAGCCCCGGTTTGCAGCTGTCGCCGATTTCCGCAGGCACGCCGTGTCCAGCCTGTACCGCACGATCAATCTTCTGCTTTTCAGGAAAGGGGAGGGGGAGACGCCGCCGCTGGTCATGAGTTATGAGCAATTGCTGATCGCGCAGCTCTACGCGTCAGCGCCGCACAATCTTTGCCATGGCGATCGTTCCAGACGGCAACCATGCCCAAGACAGCTTCGCCGTGCCGAGGAATTCATCCGCAACAATCTCTACGTTCCGGTAACGGTCGATCATATAGCGGGTGCCGCAGGGTGCAGCACGCGAACACTGCAGCGAATATTCCGACATTTCCGTGACGCAACGCCGATCCAAATTCTGTCGCATTACCGCATCGCAGAGGCGCATGACCTGATCAAGATGGGCAAGGCGAGAACCGTCACTGATGTCGCAAGCAGTCTGCAGTTTTCAAACCCGGCGCGCTTCGCCGCCACCTATCGCGAAATTTACGGACAGAAGCCGTCCATCGACCTCCGTGCTCATCTCCACGCCGGAGCGGAAAGAGCCACGCCCGTTTGATTTTCATCACCAGTCCATTTTCAGAAGGAAACAGAAGCATGGTCAACCAACCGACGCCTATTCCATTACCCGACTGGCTGATACCAGTCGCGGATCATCACTATGCTATTGACGGCGGCAATCAAACGCTGGACAGCCATATCGTGGACATCAAGGCTCTTGCCAACGCAAGAATTGACCTCGTCGACGGCGCCCATCTGACGGTGAACCCGGCCGAACTTGATATAAAAGCGCTCGGACACATCACCTATGGAGTAGGAAAAAGCAGTACACTCACCCTTAGCGCGCCGCCTGCCGGCGTTAACATTGCGAACTCGACGACCATCGATTTTGGCTATTCAGACGGCACTGGCACATTCGAATACCAGCCCGGCAATCTCGGTATCAACGTGGCCAGCCCCATCGAGATCATCAATCTTCACGGAGGCGACAAGATCAAAGTGGATGGCGCAACCTCCGCCGAACTGAAGGGTGACACACTTCTCTTCAAGACGGGAAAGACCACCGAGCCTGCGCCTGCGCAAAAAACCGGCCTTCTGTCGAAGGTTGTAAAGACGGTTACAACGGCAGTCAAAGATGTCACTGACACAGTTGGAACGGTGCTCGGTGCGGGCGCAAAGTTCACAATCGATCCCGCTGCCAAATTCGACTTTGCCCGGGTGGATAATGACGGTCAGATCACTATCACAACACCCTGTTTCGTCATGGGTACGCTGATCTCCACACCGGCAGGGGAGATCGCCGTCGAGAGGCTCCGGATCGGCAATCTTGTCTATACGATGAACGGTGAAGCCGTACCCATCATCTGGATCGGAAGCCGCAGGATCGATCCCAGAACCATCGACAAGCTGCGCGATCATGCACCTGTCCGCATCCGTCCGGGCGCGCTCGATCATGGGTCGCCGAACCGCGACCTCTATGTGTCGCCGGATCATTGCCTGTTTCTGAATGGGTCACTCGTCCCGGCAAAGCTCCTCATCAACGGCACTTCCATCACGCAGGACGCAACGCTCGAACCATTCATTTATTACCATATTGAATTGGAGCAGCATGGCGTGCTGATCGCGGAAGGGGCCTATGCGGAAAGCTACCTCGATCTTGGCAACCGGGTCACGTTCCTGGAACCCGGAACCCTCATGTTCACATCACCGGAACGTGCGGTAAATTCGTCTCACTGCTATCCTCCGGTCTATTGCGGCCCGGTCCTCGACGGGATCAGAGAAGAACTCGACCAGCGCGCACAAGCACTGGGCTACTGCCTCGGCAAGAAACCGGAACCTGCCGAAGACATATCCAATATATTTCCTTTTTACAAGCGAATACAATAAGATAGGGGTAATCTTTCCGCGCGGACGGGCAACCGTCCGGCCAATCCGGCGAACCGCTAGCGATAGGCGGCGGTACGATCGAGGAAATCGTGGAAATGGGCGATCACGGTATCCTGATCGATAAACACAACGGCATAGGCCGGCGGCTCGAGCGTCGTCATGATCCGGTCGGGTGAAAAATCCAGTGCCGTCTGGTGGTTGGTGCCGCGTATGACGCTCACGGGAATGCCGCGCCAGCTGCCCGCCACCGGCCTGTGCGCATGGGCGACAAAAATATGCCTGACATTGCCATGCTCGCGCAGCATGGCATGAAGCGCTTCCGATTCGACAAGTCCGAGCCCATCGAGGAGCGGCAGGAAAATAGGGAAGGGGGGATGGTGCAGGAAGAGGAACACCGGCCGGCCGGCCGCCTCTGCCAGACGCCGTTTCAGCCAGGCTTGCCGGGTTTCATCCAGACGCCCTTCGACAAAACCTTCCGATAGGGTGTCGAGCAGGATCAGGCGCCCCTGCGCCGTATCGACCACGCTTTGGACGAAACCGTCCTCCGGCGTGACCGAATCGAAAACCCGCAGAAATGCGCTGCGGTTATCGTGATTGCCGAGAAGCAGTTTATACGACGGAATGAGCTTTTCCAGTTCACCCGCCAACGCCTGGTAGCTGTCCTCATGACCGGTATCACTGAGATCGCCGGTGAAAATCACCAGTTCTGCATCCGCATGGTTCTCATTGATGTCGGCGATGCAGGCCTGAAGATTCTTCAGCGGATCGCGCTCGCACAGAATATCGCCCGGCGTGACAAGATGCAGATCGGTAACCTGGATAATTTTCATGGAATGTCTCGGATATATCAGGGCTTGATTGAATGGGGGATGCGGGCACTGCCACGCACAACGATGTGCGTGTTCAGCCGGTCGTGCATGGGCGGGCAATCCGGCTCGGCCTGCCGCTGATCGAGCAGGGCCACGGCGTGTGCAGCCATGACCGCCGGGTCCTGGCGGAAGGTCGTGAGATTGTAGGTTTCCCAGGCTGCTTCGGGTATATCGTCAAACCCAATGACGGACAGGTCCTCCGGAATCCTCAGATTTGTGTGCCGCCGCACATGATCGATAAGACCAAAGGCAACCAGATCATTGACGCAGAATACGGCCTGCGGGTGTTTGCTGCCGGCAAAAAGCTGCCGCGCCGCCTCCTGCCCGCCCGCATAATCGGAATTGCCGCCATGCCCCATGATGACGGTCGCCCCATGCGCAGCCGCTTCCTGGCAGAAGCCGTTCTCGCGTTCGATGGTCGTCGGCGTACGGGACACCGTTCCGGCAAAGCCCAATGCCGTCAATCCATTGGCGAGAAAAACCCGCGCAGCCTCGCGGCCTGCACCTTCGTTGTCGATATTGACGTCATCGGCCCCGGTTTCAGACCGCCCGAGCACGATGAGCGGCTGACCGTTGCGCCGCGCCAGCTCGACGAAAGAGGAGGGGGGAGAACCGGACAGAATGATCGTTGCCTCGGCGCGGTAGCCGAACAGCGTCTTTTGCGCGGCGACAAGTTCCTCTTCCGTGCGGCCGGTATTGATGACGATGGGTACACTGCCGCGATGGATCAGCGCCTTGGTCAAGGCTGCGACGAGATGCGAGCGGTAGCCCAGTTCCGGATTGGTGACGACAAGGCCAACCAGCCGGCTTGTTCTTGCCAAAAGACCCCGCGCCAGATCGTTGACCTGATAGCCGAGCTCCTCGGCGGCAGCCATGATCTTTTCGCGTTTCTTGGCAGAAACACTGGCACCGGGTGTGAACGCCCGCGACACCGCAGAGCGGGACACGCCAGCCTTTCTTGCCACCTCGACGGCACTGACATAGTGCTGGGTTTTCTTCGGTAGATCGTCGCCGTTCGAATCCATGCTTGTTCCTCTAGTGTCCGACTTTGGACAGCACATCGGCGCGCAAGAATCGCTCCACCACCAGCATAAAGCCGATAGACGGGATGAGTAGCAGCAGCGCGGTGATCGATGCAATCTGATAGTTGCCGCCCGACCCCGCCGTATAGAGCAATAGCGGCAGTGTGTTCACGTCGGGCGCGCCGACGAAATAGCTGCCGGTAAACTCATCCAGCGACTCCAGAAACACAAAAATCGCACTGGCGAGAAGCCCGGGCGCCGCAAGAGGCAGGGTCACGTCACGAAAGGCGCGCAGGGGACCGGCACCAATGGACCGGGCGGCTTCCTCCAGATCGATCTGCACGGCGGAGAACGCTGCCGTGGCAATCCACACCGCATAGACGAGACCATGGGTGACGTGCACCAGCACCACGCCCATGATCGTGCCGTTCAGGCCAATCTGGTAGAAGAACCGCGCAATGTTCACATAGACGGGCAGATTGGGGAAAGCCTGCGGAATGAGGAAGGCGAGCAGGATCAGGCTGCGGAACGGCAGTTTCAGCCGCGACAGCGCGTAACCGGCGGGAACGGCCAGGGCGAGGGCCACCACCACGGTCAGGCTGGCCACGACAATGCTCGTCACCAGCGATTCCATGGCATTGCCGCGCGGTGAGAACACCCGCTGCCAGAAGCTGAAACCATATTCCAGCGGCAGCATATGCGGAAAATACCATTTCTCCGCGACGGTCCACAGCAGGAGGTTGGTCAGCGGCCCGAAAATCACAAAGGCAAGCAGGCCAAGGACGAGCGCGCGGGGAACCCACCAAAAATCGATCCGGGTCATCACGAACGCTCCTTCACTGACTGGCGCAGATAGACCAGGGCGACACCGGCCGTCAGCAGCAGCGATATCATGCCGAGCGCATTGGCAACGCCATAGTCGCCATGGGCATTGATGCGGAATGCAATATCGGCGGTCAACATGGTGGGGGACTGTGCATTGATCATCAACGGCACCGAAAGCACCGACATCATGGTGACAAAGGAGAGGATAAGGCCGACCAGCAGGGTTCCGGCGATTTGCGGAACAATGATTTCGATGAGGATACGCAGCCGCGAGGCGCCAAGATTGCGCGCGGCTTCAATGGTGCTGCGGTCGAGCGAGGCCATCGCGCCCGCAACCAGCAGCGTCACGAATGGTGTCTGCTTCCAGACGAAGGCAATGACGATGCCGCGCCAGTCAAGAAAGCCAACCGTTTGAAGCGGTGTCAGGACGCCCAGGCTGACAAGGATATTGTTCATCAGGCCGTTCTTGGCCAGGAATGTGCGCAGGATCTGACCCACGACGATAAACGGAATGAACATGGGCCAGCGATAGAGCCAGCGCAGCACGGCGACAGCACGCGGATTCTCGCCCAGCGTGAGATATCCGCCGATGGCGATCGAGAAAAAGCCGATCAGCAGGGTGGACACGCCGACAATCAGCAACGTGAAGATCATGTCGCTGGAATAAAGCTCGAAGGATTTGGCAAAATTCCCGATGCCGTAGCTATCCCCGACAACGAAGGCACCGACAATCGACGCGCCGAGCGGCACGATGAAAAACAGCACGATCATGACCAGTGCCGGGATCACGAGAAGAATGGCGAGAAGGCGTTTCTGCATCGGCATATTCCAGAAGAGGGGAGAGGACCACCGGCTTGGGCCGGTGGTCCGAAGGGCACGCGCTATTAGTTGGCTACGTTGCGCTCATATGCTTCGAGAATTGCCGAATTGTACTTGGCAATCGGAAAGGGCTTTGCCTTGGTGGCAAGATCTTCCGGGGAAATATCGACGAAGAGCTTGTCCCAGCTGGCTTTGTCGAGTTCCGGCTGCACATATTTCGCATCGATGCCAGGGTACCAGTTGAAGCGCTTGACGATGCCTTCAGCCTGAACCTTCGGGCTGGTGGCAAGGGCAACAAACTTTTCAGCCAAGGCTGTGTTCGGGCTCTTGGCAGGGATGACATAGTGCATCGGCTGACCGGGCATGCCGGGAGCAGGCAGGAACAGCTTCATTTCCGGCGGCAGCTTGCCGTCTGCCTTCCAGGAATAGAACATATCAACCCAGACCGGGCCCATGGCGATTTCGCCGCGGCTCAGCATGTCGAGCGTTCCGGCATTGCCCGGCGTCAGGGTCGCATTGGTGGTGAAATCTTTCAGACCGGCAAATGCCTTGTCCCACTTCTTGGTTTCCGCTTCTTCGAACGGGCCATTCATCAACTTCTTGGCATCGCCATCGCCGAAAGCATAAATCCAGCCCATGACGAAGCTGACGCCCGAGGCACCGCCCTTGATGCCGTTGTAACCGAACTGCTTCGGGTTCTTCTTGGCCCAGGCAACCAGCTCTTCATAGCTCTTCGGCGGGTTGGGGATCAGCGCAGGGTTGTAGGCGATAGCCGTCTGGCTGGAAAACATCGGCATGACATAACCGTCGACATTGGCGCCAAGCGCCATTTTTGCCTTGTCGCTTGTCACCATGACGCCGGAAGGAATCTTTGTACGATAGGATTCCAGATAGCCTTCCTTGACCATGGGACCGGCGAACTTCTCGTGGACGACGGCCACGTCAGCATCCCATTTTTCCGTGTTGGCCTTGGCCTGCGCGTCGAACCGCTCGACGATCTTCTGCGAACCGGCATCGCCGGGGCCCGTGCCGACAACACGCACCTTGGTGCCCGGATTTTCCTTTTCGAAGATCGGGGCGAGGTAATCATTGACGTAATCGACCATGTTCTGGTCACCCGCCGTCAACACGGTGAGATCACCGGCTGCCGCAGGTGTGGCCGCCAGTCCGAGGATAAGTGAAGCCTGTAGTAACGTTTTCATCGTGAACTCCCGTTGAGCATGGATGTTTTGTTTTGGCAGTCTATGGGGCAGGGGCCGGCGTACCGGCCACCTGTCCTCAATGGGCATGTGCGACCGCAGCAACCTGCGGCGCGTTGAAAATGAAAAGCGAATGCGCCGGGATATGCACCTTGACGGTTTCTCCCTCGGCAAAGGCGGTATCCGCATCGACGAGGATTTCGTCATTGCCCAGCCGCACAGCATGGCGCCAATGACCGCCGGGATAGCTGACGCTGGCAATCCGGCCGCGCAATTCGAGCGCACCCGGCTCGGCGGAAACCGTATCGCCGCTGCCGGCAAGGCGGGCGGCTTCGGCACGAAAACGCAGTTGCACCGGCCCGCTGGCAAGCGCACGGCCCGACAATGCCGTGACCGTCGAGGGATTGAACGCACCTTCCGCCAGTTCAATCTGCGCGCCGTTGACCCGCGCCTGCATGGACAGAACATTTTCCGCGCCCATGAACGCGGCAACGAACAGCGACGCGGGCTTGTTGTAGACGTCCTCCGGCGTTCCCTGCTGCTCGATGCGTCCGGCATTCATGATGACGATACGGTCGGCCATCACCATGGCTTCCTCGCGATCATGCGTGACATGAATGGCAGTGATGCCAAGCCGCTTCTGCAGCGAGCGGATTTCATGGCGTACTGTCAGGCGGATACGGGCATCGAGGTTGGAAAGCGGCTCATCCAGCAGCAGAATTTCCGGATCGATAGCCAACGCCCGACCGAGCGCCACGCGCTGGCGCTGCCCGCCGGAAAGCTGAGCCGGCTTGCGGGCGCCGAGACCGCCAAGGCCCAGCAGGTTCTGCATCTCGTTGACACGCGCGTGGATGACATCCTTGGAGCGCTTCTGCAGCTTCAGCCCATAGCCGATATTCTGGGCAACGGTCATGTGCGGCCATAGCGCATAGGACTGGAATACCAGCGCCATACCGCGCTTATCCGGCGGCATCTGGGTGACATCGCGGTTCGCAACCTGGATGGAACCGCTGAACGGCTTGGAGAAGCCGGCAATCGTCCGCAGAAGCGTTGTCTTGCCGCAACCGGACGAGCCGAGAAGCGCCACGAATTCACCCTTGTGAATGTCGAGGTCTAGATTGTCGAGTACTGTCGTCGGGCCATACCCCACGCTCATTCGCTCGACTTTGAGGAAAGCAGGTTCAGTCATTTTCCATCCCATTGCGCAGCTGTGCAATTTTTTTCTTTGTACTGTCTGTTTATAACAGCGGGATGACAAGTAAAAAATTTTGATGGGGTTTTTCGGGCCAATTCACCCGATGAAAACCTTACAACTTTTGTCTAGATGTCATAGAACCGTTATCCGGCTTGTATAGGGGTGACCGATCAATATGAGCCTGCAAAAATCAAAGCGGGTTCGTCTCGTCCTGACAAAAAGGGGTTATCATGCGCCGCATTCTTATCGCTTCCGTTTTGCTTGCCGCCGGTCTTCAGCCGGTGTTTGCCGCAGACGGCAAACTTGTCCTTTATACCAGCCAGCCCAACACTGATGCACAGCAAACCGCCGACGCATTCATGGCGAAGAACCCCGGTATCAAGGTTGAATGGGTGCGCGACGGAACGCCCAAGATCATGGCCAAGCTGCGCGCCGAAATCGAAGCCGGCCAGCCGCAGCCCGACGTTCTGCTGATTGCCGATGTGGTGACGATGGAAGGCTTGAAAAAGGAAGGCCGCCTGCTGCCCTTCAAGGACGCAAAGACTTCGGGTATCGACGCGGCGCTCATTGACAAGGACGGCACCTACTTCTCCACCAAGCTCATCACGACAGGCATTGTCTATAACACCAAGGCACCGTTTGTGCCGACGAGCTGGGCCGATCTCGCCAAGCCGGAAGCCAAAGGTCTTGTCGCCATGCCAAGTCCGCTGACATCGGGTGCTGCCCTGATTCACACCGTTACGCTCACCGAAAATCTCAAACAGGGTTGGGACTATTATGCGGAGCTTGCCAAGAATGGCGCACAGGCTGCGGGCGGCAATGGCGATATCCTCAAAGCCGTCAGCGGCGGCGACAAGCTCTATGGCATGATCGTCGACTACATGCCGATCCGCGAGAAGGCCAAGGGCGCTCCGGTCGAGTTCGTGTTCCCGAAGGAAGGCGTTTCGGCTGTCACCGAGCCGGCCGGCATCCTGTCGACGGCGAAAAATCCGGAAGCGGCAAAAGCCTTCATCAACTTCCTCCTGTCGAAGGACGGTCAGGAGCTCGCCGCCAAGATGGGCTATATCCCCGCGAGTGCCGACGTTGCCTTGCCGGCGGGCTATCCCGACCGCGCCTCAATCAAGGTCATGACGTTCGATGCCGCCGGCGCGCTCGCCAACGAGACCAAGAACAAGGAAAAGTTCAGCGAAGTGATGGGGCAGTAAACGCCTTTGGCCGTTGTGCATTCCATAGACAACACCGGACCCGCATCCACACATGCGGGTTCCCCGGCATATAGATTGTGGCGTTATTTCCGGCAGGATGGCGGATTGTCCGCCGTGCTGGTTCTCGCCATCATCTTTGCCTTGAGCTTTTTACCGATGCTGCGGCTGCTGGTGACAGCCGTCGCACCCGGCGGCGAGATTGATCTTGCCGCCATGGCCGGGCGGCTTTCCAGTGCCTCGGTCATGCGAGCCACGCTCAACACCCTGGATACGGCCTTCTTCGGCGCGCTGCTCGCCCTCGTGGTAGGCGCGCCTTTTGCCGTCGGCATCGCCATGACCGATCTGCCGGGGCGCAAGACACTCGGCTTCCTGCTGCTGCTGCCATTGATGATTGCGCCGCAGGTGATGGCGCTGTCATGGCTGCACCTGTTCGGGCCATCCAGCACGCTGCTTGGTGCTTTCGGTCTTGCACCGCCGCCGGGCACCTCCAATCCGCTGCTTGGCCGCAATGGCATCATCCTGCTCTATGCCATCCAGCATGCGCCCATTGTTTTCATCACGTTGCGGGCAGGGCTCACCCGCGTTCCCCGCGATCTGGTCGAGGCCGCGCGTTCTTCCGGATCATCGCCGCTTCGCGTGCTCCTGACGATCATCCTGCCGATGGTACGGCCCTATCTCGTTGCTGCCACGGCGCTTGCCTTCGTGTCGGGTGTTGGCAATTTTGGCATTCCGGCTCTGCTCGGTATGCCGGTCAATTATCTCACTCTGACGACGATGATCTACCAGCGCATCGCCAGTTTTGGTCCCAGCGTGCTGCCGCAGGTTGCCGCACTCTCGGTCGTCATTGCCATGCTTGCCTTGCTTGGTGTCGTCCTGCAGGCGCTGGCACTCAAGAAGGTCAACCACCGATTTACGGCGGGAACACCCGCGCGCTTTGCTCTTGGCCGCTACCGCTGGCTGTTCGCCGCCCTTGGCTGGGTCGCCATCCTGTTCATGCTGATCCTGCCGGTGCTTGCTCTGATAACCACGGCATTGATCCCGTCTTTCGGCGTCCCGCTCAACTGGTCCACCCTGACATTCGCCAATTTCGAGGAAGTTCTGTTCCGGCAGGCTTCCACCAGCCGCGCCTTCTGGAACTCGGCCATTCTCGCCGGAAGTGCTGCTCTCATCCTCGCCATTGGCTCCATTCCGGTCGCCGTGGGCCTGGAGCGCTTCTCGCGCCTGTCGCAACGCATCCTGCATGGCGCAATCGAACTGCCCTATGCCTTGCCCGGCATCGTGCTTGCCATCGCCTGCATTCTCTTGTTCCTGCGGCCGCTGCCATTGATCGGCAGCCTCTACGGCACCGCGTGGATTATCCTGGTTGCCTATCTCATGCGCTTCTTCGCCCTGGCCATGAAACCGGTCACAACGGCGATCGGGCAGCTGTCGCGTGATCTCAATGAAGCGGCCGCCGTGTCCGGCGCCGGTCCGCTGCGCCGGCTCATGACCATCACCGGTCCATTGACGGCACCTGCGGCGGTTGCAGGCGCTTTGCTTGTCTTCATGAGCGCGTTCAACGAATTGACGGTCTCGGCACTGCTTTGGTCAAGCGGGCATGAAACGCTCGGCGTCGTGCTGTTCAGCCTCGAAGAGGCTGGGCTTGGTACCCATGCGGCGGCCATTGCCGTGACGACAATCCTGATTGTCGTGGTACTTTTGGCGATTCTCGACCGTCTCGGCAAAAAGCTCCCGCCCGGTGTATTGCCCTGGCGGTAGATCAGCCGGGAATGATCCACGCGTCGGCAATGGCGACATGCACGGTTTCACCAATGCGCAGCGCCGAGGAACTATCGAGCGTCAGGCGCTCGCCGTTGGCCAGTTCAAGCCGGGTTTCGTAGACGGCACCGCGATAGGTGCTTTCCTGTACTGTGGCAGCAAGCCCATCATCGGCGAGACGGAGAGCTTCGGGACGCAGCAGCAGCTTGATCGTGTCGGAGCCATCGGCAACGCCGCGCGCTGCAAGACGATACCCCGCCACATCAACGAGAGCCGATGATGCCTGCCTTTCGACAACCGTGCCGGAAACCGGCGTGCCGCGGCCGATAAACCCGGCCACGCGCTGATCCGCAGGGGAGTGATAGACCTCCACCGGTGCAGCGATCTGCAGGATGTTGCCGGCATTCATCACCGCGATGCGATCGGAAAGCGCCAAGGCTTCCGACTGATCGTGTGTGACATAGACAATCGTCGCGCGGGTGCGCCGATGAATATCCCGAAAAGCCTCGATCATCGAAGCACGCAAATGCATGTCGAGATTGGCAAGCGGTTCATCGAAAAGGATGATTTTCGCGTCGGCAACCAGACAGCGGGCGAGGGCGACGCGCTGCCGCTGGCCGCCCGAAAGTTCCTCGATCCGCCGATCGGCGAAACTGCCGAGACTGACGCTTTCCAGTACCGCTTTGACGCGCTGCGCGATCTCGGCCTTGGCAACCTTCCGGGTCTTCAGCGGGTAGGCGACGTTCTCGGCAACATTCATATGCGGCCACAGGGCATAGGACTGGAAGACCACACCGACACCGCGCTCCTCCGGCGATTTCTGCCGGCGCACATCGGCGATCCGCTCGTCGCCAAAATCAATGGCGCCATCGTCGGGTGCCTCGAACCCGGCAATCAGACGCAGGAGAGTGGTCTTGCCGCAACCGGAGGGTCCCAGCAGCGAGGTAAACGACCCTGCGGGGAAATCGATAGAGATATTTCTGAGAGCAACCGTCTCGCCGAAGCGCTTGGTCAGATTCTGGATGTGAATGTCGGTCATGCGCCGCTTTTACAATGCTTTTCGATCTTTGGCACCGCCTATGCGCCAATCGCGTTACAACCATGTGACGGGGCGGTGGTATGCGGACCGCTGGCAGAAACTGAGCATTCAGGCGCCAGCACGCACGGCATCGATGAAAACCCGCAGCGCAGGTGCCATATGACGCTGCCTGGGATAGCACAGGAATAGCCCTGGAAACGGAGCGCACCATGGATCCAGCAGGCTGACGAGCCTGCCTTCGGCAATGTGATCGACAACGGTGTCTTCGATCGGAAAACCGATCCCAATTCCTTTGAGCGTCGCTCCCAGTGCCATTTCCTTGTCACTGAAGATCAACGGTCCTTGGACGGAGACGCTGAACCAGCTCTCATTTTCGAAGAACTCCCAGGCGTAGGGCGTGGCCCGGCCCGGCCAGCGCCACCGTATGCAACGATGACTGACGAGATCGCGCGGATGCTCCGGATGTCCATGACGCGCCAGGTAATCAGGCGTCGCCACCACCACCTGCCGAAGCTCGGATCCCAGACGAACGGCGATCATGTCGCGTTCGATTACCTCCCCTATGCGCAAGCCCACGTCAAAACCGCCTGCGACGATGTCAATGACCTCGTCATCCACCGTAATGTCGAGCAGCACTTCGGGATAGCGCTGGGCAAAGCTGGCAAGAATCGGTTCAATGTGTTTTCGGGCTGCTGATCGGAACGAATGCACCTTTACCGTGCCGGCAGGATGCTCGCCTGAACGGCGAGCCTGTGCGACGGCGCTTCCGAGCTCGAATGCCGCGGGCCTGACTCGCTGGAGCAGATTCTCACCAGCCTCCGTCAGTGACACATTTCGCGTCGTCCGGTGGAGGAGGCGCATCTCCACCCGCTCCTCGAAACTGCGGACCATCTGGCTCAGCGCTGAAGGGGAGACGCCGAGGCTGTCGGCAGCCCGGGAGAAGCTCAGAAATTCGGCGACGGCAATGAAGGCGCGAAGCTGATTGTAGTCATGTCCGGCGAGCAGGATATCCATTTCAGCATCATACATTACTTAGCTGAGCTAACAAGCGCTGTAATCTCTTAGCGCATTATAAAGGCGTAGCCTTTCTGCCATTTTCTCGTTGGTTCATTGAAAAGGATAAAGAAATGACAACTTGGTTCATCACAGGAATTTCGCGTGGCCTTGGCAAGGCACTTGCCGCGGCAGCACTGGCAGAGGGAGATACTGTGATCGGGACAGTTCGGACAGGGTCGTTCGAACTTGATCATGATCGCGGCACCTTGCATGTGCTGAATGTTGATCTGGTCGACGGTCAGGCCGCAGCCGCCAGCGTAGCGAAGGCTTTTGAAATAGCGGGCGAGATCGACGTCATCGTAAACAATGCCGGATACGGGCTGCTGGGTGCATTGGAGAAGGCATCGGATGCGGATGTCGAGAGACTGTTTGCTGTCGATGTTTTTGCACCGTTCCGGATCATTCGGACCGCATTGCCTTACCTCCGCGCGCAGCGCCACGGTCACATCATCAACATCACCTCGATTGCCGGGCGCGCGCCGACCACAGGATCGGCCGTTTATGCCGCCGCCAAATATGCGCTTGAAGGCCTTTCATCAGCGTTGGCTTTGGAGATCGCACCGCTTGGTATCAAAGTAACGGCCATCGCCCCTGGCGCATTCAGGACGGACTTCCTTTCGTCTCATTCAATCCGCAAAAGCGACGCCGAAGACGCTGCCTATGCCGAGACGATCGGACGGAGTTCTGCCGCCTTCGATTCCGTCGCGGGTCGACAGCTGGGCAATCCAGATCTCGCAGCACAAGTGATCATCAACCTGGTTCGCGCCGACAATCCGCCTCTTCATCTGCTGCTCGGCAGCGACGCGCTGCGCCGTGCCCGCAGCAAACTGGATGAGATTGCCGATGAGATCGATGCCTGGGAAACCGTCACCCGCAGCACTGATTTCGAGAATGGCGAATAATTCAAACTGCCAAACTCCGGATCAATCGGACAATTCGGGCAAGGTCATTGTCGTGAGACGGTGACCTTGCTTAAGGCGCGCTGCTCGCAGCAGCGTCAGCGATCAACACAACGACACGCAAGTTGCAGCAGGACAACATTGCGTCCATCAAAATTCCCATCAAAACCCGTCAAAAAGAGTTGCACACCTCATTTCACCGAACTAGTATATCAAGCGGAGGAGAATTCTCGTGGTAAAGATGACGCTTGAAGACGTCGCCCGAGAAGCCGGTGTCAGTCTTGCAACGGTTGATCGTGTTGTGAACGGGCGGAATGGTGTGCATGCGCGCACCATCGAACGCGTCAACGCGGCCATCAAACTGCTTGGATTTCATCCGGATCAGCACGCATCACGCCTTGCGCGCGGACGGGACTATGATTTCCGGATTATCCTGCCGACCGGCGAAAACGAATTCATGCAGGCGCTGGATGCGGAGTTTCGTGCAACCCGCGAACGCCAGTTGAAGGAACGCGTGCGGCTTTCCATTCAATATGTCGATACTTTCGACGGCGAGGCTTTGGCGGCGGCGCTCGAACGGCTGCCCTCCAGCATCGACGGCGTCGCTGTCGTCGCGCTCGACCATCCCGCCGTGACGGAAGCCATCAACGCCCTTGCCGACAGGGGTGTGGTTGTCCTGACACTGGTTTCCGATGTGCCGAATTCGCGCCGCGCCCATTTTGTCGGCATCGACAATTACGCCGCCGGGCGCACCGCTGCATCGCTGATTGGCCGCTTTGTCGGACCGCGCAAGGGCAAGGTCGGCATGATTGCCGGCTCGCTGGCCCTGCGCGACCACGTGGAGCGGCAGTTCGGTTTCGAACAGGTCATTTCCCGCGAATACGCCAATCTTGAAGTTCTGCCCGTGCGGGAAGCACGGGACGAGAATGCACGGGTTGAGACGGTCGCCCGCGCGCTGCTGCGCGACCATCCCGATCTGGTCGCCATCTACAATGCCGGCGGTGGCCAGGCGGGTGTTGTCGCCGCGCTCGAAGCAACCGGCCGTGTCTCCGACGTGATTTTCGTGGCGCATGAACTCACCGCCTCGACCCGCCGCCATCTGGTGCGCGGCACCGTGGATGCACTGATCAATCAGGATGTCGGGCATATGGCGCGCAGCACCGCACGCATTCTCACCGCCCTGCGCGAAGGCCGTCCCATTGTGCCGGGGCAGGAACATATCCGCATCGATATTTTTCTCAGGGACAACATGCCCTGAACAGAAACCGGAGGGGTGCCTGCCCGAGGCGCCCGCATGAATTGGAGGAGACGAGACATGAAGACGATCAAGGGACCAGCCATTTTCCTCGCGCAGTTTGCGGGCGATGCGGCACCGTTCAACTCATTCGACGCGATCTGCCAATGGGCAGCATCCCTCGGCTACAAGGGTGTTCAAATTCCCACCTGGGATGCGCGGCTGTTCGATCTCAAGAAGGCCTCGGACTCCAAGACCTATTGCGATGAAGTCGCCGGCATTGCCCATGCGCATGGCCTCACCATCACCGAGCTTTCAACCCATCTGCAGGGCCAGCTCGTCGCCGTTCATCCGGTCTACGATGAACTGATGGACGGTTTTGCCGTGCCCGAAGTGCATGGCAACCCCAAGGCGCGCCAGGAATGGGCGGTCGATCAGGTCAAGCGCGCCGCACGTGCCTCCAACCATCTTGGCCTGAAAGTCATGCCGACATTCTCGGGCGCGCTGGCCTGGCCATTCCTCTATCCCTTTCCGCAGCGGCCTGCCGGTCTCGTCGAAGCGGCATTCGACGAACTGGCCAAACGCTGGACACCGATCCTCAACTACCTCGATGAACAAGGTGTCGATGCGGCCTATGAAATCCATCCGGGTGAAGACCTGCATGACGGCATCACCTACGAGATGTTCCTGGAGCGCGTGAACAATCATCCGCGCGCCAACCTGCTCTATGATCCCTCGCACTTCGTGTTGCAGCAGCTCGACTATCTCGACTACATCGACATCTATCACGAGCGCATCAAGGCTTTTCACGTCAAGGACGCCGAATTCAATCCGACGGGGCGTCAGGGTGTCTATGGCGGTTTCCAGTCCTGGGTGAATCGTGCCGGCCGTTTCCGCTCGCTTGGTGATGGGCAGGTGGATTTTGGCGCCGTCTTTTCCAAGCTGACGGCTTATGACTTCGATGGCTGGGCGGTGCTGGAATGGGAATGCGCACTCAAGCATCCGGAAGACGGTGCACGTGAAGGCGCTGAATTCATCAACGCACATCTGATCCGCGTGACCGAAAGGGCATTCGATGATTTCGCTGGCGCAGGAACCGATGACGCGGCCAACCGCCGTATCCTTGGTCTGGTATAAGAACGGAAGGAAGCGGCAATGGCTATTGAAGCAAGCAGAGAAAAAGCGGCAACCCGGCGCATTCGCATCGGCATGGTCGGAGGAGGGCAGGGTGCCTTCATCGGCGCCGTGCATCGCATCGCCATGCGCATCGACGATCAATACGAGCTCGTCGCCGGAGCACTCTCCTCCGATCCGGCGCGCGCCAAGGCCTCGGCGAAGGAACTCGGCATTGCGGAAGACCGTGCCTATGGTTCTTTCGAAGAGATGGCGAAAGCGGAAGCCAAGCGACCGGATGGGATTGAGGCGGTGGCGATCGTTACCCCGAACCATATGCATGCACCCGCCGCAAAAGCGTTTCTGAAAGCCGGCATCCATGTGATCTGCGACAAGCCGCTGACGACGACGGTGAAGGACGCAAAGGAACTCGTGGCACTGGTGAAGAAGACCGGCAAGATTTTTGCCGTGACACACAATTACACCGGATACCCCATGATCCGGCAGGCCCGCGCCATGGTCGAAAAGGGTGTCCTTGGCAAGATCCGTCTGGTGCAGGCCGAATACCCGCAGGACTGGCTGACGGAAAAGGCGGAGGACTCAGGATCGAAGCAGGCGGAATGGCGTACCGATCCGGCGCGTTCGGGCGCAGGCGGCGCCATCGGCGATATCGGCACGCACGCCTATAACCTTGCCTGTTTTGTTTCCGGCCTGACGCTGAAGCAGCTGTGCGCCGAACTCACCAGCTTCGTCGAAGGCCGCAAGCTCGATGACGACGTGCAGATCCTGATGCGTTTCGATGACGGCGCCAAGGGCATGCTGTGGGCAAGCCAGGTGGCACCCGGACACGAGAACGGCCTGAAACTGCGCGTCTACGGCACCAAGGGCGGGCTGGAATGGACCCAGGCCGATCCGAATTATCTCTGGTACACACCGTTCGGCAAGCCCAAGCAATTGCTGACCCGCGGCGGAGCGGGCGCATCGCCGGAAGCCGCCCGTGTCACACGCGTTCCCGGCGGTCATCCGGAAGGCTATCTTGAAGGTTTTGCCAATATCTATACGGAAGCCGCACAGGCGATCATTGCCGCCCGGACGGGCAAGAAGACACCGAAGGATGTGATTTATCCGACGGTCGAGGATGGACTTGCCGGCATGGAGTTCATCGATGCGGCGGTCAAATCATCCAAGGCCGGCGGTGTCTGGACGAAGGTGTGATGGAAAAGCGGATATCACCCCCCTCTGGCTTGCCAGCCATCTCCTCCACAAGGGGGGAGATCACATTGGCATTGATACCTCTATCCATGGGGCAACGCTGCAAAATGGCTGGCACAATAATGGAGGCTGATCTCCCCCCTTGTGGGGGAGATGCCCGGCAGGGCAGAGAGGGGTGCCAGGAAAGATGAGTTCAGACCCCGCCACACAGTCAACTCTGCTGCCCGTGCTTGAAGCCCGCGGCATCGCCAAGGCTTTCGGGCCGGTGGAGGTGCTGACCGATATCAGCCTCACCATCCAGCCCGGCGAGGTGCATGCAATCATCGGCGAGAACGGTGCCGGCAAGTCGACGCTGATGAAGCTTCTGAGCGGCCATCTGCAGCCGACCCGCGGCTCGGTTGCGATGGATGGGGAGGACGTGACCCTCGCCGGTCCCGTCGATGCGGAACATCGCGGCCTTGTGCTGGTGCACCAGGAAATCCTGCTCGCACCGCATTTGACCGTCGCGCAGAATATTTTCATGGGGCGCGAGTTGAAACGCGGTCTCATGGTCAATGACCGCGAGATGAACCGGCTGGCAGCGGAAGCCGTGCGCAAGCTCGGTGCTGACATTGATCCGACAACACCGGTGTCGCGGCTATCCATTGCGCGGCGCCAGCTCGTGCAGATTGCCCGCGCGCTGCAGGTGCCGCACCGCGTCGTGATCTTCGATGAGCCCACGGCATCTCTCACCCCTTATGAGACCGAAGCGCTGCTCAAGGTCATCCGCAACCTGCGCGACCAGAATGTAGCTGTGCTTTACATCTCGCACCGCCTGCCTGAGGTTGGTGCCATTGCTGATCGCATCACCGTGCTTCGGGATGGTAAGTTGATTGCAACTCGAAACGCTTCTGAGTTGCAGCCCGTCGACATGGCAAAACTGATGGTCGGACGTGACATGTCGAAGCTTTATCCTGAGCGGGAAGAAACGGCGACGCACGAGACCATTCTGGAAGTCAGCAACTTTGATGTCCCGGGTTATGCCCGCGAGGCATCCTTTACTCTACGCAAGGGCGAAATACTCGGCTTTGCCGGGCTGATCGGCGCCGGACGGACTGAACTGTTCGAAGGCATTGTCGGGCTGCGTCCCGGACATGGGCAGGTCAAATTGAACGGCAAGCCGGTGCGGTTTCACAGCGTGCGCGACAGCATGGCCGCCGGGATTGTCTACCTGAGCGAAGACCGCAAGGGCAAGGGACTGCTTCTGGCACAGAACCTGCGGACCAACCTCACGCTGGCCTCATTGGAAAAATTCACCAAAGGCCCGCTCATCGAGCGCAAGCAGGAAGAACAGGGGCTGGACAAGGCGATTGCCGAATTCGACATCCGGGCCCGGCGGCGCGATCTGCTGGCGGGCCAGTTGTCCGGCGGCAATCAGCAAAAGCTCCTGCTCGCCAAGATGATGCTGCTTGATCCGAGCATCGTCATCATCGATGAGCCGACGCGCGGTATCGATATCGGCACCAAGGAACAGATCTACAGGTTCATCGCCGATCTCGCCAAGTCAGGAAAATCGGTCATCGTCATCTCCTCCGAGATGCAGGAGCTGATCGGCATCTGTCACCGCATCCTTGTCATGCGCTCCGCGCGCATTGTCGGCGAGGTCTCGGGTGACGCGATGACGGAAGATGAAATCGTCGTCTACGCCACCGGCGTCAAAACAAACGAAGCAGAACTATACGCAACGGGGTCCGCATGAGCGATACGCAAGCAAATACCGACACGCGCGGCCTTGGCCGCAAGCTGGCGGATATCGACAAGACGGCAGTTGCGCCATTCCTGGCGCTTGCCGCGCTTTTCGTTCTGGGCGCCCTGGTCAATCCAAGCTTCATCGGCATCGACAATATATTGAACGTGCTGACCCGCTCGTCCTTCATCGCCATCATCGCCGTTGGCGCGACCTTCGTGATTTCGGCCGGCGGGCTTGATCTGTCGGTGGGATCGATGGCTGCGCTTGTCGCCGGCATCATGATCCTGTTCCTGAATTCTGCCGCCATCGACGGCAATTTCGCCATGCTGGCCGCCGGTGTCGTCATCGCCATCGGCGTCGGGGCAGGTGCAGGGCTGGTGAACGGCGCCGTCACGACGCTGGGGCGGATCGAACCGTTCATCGTGACGCTTGGAACGATGGCCATCTACCGCTCCGTCACGGTCTGGCTGGCCAATGGCGGATCGATTGCCATGAAATCCAGCGAAATGCGCAATCTGTTCCGGCCGGTCTATACCGGCACGTTCCTCGGCTTGCCGATACCGGTCTGGATCATCATCGCCGTCGGTTTGCTCGGTGCCTTCATCCTCTACAAGACCTCCTTTGGCCGGCACGTCATCGCGGTCGGTTCCAACGAAGACGTCGCGCGGTATTCCGGCATCCACGTCAATCGTGTCCGCGCCATGACCTATGTCATTCAAGGTATCTGCGTGGCCATAGCCGTAGTGGTCTACGTCCCGCGGCTTGGGGCGGCAACCACGACCACCGGCATGCTGTGGGAATTGCAGGCCATTACGGCTGTTGTCATCGGCGGCACGGCGCTGAAAGGCGGGGTCGGCCGCATCTGGGGAACCATTTGCGGCGCCTTCATGCTGGAGATCGTCGGCAACATCATGGTCCTGTCCAACTTCGTCAGTGAATATCTGATCGGTGCGGTTCAGGGCGTCATCATCATCATCGCCATGCTGGTGCAGCGGACACTGCAGCGCAAGGGATAGACAGCGATAAAAGTTTGGGAGGGGGAGAATGGGCCACCCGCCGACCTCGACACAAAGGCCCGTAGAATATTTGGGAGAGAAATATGCGTAAACTCATCGTGGGACTTGCCGGCGCGCTGCTCGCGTCAAGCATGGTCCTGGCTCACGCCGCGGATAAGAAAGTCAATATCGCCGTTTCCATTCCGGCTGCCGATCATGGCTGGACCGGCGGCGTCGTCTATCACGCCGAACGGGCGGCCAAGATTCTTGAGGCCAACCATCCCGGCCTCAAGATCACCATCAAGACATCACCCGATGGTGCTTCCCAGGCCAACGCACTGGAAGACCTGACCACACAGGGCATCGACGCACTCGTCACCCTGCCGCACAATTCCGACGAACTGACCGACCCGATCCGTCAGGTCAAGGCAAAGGGCGTATTCGTCACGGTTGTCGACCGCGCCCTGTCCGATCAGAGCATTCAGGATCTGTACGTCGCCGGCAACAATCCGGAGCTCGGCCGTGTCGCCGGCAAATATCTGAAGGACAAGCTTGGCACCGGTGACGTCGTGGTCATTCGCGGCCTGCCGATCGTCATTGACGAAGAACGCCAGAAGGGTTTTGACGAAGCCATTGCCGGAAGCGGTATCAAGGTGCTCGACAAGCAGTTCGGCAACTGGTCACGCGATGACGCCTTCAAGGTCATGCAGGACTATCTGACCAAGTTCCCGAAGATCGATGCCGTCTGGTGCCAGGATGACGACATGGCCGTCGGCGTACTCGAGGCCATCAGCCAGGCCAAGCGCACCGACATCAAGATGGTCATCGGCGGTGCCGGCATGAAGGACATGATCAAGCGCGTCAGCGATGGCGATGCCATGACACCGATCAATGTTCTCTATCCGCCGTCCATGATCGCAACGGCACTCGAACTGACGGTTGCCAATTTCTACGATCAGGTTCCTGTGCGCGGCAAATACATCCTGGATGCCACCCTGGTCACCAAGGACAATGCCAAGGAATTCTACTTCCCTGATTCGCCGTTCTGATCTCCACGATCAGGGCATGATCAATCTGCACATGGAAAAGGCCCGCAAGGGCCTTTTTCTTTTGTCAGGGTTGGCGCCGGGGAGGACTCGTACCCCGACGCCTTCCCTGTTGCAGCAGGCTTCATCATGGCGGGAGCAGCGGTCATGCTCAAACCATTTCCTGCCGCAAATTGCGCTGCGCAATTCGAAATTTCCAGCCGTTGCGCTTGCTGGGATAGCTCGAACTTCAAGAATTTTTGCAGGCTCGCGGTCAGCGCGCTTGCAATTTTGTGATGTTTTTCAAGCGCCAACTAACTTGACTCGTTGACTCCTCTTTATGTTGAGTAATAAATATGATCATACGAGTCAAGTTTGAACTATCCGTTGCCGGAGCATTCCGGCAACGACAGCACGAAAAGGCTGGCCAGCAATGTCACGACGCCAAATCATCGATCTTCAAGTCCGGCTTCCGAGGCTGGCCCCGCTCGCACGCGAACTCATGCCGGTCCGGCAAACGGATATGCGCGTTTACGGCAGCGAAATCCTGTTCGACGGCTCCAACGAAGTCGGCATCGAACATGCCGGCTCGCTTTACCGCCTGAAAATCACCCGCCAGGGCAAACTCATTCTCAACAAGTAACGCATTGATAGGCATCCGAAGACAATGACTGATACGCACAAGCCAGCACCCCAGGACATCCGGCAAGCTCGGGCAGACAACCCCAAAATGCGCGAGCGCGACCTTGCCCAGCAGCTTGGCATCACCGAGGCTGATCTGGTTGCAGCTTTTTGTGGCCTCAATGTCATTCGCATCACGCCGCGCATCGAAACCTTCCTGACCGAGATACAGACTTTGGGCGAGGTGATGGCGCTGACGCGCAACGAAAGCGCGGTGCACGAAAAGATCGGCGTCTACGACAAGCCCATTGTCGGCAAGCATGCCTCCATGCTGCTGGGCGAGCAGATCGATCTGCGGCTGTTTCCCGACAGCTGGGCGCACGGCTTTGCGGTGGAAAAGCAGGACGGCGAATTCATCCGTCGCAGTCTCCAGTTCTTCGATGCCGCCGGTGAGGCAATCCACAAAATCCATCTGCGCCCGGCTTCCGATCTCGATGCCTACCACGCACTTGTCGCCAAGCTGCGCCTCGATGACCAGTCGCAGAGTATCGAACTGACGGCTTTGCCGAAGCCCGAGGAGAAGACTGCGGAAATTCATGAACTTGATGCGGACGGCCTGCGCGATCGCTGGACCCAGATGAAGGATGTGCATGAATTCTTCGGCATTCTGCGCTCGCTGAAGATGACCCGCCATCAGGCGGTGCAGGTGATCGGGCAGGACTATGCCTGGGCACTGGATCGCGACGCCTTGAGCGCCATGATGCAGCATGCGGCGCAGGAGCAGATACCGATCATGTGCTTTGTCGGCAATCGCGGTTGCATCCAGATCCATTCGGGTCCGATTGCGAACATCAAGCCGATGGGGCCTTGGCTCAATATCCTCGATGAAACCTTTCATATGCACCTGCGCCTCGATCACATTGCCGAGTTGTGGGCCGTGCGCAAACCGACCAAGGACGGTCATGTGACATCGCTCGAAGCCTACGGCGCCGAAGGGGAAATGATCATCCAGTTCTTCGGCAAGCGCCACGAGGGTTCGGGCGAACGGGAAGACTGGCGCCAGCTTGTCGAAAACCTGCCGCGCATCCTGCGTTCGGCCGCGTAAGGAAATGACCATGTTCGCTAAACGCCAGAGCAAGCCGGCAAGGCTGCATCTCGCCGCTTCGCTCGCCGGGCTGATGGCATTGCTTTACGCACAAGGCATGGCTTCTGCAGAAGAAGTGACCGGGCGTCTTCCCGATGCGAGCCGGGTAGTGTCCATCGGCGACTCCATCACGGAGATCGTCTATGCGCTGGGGGAAGAAGGGCACCTCGTCGGCCGTGACCAGACGAGTACCTACCCGCAAGCGGCGCAGAAGCTGCCCGATGTCGGCTATATGCGCGCGCTGTCCCCCGAAGGGGTTCTCTCCATCAATCCGACGGCTATCATTGCCGTGGAAGGCAGCGGCCCGAAGGAAACCATCGATGTCCTGAAGAAGGCCAGCCTGCCCTTCGTTTTTGTGCCGGAAGATTACACCGGAAAGAGTATCGCGGCGAAAATACGCGTGGTGGGTACGGCACTTGGCGTTGACGACAAGGCGGAAAAACTGGCGTCGCAGGTCGAGAAGGATTTGCAGGCGGCCGAAGACGCAACGAAGAACATCAAGAACCGCAAGCGGATTCTGTTTGTCCTCAGCGCCCAAGGCGGCAAGATCATGGCCTCCGGCACCAAAACGGCAGCCAATGGGATCATCGCACTGGCCGGTGCCGACAATGCGATCACGGAATATCCCGGATACAAGCCATTGACGGACGAGGCGATCATCACCGCCAAACCCGACGTCATTCTGGTCATGGACCGCGGTGGTGACCATGCGTCCGACAATGCCGACCTTCTTGCCAATGCGGCGATCGCCGCGACGCCCGCCGGCAAAGACAAGAAGATCATCCGCATGAGCGGTCAGTATCTGCTGGGCTTCGGGCCGCGTGCGCCCAAGGCAATTCACGAGCTGGCCGAAGCCATTTACGGCAACGAACTCGGCAAATGAGTGAGACCGTCTTGAGAAAACCTGCCGTCCTTGCTTCCGCACAGGGCGGCAGCAGACTGCGCCCGGATGGTGACCGGTCAGTGTTTGCGCGCATGGTCATTGCTTGCCTGTGCGTCGCGCTCGTTGCCACAGTCCTTTTCAGCCTCGCCTTTGGTGCATCCGATGCATCGGTCCTCTCCGTCGTGAAGTCCCTGATTGCCGGATCCGATATCACGGACAATGCGCTCTCCGTCCGTGATCGCATCATCATTTACGATATCCGCTTGCCCCGCGTCATTCTCGGCGCGCTGATCGGCGCGTCCCTTGCCGTATCGGGTGCAGTCATGCAGGGATTGTTCCGCAATCCGCTGGCTGACCCCGGCATTGTCGGCGTCTCGGCGGGCGCCGGGCTTGGCGCGGTCAGCATCATCGTTCTCGGCGGAACCTTCCTCGCCCCGGTGATCGCTCTGTTCAGTCTCTATGCCTTGCCGCTCGCCGCTTTCTTCGGCGCCCTCATCTTCACGCTCATCCTCTACCACGTCGCGACGCGGCGCGGGCAAACGTCCATCGCCACGATGCTGCTCGCCGGTATTGCGCTCGGCGCCATGGCCGCCGCCTATATCGGTGTCCTGGTCTATGTCGCCGACGACAAACAGTTGCGCGACCTGACATTCTGGGGGCTGGGATCGCTGGCGGGAGCCAATTGGGTCAAGATCGCCGCATCAGGCCCGCTCATTGCGCTCGCCCTCGTCATTTCACCATTCCTCGCCCGCGGCCTCAACGGGCTCGCCCTCGGGGAAGCATCGGCCAGCCATCTCGGCATTCCGGTACAGCGCTTCAAACGCATCGCCATTGTCACCGTCGCTGCGGCCACCGGCGCATCGGTTGCGGTGAGCGGCGGCATCGGCTTTGTCGGCGTCGTCGTTCCGCATCTGCTGCGCCTCGTGATTGGCCCCGATCATCGCTATCTCCTGCCGGCCGCCGCTCTCCTTGGCGCCTGCCTCCTTCTGATTGCCGATGCGGTCAGCCGGACCATCGTTGCTCCAGCCGAATTGCCGATCGGCATCGTCACGGCAGCCGTTGGCGCACCCTTCTTCCTGTGGATATTGCTGCGTCGCCGCGGCATTCTGGACCTCTGATCATGATCCGTGTTTCCAATGTCTCCGTGTCCCTCGGTCGAAACAGAATCGTCGAGAACATATCCTTTGATGCTGAGGCAGGCGCATTCACAGTTATCGTCGGACCCAATGGGTCAGGCAAAACGACCCTGATGCGTGCACTCTCCGGTGATCTGCCGCATGAGGGCGTCATCAGCATCAACGGCACGCCGATCAACCGGCTGAAGCTCTGGCAGATGGCAACCATGCGGGCGATCCTGCCGCAATCCACCTCGCTGTCCTTCCCGTTTACCGTGCGTGAGATCGTCAAGCTGGGCATGACCAGCGGCCGCTCCGGTGCTTCGCGCCACAACGTGGACACACTGCCCGATGAAGCGCTTGAGCGCGTCGACCTCGCGGGTTTCGGCGGGCGGTTCTATCAGGAACTCTCTGGCGGCGAGCAGCAGCGGGTGCAACTGGCGCGCGTCCTCTGCCAGGTCTGGCAACCGATGCTGGACGGCCAGCCGCGCTTTCTCTTTCTTGATGAGCCGGTTTCAAGCCTCGATATCAAACATCAGCTGATCATCATGCAGATTGCCCGCGATTTTGCCGATCGCGGTGGCGGGGTCATCGCGATCCTGCATGACCTCAACCTGACCTCCATGTTTGCCGACCGCGTCGTGGTCATGCACAGGGGAAGGGCCGATTCTGTGGGTACCCCCATGGAAGTCTTGACGGATGACCGCATCCTGCGCGTCTATGAATGTGCGCTCAAGGTCGGCGGTCTGCCCGGAAAATCCGTACCGTTCGTCTTGCCGCAATCCGCAGTGCTCTGAGCACGCGAAGCTGTCGCTATCTATCTATTGACTAAAAATTGCGATTTGATACTAAATATAGACGTTATGGTTCTCTCCGAGTCGCAAGACCGGGAGCTAAGAGGGAAGCCGGTGAAATGTCCTGGACATTGATGCCGGCGCTGCCCCCGCAACTGTAAACAGCGAGTTGTTGTCGACAATGCCACTGAAGCCCAGCTTCGGGAAGGCCGACACCAGCGCCGACCTGTGAGCCAGGAGACCTGCCATGACATGATGAACGTCCACGGGCGGGGTGTCCCGGTGTGTCGCTTGCAATGGTCGGCCGCAAGCTGACCGGATTCTTGCACGCGTGCGCTCGACCTTTGCCCCCAACATTTGGGGTATAAGCATATGTCTCTTTCTCTTCAAACCACCCGCGCCGACGGTCAGTCGCCGGTTCGTCCTGCCGAACTGCAGCCATCATCCAGCGAGCCCGGCTACCGCGTCATTCGGCGCAATGGCTCGGTCACCCCCTTCGATCCGCTGAAAATCACCGTTGCTCTCACCAAAGCCTTCCTCGCCGTCGAAGGCAATGTCGCTGCCGGTTCGCGCCGTGTGCACGATGTCGTCGAAGGCTTGACCGCCGACATCGTGACAACATTGAAGCGCCGCAGCAGCGAAGGCCGTCTGTTTCACATTGAAGACGTGCAGGACCAGGTCGAACTTGCCCTCATGCGCAGCGAAAACCACAAAGTCGCCCGCGCTTACGTGCTCTACCGGGAAGAACGCGCGAGAGAACGGGCGAAGCTGGTGGAACCCGTGGCCGAAACCGGCCCGTCCCTCAGCGTCACCCTGCTTGATGGGACCAGGGCACCGCTCGATGCGGCGCGCCTCGCCCGAATCATCGATGAAGCCTGCGAAGGACTTGACGGGGTCAGCGCCACCCCGATCCTCAGCGAAACCCAGCGCAATCTCTATGACGGTATCACCCTCGACGAACTGTCGCTTGCGCCCATTCTGGCTGCACGCACACTCGTTGAAACCGAACCGAACTATTCCTTTGTCACTGCCCGGCTGCTTCTGGACAAGCTGCGCCGCGAAGCCTTGAGCTTTGTCTTCGGCAGGCCTGAACAGGCGACCCAGCATGAAATGGCGGAGCGATACGCCGATTATTTCCCCGCCTATGTGAAGGCTGGGATTGAAGCGGAACTGCTCGATCCTGAACTTGCCCGCTTCGACCTGCGGAAAATATCAGCAGCCCTGAAGCCGGAACGCGACCTGCAGTTCCAGTATCTCGGCCTGCAGACATTGTATGATCGCTATCTCCAGCAGACACGCGGTATCCGGTTCGAATTGCCGCAGGCCTTCCTGATGCGCGTTGCCATGGGCCTCGCCACCCGCGAGATCGACCGGGAAGCGCGCGCCATCGAATTCTACGACCTGCTGTCGTCGTTCGACTTCATGGCTTCGACTCCAACCTTGTTCAATTCGGGCACGCTGCGCCCACAACTGTCCTCCTGCTTCCTGACCACCGTCGCCGACGATCTCGACGGTATTTTCAAAGCGGTGAAGGACAACGCGCTTCTGGCAAAATATTCCGGCGGTCTCGGCAATGACTGGACGCCCGTGCGCGGTCTTGGTGCCCATATCAAGGGAACCAACGGCGAAAGCCAAGGCGTCGTACCGTTCCTGAAAGTGGCCAACGATACGGCCATCGCGGTCAATCAGGGCGGCAAGCGCAAGGGCGCCGTCTGTGCCTATCTCGAGACCTGGCATGTCGATATCGAGGAGTTTCTCGATCTGCGCAAGAATACCGGTGACGACCGCCGCCGCACCCATGACATGAACACGGCCAACTGGGTGCCTGATCTGTTCATGAGTCGCGTGGAAAAGGACGAGCCATGGACCCTGTTCTCACCCGACGAGACACCGGATCTGCATGATCTCTATGGCGCGGCATTCAAATCCGCCTACGAGGCCTATGAAGCCAAGGCCGCACGCGGGGAAATCCGTGTCTTCCGCACCGTGCGGGCACTGGATCTCTGGCGCCGGATTTTGACGATGCTGTTCGAGACCGGCCATCCCTGGGTCACGTTCAAGGACCCCTGCAATATCCGCTCGCCGCAGGGTCACGCCGGCGTCGTGCATTCCTCGAACCTGTGCACCGAGATTACCCTCAACACATCGAAGGATGAAGTTGCGGTGTGCAATCTTGGCTCGATCAATCTTGCCAATCACATTGCAGCTGGGGGCCTCGACCTTGAGCGTCTCGCGCGCACTGTGGCGACGGCCATGCGCATGCTCGACAATGTCATCGACATCAACTTCTACACCATCCCCGAAGCGCGCTCTTCCAACCTGCGTCACCGTCCGGTTGGCCTCGGGCTGATGGGGTTCCAGGATGCATTGCAGGCTCTGCGCATTCCCTACGCGTCCAATGAGGCCGTGGCTTTTGCCGATCTCAGCATGGAAGCCATTTCCTACCATGCCATTTCGGCATCGGTTGACCTCGCCAGCGAACGCGGCAGCTATCCAAGCTTCAACGGCTCGCTCTGGTCAAAAGGCATTCTTCCGATCGATTCCATCGAACTGCTCGACCAGGCCCGCACGGCCGCCGGTGCCAGGCTTTCGATGGACCGCAGCACGACCCTTGATTGGGAAGCTCTGCGCAAGCGGGTGACGACAACCGGAATGCGCAATTCCAACACCATGGCGATTGCCCCGACTGCAACGATTTCCAACATTTGCGGCGTTGCCCAGTCCATCGAGCCCGCCTATCAGAACCTCTTCGTCAAATCCAACATGTCAGGCGACTTCACTGTCGTGAATGCTGCACTGGTGCATGATCTGAAGCAGCGCGGGCTGTGGGACGAGGTGATGATTTCGGACCTGAAATATTTCGACGGCTCGGTTGGTGAAATCGACCGCATCCCCGCCGACCTCAAGGCGCTCTATGCCACGGCGTTCGAAATCGACAGTGCATGGCTGATTGCTGCGGCCTCACGCCGGCAGAAGTGGATCGACCAGGCCCAATCCCTCAACCTTTATATCGCCAACCCGAGCGGCAAGAAGCTTGACGAACTCTATCGCCTCGCCTGGAACAGCGGTTTGAAGACGACCTATTACCTGCGTTCGCGTTCGGCCTCGCACGTGGAAAAGTCCACGTTGAAAGGCACCGATGGCAAGCTCAACGCCGTCGCCGCCAAGCCGATTGCCGAATCGATCATCCTGTCGGAACCGGCCGGCAATGCCTGCTCGATCAATGATCCGGACTGCGAAGCCTGCCAGTAAGCGCGCAACCGCGCCTGCCACACAGCTTTGCAATGAATTGAAGGAAAAGACCATGCTTGACTGGACCAACACCGAAGCTGCCGCCAATGCGGCCCGCGCCATCCACCCCGCCCTTGCACCGGATCAGGCACCCGTCGCCGATGCCACGGGTCTTGGCGATATCGTACGCGGCGGTGGTCGCGTGCGCGTCGATGACAAGGCGATGATCAACTCACGTGCCGACGTCAACCAGCTCCTGCCACTCAAGTATCACTGGGCCTGGGAGAAATATCTCAATGGCTGCAACAATCACTGGATGCCGACGGAGGTATCGATGCAGGCGGATATCGCCCTGTGGAAATCCAGGGACGGGCTGACCGACGACGAGCGCCGTATGATCAAGCGCAATCTCGGTTTCTTCGCGGCCTCCGAGTCACTTGTTGCCAACAATATTGTCCTTGCCATCTACCGGCACCTGACCAATCCGGAATGCCGCCAGTATCTCTTGCGTCAGGCTTTCGAGGAGGCGGTTCACACCCATACATTCCAGTATATCGTGGAAAGTCTCGGGCTGGACGAGGGCGAACTCTTCAACATGTATCGCGAAGTGCCATCGATCACCGACAAGGCGGCCTGGGCGCTCAAGCACACGCAAAATCTCGACAACCCGGATTTCAAGACCGGCACACCGGAGATGGATCAGCAGTTCCTGCGCGATCTCGTGGCTTTCTACGTCATTTTCGAGGGCATGTGGTTCTATACAGGCTTTGCCCAGATCCTGTCGCTTGGCAGGCGCAACAAGATGGTCGGCATTGCCGAACAGTATCAGTACATCCTGCGCGACGAGAGCATCCACATGAATTTCGGCATCGACGTGATCAACCAGATCCGTCACGAAAATCCGCATCTGTGGACAAAAGCCTTTACCGAAGAACTGCGCGGGATGATCAGGGATGCCGCGGAACTCGAGGCATCCTATGGCCGCGATACCATGCCGCGCGGGTTCCTCGGGCTGAATGCTGCGCTTTGCGAAAGCTATATGCACTTCATCGCCAACCGCCGCTGCGCCCAGCTTGGTCTCGCACAGGTCTTTCCCGATACGGACAATCCGTTCCCGTGGATGTCGGAAGCGATGGATTTGAAGAAGGAAAAGAATTTTTTCGAAACCCGGGTTATCGAATACCAGAATGGCGGAGCACTGGCATGGGATTGATGCGCATAATGCCGGCTCCGGAGGACATTTTCGTCGCGTGGCCGCGCTTGATGCGGGCATCGCGGCTGCGGCGGGACAGGACGCCGCAGCTGCGACAGAATCTGCCGCCAATGGAATTGATTTGTTGACATAAAGATATCTTTATGTGAGTTTACGCCTCTCGTCCCAAGATGGCCAAGAGGCGTTTGAGTCATGAATATTGCAGTCGATAATCTGTTCGGTCCCATGGGTGCTCCACGGGATGGCTCGGAGGTGTTTGAAGCGCTGACCAAGGCGGCGCGCGAACGCATCCTGATTCTCGACGGGGCCATGGGCACGCAGATTCAGGGCCTCAGCCTGAACGAGGACGATTTCCGCGGCGAACGCTTCGCCGACTGCTCCTGTCACCTGCAGGGCAATAACGACCTTCTGATTCTCACGCAGCCCCAGGCCATCGAGGACATCCACTACGCCTATGCCATGGCCGGTGCGGACATTCTCGAAACCAACACGTTCTCCTCCACGACCATCGCCCAGGCTGATTACAGCATGGAAGAGGTTGTCTATGAGCTGAACCGCGACGGCGCCCGCCTTGCCCGCCGGGCAGCGATCAAGGCCGAACAGAAGGACGGCAAACGCCGCTTCGTGGCCGGAGCGCTCGGACCGACAAACCGCACCGCATCCATTTCGCCTGACGTGAACAATCCCGGCTATCGCGCTGTCACCTTTGACGATCTGCGCATTGCCTATGCGGATCAGGTGCGCGGTTTGATGGATGGCGGCGCCGATATCATCCTCATCGAAACGATCTTCGACACGCTGAACGCCAAGGCAGCCGTATTCGCCACGCAGGAAGTCTTCGAGGAAAAGGGCATTACCCTGCCCATCATGATTTCGGGCACGATCACCGATCTCTCAGGCCGAACCTTGTCCGGTCAGACACCGACGGCCTTCTGGCATTCCGTGCGTCACGCGGAACCCTTCACCATCGGCCTGAACTGCGCGCTTGGCGCCAATGCAATGCGCGCCCACCTTGCTGAAATTTCCAGCGTTGCCGATACATTTGTCTGCGCCTATCCCAATGCCGGCCTGCCCAACGAATTCGGCCAGTATGACGAAAGCCCGGAGGCAATGGCCGAGCAGCTGGAAGGCTTTGCCAGTGAAGGCCTGCTGAACATCGTCGGCGGCTGCTGCGGTTCGACACCCGATCACATTCGGGCGATTGCCGAGGCGGTCAGCAAATATCCGCCGCGCCAGATCCCGGAAATTTCCACGCATATGCGCCTGTCCGGCCTTGAGCCGTTCACGCTGACCAAGGACATTCCGTTTGTGAATGTGGGCGAGCGCACGAACATCACCGGCTCGGCCAAGTTCCGCAAGCTGATCACCGCCGGCGACTTCGCCACCGCGCTGGATGTGGCGCGCGATCAGGTTGCCAACGGCGCGCAGATCATCGACATCAATATGGATGAAGGCCTGATCGACAGCGAGAAGGCGATGGTCGAGTTCTTGAACCTGATTGCCGCCGAGCCCGATATCGCCCGCGTGCCCGTCATGATCGACAGTTCCAAGTGGGATGTCATCGAGGCCGGACTGAAATGCGTGCAGGGCAAGCCGCTCGTCAACTCCATCTCCATGAAGGAGGGGGAGGAGGCTTTCCTTCACCATGCCAAACGCGTGCGCGCCTATGGCGCGGCCGTCGTGGTCATGGCCTTCGACACGGAGGGCCAGGCCGATACCCTGGAGCGCAAGGTCGAGATTTGCACCCGCGCCTACGAACTCCTGACCAGGGAAGCCGGGTTCCCGCCCGAAGACATCATCTTCGACCCGAACGTGTTTGCGGTAGCCACCGGCATCGAGGAACACAACGGCTATGGTGTCGCCTTTATCGAGGCCACACGCCAGATCACGGAAACGCTGCCGCATGTGCATATCTCCGGCGGCATCTCGAACCTGTCCTTTTCATTCCGCGGCAATGAGCCCGTGCGCGAAGCCATGCATGCGGTGTTCCTCTACCATGCGATCCAGGTCGGCATGGATATGGGCATCGTCAACGCCGGACAGCTGGCGGTCTATGAATCCATCGATCCGGAACTGCGCGAGGCCTGCGAGGATGTCGTGCTCAACCGCCGCGACGATGCGACGGAACGGTTGCTGGACCTCGCCGAGCGCTACAAGGGATCGGCCGGCAAGGAAGCGCGCGAGCGCGATCTCGCCTGGCGCGAATGGAGCGTGGCGGACCGCATTTCCCATGCGCTCGTCAACGGCATTACCGAGTTCATCGATGTCGACACGGAAGAGGCGCGGCTTGCAGCCGAACGGCCGCTGCATGTGATCGAAGGTCCGCTGATGGCGGGCATGAATGTCGTCGGCGATCTCTTCGGTGCGGGAAAGATGTTCCTGCCGCAGGTGGTCAAATCCGCCCGCGTGATGAAGCAGGCCGTCGCGCTGCTTCTGCCCCATATGGAAGCGGAAAAGCTCGCCAATGGCGGTACGGGCGAACGCGAAAGCGCCGGCAAGGTGCTGATGGCGACGGTCAAGGGTGATGTGCATGATATCGGCAAGAACATTGTCGGTGTCGTTCTCGCCTGCAACAATTACGAGATCATCGATCTCGGCGTCATGGTGCCTGCGACCAAGATCCTGCAGACGGCGAAGGAACTGAATGTCGATATTATCGGCCTCTCCGGCCTGATCACGCCGTCGCTCGATGAAATGGTGCATGTGGCATCCGAGATGGAGCGCGAAGGGTTCAATATTCCACTTCTGATCGGAGGGGCAACAACCAGCCGCGTGCACACGGCGGTGAAGATCAATCCGCGCTATCACAAAGGCCAGACGGTTTATGTCACCGATGCGAGCCGTGCGGTCGGCGTCGTCTCCCAACTTCTCTCGCCGGATACCAAGGGCGGCTTTGTCGATAACATCCGCAGCGAATACACTAGGGTTGCCGAGACCCATGCCCGCAATGAGGCAGACAAGCAGCGGCTGTCCCTGGAAAAGGCCCGCGCCAATGCCCACAGGATCGACTGGTCGGGCTATGAACCGCCTAAGCCGTCCTTCCTGGGAACGCGGGTATTCGAAAATTACGATCTCGCCGAACTGTCGCGCTACATCGACTGGACGCCATTCTTCCAGACATGGGAGCTGAAGGGCCGCTATCCCGCCATTCTCGACGATGAAAATCAGGGTGCAGCGGCGCGGCAGTTGTTTGCCGACGCGCAGGCCATGCTGGCCAAGATCATTGATGAAAAGTGGTTCAATCCGAAAGCCGTCATCGGCTTCTGGCCGGCGGGTACCGTCGGCGATGATATCCGCCTGTTCACCGACGAAGGGCGCCAGAAAGAGTTGGCCACACTCTATACATTGCGCCAGCAGCTGTCGAAGCGCGACGGCCGGCCGAATGTCGCCCTGTCGGATTTCGTCGCACCGGTTGCCAGCGGCAAAGGGGATTACATCGGCGGTTTCGTCGTGACGGCAGGTATAGAAGAAATCGCCATTGCCGAACGGTTCGAGCGGGCGAATGACGACTATTCGTCCATTCTGGTGAAGGCCCTTGCCGACCGGTTTGCCGAAGCCTTTGCCGAGTTGATGCATGAACGGGTGCGCAAGGAATTCTGGGGCTACGCGCCGGATGAAACTTTGAAGCCCGATGAACTGATTGGCGAACCCTATCGCGGCATCCGCCCGGCACCCGGCTATCCCGCGCAGCCCGATCACACGGAAAAGGATACTCTGTTCAGCCTGCTCGACGCAGAAAGGCAGATCAACGTGCGCCTCACGGAGAGCTACGCCATGTGGCCGGGCTCGTCGGTTTCGGGCGTCTATCTCGCCCACCCGGAATCCTACTATTTCGGCGTCGCCAAGGTGGAGCGCGACCAGGTCGAGGATTATTCGGAGCGCAAAGCAATGCCCGTCGAAGAGGTGGAGCGCTGGCTCGGCCCGATCCTCAACTATGTTCCGGCCCCGCGGGTTCAGGCGGCGGAGTAATCCTGCAATGCCCTGACGGTTGCGACCGTCAAGATCGTGCGCGGTCGTTCACTGCAATATGTGAACGGCCGTTCTACGACATTGGTATATGTTGCAAAATTACATTTCTAAGCTAACTTTCTTTTATAGCTGAAAATTAGCTACATTTCTCGACTATTGGTATCGATTTTCATGGTTCCAATCTCACTCGCCAGACGATTTTTTACGCAACCTTTTTACATCTGATCCAATTGAAGAACGGAAATATAATGAAAAACATTTTACCGTATGCACCGGCACTTTTGCTTTGTTCAGTTTTGTCCGGATGCAACAATGATTCAAAGCCTGCACAACAAGTGACATCGGACAGCACGTTTGTATCGGATGCGGCCCAATCGGTGCCAGCGTCAATACAGTCTGTAGCGACGAAAGATCTCAGCTCCGAGCCTAATGCTGTAATACAACCCCCTGCGCCTGAGCCCCGACTGGTACAGGCCGATACAACGATCGCGCCCGAGAAGACCACACCAAACAACCCTGTTGTGGAGAAACTCGGAGCCAGACCGCCCATGGGGTTCACAACGTGGTCGCGTTTCAAATGCAACGCCCAAGACCCATTCAAGAATTGGCCGAAACTGGAAACAATCAATGGCGTCCAAGCGCCGTTGAATGACAACGGCAGCAGAGATCAATATTCGTTCCAGCACTTCATGCTGGATCAAGCGCGCGCCATAAAGGATTCCGGGCTGCTGGCCGTAGGTTATCAATATGTCAATGTTGACGATTGTTGGATGAACCGGGCACGGGACAAGAATGGAGCTCTACAAGGCGCGTCGGGCTGGACTTATGGCAATTGGCCTGACGGCTTACATAAAGGTTTTGATGCTGATCTCAGCCAATATGTTCAATATTTACATTCCATGGGCTTTAAAGCCGGACTCTATAGCAGTTCCGGATTGAAGACCTGTCAAATCTTTCCTGCTTCGGCAACCCACGAAAAGCAAGATGCAACCGCCTTTGCCAAGTGGGGCATTGACCTTCTTAAGTACGATAATTGTGATTATAAGTCTACGGACAAACCAGAAATTTACAAATACTGGCCCGAAAAGGAACGACCGACTGTCGTAGTTACGTCGTCAAAAAAAGAACTCTTCGAGACTATGGCAGCAGCTTTGGCAACGGCGACAAAGGACAGCGAACGAAAGATACTCTTCCTGGAATCGGCGCCAGCTGCATATGGCAATAGCGTCAGCGAAAAATATACAACAATGGATTGGGTTCGCCCGCTCGGCCAGATGTGGCGCGTCGGGGGTGACATCAAGAACTACACATATGACGCAGTCTCCAAGACGCTCAGCAATCCCTGGTCATCCGGTGCAGGAGGAGATAATGACAAGGGTGTCTATCCGAGTTTCTATTTGACAGTGGCACTTTCCCGTTACGTCGCGCCTGGCAGTTGGAATGACCCTGATCAGTTGCTCATCGGCGACAACGGCCTGAACACCGATGAAGAAAAGAGCCAGTTCGCACTCTGGTCCGTTATGGGGGCTCCGCTTCTTCTCAGTACCGATGTACGGCGCTTGACCGAATACTATCAACAGAAAGGAAGGGATGACGCAGGCGTAACCCTCGCGCATCTCAGGGATTCCCTCAAGATTCTGACAAACAAGGATATTATCGCCGTCGATCAGGATGAGCTCGGTATCGGCGGATATATCGCATATCAAACGGACCCCGCATCAGACAAAGACAAAAACAAGGACATGGACGTTGTCGTTAAGCCGCTCAGCAATGACCGTCTTGCCGTTGTCGTTCTCAACAAAAGCAATACGGAGCTTCAGCCACAGAAAATAGATATGTGGTCCATTGGCCTCAACCTTTCCGGGCAAGGCTGCACCGTTTCCGCAAAAGATCTCTGGGATGGTAAACCGGAAGACCTCCTATCCCACAACGAGCTGTGGACCAGACCTATTCCAGCTCATGGGAATGCCATGTTCCGGCTCGCAGCGAAATGCGATGGCAAAGCGGTCAAAGTCATACCTACCGGTCAGATCTATTCCGTGGCGGGCAGCGGCAAAGCGGGGTTTTGTCTCACAGTGTCGTCCAAGGACACGGCAACTGCCAAATTTTCCATCAGCGCATGCAATGGATCCGACCTGCAAATCTGGTCGCGCGATACCGCCACGCACCGCATCAAACTGGCGGCAGCCATGGATCTGTGTTTATCCATGGCTGCAGGTAACACGTTCGGCCTTGCCAAGTGCAAGATCAGCGAAAACGACAGTATATATTATCATACTGATGTTCAGGACTTTTCGTACTACATGAACGGTTCCCTTGCCAATGAGGCATTGGAGCCATCTGACGCGGTGCTTAGCCCAAATGTGACGAAACAGTGTTTGGACATGTATGGTGGCCCATTTGTCGAGAACAACCCGGTAACTCCTTATCAGTGTGCCGGATCGGCAAATCGCGTTGGCCAAATCTGGTCAGCACCGGGCGCTCCGGGATAGCCCATGTCTCGTTGAGCGCCATCGGAAAGATGGCGCTCGGCAAATACCGATGGAGACAATCAGGCGGCGGAGTGAAGGTAATTGCGGGGAGGGGCGCCCAGCATGCGTTTGAACATGGTGGTAAAGGCGGGAACGCTGTTGTAACCGAGATCGAGCGCAACGCTGGTTACCGCTTCACCTCCCGACAGACGCGGCAAGGCGGATAGCAGGCATGCCTGCTGGCGCCATGTCGACAGGCTCAAGCCCGTCTCGCGCCGGAAGAACCGCGTAAACGTGCGGCGGCTCATGCCGAGGCGATCGGCCCAGTTGTCGATATTGGTGCGGGGCGAAGGGTCTTGCAGAAAGCCCCGGCAGAGCGCCGCCAGCCTGGTATCATCGGGGAAGGGCAGGCCGAGCGGGCGCTCTTCCAGCTTGGGAATCTCATGCAGCAGCAATCCCATCATGAACGTCGTGCGCGGGCTCGCCTGCTCGTCGGACGGGGAAGCGACAACCTCCCGGATCAGCGTATCCATGAGCGGGGTCAGAGCAACCACATGCAGATGGTTCTTCAATCCTTCAACGGCATCGGGACGGACATAGATTGAATGCATGGCGACATCGCCGTGCATATCCACCGCATGCCGCACGCCCGCCGGCAGCCATAGCGCATGATGCGGCGGCACCATCCAGCGGCCGAACTTGGTGGAGACCATGACAACCCCGGTCATCGCGTGCAGAAGTTGCGACAGGCTGTGCTGATGCTCCGGAACATGGCACCCCGTGGGATAGTGCGCCAATCCGGCAACCACATCGCCCTTCGATTGCTCAAGCCATTCCAGCCGCTGCAGATGCACACGCCCCAGATCCCTGGCATGGAAACTCATCTCGGGAAACTTCAGATAGAGCATCGGCTTGGCCCACTTGCGAAAGAAATAGACCAAACCACGAAGGCAGGTTTTATGCAACAGGTATATCAGGGAAGGGAAGGGTGACGCGAAGCACGCAATCAACACCCTCATTTTCCGATGGAACGCCCGATATGACCGATACATCCTTACCCGCACAGCGCTCTTCCGCTGAAATAACTGCCTTCGGCATCATCTTTGCCGTGAGCTTCTGCCATCTGCTCAACGACATGATGCAGTCCATGCTCTCAGCCATCTATCCGATGCTCAAGACCAACTATGGACTCGACTTCAAGCAGATTGGCCTGCTGACGCTCACCTTTCAGGTCACTGCGTCCCTGCTGCAGCCTGTCGTCGGCACCTATACCGACAAGCGCCCGATGCCCTATTCCCTGCCGGTCGGCATGGGCTTCTCGCTGGTTGGCCTTGGCCTCTTGTCGATCGCCACGCACTATTCGATGCTGCTGATCGGCGCCGCTTTCATCGGCATCGGCTCGTCCATCTTCCATCCGGAGTCTTCGCGCGTCGCGCGCCTGGCATCCGGCGGACGTCATGGCCTCGCCCAGTCACTGTTCCAGGTCGGCGGCAATTTCGGCACGGCGCTCGGCCCCTTGCTTGCAGCCTTCATCATCCTGCCGCACGGCCAGCAGAGCATCGCCTGGTTCTCGGCGGCGGCACTGATCGGCATGATCGTCCTCTATCAGGTCGGCAACTGGTATCAGCGCTATCGCGCCGCCAATGCGAAAAAGCCGCCGGTCAGCCGCACGCTGAAATTGCCGCGCCGCAAGGTAACGATGTCGCTGATCATTCTCACGCTGCTGGTGTTCAGCAAGAACATCTATCTCGCCAGCATCTCCAGCTACTACACCTTCTACGTGATCCACAAATTCGGCATCACCGTACAACAGTCGCAGCTGATGCTGTTTCTGTTCCTCGGCGCGCTGCTGTCGGCATCATCGGCGGCGGACTGGTCGGCGACAAGATCGGCGTCAAGACCGTCATCTGGTTCTCGATCCTGGGCGTCCTGCCGTTCACGCTGCTGATGCCTTACGCAAACCTGTTCTGGACCGGCGTGCTGACCGTGTTCATCGGCCTCATCCTGTCCTCGGCATTCCCGGCCATCGTGGTGTTCGCACAGGAGCTTGTGCCGGGTCGGGTCGGCATGATCGCCGGCATCTTCTTCGGCTTCGCCTTCGGCATGGCCGGAATTGCAGCCGCGGTTCTCGGGGTCGTTGCCGACAACAAGGGGATCGACTTTGTCTATATGGTCTGTTCCTACCTGCCATTCCTCGGCCTGTTGACCATCTTCCTGCCGAGCATGCGCGAGGTGAAGGGTGAGCCCGTGGCAGTCCCGGCATAAACAGGCTGCAGCATTGTTGCCATCCGGCGACAGTCGCTGAAATAACAGCCCTCTGTCATAACGGGTCCGGAACGCGCGTGTTCCGGACCCGTTTTCAATTGGCTCAATGATTTCAATAGTTAAAGATGATTTCTTTACTCATATTTTATAAGCTGATGCAAAACCTTCTGGAAGCGTTCCAAATCATTGGCGTTGCCTGATATTTCCAATGGTTTTATGCCAATCGAATGACGTTTCAACCGCAGATGAATACCAAGATAAACGGCTTTTCCGTCGTCGGGGGCTTGCAGCAGCGCGCCTGGGACGGTGTTGTCGCCGATCTATTCAGCGTGAATTGCGCCCCCGATGCCAGCGGTCAGTATGAGGCGAGAGATCCCCGGCTCTTCATCGTTCTCGACGGCCTGAACACCGGCACGTTCAACGTGCGGCTGGACCCGCAGAGCAGGGATCTCGGCAGCGATGGCGTTGCCAATCCGATGTGCTATGTCCCGGCGGGAATGCCGCTCTGGTCCCGCCTCAGCGAGGTCAAGCACATCCGCCACATCGACCTGCACTTCAACCTCCAAACACTGGTCAAACGCTTTGGTGACGGGGTTGATCTTGGCGCGGTCACGCGGCCGCGCCTGATGTTTTCCGATCCGCGCATCCTGGCGCTGGCCAATCTCATGGCAGGGGAGTGTGCCAATCCCGATCCGCTGCACCCGCTCTATGGTGAGAGCCTGGCAATCTCGGTCTTCACGCTGCTGTTCGACATCAAGGCCAAAGCGGAGCGCAAACGCAGCAAACTCGCGCCCTGGCAGCTGCGCCGCGTCACCAACTATCTCGGTGACAACTGGATGCGTGCGGTCCGCCTGCAGGAACTGGCTGATCTGACCGGATTGTCGCAGTCGCATTTCAGTCATGCCTTCAAGGCTTCGACCGGCATGCCGCCGCACCAGTGGCAGATGCGCGCGCGTGTGCACCGCATCGAAGAAATGCTGCTGCGGACCGGTCATAGTCTCAACCACATCGCGGAGCTCGCAGGCTTTGCCGATCAGGCGCATTTCACCCGCGTGTTCCGCCAGCACACCGGCCTCACGCCGGCCGCCTGGCAACGCAGCCGGAAATAAGCATTACCGCCAGGCGACTTTAGCCCAAAAACATTCAACGGCCGCGATTTCGGACAAGACCCGCATTTATAGTTGAGTTAAATAGTCATAATATTCAGGCATACGATGATATTGGCGCGGGTGCAGCGGCGTGCGGTGTCATTGTTCTTTGGGGTTTTTGGGGCGACACATGACAGGACATAACCGGACACGGCGGGCAGGGCTTCTGCTCGCCGGCACAATCCTCAGCATAGCACTTCTGCCAATCGCAGCCATGGCGGAAGAATCCATCGTCCTCAAGGAAATCGTCATCGATGGCCGCAACGGCACGGCGACCGGGCCCGTCAACGGCTACGTCGCCAAGAAGACCACCACCGGTTCGAAATCCGCCCTGCCGATCACCGCCATTCCGCAGTCCGTTTCCGTGGTCGGCCAGCAGGAACTGCAGGATCGCGGCGTCAGGAAAGTCGATGAAGCCCTGCGCTATACCGCAGGCATCACCGCAGCGCCCTTCGGCGAAGACCCCGATACGGACTGGATTTTCATTCGCGGCTTCCAGGCCACGCAAAGCGGCGTTTTCCTCGATGGCCTGCCGCTCTTCGGCTATGGCTTCGGTGGGTTCCAGATCGATCCCTTCATGCTTGAGCGGGTTGAAGCCCTCAAGGGCCCTGCTTCGGTTCTCTATGGTGGTGCCAATCCCGGCGGCATCGTCAATATGGTGAGCAAACGCCCGGAAAAGGATCGCTTCGGCCGGATCGAAACGGGTGTCAATCAGTACGGCAATGCCTATCTCGGTGTCGATGTCGGCGACAAGCTCGATGAAAACGGCGTCTGGACCTACCGTTTCACCGGTCGGATCGCCGGCGGCGAACAGCAGACGGATTTTGCCAAGGATTTTCGCGGCTCGCTGATGCCGCAGATCACCTATGCGCCATCGGCTGACACAAAAGTCACCGTGTTCGGCCAGTTCTCCGCCCTCGACCAGACCCATGCGGGCGGCGGGTTCCTGCCTTATTACGGCACCGTCAAGGACGCGGCATTCGGCAAGATCAGCCGCAAGGCGAATTTCACCGAACCGGGTATCGATGACGGCCAGAACCGCCAATATCTGTTTGGCTACGAAGCGGAACACACATTCGACAATGGCTGGAAGCTCAGCCAGAATGTGCGCTACGGCCATCAGAACAAGAGAGAAACCAGCCCCTATCCCTACGGCTATGTTGATCCGGCCTTCCCCTATGGCGGCGGTCTGAAGCCGACAACACCGGACAATCTTCTGTACCGGATCGGCTTCAACCACGATACGAAGGTCGACACGTTCCTGATGGACAACCGGGCCGAGAAGCAATTCACCACCGGCGCGCTCGAACACAATTTCCTGTTTGGCGTCGACTACAAATATTTCAAGATCGACCAGGTGCAGGCATCGGGTGGTGCAACGCCGATCAGCGCCAGCAATCCGGTCTATGGTGCCCCGCAGGGCCCGACCAGCGTCTATCTCGATCAGGTTTTGAAGATGAACCAGATTGGCGTCTACACGCAGGATCAGGTGCGGTTCGGCGATGGCTGGCTGGTGACCCTGAACGGCCGCTATGATTACGTCAACATCGCGTCGGATTCCGCCGAAGGCCCGTTCTTCCCGCTTGGCCCGACCTATGACTACAACAAGAGCGCCGTCAGCGGCCGTGTCGGGCTCGGCTATGAATTCTCCAACGGAGTGACGCCCTATATCAGCGCGGCAACCTTCTTCAATCCGGTGATTGGCGTCACCCTTGGCGAACCGCTGAAGCCGGAAGAGGGCTATCAGTTCGAAGCGGGTGTCAAATACGCCCCGGATTTCGTTGACGGCTTGCTGACGGCATCCGTGTTCCAGATCACCAAGCAGAACGCGCTGTCGCGCATTCCCGGTACCTTTATCGACACGCAGCTGGGCGAGGTCAAATCGACCGGGCTGGAACTGGAAGGCAAGGTCAATATCGACCAGAACTGGAAGGCCCTGGCATCGCTAACCGTACTCGATATGGAGATCACCAAGGATGAAGACCCGGCATTGATCGGCAACTGGCCGACAATCGTCCCGAAAGTGTCTGCCGCGTTCTGGCTGGATTACACGGTTGACCAGGGACCGCTGCAAGGGGTCAATCTCGGAGCAGGCGTCCGCTATCAGGGTGTGTCCTACGCCAACAAGGCCAACACGCTGAAGGTTCCCGGCGCCACCTTGTTCGATGCCGCTATCCGCTACGAGAAGGACAGCTGGGGCGTTGCCCTCAATGTCACCAATCTTTTCGACAAGGCCTATGTCAAGGGCTGCGACGGCGAGGCGGTCTGCGGTTATGGCGACGGCCGGACGATCACGCTTTCAGCCCACACCAAATGGTAGTCGCACAGCCCTCGTAGAAAACGGCCCATCCGGACACCCGCCATGCACCTCGCATGGCGGGTATTTTGTTTGATGGGCCTCCTGACTCGTTTTGTCAGGAGGTGGTTTGAAAACCAGTTTGGATCACCATATAAGGAAAACCATTCTTCCAATGACGGTTCATGCCTCCTGTTTCATTCTACCGGAGACGTCGCAACCGAAAATTCCGTCCGGATAGACCTCATGTCCTCAGCCATATCTGTTTCCAATCTGCATAAAACCTATGATTCCGGGTTTGAAGCACTCAAAAACATCAATCTCGACATTCATCACGGTGAAATCTTTGCCTTGCTCGGCCCCAACGGCGCCGGCAAGACGACGCTGATCAGCACCATCTGCGGCATCGTCAATCCGACATCCGGCACGATCCTTGCCGATGGGCACGACATCCAGAAGGAATACCGTGCGGCGCGCACCAAGATCGGCCTGGTGCCGCAGGAATTGACGACCGATGCCTTCGAGACAGTGTGGAACACGGTGAGTTTCAGCCGCGGTCTGTTCGGAAAGCCGTCCAAACCCAGCCATGTCGAGAAGATCCTGAAAGACCTCTCGCTCTGGGACAAGAAAGACAACAAGATCATCACCTTGTCCGGCGGCATGAAGCGCCGCGTCATGATTGCCAAGGCACTGTCGCACGAACCGGAGATCTTGTTCCTCGATGAACCGACCGCCGGCGTCGATGTCGAGCTGCGCCGCGACATGTGGAATGTTGTGCGCGCTTTGCGCGAGTCCGGCGTGACCATCATCCTGACGACCCATTACATCGAGGAAGCCGAACAGATGGCGGACCGCATCGGCGTCATCAGCAAAGGCGAGATCATCCTGGTCGAAGAAAAGCACGAACTGATGCGCTCGCTGGGCAAGAAGCAGCTGCGCCTGCATTTGCAGGAAGAGCATTCGGCCGTACCCGACACCTTGGCCAAGTACGGGCTCGAACTGGCCGCCAGCGGCAGCGAGCTGATCTACAGCTACGATGCGCATGAGGACAAAACAGGCATTGCCTCCCTGCTCAAGGATCTGGACAAGGCAGGCATAGGGTTCAACGACATTCAGACGAAGCAAAGCTCTCTCGAGGAAATCTTCGTCAATCTGGTGAGGGAACGCAAATGAACCTTTACGCGATCCGTGCGATCTATCTCTTTGAAATGCATCGTACATGGCGCACGATCATGCAGAGCATCATCTCGCCTGTCATTTCCACCAGCCTGTACTTTGTCGTCTTCGGTTCGGCCATTGGCGGGCGCATTCCCGAGATCAATGGGGTCAGCTACGGTGCGTTCATCGTACCGGGACTGGTCATGCTGTCGCTGCTGACGCAGAGCATTTCGAACGCGTCCTTCGGTATCTACTTTCCCAAATTCACCGGGACGATCTACGAGTTGCTGTCGGCACCCGTGTCCTATTTCGAGATTGTCATCGCCTATGTCGGCGCGGCGGCGTCGAAATCGATCATTCTCGGCGTGATCATTCTGGCAACGGCCGCCTTGTTCGTGCCGTTGCGGATCGAGCATCCCTTTGTCATGGTGCTGTTTCTCGTGCTCACTGCGGTGACCTTCAGCCTATTCGGCTTCATCATTGGCATATGGGCCGACGGTTTTGAAAAGCTGCAGCTCGTACCGCTGATGATCGTCACGCCGCTGACGTTCCTGGGCGGCAGCTTCTACTCCATCGACATGCTTCCGCCGTTCTGGCGTACGGTCACCTTGTTCAATCCGGTCGTTTATCTCATCAGCGGCTTTCGCTGGAGTTTTTACGGCTTGTCCGATGTACACATCGGAACCAGTCTTGCCATGACGTTGGTGTTCCTCATCGTCTGCATTCTGATTGTGCGCTGGATGTTCAAAACGGGGTACAGGCTGAAAAGCTAGGCCTATTCTTCCCAGCGCTGGAAGGGATCGCGATCATCCGTCGTATGATTGCACTCCTCTGCGCAAAGGAAGGCCGTCGGGATTTCTTCCGGCTTCAGCACAGCAAAGCGGTCCGGATCAGGCTCGATGACATCTGCCGGGCCGCTAGGCAAAACAGGCTGCTTGAACAACACCTTGACAGTTGGCCCCATACGCATTCCCCGTGTCCCACACGCATAAGCTCTGGCGAAGGCCTGCATGATGCAGGAAAGACCCGCCGGGAGTCGAGTCCCTTCAGTGCCCCCAGAATCCGTAGACAACGAGTGCCACGAACAGGGTGACAAACGCGGCAAAAGCGATATGCAATTTCACCAGAACGCTCTTGGTTCCTGATATTCTGGCCTGCAACGGCCGCGTCTTTTTCGGACGGGACCGCAGCCGCATCCGCGCCAGCATGTCGTCCAGGGCCTTGCACCCGTCCAGTTCATCCTCATGCGAGGCGATGAAACGAAACAGAGCGGCATCAAACAGGAGGTAGCCGGTAAGCAGCAGGGTGATGAGCCCGCCCACCATCATCAGGGGCCACAGGCCGGCAAGCACAGCGCCGCCCTTGTCGGCGATGAGCGACGTTGCCACCATGAGGACACAGGTCAGGACCCCATAGGTCACTGCGCGATGTCGCAAACGATGAGCAAATTCCGCAGCATCTTCCTCCATGGCAATTCCTTCCTCCGGCCCTCAACGCATGGCATTCTATGGCCAATCGGGAGCGGCCACAATCGGAGCCTTGAACGATCGGTCCGCCACGCAAGATGGCTCGGCCCCGGCCTCCCGCAGTTTCCATTGCTTCTGGAAAACATGCCTGACGGTGCCCGTCACGGTTGTGCAACATATCTTTCTGCACTAGGCCCTACCCAGCGATCCGATCAATTTTGAGGGAAATGCCACTCTTCCCATGCTGGCGCCCAATTTCTGCAGCACCACAGGGAGCAACAAGGCCGACAGGCTCTATCGTTCAGGCCGCTTGCCTGAGCGGACGTGAAGAAGAAAAGGAAAATAACAAAATGCCAGGATTCCGTTTTGCCATTGCGGCTGTGATGACCGTGTTCATGGCCTTGTCGATCTCCGCCTGTTCGGACAACGAGGCCACCCAGCGCAAGGCATTCATCGACTTTCTGCAGACGCGCATCGTCGACAAGAAGGGCGTGAGCGTCCCGCAATTGACCACGGAAGAAACCAAGTCTCTTGGCAGTTATGCAGCACAATACAAGATCATCACCGATTTTCATGCGGCGATGAATGAAAAGATCAGCAAACCCATGGAAGCCCTTGCCACCAAAGGTGCAATCACCTCCATTGATGATGCCATGAACCGCAAGGATGACATCAAGGCCGCCTATGCCGGCCTCAGCACGCTGCGCACGACCATGGATGAAGAACAGAGCGTCGCCGACAGGGCCCATGCGGCGCTGAAGCAGCCGGAAGACCTCAAGCCCGTCTTTGACAAGGCCTATGAAAAGACCGTGAGCAATCTCGCCAACACCTACAAGGAAATCTTTCCGGCCACGAGCGAGACCTTCGACATCCTCCTGAAGGTTGTCGATTTCGTCGATCAGAACAAGGACAAGATCACCATCTCCGGCTCGATGTTCGAAGTGTCGGATCCCACCATCCAGGCGCAGTTGAACATCCTGCTCGATCAGGTCAACGCCAAGGGGCAGGCAATGTCCGACGCGCAGCGGAAAATGCGCGCGGCCATCTACGGAAACTAACCGACCCGGCCCCGCGCGGCGACGGGGGCAATGTCGACGACAGCGTCGCCTGATATCAGCACCACGCTGTCGAACAGATTGGAGACCACGCAGGCGTGATTGGGAATGATCCGGATCCGGTCGCCGATCTGCGGCTTGGATTTACACGCCGACACGTCGATCGTCCCGTGCTCCTCGCTGAGCGAGGTGATCACCGCATCGGGAAATTCGACAATCCGCCCGAACCCTTCCATGCCGAACGTATCGCTCGACAGCGATTTTGAGCCGGCATCGATGACCGCACGATTGTCCGTCGGGCGGCTGACCACGGTTGCCAGAACGGTGAGGGCGCAATCGTCCCAGGTGCCGGCATTCTTTGCCACCTGAAACCGGTCCATATAGATATACGTGCCGGGCCGATGTTCGGTGGCCGCCGTCACCTCGTGAGCGCGCCACATATCGGGCGAACCGCCGTTGGAGATGATGCGCGGATCAAGTCCCGCATCGACCGCTTTCTGCTTTGCCGTTGCCAGCCATGCCTGGTTCTCCAGCACGCCACCCGCCTTCGGATAGGTCATGAAACCGGCAAAGCGAAGACCGTCGGCGGCGTCGATCACCTTCGCCAGCGCAACCGCGTCATCGGGCGTCTGCACACCGCAGCGGCCCATGCCCGTATCGCATTCCACCAGAACCTCGAGCGGCTTCGCCGAACCGGCAAAGGCCGCGGCAAGACCGCTGACGGTTGCGGCGCTGTCCGCCGTCACCGCAAGCTTGATGCGTCCGTGCAGGGCAACGAGCCGCTCGAGCTTGGCTTTGCCGATAATATTGTAGGGAATGAAAATGTCGGTCAAACCGGCATCGGCCATCACTTCGGCCTCGCCCAGCTTCTGGCAGGTGATGCCGACAGCGCCAAGTTCCACCTGCCGTTTGGCAAAACGCGGCAGCTTGTGCGTCTTGATATGCGGGCGCACGCGCAGCCCATGCGCATCGGCATAGGCCTGGAAGCGCTGCAGGTTGGCATCGGCCCGGTCCACATCGATCAGGACGGCAGGCGTATCAAGGTCGGACAGTTTCAATTCTCAGTCTCCAAGCGGAAGGTTGGGTGCATCGCTCTTTTGCATGCCCTGAAGATTCTTGATCCGGCGCATGCGTTCCACTGCGGGCGCGCCGATTTTTTCCGCCACGCTCATGGCCAGCATATCGGTGAGGGCAAGCAGGGCATAGCGGGCGGGTGAGGGCCGGTAGACATTCGTGCCTTCTTCGATGTGAAAAGGCAAGACCAGTTGCGCCGCGGCCGCCAAGGACGACTTGGCGGCCGTGAAGGCAATTGTCTTTGCCCCGTAGCGCCCGGCGATGGTCACCGCGTCGATGACCGGCTTGACCTCGCCGGACAGGGAATAAGCGACGATGACCGTATCCCTGTTGCTGGTAGCGGCGGTCATCTGCTGCATTTCGCCGTCGATATGGGAGGAGGCTGGAAGACCCAACCGGAATAACCGGTTTTCGAGCTCGGTCGCGGCCATCGACGAGGCACCGCCCGACCCGTAGGCACGAACCATGCCGGCACCGGCAACGATAGCCGCAGCGCGGTCGAGACTTGCCCGGTCGATGAGATTGGTCACCGTTTCAATCGCGCTGACGGCACTGGTTGCTATGATGGACGGAATGCCATGGCTCGCCGAACCATCGGCGGCATTGACCGAAATGAACCGCCCGGCAACCGCCAGGGACTGGGCAAGCCCCACCTTGAAATCACGGGTGCCTTCAAAGCCGAGCGAGCGGCAGAAACGGGTAATCGTCGGCTCGCTGACCCCGGCCTTTTCCGCCAGCTTTTCGATGGAAGCATGGGTGGCAAAATCTGCATCCGCCAGAACGGCGGCAGCCACTCTTTGATCGGAGCGCTGGCCATTCTCGGCGATCTCACGCAACCGGGCAACGATGTCAAAAAGCGGCGAAGCCATATCAGATCCGGTTTCCGGTTTTCCCGTCGAAGACGTGCACCTTGCCGGGATCGACCGTCAGCATCATCTGGCTGCCCGGTTCCGGCGCAATGCGATCACGAAACACCGCGCGCACATCCACGCCGGCAATCGTGCCGAAAAGATGCGTTTCCGAGCCGGTCGGCTCGATCACGGCAACTTTATAAGGGAAACCCTGACCGCTGGCCGCCAGGCGGTAATGTTCCGGACGGATGCCCACCTCAATCGGCTGACCGGAAGCGGCCGTCGTATCGCCAACCGGGATCGCGAAACCATCCGATGTCCGCATGCGTACCATCCCGTCACCCCGCTCCAGCGTCCCGGGAATGAAGCTCATGGCGGGCGAGCCAAGGAAACCGGCGACGAACTTGTTGGCGGGCTGGTCATACAGCTCGAGCGGCGAGCCGATCTGTTCGATGCGGCCGCCATTCATCACCACGATCCGGTCCGCCATGGTCATGGCCTCGATCTGGTCGTGCGTCACATAGACGATGGTTGTCTTGAGCTGCTGATGCAGCGCCTTGATTTCCGTGCGCATCTGTACGCGCAGCTTGGCATCCAGATTGGACAGCGGTTCATCGAACAGGAACAGGTCGGGTTCCCGCACGATGGTCCGGCCCATGGCAACGCGCTGGCGCTGGCCGCCCGAAAGCTGGCGCGGCAGGCGGTCGAGATAGTTGTGCAGGTTGAGCGTTTCCGCTGCCTTGTTCACCTTGGCATCGATAACGCTTCCGGCCTCGCGCCGGATTTTCGGGCCAAAGCCGATATTCTTGCGCGTCGTCATATGCGGGAACAGCGCATAGCTCTGGAAAACCATTGAAATATTGCGCTGCTGCGGCGCGAGGCCATTGGTCAGGCGATCGCCGATCCATAGCTCCCCCGAAGAAATATCGTCGAGACCGGCAATCATGCGCAGAAGCGTGGACTTGCCGCAGCCGGAAGGGCCGATGAGAACGAGGAACTCGCCGTCACGTACCTCAAGATCGATACCATGCAGAACGCTCATGGCTCCATAGGATTTGACGAGTTGTTTGATCTGAAGTCCGGCCATGTCAGTCTTCTCCCGCAAGAACGTCGTTGATGAAGCGCAGATTGCCTGACGTCAACCCGGCATCCACGGCCAGCGCCGTGCCTGTTATTCCAGATGCTGCCGAGGAAGCCAGAAACAGGGCGGCATGTGCCACTTCTTCCGGTGTCACCATGCGCCCGAGCGGATAGTGCGGCAAGACTTTCGCCAGGAGTTCCGGCTGACCGGCGAGGCGATGATCCCATGCAGGTGTGCGCACCGAGCCGGGGCAGACCGCATTGGCACGGATGCCATACCGTCCACGCTCCACGGCCAGCGCCTTCACATAGGAGATCAGACCAGCCTTGGCAGCCGAATAGGCCGGGTTGCCGAAATGCGAGAGGCCATTGACCGAGGATATGAACACCACATTGCCGCTGCCGCGTCTGGCCATGGCATCGACGACCGGCGCCGTCACATGAAAGGCACCATTCAGGTTGACCGCAATCTCGCGATCCCAGACGTCGCCATCCACCTGATCCAGTGTTTCGCCGCGGGTGAAGCCGGCATTATTGACCAGCACGTCAGGCGCACCGTTTTCGCCGATGAAGTCACCGACGGCCTTTGCGATGCCGGCGCGGTCCGTGAGTTCAAACACAAGACGATGGGCGAGGGGCAGGTTTTCCAATGCCGCGTCCGTCCTGTCGGCGCCCGAAACGACGGCCCCCGCAGCGGTGAAGGCTGCAATCAATGCCCGGCCGATACCGCCTCCGGCACCGGTGATCAGCACCTGCCTGCCTTTTAGTCCATAGAAATCATGCAAATTGGGTGAGGTCATTGCGCGTTCATCTGTTCCCGTATCATTGGCCCGCTTCTGCGGACAATCTCTCGCGGATTCTACCGCCTGTTGCCCAGCTAATGGCGATGCGTGAAAAAAAGCAACATAAAAATACATCAAACCGATGCAAAATTCGCTTGCATGAAATTAAATTACATTTGAAGATAGAGAGGCTGGTTGGAAGAAACGGCTTGCGGGAGGCGAAGGAGCCTACCCGCCGAAGACGGTTCGCGGACACAAACAAACGCCGTGTGACTGCGGCGAAAACAAGGGGAATGACAATGACGTTCAAACAGAAACTATGCCTTCTTGCCGGAGCAAGCATCGTTGCCTTCAGCAGCAGCGCCTTTGCCGCAAGCACCGTGCGTGTCACGATCGCCGAATACAGCAAGGGCACGGGCCCTTATTTCCAGGAAGCGGCCAAGGCGTTTGAAGCCGCCAATCCCGATGTCAAAATCCAGATCGAGGTTGTGCCGTGGGACAGCCTGCAGCAGAAGCTGACCACCGATATTTCGGCCGGCGCCAATGCCGATCTTTCCATCATCGGCACGCGCTGGCTGCTCGACTATGTGTCGGAAGGCATCGTTGCGCCGCTTGATGAGCACATCAAACCGGACTTCAAGGCCCGCTTTATCGACACGTTCCTGACGCCGTCGGTCATGAACGGCAAGGTCTACGGCCTGCCGGTCGCCGCCTCGGCGCGGGCGATGTACTACAACAAGGACATTTTCGCCAAGGCCGGCATCAGCGCGCCGCCTGCGACGTGGGCCGACTTCAAGACCGACGCGGAAAAGATCAAGAAGCTCGGCGGCGAGACCTATGGTTTCGGCCTGCAGGGCAAGGAAATCGAGACGGACGTCTATTTCTACTACGGCATGTGGTCGAATGGCGGCGAAATCGTCAAGGGCGGCAAATCCGGCCTCGATTCGAAGGCGGCCATCGACACCGCCAAGCTTTACAAGAGCTTCATCGATGAGGGTCTGACCCAGCCGGGCGTGACCTCCTATTCGCGCGAAGACGTGCAGAACCTGTTCAAGCAGGGCAAGGTGGCAACGGTCATCACCGCACCGTTCCTCTCCGGTCAGATCAAGACCGAAGCGCCGAAGCTCAATTATGGCGTGGCGCCCATCCCGGCGGGTCCTGGCGGCGACAAGGGCACCTATGGTGTGACCGACTCGATCGTCCTGTTCGAGAATTCCAAGAACAAGGAAGCGGCCTGGAAGTTCCTTGATTTCATCTTCACCAAGGAACAGCGCACCAAGTTCGACAAGATCGAAGGCTTCCTGCCGGTCAACGCGGAAGAAGCGAAGGACCCTTATTTCGCCGACAATGCCGATCTGAAGGTCTTCACCTCGCTGCTGCCGAATGCCCGGTTTGCACCGGTCATTCCGGGCTGGGAGGACATCGCCAAGACAACGTCCAATGCCGTGCAGAAGATCTATCTTGGCCAGGGCGAGGCCGAGGCAACGCTGAAGGAAGCGGCTGCCAAGATCAACGCGACGCTGAAATAAGCCGGCCGCGGGAGAGTGGCGCCAGCCGCTCTCCCGCCCCGTCCTTCAGACGCCATATTCTCCGGTCCCATATTCTCCGGTCAAGGAACGCACGCTTATGCAACGGGCAACGGCCCCCTATTTTCTCATCCTGCCCAGCTTCATTCTGGCAGCCGCCATCATCCTCTGGCCGCTGAAGGAAATCGTCTCGCTGTCGCTGCACGACGTGAACCGTTTCGGCATGCTGCGCGAATTCGTCGGGCTTGAGCATTTCCGCGTGCTGTTCGCCGATCCGGATTTCATCGCCGCCACCTGGCGCACGCTGGTCTGGACCGTTTGCGTCGTGCTTGGCACGCTGATCGTATCGGTCCCCATCGCGCTGATTCTCAACGAGGATTTCTACGGGCGCGGCATTGCCCGCATCCTCATCATGCTGCCCTGGGCGATCTCGCTGACCATGACCGCCGTGGTCTGGCGTTGGGCTCTCAACGGCGAAAGCGGCATGCTGAATTCGGCGCTGCGCGATCTCGGCCTGATCGGCAGCAATATCCAGTGGCTGGCCGAGGCATCCACCGCCTTTCCGATGCAGATCCTGATCGGCATTCTCGTCTCGGTGCCGTTTACAGTCACCATTTTCCTCGGCGGACTGTCGTCGGTTCCCGATGATCTCTATGAGGCGGCGGCCACGGAAGGGGCAGGACGCTGGGACCAGTTCCGCCTGATCACGCTTCCCCTGTTGCGGCCCTTCATCAACATCGCGTTCGTGCTCAACACGATCTACGTCTTTAACTCCTTCCCGATCATCTGGGTGACCACGCAGGGCGGGCCTGCCAATTCAACCCATATTCTCGTGACCTATCTCTACGAGCTCGGCTTCCGCCTGGGGCGCCTCGGCGAGGCGGCGGCGATCTCGCTGATCATGTTCGCCATCCTTCTGGTCTTCACGCTCATCTATGTGCGGCTGGCCATGCGTGAGGAGAAGGCATGATGAACAGCAAGCTCAAACGCTCCCTCCTGTTCTGGCTGTTCCTGTCGCCGATCGTCGTGGTGATCCTCTTTCCCTATGTCGTCATGACGATCACCTCGCTCAAATCGGCAACGGAAGTGCTCAACCCAACCTGGTGGCCGGAAGAGCTGCACTGGCAGAACTTTTCGGAGATGTGGCAGACCTCCGGCATTGCGTCGGCGCTCGCCAATTCGCTCTACGTGTCGACGCTGTCGACCCTGCTGACCATCGTCGTCTCCATTCCCGCCGCCTATGCCCTCAGTCGCTACCAGTTTGCCGGCCGCAACGCCTACCGGCAATTTCTGCTCGTCTCGCAGATGTTGTCGCCCATCGTGCTGGTCATCGGCCTGTTCCGGCTCGTGGCCAATGCCGGGATGATCGACAATCTGAATGTGCTTGTCATCATCTACACCGGCTTCAACATCGCCTTCTGCGTGTGGATGCTGCAGAGCTATTTCTCCACTATTCCACGCGATCTCGAAGAAGCCGCATGGATGGAAGGGGCAAACCGCTGGCGCACGCTGCGCAGCGTCTTCCTGCCGCTCGCCGTCCCGGCAATGGTCGTCACCGCCATCTTCACCTTCATCAATGCCTGGAACGAGTTCGTCATCGCGCTTACCATGCTGCGCAAGGAAGAGAACTACACCCTGCCGATCCGCGTGCTGTCGCTTGTAGCTGGCCGCTATACGGTCGACTGGCACTACGTCATGGCTGCGGCATTTGTGGCATCCGTTCCGGTCGCCATTCTCTTTGCGTGGCTGCAGCGCTATCTGGTGCGCGGGCTTTCCATCGGCGCCGTCAAGTAACCAAGTCAGGGAATTGAACATCATGACAAAACAACATTTCGGATCATCGCATGTGCCGCTCTCACCGGCCGTCCGCGCCGGGGATTTCATCTACATTTCCGGCCAGGTCCCGGTCGGCGCCGATGGCACCGTCATCACAGGCGGCATCGAAGCACAGACAAAGCAGGTGATGGAGAACATCAAGGCGGCACTCGCGCTCGCCGGCGCAGATCTGTCCGACGTGGTGAAGACCTTCGTCATTCTCGAAGATGCGCGCGAGTTCGCCGCCTTCAACAAGACCTACGCGACCTATTTTCCGCAGAACCCGCCAGCCCGTACCACGATTGAATCGCGCCTGATGATCGACATCAAGATCGAAATCGAAGCCATTGCCTATAAGCCCCTCTGATACATAAAGAACAGGCATTTCCATGCGCATCTTCACCGCCTCCTTCGCGACGGAAACCAACACGTTTTCGCCGGTTCCAACCGACCGCGCCAGTTTTGAAATGGCCTTCTATGCGGGTCCCGGCGAACATCCGGAAACACCGACGCTGTGCTCGGCGCCCATGGTGGTTCTGCGCCGCCGCGCACGGGAGGAGGGCTTTGAACTCATCGAGGGCACCGCGACCTGGGCCGAACCCGGCGGGCTTTTGCAGCAGCGGGCTTACGAGGAACTGCGCGACGAAATTCTCGGCCAACTGCAAGCGACCTTGCCTGTCGACGCGGTTATTCTTGGCCTGCACGGGGCCATGGTCGCCCAGGGCTATGATGATTGCGAAGGCGATCTGCTCGAGCGCATCCGCGCGATTGTCGGCCCTGACGTGCTCATTGCGTCGGAACTTGATCCGCACAGCCATCTGACACGCAAACGCGTGGAGAATTCCAACATTCTTGCTGCCTTCCTTGAATTCCCGCATACGGATTTCTACGAGCGTGGCGAGCACGTGGTCGATCTCGCGCTGCGCACGCTGCGCGGCGAGATCAAGCCGGTCATCTCCACCTTCGATTGCCGCATGATCGGTGTTTTCCCGACCAGCCGCGAACCGATGCGTTCCTTCGTCGACCGTATTCAAGCCTTGCAGGGCAAGAACAACATTCTCTCCATCTCGCTGATCCACGGCTTCATGGCGGGCGACGTGCCGGAACTCGGCACACAGGTCATGGTCGTCACCGACAATGATGCACCGCGTGGCGAGGCGTTGGCTGAATCCCTCGGCATGGAAATTTTCGGCATGCGCGGCCGCACCGCCATGCCGATGCTCGATACGGAAGCCGGGCTCGATAAAGCTGTGGCTCTGGCTGCAAAGAAGACCGGAAAGCCGGTGGTTGTCGCCGATGTCTGGGACAATCCGGGCGGCGGTGTTGCCGGTGACGGCACGCTGATCCTGCGCCGCATCATCGAACGCGGCATCGATAACGTGGCGGTGGCAACGATCTGGGATCCGATTGCCGTCACGTTCTGTCTCGCCGCCGGCGAGGGCGCACGGATTCAGTTGCGCTTCGGCGGCAAGGCGGGGCCGGATGGCGGCGCACCGCTGGATGCCCGGGTAGAAGTCGTGAAGGCCGTGCAGGAAGGCTGGCAGAGTTTTGGCAAAAGCCGGGTCACCCTTGGACCGGCCGCCGTCATTCGTCTCGAAGGCACCGATATCGAGGTCATCCTCAATACCAATCGCACCCAGACATTTGAGCCCGACATTTTTTCCAATCTTGGCATCGAACCCGTTGCCAAGGATATCCTGCTGGTCAAGTCGACCAACCATTTCCATGCGGGTTTCGAGCCGGTCGCAGCCGAGATCATCTATATCGATGCGGGCGCGCCCTATCCGTCAAACCCGAAGAAGACCGACTACCGGAAATTGTCCCGCGAAATCTGGCCGCGGGTCGACATGCCATTCTGATCGGCCTGCAACCTGCTGCTACCGGCCCTGCCGGTAGTAGGCTTCCAGCGCCGCCAACCCCGCCTTCAGTTCTTTGGCGCCGCGTTCGCCGAGCCTGGCAAACAGCTCGGTCTCATAGTCGTGCGCCATCGTCGCCAGATGCTGATACGCCTTGCGTCCCGCCGGCGTCAGTTCCAGATGTTCCGTGCGGCGGTCGGCGTCATCGCGCTTGCGCTTGAGCCAATGGCGCTGCTCCAGTGAAAACACCGCCCGGCTGACCTTTGTCTTGTGCATGGATGAATGTGCACCAATGGCCGTCGCCGACAGCGCCCCGAACTGGCCGAGCGTTGCCAGCGTGCGCCATTCCGGCCGCGTCAGGCCATATTCATCGCGGTACTGGCTGGCAAAGCGCTGGCTGATCGCCTCCGCTGCCTTGTTCAGCCGGTAGGGAATGAAATCCTCCAGCACCAGCGGCGGCATCGCCGCCTCGTTCTGTTTCCCAGTCATTTGATCTCCTTTGCCGTTGATAGTTACAAAAAAGATCGTCACAAATGCAACTAAATAGATCGGGAGGATTGATCATGACCCTTCACTACATGCCGGGCTTCGGCAATGACTTTGAAACCGAATCGCTCCCTGGCGCGCTGCCGCAGGGGCAGAACTCGCCGCAGCGCTGTGCCTATGGTCTCTACGCGGAACAGCTGTCCGGCTCGCCCTTCACCGCGCCGCGCGGCATCAATGAACGCTCCTGGCTTTACCGCATCCGGCCGTCGGTCAAACATTCGGGACGTTTCACGCCCACGTCGCGCAAGGACTGGAAGACCGCACCCAATCTCGACGATCACGAACTGCCCATCGGCCAGCTGCGCTGGAACCCGACACCCATGCCGCAGGAGCCGGTGAATTTCATCGACGGCATCCGTACCATGACGACGGCCGGCGACGTGCACGGCCAGACCGGCATGGCCGCCCATGTCTATGCGTTCAACCGCGACATGGAGGATGACTACTTCTTCAATGCCGACGGTGAAATGCTGCTCGTACCGGAAAAGGGTCGTCTGCGGGTATTCACCGAGATGGGCATCATCGAGATCGAGCCCTCGGAAATCTGCATCATCCCGCGCGGCATGGTGTTCAAGGTTACTGCCCTTGACGGCGAAGCCCGCGGCTATATCTGCGAAAACTACGGTGCGAAATTCGCGCTGCCGGATCGCGGACCGATCGGCGCCAATTGCCTCGCCAACCCACGTGATTTCAAGACGCCGGTCGCCGCCTATGAGGACAAGGAAACCGCGTGCCGCCTGCATGTGAAATGGTGCGGCAAGTTCTATCGGACGGATCTCGGCCATTCCCCGCTTGATGTGGTGGCATGGCATGGCAATTACGCGCCGTATAAGTACGACCTGCGCACCTTTTCGCCGGTAGGCGCCATCCTCTTCGACCATCCCGATCCGTCGATCTTTACGGTACTGACCGCGCCATCCGGCGAGGAAGGCACCGCCAATGTGGATTTCGTCATCTTCCCGCCGCGCTGGCTGGTTGCCGAACACAGCTTCCGCCCGCCCTGGTACCATCGCAACATCATGTCGGAATTCATGGGATTGGTTTATGGTCAGTACGACGCCAAGGAGGAGGGCTTTGTTCCGGGAGGCATGAGCCTGCACAACATGATGCTGCCGCACGGGCCGGATACGATGGGCTTCAACAAGGCATCGACTGTGGAACTGAAACCGCACAAGCTGGAGAATACCCTGGCCTTTATGTTCGAAACCCGTTTCCCGCAGCATCTCACGCGGTTTGCGGCGGAACTGGACTCGCTGCAGGACAATTATGCCGATTGCTGGACGGACCTGAAGAAGCGGTTCAACGGCACACCCGAAGGAGACTGGTTCGAATGAAACTTGCATCTTTGAACAACGGAACACGGGACGGCAGGCTCGTCATCGTATCCAGGGATCTGACCCGTTTCACCGATGCGTCGTTTCTCACGCCCACTTTGCAATCCGCGCTCGACAACTGGGCGCGCATTGCCCCGCATCTGGAAGCGCTGGCCGAAAGCCTCGACCACGGGGCTGTCCCTTCCGAGCGCTTTCACGAACATGAGGCGCTGTCGCCATTGCCGCGTGCCTTCCAGTGGGCGGACGGATCCGCCTACGTCAACCATGTCGAACTGGTGCGCAAGGCCCGCGGGGCGGAGATGCCGGAGAGTTTCTGGACCGATCCTTTGATGTATCAGGGGGGCTCCGACAGTTTTCTCAGCCCCCGCGCGCCGATCGTCATGGCGGATGAAGCCTATGGCATCGACATGGAAGGCGAAGTGGCCGTCGTCGTCGACGATGTGCCTATGGGTGCGACGCCCGATCAGGCGCGCAGCGCCATCCGCCTCATCATGCTGGTCAACGATGTCAGCCTGCGCGGGCTGATCCCGGCGGAACTCGCCAAGGGTTTCGGTTTCTTCCAGTCGAAACCGTCTTCGGCTTTCTCGCCGGTTGCAGTCACGCCGGATGAACTGGGCGAGGCGTGGGACGGCGGCAAGGTGCATCTGCCGCTCAGTGTCGACTACAATGGCAAGCCGTTCGGCCGGGCGAATGCCGGTGTCGACATGACCTTTGATTTCCCGGTTCTCATTGCCCATGCGGCCAAAACCCGCCCGCTGTCGGCGGGTACGATCATCGGTTCCGGCACCGTTTCCAACAAGCTGGATGGCGGAGCTGGCAAACCCGTCGCGGAGGGCGGGGCGGGTTATTCCTGCATCGCGGAAATCCGCATGATCGAGACGATCAATCACGGCGCGCCGAAGACGGCATTCATGCAGTTCGGCGACACCGTGCGCATTGAAATGAAGGACAATGCCGGTCATTCCGTGTTCGGCGCCATCGAGCAGCAGGTGACACGCTATCAAACGGACGCCGAGTGATGAACGGGCTCGTCCTCTTTGATTATTGGCGCTCGTCGGCAAGCTACCGGGTGCGGATTGCCCTGCAAAGCCTCAAGCTGAACTATGAAACCGTGCCGGTTAATCTGCTGAAGGGCGAGCACAAACAACCGGACAATCTGAGCCGCAACCCGCAAGGCCTCGTTCCGACGCTGGCCATGGACGGCAGGATGATGACACAGTCTTTGGCCATCATCGAATATCTCGATGAGATTTACCCCGATGCCGCGTTTCTGCCCCCCGATCCGGCAGGCAGGCAACGCGTGCGGGCGCTGTCCTATGCCATTGCCATGGATATTCACCCGGTCTGCAATATGGGCGTGACCGCACATGTCATGGAGATCACCGGGGGCGGCGATGCAGCGCGCGGCGCCTGGATGCAGAAGTTCATCGCGCAAGGACTGGAAGCCTTCGAACGGCTCCTCGACAATCCGGATACCGGCAAGTTCTGCCATGGCGACAAGCCGGGCATGGCCGATTTCTGTCTTGTGCCGCAGGTCTACAATGCCCGCCGCTGGGGTGCTGATATCTCAGGGTTGAAACGGGTCAATGCCATCTCCGGTCGCTGCGAAAAACTCAAGGCGTTCGCAGCAGCACATCCGGATAAAGCGAAACCTGACGTATAGACATTGTTGACACATCAAGCGGAACTCATCATTGTATCGACAATGATGATACAAGGAGTTGACTATGCGTGTGACCGTGAAGAAATGGGGGAACAGTGCTTCGGTGCGCATCCCGGCCGCTGTCATGATTGCAGCGCGGCTGCAACTCGACACGGTGGTTGATGTGCGTGAAGAAGATGGCCTGATCATCATCGAGCCGGTCCGTCAGACCGAGTATGACCTGGATCAGCTGATCGAGGGCGTCACATCCGAGAACATGCATTCCGAGGCCGACTTTGGCACTGCTGTCGGCAAGGAATCCTTTTGATGCCGGCCTATATCCCCGATGCCGGTGACATCGTGTGGCTGCATTTCAATCCGCAAGCCGGTCATGAACAGGCCGGACATCGCCCCGCCGTCGTGCTCAGCCCCGCCAGTTATAACGGCAAGACCGGCCTCATGCTGTGCTGCCCCATGACCACGCAGATCAAGAAGTATCCGTTCGAAGTGCTGATCGCAGGTGATCGACCGGGCGCCGTCCTTGCCGATCAGGTCAAGAGTCTCGACTGGCGCGTTCGACGCGCAATGCACAAGGGCAGCGTGTCGGCAGCAGAACTTGCCGAAATCCGCAGCAAGGCCGCCGCATTGATCGGCAAGCGTTAGAGACAACGCCTATTCGGCTTCTACACGGCCTTCCGGCCAGATGCGAGCGACGTCGATTTTCAGAGCCGCGATCCCCTCAAAAGCGTCCTCTATGCTCATGTTCAGAACATCAGCGGCATGGCGCAGTTCCTTGTCGTCCTGCAGTCGGTTTATAACCCACACAAGTTTGCGTTCGATGTCCTGACCATAGGCCTTTACGGTCTTTTGGACAGCTGCATCGGGAATAGATCCATAACGTCGAACCAACATTCCAAGATCAATCGCATCACGATAGGCAATCGACCGGTCGTGGCAGCGATCCGCGTTCGCCAGAAGCTTTTCGGCGAACATGTCCGCGACAACAAGCGTGGGGATGCCGATCTGCTCATCGAAATGGCCCTGCACATCGATGCGCGCCTCGCGGATAATTTCAAACTTGATGGTCTGACCGTGCAACAGCAAGGCAGCCCGCAGGCCATACTGGTCAATCTTGAAGCTGCGCAAGGATTCAACCGGTTCCGGAAAAAACGCCCGGATTCCCTTCTCCACTGCAGCTGAACGCAACTCACGGTATCCATCCGCGTCGGAGCAGAGAAAATCGACATCAAGCGATTGCCGGTATTCGCCAAGCTTGAGAACGATCGCCGTGCCACCACCAAACCAGCAATGATTGGCAGACAGGAACGCGTGATCCATCAGCCCAAGCGCTTCAACGATGACGCGATGTTCCTGCCTCATGAGTTCCCGCATGACTTTCCGATCACATTTTTCCGTCCTGCACTATGCAGGAACCGCCATGGATGGAAAAGTCAGGAAATCAGCAATACACCATTACCGAAAACCCGCGTCAGCTCCCGAATGAGTTTGGCTTCACGGGTGGTCAGGTGCTCGGCATCGACAAAGCGCCAGTTGCGCTCGTAGAGCTCAAACGCTTCTTCCGCTGGAATTGGACGCGCAGCATCCCTGTTCCACGCGAGCAGTTTCAGCTCGGGGAAATCAGCGGGAACGATAGGGGCTACAAAAGCTGCAGTCATCATGCACTCAATATAATGCACAACCAACCCGATTTATAGCCCGCTCCGTTGTGCGTTATTCCGCAGCAGCGACCTTGATCACGCCACGGCGGATCTGGTCTTCTTCGATCGACTCGAACAGAGCGCGGAAATTGCCCTCGCCAAAGCCTTCATCGCCCTTGCGCTGGATGAATTCGAAGAAGATCGGGCCGATAACGGTCTTGGAGAAAATCTGCAGCAGGATTTTTGTCATGCCGCCATCGATCACGCCTTCGCCGTCGATGAGAATGCCGTGCTTCTTCATCCGCTCGATCGGTTCATCGTGGCCATGCACACGCTCATGCGACATGTCGTAATAGGTCTCGGGCGGGCCGGGCATGAATTTGAGTCCGTTGTCCGCGAGCTTGTCCGTCGCGTCGTAGATGGCTTCCGTCCCGACGGCGATGTGCTGGATGCCTTCGCCCTTGTACTTGCGCAGATATTCCTCGATCTGGCTCTTGTCATCCGTCGATTCGTTCAACGGAATGCGGATCTTGCCGCAGGGGGAGGTGATGGCACGGGAAACGAGGCCCGTCAGCTTGCCGGCGATGTCGAAGAAGTGAATTTGCTTGAAGCCGAACAGTTCCCGGTAGAACGCCCACCACTTGTCCATGTTGCCGCGATAGACGTTATGGGTCAGGTGATCGAGATAATAGAAGCCGACGCCTTGCGGTTTCGGGTCGCGTTCGCCCAGCCACTCGAACTCGTCCTCATAGACCGAGCCTTTCTCGCCATACTTTTCGATGAAATAGAGCATCGATCCGCCGATACCGACAATGGCGGGAACATCGATGGTCTTGTCATCGCCGGTATAGGGTGTCGCACCCTTGGCAACAGCATGATCGAAGGCATGCTTGGCATCCACCACGCGCCAGGCCATGGATGGCGCACACGGGCCATGCTCACCGACGAATTTCGTCGCATGGGAATTGGGTTCAGCATTGAGGATGTAGTTGATGTCGCCCTGACGCCACAACGTTATGTTCTTGGTGCGATGCCGGGCAACGGGCTTGTAGCCCATGCGGGTGAAGAGCTCTTCCAGCTTTTCCGGCTCCGGATGCGAGAACTCGACAAACTCGAAACCATCCGTCCCGGCAGGATTTTCCTTGCTGATCGTAGCGACCGGTGCGTCGTGCGGAAATGGGCCCATGGCATCCTCCTCTGATTATCCGCATTATCGCGCAAATGGCATGCAAAGTGTTTGCATTTCAGCGCTCCGCAGAGGCATAATGCGCACATTTCGTGCATATAACTACTAAGGAGAGCATGAGTGGAGCAACTTGATGCGTTTGACCGCAAAATACTGTCTTCGCTGCAGGAGGATGGACGACTCACAAACAACGAGCTTTCCGAGCGGATCAACCTGTCCGCCTCGCAATGCTCGCGCCGCCGCTCCCGGCTGGAGGAGGAGGGATTCATTCGCGGCTACAGGGCGGAAATCGATCGCGAAAAACTGGGTCTCGGCATCGTCAACATCATCTCTGTCACACTTGCCACCCATAACAGGGACAATGCCCGCCGCTTTTCCGACCTCATTTCAAAGCTGCCGGAAGTCATGGAAGCCCATGCACTGACGGGTGAGATGGATTATTTCATCAAGGTGGTCACACCAGATTTGCGGGCGCTCTCGTCCTTCGTCAACGACGTGCTGCTGCCGCACGAGTCCGTACAGAACGTCAAGACCGCCATCGTGCTGGACACATTGAAGGAAGATGGCAGGCTGCCGATTTGAATGGAGAACTGACAGAATTGCTATTTGCTCAGGACTGAGGCAACCACACGCCTGACATCATCCAGTGTTTCCGTTGCAACCTGTCCCAGCTTGTCCGCATGAGCCGCTTCAATGGTCGCAATCTTAAGCGGCCGGATGACGGAGGCGACCGGAAGACCAGTTTCCGCATGACGGGGAATGGAAACATCTCCCGTCCAGGATTTATTTTCAGCACTGGTAATCATCAGCACCCAAAGAAGGTTGGCATCTTCACCCACGGCGCCGTCCGAGATGACAAGCGCAGGCCGGTGCTGGCGCGTGTTGCGGTCCGTGTAAGGAAACGGTACGCGGACGATATCGCCGGACTTAAAGGTCAGCATAGGCTTTTCTATCGGCAGGGCTGTCCCACTCCACGAATGTTGCAAAGGGATCATCGCCTTGGGTACCGGCTTCCACTCGCATGAGGATGACCCGCCCCTCTTCAATCCGATAGGCAATTTCATCGCCTGGATTCAGTTTCAGCGCCACACGTACCGCCTGCGGTATGGTCGTCTGAGCTTTACTCGTCATTTTGCTGGTGATCATGAGTTACTCCTTCGCATGGCCCATATGTAAGGAATTTCCTTACCGACCGCAAGAACAGTCATGCAGATATCTCAAGGATACAGCGTCTTGCGCAGCATGGGGTAAACCCTGGCATGGCCGAGCATATAGGCCTTGAGGCTGTTGCTGTCGAACAGGCCATGGAAGGCCCGGCCAAGAATGTTGAGCCCGCCGGTATAGGCGCCGAACGCCGGCATGATCATGCGGGTGTGGTCGGTGACGAAACAGCGCCGCTGCACCGCCTGGCCGCGCCTTACCACCTTTGCCGCCGGATGCAGATGCCCGGCGATTTCACCCCGCGATGCGATTTTTGAAGGTTCGTGGCGGAACACCAGCGCCCCGAAAGCCAGTTCCGCATAGGTCTCTCCGGGAAGATCGGCCGGATGCTCCGGATCGTGATTGCCCGTGATCCAGATCCAGTCACGGCCATGCATCAATGTCGCCAGTTGCTCGGCATAGATGGCGGGCAGGCGCGCGGCGGCATCGCCATCGTGAAAACTGTCGCCAAGGCTGATGACACAGGCCGGTTGATACCGGGCAATGCTTGCCGCCAGTGCCTTCAATGTGGAGGCGGTATCATAGGGCGGCAGCAGCATGCCGCGCCGGGCGAAAGACGAGCCCTTTTCGAAATGCAGGTCTGAGACGATCAGGATGCGATCGGCCTCCAGATAAAGCGCACCGGACGGGTCACATATAGCTGCATGGCCGGCAATATCGGTCTCGACCGCGCCGTGCAGCATTGTCCGTGTCGTGTGAACCGCCAGATTCATGTCCGTTCCATCATCTCGCGGGTCAGTTCGTCGGCAATCTCTTCGAGCAGCGTTTCGTGGGCTTCGCCCGGAACACGCTCCTTGCCGATTTCCATCATCACGGGAACGGCGAGCGGCGATATCCGGTCGAGCTCCTTGTGGATGATGTGACCCTTGATTCGTGCCAGCATATCGGCAAGGCGGCGAATGTCGAGAAGCCCGGTGGCGGCATCGGCGCGCGTGGCCTGGATGAGAATGTGGTCGGGTTCATGCGTGCGCAGGACGTCATAGATGAGATCGGTCGAGACGGTTACCTGCCGCCCGGTTTTTTCCTGCCCCGGATGCCGCTTCTCGACAAGGCCGGAGATCAGCGCGCAATTGCGGAACGTGCGCTTCAGCATCCAGCTTTCCGACAGCCATGCCTCGAGATCATCGCCCAGCATGTCTTCATCGAAAAATTCGGAAAGCGGCAGTTCACCCTTCCGGAACATACGGCCCATGTCGCGCAGGCCCCAGATCGACAGCGCATAATCCGTGGCGACAAAGCCGAGGGGCCGCGCCTTGGCCCGCTCCAGCCGCCGCGTCAGCAGCATGCCAAGGGTCTGATGCGCCAGCCGTCCCTCAAAGGGATAGATCACCATGTAATAGCGTTCACCGCGCGGGAAGGTTTCGACCAGCAGGCTGCCGGGATCAGGCAGCACCGATTTCTCCTTCTGGATTCTCAGCCAGTCGCTGACCTGATCGGGCAGGGCACCCCAGCGATCCGGATCGGCCAGCATGGCGCGCACCTGATCGGCGAGATAGGTGGTCAGCGGGAATTTTCCGCCGGCATAGGCAGGAATTTTGGCGTCGAACCCTTCGGCATTGGAAACAAGGCATTCATTCTCGCGAATGCCTTCAAAACGCAGCACGCGCCCGGAAAAGAAGAACGTATCGCCCGGCGAAAGGGCTTCGAGAAACGACTCCTCCACCTTGCCGAGCACCGGGCCGCCACGCGCATTGCCACCCTTGCCGCGCTGGCGAGTGAGCCGCACATTGAGACTGGGCGCCTCGATAATGGTGCCGACATTCAGCCGGTATTGCTGGGCAATGCGCGGGTGCGTTACACGCCATGTCCCATCGGCGGTCTGGCGGATTTTGGCGAAACGTTCATAGCTTTTCAGGGCATAACCGCCGGTGGCGACGAAATCGACAATCCGGTGAAACGTTTCACGCGGCAAGCCCGCATAGGGCAGGGCCGTGGTTATCTCCTCGAAAAGCGCATCCGCATGAAACGGTTCAGCGCAGGCCATGCCGAGAATATGCTGAGCCAGCACATCCAGCGAACCCTCGCCGAGCGGCGGCGTATCCTGGGCACCGAGATAATTGGCATCGAGCGCCGCCTGGCACTCCATCACCTCGAATCGGTTGGCCGGAACCAGGATGGCGCGCGAGGGTTCGTCCATCCGGTGGTTGGAACGGCCGATGCGCTGCGCCAGCCGGCTCGCCCCCTTCGGCGCACCCACATGGATGACGAGATCGACATCACCCCAGTCGATGCCCAGATCAAGCGTCGAGGTGGCAACGACTGCACGCAGCGCATTGCTGGCCATCGCCTGCTCGACCTTGCGCCGCTTGCTGACATCGAGCGAGCCGTGATGCAGCGCAATCGGCAGATTGTCATCGTTCGCCATCCACAGATCATGGAACAGGCGCTCCGCCTGACTGCGGGTATTGACGAAAATCAGCGTTGTCTGGTGCCGTTTGATCGCTTCATAGATGCCCGGCAGGGCATAAACGGCGGAGTGGCCGGCCCAGGGAATGCGGTCGGATGTTTCAAGAATGGTGATATGCGGTTTGGCACCGCCTTCGACCTTGACGAGGCTGGCCATGGGCCTGCCTTCCAATTGCGGCAGCAACCAGCGCCGCAGGGCATCCGGATCGGCAACGGTTGCGGAAAGCCCGATGGTCTGCACACCGGGCTGCACCTTGCGCAGCCGTGCCAATCCCAGCGACAGCAGGTGTCCGCGCTTGGACGTCACCAGCGAATGCAGCTCGTCAAAGATGACATAGCGCAAATCTGCGAAAAACCGCCCGGCATCCTTGTTGGCAATCAAAAGGGCGAGCTGTTCCGGTGTGGTCAGGAGGATATCCGGCGGAACAAGCTTCTGGCGTTGCCGCTTGTAGGCGGGGGTATCGCCGGTGCGGGTTTCGATGGTGATATCAAGCCCGATCTCCTCGATGGGCCGGGCCAGATTGCGCTCGATGTCGACGGCCAGCGCCTTGAGCGGCGAGATGTAGAGCGTGTGAATGCCACGGCTGGCATTGTTGCTTTTGCCGCGTGTCGCCAGATCGACCAGCGCCGGAAGAAAACCCGCCAGCGTCTTGCCCGCACCTGTCGGCGCGATGAGCAGGGTCGAACGGCCGGCTTGTGCTTCCTCCAGCAATTCCAGCTGATGCGCGCGCGGCGACCATCCCTTGGCCTGAAACCAGTCCAGGAAAGGTTTTGGCAGGAGAGAACTGCCTTCGATAAAAAGGGGCTTTGTCTTGGTGCTCACAAGAGCGAATGTAATGGTGTGCAAGGAAAGCGCCAAGTTTTCTTTCGCGGTTTTCGGCATTTGCGTGGAGCCAAATGCTGCCTATCTTCGTTGGTGCAGAAAGGTGGAAGAACAATGCTGACCCGTCCGGAGGCACTTTTGCGATCAACGCCAGCGGGTCTCTATTCCCCGGCGGGGGATTTCCATATCGATCCCGTCAGCCCGGTGGAGCGCGCCCTGATCACCCATGGTCATGCCGACCACGCCAGACCCGGCCACCAGCATGTCATGGCAACACAGCAGACACTCGATATCATGGGGATACGCTATGGCGACAATTTTGCCGGAACGACGCAGGCCGCGGAGCTCGGAACAGTCAGCGAGATCAATGGCGTCAAGGTCAGCTTTCACCCGGCAGGCCATGTGCTGGGCTCGGCACAGATTGCCGTCGAGAAGGACGGCATGCGCATCGTCTGTTCGGGTGACTACAAGCGGGCGGCGGATCCCACCTGCATCGGGTTTGAACCCGTTCCCTGCGACGTGTTCATAACCGAGGCGACCTTTGCCCTGCCGGTGTTCCGGCATCCCGATGCCAGGGACGAAATCGCCAAGCTCATAAAGTCCATCGAACAGTTTCCGGAACGCTCGCATCTTGTGGGCGCCTATGCGCTGGGCAAGGCGCAGCGGGTCATCCGCATGTTGCGCGATGCGGGCTATGACAGGACGATCTACATCCACGGCGCACTGACAAAACTCTGCGAATACTACCAGTCGCAGGGCATCGATCTTGGCCCCCTGTCCCCGGCAACCCTCGAAACCGGTACGCCGCAGGATTTTTCAGGCAGTGTCGTTGTCGGACCGCCTTCCTCCTTTCAGGACCGCTGGGCCCGACGCTTTCCCGATCCTGTTTCATGCTTCGCCTCGGGCTGGATGCGCATCCGCCAGCGCGCGCGCCAGCAGGGCGTGGAACTGCCGATCATCCTGTCCGATCACTGCGATTGGGATGAACTGACCAGTACGATCAGGGAACTGGCCCCATCGCAGATCTGGGTGACCCACGGCCGCGAGGAGGCGCTTGTCCGATGGTGCGATCTCAACGGGTTTGCCGCACGGCCGCTGCATCTCGTCGGCTATGAAGACGAGGGGGACTGATGCGCGAATTCGCCGCCCTTCTCGACAGGCTGGTGCTCACGCCGCAGCGCAACGGCAAGATCAGGCTGCTCGTCGATTATTTCCGGCAGACGCCGGACCCCGACCGCGGTCTTGCCCTTGCCGCCATCACGCGGGACCTCGACATCGCCAATGTCAAACCCGCCATGCTGCGCGCGCTCGTCGCCGAGCGTATGGACGAACAGCTTTTTGCCTATTCCTATGACTATGTCGGCGACCTCGCTGAAACGATTTCCCTGGTCTGGTCAGCCAAGGAGCCATCGCGTGCCAACGCCGTCCCCACCCTTGGCGACGTCGTTGCCTCGCTCGCGCGCGCCTCGCGCAGCGATGCCATCAGGCTCGTGGAGAAATGGCTGGACCAGTTGGACGCCTCCGCCCGCTACGCCCTGCTGAAGCTGGTGACCGGCGGCCTGCGCATCGGCGTTTCGGCACGACTGGCCAAGCAGGCGCTTGCGGATTTCGGCGCAGTGGATGTTGGCGAGATCGAGGAACTCTGGCACGGATTGAAGCCGCCCTATCAATCCCTGTTCGCCTGGCTGGAAGGCAAGACGGAAAAACCTGCCAGCCTTGCCGCCGCACCGTTTCGTCCTGTCATGCTTTCGACCCCGCTCGAAGAATCGGACTATGCAAAGATTGTTGCAGAAGATTATGCGGCGGAGTGGAAGTGGGACGGCATCCGCGTGCAGTTGACGGCTGAAGCCGGCCAGCGGCGCGTCTATTCGCGGACGGGTGACGACATCTCCCACGCTTTTCCCGATATTGCCGATGCCATGCATTTCGAGGGAACACTGGATGGCGAACTGCTCGTTGCCCGCAGCACCGCCGAAAGCGTCGAAATCGGCGCCTTCGGTGATCTGCAGCAGCGGCTCAACCGGAAAGCGGTTTCGGCCAAACAGATGGAAAGTCATCCGGCATTCGTGCGGCTTTACGATCTGCTGGTTGACGGCGACGAAGACGTCCGGACTTTGCCTTTTGCTGAACGAAGGCAAAGGCTTGAGCGCTTTGTCTCCGATCTCGATTCCACGCGTTTCGATCTGTCGCCGCTCGTGCCGTATTCCACCTTCGAAGACCTTGTCACAATGCGCCGGAACCCGCCGCACCCCGTTATCGAAGGGTTGATGCTGAAACAGTGGGATTCCACCTACGTGCCCGGACGCCCGAAGGGACCGTGGTTCAAGTGGAAACGCGATCCCTTCACCATCGATGCCGTGCTTGTCTATGCCCAGCGCGGCCACGGCAAGCGATCAAGCTTCTATTCGGATTATACATTTGCCGTGTGGACCGGCCCGGAAGACGACCCGCATCTGGTGCCGGTGGGCAAGGCCTATTTCGGCTTCACCGACGAAGAGTTGAAACAGCTCGATGCCTATGTGCGCAACAACACCACCGAACGCTTCGGGCCGGTGCGTTCCGTGCGGGCGGAGCAGAACCATGGCCTCGTACTGGAAGTGGCCTTCGAAGGATTGAACCGGTCAAAACGGCACAAATCCGGCGTCGCCATGCGCTTTCCCCGTATCGCCCGCCTGCGCTGGGACAAGCCGCCGATCGAGGCGGACAGGCTGGAAACCCTGGAAGCCCTTTTGCGCGATTCCGATGTCACCGATTAGGACGATAGATATTATCGATACTTCAATAGGTTAATACCTGTTTTCTCACCTTATTCTTGAGGCGGCTTGGGAAAGAAGATGCTCGTGCGCCGTTGATAGTCCCGGAAAGCCTGGCCGCGCGAGGCAAGCATGTGCTCCTCCAGCGGCGGGACGCCGGAGACATGGCGCAGCAGCACATACATCAGGACCGGCGCGGCAAGCGTGAGCCAGCCATGCACATAGTCGCCGTCGAAATCCGCAGCGATCAGCACATAGGCCACCCAGCTCAGCCATTCGAAGAAGTAATTCGGATGGCGTGACCAGCGCCAGAAACCCGTATCGCAGATCTTGCCGCGATTGGCCGGGTTTCGCGAAAACCGCTTGAGCTGCCAGTCCGCGATCGCTTCGCCGGCAAGCGCAACAAGCGCCACCACGAGCCCGAGATAATCGGGAAATTCCAGCTCGACATCCGGCCGGGCGGCGGCGATGTAAACGCTGACGACAAGGAGAATGCCGGCAAAGGCCTGCGTTTGCAGAAAGAAGAACATCTGCGAATTGGCAGAGGCACCCCATTGCCTGCGCAACCGCGCGTAGCGTGGATCATCCTCGCTGTTGAGCGTGCGCAGCAGAATATGGCCGCCCAGCCGCAGCGACCATAGCGCAAGCAGGATAATCACCAGCCATTTTCGGGCCGGCGAGACCATATCGCTGGAAAACAGGATGGAAAGAATGCCGATTGCCCCGACACCGAACGACCAGAAGGCATCCGCCCAGCCGCTGTTCCCGGTCTGGCGCTGCACAAGAAAGGCACAGGCCATCACGCCGCAGAGCGCGACAGCTGCGATAGTAAGAATGACGAGAGCTGTCATGCACGTTTACCTGTTGTTCACCGGGGATGTCTGGCAGATGTTCAAAGGGCGGGGCGCTGCAGCATACAGGATTTTTTCGATCAGCAAATCATAACCCGCTTAAGACCTATTCTTGTCCGGCTGTCCAAGGATAAAATTGGGGGTATTGCGCGGTGTGGCAACAGCAAAGGGCGACAATGGTCCTCGGCCCTTGGCCGGCCACGAGACCGCAAGCGCTCATCGTCTGCGCGGGCACCCGCACGGTGCCGGAAAGGCTTTGCTAACCAGATTTCCATTTCGGGGAAAAATATCAAACAGACACCGTGAAACGCGCCAGAGCGGCGATTTTGGAGCAAAAAGTGACGAGAATGGGCCCGATGGTCCACATCGTGCACAATTTTTTTGACGTTTTCGTAAAATTTGCTTGCAGGCCAAACAGCCTGAAAATGCTGCTCTATCCTGAGTTTAACTCGATTTAGGCCGTTTCGTCGACTCGCATATTTCGCATAATTCGCAGAATCGACGGCTTGCGTTTGGCAAAATTTTGGCTTTTGTTCATGCCTTCATAATTCTTCAAAGGGGAAGGACCAAAAAATGTCATTTATGAAACTCAACCTCCGCGCGGCGCTGCTGCTTGGATCGCTGATGATCGGCGCAAGCCCGGCACTGGCAGAAGCCGTGCTGCATCGCGGCAACAGCGGCGAACCGCAGACCCTTGATCAGTCACAGACCTCGATCGATATCGAAGCATTCATCGTCAAGGATCTTTACGAGGGCCTGACGATCTATGATGCCATGGGCAAGATCGTTCCGGGCACCGCGGAAAGCTGGAAGGTTTCCGATGACGGCACCGTCTACACGTTCAAGCTGCGCGACAATGCGAACTGGTCGGATGGCACGCCGGTAACGGCGGAAGATTTTGTCTTCTCGATGCGCCGCGTCGAAGACCCGAAGACAGCCGCCGGCTACGCCAATATCCTTTATCCCATCAAGAATGCCGAAGCCGTCAACAAGAGCAAGGCCAAGGTGGAAGAGCTCGGCGTAAAGGCCATTGATGCCAAGACGCTGGAAATCACGCTCGAACGTCCGACCCCTTTCTTCATCGAGCTGCTGTCGCACCAGACTGCGCTGCCGATCAACAAGGCCAGCTTCGAAAAGAATGGCGCCGATTTCGTCAAACCGGGCAAACTGGTGGGCAATGGCGCATTCAAACTGCTTGAGCACGTGCCGAACGACCATCTGACCGTTGCCAAGAACGAACATTACTGGGATGCGGCAAACGTCAAGCTCGACAAGGTCATCTTCTATCCCCTGGAAGACCAGGCCGCAGCCGTCCGACGATACGAAGCCGGTGAACTGGACCTCGTCTACAACTTCTCCTCCGACCAGATCGAGCGCATGCGCGCCGCCAATGCCAAGCAGGTTCACGTGACCCCGGCCATGGCAACCTACTACTACCCCTTCGATACGCGCACCGAACCGTTCAACGATGTGCGCGTGCGCCGTGCCCTTTCGATGGCCGTCGATCGCGATTTCCTTGCCAAGGACATCTACAACGGCACCAAACTGCCGGTTTACTCCCTGGTTCCTCCGGGCATGCAAAACTACGGCGAACCCTCCAAGGCCGATTTTGCCGATAAGTCGCAGCTTGACCGTGAAGATGAAGCGCTCAAGCTGATGAAGGAAGCGGGTTATGGCGAAGGCGGCAAGCCTCTGAACATCGAAATCCGCTACAACACCAACCCGAACCACGAGCGTGTGGCGACGGCTGTTGCCGACATGTGGAAAAAGGCCTTCGGCGCCAAGGTCACGCTGATGAACCTCGATATTTCATCGCACTACGCCTACCTGCAGGAAGGCGGCAAATTCAACGTTGCCCGCGCCGGCTGGACGGCAGATTACGCCGATCCGGAAAACTTCCTGAACCTCAATGTCAGCACCAACAAGACCTTCAATTACGGGCATTATTCCAATCCCGAATTTGATGCCCTGATGAAGAAGTCCTATGAAGAGCGCAATCCTGCGGAACGCGCCAAGATCCTGCACCAGGCAGAAGCATTGATCATGCGCGACCAGCCGATCGCGCCGCTGATGAATGATGCGAACCTCTGGCTCGTGGCCGACAAGGTCAAGGGCTGGGGTGATAACGCCAACAACGAGCACCTGAGCAAATATCTCAGCGTTGAATAGCAAAGTCTGACGCGCAACCCGCACCCGCGGGTTGCGCGTCACGCTTTTGCCCGGCTCGCTATGTGCCAGCTACCGACCGCAAATCGACAAACAGACATGACCCGGCACGGCCCTTTCGACAGGACCGTGAACGGATGGATATTGCCATTTCATGTCAAAGACCGACCAGTAAACGGCGAGGAAACAGCCAGATGACGTTTGCGAAGTTCAATTTTACCGCCGCCCTGCTTGCCGGTTCGCTTGTGCTGGCGGCAGGCCCGGCGCTTGCCGAAGCGGTTCTGCACCGCGGCAATTCCGGCGAGCCGCAAACGCTGGATCCGTCCCAGACCTCGCTTGAAATCGAGGCATTCATCCTGAAAGACCTCTATGAAGGGCTGACCAGCTATGATCCCGCCGGCAAGATCGTGCCGGGCGCGGCCGAGAGCTGGACTGTCTCCGACGACGGCACGGTCTATACCTTCAAGATCCGCGCCAATGCCAACTGGTCGGACGGCTCGCCCGTCACCGCGGACGATTTCATTTTCTCCTTCAAGCGTGTCGAAGAGCCGAAGACAGCCGCCGGCTACGCCAACATGCTTTACCCCATCAAGAATGCCGAGAAGATCAACAAGGGCGAACTTCCTGTCGACCAGATCGGCATGAAGGCGATTGATGCCAAGACGCTCGAAATCACCCTGGAGCGCGCCACGCCGTTCTTCGTCGAACTGCTGGCGCACCAGACCGCCCTGCCGGTCAACAGGGCAAGCCTTGAAAAGAACGGGGCCGAGTTCATCAAACCGGGCAAACTCGTCTCCAACGGCGCCTTCGAGCTTGTCGAACACGTCCAGAACGATCACCTGACCGCCGCCAGGAACCCTGATTACTGGGGTGCGGCCGATGTCAAGCTCGACAAGGTCATCTTCTATCCGACCGAGGATCAGGCGGCCGCCGTGCGCCGCTTCGAGGCCAGGGAAATGGACCTCGTCTATAATTTCTCCGCCGACCAGATCGAGCGCCTGCGTGCATCCATGGGCGATCAGGTGCGCATCACCCCGGCACTGTCGACCTATTTCTATTCCTTCGACACCCGCGTCGAACCGTTCAGCGACGTGCGCGTGCGCCGGGCGCTGTCCATGGCGATCGACCGCGACTTCCTGTCGAATGAAATCTACAAAGGTGCCCAGCTGCCGGCCTATTCGCTCGTGCCGCTTGGCATTGCCAATTACGGCGAACCGGCCAAGCCCGATTTTGCCGACATGTCGCAGCTCGACCGCGACGACAAGGCGGTCGCGCTGATGAAGGAGGCGGGCTATGGCGCGGGCGGCAAGCCGCTCACCATCGAGATCCGCTACAACACCAATCCCAATCACGAACGGGTCGCCATCGCCGTTGCCGATATGTGGAAAAAGGCCTTCGGCGCCAATGTGACGCTGCTGCAGAACGATATCAGCGCCCACTACGCCTATCTGAAGGAGGGCGGCAAGTTCAACGTGGCGCGGGCCGGCTGGACCGCGGATTATGCCGACGCCGAGAACTTCATGGTGATCAATCTGAGCACCAACACCACCTTCAATTATGGCCGCTGGAACAATCCGGACTTCGATGCCCTGGTCAAGAAATCCTACGACGAAAAAGACCCCGCGGCCCGCGCCAAGATCCTGCATGAAGCCGAAACACTGGTCCTGCAGGAACAGCCCGTCGCGCCGATGATGAATTTCGGGCAGCTTTGGCTCGTGTCCAACCGCGTCAAGGGCTGGAAGGACAACGGCACCAACGATCATCTGAGCAAATATCTGAGCCTTGAACAGTAATCGCGTGCGCGCCGCCGCCAGCGCGATGCGCCTGAATCAATGAGGGAAAGGACGGTAAATGATGTCTGTTAAGTTCAATCTGCGCACCGCAATCCTGCTTGGCACGCTGGCGCTTGCCGCAAGTCCCGCCCTCGCCGAAGCGGTCCTGCACCGGGGCAATGCGGGCGAACCCAATACGCTCGACCAATCCCAGACATCCATCGATATCGAGGCCTTTGTCGTCAAGGACCTCTACGAAGGGTTGACCGTCTACGATGCCAAGGGCGCCATCATACCGGGTGCGGCGGAAAGCTGGACGGTATCGGATGACGGCACGGTCTATACATTCAAGCTTCGCGCCAATGCCAACTGGTCGGATGGCACGCCGGTCACAGCGGAAGACTTTGTCTTCTCCTATCGCCGCATCGAGGATCCGAAGACGGCGGCCAAATACGCCAATATCCTTTATCCCATCAAGAATGCGGAAAAGATCAACAAGGGTGAATTGCCGCTCGATCAGCTTGGCGTGAAGGCCGTCGATGCCAAGACCGTCGAGATTACGCTCGAGCGGGCGACGCCCTTCTTCATCCAGCTGATGGCGCACCAGACGGCGTTGCCCATCAACAAGGCCAGTTTTGAGAAGAATGGCCCGGATTTCGTCAAACCCGGCAAGATGGTGTCGAACGGCGCCTTCCAGCTTGTCGACCATGTGCTCAACGATCACCTGACCGTCGGCAAGAACCCCAATTACTGGGATGCGGCCAATGTCAAACTGGACAAGGTCATCTTCTATCCGTTGGAAGATGATGCAGCGGCGGTCCGGCGCTTTGAAGCCGGGGAACTCGACACGGTCTACAATTTCTCGGCGGACCAGATCGAGCGCCTGCGCAAATCCTGGGGCGATCAGGTGCATGTGACCCCGGCGCTCGCCACCTATTATTATGCCTTCGACACGCGCACCGAGCCCTTCAACGATGTGCGCGTGCGCAACGCACTCTCCATGTCGGTTGATCGCGACTTCCTCGCCAAGGAAATCTACAGCGGCGCGCAACTGCCGACCTATTCGCTCGTGCCGCCCGGTCTTGCCACCTATGGCGAACCGTCCAAGGCGGCCTTTGCCGACATGTCGCAGCTCGACCGCGACGACAAGGCTGTCGCGCTGATGAAAGAGGCGGGCTACGGTCCGGGCGGCAAGCCGCTCAACATCGAGATCCGCTACAACACCAACGCCAACCATGAACGGGTGGCAACAGCTGTCGCCGACATGTGGAAGAAGGCGTTCGGCGCCAACGTGACCCTGATGAACCTCGACGTGTCGTCGCACTATGCCTACCTGCAGGAGGGCGGCAAGTTCAACGTTGCCCGGGCCAGCTGGTTTGCCGATTATGCCGATGCGGAAAATTTCCTGGCCCTGAATGTCAGCAGCAACAAGACATTCAACTACGGGCACTACAACAACCCGGAATATGACGCGCTGATGAAGAAATCCTATGACGAGCGCGATCCCGCAGCCCGGTCGAAGATCTTGCATGCGGCGGAAGCCCTGCTGACCCGGGACGAGCCCATCGCATCGCTGATGAACAGCGCCAACATCTGGCTCATCTCCAAGCGGATCAAAGGCTGGGGCGACAATCCAACCAACGAACACCTGAGCAAATATCTGAGCCTTGCGGAATGATTTCTGTCCTGAACGCAACGGTCTAATTGAGTGAGTGGGTGCAGCTGCTGCGGAAGCTGCACAGAAGAGAGAGTATATCTCCATGTTTCATTTCGTCCTTCGCCGACTGGCGAGTGCAGTGCCGACATTGTTCATTGTCGTCACCATTTCGTTCTTCCTGATGCGGTTTGCACCGGGCGGTCCCTTCAACCTTGAAAGACCGCTGCCGCCGGCGACGATGGAAAACCTGATGAAGGCCTACCATCTCGATCAGCCGCTCTGGAACCAGTACCTGCAATATCTCAAGAATGCAGTGACCGGCGATTTCGGCCCGAGCTACATCTACAAGGACAACACGATCGCCGAGCTGATCGGCAAAGGCCTGCCTTACTCGGTGGAACTTGGATTCTATGCCTTGCTCCTTGCACTCTTCGGCGGGGTCATTGTCGGAACGATCGCGGCTTTGCGCCAGAACAGTTTCCTCGATTTCCTCATCATGTCCGTCGCGACAATCGGCGTGACGGTACCCAATTTCGTCGTGGGCCCGGTGCTCACCCTGATTTTCGCGGTACTGTTGTCCCTTTTGCCCGCGGGTGGCTGGGGTGACGGATCGTGGCGCTTCCTGATATTGCCGATGATTGCGCTGGCGCTGCCGCAGCTGGCCGTCTTTGCCCGTCTTACGCGCGGCTCGATGATCGAAGGCCTGCATACCGATCACATCCGCACGGCCCGCGCATACGGATTGCCGCCAAGGACCGTCGTCATCACCCATGCCATGCGCGGGGCCCTCCTGCCGGTTGTCTCCTATCTCGCGCCCTGCGCCGCCGCGCTGCTGACCGGTTCCGCCGTGGTCGAAACCATCTTTACCATTCCCGGCGTCGGCCGCTACTTCGTGCTGGGCGCCATCAATCGCGATTACACGCTCGTGATGGGAACGGTCGTTCTCGTGGCGATTTTCGTCATCGTTTTCAATCTTGTGGTCGATATTCTGTACGGCCTTCTTGATCCGAGGGTTCGCCATGACTGATATATCGACAACAAACATCCCCGAGAAGGAAACCCAGGGGCGCAGCCTGTTTCAGCTGGCAACGCTCCGCTTCCGCCGCAACCGTGCGGCGATGGCCGGCTGCGTGGTGCTGTTCTTCATCACCCTGTTTTCCTTCTTCGGACCCTATTTCCTCAGTCATACCTACGATCAGGTATTCCCGTCCTACGTCACCATCCCGCCGAGCCTTGAAGCCTTGCCGAAGGCCGATACCCTCGGCGAGGTGATGGCAGGCGTGGCAAGCCGTGCGCGGGTGCAGCTGAAGGAATTTGCCGTCGACGGCAACAGCTTCACCGCAACCATTCATTCGGACCAGCCGATCGATCCGCGGGCGACCCGCTATTTCGACCGGGCGAACGAATTTCAGGGGACGAAGGTGGCGGCCACGGAAGACGATGGCAAAACCCTCAAGCTGTCGGGTAATGTCAATCGCGAATACTTCTTCTTCGGCACCGACGCCAACGGCCGCGACATGCTGGCCCGCATCATGCTCGGCGGGCAGATTTCGCTGGCCGTCGGGTTCCTTGCCAGCCTTGTTTCACTGGCTGTCGGCGTAACCTACGGCGCCATCTCCGGCTACATCGGCGGGCGCGTCGACAATGTGATGATGCGCCTGATCGAGATTCTCTATTCCCTGCCGTTCGTGTTTCTCGTGGTGGTGCTCGTCGTCTTCTTTGGGCGCAGTTTTATCCTGATCTTTCTGGTGATCGGTGCCGTGGAATGGCTTGATATGGCACGCATTGTGCGCGGTCAGACCCTTGCCCTGAAACGCCGCGAATTCATCGGCGCGGCGCAGGCCCTGGGGTTGACCGACTGGCAGATCATCCGCCGGCACATCATTCCCAATACGATTGGTCCCGTCATCGTCTTCGTCACGGTCGTGGTTCCGAAAGTCATCCTTCTGGAAAGCTTCCTGTCCTTCCTCGGGCTCGGTGTTCAGGCGCCGCTGACCAGTTGGGGCGCGCTGATTTCCGAAGGTGCAAACAAGATGCAATCTGCACCATGGTTGCTGATTTTCCCTGCCATTTTCTTTGTCGTCACCCTGTTCTCGCTGAACTTCATCGGTGACGGCCTGCGTGATGCACTCGACCCGAAGGACCGCTGAAATGACGGACAACAAAGATGCAGTATTGTCCGTGCGCGGACTGAAAGTCGACTTCACCACGCCGGACGGCGACGTCAATGCCGTCAAGGGCATCGATCTCGATGTTCTTCCCGGCGAAACGCTGGCCGTCGTTGGGGAATCCGGCTCCGGCAAGAGCCAGACCATGATGGGCATCATGGGTCTCCTGGCGCAGAACGGCCGCGTGGCCGGCTCGGCAAAATATCGCGGCAAGGAGCTGGTCGGCCTGTCGACCAAGGCGCTCAACGAGGTGCGCGGCTCGAAAATCACCATGATTTTCCAGGAGCCCATGACCTCGCTCGACCCGCTTTACACAATCGGGCGACAGATTGCCGAGCCCATCGTCCACCACAAGGGTGTCAGCTTCAAGCAGGCGAAGGTGCGCGTGCTCGAACTGTTGAAGCTTGTCGGCATTCCCGAACCGGAACGGCGCATCAACAGCTACCCGCACGAAATGTCCGGCGGTCAGCGTCAGCGCGTCATGATTGCCATGGCGCTTGCCAACGAACCGGATCTTCTGATTGCCGATGAGCCGACCACCGCGCTCGACGTGACGATCCAGGCCCAGATTCTTGATCTCCTGCGCGATTTGCAGAAGCGGTTCGGCATGGCCATCGTACTGATCACCCATGATCTTGGCGTGGTCAAACATTTTGCCGAGCGCGTGGTTGTCATGCGGCGCGGCGAGGTCGTCGAAAAAGGGACGATCAAGGACATCTTTGAACGCCCGCAGGAAGACTATACCAAGATGCTGCTGGCCGCGGAGCCCAGCGGCAGCAAGTCGGCGCCGGAAGACAAGGCGCCGATCATGCTGGAAGGGCGCAATGTCACGGTCGACTTCGCCATTGGCGGCGGTTTCTTCACCAGCGCACACACGCGCTTCCGCGCGGTGGACGGTGTAACGGTCCGGCTCAAGCAGCGGCAAACCATCGGCATTGTCGGTGAATCCGGCTCCGGAAAGTCGACGCTCGGCCGGGCACTCCTGCGGCTTCTGCCGAGCAATGGCCAGTATCATTTTGAAAACAAAAACATTTCCGGCTTTGATCGCGCTGCCATGCGGCCGCTGCGCCGGGAATTGCAGCTGGTGTTCCAGGATCCCTACGGCTCGCTTTCACCGCGCCAGACAGTGGGTGAAATCATCACCGAAGGCCTGCTCATCCACGAGCCGCAACTGTCGCGGGCCGACCGCGACAAGCGGGCCATAGCCGCATTGAAAGAAGTGGGGCTCGATCCGGTTGCACGCAACCGCTATCCGCACGAGTTTTCCGGGGGACAACGGCAACGCATCGCCATCGCGCGCGCCATGATCCTCAAGCCGAAAGTCGTCATTCTCGATGAACCGACCTCGGCGCTCGACCGGTCGGTGCAGGGGCAGGTGATCGAACTGCTGCGCGACCTGCAGGCCAAGCACGATCTGTCCTACATCTTCATCAGTCACGATCTCGCAGTCATCAAGGCGATGTCCGACTATGTGATCGTGATGAAGAGCGGCAAGATCGTCGAGGAAGGCCAGACCGACGATATTTTCGATGCGCCGCAGCACGATTATACCAAGACGCTGATCGGCGCCGCATTCGATTTGGATTAGTGCGGCTTGCATTTGCAACAGAAAAAGTTCATTTTATGGATCGAAGTGTATATCCATATAGACGACGAGTTATAGAATGGCTTTTTCCGTCAAAGACGAGACCACAGATGCTGCGGTTCGGCGGCTCGCGAAACTTAAAAACACAAGCCTCACGGATGCTATTCGTGAGGCCGTTGTGAATGAGTACAATCGCACCGCGAGAAAAACTCCCTTGCAGGAGAGGCTGGCGGCGCTTTCCGAACGCTACCAGGCTTATCCCACGACTGGTGAGGAAGCCGACAAAGCCTTCTTTGATGATCTTTCCGGAGATCTCTGATGTTCATCGATGCATCAGCCATCATTGCGATAATCGGCAATGAAGACGACGCTTTGTCACTGTCGGCGCGGTTGGCCCAAGCATCAGCAATCTACATATCACCCGTCGTGACCTACGAAGCGGTAATGGGTCTGGCCCGCAAAAGGGCCTGCCCGATAGATGTGGCGGAAGAACTGGTTGAAGCGTTTATTGAAGAGACACAGGCAACAATCCTCGACATCACTGCCAGCGTGGGGAAGGAGGCCATCAAGGCATCCGGTAGATATGGCCGAGGCCGCCACAGGGCGGACCTCAATATGGGCGATTGTTTCGCCTATGCCTGTGCAAAGGCGAACAACCTGCCACTCCTGTTTAAGGGGAATGATTTCCCTCACACAGATATTGAAGTTGCTTGAACTGGGCCGCTACAGCTCGGACCGCCAGGGCGGGTTTGCACCGGCACGTGACACCGTGACCGCGGCGGCTTTGACGCCCAGCAGCAAAGCTTCGCGGATCTGATTTTCGGCGAGCGATGTCAGTCCGGTTTTGACCAGAAGGCCAGCTTCCTGCAATGAGGTCAGGACACCCGCGGTGAACGTGTCACCGGCGCCGACCGTATCGACAACCGCAACCTTCTGTGCCGCCACATGCACGGTCAGTTCGGATGTATAGCCGGTCACGCCATCCGCACCATGGGTGACGAGAATGAGCTTGGGGCCATGCTGCGATGCCGGAACAATCCAGCGCCGTGCAATCTCTTCCATCGTGCCGCTTTCACCGAACCAGCCCATATCCTCATCGGAAATCTTGACGATGTCGCTCATGGCGATCATGCGGCGCATGCGGGCCAGATGCTTTTCCTTGTCCAGAATGAAACCCGGCCGGATATTGGGGTCGAGAACGATGACGCGCTTTTCATGTTCGCGCGCCATCAGCGCTTCGTAGGTCGAGCCGCAGGGTTCCGGGATAAGGCTGATCGCACCGAATTGTATGGCTGTCACTTCATCGCCCAGGACAGGCAGGTGCTCAATTTCGAGCTGCCGGCCAGCGCTATTCTCATCATAGAAAGTATAAGTCGCCTGTCCTTCGATGAGCCTGACAAATGCCAGTGTTATTGGTTGCGACGAGATATGGATATAGGCCGTGCTAACATTGTTTGCGGTCAGGCTGTCTTGAAGCAGGTCGCCGAAGAAATCGGAAGATATCCCGGTAAACAGTCCAGCAGGGACACCAAGCCGCCCCAGAGCAATAGCCGTGTTGAAAATGGCGCCACCCACATAGGGGGAAAAGGCGGTTTCACCGGTATCGGTTTTCCGCGGTAACATATCAATCAACGTGTCGCCACAACATAGGATCATTTGTCAGTTTCTTTCGATGGATAGATGACGCCCTTGCGGACGATGATATTGCCGAAAAGCCTTGGTTCGCTTGTCGCGATGATGGTGTGGGCATCCTTCACCCGTGTGTAGAACGCATCACCGACCAGCGGCAAGAGCGAAAATCCGGGGGCGCGGCGCGCACAGACTTCGCTCATTTCCTCGTGCACCGGATCAAGGAGATCGGGATTTCCCTTCACCGTTGCGCGGAACAGCGCGTGCGGCACGAAATCATCCACCGGCATGACCTGCAGGATCGCATCGAGGATGGGAATCAGCGGCAGGCCATCGGCCCGGATCAGCCGCCGGGCATGTTCCAGCGCCGGATAATTGCCGTCGACCAGCGCGATTTCGTCGCCATGGCCCATGGCACGCAAGGTCGCGAGAAGCTCCGGGCCCAGGATGGGCGGAATACCAATCAGCACGTTCAATCGACCTTTCTGAATATTTTCTGTCCGATGAGGAACCGGTCCGACAGGGCAAGGCTGGCGGCCCCGAGCGCTCTGGCATGAATGCCGACCGAGCCTTCGACAATGACGGGCAGCTCGATCCCCTCCAGATCGAATGTTCCGACATGGGTGCGCACGGCATCGACGATCCGGGCACGCACGTGCGCGGGCATCCAGCCATCGATAACAGCCGCTTCAAAATCGACAACCGACGCGGCGGCAATCACAGCCTGCGCAATGGCCTTGCCCGAACGGTCGATCCAACCGTCCAATTCCTCACCCATCGGGCCCCAATCATCGGGCGAGGTCCACAGCGGGGAGGGGTCGCGGCCAAGGCCGGTGACGATGCGCTCCAGCGCGGTGATCGATGCAATGTCGATCAGCTGCTGCGTGGTCCCGTCGGGACCGGGCACCGGCATGGAACCGAGCGCGCCGGCATTGCCGCTGCGCCCCGCATAGAGGCTGCCATTGATGACGATGCCGCCGCCGATGAACGAGCCGATATAGAAATAGACGAAATCATTGAGGTCTTTTGTCTCGCCGAAGACAAGCTCCGCACCGCAGGCCGCCGTGATGTCATTCTGCAGATAGACCGGAAAATCGCAGATGGCGGCAATGGATGCCTTGATATCGGACTGGCGCCACTGATCGAGGATTTCCTGCGGCGCCCCGACTGTATCGGCCCATTTCCACAGTTCGAACGGCGCGGCTATGCCAAGACCGGCCACCTTCGAACGCTGCTTCGCGTCAAGGCTATCCAGCATCGTCGCGATGCCATCCCTGGTGAAAGCCAGGACCGAATCCGGCGTGGGATAGGCATAGGGCATATGCAGCATGGACCGGATACGCCCGACAAAATCGATCAACACCAGATCCGCACTGCGCCGCCCGATCTTGAGGCCGAGGAAGAAGGCACCTTCCGGATTGAGCGACATGGGAATGAGCGGCTGGCCGATGCGGCCGCGCAGCGGCTCTTCGCGCGAAAGCAGCTCGTCGGCTTCCAGCATGCGCATGATGATCGAGATTGTCTGCGCCGAAAGTCCCGTCATCCGCGCAATGGCTGTTTTGGCAAGGCTGCCATGCTGGCGCAACAGCGAAAGCACGACCCGCTCATTGTGGTCGCGCATCCCGCTCTGGTTTGTTCCCTGATGAAGCGGCGGCCGTGTTCCTCCCGGACCGTGGCGCTCCGATAGTCTGATGCCCAAAAGGACGTCCTCCCTGATATCGGCGCGACAATGGAGCCATCAGGCAAACCTGTCAATAATAAATAAGAGTGATTTATTAATGTTGACAGCTTGGCGAGGCTGGTATTTCCTAGGGCAGCACTTGGCCGGGAGGATAACTGTCCGAGGTGTTCATGCGAAAGTAGGGCTGCCCACCGGCAGCGCGTCGTATTACGATCAAACTCTGGGAGGTAGTGACATGCGCAGAAGCATTTATCTGAAATCAACCATTCTTGGTGCCGCCGTTGTGGCCATCGCCGCCTTTGCCGCTCCGGCACAGGCTGCAGGCGTCGGTGCCTGCCTGATCACCAAGACGGACACCAATCCGTTCTTCGTCAAGATGAAAGAGGGCGCCGTTGCCAAGGCAAAGGAACTCGGCGTCGACCTCAAGACCTATGCCGGCAAGATCGACGGCGACAGCGAAAGCCAGGTGGCCGCGATTGAAACCTGCATCGCCGATGGTGCCAAGGGCATCCTGATCACCGCATCCGACACGGCCGGCATTGTTTCGTCGGTCAAGCAGGCCCGCGATGCCGGCGTCCTCGTCATTGCACTCGATACACCGCTTGATCCGATCGATGCGGCAGACGCAACATTTGCCACGGACAATCTTCTGGCAGGCGAACTCGTCGGCAAGTGGGCCGCCGAAACATTGGGCGACAAGGCCAAGGATGCAAAAATTGCCTTCCTTGACCTGACACCCTCGCAGCCGTCGGTCGATGTGCTGCGCGACCAGGGTTTCATGAAGGGCTTTGGCATTGACGTGGTCGACATCAACAAGATCGGCGACGAAACAGACCCGCGCATTGTCGGCCATGACGTTACCAACGGCAATGAAGAAGGCGGCCGCAAGGCAATGGAAAACCTTCTGCAGAAAGATCCTGGCATCAATGTCGTTCATACGATCAATGAACCGGCCGCGGCCGGTGCCTACGAAGCACTGAAGGCTTTCGGCAAGGACAAGGGCGTCCTTCTGGTGTCCATCGACGGCGGCTGCCCGGGCGTGAAGAATGTCGAAGCCGGCATCATCGGTGCAACCTCGCAGCAGTATCCGCTGATGATGGCTTCGCTCGGCATCGAGGCAATCAAGAAGTTCGCCGATACCGGCGAAAAGCCGAAGCCGACGGCAGGCAAGAGCTTCTTTGACACGGGCGTTTCCCTGGTGACGGACAAGCCGGTCAAGGGCGTCGAGTCCATCGACGTGAAAAGCGGCCTTGCCAAGTGCTGGGGCTGATCGCGCCCTGATTTGACAGAAAAGCCAGCAAACAGCGAGAGGACGGTGTAAAACCGTCCTCTCTGAGCTGCGCAAATTTTGGGGGGAACCAACCCATGAACGAAGCCAATCCGGGATCACAACCCAAGCAGGAATTCGAGCGCGTTCTGACACAGAGCGCCACAGCCATCGCCAGTTTCGACGGCGAGCAGAAAAGCCTGGTCGAACGGACGCGCCATTTTCTTCATTCGAGCCCGGCAGCGGTACCGCTGATCGTTCTCGTTCTGTCGCTGGCGGTTTTCGCCATTATTGTCGGTTCGCGCTTTTTCACACCCTTTGCCCTGTCGCTGATCCTGCAGCAGGTCGCGATCGTCGGCATTGTCGGCGCCGCCCAGACCCTGGTGATCCTGACCGCCGGTATCGACCTTTCCGTCGGCGCGATCATGGTCCTCACATCGGTTGTCATGGGCCAGTTCACCTTCCGTTATGGACTGCCTGTCGAACTTTCCATCCTGTGCGGCGTGGCCCTCGGCGGATTGTGCGGTCTCATCAACGGCATTCTCATCGCCTATGTGAAACTGCCTCCCTTCATTGTCACGCTCGGTACGTGGCAGATTTTTCTGGCCACGACCTATATCTACTCGGCCAACGAAACGATCCGGGCACAGGACATCGAAGCGAAGGCGCGCATGCTGCAGTTCTTCGGCGAAAAAATCCAGATCGGCAGCGCCACCTTCACCTATGGCGTATTCGCCATGATCCTTCTGATCGCCATTCTCTGGTACGTGTTGAACCACACCGCCTGGGGTCGCCATCTCTATGCGATCGGCGATGATCCGGAAGCGGCGGAACTGGCGGGTGTCAGGACCAAGCGCGTGCTGATTTCCGTCTACGTTCTGGCCGGTTTCATCTGCGCGCTCGCCGGATGGGCCCAGATCGGCCGCAACGGTTCGGTGTCACCGCAGGTCGGCCAGTTTGCCAATATCGAATCCATCACTGCGGTGGTTATCGGCGGCATGTCGCTCTTCGGCGGACGCGGTTCCATCCTCGGCATGCTGTTCGGCGCGCTGATCGTCGGCGTGTTCTCCTTCGGCATGCGCATGTACGGCACGGATGTCCAATGGACCTATCTGATGATCGGCGTCCTGATCATCACGGCCGTGGCAATCGATCAGTGGATCAGAAAGGTAGCAGGCTGATGACACCGCAACCCATTCTCACCGCCCGCGGCCTGGTCAAGCGGTACGGCCGCGTGACCGCGCTCGATCATGCGGATTTCGATCTTTATGCCGGCGAAGTCCTCGCCGTCATCGGCGACAACGGCGCGGGAAAATCCTCGCTGATCAAGGCGATTTCCGGTGCGGTTCATCCCGACGAGGGCGAGATCACGCTCGATGGCAAGCCGATCCATTTCCGCTCTCCGATGGAAGCGCGCGATGCCGGGATCGAAACCGTCTATCAGAACCTTGCCCTGTCGCCGGCACTTTCCATCGCCGACAACATGTTTCTCGGCCGCGAAATCCGCAAGCCGGGCATTCTGGGCAGCTGGCTGCGCATGCTCGACCGCAAGACCATGGAAAAGCAGGCCCGTGACAAGCTGACCGAGCTTGGCCTGATGACCATTCAGAACATCAGCCAGGCGGTGGAAACGCTCTCCGGCGGCCAGCGGCAGGGTGTTGCCGTGGCGCGCGCGGCGGCCTTCGGCTCCAAGGTCGTGATCATGGACGAACCGACGGCGGCGCTGGGCGTCAAGGAGTCACGCCGCGTTCTCGAGCTCATCCAGGATGTGAAAAAGCGCGGATTGCCGATTGTGCTGATCTCGCACAATATGCCACATGTTTTCGAAGTGGCGGACCGCATCCACATTCACCGGCTTGGCAAACGCCTTTGTGTCATTGACCCGAAGGAATACAGCATGTCGGATGCCGTGGCATTCATGACCGGCGCCAAGGAACCACCCGCCAGTCTTGCTGCATGAAGGACAGAATTGAAAAATGAAACGCTCAGAAGTCAACGCGATCATCCGTGAAAGCGACAAGTTCATCCGCTCGTTCGGCTATGTCATGCCGCCTTTCGCCTACTGGTCGCCGGAAGAGCTGAAGGCCCGCACCTCAAGCGATTCCAGGGCCATTCTCGATGCCAGGCTCGGCTGGGATATCACCGACTATGGACAGGGCAAGTTCGATGAACTCGGCCTGTTCCTCTTCACCACCCGCAACGGCAATCAGGCAGACCTGAAAAAAGGCGGCGGCATGCTCTATGCGGAAAAGATCATGATCTCCCGCGAAAAGCAGCTCTCGCCAATGCACCGCCATATCGTCAAGGCCGAGGACATCATCAACCGCGGCGGCGGCACGCTCGTGCTCGAACTGTTCAATTCGAATGCCGATGGCAGCGTGGACGAGAAGACGGATGTGGAAGTGGCAACGGACGGCCGTATCGTCACGCTGAAAGCCGGCGGCCTGCTAAAGCTGCAACCGGGCGAAAGCGTGACGCTGCTGCCGGGAAACTGGCACGCATTCTGGGGCGAGGGCGGCGACGTCCTGATCGGCGAGGTTTCCACGGTCAATGACGACCTGACCGACAATATCTTCCGCGAGCCGATCGGCCGCTTCTCTTCGATTGAAGAGGACGAAGCACCGGTGCATCTTCTGGTTTCCGATTATGACAAATGGCTTGCCTGAGCCATCCCGCGGACAGCACAATGATTATAGCGATCGATGACCTGGTGACGGCCATTCTGGCCCGCGCCGCCGAAACCAAACGTTTGATCGTTGCCATTGCCGGCCCTCCCGGGGCCGGCAAATCCACGGTTTCCGCCGCTATCTCCGCGGCAATCAACGCGCGCGAGGCCAACGCGGCCGTCGTGGTGCCCATGGACGGATTCCATCTCGACAATGCCATTCTCGATGCGCGCGGCCAGCGCAAACGCAAGGGATCGCCGCCAACCTTCGACTGTGCCGGCCTGGAAATTCTGTTGAAACGGCTCAGGGCAGGGGAAGACAATGTCGTCATTCCGCTCTTTGACCGCAAGCTCGATCTCGCCCGGGCGGGTGCCGCCGTGGTCAGCGGCGATCAGCGCATTCTCCTGGTCGAGGGGAACTATCTTCTTCTGGATCAGTCGCCCTGGGACCGGCTGGCGCCGCTGTTCGACCTCACCGTATTCCTGCAGGTGGATCGTGTTGAAATGGAAAATCGCCTCGTGCAGCGGTGGCTGGGCTATGGCTACAATGTCGGCTCGGCACAGCAGCGTGCCCTGTCGAATGACATACCCAATGCCGACCTTGTGCTCTCCGCCTCGCGCCCCGCTGATTACACGGTCGTCAATTAAAGCCATTGTCATTTGACTGTAACAGGGAAAGGCAATGAGCTGTCCTTCCCCGGCGAGAAGATTCGCCACATGCAGGCACGATGATGAACAGCCTCTATCCAGAGATTGAGCCTTATGACCACGGCATGCTCGCCGTCGGTGATGGCAACGAAATCCATTGGGAAGCCTGCGGCAACCCGCGGGGAATTCCGGCTCTTGTCCTGCACGGCGGGCCGGGTTCCGGCTCGTCCGCAAACGCGCGGCGTTTCTTCGATCCAGAACGCTACCGCATCATCCTGTTCGATCAGCGGGGCTGCGGACGCAGCATACCGCATGCCAGCGATCCCCAGACTGATATGTCCGTGAACACGACGGAACATGTGTTGAGGGATATCGAATGTTTGCGCACCCATCTTGATATCGGGCATTGGCTTCTGTTCGGCATGTCATGGGGTTGCACATTAGGGCTTGCCTATGCCGAGGCCTATCCGGAGCGTGTCCTGGCTTTGGTGCTGGCAGGGGTGACGACGACGCGGCGATCCGAGATCGATTGGCTCTATCGCGGCATCGCTCCGCTGTTTCCCGAGCAATGGGCGCATTTCCGGCGAGGAGCCGGGCTGGATAGCGATGAGCCCGATGACGATCTTGTCGCTGCCTATTATCGCCTGCTCAACGATGCGGATCCCGCCATCCGTTTGCAGGCGGCGCGCGACTGGCATGCATGGGAGTCTGCATCCATCCTGGTTGATCCAACGGCAAAACTGTCACCGAAATGGTCGGATGATCGCTATATCCTGGCACGCGCCCGCATCATCACCCATTATTTCCATCACAATGCCTGGCTGGAAGACCGTATTTTATTGAACCAAGCCAGTCTGTTGAAGGGAATTCCTGGTGTCATGATTCAGGGCCGTTTCGACCTTGAAGCGCCGCTTGTCACCGCGTGGGAGTTATCGAAGGCCTGGCCGGATGGCATGCTTGTCATCGTGCCCAATACGGGCCATTCCCCAACCAGTCCCGGCATGACGGACGCCATTATCGCCGCAACGGACCGGTTTGCACGCGGGTCATTAAATGGTGCGGTCGGCATTTGATGCAACCCAAAGCCTATGCGCGGGGTGAAAGACGTGTGGCCATGTTTGCCATGATCGCGGCAGCCGCAGCGCGGGTAATGCCGGCCCAGGACTGCAAGACGTCCGGAGTTATGCGGTAGGCAGGACCGGTGACGGAAATGCCCGCAACGAAGTGCCGGTTATTGGCATGTATCGGCGCGGCAACGCAGCAAATGTCCGCCTCGTGTTCTTCCCGGTCATAGGCATTGCCTTCCGCCCGGATCTGCTCGATTTCCCGCCGCAACGCCTTGGCATCGGGCAGCGTGCTCGGAGTAAAACGCTGAAAAGCGATCTGGGCAATGCGCGCCTGAAGCTCGTCGTCGGGCAGGGCGGACAGGGCTGCCTTGCCGACGCCGGTGCAATAGACCGGGGCGGTATTGCCGATCTGCGAATACATGCGCACGCTCTGCCGGCTTTCGACCTTGTCGAGGTAGATCACCTCGATACCCCGCAAAACGCCCAAATGAACCGTTTCACCGGTCTGCTCGTGCAGTCTCTGCAGGTGCGGTTCGGCAATGGTGCGAAAATCATTGCTGGCCCAGGCCCTGGAGGCAAATTCCAGCAGGCGTAGCCCGAGGCCGTAGGAGTGATCCCGGTTCAGGTCGAGAAGTCCTTCCTCGATCAGATTGGATATTTGCCGGTGCAGTGTGCCACGCGGCTGGTCGGACAGTTTGAGCACATCGGTAAAGCGAAGCGGCACGGGCGATGACGCAATGATGTGCACGACCTCAAGCGCCTTTCCGAGCGTCCCCGTTGAATTTTCCCGTGCCTTGCCCATTGAATCGCAACCGCCTCTTGACTTTCGGCACCATAGGATGACTATTCTATATAGTCAAATCAAGTTCCAAATAATGGAACAATGCAGCGAGATTTTCTCATGATGCCCTCGGCGATTTTCCCTGACCTGAAAGATCGTTCTGTCCTGATCACCGGGGGAGGGTCCGGGATCGGCGCAGCGTTGACGGAAGGGTTTGTACGCCAGGGGTCGCGCGTTGCCTTCATCGACATTGCAGATGAGGCTTCGCAGGCACTGGCAGAGCGCCTCGACCGCGAATATGGCAATCGGCCGCTCTATCTCAACACGGACCTGCGCGATATCGAAGCGCTGCGTGCCTCTATCGGCCGCGCCATTGAGGCCCACGGCCCGGTGACGGTGCTTGTGAACAATGCCGCCTGGGACGACAGGCACGACATCGATGATGTGACCGTCGAGTACTGGGACAAGAACCAGTCGGTCAATCTGCGTCCGCAATTCTTTGCCGCGCAGGCCGTTGTGCCGGGCATGCGGCAGGCGGGGGGCGGTTCCATTGTCAATTTCACCTCGACATCCTTCATGATCAATCAGGGCAACTTTCCCTCCTATACCGCTGCAAAGGCTGGGATTATCGGCCTGACCAAAGGCCTTGCCGGACGCCTTGGGCCGGAGAAAATCCGCGTCAATGCAATCGCGCCGGGATGGGTCATCACCGACCGTCAGCGCGAACTCTGGGTGACGGAAGACGGTTTGAAGTCCCACATCGACAAGCAGGTTCTCAAGGAAGAAATCCAGCCCGGCGACATGGTCGGCCCCTGCCTGTTTCTCGCCTCCGATGCCGCCCGCATGCTCACCGCTCAGACATTGATTGTCGATGGAGGCTACCTGTGACCACCGCTGCAACCTATGCCGTTGCCGACTGGGGAACGAGCCGTTTCCGTCTCTGGCTTCTCGACCGTGAAGGCCATGTCGTCGCCGAGCAGCGTTCGGACGACGGTCTGGATACCTCCCGCGCGCGCGGTTTTGCTGAAACGCTCGAGGATCATCTCGCCAGCCTGCAAGCACCGGTGGATTTGCCGGTCATCATCTGCGGCATGGCGGGTTCGCGTCAGGGCTGGGTGGAAGCCAATTATGTCCCGGTTCCGGCGGATCTTACCGCCATTCTTTCCGGGGCGGTGAAGATTGCCGGTATCAGGCGCGATGTGCGTATTATTCCCGGCCTGTCGCAGTCGGGCAGCGCGCCCAATGTCATGCGGGGCGAGGAAACCCAGCTGCTGGGTGCCATGCTGGCGCGCAATCTGCGCAGCGGCCTCGTGGCCATGCCCGGCACGCATTCGAAATGGGTCGAGCTGGACGAGGGCAGGGCAACGTCATTTTCCACCTTCCTGACCGGCGAGCTCTATGCGCTTCTGGCCGGGCATTCGATCCTGCGGCATTCCATCGGCAACGCCGCAGAAGCGGTGACACCGGACCACCCCCAATTCACCGCGGGGCTTGAACTGATGCTTGGCGGCAACCGGCGCATGCTGGGCGAGCTCTTTGGCATCCGCGCAGCCATGCTGCTGGAAAATCTGCCGCCGGACGGTGCCGCGTCGCGGCTGTCCGGTCTGCTCATTGGAACGGAAATTGCCGGGGCCAAGGAAAAATTCGGCACCTCGGCCACCATTGCACTCGTCGCATCCAGCGCGATGGCCACGCTTTATGCAAAAGCCATGACCGTTGCCGGCCTGAACTTCGATATCGTCGACGCCGATGAAGCGGTGCGCAAGGGCCTGTTCGTTGCCGCGTCACAGCTTTGGCCAGCCATACAAGGATAATTCCAATGCCCCAATCGTCCGCTCCCTGGCCGAAACTGAAGCGCGATCTCATCGCGATCCTGCGCGGCGTCAAGCCGGATGAAGTGCTGGCCATCGGCGAAGAACTGGTGGAAGCCGGTATCGATGTCATCGAGGTGCCGCTGAATTCACCCGAACCGTTCCAGTCCATCGAGCTCCTGGCAAAGACGCTGCCGTCCCATGTCCTGATCGGGGCAGGGACCGTGCTTGATCCCGCCGACATTGCGCGCCTCGATGCAGCCGGGGGCCGCCTGATGATCAGCCCCAATGTCGATGCCGCCGTGCTGGCCGCCGCCGCCCGGGCCGGGATGGTCACCATGCCCGGCGTGTTCACGCCGACGGAAGCGCTGGCCGCCTTGCAGGCCGGAGCCTCGGGCCTCAAGTTTTTCCCGGCAAGCGTCCTGGGGCCGGACGGCATCAAGGCGATCAGCGCCATCCTGCCGAAGGGAACAGTCATCGGCGCCGTCGGCGGCGTCGACGAGAACGGCTTTGCCGCCTACGCCAAGGTCGGGGTTCGCACCTTCGGCCTGGGTTCCAGCCTGTACAAGGTCGGCGCATCGGCTTCCCACGTCGCTGAACGGGCAAGGGCCACGGTCGAGGCCTATGACCGCACCTTCCAAGCCGGAGCCTGACCATGGATCAGCCGAAGATCAGCATCCTGCACGACGACCCATGTGAACTCGGCGAGGGCCCCGGTTACGATCCGCTGACAAGCACGATCTGGTGGTTCGATATCGTCACCGGCCGGCTTTTCGAGAAGCCGCGCGCCGGGGGTCCGGCCGCAATCTACCCGCTCGGCCAGATGGCGAGCGCGCTTGCGGTGATCGATGCGGAGCGCCAGCTGATCGCGACGGAAACAGGTCTGTTTATCCGCGACCGCAAGAGCGGACACACCGTCATGCACCAGCCCATCGAGGCGGATAATCCGGTGACCCGCTCGAACGACGCCCGCGTCCATCCGGCGGGCGCCTTCTGGATCGGCACCATGGGCAAGAAATCGCAGAAGGGGGCAGGATCGATCTATTGGTACCGGGAAGGGCAGTTGCGCACCCTTTTCACCGGCATTTCGATCACGAACTCGATCTGCTTCTCGCCGGACGGGCGCATCAGCTATTTCGCCGATACCACCCGCAATATCATCTGGCGGGTCGATACGGATCCGCACACCGGCCTGCCCATCGGCGAGCCCGCGGTCTTCTACCAGCACAAGGACGCCGGCGGCATCGACGGCTCCGTCGTTGACCGCGACGGCAATCTCTGGAATGCATGCTGGGGCCGCTCGCATATTGATGTCTATTCGCCCGATGGCAGACGCATCCGTTCGATCGCAACCCCGGCGCGGCAACCATCCTGCCCGGCGTTCATCGACGCCGACTCCGCAGCCCTGGTGGTAACGACTGCCTATCATGACATGACGGAAGCGGAGCAAAAATCCGATCCCAATGCCGGCAAGACATTCCTGATCGAGCTGGCCGGGAAGGGGCGTTTCGATCCGCCTGTGCGGTTGTGACAATCTTGCCCGTCTCAACCCGAAAGGTCGCGTGCCAGATATGTTTGCTTGCCGAATAGGACAATGATGATGAAGCCGGTGGCTGAAAAGACAATGGCGAGAAGCAGCCAGCCCGGCAAACCCCAGCCAACCAGCAGGGCCGTGAGCAGAATGGGGCCGAACATTTCGGCGGCCGCAGAACTGGTATTGAAGAAACCCTGATATTCGCCCTCCTGCCCCGGCGGCGCCAGTCGGAAGCTCAGATCCCAGGCTCCGGCCATGTGCATCATCTCACCCAATACATGCAGCATGGCCGCCAGCAGAGCGAACACCACCGTCAGCCATACCGCCGATGGCACAGCCATTGCTGCAAAAAAGAAACAGGCCGCAGACAGCAGAAGGGTGGCGAAGAAGATCGACCTGCGCGCCTCGCATGCATTGGTGACCCGGCGTGCCAGCCGCACCTGCATCAGCATGACACTTACGGTATTCAGGCCATAGAGGACCGAAGCGATCCAAAGCGGGGCGTTGGTGTGCAGTGCAATCCACAGGGGCAGCGCCATGTTGAGCAGAGGAATGTAGAGAAGAATGACCGTGTTGAGCAGCGTCAGGCTCATATAGGGCCGGTCTCCCAGCACGGTGAGCGGAGAACCTTTCCGGACGGTGGCAGGTCCCGGCACGACGGGCGGCAGCAAACGATAGGCGGCAGCAGCAACGAGGAAAATTGCCCCGCCAAGGGCAAAGGCCAGCCGATAGCCGGTCAAACTGTCGAAATACAATGCCAGGCCGCCGATCATGGCACCGGCCGATAGGCCGCAATTGCCTAGCGCACGCAGATACGCGCTCGTTTGCGTGCGCTGGCTGGCATCAATAAGGGTCGCAATCATCGCCATGCGCGCGGTCATGGCGCCACGCAGACATGCGGCAAAGCAACAGGCGGTTATGACAAAGGCCGTGCCCCCGCTAACCAACAGGAAAATCCAGTCGCTGACGCCCGCCCCAACGGTCAACCACGCCGCAATGTTGCGCGCGTTCCAGCGATCGGCAAGAATGCCGATGGGCAATGGCACAAGCAAGCCAACCAATCCGGCTACCGTCAGGCCAAGGCCTATTTCGAGCGGCGCTAAACCGGATGCTCTCGAAAAGAACAAAACAGAACTGGAAAAATATACACCGGCGGCGACGGCACCCATCGTCTGGGCAATGGCAAGCCCGCGAACTGTCCTGTCCGTCGGCAAAATGGGCGATGGGAAAGTGCAGCGGTTCAACCGATTTTCTGGCTATCGCCATGCAGCGAGATGACTTCGGGCGACCAAGACACCGAAGTGCAACCGGCGGTTATCGCTACCGGAGCCTCTCCATCGGCTGTCGCAATTGCATATGCTGGGTTTGTTATAATCATCCTCCGCTGGATTAACCCCCTGCACGAAAAGCCTACATCAGATCGAAATGACTGAGAATTAGACCAACGGACTAGAGGCGGCAGGGAAGGCTGTCTGATTGTCCCTCGCAGCGAAAAAAGGCCACGCCGATGCGTGTTTCCGGACACATGTCCGGGAGAACCGGTGCAATTTGCAGTGAACGCAACTTGGAGTAGTTGACAATAGCGTCAAAGCTGCCAATCAGGCTGGAATGTTAACCATATTCCTCCGGCCGGGAGACATAATCCGATGGACAAGCTGAATTTGCATCAGGACGAAATAGACGCATTTGATCTTGCTCCCATTTCCCTCTGGCTGGAAGATTTCAGCGACGTCCGGAAATTCTTCGATTCCCTCCGGCGGGCGGGTGTCGACGACATCACGTCCTATCTGCGCGAGGATGAAAACCGGGTGCGCGATTGCGCAAGGCTCATCCGCGTCATCAAGGTCAACAAGAAGACGCTGTCGCTGTTTGAAGCCGCTGATTTCAGCGAACTCGTCGCCAATCTCGGCGCCATTTTCCGTGACGACATGCTGCAGACGCATGTGCAGGAGCTGGCGCAGCTTTGGCAAGGCAAGGGCGAGTTCTCCAGCGACACCGTAAACTATTCGCTGTCCGGCAAACGCCTCGATATTCAGCTGCGCGGCAAGGTCTTGCCAGGCTATGAAACAAGCTGGGAAAAGGTTCTTATCTCCATCGAGGACGTGACCGACCGGGAAGAAGCGAGACGGCAGCACGCGGCAAGCCAGCGCTATGCCGAGGGTCTCTTCGAGCATTCTCCCGTATCCCTGTGGGTCGAGGATTTCAGCAAGATCAAGAAGCTGCTTGACGGGCTGCGCAACCGCGGCATCGAAGACTTCCGGGTTTTCACCGATGTTCACCCGGAATTCGTCCAGCAATGCGCCAGCGAAATCCGTGTCATCGACGTGAACCGCGAAACACTCAAGCTTTTCCAGGCGCCGGACGCCATGACCCTGCTGCGCCGCTTGCCCGACGTGTTCAAGGACGAGATGAACGTGCATTTCCGCGAACAGCTGATCGACCTGTGGAACGGCAAGCTGTTCCATCAACGGGAGACGGTCAATTACGCGCTCGACGGCTCCGAACGCCATGTCCTTCTGCAGTTTTCCGTGCTGCCCGGGCATGAAACAGACTGGTCACTGGTTCAGATATCGCTGACCGATATCACCGCGCGCAAGAAAGCCGAAGCCTATCTTGAATATCTCGGCAAGCATGATGTGCTGACGCGTCTGCACAACCGTGCCTTCTACGTCGACGAGTTGAACCGGCTGGAACGCCGGGAGTTCTTTCCGGTCTCCATCGTCATCCTCGATCTCAACGGACTGAAGACAACGAACGATCAATGGGGCCACGGTGTCGGCGATGGACTGTTGCGCCGGGCTGGCGAAATCCTCAGCGAAGCCGTGAAGCCGCCGCACTATGCCGCGCGGATCGGCGGCGATGAATTTGCCGTACTTCTGCCGGCAGTCGATGAACCCGGTGCGGTGGCGGTCGTCGAGGAAATTGTCAGCCTGATCGAGATCAACAACCAGTACTATTCCAATATTCCGTTGAGTTTTTCGATCGGCTGGGCCACCAGTGCCGCCGGCGAGAAACTGGAAGCCGTGGCAAAGCGCGCCGACCTGCAGATGTACCAGGACAAGCGGCTGCGCTATTCGACCGGTGAAACCGGCTGGCGCAGCGGTACGACCGTGCGCGAACAGGGCTGATCGATTTGGCTGTTGTCAGGGCATGTCTGCACCCTGGAAGCAAAAGATAGTTCCATAACTACTCTTATGCGATCTTTGTATGTAGCCGGGTGGGTTCTATTTCAAAGTGCGGCTTTGCTGCGATAACAAGGACTTATCGCAGCAAAGGAATTGCTCATGAATGGACTGCTTCGGCACACCTACTCCCAAATCACGCTCGATGAGCGGCGTAAGATCGAGCGCTGGCGCGCCGCAAAGATCAGCGTTGATATTATTGCCGAGAAACTGGGGCGGCATCGCTCGACGATCTCACGCGAACTGAAGCGCAATATATTCGATGATCCCGAGATGCGAGAACTGACGGGTTATTACGGTCTGGTGGCCGATACGAAGTCAAAGGACCGGCGTTACAATCTGCGCAAACTGATGCGACGGCCGCTGCTGCGCGAGGCTATCATCGAGCTTATCCGCCACGGCTGGTCACCCGAACAGATCGCAGGCCGCCTCAAGCTGGAAGAAGCGCGACACGGCATGAGTGTCTGTCATGAGACGATCTACCGGTTTGCCTATTCGAAAGATGGTCAGGCAATCAAACTGTGGCATCACCTGCCGGAGCGTCGCGCTCGACGCCGTCCGCGGCGTGCTCGGCGCTGTTATGGCCGCCGGTTCAGCCCGGAACTGAGTATCCTGCATCGACCAAACAGCGTGCGTGAACGCAAGCAGTTCGGTCATTGGGAGTGTGATCTCATTCAGTTCAGGAAGAAGTTCGGCGAAGCCAATATCACTTCTCAGGTTGAGCGGGTCAGTCGCTTTACCGTGTTCCTGCGCAGCAATGACCGGCAGTCGCGGCCGATCATGGCGCGTCTGATACGGACGCTGGAAGCCCTGCCCGTCCGTGCACGCCGGTCAATTACCTTTGACCGAGGCACCGAATTCACCGATTGGCCACACCTACAAGCTGGGCTTGGAACTCAGACAAGGTTCTGCGATCCGCAGTCGCCCTGGCAAAAAGCACCGTCGAGAACACAAATCGCCGGGCACGCAGATGGCTTTCGAGGGATGTCGATTCCCTGGCCATCAGCGATATCGAACTGCACCGCGTCTGCAACCAGCTCAACACCACACCCCGCAAATGTCTGGGCTTCAGGACACCGGCCGAAGTCTTCCGGCAAAAGGTCATGGCCAGGAGGCCCACGAATGGATTAGCTTGCCGATGCAGCAAGGTCGCGCTTGGCCGAGAACTCACAGAACGGCCTATCACCGCAAAGGACTTTGCCTATGAACGGATTGGTTGGGCATGTTTATGCTCATCTCCCCCTGAAGAGCGTCGTACAGCCGATGATAGCTTTGCAAGCTCGCCGATAAAACTACACCTTCACCGGTATTGGTCCGTTTTCATCAGATAGCTCTGTACGTAATCGCGCACGCCCTCCTCGAGACTGTAGAAGGGTTTGCTATACCCCGCACCTCTCAGTTTTTCCATCTTGGCTTCAGTAAAGTACTGATACTGGTTGCGGATGGATGCAGGCATATCAATAAATTCCATATCGACAGATTTGCCATTGGCAATTCCGATAGCCAGCATCAATTCCCGGAACGACCGGGCTTTCCCCGTCCCCAGGTTAAACAGGCCGCTGACGTTACGGTTGCCAAGCAACCAACCTATGACAGAAGTGCAATCCTTAACATAGATAAAGTCGCGCAGCTGCTCCCCGTCCGCATAGCCTTCCTTATGCGATTTGAACATGCTGATTTTCTTGTCAGCCAAGATGAGCGGCGTATTCTTTGCCACGAGGCTCTTCATATCTCCTTTGTGACCTTCATTCGGGCCATAGACATTAAAGAACTTCAAGCCTGCCCATTGCGGCGGAGCTTGATGGCGGCGCGCGCGCTCTAGTGCCCAGCGATCAAATGCATGTTTCGACCAGCCATAGAGATTAAGCGGTTTAAGCATATCCAGGCCCTCGTCGCTGTCGTCATCAACAAAGCCGGCACTCCCATCACCGTAGGTTGCAGCAGAGGAAGCATAAATGAAAGGCGTTCCTGTTTTAATGCACCAATTCCAAAGCCGGACCGACAGCCGGAAATTGGATCTGACAATTTCATCTGCGTCAGCCGCCGTGGTCGATGAGTTCGCCCCCATGTGAACAACGGCATCTGCACCGGCCAAGCTTTGGAGATAAACATCGACCTCGTCGGGAAATACGATGTCGTCAAAGCGACGCTTGGCAATATTGCGCCATTTGCTGTCAGTGCCCAACGAATCGACGATGACGATATCGCTTCGTCCCGTTTCGTTGAGGTCAGCAGCAATGTTCGAGCCGATGAAGCCAGCCCCGCCAGTTAAAATTATCATTGGATCTACTTTGCTTTCAAGTCTTTAGCCGTTGAATCAAACCAGTCGTAGAGTGGCCAAGCGTCAGATGCGCCAACATTACCGAACCGCCCGAAGCGCGAACGATATCGGCGCCGACCACCTGATCTTCAGTATAGTCCGCCCCTTTGATGAGGACATCGGGTTTGACCGCGGCGATGAGTTCGTAGGGTGTATCTTCTCCAAACAATACGACCGTTGCCACACCTTTCATCGCGCCGATGGCTTCCGCACGAGCTTCTTCCGTCTGCACAGGCCTTGTAGCGCCCTTAAGACGGCGAACCGATGCATCCGTATTCAACGCAATGACAAGCCGATCGCAGCTTGCCGCTGCCTGCCTGATCAGCGATACGTGCCCGGGGTGGATGATGTCAAAACACCCATTGGCCAGGCCAACCGTCAAGCCGCTGTCACGCCAAAAGGATCTGGCCGCCAATAAACCTTGAATATCCAGCAAGCGCCCATCTTGAATGTCAAGATGCCCCTCGGAGTCCTGGATCGAGGCTACCAATTCTGCAGGCGAGACCGTCGCAGTCCCAACTTTTGCGACAACAAGACCGGCAGCATGATTGGCCACACGCATAGCCTCGATAAGGGGCACCCCAGCTGCAATTGCTACACCCAAAGCTCCGACAACCGTATCACCGGCACCAGAGACATCAAAAACCTCACGTGCAACAGTAGCAAGATGGATCGGTTGGAGATTCGCCCCAAAATAAGACATGCCTTTGTCTGAACGCGTCAGCAGAATGTCAGCCCCGCAATTCTGCCTTGCAATCTCAGCGGCAAAGGCAGCCTCTTCATCGGTTTCGCAGACTTGGCCAGTCGCCTGTGCTAATTCTGCCCTGTTAGGGGTTATGATTGATGCACCGCGATAGGCAGAGAGATTGCGGCGCTTTGGATCGACCAGAACAGTCTTACCCATGGCTCTTGCATGCGAAATGGTCTGTGCCAGTACGCGATCGCTAAGTACACCCTTTCCATAGTCCGATAAGATTATTAAATCCGAGCTTTCAATCGCATCCTTGGCCGCTTCTATGATCGCTTCTTCTATAGCAAATGATATCGCAGAGGTGTCTTCGCTATCGACACGAACAATTTGTTGATGGTGCCCCATTATGCGTGTTTTGGTGATAGTACAGCGACTGTCGTCAAAAACGACGCGATCGAAATCAACGTTGGAAAACGGGGTTAAGCTTGCTACCAGCCTGTCGTAACTCACATCACGATTAGCAATACCGACTAGATTGGCCCGCCCCCCAAGTGCTGCGACATTCGCGGCAACATTGGCAGCCCCGCCGGGGACTACACGTTCGGAAACCCGGCGCACGATCGGCACCGGCGCTTCGGGTGAAACACGATTCACGTCACCTTGTATATAAATGTCGAGCATCAGATCACCGATGATCGCCACCTTTGCAGACGCAAATCGCTGCACTATATCCCACATTTCAAGTCGCTCCTGACATCTGCCTCTCGGCCGAATACCCTGCTTTTGTTAAGGGTGCCAACTCCACAAAAGCCGTGTAGAGGTGATAGAGGCTGCTGGCTGGTACGAAGTCAATAAGCGCACAATGCGCTTCATCGACCCGATCAATCCAGCCACCTTCGAAGGGTTGGTGAAGAAAAGTATTATTCAGGGCATATGCCATCGCCTCCGCCACGGGTCTGGCATCGCCATCACCTGCCTCAGTCCTGACTGCGGCAATTTTCGCGCCTTCCGCGTGCGGCCAAAGCCGGTGAGACCGCCGCCTCGCCTCCATTGTCAGCGATACCTCATCATAACATAGAAACTTGGCGTTGAGGCCATGCCGACGAGCCGTCTGCCACAGGCGATCGGAAATCAAACTCTCATCTGTCTTGGCGAGCGAACCGAATCTATGCAAGAGCCAAGCCCATTCAAACTGGTGACCTGGCTCGTAAAAAAGGTCGGGCGATTGCTCATCCAAGACTGACCAGTCATCACCATATTTTTCGACGAGCACGCCATGCTTGTGCATGAACATCCTGCTTTTAAAGTGCTCAACTATAGCCGCGGCTCGAACGAGAAAATCCCCGTCGGGAATGGCTTCGTGAAGAGCAAGATAGGCCTCAAGTAAATGCATAAGAGGGTTCTGCGCTTTCAGAGAGGTGGAAGGCGGAAACTGATCAAAGAGGCCAAAGGAGCGGGGATCACTTAACCGTTGATCAACAAAGCTCACGACGTGGTCGATAGCCAGCCGAAGGTTCCTGTCACCCGACAATCGATAGGCAGCGGCAAAGGAAAAAAGTACGAACGCATGTGTGTAGCTATCCCTGACACTGGAAACAACATCGCCATTCTTCGTAATAGAAAAGTGCAGGCCGTTCTCTGCACCACCAGCGTCGCAAAAGCATTCAAGAAGATTCTCAACAGCCCGCATGGCATACTCCGCTCCTTGCGGAAACACGCCGGTCGATGCAGCATGGCTGTAGACAAAAATCTGACGCGCCTGAACCATAGCGCGATGCGGAGTGTTGAGCAGAACATTGCCAGTGAGATCCAGTCGCTCTGCAAAGAGTGACGTCTCTTTAGAGAACGTGTTGTCGTGCCAAAACGGCAGAACGACGTTCTTTATATGCGCGCAATAGCTTTCAATCGATTCGGAATAACCAACAGTCATGGGTTCTTGATTTAACCTAAGAGGAAACGTGTGTCGATGAAAGGCATTGAAGAACGAACTGATCCAGATCCCCGCCTGCAAATTTGAAACCCCGTATTCCAGCAGCGGCTGCGGCTTCCAGATCGCTATCCTTATCTCCTACAAGAAACGACTGCGCAAAATCAGTCGGATAGTCCCGAAGCGCACGGAATATCATGCCAGGATTGGGCTTCCGGTCAGGATGGTCGTGTCTGTATGCCTCCAGCGGCGCGTCTGGAAGATAGGGACAATAATAGAATGCCGAAATGTCTCCGCCGCGTCGGGTAAATTCGCCGTTCATCCAATTGTGGAGCGCTTGCACGTCACCCTCCGAGAAAAAACCACGCGCCACACCGGATTGATTTGTAACGATCACAACACGATATCCAGCGTCCTTTAAGCGTTTCAACGCCTCAAAACAGCCCTTCATCCATACAATTTCATGCGGATGGATCGGATATCCGGTATCCACGTTCAAGACACCATCCCTGTCGAGGAAGGCCATCGGGCGCGTGTCACGCGTCGCATTGGCGATCACCATCAACACCTGCCGAATAAAATATGACGCTTCAAAAGCAACGCTTCTACTCTCTGACTATCGGAAGTTGCATCTCCACTCGACGCGCATACCATGGGCGTGTAGGCTAACCAAGCGCATATTAGATACTTTAACGCAGGATTAATAGCAAAACGGATGAACACGATACCCGAAACGCCGGCGGTGAAGTCAATTTCAACGCGATATGGCGATATGACCTACTTTGCCAAAGATTCTGGCGCCATAAGGCTCTCCCTCGAGAAATATGGTGAATGGGCCGAGAATGAAATCAGCTTTATCAAGAAATTCCTACAAGACGGTGACACCGTCATCGATGTTGGAGCCTATATAGGAACGCATACACTCGCTTTCGCCCGTCATGTGGGGCTGGGCGGGTCCGTCATTGCCATAGAAGCGCAAAAAACGACGCATCAACTTCTGATCCGGAATATCGAAGCCAACGCGCTTGCCAATGTGCGCATCGAAAACGCAATCGCCGGAGCGCAAGTTGGGGATCGCGATTTATTGGCGATCAATCCGGATAGCTCGGACTCCTTCGGCAGCGCGTCGGTGCTCGCTGCTGTTCCGGATGTAACAACGGGTGTCACCGATAGTTCACACCTGTCCGTTCGCCAAATCACTCTCGACTCACTGGATCTTCGACAATGCCAGCTGATCAAGATCGACGCAGAAGGTATGGAGCATTTCGTGCTCCAAGGTGCATCCAGCACGCTTCAGCGCTTGTCCCCAGTGATCTATGCCGAATGCAACTCGCTCGATGGCGGGCTGAAAACCTGGGAGATTTTGAAAGGTGAAGGCTATCAAGTCTTTGCTCATGTGGTTGATGCCTACAATGAGCAAAATTTCATGGCAAATCCGCTCGATATATTCTCAGGCGCACGCGAGGTCGCGCTCGTCGGCGTGCAGGGCAAGAACCTTGAAATGTGTAGGGCCTATGTTTCTCGGAAATGCGAGATGGTCCTTGAGTTGGAGACGGCGGATGATCTGGCACTGGCCCTTTTCAACAAACCGCAATATGTTCCGGAAATCCTGCGCACCTGTGCCGCCGCCCGTACTGGCGGGGCACTGATTCTAGACACGCATGACAATCAAAAACTGGAGATCGAACGATCTCACGGCGACGTCGCCTTCCTGCGGTATAAGCTTGCCGCAGAAGCAGCGGAAAAAGACGAACTGAAGGCACTGGCAGCTACCTCCTCACGTGTCATCGACGAGCTGCAGCGCGACGACCGCATTTTGCGGCAGACAATTGCCATATCGGAAAGTCATTCCAATGACCTGCGTTTTCGTTTCGATCAAATAACAGAGGAAAAGACCGAATTGCATCATCGACTGACAGCTGTCTATGGGTCGATGTCTTGGAAAATCACCGCCCCGTTGCGCGCTGTTATATCTATGTTGCGGGGCCAACAACGAACGAACTGACCTACAGTATCTGAATTTGTTCAAAATTTCGTCTTACATAATGGAGTTGCACGTGGATCGCGGGACAGACATTAAGTCGACAGATTTGCAGAGCCTTCTGGAACGTCTGAAACAGCTTACAGATCGGCTGGAATATCTCGAACAACATCATGGCGACGCACTGACCGACTTCGGCCAGCGGTTGGCAGCAATCGAAGAAAAACATGGTGATGCACTGGTTGCGCTCGGTTCCAGGCTGGCGCATCTTGAGTCAAGGACAGGGCAAGCAGATGCACCCGCCCAGCCGCAGCCTGCAGCCAAAACACATGATTTTACCCTGCCGCCAGGAACATTTCTCGGTCATATCCCGGAACGCTACAGCAGCCAATTGAAGCGGTACGAAGCCTTAGGAGGCATATTCGGCAACGAAATCAATACCATCAGCTACGGCTACGGCGATATGGTGCGGTTCTACGGGCTGTGCATGGCGTTTGATCTCATCGAGAAGGACAAAATCAAAGGTGAAGTGGTCGAGCTTGGTGTTTATAAGGGCGATACCGCTGTACTGCTTGCCAATTTCGCGAGAAAATCGGCGCGTCAATTGTACCTCCTTGACACGTTCAACGGTTTTGACGATCGCGATCTGGAGCTAAACGAACAGCACCTGAGCGGTGCCTTCAGCGAGACAAGTCTGGAGTTCGTGAAGAAACGTGTTGGTGAAGAGAACACCAGTTTCGTTCAAGGTTTCTTTCCCGATACCGCCGCGCATCTTCCGGCATCAGGCCGATATTCCCTCGTCCACATCGATACCGATCTTTACGCCCCGATCAAAGCGGGATTGGAATATTTTTATCCCCGGCTTAACGACGGTGGCTTTCTTATCATGCACGACTATATGAGTTTGTGCTGGGAAGGCGCCATTCGAGCCATTGACGAATTCTTTGCGGACAAACCGGAACACATCGTCCCGATTCCGGACCTTGCCGGAACAGTGATAATCCGTAAGATCGGCAGATGAACCCGCCAAGTCAGATTGTCATGTTTGCGCAATACAATTGCAGTGTCCTGTTGGTAGTTCCATTTTCCCAAACGGGAAAACATCGTGCCGGCACAGAACCAATCATCCTGTGTTCGGCTTCCGTTTACGCAACTTGATGATTGTTTAGAATCCGGAAGATCAAAGCAGATATGAATTGGACAACCCAGAACTGTGAAGACGAGACTTACTCTCACAAATTCAATGATGTGGTTAGGATTATCAGTGAATGGTTTGAAGCGCATGGCGGCGTAGCTGACAAAGATGTGCTCGAGTTTGGATGTGGCGAAGCGACAGTTGCACTCGGGTTGGCTCTCCAAAAGAAACCTCAAAGGCTCGTTGGGGTCGAGATCTTGGATGTGGTTTTCAAATGCGCGGATTACGCGCGAAAAAACATGGGTCTTGAGACACTGCCGAATAATCTGGAGTTGTACAAAATTGAGCCAGGGCAGCGGCTTACCGACCTGGGTACCTTTGACTTCATCTACACATGGTCGGTTTTTGAGCATGTCCGAAGGGACACCCTACAAGATGCATTCCGCAGTATCGCGGAGGTTCTAAGGCCGGGTGGCGTCGTGTTCCTGCAGATATCTCCATTGTTTTATTCGCGCGACGGATCCCACTTGGCACCGTGGATCAATCAGCCATGGGGACATCTCTCCATGGAGCACGATGTATTTAAAGAAACTTTATGGGATGCGCCTGCAACCCCCGAGGCACTCAGAAAGGCTTGGTCAGTCTATATACCGTTAGATGCCGACCAGGAGATTGAGCGGCAAAAATTGTGGGAGACCTACGTCACACTCAATAAGATTACAGCGCCACAACTGGAAAGAGCTGCCACGGATGCAGGCTTGCAGATAATAAGGGATTATCGAACTAAGAATGATGATGCGATTCCCTTGGATATTGCTGAAATTTATGACGAAGACACTCTCCGAACGGAACAGATTGTGTGGTTATTGACCCATAAGGAGCCGCCATCTCGAGCCGCCTTGGTTCAACAGCGGCGTTAGTGTATTAATTAAATGCAGATCGTCGGCTGCTATAGATTCGGCGCCACCGGTTATCTTTGGAAGAAAAGTCTTCGAGGACCGATCGTAACAAAAAATTATAACCATGTGAAATGGCATGGCTTGTTCACCCTGAAGAATTGACGATCACCGCGGCTTTTACGTTAGATGATAAATACAAATTATACTGTGAATTGGGTCGGACTGAATCAACAACATCATTGTGCGTTTGACAACCGCATGACAGTGACAAGCATCGGTAATTGAAGTGGCTCAAGAGCACGTGACAAACAAAACATCCCCCTTAGACACCCCGTTTCGAATCTATATTTGGCTATGTGCCATCGTCATCACGATATTGGCGATGTTTCAAACCATAGTCGCTTACAATCCTGTTCCCGTATGGGATATGCAGGAAGGGTATCTTGGGTTTTTGGAAAAATTGCAAGACGGTCATTGGAGAGCTTGGATAGAGCCACACAATGAGCACCGAATTCTCCTGCAAAGAATCATATTTTGGTTTGATAACTACGCATTCGGCGGCATCAGCATCTTCGCTATCACAGCGAATTTCATTTGCATTTCTTGCAACATAGCCTTGTTTTACCTGCTGGCGAAACGGCGGAATGCCTCATCCATTCCACTTGCTCTTATCATTTGCTGGTGCTTTTTGCTTGTGCAGGGCGAAAACATTACGTGGGCATTTCAGGCCCAGTTTCACTTGGCTTATCTTGTGCCTTTGGCAGGGTTGTATTTAATTGCCGTCGAGCGAAAAGACCTAAATTGGCTGCGGTGTCTTGGGGCGGTCGGGGCAGGCCTCCTTTCAATCGGCACCATGGGCAATGGAATTCTAGTCCTACCGCTCTATGTTGCCTATGCGATTGTCATGCGCTTCCCGGCACGTCTCACCGGTACCTTTCTTGGTGGACTGGCACTAGAATTTATATTTCTACTATGGAACCATAGTCCAGGCGCTGCTCCTTTAAACCTAGGCTTTTTAACCAACCTGGATACCATAATACTGTTCTTGCTAAGACTATTGGGATCACCTTTCCATTACTTACTGGGGTCGTCTGATCGGTTCTACCAAGTGGAGATAATGGGGCTTGTTTATCTGCTGCTTCTATCTATGAAAATTGTGCAATTGCTCCGCCAAAAACCTTCTGCTGCAGTGGACTGGGCGCTGGCGACCTTCGCTCTCTACGTCGTCTTGAGTTATGCGGGTGCATCCGTTTCCCGCTCCAACATCGGCATGGGACTTGCCGTCACCACTCACTACACCACCCCTTCCCTGCTGGGCTGGCTGGCTCTTTCGATCCTTTATTTCGAGAGTTTTCAACGGCGGTTAAGCGCGGCTTGGAGGGTCACCACACTTTCTGTTTTTTTGCTTGTCCTTATCGCCTATCAATACTCCGCGTTGGGTTATTTTTCTGGCCCTTTGTTCGATTGGAAGGTTGCCACCCTCGGCTTGGCGTTAGGCGTTGATGATCAGATTGCGCAAAGAACTCTCACAGCACCTGATTTCTACAGGCAGATAAAGCAGTATTCGGAACCTGCATATCAATCGAACTTCGGCTATTTTCAATCAATTCCCTTCTCCGGCATCAGAGAACAGCTCGGGCAGGCGTCCCGTGAAAACAAGCAGCCAAACGTGCAGGACTGTTCGATAGCGCCCTTCCAGATGATGACAACCACAGATTCAAAATTCTTGCGTTTCTCGTCATTTATCGAATTAGATACAGAGCACGCCACCGCTTATCCGGATTTTGTACGCATTCTTGACGAAAAGAACCGTCAACTCGGTTTCGCACTGGTGCAAAGTGGGTGGAGGGACAGGCGCGAGATCACTCCAGCTAATGGTAAATATCGTTTTAAGGTCGAAGGTTATGTCGCGAGCTCAATTGGACGACATATTGATATCGTAGCGGAAGCTGGTGGGAAGCAAGTCTGCAATGTGAGCACCGAAATACCTTCTCAGCCAATGCAACTCAAAATCCCATTCGCCTATGGATCAAGCGGTGATCTGCCGATCGCGCAGGTATTGGATGTCAAAGATATTACAGGTGGAGATGGACTTCAGACCAATTTGTGCAGCTATGGACTTCAGGTCCTCGGCACATTTGGTCCAGACGGGGATGCAACTAAGGCTGCGCTACGGTTTCAACTGAGAAGCGGCCAAAGCTTCCTATATCGTTCAGGACCTACAGCTGGGAATCAACGTTTGTCCATCGTTGATGGTTCGCAGTTCCTCATGCCGCAGGCGCTGGATTGGTTAGAAGTTACTCTGGATCCCTCACTTTACGGGAATAAAGATTCCATTGATGTATCCGTATTGGATGAAGGAAGTGGCTGGGGAGAGTGGTCGGCAATTGCTGCCCGTGTGCCTGTCGACAAGTGCAGACCGCCACACAAGAAATGAGTTGAAGTTTGGCCGCAGGTATTGTGAGTAGTCTCGGACGGCGCCTTTCAAACAGCCCAGATGGATCGTTCCCTTGAGCTTATTTGGATTCTTCATTGATGCGTATTGACCGCCCTTCCCTGTGGTAACCGTCCATGCAAACGCTGGTGCGCGGCCCGCAAGATCCAGCCGGGCAGGCAAAACGATGAATTTTTTGCGGCCATTACAACAATGTTAAATAAGATCATTGGACTTGGTGCGGCAATTTGATAGGCCTTCAATAAATAGGTGACGGAGGGGGGCGTTACCTCCTTGGGATATTAATAGCTGAGAGGCGAAATGAAGATTTTAGTCGGACTAATTGAGCACATTGGTGATATTATCGCATGCGAGCCTGTCAGTCGCTATCTTAGAAAAGCCTATCCGGATGCGAAAATTACGTGGGCGGTCAGCAAAGCCTATCGCGAGTTGATCGACACCAATCCCAATGTGGACGAAACCGTCATCATCGACTGTCTTACGGATTGGATAAAGAAGGCCAATCACGAAAAATTCGACCACGTGATCGATTTGCATGTTAACTTCCGGGTATGCGAGTGTTGTCGGATACCTTTGCTCAAGAAGCATGGCAATCCACTTGTAAATGCTCATGAATGGTTCGATTTTGGCTCGATCCTCCAGGCGTTTTCAATTGGCGCCGGCTTGCCTCCCCTTTCAGCAAGCCCTCGAATTTACATTGATGCCAATGCAAGGACTTTGGTGGATGCGCTGGACCTTCCTGCCAATTATTGCGCGATCCATCGAGAGTCCAATGATGCCATCAAGGACTGGGAGCCGCAAAAATGGGCAGAACTGGTTTCCTGGCTCCAACGAGAGCTGGGAATAGCCGTCGTTGAAGTCGGTTCTCTCAAGAAGCAGGCGCTGCCGAGCCCGCTTGAAGGAACGATTGACCTGGTAAACAAGACTCCGTTGCTTGCTACCGCCGAAGTCATCCGGCGCGCCAAGTTTTTTATCGGAATCGACAGCGGCCCCGCACATATGGCAAATGCGGTAGGTGTTCCCGGTATTATCCTGCTTGGCCGGATTGGGGTGTTCAGGAACTACAATCCGTTTTCTGGACATTTCTCGGACAATGGCTCACATGTGAAAATCGTCCGCAATCTGACCGGTCCTGTTTGTGAGATCAGTGTCAGCGAGGTTCAGGAAGCAACCGCGTATCTCTCGTCTCTCATCTCGATGAAACCTCGGATGGACGCGGATACATTACCGATCGAAGCTGGAGGAACATCGCACGCTACTGCCGAAGTTCGTGCGCTCGTTCTGCAGTCTGGAATGTTCGATGCCGCTTGGTATAGCGTCCATATCCCTGAAGTAGACGGGAGCGAAGCCCTTGATCATTTTCTCTCGATCGGCGGATCACACGGCATTTCTCCGAGCCAGCATTTCGATTCCCAATACTATCTGATCGCCAATGCGGATGTTGCCAAAGCCGGTCTCAATCCGTTGGTGCATTATTTGAAATTTGGACGGCGGGAAGGGCGATCGATGCGCGTCCTCTATCAAAAACCGCCATCCGCTTATTCAAGCACGGAACTGGCTCCCCATTGGCGTTCTCCGACACTTGAGGCCGAGGATTCTGTTCAGGTGCCGGAAGATCAACTTCCGGCAAACGAGGTACCGCGGGTCTTTGCCTTCTATCTGCCCCAATTTCATCCAATCGCGGAAAACAACTGGGCTCACGGCACAGGGTTTACCGAATGGACCAACGTCATCAAAGCTGAACCACTTTTCCCCGGCCATTATCAGCCGCGAATTCCGGGGGAGTTGGGTTACTACGATCTGCGCTCGCTCGACGTGATGAAGGCGCAGATCGATTTGGCCTTAAAACACGGCATCTCGGGATTCTGCTTTTACTATTACTATTTCCAGGGCAAGAAACTTCTCTACAAGCCGATCGAAAACTATATAAAATCCGATATAAAGGCGCCCTTCTTCTTTTTATGGGCGAATGAAAACTGGAGCAAACGCTGGGATGGCGGTGACAAAGAGGTCATCATCGCGCAGAACCACTCTCCCGAAGACGATGTTTTGTTCATTCAGGAGCTCATCGCGGCGTTCCAAGACGAGCGGTACGAGAAGGTCGACGGCAAGCCGATCTTGATGGTTTACAAGTCCCATCTGTTTCCAGATATCAACACCAGCACTGATATTTGGCGTGAAGAGGCCAAACGCCATGGATTCCCGGGTCTTTATCTTGTGATGGTGGATGATTGGTCTCAGGAGCCAACGCATCCGCGAGCACTCGGCTTCGATGCGGCTTATGAGATACCCGGCAACACCATTCCTGAAAACGTGCTCAGCGACCATATTGCAGCAAGTGATCTGCCAAAAGATTTCGAGGGCCGCATCGTTGACTACAGAAAATTCGCCAGCTTTCACTCAGGTCGGCCTTTACCGGAATATCGCAGACACCGGACCGTAATGCTGCCATGGGACAATACACCACGATATGCATCCCGCGCTATCGTCCACGTCAATACCGAGAATGATGCGTATCGCATCTGGCTGACCCAAGCCATGCTCGATACTTACCGCTACCGCACGCCGGATGAGAGAATTGTATTTCTTCATTCATGGAATGAATGGTGTGAAGGCACCTATGTCGAGCCGGATGGGCGGAATGGCCGGCGCTACCTCGAAGAGACGAAGGCAGCCATCGACGACGTCCGGGACATACTCGCGCTGGATCCCACCGGCACGGCATCGCGCGCACTTGCAACACTTCGGCGGGTTGCACGCGAGAAAGACGAGGGCGCCTTTCGAGTGGTGCAAGCAGCAAAGATTCAGACGCGACACATATTCAACGAGCTACAGCAAACGCGTGCGACCCTGACAAAAGAACTTGAATCAGAGCGTACGCACAGATCCGCTTTGCTGAAATCTATATCCTGGCGCCTGACAGCGCCAATTCGAGGGCTTCGTAAGATCTTCGCCAGACCATAGGTAGATGGGTTTCCGGCAATTATGGTGCTGGACTAGGAATTGCCGGTAAGCCACGTAGGATGATCGACAATGCGGAACATCCTCAGTCAAAGCACAGCTGACACGGATCGCTGTCCCTGTCAGTTGGAGTATTCCGAGGGCTTCTGCCTTCAATTTCCCCGTGACTGATCCGCATATGTGGGTAATGTGATCGGCATTTGCTCTTGGCTGAAGTATCGTTTCAACGTCTGGAGCGTCGATCATGATCCTGTCCAATTATCTTTTCTTTACAACGACCTGTGAGCAGGCACTCGCCTTTTATGCCGAGTGCGGTTTGGGACGCATCACCGAAGAATTGCGCTATGGGGCAAACGGCATGCCAGTGCCGGCCGAAGCCATGCGCGGCAAGATCATGCATGCGCGCTTCGAAGGTCCGGGCGTCCTCTTCTATGCCTCGGACAATGACGATGCCGAACCCATGCGCGGTTCCGCCCATATGCTTGTGATCGAAGACCGGGATGATGCGAAACGGCTGTGCGACTACCTAGCGGCGAGCGGCACCATCACCACGCCGTTCGGACTTCAAGTCTGGGGTGATTTCTTCGGCAAGCTGACAGACCGTTTTGGCGTCCAGTGGATGATCAACGTCCCGACAAACGCCAAAACGTCCTGACGGCTTTACCCTCAGATGCCCTCGCCATGCATATGACCCTCATGGGTCAGCGTCGCGATAAAGCGCTTGGTGCGTTCCTGCTTCGGCTGGGTGAAGATATCGTGCGACGTGCCGGTCTCCACGATCACGCCGCCGTCGAGCACGATGGCCTGATTGGCAATGCGCGAAGCCAGCCGCAGATCATGTGTCGCCATGACCATGGTCGTTCCCTCACGTGCGAGTTGGGCAAGCACGTCGACGACTTCGCCCGAGAGTTCAGGATCGAGCGCCGACGTCGGCTCGTCGCAGAGCAGTATTTTCGGCGAAGGGGCCAGCGCGCGCGCAATCGCGACACGCTGCTGTTGCCCGCCGGAGAGGGTTGACGGCCATACCTCCGCCTTGTGCGCAAGGCCAACCTTGTCGAGCAGCGCCATGGCCCGCTCCCGCGCCTTCTCCTTCGGCCATTTCAGAACGGTCGTCAGCCCCTCCGTCACGTTCTCGATCACTGTGCGATGCGGAAACAGCTGAAAATTCTGGAACACCATGCCCGAATGCCGGCGTACCAGCTGGATGGACTTGGTGGTCACCTTGACACCAGGCTGGAAATCCAGCCGGTCACCGTCAATTTCCACGGAACCGGAGGTCGGAATCTCCAGGAGATTCATGCAGCGCAGCAAGGTGCTCTTGCCGCCGCCGGAGGGTCCGACAAGCGCCATGACCGAGCCTTCGGCAATGCTCAGAGACACATTCTTCAGAACCGTCAGATCGCCGAAACGCTTCTCGATATGCTTCAGTTCAATCATCATGACCGTGCCTCCAGAAATCCGCCATAACGATTGAGACGCTGTTCGAGCCGCGCCTGCAGGGAAGAAAGGACAGAGCTCAGGATCAGATAGATGATCGCTGCCTCCACATAGAGGATCAACGGCTCATAGGTGGTGGCAACGATGCGCTGCGCTGCCTGAAACATTTCAGGCACGGTAATGGCAGCGGCCAGCGATGTGTCCTTGACGAGGGAGATGAAGGTGTTCGACAGCGGCGGCACTGCCACACGTGCCGCCTGCGGCAGGATGGTGCGGCGCATGGCCTGCGACCAGGTCATCCCGATGGAGTAGGCTGCCTCCCACTGCCCGCGCGGCACGGATGAAATCACAGCACGCAGGATTTCCGACGTATAGGCGCCGATATTGAGGGTGAAGCCGATCAGGGCCGCGGTGAAAGCGTCGAGCACGATGCCGGCGCTGGGGAGCCCGTAGAAAATCAGGAACAGTTGCACCAGCAGCGGCGTGCCGCGAATGATCCAGACATAGAACTTGACGATAGCCACGAAGGGCCAGGCCGCAAACAGCCGGACGAGTGCCGCGATCAAACCGACTGTCAGCCCGAGCACAAAGGACAAGAGCGTCAACGGAATGGTGAAAATCAGCCCGGCCCACAGGAGCGGCCCGAGAGATTCAAGCATCAGTGTCAGCCAATGGGACAAGGCTGCATCTCCCTCAAAAGAAAAGGCAGGGAGTGTGATCCCCCTGCCCTGTTAGAGCGTACTTTTTTCCGGGCGTAAACAGCCTTACTTCGAAACGTCCTGGCCGAAATACTTGTCGGCGATCTGCTTGTAAGTCCCGTCAGCCTTGATGGTTACAAGCGCCTTGTTGATGGCGGCAAGCAAGTCCGGTTCACCCTTGCGGATGATGATGCCGGAGAAATCGGCATTGTCCTGGGTTGCTGCGATCTTCACATTGGCGTCCGGCTTGTGCTTCTTGAAATCGAGGAAAGACAGGCTGTCATTGACCGTCGCATCGGCACGGCCGCTGAGCAGGAGCTGGATCGACTGGTCAAAGCCATCCGTGCCGACAAGCTCCGCGCCATTGCTCTGGGCGATCTTGCCGAAATTGCTCGACAGCGACTGGGCGGATTTCTTGCCCTTCAGATCGGCAAAAGACTTGATGTCCGTGTTGTCACCCTTGGTGATCAGCACGGCCTTGGAGGCGATGTAAGGCTCGGAAAAATCATACTTCGCCTTGCGCGCTTCGGTGATACCGACCTGGTTGATGACCGTGTCATAGCGCTTGGCATCGAGCCCGGCGATCAGGCCATCCCACTTGCCTTCGAGGAATTCGGCTTTTACGCCGAGGTTCTTGGCAATGGCCTCGCCGATTTCCACATCGAAGCCAACCAGCTTGCCCGCGGTGTCGTGATAGGTGAACGGCGCATAGGTGCCTTCCGTGCCGATCTTGAGCACGCCGGCCGTCTTGATCTGTTCAAGGTTGGATTGCGCCTGCGCCTGGGTTTGCATCGGCACAATTGCCAGAGCCTGCAGAGCGCCAACGACGAGTAGGGATTTGAGCCAGTTCATTTTTTGTTTCCATCCTGAGTTTCCAAGCCTTTCGGCGGATGATTGGAAAATGTCACTTTGTCCTAAGCATGCACAGGCACTATTCGCTGTCATGAAACGCGAATTTGTGAATTTAATACCACGAATACCCAATACAAGGAAAAATAATTCCTCGCCTGAAAGACCGGCAGGGCCATGGTTCAGCGTCAGGCCGCCGGATCGATCCTTTGCCCGGTTGCCGGATTGAAAACGTGCACGTCGCTGGCCCGGATTCCGATGCGCATCGTGTCCCCCGGCTTGCGGTCCGTCCGGCCCATCGCATAGATGCAAACCTGCACATCAGCCAGGATCGTGTAGAACTGGGTCGACAGCCCCAAAGGTTCGATGACCTGGATCTTGACTTCCAACGCGTCCGAACTGCCGACTTCGATGTTTTCCGGGCGGATACCGAGGGTTATCCGCTCGCCGTCCTCGACAGGCAGTTTTGCATTGAGGGCAATTGTCTGGCCATCACCGAGGCGCGCCTCAACCGTGGCATCGTTGCGGTTGACCACTGCCGGCAGGAAGTTCATGCCGGGCGATCCGATGAAGCCTGCGACAAAGAGGTTGGCTGGATGGTCGTACAGTTCGAGCGGTGTGCCGACCTGCTGGATCACCCCGTCATGCATCACCACGATGCGGTCGGCCATGGTCATGGCTTCCACCTGATCGTGGGTGACATAGACGGATGTCGTCTTCAGCTGCTGATGCAGTGCCTTGATTTCCGTGCGCATGTGCACGCGCAATTTTGCGTCGAGGTTGGACAACGGCTCGTCAAAGAGAAACACCTGGGGATCGCGCACAATCGCGCGGCCCATGGCCACGCGCTGGCGCTGGCCGCCGGAGAGCTGACGCGGCAGGCGTTGCAGGAAGACGTCGAGACCGAGCCGCTTGGCAGCCGCCCCGACGCGGTCGAAAACCAGATCCTTGGCGGTTTTGCGCAACAACAGGCTGAAGCCCATGTTGGATGCCACATCCATATGCGGATAAAGCGCGTAGGACTGGAACACCATGGCGATATCGCGATCCTTCGGTGCGATGTCATTGACGACGCGCTCGCCGATACGGATTTCCCCGGCGGAGATTTCCTCCAGCCCGGCGATCATGCGCAGCAGGGTCGACTTGCCGCATCCGGACGGGCCGACGAGCACCACGAACTCGCCGTCGGCAATGGAAAGGTCCACTGCTGACAACACATTCATCGCGCCATAGTTTTTCTGAACATTGGTAATGGTGACGGAAGCCATGAGCTTATCTCTTTCGATTATCCCTTGACGGCACCGGCGGTCAGGCCGGTCACGAGGTAGCGTTGCAAGAAGCCGAAGAACAGGCAGGCCGGTATGAGCGCCAGCACCGAGGCCGCCATCATCTGCCCCCAGTCGACGGCAAACTTGCCGATGAAGGTGAGCAGGCCAACGGCAAAGGTTTTCTGGCTGTCGCTGCTGATCAGCATGAGGGCGAAGAGCAGTTCGCTCCATGCAGCGGTGAAAACAAAGCCAAGTGTCGCGCCCATGCCCGGCAGGGTGAGCGGAATGATGACCCGGCGCAGCGCCTGGCTGCGGCTGCAGCCATCGATCATCGCAGCCTCCTCCAGGTCCTTCGGAATGCCGTCAAAGAACGACTGCATCAGGAAGGTTGCGAAGGCGATGTTGAACGCCGTGTAGATGATGATCAGCCCGGTCAGGCTATTGGTCAGCCCGAGCTCACCCATGATGCGATAGATCGGCGGAATGACCATCACCAGCGGGAATGTCTGCGTGAGAAGCAGCGTCACAGCCACGGTCGTCTTGCCGCGGAATGAAAACCGCGACATGGCATAGCCTGCGGCAGAGGCAATGATGGTGACGAGCACGGCTGTTATGACAGAGACAATCACGCTGTTGAGGAAATAACGCGGGAAGTCTGTTGCACGCAGTACGGTCTTGTAGTTCTCCCAGGTCGCAGACGACGGCCACAGCGTGATGCCTTCGGAATACAGGAGCGATTGCGGGGTGACGGAAATCTTCAGCGTCCAGAACAGCGGAAACAGCGCGAAGATGACATAAGCCGCAACGGCACTATAAAGGCCGATGCTGCCCAGAATACGGGCTTTGCGGGAACGACCGGCGATCATCAGGAATACCTCACAAGTGAGCGGCGGATGCGGATCAGCACAACCGCATAGAGGATGAGAAGCGCCAGAAGCAGCACGGCAACAGCCGAAGCATAGCCTTTGTCCAGGGTCTTGAAGGCGCTGACATAGATATAGGTCGCAACCGTATTGGTCGAACCGGCCGGGCCACCCTCGGTCATGACGTAGATGAGATCGGCGAAAGTGGCGATCCAGATCGTTCGCAGCATGACGGTGATGGCGATGGTCGGCGCCAGGAACGGCAGCGTCACCCTGGTGAAACGCTGCCACGGGTTTGCGCCATCAATCGCCGCCGCTTCATGCAGCTCCGATGGAATGGATTTCAATGCCGCCAGCAGGGTGATGGCGAAAAACGGCACGCCGAACCAGACATTGGCGATGATCGGGCCCCACATGGCGGTGGCCGGATCGGAAAGAATATTGGTGGGTTCGGACTTGAGGCCAAGCGCAAAAAGCCAGTGCGGCAGCGGGCCGACAATGGGATTGAACAGCCAGGCCCAGGTCAGCCCGGAGAGGAAAGACGGCACTGCCCATGGCAGGAAGACAATCGCCTGCACGACCTTCTTGCCGAAAAACGGCCGGTCGAGCAGCAGAGCCAGCCCCAGTCCAAGAAAGAACTGGAGAAACAGGCTGGCAACCGTCCACCACAACGTGTTCATCAGGGCCTGTCCGAGAACCGGGTCAGACAACAGGGCCTTGTACTGGGCCAGCCCGACATAGTCCGACTTGAACGCCGAGAACTTGCGAAAGGAATAGCTGACGCCGAAGATCAGCGGAACCACCAGAACGACAAGCAGCAGGACAAGCGCCGGACTGAGATAAAACCACGGCTCGAAAGCAGCGCTGAAGCGGCGCTTGCTGCTTGCCCTTCTCTCCTGTTGCGGCGTCAGTGCCGCGGTGGATTGCATTGCCATGTTTCTGGCCCCTCTTTTGCAAACAATTCCCCGTCCCTCGCCACCGGATTCCCGGATTGGCGAAAGTCATGAGAAAAATGCCCCGGCGTTGTTGGCGCCAGGGCATCCGGTCGAGTTATTTCTTGTTCTTGGCCATCCAGGCCTGCTGCTGCTCGGTCAGGAATGCAGACCAGTCATCCGCAACCTGCTTGGCTGTCTTCTGGCCAAGCAGCACTTCCTGGAAATTCTTCACCGATACGGAATCGTAGAAGTTGCCGAGATTTTCCAGATGGGTCGGCGGCGTCACGAACTCGAACGTCTTCGGGTCGCTCAGCTCCTGGAACCAGCCCTTGAAGCTTTCCGAGCCGAAATAGGGATCCTTGTCCGCACCATTGTGGATCGGCAGGACGCCGACATTCTTGGCGAATTCCAGATTGTCTTCCGGTGCCAGCAGCGTGCCCATCAGCTTCCAGGCGTCATCCTTGACCTTGGAGTTGGCAAACATGGCCCATCCGGCATAACCGAGTGTCGGATAGGACTTGCCGCTCGGTCCGGTCGGCATCGGCGCCACGCCGAAATCTTCCTTCTTCATCTTCTCGGCAATACCGATCAGAGCATCAGGGTCCTGGTCGAGCATGGCGCATGTGCCGGAGTAGAAGCCGGTGACGATTTCGTTGAAACCCCAGCTGACACTGTCCTTCGGCGCATAGCCCTTCTTGTAGATCTCCGCGAGCATTTCGAGACCCTTGACCGAGCCCGGCTCGTTCAACGTCGCCGTGCCATCGGCATTGAAGTACGCGCCCTTGCCATTGGCAATGTTCATGAACATCTGGACGCCATTGAAGCCGCCGGGGCCGCCGCGCAGGCAGTAGCCATACTTGCCCTTGATCGCGGAAATCTTCTTGTTGGCTTCCATGAACTCATCGAGCGTCTTTGGCGCTTCCTTGAGCCCAGCTTCGGCAAACAGCTTCTTGTTCCAGAACATGGCGCGGACATAATAGCCGTAGGGGATCATGTACTGCTTGTGGTCGACCACGGACCCGAACTGCTTCGCACGCTCGCCGAGCGTACCGCCGTCCTTCCATTTCGCAACATAGGCTCCAAGATCTTCGAGCTGGCCATTGTTGGCATAGAGCCCGAGCCAGCGTTCCGGCATTTCGACGATATCGGGCGTATCGCCAGCCTGAACCATCGTCAGGAATTTTTCGAAAGCCTGTCCCCAGGGCAGCGAAACCAGTTCCACCTTGACTCCCGGATTGGCCTTCTCGAAGCCCGCGATCTGCTTTTTCAGCAGTTCCGTGCGCGGCGGACTGGTGATCACTTCGACCATCTTGATGGTCGTGTCAGCAAAGGCTGACGATACGGTCATGGCCAATGCCGCCATGGCACCGGCGAGAAATGTTCCCATTCTTTTTTGCATTTTATGCTCCCACTTGGCTTTCTGATTAGCGTTTTGCTTTATCCAGGGCATTCACAAGGTCGGCCCAGAGCTCCTCTACATTTTCAAGTCCCACATGCAGACGGATGGTTCGCGGGCTGACACCGAAGCGCCCGATGGAATTGGCGTCCGGCGTCTGCTGCAACGAGGCCATCGCCGGAACGACAAGACTCTCGTGACCGCCCCAGCTGACGCCGATGCGAAACAGCTTCAACGCATCGACAAACGCCGGCACGTCGACATCCTCGGTCACCTCGAAGGAAAACAGCCCGGTGTATCCCGTAAGCGTTGCCTTACCAGGATGGTTGGAATAGGCTGGGTGAATGACGCGCTCGACATCATCCCGCCCTTTCAGCCGTTCAGCGATGGTCAGACCGCTCTTCATGTGGTGCGGCAGGCGCAAGGTCAGCGTGCGCAACCCGCGCAGCAACAGCCATGCCTCGAAGGGCGAAAGCTTGGCGCCGAGATAGGAATAGGTGCGGCCATTGATGCGATCGATCATTTCACGCGATCCGGCCACCACACCGGCCACGGTATCGCTGTGCCCGCCGAGATATTTCGAGGCGGAATGTAGAACAAGATCAATGCCATGGCTGATCGGCTTCTGGAACAGCGGCGTCGCATAGGAATTGTCGATGGTGGTGACGACACCATGCTGCTTGGCCAGTTGCGCGTAATGGGCAATATCCTGCAACTCGAACATCATGGAGCTGGGGCTTTCCAGATAGAGCAGCCGGGCACCGGGAAGTGCTGCGGCAACTGCATCCGGGTCGGAACCGTCGACATAATCGACCTTGATGCCGAGATGCGGCAACAGGCGCTCGAACAGGCGGTAGGCGTCGCCATAGCAGTTGCGCACGGCGACGATCCGGTCGCCTGCCCCGACAAAGGCCAGCACGGTGGCGCTGATCGCGCCCATGCCGCTGGAGAACGCCCGGGCGGCCTCCGCGCCTTCCAGCGCCGCGATCTTGCTTTCAAATTCCATGACTGTCGGATTGTCGCCGCGTGAATAGATCGGCTGGCGTTTGCGGCCGGCAAAGGTATCGGCCATATCCGCATAGTTTTCGAAGGTGAACAGCGATGTCTGATAGATGGGCGGAACGACAGACCCGCCGGGAAATGGCTCGTCATGGGCAAGCAGTGTCGCCGCCTGGGCCATGAGGTCCTGATCATAGAAAAAGGGATTGTCGTTCATGTCTTGCTCTGTTTCCTGAGATTTGCAGCGCCGCGTCGAAGGTCATCTTCAACCGTGGCGATCAGTTTCAATGCCTCGGCGCGTGCGCCCACGGGATCACGGGCCGCGATGCAGTTGAAAAGGGTACGGTGGTAGGGAAAGCTGGCATGACCAAAGTCGCGCACGCCAAGCGGATGCTCCCAGAACCGGTGAAACATTTCATACATCGCGGCAATGATCTGTTCGAACAGCGGATTGCCCGATGTCTGGAAGATCGCCAGATGGAAGTCCCAGTCTTCCTCCGAAGACATGCCGGCGCGGGCATGAAAGGCTTCCTCCATGACGACCAGTTTTTTCTCGATAAAGGCGATGTCGTCATCGCTTGCCCGCTCGGCGCACAGAACTGCCGCTTCCGCCTCGAGCCCGCGGCGAATTTCCAGCGTATGCATCAGGCTGTTGAAATCGTTGCCGGACGGCAGTGTCAGCGGCATGTGCAGCATGTTGCGGGTCACGGCCGAGCGCAGATAGGTTCCGCTGCCCTGGCGCCGCTCGACAAGTCCGAGTTCCTGCCAGCGTGTCAGCGCTTCACGCACGGTCGTCCGGCTGACTTTCAGATATTCCGCCAGCAGCCGCTCCGTCGGCAGGCGGTCTCCCGGCTTCAACCCCTCGCTGGCAACGAAATCCACCAATGCATTCAGCACCGCGTCGTCGCGCGATGATGTCTGCACCGGTGAAAGAATCGGGTTGATCACGAAATGCCCTGCTTAATTGGTTGGACCATTGTGCCAATTCAGCATGGAAGCGCGCCCTTGTCAAATGGCAGTTCAATTTTTTTTGAACGCCATGGCCGGAAAGCGGCAACGGGAAAAGACGCAACGCCCGCGGCGCTGCGTCTTCGCTCCCCGAACGATAACCGAAGCGGCTACACCAAGCCCTGGCTGGCTGGATCGACCGGCCCGCGGAAGGACGCGCCGGTGATCTCATCCGGCAACAGCATGTCATTGTGGGCGCGGCCGGGCCGGATCATCGGGAAACAATTTTCCAGTCTGGCGACCCGGCAATCAAGCAGCACCGGCCGTTTGACGTCGATCATTTCCTGGATCGCATCATCCAGCGCATCGGGTGTGTCGCAGCGCAGGCCGACGGCGCCAAACGCTTCGGCCACCTTCACGAAATCGGGCAAGGCTGCCGAATAGGAGTGCGCGAGACGGTTGCCGTGCAAGATCTCCTGCGATTGCCGGACCAGACCCATATGCTCGTTGTTCAAAATGAATACCTTGACCGGTGCGTCGTACTGGATCGCCGTCGACAACTCCTTCATGGTCATCTGGATCGAAGCGTCCCCGGCAATATCGATCACGAGACTTTCGGGGTGAGCGATCTGCACGCCGATTGCGGCCGGCAGGCCATAGCCCATCGTGCCAAGCCCGCCCGATGTCATCCAGCGGTTGGGGCTCTCCACGCCGTAGAACTGCGCCGCCCACATCTGATGCTGCCCCACTTCCGTGGTGATGTAGGTATCGCGATCCCTGGTCAACGCATGAAGACGCTCGAGCGCGTATTGCGGCATGATGGCTGCGTGGTCCATCGCATAGGAGAAGGATTCGCGGGCCCGCCACCGATTGATCGTCTGCCACCAGTCCCGCAGCCGCCGCTGATCCGGCTGAACCGGCAGAGCCCGCCAGAGACGCAGCATCTCGTTGAGAACACGACCGACATCGCCCCGTATGGCAATGTCGGCCGTGACGATCTTGTTGAGGGACGCAGGATCAATATCGATGTGGATTTTCTTCGATTTCGGCGAAAAACCGTCGATACGCGCGGTTACCCGGTCATCAAAACGCGCACCGATGCACAGCATGACATCACAATCGTGCATGGCCATATTGGCCTCATAGGAGCCGTGCAAGCCGGGCATCTTCAGCCAATTCGGCCCCGATGCCGGATATGCGCCAAGCCCCATCAGCGTCGAGGTGACGGGAAAGCCGGTCAGCTCGGCAAACGCACGCAGCGAGACTGATGCCGCCGGTCCGGATCCGATCACGCCGCCGCCCGTATAAATGACGGGCTTGCGGGCTTTCGCCAGAAGCGCGATTGCGGCCTGTATCTGCGCATCCTCACCCGCTGTCGTCGGACGATAGCTCTCCCTCTCCTCGACCGCAGATCGGGCGGTGTAATAACCGCTGGCAAGCAGGATATCCTTCGGCATATCCACCAGCACCGGCCCGGGACGCCCTGATCGCGCGATGCGGAAGGCCTCGTGGATGGTGGCGGCCAGATCGTTGACGTCGGTGACCAGCCAGTTGTGCTTCGTGCATGGCCGCGTGATGCCGACAGTGTCGCATTCCTGGAACGCATCGGAGCCGATCAGCGTGGTCGCCACCTGCCCGGACAGGCACACGATGGGAATGGAATCCATCAGGGCGTCCTGCAGGGGCGTGACGGAATTGGTCACGCCCGGCCCCGATGTGACCAGCATGACGCCAACCCTGCCCGTCGAACGGGCATAACCTTCCGCGGCATGACCGGCGCCCTGCTCATGGCGCACCAGTATGTGCCTGATCGCACTTTGCTGGAAGATCTCGTCATAGATGGGCAGCACCGCTGCCCCCGGATAGCCGAAAATATGTTCGACCGCGTTATCACGCAGTGCCTTGAGAACGATCTCTGCCCCGGTCATGGGCGCACGCGCGGATTCATGGGTGTATTTGCCTGTCATGGCAGTTCCTTGTTGCAATGGTTGGAAAGGGCGGGTTCGACGGGGCTGCCGGTGAAATTCGGGCGTAAAAAAAGGCCCCGTCAGGAGCCTGTTTGCCGCGCATGGGTGCTTAACGCCGGATGGTCAAACCATCCTGCCCATGCGCGATCGCACCACCACGAGAACCATTGCAATTTTCATAACCAATTTCACTAACCGGTAATGGGCGGGCCGTCAACGCCGCTGGCAGGCACATGCAGCCTGGGCACTGGAGCCTGGGCGCATGCCACCGCTGCGGGCCTGCCCTGTGCACAACCAGTTTTCAGCGGCTTGTCAAAACTGAAATATTAGAATATTTATATTTCAATTGAGATTTTGGCTTGCGAAACGCCAGGGGAAATCCGTCAATACGAATGGGATAATTGCCAGAAGCGACGGGCGACGACCGCAGGACAAAAGGACAGGCAGCATGCTTACGGACGACAGAAAAACCAATGACACCGACAGAAAGCGCGACCGGACGCATCCGCTTTCATCCTCGCAGACCGCCTATGTGCAACAGCGCGCGGCGACACCGCGTGCGGCAACCCATATCTACAAGGAACTGCTCGAGGATATCATTTCCCTCCGCCGCAAACCGATGGAGCCTGTCTCCGAGAAGGACATCGCGGCGCATTTCGGTGTCAGCCGCACGCCCGTCCATCAGGCTGTCCTGCGGCTCGCCGATGACGGCCTGATCGATATTTTTCCGCAATCGGGAACATTCGTGTCGCGCATTCCGCGCCGCGCGCTTTACGAAGCCATTCTCATTCGCAAATCGCTGGAAGAGACGACCGTAAGACTTGCCGCCGAACAGGCCGACGCCGCCGATATCAAGCGTCTTGAGGCCAGCATCACCGAACTCTCCCTGGCTGAGGCCGTCCCTGACAATGAGCTCTTCCATCAGGCCGATACAAGTTTTCATTTGCAGATCAATGCGATAGCTGGGTTTCCTGGCATATGGAATGTCATCCAGCAGGTGAAGATGCAGATCGACCGCTACCGGCGTCTGACCCTGCCGCAACGCGGCCGCCTGACCCGCGTCATTGTCGAGCACGAAGCCATTCTCGACGGTATCCGCCGGCACGACACCGCGCATGCGGTCGAAGCCATGGGCTTTCATCTCGGGCAAATGCTCAACGAGGTGAAGGAGATGCGCAATATCAACCCCAGTTACTTCATCGACGACGAATAATGCGCGGACGGGCGCAATACAGAAAACACACAAAGGTAAGACATGAAAATCGAAGTCAGACAGGTTTCCCATCCCGACGCCGTGCGTGCCTACGGCACGGACGATTTGCGCCGCCACTTTCTGATTGAAAGCATTTTTGAAACCGATGAAATCGTACTGACCTACAGTCATGTCGATCGTCTCGTCATTGGTGGTGCCCTGCCCGCCGGCAAACCGCTGACATTGACGGCACCGACGCCGATCGGCCAGGAGTTTTTCCTTGCCCAGCGCGAAATGGGTGTCATCAATATTGGCGGCAGCGGCCGTGTGACATTGGATGGCGCCGTTCATGCCCTCGACCCGCGGGATTGTCTCTACATCGGCAAAGGCGTGGCGGACGTGGTGTTTGAAAGCGCCGATCCGGCGAACCCGGCAAAATTCTATCTGCTCTCGACGCCGGCCCACGCCGCCCATCCGAGCACACTCATCAGGCCGGAACGGGCGAAGCATATCCAGTTGGGTGACCAACTGACCTCAAACAAACGCACGATATTCCAGTACATTCATCCCGAGGTCTGCGACAGCTGCCAGCTGGTGATGGGCCTGACCCAGCTTGATCCCGGCAATATGTGGAACACCATGCCCGCGCACACCCACGACCGGCGCTCCGAAGCCTATCTCTATTTCGATCTCGCCAATGATCAGCGCGTATTCCACATGATGGGTGACCCTTCCGAAACGCGTCATCTCGTCGTTGCCAATGAGCAGGCCATCATCTCGCCCGGCTGGTCCATCCATTCCGGCGTCGGCACCTCCAACTACGCATTCATCTGGGCCATGGGCGGCGACAACAAGAGCTTCACGGATATGGATCATATCCCCATCGGTGCGCTGCGGTGACATCGGTGACACAGCTTTTTGATCTTTCCGGCAAAATTGCCATCGTTACCGGCGCCAATACCGGCATTGGCCAGGGCATCGCGGTCGCGCTTGCCGAGGCGGGTGCATCCATCGCCGCGGTTGGCCGCTCGTCCATGGACGAAACCCGTTCCTTCGTTGAAAAAGCAGGCGCAGGTTTCCATGAAATACGAGCCGATCTCGGCACCATCGCGCCAGTCGCCTCCATTGTCGAGGAAACACAAAAAGCCTTCGGGCGGTTGGATATCCTCGTCAACAACGCCGGTATCATCCGCCGCAATGACGCCGTCGACTTCACAGAAGCCGATTGGGATGCGGTCATGGACACCAATCTCAAATCGGCTTTCTTCCTCGCCCAGGCCGCCGGCCGGCACATGATTGCCGCCGGACAGGGCAAGATCATCAATATTGCATCGCTTCTGTCGTTTCAGGGCGGTATTCGCATCCCCTCCTACACCGCTTCCAAGAGCGGGCTGGCCGGAATCACCAGGCTCCTGGCATGCGAATGGGCCGCGAAGGGCGTCAACGTCAATGCCATCGCCCCCGGCTATTTCGTCACCAACAATACGACGGCGCTCCGGGACGATCAGGACCGCAGCGCCCAGATTCTGGCCAGAATCCCGGCCGGCCGCTGGGGTAATCCCTCGGATATCGGCGGTGCGGCGGTGTTTTTGGCTTCCCGTGCCTCCGATTACGTCCATGGAACCGTGCTGCCCGTCGATGGCGGCTGGCTGGCACGATAGAGCGGGAAAAGCGCCATGAATTACCAGTTCGATTTCGAAGCGCTCCTCCCCTACTGGCAAAGCTTTCTTCAGGGCGCGGTCACGACAATCGAGATGACGGTTGTTGCGGTGGCCATCGGGCTCGTCATCGGGGTTCTCTGCGCTATCGCCCGGCGCAGCGCCTATCCCTGGTTACGTCTCGCCGTCGGCATTTACATCGAGATCGTCCGCAACACGCCGTTCATCGTCCAGATATTCTTCATTTTCTTCGGATTGTCGTCGATCGGCCTGACCATGCCGGTGTTTTTCGCCTCGGTGTTCGCCATGGTGATCAATGTCGGAGCCTATACCGCCGAAATCGTGCGGGCGGGCATGGAGGCGGTGCACCCCGGCCAGATCGAAGCAGCGGAGGCGCTTGGGCTCTCCCGTTTCCAGATTTATCGCGACATCATCCTCATGCCGTCGATTGAACGCGTCTATCCCGCCCTGACCAGCCAGTTCATCCTGATGATGCTTTCAACGTCGATCACGTCACAGATATCGGCGGAGGATCTGACGGGTGTCGCCAACAATATCCAGTCCTACACCTTCCGCTCATTCGAGACCTACATCGTCATCGCCGCGATCTATCTCGTCATCACCTATCTGCTGCGCTTCGGATTTCACGCGATAGCACTCGCGATCTTTCCGCGCCGCCGCAAGCTGGGAACACCCCTGTGAGGACGCTGCCATGACCGACGGTTTCACCATAAATCATCTCGTTTACCTGCTGCATGGGCTTGTCTGGACCGTGGTCCTTTCCGCACTGGCTTTTGCGCTTGGCGGCGTCGCGGGTTTTTTTGTCATGCTCGCACGCACCTCGACGATGCGCTGGCTGCGACGGCTGTCCCTCGTTTATGTCCAGATCATTCAGGGAACGCCGCTTCTCATCCTGATGTTCGTCATCTATTTCGGCCTCGGCGTCATTGGCATTGAATTGCCGCCGCTGATGGCTGCTGGTGTCGGCATGATGATCTATTCCAGCGCCTATCTCGGCGAAATCTGGCGCGGATGCGTCGAATCCGTACCACGCACCCAGTTTGAAGCCGCCGAATGTCTCGCCCTGACCCGGTGGCAGGTGCTTGTGGACGTCATCCTGCCGCAGGCCATGCGCATCGCCACCCCGCCAACCGTGGGTTTCATGGTGCAGCTCGTCAAGAATACCTCGCTTGCCTCCGTTGTCGGCTTTGTCGAGCTGACCCGTGCCGCGCAAGTCATCAACAATTCGCTTTTCCAGCCCTTTCTCATCTTTGGCATCGCCGCCGCCTTCTACTTCTGCGTCTGCTATCCGCTGTCGGTCTGGAGCCGTTCTCTCGAGAGGAAACTGAATGTCGGCCGCCGTTAAACTCCATGAAGTGATCAAGCGTTTCGGCTCCGTCGAAGTTCTGAAAGGCGTATCCTTCGATGTGGCACCGGGAGAAGTGGTGGCGCTCATCGGTCAATCCGGCTCGGGCAAGAGCACAGCGCTACGCTGTATCAACCGGCTTGAATCCATCCAGGGCGGGAGCATCGAAGTCTGCGGGCACCGCGTGGAATCGCCGGAGCTCAATATCCGGACCTTGCGCCAGGACGTGGGTATGGTGTTTCAGAGCTACAATCTGTTTCCGCACATGAACGTGGCGGAAAACATCATGCTTGCCCTGCGCCGCGTCAAGAACATCGGCCGCGCCGAGGCGTTCGAGACGGCAAAATCCGTTCTCGCCAAGGTTGGACTGATCGAGAAAATCGAAGCCTATCCCGAACAATTGTCCGGCGGCCAGCAGCAGCGCGTGGCGATTGCGCGCTCGCTCGCCATGCAGCCCAAAGTGATGCTGTTCGACGAGGTGACCTCGGCGCTCGATCCGCAACTGACGGGCGAAGTTCTGCGTGTGATGGAAGATCTGGCCAAGGGTGGAATGACCATGATCGTCGTCACCCATGAAATGGCCTTTGCCCGCAAGGTCGCCAACCGCGTCATCTACATGAATACCGGCCGGGTCTGGGAGACCGGTACCGGTGACATGCTCGTACGGCCGGAAACCCAGGAATTGAAGGATTTTCTGGCAAACGGCCTGTGACTGCAATCCGGTCAAAACCGGTGTGACTGAATCAACTGGGAGAGAGAACATGAAAACGATGATGAAAGTGGCGGCCGCCGCAGCGGCGCTCATGATAGCCGCAACGGTGGCGCAAGCCGATGTGCTGGAAAATATCAAGAAATCCGGAAAGGTGCGCATTGCGGTCGCCATGGGCAGCCCGGAATATTCCTATGTCGACAGCGATCTGAAAGCGACAGGCTCCGACGTCGAGACCGCCCGGCTCATTGCCAAGGACCTCGGCGTCAAACTGGATCTGGTCGAGATTACCAATGCCGCCCGTGTACCGACCGTCCAGACCGGAAAGGCGGATATGGTCGTCTCCGCACTCGGCATTACCGAGGAGCGCAAGAAGGCTATCGACTATTCCGTTCCCTATGCCACGCTGAGCCTGATTGTCGCGGCGCCCAAGAATGTCGAGATCAAGAATTATGCCGATCTCGCTGGCAAGCGCATCGGTGTTACCCGCGCCACGACAAATGACATGGACATCACCCAGAATGCGCCCGGCGCGCAAATCGTACGCTTCGAAGACGATGCGACCCTGATAACGGCAGCCGTGTCGGGTCAGGTCGACATCATCTCCAGCCAGTCGGCTGTGCTGGGCGGCCTGAACAAGAAACGCACCAGCAATCCGCTTGAACTCAAATTCACCCAGAAGGAAACCAATCTGGGTATCGCTCTGCCGAAGGGAGAAAAACCGTTGCAGGATTGGCTCAACAACTGGGTAAAGACCAATTTCGCCAATGGAACGCTGCGGACTGTTTTCAAGGAGTTCCACAACCGCGATTTGCCTGACGATCTCACCTCTCGTTGATCTGAGGCGCAAAAATGCTGGATCAGGGGTGCTTGCGCGCCCCTTTTCGCTGTTCGCACCTATGCCCTCCCCTCACCATTGAGCGCCTTGATCACCGGAATGACCGAATACTGGCCAATTTCAGCCCTGTCGGTCAGCGCGCGCAGATATCCGCCGGGTGAGCGAATTTCGCCAGCCCGCTCCAATATTGCGGCAATGGTGATGGAAGCATTGATATCCCCCATGGTTTCACGCGCCCTTTCCCAGGCATCCGGCGAAATACCGAGCATGGAGCGGACGAGACCGGCGGTCTGCATCAGATCACGCCAATCCCCGATGTCATTGCGGGCATAATCCCGGATTTGCGGGCAGGCTTCCAGGACGGCGCCCAACGGCAGCGCCGCGGTCTTCACCGGCCCGGCGGCCAAATCCCCCGGCCGGGTATCGCTGTGCTGCGCCCGTTTCAGTTTGGCGTCCAGCAACCGCTGGCGCATTTTTGACATTGCCTGGCTGCGCCCGGCTTCCGCCTTGCGGTCTTCTTCCGTTTTAGCATCCCCGTTACCTGCCGTTTCAGGCGCTGCCGTTCGTTTCTGGCTTTTTTCGTAAGCCCTTTCAAAATGGTGGTCTATATTTGAATTCTGAATATGGTGCTCAGAAGAAGAGTCAGTGCCGCTCATTTCTTCGTTTGAAAGTGTGTCGAGATAGGCTTTTTCGACCTTCTTGCGCAGATCAGCAAGCGCGTCCCGCCTTGCTTTCATGGTCTCCAATGGCAGATGCCTGCTGACGCGCCCCGAAAGGGCTGCCAGTTCATCCGCATAGGCTTCCCACGCGCCTGGACGTTCCTCGCTCAGTCCGGCGTCAATGGTCTTGGAGACATCGCGCAAATGGATGGTGATCTCGCTGCGGACGCGATGAATGGCGCGCTCCATGTCCCGTGCCGCGGCCGCATGTTCCCTGATTTCATCAACGCGGAGCGCGAGCGGTGACAAATCAAAGCCAAATGCATGCTCGATTTCCCCGCCTTCCCCGCGCCGGGCATAGCGTTTGCCGTTCGGGCTGTCGCGCCGGATGATCAATCCTGCTTCCACCAGCGCGGCAAGATGCCGGCGAATGGTCGCGGACGACATGCCACGCGTGCGCATGGATAGCTCCGCATTGGACGGAAACACCACCAGCGGTGCGCTACCGTCGAGCAAGGTCTCGGGATAGAAGCTCAGAAGCGCCTCCAGCACGGCAATGGTGCGATCCGACAGGAAGAAAGCCGCGCGCGCCTGCGTCAATTCCCGCAGCAGCGCCCATTTTTCCGGGTGATTGGCATCGCTACCGGCCAGCTTTTCACGGGCGCGGGCTGTCTTTTCCTGCACCGCGAACATGGCATGCGACAGCGATCGCCCGCCAAACGGCGTCGTTGCAAAACGATCAGTCATTTTCTCTACCTCAAATTGAGGCAAGGGAAAGGTGTTGCCGGAACGCGTCCAACGCTTGACAAGTCAGGTAGGAAGTGATTCTCTAAAATTGCTACATTGAAGAGGGCTTCCGGAGCGGTAACGTTCTGGGGGCCTTTTTTCTTGCCGTTGTTCCTTCTCTTTGTTCTTTCCGTTCAACGCTTACACAAAACCAGAATAACGCCTGTCTCAGGCTTTTTGCTCGCTCCTGTAGCGCTGCAAAAGCCCGTTTAACTCGCCAGCCACAAACTCCACGAACCCCTCGGGAACCGTGTCGGCAAAACTGATCGACCGCTCCTTTCTGCTGTTCAGAAGCTGGGCGATGAAATCACCATTGCCGTCGTGTATATGCCTTGCGGCTGCAGGATCGGCTTTGGCTGCCGCAGCTGGCCTGTTGAGCTCCAGCAGCCGCTCGAACACCGCTTCAAAGCGACCGTCGCTGCCCTGCAGCTTGAAATGGTCCTGCTGCACAATCGCCTGCGCGGCCGTTCGGCCATCCGGCTTCTTCAACAGATCAGCCAGTTTGACCCAGCGCGGCCGGCCGATTTTGGGTGCGGGGCCGATGGCCTGCAAAATCGGCTTCGGAATGGCATCCACGACCTGGAGGTAGCGGGTCATCTCGGCTTTGTGCAAAGCCAGGGCATCCTGCACCACCGACCGGCTGAAACCGCGGTCAATCAGGTTGCGGGCAAAGAAAGCCCGTTCGATAAAGGAGAGATCGCGCCGTTCGGCATTTTCCTTACCCTGCGCCACCACAAGCTGGGCATCGCTGAGCTCACGGACGATCGCCTGCACCGGCAGCTTGAGTTCCGCCGCCGCGCGCAGACGGCGATGGCCGTAGGCTGTCTGGTAGTACCCCTTCCGCTCCGGATGCGGCCGGACGAGAATGGGAACCTGCTGGCCATTCAGCTTGATGCTCTCGACCAGTTCCCTGAACGTCTCGTCAAGGCCGAAATCGTGGCTCAGCCGGTCTTCGACAAAAGAATACTCAATAAGCTGGGGATCAATCTCGATGACCCGTTCCGCTCCCTCGAGACTTTCTCTAATCTTGCGGGCATCCTCCAGCTCACGCGAGATACCGCCGAGCGACAGGCCCATAGCCTTGATGGCACCGGACGCCGTGCGCTGCTTCGGTTGCTCAGAAGGAGGAGTGTTGTCCATCGGAGCCGCATTGAGCGGCGTCGGCTCCGGCTGGGGAGCCGTATCCACCGTTCCGAAAAGCGCTTTGAGTTGATCCCTGCGGTTCTTGTCAGTCATTTGCTTGCCTCACACAGGCCGGTTCCAGGCCTTGAAAATCAGGCCCTGGATTTCAGCATTGACGGAGGACAGCGATTCAATGGCCCGGTCATAGGTCGCCCGGGTGAAACTGTCGCGTGAAACTTCATAAAGCGTCTGCTTGGTCAGGCCAGCGTCGGAAAACGCCGTCGATTTCACCACGGCCGATGTCAGCACGCGATCGCCGAAGAGCGAGCGCAGGAAGCCGGCAATCTGCTGCTGCGGCGCGTCATTGGGCTCAAAGCGGGTGATGAGATAGCGCATGAAATCGAAATTGAGTTCGCCGCCCGCCTCGCGCACGACGGCCAGAAGATCCGCCGTCATGAACAGGAACTGGCTCATGGATGCCACATCGAGCATCTGCGGATGCACCGTGACGAGAACCGACGTCGCGGCGCAAAGCGCCGACAGCGTCAAAAAGCCGAGCTGCGGCGGGCAATCGATGACGACCACGTCGTAATCATCCGAGATCGTATCCAGCGCCGCCTGCACCCGGGCAAAGAACAACTGCTGTTCGATGCTCTGCTGCGCGCCATGCTGGCGGTCGGCGAGCATTTGCGGTGTGGTGTGCTCAAATTCCTGCAGCTCGAGATTGCCGGGAATAAGATCGAGCCCGTCAAAATAGGTCTTGCGGATGATGTCGCGCATCAGGCGCCGTTCACCGTCATAGCGAATGGCCCCGTAGAGCGTATCATTGCCGGTCAGATCGAGTTCCGGCTGGTAACCGAACAGCGCCGACATCGATGCCTGAGGGTCAAGATCGACTGCAAGGACGCGAAACCCGGCCATGGCCAGATGCTGCGCCAGATGCGCGCTCGTCGTGGTCTTGCCGGAACCGCCCTTGAAATTGGTGACCGCAATCACCTGCATATGCTCATTGGCCGAGGGATCGCGATGCGGCAGATAGGTTCTGGCCTTCGGGCCGCCGGCTTCGGCGAGATGATGGCGCAGCGCATTGATCTCGGCGAGCGAGTAAAGCCGGCGTCCATTGGCACCGGTTTCCGGCTGGGGGCCCTCGCCGGCGATGGAAAGCTGGCGCAGATAGCCATCGGAAACACCGATGAGCTTTGCCGCCTCGCCGCTGGTGAATTTGCGCAGAGCCTTCTGGGCGGTCGGCGGAAACAGTCGGTTGCGCATCGCCTGCAACTGTGCCGACAGCATTTCTGCGTCGGCAGCGATGGCCCGGTCTGCGGTCAAGGCAGCGGATGGCTGTGGCACAGCCGCCAATTGCGCGCCATCCGGTTGAGTTGTCTGTACCGCATTCATCATAGTCACGTATCGTTCCTGTGCGCCTGTTCAATAGAATCGCATCAGCGCAGGATGAGGATGCGCCGATTCGACAGAAATACCAAAAAGGGTAACGCTGACCGGTGGTTTAACGCTGCAAAACAGCACTAACATTCAGATTTACGTGTAACGCTTATATCGCAGGATACCCCTTAAAACCGTAAGTAAACTGCTGAAAGAACCGAGTCGCGTCAAGCACTTTATAGTTAACGCAAATTAACCATTAAGGCAGCGCCCTTGGGCCCCATGCTGGTCACTCTGGCCGATCCCAAGACTTCAAGAGGGGTGAGACCAGCATGGCGCACCTTTATGTGTAGATCGGGGGCGTTTTTGAAGCCGTTTGACACCTGACGACGGACATGGAGGATTTCGTCGAAAGGCAGATCGTGCCGCCGTGGCTCCATGGACAAACCCTGGCCTCGCATTCTACTGTGGCGGTCACGGGCACGCACCACATGAGTCGGACGCGGGCCGCGGTTTCAGTCCAAAGGGAAAAACATGCGCATTCGGTCGATGATGATGGGGGCAGCTGCCTTGGTGGCGGTTGGAGCGTTCGCTGTGCACGCGCAGGCCGAAGGGTTCGAAAACATTGTGCTCTCCGCAAGCAAGGACGCGAACGAGACCCAGGCGACATTTGCGCCAGATACGGCCAAGATATTCCTCTCCGCCGACCTGACCGACGAGGTGGCCTCGGGATCAAAGCTAACCGTGAGCTGGATTTCGGTGGATTCGGGCGGTGTCGCGCCGGCGAACTACAAGATCGACGAGGCCAGCTTCGAAATCGGCAAGATCGAAAACCATATCGACGCCTCGCTTTCCAAGCCGGACGCTGGCTGGCCTGTCGGCACCTATCAGGTGCAGATCGCCGTTGACGGCACGATGAAGGAAGCGGTCGACTTTTCCGTAAAGTGACCGGCGCACGCCAGGTGGCCCTACTCCATGAGTAGGGCGTCGCCGCCCGCCATCGACTGTGGCGCGAGAAGAATGCGCTTCGGATTTACTTTCAATGCGGGCAAGCCATGCTGGTCCAGCCCATTGAAGACAGTGTGCATTATTACGATTGAGGTCCCGAGTTGGGCTTGTTCTCATCCTGCCCAGCAAGCTCAACCTCATCTGAAACTGTGCACGAAGAGCTTATATTTGTCGCCAGAATGCCTGGGACGCCTGTCTGCGGCGGCGTTCGGTAAACGCCACGGCAAGAATGACCGAGGCGATTGTGGTGGCACCGACTGCGAGCAGGTAAAGCCACGGCACCGACATGGTTTCTGGCGGCGGATCAAAAACACCCGTCAGCATCCTGATGAGAATACCTGCCGTTATAACGCCCGTAACAAGACCGAATGTCAAACCTCCAAGCAGAATGATGGCGGCCTCGCTCCACAAGAATGCCGCGAGTTGGGCTGGCTTGACCCCGATTGCGTTGAGAATGGCATAGTCGCGACTTCGGTCAATAAAACCGAGGGCAAGCATGAGCCCAGCCGAGACAATCGCCATGATGAGCGCGAACACCAGTTCAATCGAGGTCAAGCCACGAAGATCGACTGCGGTAAGGCTGGAGCCAATCAAACGGCTGACCGAGCCAATATCCACGATTTTCAACGACGGGAACGAGCCCAGTGATACGCTGGCCGCGCGCGCGACCGCTGCCGGATCGATGCTTGTACGCAGCAGCACATATTCAGCCGTCGCGTCGCCGGTAATTTTTGCAACATAGTCCATATTTGCGACCAAAAACGAATCTTTCGGCGCAGTGGGAAACTCCCTTACGACACCGATGAATTTAAACGGGTAGGCATGATATTGATGGTCGGCCGCGGTTTGCAGGCGCAGGTTTATCGTGTCACCCGCTTTGAGCTGAAAATCCCTTACCGTTTCCTCCGACACGAGAACCCCGTCGGGCGTTTTCAGGAGTCTCGCCAGATTGTCGGCGGCAGTTCCCGTAGAGAAAAAGGCGTCGGACAGTTTCGTTGCAGCCTGAATGCGTGCGGGATCGATTCCATATAAATCCTGCAAATCCGTGCCGACATAGGCGAAGCGATGCTGCATGGGACGCGCTACCGTGACGCCTGGAATGGATTCCAATTGCGCCAATTGGCTCCCCGCGGGTTGCAATGTCGTACCAAAAACGGTGACGTCAGAGCCGTTCGTCAGTTCGGCATCCACATGCGCCTGATCGTTGAACGTGCGATTGAAAACCGCCGTGGAGGTTGCAAACGACACCGCCATCGCGACCATGGCAATTGCGAGCGTCAATCGCCCGGCTTGTCGTGATAGCGAGGACGATACAACCTTCGTCATCGACCCGCTCACAGGCATGACCATCGCGCGCAATATCGCGCCATTCCCACGAATGATGAAACCGCAGATGCGGACACAGAAAAGCGCAGATCCAAGCCAGAACAGGATCGGAGCGGCGAATGCCGTATAGTCGACGGCAGTCGCTGCAACGCCTTCCGTCGCCAGAACGACCTGGTAGCCATGTGCCGCCGAATGCCAGAAAATAGCTGCTGCTGACAAGATCAGCACGATATCTGCATAGAATTGCCGCCAAAGCGGGACCGCAGCAGGTTCGACTGCTTTTCGGGCAAGCTGAACAGTTCGAAGCCGCGCCGCATTCCAGGCGGGGAGAATGACCGCTGCCAGGGATAGCAGCATGCCAAGAGCCGCCAGAGCCACGAACAGAAACACGTGCGATAAATTCAGCGGTACATTTCCCAAGAACGTTCTGGCCAATATGAATGCCAGGATCACTCCGCCGATGACACCCAACGGACCAACAACAAACGCCTCCATCGCTGTCAACCAAAGGATTTGACGCATTGATGCCCCGCGAACGCGCATTTGAGCTTGTTCAAGTTTTCTGCGGCCGGCACCTGAAGCGGCAATGGCAAAAGTCAGCATCACCGAAAGCAGTATTCCCGGCACTCCAAGAAACAGAAACAAAACGCGGGCATAGAGGGCATCGCCTCGCACCGCATCCAGCCGTGCTCCAAGATTGTTGGCGAGCAGCGCCGAGCCCGCGACCCGGGCTTCAAGATGACGGCCAGTACCAGTGACATAAGCATAGGCGGCATCAGGGTTTGCAGGTAACTCTGCGTGCGAAAGCTTCGCGTGGAACTGCAACTTGATGCTACCGGGAGAAGCTTCTTCCTGTTGTCTGAAAATGTCTTTCCAAATGTTCAAGGGAAGTATCAAGACATTGTCGGGAGGCGCCTGTGGGGCCGATTGGGGAGGCAAACCTATCGATTGGAAAAGTGAATCCGCGTCGGGCAAATCGACAATGCGGTCGATTTTTAGCGTCGCGGGCGACAAACCGACACGATGGATCGTAACAATATCACCTGGCTTAACGTGGAGATTTGATGCTGTCTGCTGGGTTATCATCGTACCGCCGTTTGGCGCTGACAATGAGCGGATTTCGGCAGGGAAGCTTTGGAGATAGGCGGCGTCAAATGCGAGCACCTGTCCCGGCCCGGTGGTTTGGGTGGTTCCGTCAGTTGTGGCTTCCAGGCCGGTCACGCCTGCAAAATGCGCCTCCCCCATAGCCGCAACCCTTGCGGATTCAGCAATCGCTTTCTTTATCTCTGCTTTATCGGCTGTAGCCAGAACTTCGACCTGCCAGTCAATCGGCACGCCTGCAATCGCTCTCCTGGTCATCGTTTGGGCGCTGGAGGAAAGAAAGAGGCCGAGACACGCGATCAAGCCGACTGTCCCTGCAATACCTGCAGCGGTTCCCAAAAGCTGCAGGGGGCGGCGCGTGACAAGACCGTATACCCAAAGACCCATCATTTCACGGCACCAATTCGGCAAGAGATGGATTGTCGGTGGTCAGCGTGCCGTGTCGCATCGACCATTGTTTCTCCATGCGCTCGGCGACCCTCAGATCGTGCGTCGCGATAATAAGCGCAGTTGACGTGCCATCGATCTGTCTGAGAAGCACGTCGATCAATGTCCTGGCCGTTGCCACGTCAAGCTGGCCGGTCGGCTCGTCCGCAAGGATCAATCGCGGTTGCGTTACAAGTGCTCTTGCCAAAGCGACACGTTGGGCCTGCCCGCCCGACAACTCTTCCGGAAGCTTCCCCGCCAACCCATCGAGCTGGAATTCAGCGAGCAAGGCCATCGCACGTTGATCAGGCAAGCCCTGCCCGCCTGAAACGATCAGCGGCAAGGCTACGTTCTCAAGAACCGTCAGAGCGGGAAACAAACTTTGTGATTGAAAAACATAGGTAATTTTCTCAGGCCGCAGGGTATCTCCGGCACCGAGCGCCGGCCAGACCACAATCCCTCGGGTGGGCCGGTCAAGGCCGCCCAGCAGATAGAGAAGCGTAGACTTGCCACTTCCGGAGGGGCCGGTAAGCGCAATCCGATCCCCGGATATGATCTTGCACGATGACGGCTGCAGGACCGTGCTCACGCCGGATGTTCCGTCCGGAAAGTCCCTTGCAACATCTTTTGCATCGACCAGACATTCAGTCATGGACCACCTTCCCGTCCCTCAATCTGAAAACACGATCCGCGATACCGGACATCGCATCGCTATGGGTCGCAACGAGCGTCGACTTGCCGGCCTGTCGCCGCTTTTTGAAATGCTCGATCAGCTGCGATTCAGTTCTTCTGTCAACTTCAGCTGTGGGCTCGTCGGCGACAAGCAGCACCGGGTCTGCCGCAAGCGCTACAGCCAACCCTGCGCGAGCCGCCTCCCCCCCGGACAGCTCATTCGGATAACCATAGGCACGATGCCGCAGATCGACAGTCGAAAGCAGCATTTCGATGCTGTTCATGTTTGCCATGCCAGCCAGCTGCATCTGAAGTTCGATGTTTTCGGTCACGGTAAGGTGCGCAAGAAGGTTCGGCACCTGTTGCAAAATGCCCAAACGCGTCGCCCTTACGGACGCTCGAAATGCTTCGGAGCGCCGCGTGATCCTCTCACCGGCAATGATGACGTAACCGCCATCCGGTTCTTCAAGGCCTGTCAGGCATGACAGCAAGGTCGATTTACCGCTGCCCGACGGTCCGGTAATCGCAACAATCTCGCCATGCCCAACCTGAAGGCTGACGCCACGCAGCGCCGCCGTTTCATCATCCCCATTGTGGTAAAATCGGTACAATTCATGGGCTTCGACGAGCGGCATGTCATTGCCAGCGAAACGATTGGGACATCATGCGCCATTGATCTGCATTGTCCGCTCCAAATGGTGCATACAGATCGAGCGCGGCAAGCTTTCCATTCCTGAAGTAAAGGTAGCGTCTGTTCTCAAGCCGAACCTGTTTGTTCGTGACGGCGTTTGGCTCGGAATCTGAAGTGTATGAAATCAGGATGGCATTGCCACCTGATACCTTTACGGCGCGAACGCCAGCGACCTTGACCGCTTTTCCAGCGGCCTCCATTTTGGGAACATAGTCTCGCTTTACGGATTCTACCGAGGGCGGCGAAGCGGCGGCGGAAACCATAACCACCACGCCGTCCAATTTGTCGGTAAAGCTGACGCCGTCCGGTCCGTCCTTCCTTGCCCATCCTTCGGGAACTTTCAAAGTAAAGCCGAGAGCGGAGCGATACTCGGTAAAGACTTGGCTATCGGGGATGTCTCCGGGCGTATTCTTTTCCGTCGCAGAATCCTCAACCTGAGGTATCGATGCGGAATACGCTGCCGGCAATGTTAAGAAAGATGATGTGACAGCAGCTCCGAGCACCAAGGCGATCGTGACCGCGGGGTGTTTTTCGAGATATTTGTTCATGGTCATTCCTTCGTGCGCGCCACCATGCGCCATCGAAGACCATAAACATTCAACTTTACGACCGCTTCGCCGCTACCATACGGTTCGGTAAGGCGATCGCCCATACGCACAGCTGGGACAGCGCTCTTCTCGGCGGTCCCGATCAGGCGGGAATTGTATTCGAAGAGCGATATCCGGGCGCTTTTGAGATTTACGGGAAAAGAACTGATGTAAGGTCGTCCGCCAATATCATCATAGAGAATTCCGACTTCGCGAATCCCAAATTGAGATTGCAAAGAGCGCGATTACACCCACTAACCGCTGACGGAAGGAAACACCGCTTTGTTGAAGGGTTTTCAGGCGGCCGTTGCTCGCAGTAAGTTCAATATCGCATTCTTGAGATCTGCTGGGCCATTGATCAGCATATCGGCACCTGCCAAGTCGAGTTCCTCCCGGCTGCCATAACCCCAGGTTACGCCAATCGCTTTCATATTGTTCGCATGCGCCCCGGAAACATCGAATTTCCGATCGCCCACCATCACGCATTTGTCCGGGTTCAACTGGTTCTCTACCAGAATATGCGCGATCAACTCCGGCTTGTGGTCTGTCACAACACCGGGTTCCGAACCGTAAATTCCGGCGAACAGGTCGCTCTGTTCAAGATTTTCCAGAATTCTTCGGGCGAAGAAGACGCGCTTTGACGTCGCCAGAAACAGGTTCATTCCCTCATTGCGAAGGGAATTCAGTGCGGATGGAATCCCATCATAAAGCGTGCTCATCAGAAGTCCCCGAGCGCTGTAGTCGCTGCGATAGGCATCGACCGCATCAGAGATGCGACCGTCGCCGTAGGGTTTGAGCAGATAGCGCATCACCTCCTCGATAGGAGGTCCGATCAACAATTGAATATCCATAACCTCGGGCGGCTCGTGTCCGAGTGCACGCAGGGCGGCACGACAGCTGGACACAATGCCGGGTTGAGAGTCGATCAGTGTACCGTCGAGGTCCAGAAGAACGGAAAGATCAGAATTCGGCATTTGGATTGGATTTCCCCTCGCTTTGTCTTCTTGTATCTGCAACGGACCCCGATCGTCACCCCCAATTCCGATCCGCTTGGCAGCAACAGCGGTCCCAGATTTCAAAATATGGCAGGTTCAAATTGCGTTTTTCGTCTGAGTGTTCCGGCAATCAGGTGCACGCATACCGCAGCAAAGACAATCAGCGCGCCCATTATCGTGCTTGCACCGGGTGTTTCGTTGAATGCGAGCCAAACCCAAAGAGGCGCTAGCGGAGCGTCCAACGATCCAATCAGGGCCGTCTCGATTGCCGGAAGATGCCGGGCACCCAGTGTGAACAGCGCAAGACCAACGGCTGAATTAACAATGCCGAACAGAGCCAGGATCAAAAGCTCATGACTGGTAATGGCAAGCGGATCACCGAGCGGCCAACACACCAATCCACTGAGCAAAGCCGACAGACAGGCGGCCGGCATGATCGGGATATTCCGATACCGCCGCGCGATAACCATCATGTGAGATTTGAAATTGGATTTCTCGTTGCCCAATATGGCTTCCTCTTGCGCCGTATCGATCACCTTCGTTCCATTGGACAATAAGCGTACGATGCTGCACACATCACGCATACAAGCAATCATGCCGTGAACACCGGGGCCTTCAATGTTCTTCCTGATCTCCAAAGTGGCGGGCTACGTGGTCCTGCCGTCCAATATCATCGGGCTTCTCGGTATTTCAGGCATGTTCGCCCTGATCCTGGGGTTCCGCAGGACAGGTCTGTCATTTCTCGCGATGTCAGTTGCGCTGCTTGCAATCCTTGGCTGGTCTCCTGCAGGACCAGCGGCTCTACTGCTTCTTGAGAACCGCTTTCCACAACCCAGCATTACAGGGCCAGTTGCCGGCATCATCATGCTCGGAGGCGCTGTCGACACACACATAACAGCCGGACGTCATAGCCCCGCTTTGAACGAGGCAGCCGAAAGACTGACGGCAACGGCTGAACTCGCCCGGCTTCATCCTGATGCGCGTGTATTGCTGTCCGGCGGTGCCAATCATCTTGTACACGACAACTCCCCGACGGAATCGCAGATTGCCAAAGATGTGCTTGTCTCTATCGGTCTACCTGAAACCCGCATCAGCATTGAGGAGCTTTCGCGCAACACGTGCGAAAACGGATCGGAAACCGCCGCAGCGTTTCAAGCCAAGCCAGGGGAACAGTGGCTGCTGGTAACTTCGGCGAGCCACATGCCGCGGGCCGTTGCATGTTTTCGTGCTGCCGGTATGAACATAACTCCCTATCCCGTGGATTATCGCACCCGCGGAAGCGCAGATTGGCTCAGACCCGTTTCGACCATTGCCACAGGTCTTGCCGCATCTGATCTTGCGATGCATGAATGGCTGGGATTGTTGGTTTATCGTGTCCTTGGTTTGACCGAGGAGTTATTTCCGTCCCCTCGGAACCCGGTGTAGATCCGATCTCGGTCTCGATTGGCTGTGATCGAGGAACCTATGCTTCCAAGCCCGTTTTCCCGGCTTCAAGCGGATTCGGCCTTGAACTTGAGTGCTTCGCGGGGCGGTTTTTCCAGATTATCCGATGTTATGGCTCACTGGACGCTTTACGGAATTAAACGACTCTTGTCGCTCTGGCGGACACGAGTTAGATCAACCGCTCGGTTGTTGATAATGGCTTCCATCGAAAAATAGCCCGTTACGGTTGCCAAATCGAAGTTTGTGATAAGTTTCTGATAAAAAGCGTCATAGCCCGACATCCCACGGGTTGCGACCTTGATTAAATAGTCCCAATCCCCGCCAATTCGGTAAAAATCGATAACCTCCGGCAACTGGTCGACGTGTTTGCGAAAATCATCAGACCATTCCTTGGAGTGGTGGCGCGTGCGGATCATGACAATCACGATCAGATCGAAACCAAGCACCTCCAGATTGATGTCAGCGTGTGCGCCTCGCACCATGCCGATAGCGTGAAGCCGTTGGAGCCTCCGCCAACAGGCATTTTGCGATAGCCCCACCTGGTCGGCCAAATCACGTTGCGATGCGACCGCGTTTCGCTGAAGGCAAGTCAGAATTTTCAGATCAAAATCATCAATTTTCTCGGATTTATCGATCATTTTACCCACTTTAGCTCCAAGTTGTCAAAAAATCGGTGAGGATTTGAAGAGTGAGGGGGAATATAATCTCTGTCAAATCCTATCTGGAGACCGACAGTGCAAGAGCCAGTCAATACTCGCCAATCAGCAGTTCCAATGGCAGTTCTCGCCAAATTCCGAAGTAGCCTCGATTTGGCCGATCCCGTCGTCATGCTACGCGAGGGTCTCATTGGTTCGCAGGCCAAAGTCGACGGGCCGTTCGGCTTGAAAGATCTTGTCTATGCCGATTACGTTGCTTCCGGACGGGCGCTCAAACAGGTCGAACATTTTATCCTCGAAGACGTGTTGCCCTATTATGCAAACAGCCATACCGAAGCCTCCTACTGCGGAGGCATGATGACACGCCTGCGCCGGGCTGCGCGCGCAGTGATCGCGGAATGCTGCGACGCAGACCACAACCACGCGGTCATCTTTGCAGGGTCCGGAGCAACTGCGGGCATCAATCGGCTTGTCAATTTGCTTGGTGTCTCCAAGGCGGTCGCGTCTGGCCAGCGGGTTTGCGTGATCATCGGACCTTATGAGCATCACTCAAATATTCTGCCATGGCGGGAAAGCGGCGCGCAGATCATAGAAATCGCCGAAGGTGCCGACGGCGGCCCGGATCCCGTGCTTCTGACAGAAGCGCTGGAGAGCGCCACCGCAGATCTGAAGGTCTGCTCTTTTTCGGCCGCGTCCAATGTGACAGGGATTATGACCGATGTCGCGGCAATCACGAAGATCGCCAAATCGGCAGGGGCAAAGATCGTCTGGGACTATGCCGGTGCCGGACCTTACCTGCCAATCTCAATGCGCCCCGAAACGGACGTCGAGATAGACGCGATCGTCATATCGCTGCATAAATTCATTGGTGGGCCGGGAGCAACAGGTATCCTGATTGTTCGCCACGATGCCGTTGTCGCAAGCAAGCCCTCTTGGCCAGGTGGCGGCACCGTGAAATTCGTTTCGCCAACCGGCCATGATTACAGCGACAGCCTTGAAGCGCGCGAGGAAGCGGGCACACCCAACGTCATCGGTGACATTCGAGCGGCACTTGCTTTTCTGGTCAAACAGGCGATCGGCTTGGACGAAATCAAGCGGCGCAACGATGAACTGACGCACAAGGCATTTGCGGCATGGCAGAACATTCCCGAGATCGAACTGCTCGGCTCCTGCCTACTGCCACGTCTTCCGATATTCTCGTTCCGAATCAGAAACGCCAAAGGCGGGTATGTCCACCAGCAATTGATCACGCGGCTGCTGAGCGATCGGTTCGGCATCCAGGCCCGGGGAGGTTGCGCCTGCGCAGGGCCCTATGTGCACCGATTGCTGTCGATTGATGCCGACACCTCGCAACGTATGCGGCTGGCGATCCTCAGTGGCAACGAGATCGAGAAGCCCGGATTTACCAGACTCAATCTGAGCGTCCTTTTGTCAGATGAAAAAGTCTCCTTCATCCTGCAATCTGTCGCTCAGTTGGCGCGTGATGCTCCTTCATTTGAAGCGCTCTACACATTCGATCCGGCACGGGCGATTTTCTCGCCGCGTGTTTCGGACTTTCAGGAAGCTGTCCATGCATAGGCCTGACGTTACCGCCTTCTTTGACCCGCGCACATTTTCGGTTCAGTACGTCGTCAGCGATCCGAAGACCAAGGCTTGTGCCATCATCGATCCGGTCCTCGACTTCGACGAGAAGTCGGGCACGACAGCGACATACAATGCCGATCTGCTGCTGGACTTTGTCCGTGCGCAAGATCTGCATGTTCAGTGGATTCTCGATACCCATCCGCATGCCGACCACATGTCGGCTGCAGCCTATCTCAAAGGGATTACGGGTGCGCCAATCGCCATTGGCGCAAGAATTGTCGATGTCCAGAAGATCTGGTCGCAGATCTACAATTGGCCGGATTTGCGCATCGATGGCAGTCAGTGGGACCGGCTGTTCGTTGACGGCGACACCTTCTCCATCGGCAGCATCGCGGCCGGCGTCATGTTTTCGCCGGGCCACACGCTTGCGTCGATAACCTATTCGATCGGCGACGCGGCGTTCGTGCACGATACGATCTTCATGCCCGACAGCGGCACAGCCCGTGCGGACTTTCCAGGCGGAAGCGCAGGCACACTGTGGGCAAGCATCCAGAAAATCCTCGCCCTGCCTGGAGACACGCGCATATTTGTCGGACATGACTATCAGCCCGGTGGACGGCAACCCCTATGGGAAAGCACTGTCGACCGTCAGAAAGCTGAGAATATCCATCTCAAAGGCTCACCAAACAAAGAGGACTTTGTCTTGATGCGCGAGAACAGAGACCGGACGCTCCCAATGCCAAAACTCATTCTGCACGCCTTGCAGGTCAACATCAACGGCAGCCGGCTTCCAGAGTTGGAAGAGAACGGCATACGCTATCTCAAGCTGCCGATGAATGCATTTCAAGGCACACCATGGGGCTGACTTTCATCTCGATGTCCAGCACAATTCTGCATGGTATTCGCGGCGCTCAACTATCCTGATGCAGAACACCTTGCCGTAATCGTGACCGCAGGGTCACCGGAAATTGCGGCCTATACTTTAGGACTCGTGTTATCTGCCTGAACGCTTTTTAAAATGCCCATTCTTCAAAAATGCACCGGAATCATTAGATAATTTCCAATTTCTGGGACGCTTGTTAAAGGCCTATCCATCACTTGATTTACCGTATCGTGCTTCCCTTTCGGCTCTGGTTGCGTACCATCCGAAATGAGGCAACGGCGATGTCGGGAGCCGACAAATGCCAATCCGACGGTAACCGGTTTCGATCAGGAGGCCACCATGCCAATCAACGCCAGCTTGATGATCACCCGACTGAAGAGTGACTTGCTGCAATTCGCCGTTCTTGCGGTTTATCTCTACGTTTGCCTGAGTGCCATCATCCTCTATAAAATCACGATTGTAGGCAGCTCTGGTGATGGTTTCTGGCCGTTCGGGCTCCCTGCCCTCAAGGCCTTGCTGTTGGCCAAGTTCATCCTGCTTGGGCACGCCGTCCATCTGGGCGATCGTTATAGCGATCGCCGGATCATCAATGTCATTGCCTCCAAGGCCCTGCTCTATCTGGCGCTGCTGATCACACTCTCGATTCTCGAGGAGATTGTCGTGGGGCTCATCCATGGAAGGACAATAGCCGCATCGCTTTCCGATCTTCTTGGCAAGGCACCCCAGATATTCGCCACCAGCTTCATCATGCTGCTTGTCCTGATCCCCTATCTCGCATCACGAGAGATCAGCTCGGCATTCGAGGGCGGCCTCTGGCGCAAATTGCTCGAAAAGCGCAGCGGATTGCAATCCCGAAACGCGAGCCGGGGCAACACATGATGAGCGGCCTGGCATTGTACGAACTGCCCGTAAGCACATTGTTTTCGTTCGCCGCAACGTCGCTGATCATCGAGCTGACGCCGGGGCCGAATATGGCATACCTGGCTGTCATCGCCGCGAGCGATGGTCGCCGATCGGGATTTGCCACCGTGGCTGGAATTACGCTCGGTCTCGCCGTGGTGGGACTTGCAGCGTCATTGGGTCTGGCGGAAATAGTAACGCAATCTCCCGGCCTCTACGCGGCCCTGCGTTGGGCAGGTATTGTTTTCCTGCTTTATCTCGCCGTCGACGCTTGGCGGGACAGCTCAACTGAGGTTGGTCCCGTGGCAGAACCGGCAAGCAAACATTTTGCGCGCGGCCTGATGACTAACCTTCTCAACCCGAAGGCGGCGGTCTTTTACATTGCCGTCTTACCAACCTTCCTCGACGACGTCTCCCCCACGCTCAGCCAAACCCTGGTGCTCACAACCATCTACCTCCTGGTCGCAACGGCAATTCACTGCGCCATCGTGATACTCGCCGGCTCGCTGGGAGCGGTCCTGAACGAGCCATCCCGCGAGCGTTTCATCCGCCGCTTCCTGGCAATTGTCCTTGCCATTGTCGCCGTCTGGTTCGCATGGACGACACGAAGATGACATTGATCCGATGAGCGCTTGAGGCCAGCTGATCGCCATCGGCCATCGGCACATTTACCGTATCGAATCTGTATATTCGAGCGGACCGTGTTTTCGTTGGATTGCCGTTGTCCTAGTCTTCAGACGAAATGAACATGGAGAACTTCGATGTCAGGCAAAACCGGTAAAATCCTTCTCTTGAGCGGACTGATAGGCCTTGGTTTAACATCCGGCGTAATCGCGGCTTCAATGAAGGAATTGCAAGGCGCGTGGACCATGAACGGTACCGACTGCGCTGATACGTTCAAGAAAGTCGGCAAAAAGATTGAGTTCAAGGACCGCGGCGCCTCAACAACAACCGGCTTGCTGATCGTCGGAAGCAAGGTATCCGGGCCGATGGCGATATGCACCACCCAAAGCGTGCGCAAACAAAAAGACCGTTTGTCCGCTCGGCTCTCATGCACCGATTCAATGATCCAGAGCGATGTCACGGCTACTTTCAAAATCGTCGGCCCCGAAGAATTTCAGCGCTTCGATCCGTTTGGCGACAACATGTATGTCACCTATCACAAGTGCAGCATGTAAGGATCTTGAAAGCCGACATTTCCGGATTCCACCGTTCCTGTCAGGTATTTGCATCTCAGGCGAACGGTTTGTCATCGGGAGGCAATATAAAATCAGAGCCGGATGAAGCGATGATCGCTCCACCCGGCTCTGATTGCGTATTGCTCCCGACAGTTAATATCTGCCCTGGATATCCCGCGGACCCACGATCAGTCCTCAACAGGCTCCCATGTTTTGTCAGGATTGAACGAGGTTATTGTTTTGACTATCTTCGCCGTGTCCGGACCAAGGTCCTTTTGATAAACGGTACCGTGATGACTGACGACAAAGGTCATGATCCCAGTCTCGCCATAGACTGCCGGTGAAGCAATCATGGCATGTCCCGCAATCATGTGGCCGTTGATAACGAAACTGTACTTCCCGCCGGCAATATTGCTGCCTTGCGACGTGAGGATTCGGAATCGATACCCGAAATAACCGTGGTCCGAGCCGGCACTGGCTTCGATTTTGGCGGCATCCCCCAGATTGCCGGCAGGGCTCTCTTCGCCTCCAGCCGATTTCCAATAGAGCCCGTTTTGCTTGCCTTCGTCGCTTATAATTTTCTGGGCAAACTCGAGCACGCCATCGCCCTCGTGGTCCACTTGTGCATAGGCCGCCTGCGCGAGGATTTCATTGCGGCATATGTCGATTGCCTCAAGCTCGTTTTCGCCGATACGACGCGCCAGGACCTCCTCAAGGCCCGCAAGCGTATCGAACCGCCAGCCGCTGTCGTGCTTCATCAAGGGAAACGGAAACGGCCAGGCGAGATTTCCCAGGACCACTTCCTTGCCGCCGTCCTCGCGGTCTTCCATTGCGGTTTGTTCCTTGGACGCCTGCTGAAGTTCAGTCAGGCGCGCGTCGAAATCGTCCGATTTCTTTGCCTCTTCCGGGTTAAGACCCAGCAATTTTGCCAGTGCGCCGACATCCTTTGTCTCAAGATCCTTCTTGAGGGCATCCACCGCTTCGCCGGCGTCCTTGAAGGTCAAGGGTTCAGTGCCGACAAAGCGTTGCAATGACGGTTCGGCTGCGAACGACGGTACAGCCATTGAGATGAGCGTTGATGCAAAAAGTGCTTTCAGAACGTGTCTGGACATTTTTCAAAATCCTTCAAAGGAAACTGCGGTGGTTCTTCATGGTCAACGGCGATGGAAGCGACCGCCGCCGCCAAATCCATGCCTTACGCCTCCACCACCCGCGCCAAGCCTGTCGCCGCCACCGAAGTTACGGCTGAAATTGCCACGCTGGGAGAATTGCCTGACTTCATGGCCCGGAGCATAATTGCCGAATGCACTTGGCTGTCTTGGGCGATGATCGGCACGAGCCGCCATTGTTTGCCTGGGCCGGGTGTTGCCTGCAATATTGCCTTTGGCCGGGTTGGGACGGGCGATATTGTTGTTGGCAGGCCGTGTGGCCGCCCGGTTGGCGCGATCATTTGCAACGTTCCCGCCAACCCGTTCCTTCAGGCCGCTCTGTACGTCGCGGCGAACGTCCGCACTGCCAACTCTTGAGCCGGCGCCGGCGAAACCGGATGTATTTCCGATGCGGTCGCCGCCCTTTACATCGAGACGGTTTCCGTTGTTCTGACGGATATTGTTGGTGATGGAATTTCGGTCGAAATTGAATTTACCGCTGTCAAAGTTGAGGTTGCTGATATTGTTCTTGTCAAAGTGGAAATCATTGCGGTTGAAATTGTTGACATTCACATTGACGTCATTCCCGCCCCATGAATGCCAGTTGTTCCAGTCCACGGCAGCGCCAAAGGCAACACCAGTAACGAAACCTGCCCAGTAAGGCGCATATGGGTAGTAATAGGACGGATACGGGCTCCCGTAGACGATTGGCGCCGCTGCGACATAAGTCGGGCTCGTCAGGATAATCGGATCATACTCCGGAACGTAGGTCACCTCCTTTTTGACAGGACGGATGACAACGTTGCTCTTCTGCTTTTCCACGATGACCTTGTCATTGGACTTGATCACCCCTTGGGAAACCGCCTTGTCCCTCAGCTGCTGTACGGCAACGAGGACATCCTTCTGCTGGTCAACCACGGCAGTCCCGAGTTGCTGGGTCCAGTTCAGGTCGTCATTCATCATTTTGACAACGGTCGGGTAATTGAGCAGCGAGACGATGCTGCCATCCCAAGACTTATCCGGCTTTTGATCCGGTTTGGACTTGGCTTCTTCGAGGAAACGCTCGGCCTGCACGATTTGCAGCGGATTAAGCGCAGCGGACAGCACCAGAGCCACCAGGTCATCCGGATAAAGCGCAATGCGTGCGACAAGCGTTTGCAGTTCGGTGTTCGAAAGCAGCTTGGGTGCTTCAGCGACCGCGGCGGCAGGCGGGGCTGCAGCCGTTTGTGCCTGCGACCACACGGGCGTGATGCCGCCGCAGAACAGCAAAATCGCCGAAGCTGCGATGGCCATCGCCTTTGGATATAGTGACATACTTGCTTCTCCTCAATGAATTGTGTTCGGAGTACGAGCGTTGATATCGATCGGCGACGGCAACCTCGCGACACGAATCGGCACACCTGTGCAATGATGGTGCTGCTGTGCGGTTGCGTGTGATTGACCGTTGCATTGTGCGCAGCGCTCCCATTGGTTATTGGGGAGCATTAGCGTTCAACGGCTCTGTCGGCGTAAGTACGTAACTGTTAATTTTTGCCGAATTTCAGTTTCCGATGTAGGGCTGAGGTAATCCGGAAGCTTGTTCCAGATCGGCGAACTGAGCTAGCGGACCAGGCGTCAACCGGGGGGTGGATATGACACGGATTCTCATCGCGGACGACCATGAGATCGTTCGGCAAGGCGTCAGAGCCATTCTCTCTACGCGGGAGCGCTGGGAAATCGTTGCCGAGGCGGAGAACGGACGCGATGCGGTTGAGCAGGCTCGTGTTACCGACCCCGAAATTGCCATCCTGGATTATGCTTTGCCGTATATCAATGGCGTCGAAGCTGCCCGTCAGATCCGCACCCACAACCCTAAAACCGAAATCCTTATCTTTACCCAACACGACAATGAGGCTTTGCTGCGCAATATTCTTGAAGCAGGCGTTCGGGGATATTTGCTGAAGTCGGATGCAACCCGCCATCTGATCCAGGCCGTGGAGGCGCTGGAACATCGCCAACCGTTCTTCACCAAGGCGGTCTCGGACATACTCGTATCCTCTTACCTCGCAAAATCTGATGCATCGCCGAGCATCCTGACGTCGCGGGAAACGGCAGTCGTCAAGCTTATTGCCGAGGGACACAGCAACAAGGAGACGGCAGCGGTCCTTGGACTGAGCGAAAAGACTGTTGAAAGCCACCGCTCCGCTGCCATGCGTAAACTGGATGCCAAGTCCACGGCGGCGCTTGTCCGCTTCGCGATACGAAACCGGCTCATTGAGGCATGAATTCAGGCATGCCCTTCCGGGTGCGCCGCAGGTTCTCGAGGAAACACCCGATGCCAAACCCTCTGTCCAACCATGCGTCTTCCAGGCGAAACAAGCTGCCGAACGACACGCGCCCGATAGGACAGCGCGCCGCAACTGGCCTGATGCCATTGTCATCTCCTCTGTCAATCCTGTTGGCCTGCGTGGTCGTATTGGGAGGATGTGCCGGCCATCCCAAGGGCGTCATGTCCCCTGTCGCGGTTTCCAACAAAACCGGCGGTTCGACTGTGGACATGCTTGTCGTGACCAGCCGGGTTCCATCTGACGATCCCGCCACGCTGTTTACCGGAGAGCGCAGCCCGCATCCCTATCTGACCGATATCTCGGTTTCGATCCCATCGGACAGCAAACGCAAGGCTGGCACGGTTCAATGGCCCAAGAAACTGCCGCCCAACCCCGATACCGATTTTGCCGTTACGCGTGTCCAGCAGCTCAAATCCGTCGATCAGGCCAGAACATGGTTCCGGGCGCATGTCGTCGGCGGACATGCGCTGGTCTTCGTGCATGGATTCAACAACCGCTATGAGGATTCGGTCTTTCGTTTTGCCCAGATTATCCACGACTCGGGCGCCAAGGTAACGCCGATCCTGTTCACCTGGCCGTCCAGGGCCAGTCTCTTCGATTACAATTACGACAAGGAAAGCACCAATTATTCGAGAGTGGCTTTCGAGCAAGCATTGCGCACGCTTGCCAATGATCCGAACGTCAAAGACATCACCGTCATGGCGCATTCGATGGGGACATGGCTGGCCATGGAGTCCTTGCGGCAGATGGCTATTCGTGACGGCCGCGTTGCCCCAAAGATCGACAACGTAATCCTGGCTTCGCCGGATATCGATGTCGATGTCTTCGCGCGCCAATGGACGGAAATGGGTGAAAAGCGACCCAAATTCACGATATTCGTTTCCCAGGACGACCGTGCGCTCGCAGCCTCCCGCTTCATCTCGGGTGACGTACAGCGGCTCGGGGCCATCAATCCCGCCGACGAGCCCTATCGCAGCAAACTCGAACAAGCCGGAATTACGGTTATCGACCTGACGAAGGTCAAGGGCGGGGACAGCCTCAACCACGGCAAATTCGCAGAGAGCCCGCAGATTGTGCAGTTGATCGGCCAGCGGCTTGTAACCGGACAGACCCTTACCGATTCCAACGTATCACTCGGTCAAGGTGTAACGGCGGTGATAGCTGGGGGTGTCAATGTCGTCGGCAAGGTCGCGGCGACAACCGTAAGTACGCCGATCAACATTCTGGAAGGCCAAAAACACGCTCCGGTCAAATCGGATAAATTCCATGAAACACTGCAAGACCAGGCGCAGTCCCGCGAGCTGAGCTATTAAGCCAACCCATGGCACGTGAACGGTAGAACGGCCCGACATTCCTGATCTTTCACGGCGGCCCATTCTGTCAGTTGCTACTTTGAAAACCGTTATGGTCTAGCCACCCTTTTTGCCGGAACTCACTGCATCGGCGTTTTCCTGGAGCCGCTCCGCCAGCATCGTGTAGGCAACGTAATATTTGTAGATGTTGCCGACATATTGCACCGTTTCCCGGCCGATGATATCCGCGGCCGAATTCTCGACATTGCCGAACCAGATATTCGGATTGAGACTAAGGTCTGCGGCCCTTTTCCTGAACTTCTTCAGGTTGCCCGGCCCTGCATTGTAGGCGGCAAAGGCAAGCAACTCGCGTTCACGCGCATTCAGCCCTGGTTCGTCCAGATAGGTATCCATAAGATAGCGCAAATATTTCGAACCGGCTTCGATGTTGCGGTCTTCGTCCTTATCAATGCCAGCAATCGCAACGACTTTATCGCTTGCGGTGGCAGGGAGCAGTTGCATGATACCGACTGCGCCGCGCGGACTGCGTTTCGATTGGTCGAGCTTGGATTCCTGATAGCCCTGCGCCATCAGCATCAGGTAATCAAAGGAATAGGTCGTACCATGCTTGCGAAAGAGCGTGACCAGTTGCTTGAATTTTTCGACATCGTCGCTTGAGTAAGCGCGCTGAAGAATTTTATCGCTTTTGAAATACGTATTTTTCAGAATATTGCCAAAGGTCGTTCCGACCCGATGCGTCGCCACGAAACGGTCGAGCTCTTTCTTCAACAATGGGCTGTTCTTGCGGATCGCCCAGGCGATCTGGCCGTTACCGGAAATTTCGATATCCGGACGAGCGACAATATCCTTGAAAATCGACGACCAGATTGCGGCCTTGTATTTGTCGACGACGGTGTAGGCCAGAAGATCCGCGTTCACCATTTCAAGAAGATCTTCATCCTCGAGATTTTCGTCCATAATCCGAATGCTTATCTCGGTTTTTCCCTGCGATTTCAAATCGGCATTCAGTTTTGAAAGATGCTCGAAATAGCTGCTCGTCTGCCGCACGGCGACCTGTCTGCCCGAAAGGTCATCGAGATCGACGACGCTTTCGGCAGTAGGTCCCATCACCAGAATTTCGCTTGCTTTGTCGTAAACGGGAACGGTGAAATCGACCTGCTCGAGCCGGGCCGGCGTTATTGTGAGGTTTGCCATCACCACATCACCCAGTCCGTCATTCAATGCATGAATCAGTTCGTTGCGGCCAACCGGGATGAACGCGATGCGCACACGGTCGAGTTCTCTCTTGGCTCCGGCATTGAGCGCCGTCTCGAGCGCAGTGCCGAACTCGACTGCAGTGCCATACTGTTTGCCCTGATCAATGAAATAAATCGTCTTGCTATAAGGGACAAGAATTCGAATGAGCCGCCTCTGCTTCATCCCGTCCAGATCAAGAATGTGGCTTGAGAGGAACTTTGACTCGGCCAGGGCCGGCGCGGCGATGGACAAACAAGCGATCCCGATGAGACCCAGAACAAGCCGGCTCAATGCGTTGCTGAATGCCATTGCTACCCCGCCCATATCAGAATTCATTGACCTTGGTTCAACTTTCCCCGGCCTTCGCGGCATCCGCCGCCTTCTTGCGGTGGATCGCATCGTTCGTGGCCGCTGCGGCGACACTGCCTGAATGATCGTCACCCGCAACCTGCACGGTCGGCGAGGCAAATTCGATGCCGGTCGCTGTAAATGCATCGCGTATCATGGCGTAAGCCCGTCGCCTGATGGTTGATTGATGCCCGGGTTTGGTCATCATGGCGAAGCTCAGATTAATGCCATAGTCGCCGAATGCCTCGACGCCCTTCATCTTCACCGTCTCGATGATGTGCGGACCAAATTCCGGATCTTCCAAGAGCGTTGCGCCCACGGTCTTGACCACCTTTTTGACCTGCGCAATGTCGGTGTTGTAGCTGACTGAAATCAGAAACTTGTCGATGACCCAGTCGCGGCTCATATTCTGGACCGCACCAAGCATGCCGAACGGAACCGTGAAGATCGGGCCACGGTGATGGCGCAGTTTGACGGAACGGATGCTGAAGGACTCTACGGTGCCCTTATAGCTCCCGCTCTGGATGTATTCGCCGACGCGAAACGCATCATCCATCATGTAGAACACGCCGCTGATGACATCCTTGACGAGCGTCTGGGAGCCAAAACCTATTGCGACACCAAAAATTCCTGCGCCGGCAATCAGCGGTCCGACCTCCACACCGAGCCCCGACAGCACCATCATGATGGCAATAACCGCGATGAGTACCGCGAGGAAATTGCGCAGGATCGGCAACAGGGTCAACAGTCTGCCGCTGCGCGCCAGTTCCGCGGCATCGCTGCTTGTTTGCCGGGCCCTCTCAAGCCGATGGTTTATGGAGCTTTTGGCGACGTGCCACAGCATGTCCGCAACAAGGAGAATAACAACACCGCTGAGGACGCCGCGGATCGCTTTGCTGGCCGCGGCATCTTCGGTCAGAACGGTCGGATGCAGACGCACAACCATGGCGAGCCAAATTACGGCCAGTGTTATGATGAGGGCTCGCGCACCGCGATCGACCAAGACTTCGAAAACCGGTTTGCTCTCATCCGCACGATACTGGTCAAACACGGTTTTAACGATTGCACTGGTCGCTCTCAATATGCCGGGCAGGACTATCGCGTAGATGCCGAGCCACAGCAGAATGTTCATGCCAGCAATCCAGAAGAGCCACAAAATGCAGAAGGAAGCGACGAGCAGCCAGCCTCCCGTGCCCATATCCCTGGCGTCACGACGAGGCCCGGGGCGATGCCATACGGCTTCCACCGCCACGGCCAGCAATCCGATACCAATGCAATAGACGATCAGGCTCTTTGTGTCGGCCGGTATCGCCAGCGCCGCCAGAACGCCGGCTACAGCCCATCCGGCGAACAATATGATTGTAAAAGCGCTGGTGCGACGGCTCCAGAACCGGGCGGAGATATCCTCCATCGGAAGAAGCCGGATGTGGGCCTCACCTTTGCCGGGCGCAAGCAGGAGCTGGCTCAGGCAAATGATCATCCGGCATCCGATCAGCGCCAGCAACAGCGGGACGACGAGAGCGTTGAACAGAGGCGGCAATGCCAGGATCAAAAAAGCGCCGAAGCTTACAATGCTGAAAACAGCAATCGGGGCAATTTTTACGAAGGCCGCCTGTGCCAAGTCTTCGTGAAAGATCACCTTGTCGTCCGGCGGCTGGTTTGAGTTCAATCCCGCGGTATTTTTTATCCATTTCCTGAAAAGAACCTCCAGGCCCATCCCGCAGAAAATGGGTATCAGAAGCAGAAACGCTGCGGACCAGAAGCCATATTCGCTGACCTTGGCAGCCAGGATTCTGCCTGCATTCAACAGATCGCCGGGGAGAGCCGGAACGGCATGAATCACCGCACGAAGATGTTCACGTATGCCATTGGTCCAAAGCGTAAAACCGCTTGGAACGCCATCGGTGGCAGGCGCAGGCACTGTCTTCGGTTTGGTGGCAAGCCATGCACGGATTTCCGGATCGTCGAGCAATTTGATCAGTTGCTGGACCTTTTCAGGCGGCATTGCCGCCGCCGCGGGCTGTGCGGCACTGTTCGACCCGGAGGCAGACCATGCGGCGAACATCAATCCGATGATCAGGCAAAGATGGATGGCAGTCCTTTGAGTTGCATTGATGCGCATCACGACCACTCCAGCCGTGCGCCCCGGACAGTTGCCGCAACGGCCTTCGCCATTTGTAAAAGCGGATATACACCTGAACCGACCATTGCCGCCCCCCCCACTGCGCCACACTCCCTGGCTTGATGCCCATCGGCTCAGAACGGCACGCCCCCAAGGTAATACGTGGAAAATTACGGACGCACAGGTCGTTCTAGGTCATTGGGATCAAGCATTGGTTCGGCAGAACGCGCGAACCAATTCTGTCTGGATTGTTGGGATAAATCGGAGGCCACGTCAAAGTTGTTACAGTTACATTGTTGCATTGCCGGAGTGCTCAAAGCATCTTCTTATCAGTAACTTATGCGAGGTAACGGATGAAACGTATAGCCCAGGGCCTTTGTCTTCTCGTCGCTCTGACAGACGTTGCTGCCGCACAGTCATTGCAGGTGCGCATACTTGAGCGCCAGACAGCGCGCGCAATACGGGCGGCAGGATTCTGGTGCAACAAGATCAGCGACGCAAGAATCGATCACGTCCTGTCGGCAGCAGGCCCCACGATTGTGCTGGTAACATGTGACGACAAGACAAGGTTTGCCCAATACAAATTGACAATGACCCCAGACGATAAAATCTCGAAGATCGAAGTTTGGAACTGATTTCAGCACGCCATGTTTCCAGCGGCATAACGGAAGCGTTGAAGCAGCCTCGGTCCAGGCGCTCCGCCGCCGATGTGTCCTCACCCGGTTGCGAAGCGAGCGTCCGTCTTATTCGGAAGCAGCCAGCTGCGTTTTCGGCTTGTGCTGGCCAATCGGTATGGAGAAAGTGATATATCCTGCATCGCCTTCTGCCCGATTGTCCGCCGCAAATTCATGGAAATATTTCAACCGCGCCGCAACCGGTGTTTCTCCGACCTCGAAATTGTATCCCACGGTTGCGCCAATGGCCGCGACACGCCCCTCGAAGCCGCCAAGCACCGCGCCCGCGCCGCTATCGCCTGATATCTGGTCATAATAATATCCGGTCAAACCTGCAGAGAACTTCGGCGAGAAGGTTTTGGAAACTGCCCATTCAATGTGAAGCTCGTCACCCGTACGATAATTCGTTGCAGGGTTTTCAGCGTTGAATGTAACGCCTATCGCGCCGGAGATGTCGATTCCCGATGTGGGATCTATCCAGGATGCCGCGGCATAGACGTCCGCCCCCCAATGGTTGAACGAGAGATTTGCCAGCGCGCCATCGTGATAATCGCCGATCGGAACATTGACCATGACGCCTGTTTGCCAATGGAAGTTACCATGGTGCCATCCGATCATTCCGCTGATAACGGGATCGCCAACAGTGAATATGTCGTCAGACTGGCCCCGTTGGATTGCGGTGCCAAATCGCGGACTGACAATATCAAGCTTTGCCGACGCGCTCTTGTATCCAACCGGCACAGTTGCCGAAAGGCCGAAGTTCCCGCCCAAAATCTCCCAGGGTGTCACCCATATTCCAGTGGGCAGTTCAACAGCCACCGATCCATCAACATCACCGACGACCTTGCCACCCGTCGGAAGACCACGGCCGCCGCCGAGGCTTCCGGAGTATATATAAATGTCATTCTGGAAATAGATTCCAGGAGGCGGAAGCGCGCCGGCGGCAGGGCCGCGTGAACCGAGAAGGTAGAAGCCTGCCCCGCCTTCCGCAGCAAACGCCGCGCCGGCGAAAGCCAGCGAGAGCGTTGCTGAAACCGCGACGATCCGCTTCAATTTATGGTGCGACCACATCCGTACCGGAACGGTGAAGACCCTGTGTACAGTCATTTTAACAGCTCCAATACTGGCAGTTTCCAATACCCATCAACCGCCTTTGGTTTGCGGCCACGGCAACGCGAACAATGAAGCAACAGCCGCGTGCCATTCATGAAAGCATGAACGGTCGCGCTGGCCGCAAGGGCAAGTACGTAACAGTTAATTTGTCGAACTAACGAGAGGAGACGTTGCGTCCAGTGCTCCCCCTTGGGGCCACTGCGGCAGCGCAAGCCCGGCCTTCATCAGGCCGGCACCAAGATTGTCTATAAGGACCGGCGCGTACTGGCGGGCGGCCATTTCGGCGCGAAAAGTCGTCCAGAATTGCCGGTCACGCGATTTGAGCCGGGTGACAACCTCGCCAACCGTTGCCGTATCGCCAACTTGCGCTGCAGCTGCCAACTCAAGAATATTGGCGACATAATCGTCCGAACGGCCCATTTGCTGCACGCGTAAAAGCGCTTCCGCAAATTCACCCCGCCGATATGCGTCGAGGGCCAGGGTCAGACCTGCGTCGCTGTGCGGAACATCATCGATCAGGCCTGCCTTGATCGCCAGTCCGGAACCTTCGGCCCATCGCCCCGCAGCAAAGAGCATTGCACCCAATCGGGCCGGGATGGCGCTATTTTGCGGATTAAGCGCCATTGCCCGATAGCCGGAGACGAAGGCAGCTTCCGTTTGACCATTGCGGAATTGTGCCAGCATTTGCGCGTAGTTGCTCAGCTCCGACATTGGCGCAAGCGATACGGATTTGTTTGCAAGGAGGAGTGCGCGTTCCGTCGAATCATTGGCAATGTCCGGCGCGGTCGACTCCAGCAAAAGTACCGCCAATTGGGCATTCACGTCGGCATCGTTCGGGGCGACACTGAGCGTGGATTCAAGACAGGTCCTGGCTTCCCACATTTCGTTGCCATTGTGCTGTTCGATGGCGACAGCAGCGCGAAGTATACACCCGTTCCCAATGGTCGGGGCTGCCAGTTCCCGCGTCAGTTCCGTGCTGTTGATCACGCCCCGCGCGCCGGCAAAGCGATTGGCCAGATTGGTCACAAGTTCGCGGCGCAAATCTTCATTGGTTTTATTGCCGACAAGAATCTTCTCCACCCCGGATCGCAAAGCCTCGCCGGTGGCAGGATTGACGACCTGCCACCAGACCGCGCGTTCGCTCGCAGTGGAATGATATTTCAGCTTCACATGGTAACGGCTCATGCGCCGGTCCGACGTAAGGAAGGTCACATCTGCCGTCTGCCTCGAAACATCCCGGCCCAAGGCTTGCGGCTGGTCAGGCGCGGACAGTTTGAGCGTATGAAACTGCGACAGGGCAATCATCAGATAGTCGCGAATGAAAACGGCCTCGCCATCGGACGGATCACCGGCGAGTTTCATCTCAATCGCAACATTCGGCTTATCGGAATAGATGGGCCCCCGCGCCAGGAAAGCCCAAAGGCCAAGGCATCCGGCAGCGATCGGCAAACCGAGCAGCAGTAAATTTCGCAGGGAAACGACTTTCGCAGGTTTAACGACATGGGGTGCATATTCTTTGACTGCGGCATCCTCTGCCTGACTGGCGCCGCTCGCCAGCTCCGCTATTCTTGAGAAAACGGGGATGTATCGCCCCCGCGGCAATTCAATGTGCACGCTTCCAATGTCCGTGCGCGCCTCGTAATACTGAACCAGCGACGCACGAAGGCGCGTGGCTTCTATTCTGACGATGGGATCGGTGGAGGGATCGAAACTGGACGGACGGCCGAAAACATCAACGGCGATGGTATAGGCCTTCACCGAGGCTGAGTTGCCTTCGAAAACCGCGTTGGCGACGTATTTCAGAAAGTTCCTGTTGCGCTCCGTGGAATGAAACTGTGCATCCGATAGAAGCCGTTCCAGCTCTACTTTGGCATCTTCATCGGTTACTCCTGCGGGTTTCCGCGCGTCGACAACCTCGTCAACGTTCATTGCACTCATCCCCCATGAAAAACAACAAAGTACAGTTAGAGTGTATTTTATACTCGCGGTATAGGGGGAAACCCTTGGTTCAAACAGTGAATTCCCTTAATATTCAAACGAAACAATATAATTCTTAATTACAGCACACGCCGCCTAATCATTTGTAATTACTCATCGCCAATTTCAGCAGCAAAACCTAGATCACATCATTTTTGATTCACTGAAACGCACATCTTGATGACTTCTTCTTCAAGTTCCGTGCAAAGATCTTGGTACTCCGCAATCAATTTGATATCGCTTGATCCATTCCTTCGCAACAAATCCAGCATAGAGCTTGCGTCGTTGTATGCCTCGCATAAACTCAGCAATGTGGTATTCCGCGCACTGAGAACCTGGAGCTTGCCGCGCAACGCGGGCAGCTTGAGCATCAGTTTCCACAGTCCCCGCCGTTCCGATACCTCCGACATGGCTTTGTCTGGTCTCGCTCCCTTTGATGACCCTCCAATTATCGCGTCTGGATGAGACGTCGAAGCAGCCCGTTGTTTTCCGGCGGCTTTGTCATCCAATGCAATGAGGAGTGGCAATGCGTGGTGGTCAACACCCTGGTCGTGTTTCACCGGCGTCAATTTCCGGCGTGCTCTTGGCGAATGCTTGAAGCCATCATCGATATCCTGGAGCGATCAGCTAAGTACGTAACGGTTACAAGACCACCGCGTCTCGCTTGCCCTTTGCCGTTCCGGCATCGCCTTCGATACACCGGCGGGCGTCAGATCTCGTCTTCCGAACGGCGTCATCGTCGACTGCCTCCATCCGTATCAACAGACGCGTATGCGCGATTGTTGTGTTCGGAAACGCCCGGATCGGGATTTGTTACTGTAACGTACTTCAGTCAGCCCTTCTTCTTCTTGATGCTGCGCTCGATGCATGTGGAGGCGAGACAGGATGACCGTGGCAGTTCAACGGGAAGATGTAAGCGAGCCGTCGATATCCGAGGACGGTCTTGTCTGGATAGCTGGCAAGACCTTCACCATGGGTTCCGACAAGCACTATGCCGAAGAAGCTCCAAGCCACCCGGTCCGGGTCGACGGCTTCTGGATCGACGCCGCACCTGTCACCAATAGGCAGTTCGGGGAATTCGTTGCAGCGACTTCCTACGTTACGCTTGCTGAAAAAGCGCCAGACCCGAAGGACTATCCCGGGGCGTTGCCACACATGCTCAAGGCAGGGTCGCTCATGTTCGATCCTCCCAGCGAACCGGTCACCAGCTCGGACATAAACCAATGGTGGACCTTCAAATTCGGCGCCGACTGGAAACATCCATACGGGCGCAAAAGCGATTTGAAACGGAAACTCGATCATCCGGTCGTCCACGTTGCCTGGTGCGATGCCAAGGCCTACGCCGACTGGTCTGGCAAGGATCTGCCGACTGAGGCTGAATGGGAACTTGCCGCGCGCGGTGGGCTTGACGACGCTGAATTTGCCTGGGGCGACGAACTTGCACCGGACGGCCGACTGATGGCGAACACCTGGCAAGGTATTTTTCCCCACCACAACCTTCGCTCGAAAGGAAACGACCGGACCTCCCCCGTCACGAGCTTCCCGCCGAACGGCTATGGTGTCTACGACATGATTGGCAATGTTTGGGAATGGACGAGCGATTTCTGGTCGACGCGCCATCCCGAACCTGCAGCCAAGGCGTGCTGCATCCCTGTCAATCCCCGCGGCGGTGCGATCGAAATGAGCTATGATCCGCGGCAGGCTGCAATCCGGATACCGCGAAGGGTCCTCAAGGGCGGCTCGCACCTTTGTGCCCCGAATTACTGCAGGCGTTACCGTCCGGCGGCCAGACACGCCGAGCCGGAAGACACCTCCACCAGTCATGTTGGCTTCCGGTGCGTCAAGCGCCCTTGATTGCCTAGAATGGAGCACTCCATGATCAGACTTGCCAGGCTCGCCGGGCTGTTCGCAGCCATTCTGATTGCCGCTGTCCCAACACTGGCGCTCAGCCAGGATGCGCTGCCTTCGTGGCGCGAAGGCCGCGCGAAAGCTGCAATCGTCGCATTCGTTCAAAAGGTGACGACGGAGGGAACGAGTTTCGTTCCGGTTGCGGATCGCATTGCCGTTTTCGATAATGACGGAACCCTCTGGTCCGAGCAGCCATACTATTTTCAGCTCGGTTTCATGATCGATCGCGTCAAGGTTCTCGCTCCGGAACATCCGGAATGGAAGGAGAAGGAACCATTCAAATCCATCCTGGAAGGCAATCTTGCAGGCCTGGCCAGCGCGGGCGAAAAGGGCATTGTCGAACTGGGTATGGCAACGCATGCGGAGATGACAACGGACGAATTCTCCAAGATCGTTACCGATTGGTTCGCGACGGCAAGACACCCAAAGTTCAAGCGCCCTTACAATGAAATCACGTTCCTGCCGATGCGCGAACTTCTCGACTACCTGCGGGACAATGGTTTCAAAACCTACATCGTCTCCGGCGGCGGTGTCGAATTCATGCGTCCGATGACGCAGAAGATGTACGGAATTCCGCCGGAACAGGTGATCGGCAGCAGCATAGAAACCAAGTACCTCCTGGAGGGTGACACGCCCGTCCTCACGCGTGAACCGAAAATCGACTTCATCGACGATGGCGCAGGCAAACCCGTCGGCATCAACAAGTTCATCGGTCACCGCCCGATCTTCGTTGCGGGGAATTCCGACGGCGACTACGAAATGCTGCGTTGGGCAACGGCAGGCGACGGCCCTCGATTTGGGATGATCGTGCACCACACAGACGCAGACAGGGAATACGCCTATGATCGCGACTCCCACTTCGGCAAACTCGACAAGGCTTTGACAGAAGCCGGCACCCGCAACTGGCTGCTCGTCGATATGAAGGCCGATTGGGGCAGGATTTACAGCTTCGAAGATCGATGATCTATTTCGGCACGGAAAACGTCAGCAACCCGCGGCATCTACTGGAGGGAATTGATGAACTGGATTCATGAAGTTTTTCGCCAATCACCTGAAATCGCGCTTTTCCTGTCGCTGGCCGGCGGTTACGCGATTGGTAAGATCCAGTTCGGCAAGTTCCAGTTGGGCGGCGTTGCAGGGTCTCTTCTCGTCGCGGTTTTGATCAGCCAGGTCGGAGTCTCCGTTGACAACGGGGTCAAGTCGGTTCTCTTCGCACTGTTCATCTACGCGGTCGGTTTTGAAAGCGGCCCGCAATTCTTTCGCTCGTTAGGCCGCCAATCCTTGCGCGAAATTGCCATGGCTGTCGTTCTCGCCGTCAGTGGTCTTATTACCGTTGTGGTGCTTGCCCGGATGTTTGGTCTCGATAAGGGGCTGGCAGCGGGCATCGCATCCGGCGCGCTCACGCAATCCGCTATTATCGGCACGGCAAGCGCGGCCATCGGCAAGCTTGGTCTGGCAGCAGACGAGGTGCAGAGACTGCAAGGCAATGTGGCTGTCGGATATGCGGTCACCTACATCTTCGGTTCTTTCGGCGCCATCATAGTCTGCGTCAATATTCTGCCAAAACTCATGGGCCGCAGCATCAGAGACGATGCGATCAAAGCGCAGGCAGCGCTGCTGGCTGGCGCACAAATGTATGGACCGGGAGAACACCCGGCTGCACCCGATCTTGTTGGCCGCATCTATCGTGTGGGCAAGGCAGCAGGGCGGACCGTTGCTGAGGTTGAGAATGCCGGCGCGAGCGACGCGACCTTTACAATCGAACGGATCAAGCGAGCCGGCGCACTGATCGGCGTGCAACCCAATCTCACGCTTCTGGCCGACGATATCATCCTTGTTGTTGGCAGACGGGCCGGCGTCGTGAATGCGGCCGAAGCAATCGGAACCGAATTGCAGTCGTCCGAGGGCATGGATATCGTTGTCGTCACACGTGACGTGACAATCAACAGCCCGGCATTCATCGGCAAGACCGTGGGCGAGATCAAGAAGGCCGCGACGGCGGATTTGCGTCACGGCATCTACGTGACGGGCATCAAACGTGCCGACAAACCCCTGCCGCTTGATCCCGACACCAGAATTGAGCCTGGCGATGTCGTCACTCTCTATGGCACGGATCAGGATTTGCAACGCGCGTCCAGATCGATCGGCACGGTCATTCTGCCGAGCGACAAGACGGATTTCGTCTTCCATGGATTGGGCCTGGTTGCCGGCCTGCTTGTCGGCCTGATTGTCCTTCGTATCGGCTCCATACCGTTGACGCTCGGCAGCGGCGGCGGCGCTTTGCTGTCCGGTCTTCTCTTCGGCTGGTATCGCAGCCGAAACCTCGCGATCGGCAATATGCCGACCGGCGCATCGACGCTTCTGCGCGATCTCGGGCTGGCAGGTTTTGTTGCGGTCGTGGGACTTCAATCCGGCCTGCAGGCGGTGCAAACGATCGCAACGAGCGGCCTTTCCATTTTCCTCATCGGCGTCGTTGTGACGATCCTGCCGTTGATCATCACCATGCTGTTTGGCCGCTATGTCCTGAAATATGACAATACAGCTATTTTCGCCGGTGCCCTTTCCGGCTCACGCAGCGCCAACCCGGCCTTCGGGGAAATTCTCGACAAGGCTGGAAATTCCATTCCCACGGCACCCTTTGCCATAACCTACGCCCTTGCCAACGTGTTCCTGACCCTGCTCGGCCCTCTGGTCGTCGCATTTGCTTGAGGAGACAATCATGCCCCGCACCGATTACAGCCAATACGCCAAGCTCAGCCCCTTCGAATTGAAGGATGCCCTTATCAAAGTTGCCTCAGCGCGGGAAAACCGGTTGATCCTCAATGCCGGACGCGGCAATCCGAACTTCCTTGCAACTTTGCCGCGGCGCGCCTTTTTCCGTCTCGGCTTGTTTGCGGTTGCCGAAGCAGAATTGTCCTTTTCCTATATGCAGAATGGCGTTGGCGGTCTGCCGAAGATCGAAGGGATCGAAGCCCGTTTCGAGCGGTTCATTTCCGAGCATCGCGCGCAGCCCGGTGTGGTTTTTCTGGGACGCGCCCTCAGCTATGTGCGTGACCAGCTTGGCCTTTCAGCCTCCGACTTCCTGCACGAGGCTGTCGAGGGGATTCTCGGCAGCAACTATCCGGTGCCGCCGCGCATGCTTCGAATAAGCGAAGAGATCGTCAAGCACTATATCGTCAAGGAAATGATCGGCGGGTTCCTGACCTCAAGCGATATCGATCTGTTCGCGACCGAGGGCGGAACGGCTGCGATGACGTACATCTTTAACTCGCTGAAACAGAACAAGCTCATTGCGGCCGGCGATAAAGTCGCAATCGGCATGCCTGCCTTTACCCCCTACATCGAAATACCTGAACTGAACGATTATCGGCTGAAGCAGGTTCACATCAATGCCGATCCCGGTGCGGGGTGGCAGTATCCCGACGAAGAACTGGACAAGCTTCTCGACAAGGACATCAAGATCTTCTTCTGTATCAATCCAAGCAATCCTCCATCGGTCAAGCTCGACACCCGGAGCCTGGAACGGATCACAAAGATCGTCACGGAAAAGCGCCCCGATCTGATGATCCTTACGGATGATGTCTACGGCACCTTTGCCGATGACTTTAAATCTCTCTTTGCCACCTGCCCGGCCAACACACTGCTGGTTTATTCATTCTCCAAATATTTCGGCGCAACCGGCTGGCGTCTGGGCGTCATTGCGGCCCAGCAGGGAAACATCTTTGACGCAAAATTGAAGGCGTTGCCAAAATCGGACCGCAAGGAACTGGAAGAACGGTATTCGACATTGGTGCCCGATGTGTCGAAGCTCAATTTCCTCGACCGGCTGGTTGCCGACAGCCGCACCGTGGCGTTGAACCACACCGCCGGCTTGTCGACACCCCAGCAGATCCAGATGGTCCTGTTCTCGCTCTTTGCGCTCATGGATGAGAGCGATGGCTACAAGGCGGAGCTGAAGAAACTCATCCGCCGCCGCGAGGCCGCTCTTTATCGTGAACTCGGCCTGTCACCCCGGCCGGACGAGAACGCGGTCGACTACTACACATTGCTCGATCTCGAAGACATTACCAGAAGACTATATGGCGATGCCTTTGCCGATTGGGTCAAAAAGAATGTCGCGCCCACCGAGCTCCTGTTCCGCATTGCCAACGATACCGGCATCGTCCTCCTTCCAGGCAGCGGTTTCGGCACGCGTCAACCCGCAGGGCGTGTGTCGCTGGCCAATCTCAATGAATATGAGTACGCCAATATCGGACGTTCACTCCGCCAAATGGCGGACCAGATTTACGCGGACTTCACGAAAAAACCGAAGAAATAGACCTTATTCAGCAAACCGCGATCTCGCTACACCTAGCCAGGCACCTGTACCGAGATCGTCGTGCCCTGTTTGTTTGTCGAGATATCGAGCGTGCCGTTCAACGGACGAAGGCGCGCCTCCATGCCGGACAGGCCAACACCTATGCTAACGCGCTTCCGTCGTTCGATGCCGACACCATTGTCTCTCACCGTCAACGAAAGGCGCGAATCTGTCGTCGTGCTGTTCCGGACGAGCCTGATGACAGCTTTTGTCGCCTTGGAATGCCGGTAGATGTTGGTCAGGGCTTCTTGCACAATGCGAAAAAGCGCAAGTTCGACACCCGCCGGCGGCCGTTTTACGCCAAGAACGGGATCGACCCGCAACTCGATGTCCATGCCGCTTCGTTCCTCAAATCCTCCGATGAGGAGCTCCAAAGCATTCGGCAGCCCGGATTCATCCAGCATGGGAGGATGCAGCAGATAGGAAAGCGTCCTCAATTCATTGTTGCTGAGCGAAATCAGTTGGGCCGTGCGGGACAATGCCGACGACGATTCCGTGTTAAGCTCTGGCAGGGTGGATCGAAGATTTTCCAGTTCCATGGCCGCGCCAGTCAGATGCTGACCCGTCGAATCGTGCAGGTCTCTTGCAATGGAACGCCGCTCTTCATCCTGCGAAACGAGAAGCCTTTCGCCAACCTCCCGGAGCGATTGGTTTGAGTGCAGCAAGGCGATTGAACGACTGCGCGCGAGCCATGCCGTCGTTATAAAGGCAGCCAATGCCGTCCCCAACACCAGGCTGTAGATGCGAACCGATTGCCGCCAGCCCTCCATCAGGGCGTTTTCATCGATTCCGTATGTGACATAAAACGGGAAGTCGAGAATTTTTCGGTAAGCGACGATGCGGTCGATGCCTTCCGACGACGTAACATGATGAACTTCGCCCGACTCCGGGTTCCTGGCAATTGCCGCCGCAAACCATGCCGGCGCGGCGGCACTCCCCTCCCAGAACGGAACATTCACCACGACGTCGCCGTTCACACGCAGCAATTGGGTGGCATCGGTTTGGGAGGCAGCGCCATTGAACAATCTTGAGAAATAATCGATGGGCATTGTGATCAATATCAAGCCATCGAACGTGCCGTCGGGACGGCGCACCGCTTTGCTCATGGTCAAAGACGGCTTTCCATACACGCGGCCAATCAACGGTTCGCCCATGAACGTTACGTCCGATGTATCGCCGCGATGGAAACGGAAGTAATCCCTGTCGGATACATTCAGGGACTTGGCCGGAAAGCCTTCGCTGTAGGATACGAGCAAACCCTCAGCGTTCACCAGCGCAATAACGCCGGAGTGTTTCAAATACTGTTTTTGCGTTGCCAAATGTTGTGAAACCCGCGCTGAACCGGCAATTTCGGCCCAGGGGATCGCACCGACTTCAGTCGTAATGTCGTTCAGCACCATGTCGTTGGCTTCCAGAATCTTGCTGACATAGGCTTCAAGCAAAGCAGTTTTCTGGCGCAACTCGATTTCCGCCTGGGAGATTATCCTTCCCCGGCTTTCAATAGCGCCGACGACGAAAACCATGACGATAACAAAAACGCTTAGCAGCATAAAAAAGCCGTAAGACGACAGCGGCAATGCCGACGTATCGGCGCGAGTGCCGTTCGAGAGTGCGTTTCCGCGTGGCGCTATCAAGCCGCAACGTCGAAGCAGATCGGGTATCAGTTTAACGCTCCAGCGGTCGCCATGTCTGCGCAATATCCTCAATTGTCATATCCGAACAAAATCATGGGAGCTTTCGTGATTCGATGTCCCTTGCTGCCTCTATAAAGTAGATCTATCCGTATATGAAAATATTACATTATAAAGCGGCGGCGTTAATCAGCACAAAATTTATTATGAAGTCTATACATAATTAAGCTGATAACCCTTACTGGTGAAAAAGAAACATCTTCCAGTAAATACAAAACAGTACCAACCGAGATTTACTGCCACAAAAGCAATATCCCTAATTGTGGGTTGGCAGGAATCCGTACTGTCTTCCCATCTCCGGAGCGAGATGGATTACCTTCGCGCTTCAACCCGTTCCCAGCTCTTGTCGGGAACGAGGGTCGTGACGCCGGCCATTTGCCGGACGCGCTGCGAATGGTCGCACTCACCCGCAGCGCGCATCTTCTATTTCTTCACCGCGGTAAAAGTCCCGAGGTTGAAGAGCTGGACCCGGCGGTTGTCTGCCGCTGTCGGATTGGACCCTTCGATCGGATATTCCTGTCCGACACCGACCGCAAACAGCCGTTCGGGCTCGATTGCAAACGTCGTTGCAAGGGCGTCTTTGATGGCGTCCGCTCGCTCCTGGCTGAGCTGAAGATTATGCTTGGCGTCACCGGTCGAACTCGTGTGCCCGACAATGAGGAACTTGTACTTCAATAGGTTGGGATGGTGGAGCGCATCGGCGAGCAGTCCGATTGTCCGGTAAGAGCGCGGCTCGATCGCAACGGAGTTGTTGTCAAAATTAAGCTCGACGAGCATCTGCGGAAGTTTGCTGACCTTCTTCCAGTTCGGCAGCGTTTGCAGGTTCTGTCCGGGGTTGCCCAGCGCCTCCTGCCGAAGCAGTTCGACATCGATGATTGGAGCGGCTTTCGTGACCTTGCCAAGGCTGGCGGTGATCCGCTGCTGGGTCACTTCCTGCGCAAAGGCGCCGATGGGCTGGAACATGATACCGGCTGCGATGATGATGCCAAGTCGACGAGCGGACATTGTCTTTTCTCCTGTGGGGCGCATGGTTCACCGCCATCCGGCGTTGCTGATTGCCTGATTGCATTCGCCGCTGACGATCTTCTGTGTCTTGATCAGGCAGGACAGCTGGTAGCCGTCGCCCTTGATACCGCGGCAGTGCCGGGCGATGTCGCCCTTGCAGACATTGAAGTAAGCGGTCTGCGCCTCCCGGCGCTGCCCGATGGAACCAGCCACCGCGTTGAACGATGACGTACATTTCGGCGAAATCTTCGCAGCGTTCTTCGCAAGACAGTTTGCAATGACCCCGTTGCCAAGGTTCAGGCCGGCACAGAACTTTTTGATATCCGGACCGCAGTCATTGGCAAGCGTCGTTACGGCATCGCCATAGCTGATAGTCTCGGCACGCCCGGCGGCGCTCAGTGCAAGAAAGGCGATGACGGCCGCCCCACCCAAAACGATAAATCTGTTTGACATGTCTCGATCCTATCCACTCAGTTTCGCGTGCAGTCCATAGGTTGATCCGGTGCTCCGGTTCATCGGCTGGCCGTAGCGATGATGGCGTGCAACATGGCTTCCAACGATCACCAGCAGCTTCAGATACTCCAAGCTGAACGAAGCAAAATCACGCGATATGCGAAAGTACGTAACCGTAACAGCAAGCGTAGGTGCGAGATTGCATCGGGTGCGAAGCGATCCCGCAACACGGGTGGATCTTTGGGGCTATGGCTTCGGCCGGCCGCTGGGGAACAGGAAGGTAATTCCCGATTTTATGCCCCACTCCGGTGACTGATCCGGTCCTTCAATCCAATATTTTCCGCCGATCGAAAGGCTCACTGTCTGCTCGCCGATCTTGACAATCTTGGAAAAGGATACGGAAGCCGGGAGGCTCCAGTTGTCACCGGTCCAGTCATAGGACGCGTCCAGGCTGGCGGATATCGTCCGGCCCTTGCCGATATGCCATGCGATGAAAGGCTGGACTTCCGACTGGTTGACATCGGGCCTTCCGGATGACCCAAAGAGCGACCACATGTGATCGAAGGACGCTCCGGTCGTCACATTCTCGGTTTGAAGCAGCAGCAGTCCGGATGGCCCCGCCGAAAACTTGCCGGAGCCGAACATGGCATTGGTCGCGGTGGGGAACGACAGCTGCGGTCCGAATGCCCAGATAATCGCCCCGTGCGACGAGGGGGTGAACGACAGGTTCTGACTTATATCCCCCAACCCAAAACGGCTGGCGTCAGGTCCTGCCGGGTCGGAATAGGCAAATGGTATGTCCGTGTGCGAGATGAGATTCCAGTCCGCATTGAGCGAGAACGGGATCACGGGCTCGATGTCCAAGGTCTGATAGAAACCGTGACCGGCAGTACTGTTCGCAAAATCACTGTCACCGTGAACCGGAACACTGATCATAAACGAAGCAGGATTTGACACCTTTTTCGCCAGTTCGTCAGCGTCATCGGCATGGGCACTGATCTGGGCCATGACAAATCCGGACACCAGCAGAGCCGCTGCTGACAAAGAGTGTCGAATACGCATCATTATCAGCCCTGCACCTGAATCCTGGGATAGTCCCCGTTTCACGGTTCAGGATGCCATCCGTCCGCCCTCGGTGAAAAGTACGTTACGGTTACGCTCAAATCCCGAGCGCGACGGTTCGGTTGAATGTGTAATCGTAACGTACTTCGGAGGCTCATGCCTGCTGCACGATAATCCCAACCTTTTCCGGTTTTCGGGCGGAAGGGCTGGGCGTTCGGTGTCGGTCCCCTGTTCAGTTTTCCCACCACAAGCGAGGATCGCTTCGGCAGCGGCAAATGGCAGGCAGGTGCGGCGGGCGCGTTTGTCGTACTGCGCGACTGGAAGGTCTTCTTCGGGCTGACGTTCTCCTATTCACCGGATAAGTTCATCAAGAAGCAATAGCGGCTGCCATACGGCCCAAGCCGGCTTGGAAAAACCCGCCAGCCGGGAGCTGGCGCCCCCCTGCCCGATCCATGAAGCTGCGGCGTAAACGTCCGCCTCCCTGACAAGCACACTTTCGGCTAAATGGACCGGCTTTTCAGATTTATACATAAATCAATGACTTCGCTCTCGATTTCAGAGCAGATGGTTTCATACTCCTTGATCAGGTCTGCGTTTGACCTTGGATCACGGTTCAGTTCGTCAAGGGCAGTCGTCGCATCATCAAACGCGTCGCATAGTCCCACAAGTGCCTTATTTTTCGCACTCTCCACTTGCAGCTGCTCCCGCATCGCGGGCAGCTTCAGCATCAATTTCCAAAGTCCTCGCTGTGCCGACGCCATCTGAATCACTTTCGTCTGACCCGCCCCTATCAGTCAGGCATGCTCCAGCGAGCAGCCAGGCTGATACATGATGTATCGGCAAAAATAATATGGCAGTACGTTACGGTTACTTATCCGGACGATACACATCGATTGAATGTAACAGTTACGTACTCACATCCGGACAACGCCATGAATATCCTTCCGCAATCAAACGCGGGGAGCCATTCATGAAATTTATCGCCCTTATGACAGCCGTTGCGGCCAGTATTCTCTCCGCTACCTGTTCTTTTGCTCAACAACATGAGGATGTGAATGCTGCCAACAACCCGCTCACGCCCAAAATAACGATCAATTTGCATGATTACTATGTTCCCGAGCTTTCCGGGTTGCCGGGCAACCGGTATGCCAATCAGTTCCTGCTGCGCGGCCTGATACCATCAGACATGTTCGGCGCTCCGCAGTTGCTCCGGTTCACGCTGCCTGTAGCGACAGCGCCTGAATTTCCGGCGGGATACAGCACGGGGCTCGGCGATCTCACGCTGATGGACCTTTTTCTGGTCCCCGGAAAAAAAGTGTCGTTCGGCTTAGGCCCTCTCGTCGTGCTGCCGACAGCTACAGATGACGTGCTTGGATCGGGCAAATGGCAGGTCGGTGCTGCGGGCGTTGTTGTCGCTCCCCAGACCTGGGGATTGATCGCCGGACTGGCCACCTATCAAACCTCGTTTGCCGGCCCAGATAGCCGTGAGGATGTTTCCCTTGCGACATTCCAGCCGATCGTCAATTTCAATCTGAAAGATGGCTTCTATCTCCGCTCCACGGCCACCTGGAACTTTGATCTGGAAAGCGGAAACTACTCGATCCCTGTCGGGCTCGGCGTCGGCAAGGTGTTCCAGGTCAACGACAAGGTCACGATGAATGCGTTCGTCGAGCCTCAGTATACGGTGTTCGACCATGGCGCCGGCAATCCCGAGTGGCAGGTGTTCGCCGGGGTCAATTTTCAGTTTGCGCTCGGGAAATAAAATCCAATCGTTACTTCATGCGTGTCAGCCGCTTTACAGCGGCAAACCACGGTTGGCCGCGCTCTGAACCTCATTCGTAACAGTAACGTACTTCCGGCAACTTCAAGGGTGGGAAACGATGCCAGCAACCGCGCTTTGCGGCCGGTTCACCAACCTTAGCGGGAGACCACGACGTGAGCCACACCACAATCTGCAACAGGAGGTTGAATCATCATGACAGCTGACCCCACGCACAAGCGCGCGTCCCTGTGGAGCGCCTGCATACCGCGAGGAATCAGAGCCAAAGCAGTGCTTTTGGCAACCGCGGCGGCTTTTACCGCCATCTCATTCTCGCAATGGCAGGGCACTCAGCCGGCATATGCGCAAGAGGCGGCCAAACCCAACATTCTTGTCATATTCGGTGACGACATCGGCCAGTCCAATATCAGTGCTTACACGCGTGGGCTGATGGGCTATCAGACCCCGAACATCGATCGCATCGCCAAGGAAGGCATGATGTTCACGGACTATTATGCCGAGAACAGCTGCACCGCAGGCCGCTCGTCGTTCATCACCGGCCAATCACCCTTGCGCACGGGCCTCTCCAAAGTTGGCGCGCCCGGCGCTCCTGTTGGCCTGCAGGATCGGGACATCACTATTGCCCAAGCCCTCAAGCCGCTCGGCTACAACACGGCCCAGTTCGGCAAGAACCATCTTGGTGACAAGGACGAATACCTCCCGACGAACCACGGCTTCGACGCATTCTTCGGCAATCTCTATCACCTGAATGCTGAAGAGGAGCCGGAACGCCCGTACTGGCCCAAGGACCCGAACGATCCGTTCGTGAAAAACTTCTCGCCGCGCGGCGTGCTGAAGGCGACCGCCGACGGCAAAATCGAAGACTCCGGCGCGCTCACCACCAAACGTATGGAGACGATTGACGACGAAACGACAGGCGCTGCCATCGACTACATCAAGAAGCACGGCAAGGAAGATAAGCCGTTCTTTGTGTGGATGAATACCACCCGCATGCATGTCTTTACCCACGTTCGCGAAGAATACCGCGGCAAAAGCGGTATGCCCGGCAACGAATATGCCGACGGCATGTGGGAGCATGACCAGGATGTTGGCAAGCTCCTGAAGACGCTTGATGACGAAGGCCTCACCAAGAATACGATCGTCGTCTATGCCACCGACAACGGCCCCAACATGTTCTCGTGGCCAGATGCCGCAATGAGTCCGTTCCGAAGCGAAAAGGATTCCAACTGGGAAGGCGCGTTCCGTGTGCCGGCGATGATCCGCTGGCCCGGTAAAATCAAGCCCGACAGTGTGAGTAACGAGATATTCTCGGGATTGGACTGGTTTCCCACACTTCTCGCAGCGGCTGGCGATAAAGACATCAAGGATCGCCTGTTGAAAGGCACAGACGTCGGCGGAAAAACATTCAAAGTGCATCTCGATGGGTACAATCAATTGCCGTACCTGGAAGGGCAACAACCCAAGGGTGCGCGCAACGAATTTTTCTATTTCGACGATGATGGGCAACTCGTCGCTATTCGTTGGGATAACTGGAAGGCCGTCTTCTGCGAGCAACGTGCCCCGGGTAATCTCAACATCTGGCAGGATCCACTGATTTGCTTGCGGGTGCCAAAGCTCTTCAATCTGCGCATGGATCCGTATGAACGGGCCGATATCACCTCCGACCAGTACAATGATTGGCTGACTAAGAATGTCTATCTGACCGCCATCGCCACGATGAAAGCGTCAGAATTCCTGCAGACGTTCATCCAGTATCCGCCAAGCCAGAAGCCTGCGAGCTTCAGTGTCGATCAGGTCGAAAAGGCTGTCCATAAACAGATCGATTCGATGTTCGAGAAAGCTGCGGAACAAAAGAAAGCCAAATGATCCTGGAGAGGCCGCCTCTGGCGGCCTCTTCCTCTCACTATGCAAGGAGGCTTCCTGATGACCGCCAATGCGGACCTGCAGCCGAACAGGCACTTTCGCGACAAAGCAAGCAGCATGGCTGAAAGCCACGCTGCCGTCGGCGCATCGCTCTATATTGCCATGTTGCTGCTGTTTCTCTCCGGTTTCTCGTCTCTGGTATTCCAGGTCGTATGGATCAGGCAGTTGTCGCTTGTCGTCGGCGTGGATGTCTATGCCGTGACCGCGGGGGTTGCGGCCTTCATGGGAGGGCTGGCGCTTGGCGGCATTGTATTCGGCAGACAAGCCGACAGGCACGCGAGGCCGCTTGCTCTCTATGCCGGGCTCGAAGCGGCAGTAGCGTTCTGCGGCATTGGTTTGACAATATTACTATCACATTATGCGCTGCCATTCGTGCAGATCGAGACGTTCTCGCCGGTTATCGCCTGGTCGACCGTCTTCATTCTTATCGGAACTCCAGCCGTCCTCATGGGCGGCACGCTGCCGGCTCTGATGCGCTCGGTGACATCGATCAGCAACAATATCGGTTCGGCGGGCGGTCGCCTCTACGCCGCCAACACCGCCGGTGCGATTGCGGGCACGCTCGCTGCCGCGTTCATATTGATCCCTTCATTGGGTATTTCGGGTGCAGCCTATGTCGCCGCCGGCTGCAGCATTGCCGCTGCCGCGGGATCGTGGGCCATTCCCCGACGCGCGCCTCCCGCGGTGCAGGCCGTGCGGAATTCCCAGCCCCACACCGGCGACGTGCGTCTCGCACTCGCGCTTTATACTGTCGCAGGCGCGGTAGCCCTCGGCTATGAGGTTGTCTGGACCCAGTCCATTGTGCAATTCATGAGCACCCGAAGCTTTGCCTTCGCCATTGTATTGGCGACTTATCTGTTCGGGCTTTCCATCGGTTCTGCTGTGATGGCAGCCAAAATCGATCGTTTGAAAAACCTTTGGAGCACGCTGGGTCTTCTCCTTTCCGGAGCCGGGCTTGCCGCCCTGATCTCGACAACACTGTTGGGAAACTGGATCGTTACGGCACAATCGCTGGCGGAATACTGGGTCCTGAACCTCACCGGTAGCCAGCTCGCCGGAATGTCCGCCAGGTTCACCATAGCTGCATTCGCGACCGTGCTGCCCGCGACCGTCCTCCTGGGTGCGGCATTTCCGGTGGTGTTGAAAATTGTGGCACGGGATGGCCGCACAGGCCGCAGCGTCGGACTTGTCAGTGCCTGGAACACCCTGGGAAGCATAGTCGGAACGGCACTGACAGGATTTTTTCTGATCCCAAGCTTTGGCTTTATCGGTTCGCTCGGGCTTCTCGCTGTCATTGCAACGGCAATTGGTATCATCGCCGTCTACCGGAATATCGCTGCCGTTGCCTGGCATCGCGCTGCAGCATTGGTGTTTTGCGCCACCGCCGTGGCCCTCACCTTTCTGCTCCCCTCGACACGCTTTGCGGATCTCCTGGCCCAATCGCGTGGCGGCAAGCTGGTGTTTTACGAAGAGGGCCTCGGTGCCGCAGTGGCTGTTCTCGAGCAGGGAGGCGACAAGAAATTCAGGAGACTTTACATTCAGGGCGTTTCCAACACCGGGGATTCACTGCCGTCACTGCGCTACATGCGGCTTCAGGCGCTGATACCTTTGATCAGCATGCAGCAGCAGCCGCAATCGGCGCTTGTCATCGGGTTGGGCACCGGAATCACGGCGGGTGCCGTGCTCACCTATCACGGCCTCGAACGGAGGGTCGCAGCCGAACTTCTGCCGGCCGTCACGCGGGCGACAAACCTGTTCGCCGGAAACAATCACGTCGCATCCGATCCACGACTGGATATCCGTCTGCGCGACGGAAGGCGTGAACTGCTTGCAAGCGCCGACAGGTACGATCTGATCACGCTCGAACCCCCGCCCCCGTCAGCAGCGGGCGTGGCAAATCTCTACTCGACAGACTTTTATCGCCTCGCATCTTCCAGGCTGCGAAGCGGCGGGCTGGTGGCGCAATGGCTGCCCCTTCCCACCCAGAATGACGAGGACACCCGGTCCCTGGTGCGCAGTTTCCTCGATGTGTTTCCGCATGTCGGGCTCTGGACCACCGAACTTCATGAAATGATGCTGGTCGGTTCGCAGGAACCGCTGCGTTTCGACCTCCCGCGCATGCAGGCCCGGTTCGACCAGCCCGATGTCAAACAGGCCCTTGCGGAAGTGGGCGTGAATTCCCTTGCCGGACTGATGGCGACGTGGGTAACCGACCGGGCCGCACTTGAGACTTACGTCGGCGATGCCGTAGCGGTTACCGACGACTACCCGCGCATCGAGTATGGCTCCTGGGTGCGCCCCGACTCGTTCGCGATCACGCTTCCCAAACTCATGGACCTCGCAAAGGAGCCTGTCATCGATGGCGCAAGCGCCGCGTTCACCACGGCGATGCAGGAGGAGCGCGGCAAACTCCACACGTTCTACAGAACGGGCCTGAGCGCCTATAACGGCGACCGTGCGGGATGGCAGCGCAATGCCGCGCAGTTGCGCGGAGGCGTCGCCGGGAATGCGTACTACTCATGGTTTTTCGGCGGAGCGACGGAATGACCGCACGTGACGACATTACACTCCTTGGCAAACACATCGGCGAGTCCATCATTGGCCAGCAGGCGATGGTTGAACGCCTGTTGCTTGGCATCCTGGCCAACGGCCATCTTCTTGTCGAAGGCCTGCCGGGACTGGCAAAGACTAGAGCAATCAAAAGCCTGGCGAAGAATCTTGATGCTTCACTGTCGCGCGTGCAGTTCACGCCCGATCTGCTGCCGGCCGACATAACCGGATCGGAAATCTATTTCAGCGAAGGCGGCAAGGGTCAGTTCAAGTTTCAGCAGGGCCCCATCTTTGCCAACCTTATACTCGCCGATGAAATCAACCGCGCACCGGCCAAGGTCCAGTCGGCCTTGCTCGAGGGGATGGAAGAGCGGCAGGTGACGGTGGGAGGCAAGAGCTATCCCCTTCCCGATCTTTTCATGGTGATGGCCACGCAAAATCCGATCGAACAGGAAGGCACCTATCCTCTTCCCGAAGCCCAGCTTGACCGTTTTCTCATGCATATCGAAGTCGGATATCCGGATGAGACGTCCGAAGCAGCGATCATGCGACTGGTGAGAAGCGAGGAGAACGCACAGGCGAAAACGGCCAAATCCGCCCGGAAAATCAGTGCCTCCGCGGTGTTCGATGCCCGCAAGGCGATTGGCAATGTAACCGTGACCAAGGCTGTTGAGGATTATATGGTGGCCCTTGTATTTGCCACGCGCTATCCGCTGAAGCTGGACAAGGATCTGGCCAAGTGGCTGCAGGTGGGCGTGAGCCCGCGCGGGGTGATCGGACTGGACAAGGTTTCGCGCTCATACGCCTGGCTCAAGGGGCGCGACTATGTCACGCCCGACGATGTCAAAGCCGTCGTTCACGATGTATTCCGGCATCGGCTCATCCTTTCCTACGACGCGCACGCCGCACGTATATCACCTGATGCCGTGATCGACCGGATCGTCGAACTCGTGGCTGTGGCTTGAATGCCATGGTCACGCGTCCCGCTCACGTGCAGAAAACCGCAAGCGGCGTTTATGTCACCGTCGACGATTTGGCCAAGCTGGAGATGGTGGCCCGCAACCTGACATTTCTGCAGAAGACCACCGTGCAGCAGTCTTTGGTCGGACGGCACAACTCAAAAATGCGTGGCCGCGGGCTGACCTTTGAAGAATTGCGTGAATATCACGCGGGCGACGATATCCGCACCATCGACTGGCGGGTTACGGCCCGGACGGGAAAGCCGTTCGTGCGGATTTACGGCGAGGAAAAGGAGCGCCCGGCGCTTATTGTCGTCGATCAGAGAACGAACATGTTCTTCGGCAGCCGCCGCTCGATGAAATCCGTGACTGCGGCGGAAGCCGCGGCGCTTTGCGCATGGCGCATATTCGGTTCCGGAGACCGTGTCGGCGGCTTTGTCTTCAACGACGAGAGAATTGATGAACTGCGGCCTCACCGCAGCCGCGAAGCAATTTTCGCCCTGTCGACCAGAATATCCGCGATGAATCAGGAATTGACGGCGGATATGCTGGCAAGACGGTCCAGTGGACAGCTCAATGCCGCTCTCCAGGCGGTCGCCAGCGTGGCGGATCACGATCATCTGATTGTCATCGTCAGTGATTTCGACGGCCATACCGACGCGACCAAGGACATGCTGCTGCGGCTCGCGACGCACAACGATGTTCTGGCAATCCTGGTCTACGATCCTTTTCTGCTTCAACTCCCAACCAGCGGCGGGATCGTCGTCAGCGGGGGCTCCACGCAAGCCGAACTGGCGTTCCAGCGGCCCCAGATGCGAAGCGCGATCGGCGAATTCGCACGTCAACGCGGACGCAACCTTCTCGCCTGGCAAGTCGAACTCGGACTGCCGATGCTGCCGGTTTCAACCGCCCAGGAAACCGCGCCGCAATTGCGCAGTCTGCTCGCGCAGGCGGCATGGCGACAGCGGAGACGGTGAGATGGCCGAACTCGCGCCAATGCCCGATGACCTCACGAACACTGCGCTGAAAACGCTCGCAGACATTGCGCTCCCCCCTGACGTGTCGTGGATGCCGCAAACCTGGGGTTGGGCCGTGCTTGCCGGTGCCATTTGCCTTGCGCTTGGATGGAGCATTTGGCGATGGGCAAGGCGGTGGCGGAGGAACCGTTACCGCAGGGAAGCGATCAACTGCTTACGGCAGATGAGCATGGCCGACCTTCCCGGACATGTGCCGGTCATCTTGAAAAGGACCGCGCTTGCCGCGTGGCCGCGCCAACAGGTGGCCTCACTGACGGGAAAAGAGTGGGTGACCTTCCTGGAGCGCGCGGCACCCAACCACAGCCTGGACTCCGAGCTTGCCCGTTTCATTGCGGAACTAGAATATGTGTCCGCGCATGCGGCATCTGGCCCGGATGCTTCGCAGTTGAGGCAAGCAGCCATCCGCTGGATCGGAAAGCATCATGTATCAACTTGATTATCCCTGGCTGCTTGTCCTGCTTCCAGTACCGCTCCTGATCTGGTGGATTGTGCCGCCTTACAAGGAGCAGACCACTGCGGTCCGCATTCCCTTCTTCGAAGAAGTCGCCCGTGCGGCTGGCGTTGTTCCGACCACGGGATCGCTGGTTTCGCAACGGTCAGTCCTGCAGACTCTATCCGCAAGCCTCGCCTGGATACTGATAGTCCTTGCGCTTGCCCGTCCGCAGTTTATCGAGCCGCCGCTGCAGAAGACGCAACCGCAGCGGGATCTCATGCTTGCTATCGATTTATCCCAGTCCATGGACACGAAGGATTTCCGCGAACCAAGCGGCACCCTGGTATCCCGCGTCGAGGCAGTGCGCAAAGTTGTTGCTGATTTCGTGTCGAAACGGCAGGGCGACCGGATCGGTTTGATAGCTTTCGGTGACGCGCCCTACCCGCTTGCCCCATTCACGATGGACCATGCCACGGTTCAGACGATGATAGCGGATGCGCTTCCCGGCATGGCTGGACCGAGAACAGCTCTCGGCGATGCGATAGGGCTCGCCATCAAAATGTTCAACGATCCGAACATTCCGGAAAAGGTGCTTGTGCTTTTGACCGACGGGAATGACACCGCGAGCAAAATGCCTCCCGCAAAAGCTGCCGATATCGCCAAAACAGCCAAGATTACCGTCCATACAATCGGAATTGGTGATATGAATGCGGTTGGCGAGGACAAGCTGGACGTGGCCATGCTGCAGAAGATCGCTGAGGCCACCGGCGGCCGCTATTTCTTCGGGCAGGATTTGAAAAGCCTGGAAAACGTCTATGCGACCTTGGACCGGATAACGCCTGCCACGCAGAAAATTCTGTCCTGGCAGCCGCGGACCGAGCTTTTTGTCTATCCGCTCGGCGCTGCTCTGGTTCTCCTGGTGCTATTTCATGCACTGGCATGGTTGGGAACGGAATTCAGGAGGCGCCGGGAATTACCCGGTGGAGCGCAGTCATGATCGCCGACTTCCACTTCCTGCGACCGTGGTGGCTGACCGGCATTCCGGCGGCGATGCTGTTCCTTTGGCTGGCGGCGCGGCAAGGTGACATGAGAATAAAGTGGCGCGGCATGATTGTACCGGAATTGCTCGATCATCTGATTTCCGGCAGGGAGCACCGTGGCGGCATCCGCCCCTATCATTGGATGGCAATGCTGATCGCCCTATCGGCGATCGCGCTGTCGGGGCCGACCTGGCAAAAGGAACTGCCGCCGTTTGTGCAGGATGCCGCCGCGCTTGTTGTCGCAATCGACCTCTCGCGGACAATGGATGCGATTGACGTGACACCGTCGCGGCTGGAAAGGGCCAAGCTGAAGATTGACGACATACTGGCATTGCGCCCAGCGGCCAGGACCGCTGTGATCGCCTATGCCGGATCGGCTCATCTCGTGCTGCCGCTGACGGAGGACGCTTCGCTTATCCGGACTTATGTGAATTCCCTGGTCACGCCCATCATGCCGGTCGGCGGCCGGAACACCGCGGCCGCGCTGGAACTGGCAGAAAAAACCCTGGCTGATGAAGAAGCATCCGGCACGATCCTTTTAATGACCGACGGTATCGATTCCGGCTCACTTGCAGCTGTTCAATCGAAGCGGCGAAGCGGGCTCGTGATTCTCGGCATCGGCACTGCGCAAGGGGGTCCGGTCAAGACCGCCGACGGCAGCTTTGCCAATGATGCCAATGGCAACCGCATCTTTGCCAAACTCGACATCGATGCTTTGAGAGAGTTGCGCAACAGCGAAACCAGCGTCGCCACCTACACGGCGGACGACAGCGACGTGCATTGGATTGCCCAACATATCCGGACGCATTTTGAACAGCGGTCGGATGCCGGCCAAACCCGGTGGCGGGATTTCGGTTGGTGGCTGACGATCCCGATCGCCCTGCTTGCCGCTTTCACGTTCCGGCGTGGCGGGGGCATCCGATGGACGGGGGCCATCCTTGCCTTCCATATGATCACGAGCGCGGATACGGCTCGTGCCGCTGACAACTGGTTTGCAGACGCTTGGCTTACCCGAGACCAACAGGGCCGCCTTGCCTATCAACGCGGGGCTTTTCCGGACGCTGCCGACACGTTTGCCGATCCGGCCTGGAAAGGAGCGTCGCTATACCGTGCCAGGAAATTTGACGAGGCGATAAACGCATTCGCACGCGAAAACACGCCCGAAAGCTGGTTCAATCAAGGCAATTGCCTCATGCAGCTTGGAAAATATGATGCGGCTGTTGCCGCATATGAAAAAGCGCTGGCGGTGCGCAAGGACTGGATACCGGCCAAGGGTAACCTTGACGTTGCCGAGCGGCTTGCAGCGCGCAAAAAGAAGGATGAGAGCGAAGAGCCACGGGATCCGGATGACGATCCTGATCAGATCCAATTCGATGAAAAGGGCAAACAGGGGAAAGAGGGAGAGGTCGACGTCGCGGAACAGGCAGCGGATATCTGGATGAAGAATATTGCGGTCAGCCCGGCACAGCTGCTGGCGCGGAAGTTTGCACTCGAGGCGGCGCAGGGTGCGAAATGAGAATCCTTGCTGCAGCCTTGCTGGTGGTGTTCTGGCATCACACCGCTTTCGCCGCCGACCCTTTTGCTGAGGCGACCATTGCCACGAAGGGTACTTTGGTCGCCGGTCAACAGATTCAGATCGACATCGATGTCTTCGTACCGAATTATTTCACCGCACCGCCACAATTTCCCGTGTTCGATCTTCCAAATGCGATTGTCACACTCTCCGACGGGCGCGCCCAGAACCTCAACGTCGTCAAGGACGGAGCGCAGTACTCGGGAATCCGCCGCACTTATCTCGTCATTCCGCAATTGACGGGCGACTATGCATTGCCGACCGCAGACATAGAATTCGGCTACGCCGCCGTGCCGGGCCAGTCGGTCACGGCGAAAGTGTCGCTTCCGCCCGCGAGGTTTCATGTGAATGACGTGCCCGGCAGCGGCAACGCCGGGCCGATCCTAGCCGCGACCAGTCTCGAGCTGTCACAGACCTTGGACAGCGACCCCGGCAAACTGACAGTCGGCGACACCCTGGTGCGGACAGTGTCGCAGACGGCCGGGGGAACGCAGGCAATGATGTTGCCGCAACCGCATTTTGAAACGCCGGCCGGGGTCAGGATGTACGTCAAACCGCCGCATTTGGAGAACGGCATCAAGGGAGCCGGTGGCGGATCGGGCAGCAGGCGGACCGACAGTGTCACTTACGTCGTAGAGCGCGAAGGCAGCCTGATCATTCCGGGCCTTTCCATTGACTGGTACGATACGGGCAAAGCCAGTCGCCAGCAGGCCAGGCTTTCCACCATTGCGCTCACTGTGAAGGCGGCTCCCGCGACGACGAATGCAATCATTCCGGATATGCCGGCACAACCGCAATCGTCGCGTGCACCTTCACTGCATACAATAGTGCTTGCCGGGATAATCTTGTCTGCAGCAGTTTTGGCCGCCTGGTTCTGCTGGATCGCATTGCCGCGCCTGTTCAAATGGATGGATGCGCGCCGAAAGATGCTTGAACGATCGGAACCCGCCAGGTTCCGGCAGCTCTATCTCGCCTTGAACTCGGACGATCCGTCTGCGGCCTATGCCGCTTTGGGAACCTGGACGACAAGTGCCGGATACAAGAGCATTGCGGCCTGGGCGGCCGCTACACAGGATCAGGAAATTCTAAAATCACTTGAGGCTTTCGAGGCGGATTTATACCGTTCGGATACTGTGGTGAACTCCAAAATCACCATGAATGAACTGGCTTCCGCCATTTTCTCGTGGCGTGACGGCAACGGCAGGCGGCTTGACGTGAAGCACGAGAAGCCAGCACTGCCACCGCTCAACCCCTGACGCGCGAAGCTCTTCGCCTCAGTCGGAATCTTACGAATCTCACATGCTCTGTTCACACGAAATGCCGCCGTCCCTGATCACGATTGTGACGATGAAGACGCAGCTCACTTTATCCTGACATGGATGATCCATCCAAAGGGCGCCAGCGTATGAGGCAGAAAGGAAACTTTCATGCTCAAATACGTCATCGCCTATCTCTCGACAGCGGCGCTGTTTCTTGCGGTCGATTTTGTCTGGCTCAGCATCATGGCAAACGGCTTCTACCGCAACCGGATTCCCGATGTCATTGGCACACAGGCCAACTATCCCGCGGCAATTGCCTTCTATCTGATCTTTGTCGCGGGTATCGTGATCTTCGCGGTCAGCCCCGCATTGGAAAACGGCCGCTGGACAACCGCTCTCGTCTATGGGGCGCTTTTCGGCTTCACGGCCTATGCGACCTATGATCTGACCAATCAGGCGACACTCAAACAATGGTCCACGACGGTGACGATTGTCGATATGGGCTGGGGCACCTTCGCATCGGGTCTATGCGCAACCCTCAGTCTTCTGTTCACACGGTGGTGGCTGGCCACGGTTTGACAGGTCGACCTATGTCCTCGCACTCCGCCTTTGAAGTGGGGATGCCGGAAAGCCGGACAGCGCGCCGGTCATGATCTGTCGTTCCCCCCATGCCCAAGAATGAAATCAACGGTATCGCGCAGCGTCGGCGCAATGAAGCGGATCGGCGATCCCATCGCTCCGATAATGCCGATGTGACCGACACCCGGATAAAGCTTCGTCTGGACCGAAGACCCGACAGACCGCAGTTTCTTCGCAAGCGCCATGCTGTTGCGCGGATAGACAACATCGTCGCTCTGCCCGTGCAGCAGGAGTACCGGCGGATTGCCGGGTCGAACCTGATTGACCGGCTGCGTTGATTCTGGCGTCCGCGCCGGGCTGAAAATATCGGCCACGATTTTATCGTCGAACGGCAGAAAATCATACGGTCCGGAAATACCGACAAACCCCTTCAGATCACGCGCCGGATCAAGCTTCTGCTCGCCAAGCCACCTCTTGTCCAATGCCAGCATGGCGGCGATGTAGGCGCCGGCCGAATGCCCGATGAGATAGATTTTGTTAGGGTCTCCGCCATAGGTCCTACCGTGATCCTTCGCCCAGCGGACCGCGGCAGCCCCATCCTGCAGGAAGGCCGGGTAACGCACACCAGGATACAGCCGGTAATCCGGAACCACCGTAACGATACCTCGGGCGGCCAGCGCCGAAGCCACAAAAGCGTATGTTGCCTTATCCCCGCTTTGCCAGGTGCCGCCGTAAAAGAAAATTGCCATGGGCGCCGCGCTGATATTTTTGGGCGCGTAGACATCAAGCGCCTGCCGGGGATCCCCGCCATAGGCAATGTTCCGGGTTACAGACGCTCCGCCGGACGACGTCGTGATATCGAGCATTTTTCCGGCCGAACATCCAACCAGCGTTACAACCGTCAAAAGTGTCAGCAGCTGACGCAACACGTTAAAATCCAAGCAATGGTTGAACGAGGCGGCCGAGCACACTCTTCAATTGCAAACGCCCATCCACCACGGCCAGACAGATGCATTCTTCGTCGGGCCCCGCCTTGGGCTCATGTTCAAGACTGGCATCGGCGACAACAAGATCGCCCGGATAATAATCACCCAGCGCATCGTGCAACGTCCCCTTGAGCACCAGCGTATATTCGACACCTCTATGGGTGTGTTCCGGCAGCACCATTCCGGGCTTCGCACGCAGCAGCATCGGCCGATTGCGGGGCGCACCACCTCTGCCAATCGAACTCCACTGCACGCCCGGCGCCAGGAACTTCCATTTGCCCATGTCATATTGCTCCAGCGGTGACGGCAGAACCAGACCATCCGGCATGGCGGCAAGATGCCGGACCTGCGGCGTGACCGGCAAGGATGATGGCGTATCAAGACGCGCAAGAACCTGTTCCAGGGCATCTGCTGCCATTTCCGCAACGGGCACATCCTCGAGCGCCATACCACCCACCGCCTCGAACTGCCGCACGCGGTCGGCGCTGTCCGGGCAGAGCGACAAATGTGCCGCGACAACGAGGGCCGGTCCCTGGGCAAGGCTGCCTGCGGCATAGGCCATCAGAATTTCATCGGAAGGGCGATGGGTCATGTCAGCTCATTCCTCGCCCAGCAGATTTCTGAGATGCTGCATCGCCAGACGCAATCGGGATTTGACGGTTCCGAGCGGCAAATCCAGCGTCCGGGCGATCTCACTGTGCGGCTTGTCGTCAAAATAGTGCTGTTGGATGACGCTCATCTGTTCTGGCGATAATTTCTGCATGGCCGTGCGCACCAGCGTTTCGCCTTCCAGCCGCAGCAGCATCTCTGACGGAGAAGGCTCAAGATCCGGCTCATGTTCTTCCATGAGATGCGCCGCGGGATAACGCTCGCGCCGGATCGCATCGACCCTCAGGTTTCGCGCAATCGTGAAAATCCAGGTGGAAGCGGATGCTTTGGCAGGATCGAACAGAGATGCCTTGCGCCAGAGCATCAGCATGGTTTCCTGCGCCAGTTCCTCGGCCTGCCCCGGCGCCATGCCGCCGCGCATGAAAAACCCTTTGATACGCGGCGCATAATAGCCGAAAAGTTCGGCGAAAGCCGCCTTGTCACTGCGCTGCGCGATACGAAGGATTTTTGCGGAATAATCGGCCGGCCCGGTCATTGTCTGAACGGTACGCCTGATTGCCGGCTTTGTTCCGGCATACGAAAACCGACCGCGTCCAAAACGCTGCCATATCCTGTGGAAATCGCCGAAGGTAAAGGTTGCGAGGCCATTCATACCGCTCAATACGCAGATGCGCCGCAATCGGATCAGCACCGAAACTAATCCTGATCCAATTCCGTATTTCCACCGTATGCACTGATGCTGCAAGAAACAACGTCTGATCATCCCGATCCGTGTTGTTTCCACATGATGAGTACGGGAGAACATCGTTGAAAATTGCTGTCATAGGATCGGGTATTGCGGGCATGTCCGCCGCATGGCTTCTTTCCCAGAATCATGACGTGACCGTTTTCGAACGGGAGCTGCGCGTGGGTGGTCACAGCAATACATTCCTTGTCAGCCAGACAGGCAGAAGCCCCATTCCGGTTGATACCGGTTTCATCGTTTTCAATGAACATACCTATCCGAATCTGACTGCCCTGCTCGACCATCTCGGCGTGGAAACAGCGGCATCGGACATGTCCTTTGCGGTATCGCTCGACGACGGCAAGCTGGAGTATTCGGGCACCGGATTCAGCGGCCTGTTTGCCCAGCAGCGCAACCTGTTCAACCCGCGTTTCTGGATGATGCTGCGCGATCTCCTGCGCTTCTATCGCGAAACTCCGGCCCACGCGGGCAAACTCGGTTTGCTCGCTCTGGGTGAATTTCTGGAACGGGAGGGATATGGCCGCGCCTTCCGCGACGATCACCTCCTGCCCATGGCAGCCGCCATCTGGTCGGCGCCGGCATCGGCATTGCTCGAGTATCCAGCGGAGGCGTTCATCCGCTTTTGCGATAATCACGGCCTGCTGAAACTGGCCAACCGGCCGCTATGGCGTACCGTCAAGGGCGGCAGCCGCGCCTATGTCGATCGCCTCACGGCAGGTTACAGGGACCGCATCCAGACCGGATGCGCCGCCGCATCCATCCGTCGCGGCAGAGACAGCGCCGCGGTAACCGACATCCATGGTGTTACCCGGGTTTTCGATCACGTTGTCCTGGCCGGCCACGCCGATGAATCGCTGGCTTTGCTGTCCGACCCGACGCCCCTGGAAGCCAATCTTCTTTCCGCGTTCCGCTATTCGGTGAACCATGCTGTTCTGCATGAAGACGACACACTCATGCCCAAACGGCGTGCCGTCTGGTCCAGCTGGAACTATCTTGGACAGCGCCAGGAAGCTGCCGGTTCGGGCAACCAGCTGTGTGTAACCTACTGGATGAACCGATTGCAGCCGCTCGAAACCGACCGTCAGTTCTTCGTCACGCTCAATCCGCAGCATCAGCCGGATGCGCAAAAAATCCTGCACCGGGAAACCTATACCCACCCGATTTTTGACGGCGCGGCGATGCAGGCGCAAAAACAGCTCTGGCAGATGCAGGGACAGCGCAGCACCTGGTACTGCGGCGCCTATTTTGGCGCGGGCTTCCACGAAGACGGATTGCAAGCGGGCCTTGCGGTGGCGGAAGATCTCGGCGGCGCGCGCAGACCCTGGAAGGTTGCCGATGAATCCGGGCGCATCTATCGCCAGAGCCGCCCCGAACCAATCGGGGTCGCGGCATGAATGCCTTCCGCTCGGCGATCTACACTGGCAGGGTCACCCATCGGCGCCTGCGTCCCAAACAGCATTTTCTGCGTTACCGCATGTTCTACATGCTGCTCGATATTGACGAGATCGCAGGTATCGCGCGCGCCAGCCGGTTGTTCTCCCACAACCGGTTCAATCTCTTCGGTTTTTTCGATGGCGACCACGGCTCCAAGTTTGATGCGGCAGCGCGGTGTCCGGACCTGCGCGGTTATGTGGAGGACCATCTGCGGGATGCCGGCATGGTACCCGATGGTGGGCCCATCAAGCTGATGACCATGCCCAGAATACTTGGCTATGTGTTCAACCCGCTGAGCGTCTATTTCTGCCATGATAGGAACGGCAGGCTGAAGGCACTGATCTACGAGGTCAACAACACGTTCGGCCAGCGTCACAGCTACGTTTTTCCGCTGGGCGATACGGACGACGGCAAGCCGTTGCATCAGGAATGCGGCAAGGAATTCTACGTTTCGCCCTTCATGGAGATGGCGCTGGACTATGATTTCACCATCACCCGGCCGGCCGATACAGCATCGGTTGTCATCAATGCGAGCGACAAGGACGGGCTCATCATCGCAACAGCCTTTTCAGGCAAGCGGCAGGAATTCAGCGACCGCCAGTTGCTGAAACTGTTTCTCGGCTATCCCCTGCTGACTCTCAAGGTCATTGCAGGCATCCATTGGGAAGCCCTATGGATCTGGGTCAAGGGTGTCAAATGCAGACCCCGGCCGCGGACGCCTGTTCAAACCCGGACAATCATTCCGCGCCGAACGGAATCGGATACACAGTTCTCAAAATAACAGGCATACATGACTGAACAGCAATCATCGGCCACCCGTTTCCCCGTCATTGTCCTCTTCAGACACGATCTGCGGATCAGCGACAATCGTGCCCTGTATGCGGCCGCAAACACTGGTAAACCAGTCATTCCCGTATTCGTTTGGGATGAGGGGGACACCGAAGCATCACGGCCTGTTGGCGGGGCGCGCCGATGGTGGCTGCACCACTCACTTGTTGCGCTTTCAGCGTCGCTCAGGGTTCTTGGCGCGAACCTTGTTCTCAAACGCGGGGCGACGCAGACCATTGTTGATCGGTTGCTGGACGACACAGGCGCCGACATGGTTCTGTGGAACAGGCGGTACGATCCCCCTGGCGTGAGGACGGACACAAGCCTCAAAACCGAACTCACCCGCCGAGGCATATCGGCAGAAAGCTTTGACGGGCATCTCCTGCATGAGCCGTTCTTGTTCAAAACCGGCACTGGCGGGTTCTATCGCGTCTATTCGCCGTTCTGGCGCGCTTTGACGGCAGGTCCGGAACCACGTGACCCGGTTCCAGCACCGCGAACGCTGGAGCCATATCATGAATCGATGGATTCGGAGCGCCTGAACGACTGGGCGCTTCTGCCTGAAAAACCCGACTGGGCGAAGGACTTTGCCAAGGATTGGACACCGGGGGAAAACGGCGCACAGGAAAAGCTTGCCGCCTTTCTCGGCGGCGCTATTGGCGGCTACGATCATGATCGGGACAAGCCTGCCATCGAAGCAACCTCAAGGCTTTCCCCCCATCTTGCCCACGGTGAGATCACACCGTTCCAGATATGGCATGCCCTGAAATCACCAAGCCTTGCACGGGACGGCAAGGATGTGGATAAATTCCGCAGGGAAATCGGCTGGCGGGAATTTTCCTACCATCTCCTGTTCAACAATCCCGCGCTTGCGACCAGGAACTATAATGCATCGTTTGATGGCTTCGCCTGGCAGAACAAGGCCGATGACCTCAAGGCATGGCAACAGGGCCGGACGGGGTATCCGATCGTCGATGCCGGCATGCGCCAACTCTGGAAAACAGGCTGGATGCACAATCGGGTCCGTATGATCACCGCATCATTTCTGATCAAGCATCTGCGCATCGACTGGCGCAAGGGCGAGGCGTGGTTCTGGGATACGCTTGTGGATGCCGACCCCGCCAGCAATGCCGCCAGTTGGCAATGGGTTGCAGGATCGGGTGCAGATGCCGCGCCTTATTTCCGGATTTTCAATCCTATGTTGCAGGGCGCCAAGTTCGATTCATTGGGCGCCTATGTGCGGGAATTTGTTCCGGAGCTGAAAAATCTTTCCGACAAATATCTGCACGCACCTTGGCTCGCGCCCGAGAACATTTTGAACGAGGCGGGCGTTGTTCTGGGCCAGAACTACCCCCATCCCATCGTTGACCATCAAGCAGCGCGACAACAGGCGCTGGTTGCCTATGCAAACACCCGTAAAGATTCTCCCGGCCATTAGCACGCTTCTTCCCCGTGAATGTCCCCTTATTCGATCCCCGCTGAAACTAATTTGAAAAGCCGCTCGTAACTCCGGCGCTTCCCAATCAAAGGGAAAAAACAGTGGAGAGAGAAATGTTCACCAATTCCATTCGCCTGGTTGCACTCGCATCTGTGTTGATTTCGGGAGCCGCGTTTGCGGAGAATCCCATGGTCGGCGGTGCACCCATGTACGAAAATAAAAACATCATTGAAAACGCCGTGAACTCCAAAGATCACACCACACTCGTCGCAGCCGTCAAGGCAGCAGGGCTTATCGAAACTTTGCAGGGCAAGGGTCCCTTCACTGTCTTTGCACCAACCAATGCAGCATTTGACGCGCTGCCCAAGGGCACGGTCGAAACCTTGCTGAAACCTGAAAACAAGGACAAGCTTACCAAGATTCTGACCTGCCATGTCGTCGCCGCCAATGCGGATTCGAAGGCCATCATGAAGATGGTCGATGATGACAAGGGCGCGCACCCGGTCAAGACCGTTGGCGGTTGCGTGTGGACCGCAAAATACAAGGGCGACAAGCTGACTTTGACCGATGAAAACGGCACGGTTGCCAATGTGACGATCGCCAACGTCAAACAGTCAAACGGTGTCATTCACGTCATCGACAAAGTTCTGTTGCCCAAGATGTAAATCCGTTTCCGGTTCCCGGTACGAAGGGAACAGTCGGCTGGCCCCTGCTAATGTGATATGAATAGGGGCCAGTTTCAACGGACGGCAGGAAAGGACAATCCCATGGTAAAATATGGTCTCTATGTCTCGCTTGAAGCAAAAGCAGGCAAGGAAGATGATGTGGAGTCTTTCCTCATTGCAGGGCTGGCCATCGTCAACAAGGAGCGTGATACGGTGTCGTGGTTTGCTGTGCGCAGCGGTCCATCGTCATTCGCGATCTTTGACACATTCAACACTGCCGGTGCGCGCGATGCACACCTTGCCGGCGATCTCGCCAAACTGCTGATGGGACGGGCCGACGAACTCTTTGCCACGCCACCCGATATTCAGATGGTTGATATTCTGGCATCAAAACCGTCGGCCACCTGAAAATCGGTTCAGGCCCCAATATTTCTGAAGTTTCTGAGCGCACCTGTTGTAGGCCCAATGGGTACGACGGTGATGTTTGGGCCATTCTGGCAGAACAGCATATGAAAACCTGATCGCTGCACATAGAATGGAAAACCGGACAGGAGATGAGCCGCATCTTGAATGCGCCTGATGGAGGAAACGAAAATGCCCCTGAGAGTTTTTTCCATCATGCAGAACAAATACGCGAGGTGTCTGGCTCTGGTCATGACGATCCTGATCGGCTCGAACGCGTTGCTCTGTGCCAGCGGATTTGCTTTCGAAGGCAAGACGACCGGTCTCGCCGATGCGACAATTGCCATTATCCGCCATGGAGAAAAGCCGGACAGCGGAACAGGTCTCTCTCCGGCTGGTGAAAAACGGGCGCAGGCCTACAGCGCGTATTTTCAGCACCTGACGCTCGACGGCAGTCCATTCCGGCCCGACACGCTGATTGCGACCGCAGATTCCAAGAACAGTGCCCGCGAACGGCTGACCCTGGAGCCTCTGAGCCAAGCACTGGGGCTGCCTGTCGATCTGCGATTCGGCAACAAGGATCTGACCGGCCTTACCAAGGCTTTGAGAACCGAGCCGCACGGCAAATCGGTGCTCATTGCCTGGCATCACGGCACACTCTCGCAGCTCATCGAAGCATTGGGGGGTGATCCGTCGACGCTGTTACCCGGCGGGCAATGGCCCGACGATGTTTTCGACTACATGGTTGTGCTGCGTTTTGATCATAAGGGGAAACCGATACCCGGTTCTGCCGAGCTCATCCATGAGGACTTCGCCAATCCGCCCGGACAGATCGGCGCTATGACGTCTCATTGACCGGTTGTTCCCTGCGCCAAGGACAGCCGGGATCCGTCCGGTTATTTTTCTGCAACCTTGAAAACTAGCGAGTTACGGTAACGCGCCCCTTCATGTTGGGATGAAAGCGGCAATAGAAGTCAACCGACCCTGCTTGCTCAAGCTGGAGCGTTGCCGCTTTGCCCGAGGAGATCACGACATCCCATCCGCCTTTCACTGTTGCCGTATGATCCACGATATCCTTGTTGATCCATTCGATCCTGTCGCCAATTTTTGCGGCGATGACGGCTGGGGTAAACACCATTTTCTCGATCGTGACCCGTATTGTTTCCGCCCTGGCAGGAATGGACCCCATACCCAGTATCAGGACAATCGAGATCCATGTCTTGAGTTGCGACGCCATCGGTCTGCCCTATTTGAGCCCGGCCGCAACATGTTCGGCGTGCTGTTCATGTCCCTGGAAGATCTTCAGTCCAGTTTCCAGCAGGCTTTTAAGCTCAGCATTTTTTGCTGAAGGAATGAGCAAGGTTTCAAGCGCGCCATTGACCTGCTTGTGATAGGTCACCTCGTTGGTTACATAGGCCCTGTCAAAGGCGGTACCGTCGAACTTGTCCAGCTTGGCGCGTTCGGCGGCGGCCGCCTTGACGAGCGAACGGCTGGTGTCGTTGTCCTCGGGCGTGACCTTCAGCTTTTTGACCAATGCGAGAGCTTGCGTGTTGACCGCTTCATGATCGCGCACCATGTCCCTGGCAAATGCAACAACGTCCTTGTTTTTTGATTTGGCAATCGCCTGTTTCGCAGCTTCGATATCGATGATGCCCGCCGTATAGGCAATGTGCGCAATTTGCGGGTCTGTGGGCTTGTCTGCCGCATGAGCGAGCGAAGCGCTGCCCAACAGGGAAAGAACAGCCAGGGCCGTCATTGTTCGAGAAAACATAATACCTCCTTCACCCGGAGAAATGTCCGGGTCGTTTTTTTTCAACTGACAGCCATTTGATGTGGAACAGCGAAAAAGGTTCCCGGAGCTCACTCGATGAAGCCGAGCTGTTTCATGACTGCTGTTGTCAAGCGGGCGCAGCGCTGTCCAGCGAATGGAAAGGCATCCATCAAGACCGGGCCGATCTGGTCGTCCAACTGTTTGCGTACGAGCGCACGAGCGCGATGCAGACGTGTCTTGACCGTCTCCACTCTGATCCCGAGCACCTGCGCTGTCTCCTCCTGACTGAGCCCCTCGATCACGCGCGCGATAAAAACAGTCCTGTACACGTCGGGAAGAGCATCGGTTGCCCGTTCAACCATTTGCAAAATCTGCCGCTGTGCCATTAACCGCTCCGGGTCTTCACCGGTTTTGATGGGAAACGGGATGATCCGCGTGTCTGAATTCCGGCTCGTCGACGCTGCACTATCCGGCGCACGCCGCTTTTTGCGCAAACGCCCCAAAGCTTCATTGACGACAATGCGGGAAAGCCAGGTTGCGAGTGAGGATTCACCCCGGAACTGGTCGAGATGAGAGAAGGCGGAGCAATAGGCTTCCTGAACGATATCCTCGGCTTCGCTGTCATCCCGAATGACGCCGCGGGCAATTCGGTAAAGCCGGCGATTATGCGTCCGCATTATTATGCGGAAAGCATCGGCATCCCTGATCAGCGCACGTCGAACAAGTTCGACATCGTCCCCATGACCGGATGGGGACTCTGTCTTTGCCGGTAATACCATCATCCTGAACTCCTCTGGCCATCATAGATGATATTTGCGGCAAAAGGTTCCCGGCATCTTGGGCTTCAGATCAATATGGGCCGAGACATTGAAGCAGCCTGAATGCTTCCAGGGCCGGTACGGAGCAAGATATCGATGTGATGGACATCAGCCCGCCAGATGATGCGTTAAACAGCCGACTTCAGCGCAACTCTCTTTTCAAGCGCCGCCGCATCTTCCTTTCGCTCACTGTAGCGATCGGTGAGATAGCCGGAGACATCACGCGTCAGCAGCGTGAATTTGACCAATTCCTCCATCACATCGACAACGCGGTCATAATAGGCGGATGGTTTCATGCGGCCGTTTTCATCAAACTCCTGATAGGCCTTGGCGACTGACGACTGGTTCGGGATGGTGATCATGCGCATCCAGCGGCCGAGCACCCGCATCTGATTGACCGCATTGAACGACTGCGATCCGCCGGACACCTGCATGACCGCCAGCGTCCGCCCCTGCGTGGGGCGGATCGCGCCCATAGCTAGGGGTATCCAGTCGATCTGCGATTTCATCACCCCGGTCATCGCACCGTGCCGTTCGGGACTGGTCCATACCTGCCCCTCCGACCACAGCGAGAGGTCGCGCAGCTCCCGGACTTTTGGATGATCAACCGGCGCATCGTCAGGCAAAGGCAGGCCAGCCGGATCGAAAATGCGGGTTTCCGCCCCGAAATGCTCCAGCAGGCGCGCTGCTTCCTGGGTCAGAAAACGGCTGTAGGACACTTTTCGGAGGGAGCCGTAAAGCAGAAGGATGCGCGGACGGTGTGCCGAGAATGGTGCAGACAGCTTTTCAGCGTCCGGAATATGCAGGACGCTCGATGCGGCATTGGGCAAATCAGACAATGCGCTTTCCCTCACTGTCGATGACGACTTCGCCGTCTTCCTTGGCGAACGCACCTTTTTGCGGGCTCGGCAGGATATCGAGGACCGCTTCGGATGGCCGGGCAAGACGCACGCCCTTTTCCGTAACGACAAAGGGGCGATTGATCAGGATCGGATGGGCCTCCATGGCGTCCAACAGCTGCTCGTCATTCAAGGACAGATCATTCAGTCCCAGTTCCGCATAAGGCGTTCCTTTTTCGCGGATGGCCTCGCGCACGGTCAGCCCTGCCGTGCGGATCAAGTCTTTCAATTCCTGTCGGGCGGGCGGCGTCTTCAAATACTCGATGACGGTCGGTTCAATGCCTGCATTGCGTATCAACGCCAGGACATTGCGGGAGGTGCCACAGGATGGATTGTGATAAATGGTGACGGTCATCAGACGGCCCTTTCTGCTTTGGCCATGATCGCATCAGACCGGACGCGTTCAGGCATTGCGTTTTTCCTCGGGCGGGCAACAGGGAACAATGTCGGCGACGAGCGGTGCGCAAATGTCCGGGTGGCCCGCGCAGCAATCCTTCAGGAGATAGTAGATGGCGGCGCGCAGCTTGCCGAAATTGGCTCTGTAGATAATGGAACGGCTCTGGCGCGCCGAAGCGATCAACCCGGCGCGTGACAGGATCGCGAGATGTGTCGACATGGTGTTCTGAGGAACATCGAGAATACGGGCGATTTCCCCGGCAGCGATCCCCTCGGGCTCATGCATCACGATCAGCTTGAACGCATCCATGCGCGAGGGTTGCGCGAGAGCCGAAAAGGCTTCAATGGTGTTTTCTTTTTCCATATATCCAGATTTACAGATATATTGAATCGATGTCAAGAACAGTGACTTGCTACGCAGGAACTCCATCGCCCGACGAGGCCATGGCATGCTTCAGCAATTCCTGCCGGAAAGGATCGTTCAATGTTACCGCGCGTCCCGCTTCGCCTGCGCTACCTTTGCCGCAGCCCGCTGCCGCCCGCGCTCCATTGGCCGAATTAAGCTTCCAACCTTGGAGTTTTCGATGACCCGCAAACCTTGATGCGCGTGACGCGTGTTCAGCTCAGCGGCGTCTTTTCTTGCGCCTTGCTTCATGTTCAACGCCTTGCGGGCATTTTCAATCAGTTCGATGCTTGCCGTCAGTCGACGGCGGCGTTCAATTTCATTGTTGAGACGACGCATCGCCATGGCGAGGACCGCAACCTTCAATTGAGAACCGTCGTCTTTGGTCGACGCAGTTGCACCCTTCGGCGCCGCTTTGCCACGCATTTCGCGGCGACGGCGATGCGCCTGCGTTTGGGCTTTGTCACGCTGCCCGCGCAACAGCTTGACCAAATTGGCCAGTTCCGCATCGTTCAAGTCCTGCAGCTCAGGATGGTGCGATTTATCGACGAGGACTCGCTCTTCCGCACTCAAAGCGCGCGCTTCTTCCTTACGTGAAATGGCCATGCTGTTTCCTCCCATTCTTATCGTTCGCATGAAGCGAATGTGTCGAAATGCGCAATCTTCGGATCAAATCAAAATACAAAACAACGCCGCCTTATTGCTGCATAAAGCCTCCCCGTTTTTGGAATATTTTTCACTTCAATCTTTAATTTTCACCCAATTCAATTTAATGTACTTCAACGAATACTTATATATCCGACAGACACAAAGTCAAAAGGATCATCGTGAAAGACGACCGGAATGACACATTGAAACATAATGTTCTGCTTGTCGAATTGTCAGCCAAATTGGCGGCGGCTTATGTTCGGCGCAGTTCGATACCCTGGACTGAATTGCCCAAGATCATTACGGAAATTCACGCCGCGCTTGACAAAGTTGCGCTTGAACATGCGCCGCTTCCTCTAGCGCAAAAGGCAGCACCAGCCGTTAATCCGAACAAATCGATATTGGCCGACTACATCATATGCCTGGATGACGGAAAGAAGTTCAAAACTTTGAAGCGTCACATTATGAACGAGTATGGATTGACGCCGGAAGCCTACCGCGAAAAATGGAGCCTGGACTCCTCTTATCCGATGGTTGCACCCAATTATTCGACCAAGCGCTCTGCTCTGGCAAAGGAAAATGGTCTTGGCCGAAAACGAATGGGTTTATAGTCGGGCCCGCAGCATTATCTGTTTGAAGCGTGAATGCCGGAGCGCCAGTCACACCATTTCCCCCGTCGAAACATAACTGAATATATGGCGTGGTGATTCAGGCCGCCGGAAATGGGCCAGTCGGGCGATTTTATCGCTGAACATTCCGGCTCGAATCCTGATCGTCGAAGATGCTCGCGATATCGCGAGCATGCTTGCGGAACGACCCCCATTCCGTGGTGATGCCCCCGGTGGCGTCATCAGGGGCGGCCGGGAAGCGCTGACGGCGTCAATCGGCGTTCTGCACGCCCTTTGTCGCGGCAAGAACGCGTTCCGCACCGTCCTCGATGACCCCGCGCATGGCCTTTTTGGCAGCGCTCACATTGCGGTCCCTGATCGCATCGGCAATGGCCCTGTGGCGTGCCACCGAATAGCTGTGGCGCTCAGGATTCGGGATCGGCGAGCTGATCGTGAACGTGGTCACCAAGGCCACCTCTATGAGCGCGCTGATCGAGCGCATGAAGGGATTGTGAGACGCATCGGCAATGGCAATATGAAATTGAAGATCACTGTCGACGAAACTGGATGCGGCTTGGCCAGCCTCCCCCATCCTGTCGACCCATTTATAGAGTATTTCAAGCTGAGCGGCCGTTCTGCGGCGCGCGGCGAGGCCCGCCGCTTCGGGTTCGAGCGCCAGACGCATTTCCAGAAGGCTCGACAGGAATTCCGGCGTGGGACCGGCCTCGAAATGCCAGACCAGAATGTCCGGGTCGAACAGATTCCAATGCGAGCGCTCGAGCACGCGCGTGCCAATCTTGGCGCGCGGCTGAATCAGGCCCTTGGCCGCCAGCGTCTTCAGTGCTTCGCGCAGCACCGTCCGCGATACGCCGAAGCGCTCGAACAGCTCGGCGTCACCCGGCAGAATGCTGTTCTCCGCGTAGTCACCGCTGATGATGCGCAAGCCGAGCGCGCGCATGACGTGGCCGTGATGCGTGTGCGAATGGCCTGCCGTCCGGAAATCGTAATTTGTAAGGTCGTTGCGTGGCAAATCACCCCCCACTGGTTGCCGTTGTTCTCTTCAGTGACAGGAACACCAATATGCGTTGCAAGGCAATGAACGAGAAGAGAAGGACACCGACAACGATTTTTGTCCACCAACTGGACAGGGTTCCATCAAAGACGATGTAAGTCTGGATAATCCCCTGGATGATCACGCCGATGAACGTACCGGCGATATAGCCGACGCCCCCGGTCAGCAACGTCCCCCCGATCACCACTGCCGCGATGGTATCGAGTTCGACGCCGACAGCGGCGAGCGAATAACCCGCAGAAGTGTAAAGCGAAAAGACAATACCGGCGAGCCCCGACAGGAAGCCCGACATCGCATAGATGCCGATCGTGGTCCTGGCAACCGGCACGCCCATCAGCTCGGCCGACGTGCGGTTTCCGCCCACCGCATAGATGTAGGAACCGAACTTGCTGAAATGCGCAACGACGATACCGACCAAAAACACCAGCACCATGAGGCAACCGATGAAGGTCAGCCGTCCGCCGCCTGGCAACCGGTAGAACAGCCCCTGCAATGCCGTATAGAACGGGTGATCGATCGGGATTGAATCCGTTGTCATCACGAAGCACATGCCCCGTGCCAGAAACATGCCAGCCAGCGTGACGATGAAGGACGGCACTTCAAGGTAGTGGATGATCGCGCCCATGCTTGCCCCGAAAGCCGTGGTGATCAAAAGCGCAATTGCAAAGGCAATCAGCGGATGAACGCCGTAATGCGTGATGAGGACGGCCAGAAGCACGCCGGTAAAGGCAATCACCGATCCCACAGAGAGGTCAATGCCGCCGGAAAGAATGACGAACGTCATGCCGACAGCGGCAATTCCCAGAAAGGCATTGTCCGTCAGCAGATTGCCGGCAACACGGGTCGAGAACATCGCCGGAAACTGGAAAACACAGGCAGCATACGCAATGAGGCAGATGAGCAGTGTGGCACAAAGGGGCAAAAGGCGTGTGTTCATTGTCTTTTTGCCCCCTTTGAGCGGAATTCCCCCTTGAGAAATGCCCAGCCGCCCAGGGATGAAAATGACTGCGCCAGCAGGATGACAATGATGACCAGCGCTTTCAGGATGAGATTGTATTCGGGCGGGAAACCGGACAGCAATATCCCCGTGTTCATCGCCTGAATGATGACTGCGCCAAGCGCCGACATGAGAATGGAAAAGCGGCCGCCAAACAGTGACGTCCCGCCGACGACAACTGCGAGAATTGCATCCAGTTCCAGCCAGAGACCCGCATTGTTGGCATCGGCACCGCGAATATCCGCGGCAATGATGATCCCGGCCAGTGAAGCGCAGAACCCGCAAAACCCATAGATGACGAGCAGCAGCAGTTTGCTGTTCAGTCCGGCATAGCTGCTTGCGCTTCGATTGATGCCGATCGATTCGATCAGCAGCCCGATTGCCGTGCGCCGGACCACGGCAATCGCCACGACGAGAAGCGAGACCGCGATCAGGATGGGCATGGGAATGCCGGCAAAGGAGCCTGTTCCGAAGAAGATCAGGCCGGGCTCGGTGAAGGTGACAATCGAACCCTCGGTGATCAGCTGCGCAATGCCGCGGCCAGCCACCATGAGGATCAAGGTCGCCACGATGGGTTGCAGGTCGAAATAGGCGACGAGAATGCCGTTCCACAGGCCGCACGCCAGACCCGTGCCGAGGGCGGCAACAATGACGACAGGCAGGGGATAACCGGCGACGGTCATCGTTGCAGCCAGCGCGCCCGAGACGGCCATGACAGCGCCGACCGAAAGATCGACACCGCGGCTGGCGATGACAGCGGTCATGCCGATTGCCAGGATGATCACCGGGGCCCCGCGATTGAGGACATCGATCAGGCTGCCGAACAGCCGGCCGTCCTGAAGGCGTATTTCGAAGAATCCGGGAAATGCCAGATAATTGAGAAACAGGATGAGCATCAGCGAAAGCAGCTGCGGCATGGCTTTCGTCAAGGCTGCAGTATTCAGACGGATCATGCAGGGGCCCCTTCAGATTCAGCAGCAATCATCTGCATGATGTTTGATGTCGTGATATCGTCACCGGAAATTTCGCCGCGATGCGCGCGATCCCGCAAGACAACCACACGGGTGCTGTAGGCAACGATTTCCTCAATCTCCGAGGAGATGACAAGCAGCGCCATGCCATCGTCGCAAAGCCGGTTGATCAGCGCGATGATCTCCGCATGCGCGCCGACATCGATACCGCGCGTCGGCTCGTCGAGAATGAGAAACCGGGGATTGGTTGCAAGCCAGCGGGCAAGGATAACCTTCTGCTGGTTGCCGCCGGATAGAAATTTGATCGGCTTCTCAATGTCCGTGGTGCGGATATCGAGCGCCTTGACGAATGTGTCGGCTAGGCTGATCTGCTCACGGCTCGACAACCGGTTGAACCAGCCTTTCTGGGCCTGCAGCGCCAGGCAAATATTTTCGCGCACGGAAAGATCGCCTATGATCCCGTCGGACTTGCGATCTTCCGGGCACAGACCGAACCCGCAGGCGACAGCGTCCTGCGGTGTGCGGATGAGCACGGGACGTCCGTCTATGCGGATATGCCCCGTGTCCGCGGCGTCGATTCCGAACAGGATTTTGGCGGTCTCCGTGCGGCCCGATCCCAAAAGCCCGGCCATCCCGATCACTTCACCTTCACCGATATCGAGATCGAACGGCGCAATGCTGCGGCTGCGTCCAAGTCCCTTGAAGGAGAACGGCTTGATGGCGGGGACCGGCCGGTCATGGCGCGTATTGTGCGTTGCGACCGCCAATGCCCGTCCAAGCATCAGGGAAACCAGATCGATCTTTGGAAGTTCCGCAGTCAAAGCGCTGCCGGCCAGCTTTCCATTGCGCAGGACCGTGACCCGGTCACAGATTTCATAGACCTGGTCGAGGAAATGCGTAATGAAAACAATACCAAAGCCGCGGGCGCGCAACTGGCGTAGTATGGCGAACAGGATTTCGGTCTCATGGCGGTCAAGACTGGCGGTCGGTTCATCAAGGACAAGAACGCGCCCCGACATATCAACAGCGCGGGCGATTGCCACGAGCTGCTGCACCGCAACGGAGTAACGGGACAAATCGGACGAAACATCCAGATGCAGGTCATATTGCGCCAGCAATTCCTGCGCCTGTTTTTCCATCAGCTTGCGGTTGACGAAACCGAACCGCATTGGCTGGCGCCCGATGAAGAGATTATCGGCAACGGACATATTGGGCAGCAGATTCACTTCCTGGTAAACCGTACCGATACCGAGATATTGAGCATGCTGCGTATCGCGCATGGCCACCGGTTGCCCGTCGATTTTGATCACGCCGGCATCCGGCTGGTGGACACCAGTCAGCACTTTGATCAGCGTTGATTTCCCCGCGCCATTTTCGCCGAGAAGCGCGTGGATTTCCCCCGGCCTGACGGTGAAATCAACGCCATCCAACGCTTTGAAACCAACAAATGATTTGGAAATGCCCTCTACCGCAAGAAGACCGGGTTTGTCCGTCATTGCGCCGTCTCCCCATCAGCGGATTTCCGATCAGTGACCAGCCGCCCCCAATGGGACGGCTGGCACGGCGGTCCTGATCAGTATCCCAGGCCCTTCTTTTCCTCGTAGACCTTCTTCGGGTCATCGGCCTGTGTGTAGAGCTTCGATTCCGTCTGTATCCACTTTGGCGGGGCTTTTCCGCTGTCCTTGAATGCCTTCAAGGCATCAAAGGCTGGTCCCGCCATGTTCGGGGTCAGTTCCACCGTTGCGTTCGCTTCCCCTTCGGACATCGCCTTGAAAATATCAGGCACCGCATCGACAGACACGACGAGAATGTCCTTGCCCGGCTTCAACCCGGCTTCCTTGATTGCCTGGATCGCACCAACGGCCATATCGTCATTGTGCGCGTAGAGAGCGCAGATATTCTTGCCGCCGTTCTCCGCCTTGAGAAAGCCTTCCATGACTTCCTTGCCCTTGGAGCGGGTAAAGTCGCCGGTCTGGCTGCGGGTAATCTTGATATTGGAGGCCGAGGCGATTCCGTCCTCGAAACCCTTCTTGCGGTTGATGGCAGGACTTGAACCAACCGTTCCCTGCAATTCAACAACCTTGCAGTCCTTGCCGGCCACCGCTTTGACGAGCCATTCGCCGGCAACCTTGCCTTCGTGGACGGTATCGGACGTGACCGCAGTCAGATAGAGACCGTCATTGGCTGTTTCGATGGTGCGGTCCAAAAGAATGACCGGAATCTTGGCTTCCTTGGCTTCGGCAAGAACAGTGTCCCACCCTGTCGCCACGACCGGAGCGATGAAGATGGCGTCGACACCTTGTGCAATGAAGCCGCGGATCGCCTTGATCTGGTTTTCCTGCTTCTGCTGGGCATCGGCAATTTTGAGATCGACGCTGCGTTTCTTGGCTTCGATCTTCGACACGGATGTTTCAGCCGCACGCCAGCCCGACTCCGAGCCGATCTGTGAAAAACCGACTGTCAAATCAGCCGCATGCGCAGCACCGGCGCACAACATGGCAACCGTGCTGGCAAGCAGAATTCTCTTCATGGAAATCATGACGTCTCCTCCCGAAATTGGTCAAATTTACAAGATCCTCCCAGACCTCCAGCGTATTACTATAATATAGTAATACAAATAACAAGACGGTTTTGAGTCACGACAAAGCGCCCGGTTGCGGGCAGCCGCCGAGGGAAATCAGTCACGGAAGGATAACGAGAATGCCAAGTACCGAAGCGCGAGCGGAGGCGCGCCAGCCCGACGGATTGTCATGAAACTCCATCGGCTATCGGGATGGTTTAGGTGGGCTGCGCCGACAAGGCACCCGTTGCCACCCTTGGCACGGCACTCTCGATCATGTCCGACTTGGCCTGAAAACGCAGGCCAAAGACGGCAATGAGCAGCGCGAACCAGACCGGATTGCGATTCTGGAAGAAAAGGGTGTCCGTGCAGCTCGCAAAAATCACGTAGAGCCAAATACGGGAGAAAAGGCGCGTCAGATGCGGGTTTCCTCCCTGTTCTTCTGCCCGCTCGATATAAAGGATCGGCAGAATCAACAGCCAGACGAAGATGAGTATGAGGCCGGGAATTCCGGCTGAAACGAGCGTATCGACATAGCCATTGTGGGCGGTTCCCGCGTTCAACGCTCCGCTTTCGATCTGGCCGCCGCCATAAATCAGTTCAGGAGACCCCCAGAACACGTCAAAGCCGTATCCGGTGATCGGCTGGCGCGCCGCCGCATTGATCGCAAGCCTCCAAATATCGGTGCGTGTCGTGAATGTCGGGTCTATTCCGACCGAGGCCAGCATCTCGCGCACCGGCTCGAGAAAAGCCGCGCCGACCGTGACGAAGTTGATGGCGATAATTCCGCCCAGGACGATGAGGAAACGCAGCGATCGCAGACGCTCGAACAGGGCTGCAAGAACAAGTGTGGCCGGCAAAGCTGCCGAGGAGGTTTTACCACCGGTCCTGAACAGGAAGTACGTTGACAGGACGACAATGACAACGGCTCTCAGGCGCAGATGGGATGACCACGCGTACAGGCCGAAGAAGACCGATATGACCATCACGCCTGCGGTGATATTCTTGTGCGAGAACTGACCGCGCCAATCGCCTGCCAGTTCCCGTTCGGCAAAATCACCGATATTGTGAATCGCATATTGCGGCCAGACCGTGACGCCCCAGTAGGCGAACCCAAGCATCACCAGGGTGGCCAAACTCAAGAGTGCCGCAAAATGCCGCTCCGATTTTGGCAGGAGCAGGAATATGCTCGCGTTCATACAAACCAGAGCGCCAAGAATGGCCCTTTTCACGGCAACGTCCGGGTGAAGCGACAGGATCGAAACGAAGATATACCAGATGAAAATTGCCGAAAGCAGAGCGGCTGGCTGCAGGATCATTCGCCGGAGGGGGTGTCGCAAACCGAAGAAGAGCAGCATGGCGGAGAGGAGCAGCATCACCACCTGATAGAGCGCGTCGGAGCGCGGATCGGCCGGATTGATGACAGCGCTCAAATCGGGAAATGGAGTCGTGGTAATCCAGAATAGAAAGAATATCCCCAGAAACACAAAGGTGCGCATCAGGGTCTGGCTGACCCGAATGGTGTTTTGCCCTGTATCGTCATGCCCGCCCCCACGTGCGGATGTTGATTTTCACCGGCAATCGACCCGGTGTTTTTCCTTGGAACCATCCGCCTCCCGACTATGTTTCAGATTGCGCAACGGGGTCAAGTGCAATGAATAGGCATATTGCAATGTCGTTGTTCAAAAATGGCGGGAGCGATCAACTGCCATCTCAATGGTGGTCAAAGCACCGGTTTGACCCGCCCGAATGCAACGCGATTGTGGCGGTAATAATTTTCAATTCTTGCGCGACTTGAAGAAACTCATGTCCAGACACCCCGGCTGAAAAGGATTTCAATGGGAATCCTGATGCATGGACACGGCGACAACACACCGATGCGTATCGAAGACATTCAAACAATGGCTCCATTGTCCGAATTCGAAATTCGCGAATTGTTCCGGAAAATGTTGAAACTCACCGAAGATGCCCGCGGTGCGACGCCCGCCGGCCGTCATGAGCTGGATGTCGTGCAAAATGTCCTGAAATTCTCGATGGCGCGGCTGAAAGAACCCGACAGGCGCGGAATAGCCAACGATAATCCGGCGGAATAGTCCCATCCTCCTCTGCAGGGTTCAGAGCCCGACATCATAAAGAATTTGGTTCATGGAACGGGCGGGCTCCCTTTCCTGCACGCCGCCGATGACCTTAGCGGGAACACCTGCCACCGTTTTCCTGTTTTCGACGGATTTCAGGACAACCGAACCGGCGCCGATCTTGGAATTGACGCCGATCTCGATATTGCCAAGAACGGTGGCACTGGCACCGATGAGAACGCCGTGGCGCACCTTGGGATGCCGGTCTCCGGTGTCCTTCCCCGTACCGCCCAGCGTCACGCCCTGCAGAATGGAAACATTGTCTTCGATCACGGCGGTTTCGCCGACCACGATGCCGGTGGCATGATCAAAGAACACACCCTTTCCCATGCGCACGGCGGGATGAATGTCGACCTGCAGAACACGTGACGATCGCGATTGCAGGAAAGCAGCCATATCCTCCCGGCCCGTATCCCACAAATGGTGGGCAAACCGGTGGACCTGGATCGCGTGGAACCCCTTGAGATAGAGCAGCACATGCAATGCGCTCCTGGTGGCAGGATCGCGCTCAAGGACGGCGCTGACATCCGCCTCCATTCCGGACAGCACCGCCCGGTTCTCTTTCAGCACCTCGCTGAACAGATCCCATAGTTTTTCGCTTGTCACGACAGGGCTGGCGAGAACATCCGCCAACTGCTGGCAAAGCGCATCCTCAGGATTGTCGAAGCGCAATACCGCATGCTGCAGAAACGAGGAAAGCGTCGGTTCGCGCTCGCTCACCGCCGCCGCCTCTGTAAGAATACGCGACCATAGTGCGCGCTTTTTTGAAACTGCCGTTGCATTGGTCATTGTGCACCACACTCAAAATCCGGTGATCGGCGTTATCTTGGACCCGTCACTGAAACGGGAAAACCGGAAAGCCGCCGCGTCCACCACCGGCGTGCGCCCGGTCACGATATCGGCCATCAAACGCCCGGCACCCGGTCCTATGCCGAACCCATGGCCGGAAAAGCCCGTGGCGATGTGAAAGCCGGGGATTTCGTCGACGGCCGAAATGACAGGTATAGCATCAGGCGTGGCGTCGATATAGCCGGCCCAGCGCTGGGCGATCTCCGCCTGATTGAATACGGGAAATGCCGCTTTGAGGCTGTCGAAAAAGCGGTTCGACAGATCGAGCGATGGCTTGGGATCAAGGACCCGGTGATACTCGAACGGGCTCGCCTCATCCATTTTCCATTTGGCCGGAATGCGCGCCTCATCAAAGAAGCGGCCGCCGAAGCGAAAAGACAAGGAATCCCATTCCAGTTTCAGCGCCGGCAGGAACTGCCGCGCATAGCGGAATGATTTCGGCACGATATCGACAATGTTCTCATGGCCGGAGGCAATGGTGTATCCCCCGTCCTGACGCTTGCGGATGGCAAAATCCTTGGACCAGAGCGCCGTTTCCGGGCCTCCCTGCAACGGCTTGGTGCGGATGACGGTGTTCAGCACCTTGAGTTGCGGCAGATCGATGCCATAGAGGCCGCAAAACAGATTGGACCACGCGCCGCCGGCGAGCACCACCGCGCTGCATCCGATTGTCCCCCGTTCCGTGACAACACCGGATATCTTGCCGCCGGTTGTTTCGATGCCCCGCACCGCGCATTCCGTGAGGATGGACGCGCCTTTGTCGCGCGCCGCTTCAGCGATGGCGGGTGCCGCCTTCTGCGGTTCAGCCCGCCCATCGACGGGCGTATACAGGGCACCTTTCAGGGGCAGATGTCCGCCCGGGAGGAGATCGTCGAGCTCCTTGCCACTGATCATGCGGCTCTCCAGCTGATAACCTTCCAGATTTTGCAGCCAGCGCTCGTTTTCCTCGTAGGATTTGTCGTCCGGCGCCGTGAACAGAATGCCGGCGCGCCTATACCCGGTATCGCGGCCAAGCCGCTGATCAAAACCGGACCATAGACGCAGCGCCTCCGCCATCAGCGGCACTTCGCGCGGGTCACGGCGCGATATACGCACCCATCCCCAATTGCGGCTGGATTGTTCCTGGCCGATGCCGCCCTTTTCACACAGGGCCACCTTGAGGCCCCGTTCGGCCAGTTCGAGCGCAGTCGAAGCTCCTATGATACCGCCGCCGACAACGACCACATCCACCTCTTCCGGAAGGTCTTCGTCACCATGAACGCGCACAACATAGGGGCCAGGCATTGAACAGGTTTCCTCTCACCAACAATCGATCTCACGGGTCTACCGGCGTGGCAACGCCGTGGCAGATGCTTTGCAGCCATGCCATTACGCCGCCGCTGCCGCAAGGTAGAGAAGATCGGTTTCGAGAGGAGGCATTGTTTTGCCAATGACCGCCTATCTGTGCAGGAATATGCTCAAACGAGCGTGTTTCGCGCCATGCATGCGCGAAACACATATTGTCAGATGGGTTCCTGTTTGCGGACAAGCCTTACAGGAGCTTATCGAGAGTGATCGGCAGGTCCCGGATGCGTTTTCCCGTGGCATGAAAAACCGCGTTCGCTATGGCCGGGGCCACACCGACGATCGGCAGTTCTCCCACAGCCTTGCCGCCGAGCACGGAAGCATGATGATCGGGGATACCCACGGAGATCACCTGCAGATCCGGGATATCGGCATTGGTCGCCACGAGATAATCGCCGAGATTGTTGTTGATCACGCGGGCATAGCGCGGATCGACGACGCCCTCCTCCAGCAACGCCTGGCCGATGCCCATGATGATGCCGCCCCGCCATTGGCTTTCCGCCAGCTTGGGATTGTACAGGCGGCCCGAATCAAGCGCCGAGACCATGCGCGAGACACGCACGGTGCCGAAATCCGCATCAACCCGCACCTCGACAAAATGCGCGCACCAGCTGTGCAGGGAGTAGCCGCCTTCCGTCGGCGGCTTCATCGCCATCATGGTGGTGAAGTTGTTGTAGCGGTCCTGCGTGTTCTTCTTGTCCTCCGGCAGGGTATCGCGCAACGCCTCCACCTTTTCCTGCCCGATGACACGCATGAAATCGGCGATGGAAATATTGGGCTTTTCGCTGCGCGGCGTCGAAATCACGCCATCGGCAATGGTCAGGGTATTGGTCTGCTGATCGAGAAAAGGCGAACTCGGATGATTGAGCGCAAGACCGATCAGTTCATCGCGTGCCGCGTGGGCTGCCTTGTGGACAGCGCCCGTCATCAGGTTGGCAAGTTGCGAGCCGCCGGCAACCGGCGCCCGGGGCAAGGCGGAGTCTCCGAGTTTCACGCGAACCCGGTCAACCGGAATACCCAGAACCTCAGCTGCGGTCTGGGCAAGGATCGTATAGGTTCCCTGCCCCATATCGATGCTGCTGCTCGCGACCTCCGCCGTGCCATCGGCAAGAATGCGGACCAGCGCCTCACCAGGTGTGCGCCGCACCGGATAGGTCCCTGCCGCGACACCCCAGCCGATCAGCTGGTTGCCTTCGCGCATCGAACGCGGCGCCGGCGAGCGCTTTGACCAGCCGAAGGCTTCCGCGCCTGCGGCGAAGGCCTCCCGCAGCCGGCGAGTCGACCAGGGAATTTTCGCCTCCGGATCTTCCTCGGCATAGTTCAGCAGGCGGATCTGCAGGGGATCGATACCCACTTCATAGGCAAGCTCATCGATCGCCGATTCAATGCCGAACGCGCTGGGATTTTCCCCCGGCGCCCGCAGGGCACCCGGGGTAACCGTGTTGAGCGGAATGACATTCTGCCGCGAGCTGAAATTGGGCACCGCATACATGATCGCGGTGACAGAACCGAGCGGCTCGACCGCAACGCCGAGCATCGATGTCTCGTTGACGCCGCGCTGCACGATGGAAAGGAGTTTGCCCTCCCTGGTTGCCCCAAGGGCCAATGTCTGACGGGTGGCGGGCCGGCCGCCATAGGCGGTGAAGGTTTGCGGACGCGTGACCACAAGCTTCACCGGTTTGCCAAGCATCCGCGCGGCAATCGCGGCAACGGCGCCATGCGGCAGTGACAGCGCCTTCGAGCCGAAGCCGCCGCCGATATAGGGCGAGATCATGCGGACATTCTCGAACGGTATGTCGAACCATTCAGCGTAGGAACGGGCCATGCCGTCGATCCACTGGCTTGGCTCCCATAGCGTGAGGCTGTCTGCCTCCCACTGCGCGATGATGCCGTGCGGTTCGATGGCAACGTTGTATTCGCGCGGCGTCCGGTATTCCTGTTCGATCCGCACCGGAGCCTCGGCCAGTGCCTTCTCGGCATCGCCCCGGGACATCGTCATGCGCTCGATCGGCACCCCGTCCCCGGCCCTGGGGTCGTCAAGGCCGTAAACATGCTCCTTTTCCTCATAGGTGACCCTGATCAGGGCGGCGGCGGCCGTGGCCTGCTCCAGGGTTTCGGCCACAACGGCAGCGATGTGCTGGCCATTGAAACTCACAATCCTCGGCAGCGCCAGAAACGGACCCTCCGGGCCGGGCGTACCGGCCCATGTCGTCGCTGACTTCAACGGCATGATATTGTCGGGCGTCAACACCAGGAGCACGCCCGGCGATGCTTCGGCAGCCTTGGCATCAACGGATGTTACGATACCGGCTGCAATCGTGCTCTGCACCGTTACGGCATAGACCAGCCCCTCGATCTGATGTTCGACGGCGTAGGTCGCACTGCCGGTGATTTTAGCGGGGCCATCGAGCCTTGACAGGCGTCCGCCGAGATTGCCGTCGGATGCATCGCCGTGTTTGGCCTTTGGATTGATGAAAGTCATGCCAGACCTCCCAGTTGCAGGACAGCGCGCGTGATCACACGCGGGGCGAGATCGATCTTGTAGTGGTTCGCGCCATGATCAGCCGCGCCTCGCATGGACAGCAGACTGGCCTGACGGACCAGCTCCGGTTCCAGCACCTTGCCGATCAATGCCGCCTCCACCGCGCGGGCCCGCCACGGCTTCGTTGCGACGCCGCCAAGGGCTATGCGCACATCGCGAACCGTCCTTCCGTCGGCAGCCAGTTCCAGCCCGACAGCGGCGCTGGCGGCAGCGAACTCATAGGACTGCCGGTCGCGGACCTTGAGGTAGGTGGAGCGCCGTGCGGCGGCCGATAGCGGTATTGTCACGGACGTGATGATTTCACCGCGCTCCATGGCGTGTTCGCGATCCGGATGATTGCCGGGCAGCAGGAAGAAGTCATCGACCGGTATCTCGCGGCTTCCCAGATGCACAATCGCATCAAAGGCAACCAGCGCGACAGCCAGATCGCCCGGATAGCTGGCAATGCAGGCGTCGCTCGTTCCCAGAACCGCGTGATTGCGGGTCACGCCGCCAAGGGCAGTGCACCCGGAGCCGGGACTGCGCTTGTTGCAGGCGGGAAAAACGGCCGCATCACGGAAATAGGGACAGCGCGTGCGCTGCAGCAGGTTGCCGCCAATGGTCGCCATGTTGCGGATTTGCGCGGAGGCCGCCAGCGCCAGCGATTGCGTGACGGCCGGAAAGGCGTCCTGCATTGCGGGATGATCGGCCACCGCGCTCATGCGGGCAAGCGACCCGATCGATGCCCGGGTCCCGTCGACCTCTATGCGGTCAAGACCAGCGAGATGCGTGATATCGATGACGGTGTCCGGTTCGGCAACCCCGCATTTGGCAAGATCAAGCAATGTGGTGCCACCGGCCAGGATCATGCTCCCGGCAAGCGCTGCGGCCGTGCGCGCCTCGTCCGCCGAACCTGCACGCAGATAGGTGAAATTCTTCATGATGCGGCCTCCGCAGCTTCACGGACAGCAGCCACGATATGGGAATAGGCCCCGCACCGGCACAGGTTGCCCGACATATATTCACGAATCTCGTTGTCTGATCCCGCATGTCCTTCCCGAATGCAGGCAACCGCCGACATGATCTGTCCCGGCGTGCAATAACCGCACTGAAAAGCATCATGCTCGAGAAAGGCTGCCTGGACAGGATGCAATTCGCCATCTTCTGCCGCGATGCCTTCAATCGTGGTGATCGCACGGCCCTCGGCCTGAGCGGCAAGCGTCAGGCAGGCGAGCACGCGTCTGCCATCGATGTGAACGGTGCAGGCGCCGCACTGTCCCTGATCGCAGCCCTTCTTGGTTCCGGTCAGACCAATATGCTCGCGCAGGGCATCCAACAGCGTCACACGCGGCTCGACGGCAAGCGTCTGCTCCCTGCCATTGATGTTCAGCTTCAAGTCGATTGTTCCGGTCATTCTATTGCTCCTGCTGTAGCGGATGCAGATTCAGTCGGCGGCCCGGGATGCGGACACCTGCCGCCTGCCAGAAAGTTCAAAACCAGCCTATGCGTATGAGAGACATGACACCGGCACCGATTCTGCGATAAGAAGGCAAACGGACTCCACTTAAACGGAGGGGCCTCCGCTTATCTTAAGACCTTGTTGCTCGTGGTCAAGCCCCCATGAGCGTGGAGCAGATTTTGGTTGCCAAGCCGCCAGAAAATTCCGAGCCAACCCCGTCGGCAGCCAAGGGCATGCGCGCCGATGCGCGACGCAACCGGGAAAAGCTGCTCGAAGTCGCGGCCGCGGTTTTCTCGGAACGTGGCATTGAAGGCTCCCTCGAAGACATCGCGCGGCGCGCCGGTGTTGGCATCGGTACACTCTACCGTCATTTCCCGACGCGCGAACATCTCGTCGAAGTGGTTTACCGCCGCGAAGTCGAGAGTCTCTGCGCGGCAGCGGGCGAATTGTCCCTGAGCCATGCGCCGGATGTGGCTCTCGAGGAGTGGATGCAGCGGTTTGTCGGCTATATCGCCGCCAAAAGAGGCATGGCAAACAGCCTGCGCATGCTGGTCAACACGAACTCCGAACTTTTTGCCGAGAGTTCGGGCATGGTTTCCGTCGCCCTGCGCAATCTCGTGGAAGCGGCCGCACATCAGAATCTCATCCGGCGGGACATCGACAGCACAGACCTGCTGCATGCCCTCTTCACCATCTATTCCATTCCCGATGCTCCCGACTGGCATGAGCGTTCCCGCCGTTTGGTGAAACTGCTGATGGATGGTCTGCGGTGGGGTGCCGGGGCAAAACACACCCCCTGAAACGGCAGTTTTTCAAGCCAAAATCCGCGCCTGGGCAACCGCTCCATCATGTTCCCGCAATCCTCGCATGCAACGATGCGCGGACAATTGGATGTGAGAAGCAATGCCTGCAGTTACAACACCGAGCGCGATTGGGAAAAACGTTCGTTCCCGCGGCTTCCACGACCATGGCTGTGCCCGAAATACCGGGTGCCCGGTCCAAGGTCGCGTGCGTGAGATTTGACATTGCCCCTTACCCCATTTTTCTGTCGCCATGCGTGCGTGAAGACCATCTGCGTCCTTACCGGTGCGGCGATGCTTACCGCTTGCCAGAATGATGCATCGGGCTTGGCTCTCTCGGCGCCCAGCCTGCCGGCGCGCTATGCCGCCGCCGCGAAGATGCCTGCTGGCCGGCAGCGGGACCTGCGCGACTGGTGGCAGACTTTCGGCGATCCGGTCCTGAGCGGGCTCGTCGTACGTTCGCTTGGACAGAACCTCACCATCGTCCAAGCGAAGCAGCAGCTTGTCGCCGCGCGAACAATGGCGCGGACATCAAGAACACTTTTCATGCCCACCGCCGATGTATCGGGCACGGCCAATGCCGGAACGGGTTCGACCAAATCGCAGGAACTGCTGCGCCGACCGGTTCAGCTCAACCTTGAAGTGGGCTGGGAGCTTGGCCTGTTTGGCTTGAGCGAGAACACACAGCGGGCAGCCAAGGCATCCGCCGATATGGTCGCCGAGGATGTCGAAGCCGCACGCATCGCTGTTGCCGCCGAAATTGCCAGCGCTTACGTGCGCCTGCGCGCGCTGCAGGAGCGCGAGGCGATCGCCCGCGCCTCCCTTGCCCTGATCGAGCGCGATGGCAAGCTTGCCGCGGTCAAATACCGTTCCGGCCTTGCCGCCGCATCGGACGCAGAGGAATCCCGGATAAGCCTTGGCGATGCGAAGGCGGAACAGGCCCGGTTCCAGACACAGATCGACATCACCCTGCAGCAGATTGCCACCCTTCTCGGGACCACGCAGATCGACACCTCCCTGCAGCACACAAAACCTCAACCCGTCGCCCGCCTCGACCCCATCACAGGCCGTCCGGCGGACCTCCTGCGCGCCCGTCCGGATGTCCGGCGGGCCGAGCTTGCAACCGTGCGTGCTGCCGCCGATATCGGCATCGCCCAGGCCGACCTCTACCCAAAACTCCGCCTGAGCGGCATTGTCGGTGTTGGCGGTCCGTCCAACGGTTCGCCGTTCGGCATCATGGGCGGGCCGTCGGTTCAAATTCCGGTTTTCGATCAGGGACGGCGGCGCGACGTCGTTGCGGCACGGCAGGCTCTGTTCGACGAAGCTGTTGCGGCCTACCGACAGAGTGTTCTCGTTGCCTATGAGGAAGCATCATCCGCGCTGCGGGCGTGGTCGGCCGTTCATACCACGACCCGGCGACTGAATGCGAATCTGGCATCCGCGCAAAAGATGCGCTCCGCAACCACGGTCCTCGAACGGGAAGGCCTGAGCGACGGATCCAAGTCGATTGGCTCGGCGATGCGCGTCCTGGCGCAGCGCAAGCAGCTGGCCGAGGCGCAGGAAGCCGAAGCGCTTGCCCTGATCACATTCTACAAGGCCATCGGCGGCGCCTCGCCCCTGACGACCAGCACGCAAGACGCCCCCACCCGCCAACGGAAGGGGTAACCGGATGTCCGTTTCGATAGCACGCAAAACATTGGTCCATGAATGGCGGCGGTTTCTTCCAGCGATTGTAGCGGTGGGTTTTTCCGGCGTTCTCATGATCGTCCAGGGCGCCCTGCTTCTCGGCATCATCGGGTCCAATGCGCTCTACGTTACCCAGTCCAGCGCGCAGTACTGGGTGGGTTTTCCCGGCACGCAAAGCGTGGATCTCGGGCGGCCGATCAGCGCCAGCATCGCAACCAGCCTGTACATGGAACCGAATATTTCCCATGTGGAACGCTTCCTGCTCGGCTCCGGCGACTGGCGCGGCGCGCGCGGCGGCGGCACCAGCATCAATATTGTCGGCATTGACGCGCGCCCTCGCAGCATCGGCCTCTCGACGGTTGTTCCCCCGGCAATGCGCAACCTGCTGCAGCAACCCGGAACAGCGCTGGTGGATGCCACCGACAGGCACAAGCTGGCCATCGATGTCGGCGATACCGCCGAGGTCAATGGCCGCCGCATTCACATTGTCGGTTTGATCGAGGGCCTGCGAGGGCTGGGCGGCGTAAACGTCGTCACGTCGATAGAAACTGCGCGGACTCTGGACAATGCGCTTGGGGCAACGGACGACGTGACCTATTTCCTTTACACTGTGACAAAGTTCGGACCAGCGGAAGCCATTCGCGAGCGTTTGAACAATCCAGCGGGAATCCCGCGCTTTCACGTGTGGTCCGCCCCGGAACTGGCGGGAATGTCGATACGGTACTGGCTTCTCGAATCCGGTGCCGGTATCGCCTTCATCTTCGCAACCATCATCGCCATGCTCGTCGGCGCTCTCGTCACCAGCCAGACACTGATGGCCGCCGTGGCCGGATCCATTCCGCAATATGCGACGCTGCGGGCCCTTGGCGTATCATTCAAGGGACTGCGGGCCATCGTCATCGAACAGGCCGCCTGGGTCGGGGTTCTCGGCTTGCTTGTCGGCGCCGTCTTCAGCACCGCCGCCGCTCTCATAGCCCGCATCTACAGCGTGCCCTTTGAACTGCGGACAAGCATCGTTCTGGCAGCATCCACCGTTGTGCTCACCGTGGCGTTCGCTGCCGGCCTTTTCGCCCTGCGGCGTCTGCAGCACGCCGATCCAGCAACATTGCTCCGGTGACCGCCATGCAGCCAACGATTTCCGCGACCGGCATCAGCAAGGCATTTGTCGTCAAGCAAATCCGCACGATTGCATTGCAGGACGTATCCATCGATATCTTCCAGGGCGAACTGACCCTGATCATCGGGCCATCCGGATGCGGCAAGAGCACGTTGCTGGCGACGTTGAGCGGCCTGACCATTCCCGATTCAGGCGCGATCAGAACGCTTGGAACCGATCTTGTGGCGGCGAGCGATGCCGAGCGCGATTCCTTTCGCCTGCATCATTGCGGTTTCGTCTTCCAGGGCTTCAACCTGTTCCCTGCCCTGACCGCCGTCGAACAGGTCCAGGTGCCGCTGGACTATCTCGGTGTTGCCGCCGAAGAGACGGCGGAGCGAGCGGAACGGGCGCTGGAACAGGTTGGTCTCGCTGCCCGGCGCCACCTGCACCCCGCCGAACTGTCCGGCGGCGAAAAGCAGCGAGTGGCCATCGCCCGCGCCATTGTGAAGAAACCCGCCATTCTGTTTGCCGATGAGCCGACCAGCGCGCTCGACAGCGTCAACGGCCAGATCGTCATCGAGATTCTTCACACGATTGCAAGACGAACCCGGGCCACGGTTCTGTGCGTGTCGCATGACCCGCGTCTTATTGCCCACGCGGACCGTGTCCTGCAAATGGAAGATGGCCGCATTCTTCGTGACTGGCGTCCCGCCGCCGGTGCAAAAGCGTCAGGAAATACCAGTCATGACTATGTTTAGCCGCACCTCTCTGCAGTATGCGATCGTTCTGGCAGCGCTGGGCGGTGCCGGTCTGGCGCTCTGGGCCATGTCGAGCGCGACGGAGGCCAATCAGGCGGAAATTGCCCAGGCCAGACCAGGCATTATTGCGGCGGCACGCGGTGTCGTGGATGTCGAGGGCGGCCTGCTGCGACTCTCCACCCAGCGTGACGGGGTGATTCAGGATGTGCCGGTGAAGGAAGGACAGCGGGTCAAAGCCGGCGATATCCTCGCCGCGCTTGACAATCGCCGCGAACTGATCGCTGTTCGCACCGCCGAAGCCGAAGCACGCCAGTCCAAGGGCCAGTTGGACGCGTTGCAGACAAAGCTGGGTGCCCAGACCCGTCAGGCGGCACGGCTGCGCCGGGCAGCGGCAGGAAACGCCGTTTCGGCCCAGGCGCTTGACGAAGCCGAGGCGCAGTTGTCGGCCACCAAAGCCGAAGTGGTCATCGCCGAAGCCGCCCTGGCGGCAGCGGAGAGCCGTGCGGACAACAGCCGTCTCGAAGTCGAGATGCGGCTTGTCCGCGCGCCCATCGCGGCACGCATCATTCGCCAGTCCGCCCGCGTTGGCGAAGTCGTATCGACGCAAGCCGTTACCCAACTTTTCACGCTTCTGCCGGAGGCACCGCGTATCGTCCGTGCCGAAATTCAGGAGCAGTTTGTCAAACTAGTCAAACCGGGCATGGATGTCGACATCATCGCGGAAAACGATGACACCATGTCCATCCAGGGACGCGTCATCAGCATCCAGCATGTGCTTGAACAACCCAAATCGCGGGATGCGCCCGGTGATCGCGTCGATATCCGCACGGCTGAATGCATCATCAGCATTCAGCCCAAGTCACCATTCCTCATCGGGCAGCGCGTGATCGTCCGTTTCAAAACCTGACCGGATGATCGCAGCAGGGGCAGCTTCGGTTCGCTGCCCGTCTGCCGCATCAGCTTTCACCCGATCCCGATGCGCGCGTTGAAAGACTGGCATACATGCCCGTGGTGCGGAATTCCGTCGGACTGGCGCCGTAGATGCGGCGGAATACCTTTGAAAAGTAATTGGCATCGTCGAAACCGGTCATGATCGCCACTTCCTTGACCGGAAGGAATGCAGCGTTGGTCAGAAGCTTCGTCGCCCGCTGCATCCGCTTCTGCAGCACGAACTCCGCCGGGGGCAGCCCCTCGCACTCGGCAAAGACCCGGGAGAAATGCGCCCGGCTCAACCCCGATACCCGCGCCAGCTCGTCAACGGGAAGCGGTTTGTCCAGATTGGCACTGATGTGATCGATGACGGGCTGCATGACGGTCTTCTCGTGCTGATCGACGGGGTGCGAGCCGAACACGCCGTCATAGAGCGCCATGGCGGCCTCGTAGGCGATGGCCGAGGCGCGGCCGGCGGTCTCCGCGTCCGCGATCAGGCGCAGGCTGCAATCGGCCAGATGCTCTATCGTCTCGCCCGGCAAGCGCAAAACCGGCCCCTGGGCGGCGAGCACCGAGCGGTGGATGCGCAGCGCTTCCTCGCCATTCATGGAAATCCAGAAATACTCCCAGTGATCGCCTTTCTCGAGCCAGTAGCGATGGTTATGCGGCACGAGGACCAGCAGAGTTTCACCCTCGCGCACCTTGTAGTTGCGGTTCTCATAGCGGAGCATGCCCGTTCCGCTGATCGTGTGCTGCAGGACGGTGAAGGGGGTCTGGCCGCGTTTTCGGCCGTCCCAATCATAGATTTCATCGCGCCGCACCTCATAACCGGTGCTGGTCGGCATGGTGTGCAGCGTATGGCGGCCTCGCGGCAGGGAAACCGTCTTCATGGTATGCCCGGTATCGATCAGTTTCTGCAGCACAAAATTACCCTCAAAAGCATAATCCCTCTCTATTCGCTCCCACGAATATACGCATAATGCCAATCAAGAACAGCGGATGAACTGCGGGTAAGGAATAGAACAAGGGGAAAGACCGGAAAATCCTGGTCTTTGCAAAGCCCGGTGTTTTTCCACCGGAGCTACCCTGCCCTGTTGCTTTCACCCGCATTGATGATGGGCACGGTGAGGTCAGCATGAGCAGTTTCAAAATTGCCATTATCGGCGCGGGCAGCGTGGGTTTCACAAAGAAACTGTTTACGGACATTCTGTGCGTGCCGGAATTCAGGGACATCGAATTTGCCCTGACCGACATCAGCGAACACAACCTTGGAATGATCAAGTCCATTCTCGACCGCATTGTCGAGGCCAATCATCTGCCAACCCGGGTAACCGCCACGACCGACCGGCGCAAGGCCATCGAGGGTGCCCGCTACATCATCAGCTGCGTACGGGTCGGCGGGCTCGAAGCCTATGCCGATGACATCCGCATTCCCCTGAAATATGGCATCGATCAATGCGTCGGCGATACGATCTGCGCCGGCGGCATCCTTTACGGACAGCGTAACATCCCCGTCATTCTCGACTTCTGCAAGGACATCCGCGAAGTTGCGGAACCCGGCGCAAAATTCCTCAACTACGCCAACCCGATGGCGATGAACACATGGGCGGCCATTGAATATGGCAAGGTCGACACGGTCGGCCTGTGCCACGGGGTTCAGCATGGGGCGGAGCAGATCGCGGAAGTTCTGGGTGCCCGGTCCAAGGACGAGCTCGACTATATCTGCTCGGGCATCAATCATCAGACCTGGTTTGTCGATATCCGCCTGCGCGGTCGCAGGATTGGCACGGAGGAACTCATTGCCGCATTCGAGGCGCATCCGGTCTTTTCCCAGCAGGAAAAGCTGCGCATCGATGTGCTGAAGCGCTTCGGCGTCTATTCCACCGAAAGCAACGGTCATCTCTCGGAATATCTGCCGTGGTATCGCAAGCGTCCCGATGAAATCGCCAGATGGATCGACATGTCCAACTGGATCCATGGCGAGACCGGCGGCTATCTCCGGCATTCGACCGAAACCAGAAACTGGTTTGAGACCGAATTTGCGCAATTTCTCGAAGCGGCCGCCAAGCCGATCGATCCGGCACGCCGCTCCAACGAACATGCGAGCCATATTCTGGAAGCGCTGGAAACCGGACGGGTCTACCGTGGCCATTTCAACACCCGCAACACCGGGATCATCACCAACCTTCCCGCCGACGCGATCATTGAATCGCCCGGCTTCGTTGACCGGTTCGGCATCAACATGGTCTCCGGCATCACATTGCCGGAAGCCTGCGCCGCAACCTGCATGGCATCGATCAATGTGCAGCGCATGGCCGTCCACGCCGCCATCAGCGGCGACATCGATCTTCTGAAGCTTGCCGTCCTGCATGATCCGCTGGTTGGCGCCGTGTGCACGCCGGAGGAAGTCTGGCAGATGGTCGATGAGATGATCGTCGCGCAAGCACCCTGGCTGCCGCAATATGCCCATGCGATTGATGCGGCAAAGGACCGCCTGCGCCACAAGACCGTGGCAACGCGTGAATGGAAAGGTTCTGCCAGCCGTTCCGTGCGCTCGATCGAAGAATTGCGGGCAGAGAAAGCATTGATGACGCAGGCCGTGAATTAGCTTTCCAGCGGCTTTTCCCGGCTTGGAGGAGACGGGAATGGCCATACCGGCTGGATCAAATCGAGAGGGAGAGACGATGAGCCATCTGCGCTATTGGAGTACACTCGCCTTGGGTGTTTCGATGCTGGCCGTTCCGGCAGCGGCATCGGAGCCGACAGTTCCGCCTGAACCGCCATCCTTCAAAGCGCAAGCCAACATCACCTATGTCCCGCGCGACGCGATCCTCGAATTCAAGACCCTGCCCGCCTATCATGAGCCGGATTGGATGACCGAGAAGTTCGTCAAGACCGGCAAGCTTCCGCCGGTTCAGGACCGCCTGCCCAAGCAGCCCCTTGTCTACCGGACGACCAACATGCCCGATGGCATCGGTGTCTACGGCGATACCTTGCGGCACGTCATCGGCGGCCGGCCGGAGGGCTGGAACTACAGCGGCGGCCAGTCGCAGGGTTATGGAGGCATCGACATCGGCCTGTCCGAATGCCTGACGCGAACGGCACCGCTGTTCCAGGTCGAAGCGAGCGACGTCGAGCCGCTGCCCAACCTCGCCAAGGGGTGGGACTGGTCGCCGGATGGCCACACGCTGACCATGCATCTGATCGAAGGCGCAAAATGGTCCGATGGTGCGCCATTCGATGCCGATGACGTCATGTACTATTGGGAAGACAATGTCCTCGACCCCAATGTTTCACCGCTGAATGGCGCAACACAGGAAACCTTCGGCGTTGGCACAACGCTGAAGAAAGTCGATGCCTATACGGTCCAGTGGACTTTCAAGGATGCGTTCCCGCGCCAGTATCTCTATGCCATGGCCTATGGCACATTCTGCCCCGGCCCGGCGCATATTCTGAAGACGAAGCATCCCAAATATGCCGGGACAACCTACGACCAGTACAAGAACGCTTTCCCGCCGGAATATATGAACATGCCGGTCATGGGTGCCTGGGTACCGGTCGAATACCGCCCCGACGACATCATCGTGATGCGCCGCAACCCCTACTACTGGAAAGTAGACGAAGCCGGCAACCAGCTGCCCTATGTCAACGAGATGCATTACAAGCTTTCCACATGGGCCGACCGTGACGTCCAGACCGTTGCAGGGGCCGCCGATTTCTCCAATCTCGAACAGCCGGAAAACTTCGTGGAGTCGCTGAAACGCGCCGCGCAGGACAATGCACCCGCCCGGCTTGCCTTCGGACCCCGCCTGATCGGCTATAATCTCGACATGAACTTTTCCGCCAATGGCTGGGGCGCACCCGATGCGCGCGGTCAGGCCGTGCGCGAACTCAATCGCAACGAGCATTTCCGCAAGGCCGTCACCATGGCCATCGACCGCAAGAAGCTCGGCGAAGCCCTTGTCAAAGGACCGTTCACGGCGATCTATCCGGGCGGGCTGTCATCGGCAACGAGCTTCTACGACCGGCAGTCCACGGTCTATTACCCCTTCGATCTGGAGGGGGCGAAGGCTGAACTGGCCAAGGCCGGCCTGAAGGACACCGACGGCAATGGTATCGTCAACTTCCCGCCGGACAAGGCTGGCGGGAAGGACGTCGAGATCACCCTTCTCGTGAACAATGCCTACAGCACCGACAAGAACCTTGCCGAGGGTGTTATCGCGCAGCTGGAAAAACTCGGACTGCGTGTCATTCTCAACGCCCTTGATGGCAACCAGCGGGATGCCGCCAACTACGGCGGCCGCTTTGACTGGATGATCCTGCGCAACAGGTCGGAACTCGCCTCCGTCGTGCAGAACACGGAACAGTTGGCGCCTGTCGGGCCACGCACAAGCTGGTACCACCGTGCCCCGGAAAACGGCGCAGTCGACCTGATGCCCTACGAGGAAGAACTGGTGAAAATCGTCAACGCATTCATCGCGAGCCAGGACAATGCCGAGCGGGCTGAACTGATGAAGCGATATCAGAAGGTTTACACCGCCAACGTCAACACGGTCGGGCTGACTGAATTTGCCGGTGCACTGGTCATCAACAAGCGCTTCTCCAACATCCCGTCCGGGGCGCCGATTTTCATGTTCAACTGGGCTGAAGATGCCGTCATCCGTGAACGCATCTTCGTCAAGGCGGACAAGCAGGGCGACTATGAACTGTTCCCGCAGCAATTGCCGGGAAAACCCGGCGGACCCGGACCGATGAACTAAGCCTCCCAAGGCCTCTGATCCGGCCGGTCGCACCGCGTTGCGACCGGCGGGTGGACTGAAAAATCCAACGGCATGAATGTGTTCACGCCAGTTTTGAAACCAACACAAGAAAAGCGAACCGGCCCATGCTACGATTCCTGCTTGTGCGTATCGCATCCGCCATCCCGGTGCTGTTTGTGCTGAGCGTGGTGACCTTTGCCATCATTCAGGCACCGCCTGGCGATTACTCCGACTACATCCGCTCACAGCTGATGAACCAGGGTGGCGCGTCCTTCGAGGCAGCCGATGCACAGGCGCAGGCGTACCGGGTTGCCAATGGCCTCGACAAGCCGCTGCCCGTGCAATACCTCAACTGGATCGTCGGCATGGTGACCCGCGGGGATTTCGGCCACAGCATGTTCTACAACAAGCCGGTTGCCGATGTGGTTGGCGAGCGGTTGCCGCGCACGCTTCTCCTCGCCCTCACTTGCCATATCCTCGCGTCGATCATCGGGATCAGCTTCGGGATACTGGCCGCCACGCGGCAATATTCCTGGGTGGACAGCCTGCTCTCCGGCATATCGTTCCTGGGCATGACCGTACCGCGCTTCCTGATGGCGCTGATCATTGTCTACATCATGGTGTTTCACTTCAACGTCTCGGAGATCGGCAGCTTTTATTCCCCGCGCTATGGCGGCGCGCCGTGGTCGTGGGGCAAGTTCGTTGATCTGGTCCAGCATGTGTGGCCGGTCGTTGCCATCGCCACCTTTGGCGGGCTCGCCTACAATATGCGCGTGATGCGCGGCAATCTGCTCGACACGCTCAACGCCCAATATGTCGAGACGGCACGGGCCAAGGGTTTGAGCGAGGGCGCTGTCATCATGCGCCATGCGGTGCCGAATGCGCTGCATCCCCTCATCATGTATCAGGGCGTCGTCCTGCCATACATGCTGACCGGCGAGATCGAAACCGCCATCATCTTCGCGCTGCCGACGGTCGGGCCCGCCATCGTCGGGTCCATGTGGATCGGAGACGTCTATGTCACGGCGACCTTCATGCTGGTGCTCTCGGCAACATTGATTGTCGGCAACATCATTGCAGACGTTCTGCTGGCGCTGATGGACCCGCGGGTTCGCCAGTACGGGGAGGCGCGGTGATGCAAATCCAGATAAGACCGCCGGTTGCCGCCGTGGACATCCGCAAAGCCAACCGCGGCAATGAAAGCTATTCGGCTCTCGTGTGGCGGCGCCTCAAACGCTCCTGGACCGGCATGATCGGGCTTGTCCTCGTCTGCATGCTGCTTGTTATGGCCGTCTTCGCCGGTTTCTTTGCCCCTGTCGATCCTTCCCAGACGGAGATCGGCTTCGCACCGCCGGAAGCCGTGCGCTTCTTCGACAAGGATGCGCATTTCAATCTGCGCCCGCGCACCTATCCGGTCGCCGAGACCGAGGAACTCGATCCGGTGACATTCCAGCCGGTGGTCGGGCTGGACTATGGCAATCCCCGCCTGCTGGGGTTCTTCGTCAAGGGCTTTGAATACAAGCTGCTTGGCATCATCCCGGCGGACCGGCATTTCTTCGGCACCCTCGACGGCAAGCCCGTGCATTTCCTTGGAACCGACAAGTTCGGTCGTGACGTTCTCTCCAGAGCCATTTACGGCTCCCGCGTCTCGCTGATGATTGCGTTGATTGTCGTCTCCATCGTGACGGTTGTCGGCACGACCGTCGGACTGGTCTCCGGCTATTTCGGCGGACGGTTCGATGCCTGGACACAGCGTTTTGTTGAACTGGTCCTGGCATTTCCCCAGCTTCCACTGTATCTCGCCCTCAGCTCGCTCATACCCGTCACGGCTCCGACGAGCATTTTCCTTGGTTTCGTCATCATCATCATGTCGGCGCTTGGCTGGGCGCAGATGTCGCGTGAAGTGCGCGGCAAGACACTGGCACTTGCCCGCATCGAATATGTGCGTGCGGCGCTGGCGGTGGGCGCCTCAGACCGGCGCATCATTTTCCAGCACATCTTTCCCAATGTCATGAGCCACGTGATCGTTGCCGTCACCATCGCGATCCCGCACATTGTCCTTCTGGAATCCTTTCTGGGCTTCCTCGGGTTTGCAGTGAAGCCTCCGCTGATTTCCTGGGGGCTGATGCTGCAGGACACGGCCACCTATTCCGTCATCGGGTCCTACCCGTGGATTCTCACCCCCGTCGCCTTCGTGCTTGTGACCGTCTTTGCCTTCAATGCCCTGGGCGACGGTTTGCGCGATGCTGTCGATCCCTATTGAGGCCGGAAACCATGCACACGCAGGAACCAAGCACCATGGCACCCGAACAACGGCTGGACAGTTCAGCCCATCGGGACAATCCGATCATCGATGCCCGCAATGTCGCCGTCCGCTTCACGGTCGAAGAGGGGGTCGTGGAGGCCGTCAAGGATGTCTCCTTCCAACTCTATCGCGGCGAGACGATCGCAATTGTCGGCGAATCCGGGTCGGGGAAATCGGTGACCGCCCGCACCATCATGGGGCTCCTGACAAAGCGCGCCGTGGTGTCCCAGGAATCGAAAATTGCCTATGACGGCAAGGATATTCTCAAGTTCTCGAGCCGGGCGCGGCGCGCGTTGCGCGGCAATCGCATGTCCATGATCTTTCAGGAGCCCATGAGCTCGCTCAACCCGATCTATACGATCGGCAGCCAGATCGTCGAAGCCATCCGCGTGCACCAGCGCATCAGCCGGCGCGACGCCCGGCAACGCGCGCTGGACCTGTTGATACAAGTGCAAATTCCCGATCCGGAATCCCGGCTCAACCAATATCCGCACCAGCTTTCCGGCGGTCAGCGCCAGCGTGTCATGATTGCCATGGCGCTCGCCAACAATCCCGACGTATTGATTGCCGACGAGCCGACCACCGCGCTCGATGTAACCGTGCAGGCCCAGATCCTCAACCTCATCCGCGATCTGCAGAAGCGGCTTGGAATGGCCGTCATTCTCATCACCCATGACCTTACCGTTGTCCGGCAGTTTTCCGATTATGTCTATGTCATGCAGCATGGCGAGGTGAAGGAGCACAACACGACCGCAGCGCTCTTTGCCGCCCCCCGCCACCCCTATACGTGCCATCTCCTCGGGTCCGAACCCAGAGGACAGGCCAACCCGATGCCGGCGGACTGCGAAGCCATTCTGGAGGGCAAGTCGGTGCGGGTGACCTACATGCTCAAACGCGGCGGTTTCTTCAAGCCGCAATTGCACGAGCTCGTGGCTGTCGACAGTCTCAGCCTGAAACTCCACAGACACGAGACGCTCGGTATCGTCGGTGAATCCGGCTCCGGCAAGACCACCTTCGGACAGGCGCTCGTCCGGCTGGTGCATACTGACAGTGGCGAGATTTACTTCGACCGGCAGCCGATCCACGACAAGTCGCGGGCCGAAATGCGGCCGCTGCGCTCGCGCATGCAGATCGTGTTCCAGGACCCGTTTTCCTCGCTCAACCCGCGCATGTCGATCGGGCAGATCATCGAGGAAGGACTGGTTATCAATGGGATCGGCGTCAACCGGGCGGACCGTCTCGACCGTGTCCAGAAAGCCCTGGCGAGCGCCGGGATGCCGCATAATATCCTGTCCCGCTTCCCGCACGAATTCTCCGGCGGCCAGCGCCAGCGCATCGCCATTGCCCGTGCCATTGCGCTGGAACCGGAATTCATCCTTCTTGACGAACCGACGTCGGCGCTCGACCTGTCGGTCCAGGCGCAGATCATCGATCTCTTGCGCAAGCTGCAGGATGAGCGCGGCCTCAGTTACCTCTTCATTTCCCACGACCTGAAAGTGGTTCGTGCTCTTTGCCATCGTGTCATGGTCATGCAGCACGGCAAGGTTGTCGAGGAAGGCCCCGTCAACGACGTTCTCTTTCATCCCAAGACCGCCTACACTGAACGGCTTGTCAAAGCCGCCTTCGAGGTAGCCGCATAATCCTCCCGGAGATTGCCATGTCAAAACAGCCCAAAATCACCTTTATCGGAGCCGGATCGACCGTCTTCATGAAAAACATCATCGGCGATGTTCTGCAGCGCCCGGCCCTGTCGGGCGCAAAAATCGCGCTGATGGACATCAACCCGCAGCGCCTCGCCGAGAGCGCCATCGTCGCCGGCAAGCTGGCAAAAACACTCGATGCCAAGGCCGTCATCGAAACGCATACGGACCGCCGGCGTGCACTCGAGAAGGCGGACTTCGTCGTGGTTGCGTTCCAGATCGGCGGATACGAGCCCTGCACCGTCACGGATTTCGAGGTTCCGAAGAAATACGGCCTGCGCCAGACCATTGCCGACACCCTTGGTGTTGGCGGCATCATGCGCGGCCTGCGGACCGTACCGCACCTCTGGGATATCTGCGAGGACATGCTGGCGGTCTGCCCGCAGGCCATCCTGCTGCAGTATGTCAATCCCATGGCCATCAACACCTGGGCAATCGCTGAAAAATACCCAACGATCCGTCAGGTGGGTCTTTGCCATTCCGTGCAGGGAACGGCGAGCGAACTGGCGCGCGACCTCGACATCCCAATTGGAGAAATCCGCTATCGCGCTGCAGGCATCAACCATATGGCCTTTTACCTGCAGTTCGAACACCAGCAGCCCGATGGCAGTTACCGCGACCTCTATCCGGATCTTGTCCGGGGCTATCGCGAGGGGCGGTTGCCCAAGCCCAGCCACTGGAATCCGCGCTGCCCGAACAAGGTCCGCTACGAGATGCTCACGCGGCTCGGCTATTTCGTCACTGAAAGCTCCGAGCACTTTGCCGAGTACACGCCATACTTCATCAAGGAAGGCCGCGAGGATCTGATCGAAAAGTTCGGCATTCCGCTGGACGAATATCCCAAGCGCTGCATCGAGCAGATCGAACGCTGGAAGGGACAGGCGGAAACCTATGCCAAGGCCGATAGGATCGACGTGAGCGAAAGCCGCGAATATGCCTCGTCCATCATGAATTCCGTATGGACCGGCGAACCATCGGTCATCTACGGCAATGTGCGCAACAATGGCTGCATCACGTCCCTGCCCGCCAATTGTGCGGCGGAAGTGCCATGCCTTGTCGATGCGTCCGGCATTCAGCCAACCCATGTCGGCGCGCTGCCGCCGCAACTCACCGCCCTCATCCGCACCAACATCAATGTACAGGAACTGACCGTGCAGGCGCTGATGACCGAAAACCGGGATCACATCTACCATGCGGCGATGATGGACCCGCACACCGCCGCTGAGTTGGATCTCGATCAGATATGGTCGCTCGTCGATGATCTTCTTGCTGCGCACGGCGATTGGCTTCCCGCCTGGGCCCGTGGTTCCCGGAAAGTGCAGGCCGCTTAGACGGAGCGATGCATCGTATCAATTGCAGGGCTGTCACCCTGCAATTGAACACCGGCGGCGTGCTTGCGGCGGAGGCGAATGGGAAAAAGCGGGGAGCAAGGCAAAAATCTGTTCACGATGCCGGCGGCAAAGGCTACAGCAGTGCATCACTGGCATGCAAAGGTTGGAGCTGAGCCCATGACCGATACCGTTACCGATCGTTTTCTTCGCTACGTCGTCATCGACACCCAATCGGATCCCAAATCGTCCGCACAACCGTCCACCGAGAAGCAGAAGAATCTCGGCCATGTGCTGGTTGGGGAATTGCTCGCCATCGGCCTGTCCGATGCGCATATGGACGAGCACGGCTACGTCCACGCAACCATCCCGTCCAATGTCGACAAGCCGGTGCCGGTCATCTGTTTCTGCTCGCACATGGACACGGCCCCCGATTTTACCGGCACAAACGTCAAGCCGCGCATCCTGCATAATTATGGCGGCGGCGACATACAACTGCCCGGCGATCCGCAGCAGGTCATCCGGGTCAGCGACCATCCCGTCCTGCTCGACCAGATCGGCAATGACATCATCACGACAGACGGAACCACCCTTCTCGGCGCCGACGACAAGGCCGGGCTGGCGGAAATCATCACGGCGGCGCAGTTCCTCGTCGACAACCCGGATATCCGCCACGGCACCATCAAGCTGCTGCTCACCGTGGACGAGGAAATCGGGCGCGGCGTCGACAAGGTGGACGTGGCCAAGCTCGGGGCACAGTTCGCCTATACCGTCGACGGCGAAACCGCAGGCCATATCGAGGACGAGAGTTTCTCGGCCGACGGGGTCGACATCACCATTTCGGGCGTCGCAATTCATCCGGGCTTCGCCAAGGACAAGATGGAAAACGCCATCAAGATCGCCGGCGCCATCATCGACCGGCTGCCCCGGGACATCGCGCCCGAGACAACGGAAGGCAAAGAGGGCTTCATCCATCCGACAGGCGTCACCGGTTCGATGGAGAAGGCGGCGCTCAGCTTCATCATCCGTGATTTTACCGATGACGGCCTTGCCGCCAAGGAAGCCGTGCTCGAAGCGCTGGTGAAGGACGTCATGGCCGGTTATCCCGGTTCGTCCTACACGTTCACCGTCAGGCAGCAGTACCGCAACATGAAGTCCGTCCTCGACCGCCACCCGGAGATCGTCGACAACGCGGTTGAAGCGGTCCGCCGGGCCGGCATGGTGCCGGTGCGCGGCAGCATCCGTGGCGGCACCGACGGTTCACGGCTGTCCTTCATGGGCTTGCCCTGCGCCAATATTTTTGCCGGCGGCCACGCCTTCCACTCACCGCTTGAATGGGTCAGCCGCCAGGACATGGAAAGAGCCGTCAAGACGCTGGTCGAGCTTGCAAAAATCTGGGAAGAACGGGCCTAGCGCCAAATTTGCGCTAGAGTGCCCGCGCGTTGCGGGCACCATATCTGCAGGCCAGGCGATCGATAGTGATGACCAGTGTTCCCAGCCCCAGAAAACCGGCAGTCATCCAGGCCATGTTCACCGCCGTTTCGTCGAGACCGATCTCCGGGACATCGATGAAGGGATAGGGATAGAACCCGGAGAAATAGCCGTGGATCAGGGTGTAGACCGCATAAGCCGCGGGGAAAGACAGCCACCACAAGGCATGGCGCCACAAGAGCGCGCCGCGCCTGACCCAGAACAGCCAGTCAATGAAGTAAAGCACCGGCACGGCGTAATGGAGAATCTGGTCGCCGCGTGCCTGCCATCCGGTTGGCCGCCACGCGGTCTGCAGGACAAGGGCATAAATGACGCTGGTCATGACCACGTATGACAACAGCGCCGACCTGACCGGAGGACATTGCGCCCATTGCCCCGGCCGGGACCGTGGTGCCGCCAGGGAAAACACCAGGCCGAGAAAAACAAGCGTGTTGGTCTGGATGGTGAAATAACTGAAAAAGTTAGCCGTCAATCGGAGCCGGCTGACATGGGCGGCGGGTATGATGGCAAAATACGCGATGCCAATACCCGTCAGCACGACCATTGCGAGCATGGAGCGGTAGATTCGAACGGCCGTGATACCCGATGTCTGAATGATTTGTGGTGATTTCACCGCCTCAGTTTCCTCCGATGGCCGGAGAATGCTCTAGCCATATCCGTCCGGAAACTGAAGCGGTTTTTGCCTAAATCGTCACTGCGCCGAAGCTTTCAGCTATTCCGCCAGATCGACACCGTCGAAACGATGCGAACCCAGCGGATCCAGCACATATCCGGACACTTTTTTCGACATCGGCATGACGACGGTCGAATGATCAAGGGCCGCGATCGGAGCCTCCTTCTTGATGATGAGCTGCGCTTCCTCGTAGAGCTTGGTGCGCTCGGCCTGATCAGAAACCTGGCGTGCCTTTTGCAGAAGCGTATCGAGCGGCTGGAAACACCAGTTGGAGTAATTGCTGGCACCGACGCTCGTACAGCTGAAGAAGAAACTCAAGAGGTTATCCGGATCGCCATTGTCGCTGGTACCGCCGAGGATGACGGCTCCGTCCCGGTTCTTGTCGCGCGCCTTCTTGAGATATTCGCCCCATTCATAGGAAACGATCTCGACCGAGACACCAACCCTAGCGAAATCGGCCTGGATCAATTCGGCGGCCCGGCGGGCATTGGGCATGTAGGGACGGCTGACCGGCATTGCCCAGATCTTCATCGCCAGATTGCTGACGCCCGCAGCCTGAAGCATTGATTTTGCCTTTTCCGGATCGTAGGGATCGTCTTTGACGGCATCGTTGTAGCCCCAGACTGCCGGCGGCAACGGGTTCTTCGCGACCTGCCCCATGCCCTGAAATACGGCATCCACGATGGCCTGCTTGTTGATCGCCATGTTCAACGCCTTGCGCACCTCCGGCTTATCGAAGGGCGGAACAAGCGTGTTGTAGGCGAGATAGGCGACATTCAGGCCGGGTTGTTCCAGCACCTTCAATTCGCTGTCGGCTTTCAGCACGGCGACATCGGCGGGCGACGGATAGGAGGCAACCTGGCACTCCCCTGCCCGCAGCTTCTGCATCCGCGTCGTCTGGTCGAGGGTAATGGAGAAAATCAGGTCATCGATCTTCTGCTTGCCGCCCCAGTAATCCGGATTAGCGGTGAAACGGACCACGGAATCCTGCTGGTAATTGACGAACTGATACGGTCCGGTCCCCACCGGCAGTTCGTTGAGCTGCGTCATCTTTCCATCCGCCTGCAGATGATCGGCATATTCCTTGGAAAGGATCGATGCAAAGTCCATTGCAAGGTTGGCAAGCACCGAAGCGCTCGGGGCCGCCAGAACGATCTTGACCGTCTTGTCGTCCACCTTGCTGATTTCCTTGACCATGTCGGGAAGGCCCATGGCGGTTGTCATTTCCCAGGTAACGCCCGTGATATAGCTGTGCCAGGGACTGGTCTTGTCGAGCTGGCGCTGCAGTGAGAAAATAACATCGTCAGCGTTGAGATCGCGGCTGGGCGTAAAATACTCGGTGGTGTGGAATTTTACGTTGTTTCGAAGCTTGAACGTATAGGTGAGCTTGTCATCGGAAATCGTCCAGCTCTCGGCAAGACCGGGAATGACCGTCGTTGTTCCGTTCTGAAACTCCACAAGCCGATTGTACACCGGCTTCGAGGAAGCATCCCAGGTGCTGTTGGCGGAATAAAGCGCCGGGTCAAACCCTTCGGGCGAAGCCTCTGAACAGTAAACCAGTGTCTTGGCGCTGGCCGGTGATGCCAGGACCGGGAAAAGCGCGAGGGATAAAGCGGTGCAGGCAAGAGCTGCGGATTGCCGGGCGATACCGAAATTCATCAGATGTTCTCCTCTTTTGTTTTTATCGGCGGGGCCAGGACAACGCCCCGCCAGTCTTCCTTGCAAACCAAATCGGATTACGATGCGGCCCAGACCGCCTGCGGCTTCGACCAGAGTTGCTCCGACCGGATCAGCGACACAAGCTCGTCCGCCTGAATCTGGAGGAAGCGCTCGCCCTTTTCTGCCGATGCCGACCGCGGGTCTCCCATGGTGCCGGTGACCGGGGCTCGTTCCGGGAAGGCGTAGAAGCGGGAAATCCCGGATGGAACCGATATGGCGCCGTCATGCTTTTCCGCAGCTTGGGAGAACTTCTCCGTCTTTACCATATCCCCGGCGATGGCCAGCATCAGCGAGGATTCGCCTTCACAGGCATGGGTCGGGCCGGCATCCACATCGAAGACCGCGGCCAGCTTTTCCGGCGCGAGCATCCACGGTGTCGTGGCGACGATGGCCATGGCGTATTCCACCGCCAGCTCACGCACCGAAACCGCCAGCGGATCGATGTTGCCGCCATGGCCGTTGACGATGAGCAGCCTCTGGAAGCCAAGAACCTTGAGCGAGCGCACGATGCTCGTCAGCACGGCGCGATAGGCCGCATAATCAAGGCTGATCGTGCCGCCGAAGGGAAAGTGATGTTCGCTCATGCCAAGCCAGAGGCCGGGCAGAACCGTCACCGGCATCTCGCCCGCGATCTGCCTCGCCGCCTGCAGCGACACCGCAACGGCGCTGGCGGTATCGGTGATAACCGGAAGATGGGGACCATGCTGCTCAAGCGAGCCAACCGGCAGGATCACCAGCGCATTTGGACGCCCTGCCCGCTCCTTCAGTTCCGGGGCCGTCAAGCGGGCCCATTCAACTTCCCTTGTCATTGTTCCAATACTCCCGAAAATGCTCTGTCATCGCGGGTGACAGGCTGTGCGTGGCTAGAAGGTCAACTGCGAATTGAAGCCGAGAACGAACATGATGAACTTCGACACATCGACCATATCGTCTCCCTGATAGCGGATCGTATAGCCGTCTGTTCGCTCGACGAACTTCAGATAGGACAGGAATTCGGCGGGAAGCCGGTTGCGGAAGGTGATCTCCAGAACGGGTTTCTCAATCACCAGCGGCTGCGTCGAACCAATCCGCGACAGGGCCGTCTTCACGCCCGCCCGCAGTTTCTCATGGGCTGCATTGGGGGTGAGCGAGCGCGCCGAACGGGTGCCATAGGCCCACTTCACCGGAACGGTCACGATGTCCCCGAGATGTTCGCTGATCTCCTGCATCGCCACATCGTCTCCGGATGCCAGGATGACCGGAACACCGAAATCACCGGCGGTCGCGGCATTGATACCGGCCTCGGGGACAACCTTGCCGTTGATGCGGATTTCGTGAAATGCCGTTCCGCCGATGGTGTGGGAGAGCACCCCGCCCATATGGCTGGCCCCCGCATGGTAACCGATCAGCATGGCTCCGGCAAATGTCCCGACCTCGATGCCCTGCATCATCATCAGCGGCCGCGGCCAGCTGCGGACGATCTGAACATAATCGGGCAAGCGCTCGATCTTGATGCTCTGGCCATTGCCGTGCGAGTCGCTCAGCACGATTTCCTCGACGCCGTTTTCGTGCGCCTCCTCGCAGGCGGCGACAACCGTGTCCGTCATCCAATCGCGGGCACGTTCATACTCGAATCCCTCAGGCGTCAGATGATCGCGGCTGACCACACCAACGATCCCCTCAATATCGGCAGAAATGTAAAGGCGCATGTTTTCCTCCCAGCTCCAGACCATATGGCTTAATACGAGATTGACTTTCCGACAAGAAACATAATTTATCTATAGGAAAATTAATTTTCAAAAGTTTCGGAGGATCACCGTGAAGCTGTTCATTGCAGGCCTGGATACGGAGACAAATACCTTTTCTCCCATACCAACGGGCTATGAGGCATTCCGTGAAAATCTCATTGCCCATGGCGATGCCACGTCCAGGCCATTGAACTGCTGCTCGTCGCAGATGCATGTCTGGTCGAATGCGGCAACGGCTCGCGGCTGGAGTGTGGTTGAAAGCCTCTGCGCGGTGGCAGAGCCGGGCGGCACCACCACCCGGACGACCTATGAAGCGTTTCGTGCGGAAATTCTTGCCGACCTTCAGGCGGCGATGCCCGTTGATGGCGTGCTGCTGGCGTTGCACGGCGCCTGTGTTGCCGAGGGTTATGACGATGTCGAAGGTGATCTTCTGTCCCATGTCCGCAAGATCGTGGGCCCGGATATACCGGTCGGTGCGGAACTGGACCTGCACTGCCATCTGACAAAGACCATGATCGACAACGCCACCATGCTGGTCGCCTACAAGGAATATCCACATACGGACATAGAAGAGCGCGCGGAACATCTTTTCCAGCTGCTGGTCAAGGCGCTTGAGGACGGCTGCCGTCCGGTGATGGCCGATTTCGACTGCCGCATGATCGGCATGTTCCGCGTACATCAGCAGCCGCTGCGCGGGCTGGTTGACCGGATGAAAGCGCTCGAGGGACAGGACGGCATCTTGTCTGTCTCCTTCTGCCACGGTTTCCCGTGGGGCGATGTCGCGGATGTCGGCGCAAAGATGCTGGTGGTGGTGGATCGCGACATCGGCAAGGCGCAGGCGCTGGCAACGGCATTTGGCCAGGAAATATTCGCGCTGCGAAAGGAACTCAAACCGGAACACAGCAGCATTGACGAAGCGCTCGACCAGGCACTGGAGGTACCGCACGGCACGGTTGTGCTTGCCGACGTATCGGACAATGCAGGCGGCGGCGCGCCCGGAGATTCGACATTCGTGCTCAGACGGGTCATCGAACGGGGCATCAAGGACGTTGCAAGCTGCCTCTATTGGGATCCCATCGCCGTCCGGCTTTGCCACGAAGCCGGGGAAGGCGCGGTGCTTCCCCTGCGGATCGGCGGCAAGATCGGCGAGGCATCGGGCCAGCCGCTTGATCTGACGGTGACCGTACGGCGTCTTGCCTCCGGCATCACCCAGCGTTTCGGCATTGTGCCGCTGTCGATCGGCGATGCCGCCTGGGTCAGTTGCGATGGGGTCGACATCATCCTCAACAGCCTGCGCACCCAGACGTTCCATCCGGAATGCATGACAGCGCTCGGGCTTGATCCCTCCACGCGGAAGATCGTCATCGTTAAATCAAGCAATCACTTCCGCGCCGGATTTGAGCCGATCGCCAGCAAAATTCTTTACATCGCGGCACCAGGCGCTTTGCAGCCGCACTTTGAAGACCTGCCCTATACAAAACTGAAGAACAGCTATTGGCCAAGGGTGGAAAACCCCTTTGCCACCGCCATAGCCTAGAGCGTCTGGAAACGCCGCAGATCAAAACGACCTGCGGTGTTTCCAATCTATGCCGGCATATGCAGGTGGCAGCGCGCCTGATGAGGGGACGCCTTTTCCGCGTCGGCCTTGCGCACAGTCAAAAGCGCTTGCGGCAATTCGCATCCCCGCACGGCGGACCCGCACCGTTCGCGATAGTAGCACCCGGCGGGCAGACGACGGTTGTTCGGAAGCTCGCCGGTAAGGCTGGCATCCACGTCAAGCAGAGAATTTTTCAAACTGGGAACGCTGGCAAGCAAGGTCCGTGTATAGGGGTGCGCTGGATCGTCAAACACCGCCTCCGCTGTCCCCGTTTCGACGATCTGACCAAGATACATGACGGCAACCCGGTCGCAAAAGTGGCGGACCAGCGACACGTCATGCGAGATGAACAGATAGGAAAGCCCAAGCTCGCGCTGCAGCTTCAAGAGCAGATTGATGATCTGGGCCTGCACCGACACGTCCAGTGCCGATGTCGGCTCATCGAGGATCAGAAGCTCGGGGTCCGTGCTGAGCGCCCGGGCAATGGCAATGCGCTGGCGCTGCCCCCCGGAAAACTCGTGCGGCAGACGGTCGAGCTGGTCGCTTCTCAACCCGACGGAGATGGCAAGTTCTTCCGCCCGCGCCCGCAAGGCAGCCGTCGGCATGCCTCCCCTGATATGCAGCGGTTCCGTGATCAGGCGCCAGACCGGCAACCGCGGATCAAGCGACGATTGCGGGTCCTGAAAGACGATCTGCATCTTCTGCCGGAGATCGCGCTTGAGCGTGCCGTTTGCACCGGCAAAATCATGCCCGTCCACCAGCACTCTGCCGCTCGTCAGCCCGACAAGGCCGATCACCGCCTGGACAAGCGTGCTCTTGCCGCAGCCGGATTCCCCGACGATCCCGAGGCTTTCGCCCGGCAGCACGCAGAGATCGACATTGTTGACGGCATGGACCTGCGAGGTCACCCGCCCATACCAGTTTGTTGCTCCGGGAAACCGGACGGTGAGATTTTCAACGTTGAGGAGAGGTGCTGCTTTCACGACGGAACCTCGCTCGACGGCAGGGATGGATGGCCGGCCCGTTGCCAGCAGGAGACCGACTGCCCGCCCGGCAAGGCGGTTTCATGCGGCTTCTCCATACATCTCGTATCAGCCTCCGGGCATCGCGGCCGATAAAAACATCCGGGCGGCGGATCGAGGAGATTGGGCACCGTGCCGGGAATGGACTCAAGCGGCTCCTTTGGCCGGACACGTTCGGGCAGGCAGCGCAGAAGCGCCCGGGTATAGGGATGCTGTGGCCGGTCGAGGACCGCGCGGGTCGGCCCTGACTCCACGATGCGCCCGGCATACATGATGTAAAGCCGGTCGCAGATTTGCGATACCACGGCGATATTGTGGGATATGAACACCACCGATGTTCCGGTTCGCCTTGCCCGCCCCTGAATAAGCCGCAGGATCGCCGCCTGGACCGTGACGTCCAGAGCCGTTGTCGGCTCGTCGGCGATGATCAGGCCCGGATTGCACGAGAACGCCATGGCGATGAGCACGCGCTGGCGCATACCGCCCGACAGTTCAAAGGGATAGGCCTGCATGATGCGGGCGGGCTCCGGGATGAGCATATCGGCCAGAATATTGACCGCCACCGCTTCCGCCGCTTTTCTGCCAAGCGCTTCGTGACGCCGAATGACGCTCACCAGCTGCTGGCCGATTCGGATCGTCGGGTTGAGCGCATTCATGGGTTCCTGGAAAATGGTCGAAACCAGTTTGCCGCGAACCTGCTGAAGTTCCTCTTCGTCCATCGCCATCGGATCGCGCCCGAAGAGACGAATGCTCCCTTGCGTGATCTTGTACCGGCCTTCCGGCAACAGGCGTGTTGCGGCCATTGTGCTGACGGACTTGCCGCAGCCTGACTCGCCCACCAGACCAACGATTTCGGCATTTCCTACTTTGATCGTCACGCCATCCAGCGCCTTGATGGCACCGGCATAGGTCGGAAATTCGAGCGAAAGGTTTTCGATGCTCAACGCGTGCGGACGCTGTACGCTGTGTGCCGTCATTATCTCGTCCCCAATCGCGGATCCAGCATGTCGCGGATGCCGTCACCCAGAAGATTGCAGCCCATGGCCGTCACAAGAATTGCCAGCCCCGGAAACGTGCCATACCACCACTGATCGAGGATGAAACTCCTGCCGCTGCTGACAAGCGCGCCCCATTCCGCCGTTGGCGGCTGCGCGCCGAGACCAATGAAACTCAGCGCCGCAGCGATAAGGACAATGCCGCCGAGATCGAGCGTTGCCTGCACGATCAGCGGCGAAAGTGCATTCGGCAGCATGTGCCAGCGCAGAATGTAGAGGTTGGAGGCTCCGAACGTTCGGGATGCCTTGACAAAAACCCGCTCGCGCAGCGAGAGCGTCTGGCCGCGCGCCAGCCTGACATAGGCTGGTATACGCACGATCGCCACCGCCAGCATCGAATTGAAAAGGCTTGGGCCAAGGGCGGCCGCCAAGGCCATGGCAAGCACCAGTGCGGGCAAGGCCAGGACGACGTCCATGATACGCATCATGGCGCTGTCGAAAATTCCGCCGGCAATTCCCGACAGGCAACCCAGAAACACGCCGATGCTCATGGAAATGAGCACGATCATGAAGGCCGCGCCGCAGGACGCGCGCGAGCCGTAGACAACCCGCGAAAACAGGTCCCTGCCGACTTCATCCGTGCCGAACCAATGGGCTGCGCTCGGCGGCATCAGCCGCGCCGACAGCATGACTTTGTTGGGGTCATACGGCGCGATGAAGGGTGCGCCGACGATCATGATGACGAGCAGCGTGATGATCAGCAGCCCGACCAGTGTCAGCGGGCTTCGCCGCGTCAGATACCAGAGAAAATGCAGTCGCGAGCGCTTCGACACGCGGCCTGCAGCGGTTTGATCTTCGGGATTGACAGCAACCATTATCCCACCTCCCGGATTTGCGGATCAGCAAGCATGTAAGCCAGGTCGATCACCAGATTGATGAGGACGTAGCCGATGGAGGCAACCACGGTGAATCCCATGATGGCCGGGAAATCCAGGGTCTGGATCGACGTCACCACGTAGGTGCCCATGCCCGGCCAGGCGAAGATGGTTTCGGTGAGCACGGCCCCGTAGAGCAGATCGCCCAAGGCAAGACCGAGCAGCGTGATCGAGGGTATCAACGCATTGCGCAAGGCATGGTTGAAAATGACGACCCTGCGCCGCAGGCCGCTTGCCCGGGCGGTGCGGATATAGTCTTCCTGCAGCACATCCAGCATCGACGCGCGGATCTGCCGCGTAATGACACCGAGATTGGCGAAGGCCAGCACGAAGGTCGGCAGAATGAGATGCCGCACGGCACTGAGAAACGCGTCAAACCGGCCCTCAAGCAGGGTATCGATCAGGAAGAAGCCGGTGACACGCTGCGGTACGGCAAAGGCCATGGCGAGCCTGCCGCTCCCTGGCAGAATCTGCAATTTGGCATAGAACAGGAGGATAACCACCATGCCGAACCAGAAGACCGGCATTGAAATACCGCACACCGAGATTGTGCGGGCAATCTGGTCGATCGGGCCATCCTTGTAGATCGCCGAGAAAACCCCGAGCGGCACGCCAATCAGGACCGCCAGCACGAGCGAGAGAATGCCAAGCTCCAGCGTGGCCGGCAGAAAGGTCGCGATGTCGGCGGCCACCGGCCGCCGCGTTCGCAGCGATGTTCCAAGATCGCCGTGCAGCAGGCTGCGCACATAGATGACGAACTGATCGGTGACCGACCGGTCGAGCCCCAGGTCGCGCCGCACATTCTCCAGCGTTTCCGCGCTCGCCCGGTCTCCGGCGATCAGGCGTGCGGGATCTCCGGGTATCAGGTGCGAAATGGCGAAAGTAATGATGGCAACGCCGAAGACGACGAAGAACAACAGGATGAGGCGCGGAACGATAATTCGAGTGATTGTCATGAACATCAATCCTCATTTCGTGCAGGTTATGCTGAGTCACATCATGGAAATGCGCGCATCCCTTCCGTCCTGTCCGGACGGAACCCGATAGTCCTCCTGTCCCTCGCGTTGCGTGAACGCTTAGGACAGGAGTTTCAACTGACGAAATGTCAGGCCGGGTGGTCACGCCAGCGCCCGGCTATTCCTTCTTGGACATTGTCGCGAAGTTGTAGACCTGGATCAGCATCGGGTTATAGACATAACCTTGGACTGCGGCCCTCCGCGCAAAAATATCATTCTTCTGAATGAGATAGAGATAAGGCGCATCCTGCGTGGAAAGCGTCTGGGCTTCCAGATAGAGCTTTTCGCGCTTGGCCTGATCAACTGTGCTGGCCGCCTCCTGCACGAGGCTTGTTACCTTGGCATTATTATAGAATGCGCGATTGCCCGGCCCGCCCATTTTCGCCGGGTCGAACCAATAGTTCATGAACATGTAGGGATCGGCAAAATCCGGTGTCCAAGCACCCGGGGCAAGGTCGTAATTGCCCTTGGCCGCCATTTCGCGCTTTGTCGTATCAGCCACCGCCTGCAGATCCAGCTTGATGCCGATTTCGGCAAGACTGGCCTGCAGGGCAAGGCCGACCGGTTCCCACGACGTATCGGCCTGGGAGAACGTATAGGTCAGATGAACATTGGACTGACCCGCTTCCTTCATCAGTGCCTGGGCTTTTTCAATGTTGTAGCTGTATTGGAAACCTGCGGGATCATGGCCCCACATTCCATCGGGCACGGCCCCGCGCATTTGGACGGCCTGCCCCTGCATGATGCCGTCCACGATGCCCTTATAGTCAACGGCATAGGAAATCGCCTGGCGGACGCGAACGTCATCCAGCGGCGGACGCTTGTTGTTGAGGTAGACGTAGCTGACATAGAGGCTCGGATTGCTCTCGACAACAATCGAGGGATCCTTCTTCAGGGCTTCCGCTTGATCGACGGGCACCTGTTCGATGATATCCGCGTCACCATTGACGAGTTGCAGGCGGCGGGCGGAAACTTCTCCCATGACCCGGATGACGACCTGCTTCAGGGCAGGTGCCGGCCCGGAAAAATGCGGATTGCGGTCAAGCACGATGCTCTGATTGCGCTCCCAGCTCGAAATCTTGTAAGCGCCGCTCCCCGCAGAGTGCTCGACAAGCCAGGCCTTGGCCATGTCGCCGTTGACTTCGTGCTCCATCACCTTCGGATTGACAATCGCCGCACCCGAAACCGCAAGGGTCGACAGGAACGGAGCGAAAGGCGACGACAACACGAATTTCAACGTCATCGGATCGACGACCTGCACTTCCTTCAGCACGGGAAATGAATCGGACGGTCCGGCCTTGAGCTTCATCAGGCGATCGAAACTGAACTTGACCGCCGCCGCATCAACGGCTGTGCCATCGTCGAATTTATGACCGGCAGCGAGCTTGATCGTCCACACCAGATTGGCGTCATCGACGGACCAGCTCTCGGCAAGTTCCGGAACAACCTCGGTGGTCGCTCCTTTATACGCAACCAGATGTTCGTAGGCTGCGTAGATCAGCGTATAGCCGCTGTTGCTGATTTCCACGCCCGGGTCCGCAGTCGGCGGATCCTCGGCGCGCGCAAGAACCAGGACGTCGGCGGCGGCCATGGCGCTGCTGCTGACCGATGTGGCAAGCAACAGGGCAAGCCCAATTTTTTTCCAATGTGAGAAAACCATTTTAGACCCTCTGAGGTTCGGCGGACTCGAACGGCGCCTTGTTTCCGGCAATTTATCCGCACAATCAGAATAGGTAATGATTTTCCTAAGCGCAACTTATTTTCTTATCATACTAGTTTTGCGCTGGTTTTTGGATTTCTTTTTCAAATTCGAAACCTCGCCATCGGCACCGATCAGTGAGTTGATCAGCTCCTTTTCAGAGGTCGAGCAAACACAGAGAATCCGCGCCGGAGTTTCGCTGACGGAAAGATAGGCGTGCCCCATGGAAGCGTCGAAATAGACTGAATCACCGGCTTTCAACGTCGCGGGCTCATAGTGTTCCGTGTGCAGTTCCAGCGCGCCTTCAACGACATAGGTATATTCCTGACCGTCATGGCGGACGAATTCACCAAATTCCTCCATTGTCCTGGCATGCAGAACGGCAAGGATCGGCACCATGGATTTCTTGGATATTTCCGTGCAAAGGTAGAGATAGTCATAGTTTCCGGTCTGGATCAGCCGCCCTTCCCCTTGCCGGCTTATGGCGCGGCGCCCCAAAAGATTGGGGGTGGAATCCACAGGCCTTGTGCCGAAAAGCTCAACAATATCGACGCCCAGCCCCGCTGCGAGTTGAACCAGACGATCATAGGTCAAGGACATCTGATTGTTCTCGACCTTGGAAAGCGTCGACACCGCGAGCCCGGTCATTTCGCTCACTTCCAACAAAGTCCAATGCTTGCGAACGCGAATGTCCCGAAGAAAGTCACCCAAGCCAGTTTTCTGATCGGTCATTATAATTCTATCATCCTACAATTTATCGCGATTTACGCTACTACAGCCCGCCCATTGACGCGATAAGGAAAATTTACTTGATCATTAGGAAAATTAAGTTTCTTATGCGCTAAATTCGGGAGCGATACATGTTCGATTTCATTATCATTGGCGGTGGCATTGCCGGCGCTTCGGCAGCCTACGAACTGGCTGCCAAGTCATCCGTGCTTCTTGTCGAGCGCGAGTCCCATTGTGGATATCACACCACGGGACGATCCGCAGCGCTCTTTTCCGAAACCTACGGCAATGCCGCCATCCGCGCGCTCACCCGGGCAAGCCGCAGTATGTATGAAGTGCCGCCGGAGGGTTTTGCCCAGAATGAACTGCTCAGCCCCCGCTCCGTCCTTTATATCGCCCGGGACGATCAGCGTGACGGTATCGCGGCCATGGCCGATATCCTCGGCTCCAGCGGGAAAACCTCTCCGGTCATGACACCTGCCGATATATGCAGGCGCGTATCGATCATCCGTCCCGACTATGTCGCCTGCGGGCTGTTGGACGAGACCTCCCGGGATATCGACGTCCACGCCCTGCATCAGGGATATTTGAAAGGTGCGCGCGCCCGTGGCGCCAGCATCGCAACGTCGGCGGATGTCCTTGCGCTGAAGCGAACCTCGACAGGCTGGGACGTTGCAACATCAAATGGTGCATTCCATGGCACAACGGTCATCAATGCTGCGGGGGCCTGGGCTGATGAGGTGGCGGCGGCGGCCGGTGCGGCCCGGATCGGCCTGACGCCGCTGCGCCGGACGGCGATGATTTTGGACGCGCCGGACGGTATCGATGTCTCCTCCTGGCCGCTCGTTCTCGACGTTGACGAGGAATTCTACTTCAAACCGGAAGCGGGCAAGCTGCTGGCGTCCCCGGCCGACGAAACACCGAGCGAACCCTGTGACGCGCAAGCCGACGAAATGGATGTGGCCATCGCTGTCGACCGCATCCAGCAGGCGGCCGATCTGCCGGTCCGTTCCATATCGCGGCGATGGGCTGGCCTGCGGACTTTTGCCGCCGACAGAAGCCCGGTCGTTGGCTACGATCCCGCACTCGCCAACTTTTTCTGGCTTGCCGGCCAAGGCGGTTATGGCATACAGACCGCTCCGGCGCTGGCAAAGGTGGCGGCGGCGCTCGCCTGTCACGAGGCCGTGCCGGACGCGATCCTTGAAGCCGGTTTCGACGCGGGGTCTGTTTCCCCCGCGCGAAAGGAACTCCAATCACTTCAACGGCTGCAAGCCTGATATCTCGCGGCATCAAAGGGACCGGCTGATGACTTTCAACGTGGATTCGCTGGCATTTCTGATGCTGGACGACAGCTTCAAGAGTTTTCCATTCGGAAAGCGCATGCCGCTCAGCGATGTCGGCAAACAGCATTGGAACGTGCTTGCCGGCGATGTCCCGCTTCCTGCAGCGGTGATCCGTGCCGATGCGCTGGCGCACAATTCACGCTGGATGCAGCGGTTTGTCTCCGATCGCGGCGCGCTGATCGCACCCCATGTCAAGACGACCATGTGCCCGCAGATCATGGCCCGCCAGATTGCGGATGGAGCCTGGGGATTGACGGTTGCCACGGTTCACCAGATGCGTGTTTGCCGCCAGTTCGGCGCGCAGAGGATCATCCTCGCCAACCAGGCCGTGGGTACAGCCGAGCTCAATGCCATCGCCGAAATGCTGAAGGCGCCGGACCTTGACTTCATGATGATCATCGACAGCGTCGAAGGCGTCACCGCCGTCGCCGAAGCCGCACGGCGCAACCGTCTTGCCCGGCCGGTCAAATTGCTTGTCGAGCGCGGATACAGCGGCGGGCGCACCGGCTGCCGAACCAACGACATCGCCACCGCACTTGCGCATCACATCCGCGCCACGCCGGACGTCTGCCTGGCTGGCATTGAAGCTTTCGAGGGCTTGATCAAGGCAAAATCCGGCGCGCAGGAACAGGCCGTGACCGCCTTTGTCGCCGACATCGCCGCCCTTGCGCAATCGTTCCGGGAATTGGACCTGTTCGGAACAGAGGATCCCATCGTCACCGCCGGCGGCTCATCCTATTATCACATTGTCATCGAACAGTTGGCGAAGGCTGGAATGCGCGTGGTCACGCGCAGTGGCTGCTACGTGACCCACGATTCCGGCCTGTATCACAATCACCACAACCAGCTGAAATCCATCATCGGAGAAGAGGATGGATTGAAGCGGGCGCTGGAAATCTGGGCCTATGTTCAATCCATCCCCGAACCCGGGCTTGCCCTGCTCACGGCGGGCCGCCGCGATTGCGGCACCGACGCCGGATTACCGATACCGCTGCTCATGGCAACTGCGGAGACCGGCGTTCGGGACCTTCCCGAGGGATGTCAAATCGTCGATATCAACGACCAGCATTGTTTCATGCGCTTTGATACCGGCTTGAAACTCGCCTATGGCGACCGTATCGGCCTGGGGATTTCGCATCCATGCACGACGTTCGACAAATGGGACATCATGTATCTCGTCGATGAGGATTATAACGTCCAGGACGTGTTCAAGACATTTTTCTAGCGGCCATAGACCTTCCGGGATCAAGCCGTCGTGCTGGCAAAGCGCATCGTGAAGCAGGCGCCCTTGAGGGGGCCATTGCCGATCTCGATGGCTCCGTTGTGAAGCTGCATGATTTCCTTGACCAGGTTCAGGCCGAGGCCCGTTCCGGAACTCTGCGGCTGCAGGCGGTTGAACGGTTCGAAAACCTCTTCGCGCTTCTCCCGCGAAATTCCTGCGCCTTCATCCGCCACGACAATGGCTTTCGTTTGCAGCACTTTGACCAGAATGGTGCCTGACCCGCCGCCATGATCGATCGCGTTCTGAACCAGATTGGTGAGAGCCCGCTCGATCGACATCGGATCGCCATCCACGATGACTTCGTCAGCGTCGGGTTCGAACGACATTTCGTACCCCGCTGCAAAAGCCAGTGGCGCAAGATCAAGCACCACGCGTCCGGCAACGCCCACGAGATCGACCGGAGCGAAAGCCACGGGCGCATGATTGAGCCGCTGCAGGTCGAGGAGTTGCCCGCTCAGGATGGCCAGTCTTGATATGTCCTGCAGGAGCTGGGTCTTCTCGGCACTTGCGGGCAATGCCGCAACGCGCGTGTTGAGGATCGCAATGGGCGTTCGAAGTTCATGCGCCGCTTGAGCCAGAAAGCGTTCATGCAAGGCATACCCCTTGTCCAGCCGGCTCAAGGCGTCATTAACCGCATTGACGAGCGGACCAAGCTCGTCGGGAACTTCAGCCGTCGACAAACGCATGCCGCGTTTGTCGTAGGCGATTTGAGCGGCTTCGTCGGCAGCCCTTTTGACCCCCTTCAACGCAAACCGCACGACCAGCGGGGTTATGGCGAGGCTGGCCACGGCCATTGCCAGGAAGAGAGGGATAATGACCGTCATCATCCCGCCGGAGACGCCGGCGATCATGCGCTTGAACGACATGCGTCCCTGCGTTCCCGTGAATATCTGCACGGTCCCGGCGGCGGTATCCTGCCATTTGACGACGGCGTCGGGCCGTTTTGGACGACCGGGTTCATCGGCCAGACGCGCATCCGCCAGATGATCGAGCATGGCGCCTGTCGGTGCGAAGGCAGGAGGAATCTTTCCCTGCGACAGTTCATTTCCCGATTTGTCGCGGATGATGAACCAGAGATCGGCGACATCCCCGCGCAACTGCTCCATATCGGGCGTATCCAGCAGAACCAGTTGACCCGCTTCATTGCGGGACAGGGCATCTTTCAGGACATCGAGATTACCGCCTTCATAATCCTCGATCAGATAGCCGGAACTCCACAGACCACCGACAATGGCGACCAGCAGCGACAGGATGATCGCGGCTTCGAAAAGCAGCAGGCGGCTGACGAGCCGCCATTTCAGCGACCGCGAACTCCACAATTTCATGCGGTCTCCCGCAGGAGATAGCCAAGACCGCGGACACCGTTGATGGTAACGCCTGCACCGGCATCGGTGAGTTTGCGGCGGACCCGCGAAATATGCGTATCGAGCGCATTCGAATCGATTTCGTCATTCATGCCGAAGACAGCTTCCATCAGCGTGGCGCGCTGCACCATGCGCCCCATGCGCCGCATCAATGCTTCAAGCACAAGCACCTCCCGCCTTGGCATGTCGATGCGCTCGCCCTTGACCCAGGCCTCGCGGTGCCCGAAATCAAACGCCAGCTGGCCGATCTTCGCCACCTCCGGCACGAGGCTCGACGGCCGGCGCAGCAAGGCGCGGACCCGTGCCAGAAGCTCTTCATAGGCAAACGGCTTGCCAAGGTAGTCATCGGCGCCACTCTGCAACCCGGCAACACGGTCGTTCAGATCGCCGCGCGCCGTCAGGACCAGAACCGGGATGTTCTGCCCGTTTGCACGCAAGCGCGGGACCAGCGACAGTCCGTCACCATCCGGCAACTGGCGGTCGAGAACGAGCACGTCGTGCACATTGTCTCTCAGCATGAATTCCGCGGCAGCGATGGTGGAGACACTATCGACAATCATATTCTGACGGGTCAGGACGTTGCACAGGGCGGCAACCATCTCCTTCTCGTCCTCAACCAGCAACACCCGCATTCCAGTCCCCCATAAGCCTGTCCGCCAACAAGATGACACAGGATAGCGTGCGTACATTGAGGCTGGCTTGCATCGGAAATCGCTTTTTCCGGCGCAACGCCAAATGTGTTCACAAGCCCGGACATGACACGCTGCCTCAATGTAGAAGCTGCAACCGTTTCCCCGTCAACGACAATTCACGCGAGGAAACAATGAAATCAATTCGACCGCACCGGTCATCACACCATCTGGCATGCCGCAACGCCCTTTGCGCAAAAGGATCGCGTCATGCCGATTGCTGATCTTCTCTCCTTTTTTCGCTCCTGGATACGCAATCCGCTGCGCACCGCCGCCATACTCCCGTCGGGAAACAGAATCTCCGCCCTGATGACCAAAGAAATCGATGCGGATATGGGGCCGGTTCTTGAGCTGGGCCCGGGAACCGGGCCGTTCACCCGTTCGCTGCTCCAGAGAGGCATACCGGAGGCAAGGCTGACGCTGGTGGAGTACAGCACGGAATTCGCCCGGTTTCTGGGAAAAAGGTTTCCGCATGCGCGTATTCTGCGCATGGATGCCGCCCGGATCGGCGATTTCAACCTGTTCGAGCCTGGCACGGTCGGTGCGGTTGTCAGCGGCTTGGGTGTTCTGACGATGCCGCCGCGACAGGTGAAGGGAATTCTCAGCGGCGCCTTCCGCTATCTTCGCCCGGATGGCGCATTTTACCAGATCACCTATGGTCCGCGCTGTCCTGTCCCTCAGTATATTCTGGATCATCTGCAGCTGGAGGAAAGCTTTGTCGGCAAGACGATGCGCAATATCCCCCCGGCATCGGTTTACCGGATCAAACGCCGCGCCGCAGCCGTGGAACCGGACAGCGCCAATGGATGAGCTCGGCGCCGTTTCATGGCTTCTGGGCTACGGATTCATCGGCCTCACAGGTCTGGCCGTTGTGGAAAAATTCATCCCGCTGTTTCCGTCCTATGTCCTGCTCATGCTGCTGGGTATGACGGTCGCGGATCCGCAGAACCTGATTGCCACGATTGCAGCAACCACGTTGGGATCGACCATCGGTGCCTGCTGCTGGTTCGGTATCGGCCGGACGTTGGGGGGTGAACGCGTGGCCCGCAAGGTCAGCCAGTATGGCAGGTTCGTGTTTCTGTCCCCCCAACTCTATGACCGCCTGACAAATGCCTACCGGCGCAATCATTTCTGGGTCACCGTGACGGGGCAAACCATCCCGACAGCGCGTGTTTATCTCGCGCTTCCCGCCGGGATACTGGGATTGGATTTCAAGATCTTTGGCGCCGCAACATTGCTTGGCAGCATGCTCTGGAACGCGCCTTTCCTCTGTCTGGGATATGTCCTGCGAACGTCTGACTATGACCCGTTTCAAGCCGCGTTCTGGGCAGCCGTTGGTCTTGTCGGCGTGGAGATGTCAATCCTTGCCATCGTTACGATCTGCAAACGCCGCATGGCCGGCAGCCCTTCCCGGCAGAGGCTTCCAGTGAAGCAGGAATAGCGATCCACTGGAAGCCTTGGCCAGGTCTGCGGGTGCGGAATGGGGCGCTAGGCGGCCTGGCTGGCGGCCTTGCGGTTTCCGCTGCGGAACATCACGGTCATATAGACGACGATGGCGATGATGCACCCCAGGAAGATCAGGCTCGTGATGATCGTTCCAAAACCCAGGCCGCCATATTCCTTGGGCTGCGAGAGAAAATCACCGAACGATGCGCCGAGCGGGCGGGTGAAGATGTAGGCGAGCCAAAACGCCACCACCGCATTGAGGTGAAAAACGAAGTAGCCAACGGCAACGAGTGCAATGATTGCCCCGAATATCAGCCCGGTGGCGGCAAACCCCAAGCCGAATTTCTCCGCGACCAGATCGCCCGCCGCAGTCCCCAGAGCGAATGTAAACAGGATCGCAAGCCAATAGAACGCTTCCCGCCGCGTTGTAAAAATCGAATGGATCGAGAGCGTCTTTTCATAGGCATACCAGACCGCAAACGTGGCGATCAGCGCCAGCGTGAAGACAATCGTGGTCACCTCCAGCGGAACATGGAAATTATCGACGAGATTGTCCGTAACGAGCGTGCCGACAATGCTGATGAGAACCACGGCTGTCCAATAGACCCAGGGAACATATTGACGCTGGCGGAACTGAAGGGCCAGCGTCAGGATCAGGACGGTGCTCATGATCAGGGAAGTGGCGGACAGGCCAAGACCGAGATTCACCGCCAGATAGTCGGCCGCGGTTTCTCCCATGGTTACGGCCATCAGTTTGATCAGCCAAAAATCGACTTTGACCTCGGGGACGCGGTTGAGCGCCCCATACGTTTCTTGCCTGGTGACATCCATTGTCAGGATTCCTTCCGGTCGGTGAAAATCGGTTTATTTGCCTAGCAATTTCAAAGCTTGCGCAAAGAATTCGTCAGCGCGCTTGTCGTCGTCCGCATTGCATCGTTCGACGCCCTTGGCTTCAAGCTGGTCGACCTGCGCCTTGTCGGCTTCGTTAAGCTTTGCCGTGGCCTTGGCAGCACGGACATCCTTCAACATGTCTTCGCAAGGTGCGGGCCCGGCGGCAAAACTCTGCGGTGCAACAAAATTGGTCGAGAGCACAAGCAGGCACAAAGGGAGGGCATATTTCTTCATTGTGGACACTCCATTGAATGATCGGCGGGGGGAAAGGGCGGCAAACCGAACGCAACACATTCCGGTTCGCTGCCAGTATTTGGGTTTGTAAGGGGCGGCGCGGCGGTTCCCTCAGGAGGGAACGGTCAGGAACGAGAGCAGCAGGGCCGCCAACAGCACGGCCCCGATAAACAGGGTGGGGTATTTCGCGAGATATCGATCCATTGGGTCTCTCCAGCATGGTTTGGTCGTTGCCGGAGAGTTTGAACGGCCATTCTTACGGGCACTTCGCCCCACCCTTACCATTTCGTAAGCGCAGGCATGCGCCGGTTTCTTACCAAACCGTAAGGTGCCGGAAAGGTGGCCGTGACGAGAAACCTGTACGCCCCGTGGAAGAGGACAAGAATCCACATCAAGACATCATGTGCTTTTGGTTTATGCTACAGTCGATCAACACGGACGAATTCGGGACGGAACATGCGCATACTGATCATCGAGGATGACCGGCAGACTTCGGACTACATTGCCAAAGGTTTTACCGAAGCCGGACACATCGCCGAGGTGATTTCAGATGGCAGAAGCGCACTTTCCCATGCAGCCGGCACGGAATACGATATTCTCATTGTCGACAGGATGCTTCCGGGTCTTGATGGCCTCTCCATCGTCAAGGCGCTGCGCGTGGCTGGCGTGAAGACACCGGTCCTGTTTCTCACATCGGTCGGCGGACTGGATGACCGGGTCGAGGGATTGGAGGCGGGCGGCGACGATTATCTGGTCAAGCCGTTCGCCTTTTCGGAACTGTCCGCCCGCGTCAACGCACTGCACCGGCGACCGCCCTTTCAAAGCGAGAGCAACACTGTCGCGGTCGCGGATCTGGAAGTTGATCTCATGCGCCGAACCGTGAAGCGCGGCGGCAACATCATCGATTTGCAGCCGCGCGAATTCAGACTGTTGGAAGTCCTCATCCGCAATGAGGGCCGGGTCTTGACCCGCACCATGCTGCTCGAGCGCGTCTGGGATTTCCACTTTGACCCGAAGACCAGCGTTGTCGAAACCCATATCAGCCGTCTCAGGGCAAAGATCGACAAGCCGTTTTCGTTTCCTCTGCTGCACACCATCCGAAACACCGGCTACAGCCTGCATGCGCCGCATTGACCTTCTCAAAAGCACGCCGTTCCGGCTGGCCATCATCTTTGCCACGCTCTTCATCATGTCGTTTGTCGTGGCGGGCTTCATCACGTTTCAACTGCTCAAACAGGAGCTTGCCGACCATCTGGACCAGACCATCCAGGATACCTATGCGATACTGACCGCCTCCTACGGAGAGGGCGATGCCTCCGAACTGTCCGAGACGGTCACCAGCCACGTCCTGTCTTCTTCGGGCCTCGGCCGTGTCTTCCTGTTGTCGTCGAAGGACGGGCAACGCCTGGCAGGCAACATAGAGAAGGCGGAGGTGCCTTCCGGCTGGTCGACGGTTGAGGGGACGCGGTTGGGCTTGGCCAATGACGAGCCCTATCGCGTCTATTCCGGCCAGGTGGACAAGCAACCACTGATTGTCGGAATGAGTTTCAGGGAAAACGAAGAATTTCTGCGGATTGTTTTCATCAGTTTTGCCTGGGCCAGCGTCATGGTTTTGATCCTTGCCGCGGCGGGCGGTGTTTTTCTGGCGTCGCGCGTGCAGAAGCGTCTGGAAACGGTTGCATCGACCATGCGCAAGGTCGGCTCCGGCAAGCTCGACGTGCGCATTCCGCTGGTTGGGAACGGCGACGATATCGACCGCCTTTCGGAGCAGGTCAACCAGGCCCTCGGCCGGGTCAGTTCGCTGGTGGAAGGTATGCGCCAGGTCAGCACCGACATCGCCCACGATCTCAAGACACCCCTCAACAGATTGTCCCTGACCATCAGCCAGGCCATCGACAGGGCGGGCCGTGGGTCGTCGATTGTCGCCGATCTCAAGCGGGCGCAGGACGAAAGCCATCACATCAACGCGACATTTGATGCCCTCCTGCGCATCGCGCAGATCGAGGCCGGATCGCGGCGGTCACGGTTTTCCGGGATCGACCTGCGGGAATGCCTTGAAACGATCATGGAGGTTTACGCCGATGTTGCCGATGATCGAAAACAGCAATTGCGGCTATCGCTCGAACCGAATGTTGCATTTACGATGACGGGCGACCGCGAGCTGCTTATTCAGCTCTTCGCCAATCTGGTTGAGAATTCGATACGCCACAGCCCGGAGGGGGCGAAAATCTGGATCAACGCAACCCGTTCGAACGCCGCGATCAATGTCGACGTTGCCGATAATGGCCCGGGAATCCCTGTTGAAGAACGCGACAAGGTCTTCCAACGGCTTTACCGTCTCGATAAAAGCCGGACGACACCCGGCACGGGGCTGGGTTTGAGTCTGGTCAAGGCTATTCTCGACCTCCACCAGGCGAGTATTGCGTTGCAAGACAATGGTCCGGGGCTGCGGGTAAAATTGTCGTTCCCGGTTGTTCCGCCTTACAACCGCCCTGATCTGGCTGCGACTACGGCCCGCGCGAAACAATCATTCATGTCAAACCCATCTGCGGAGAACAACGGCCAATGAAGCAGCACACGCATTCGGCTCGTCGCGGCAGTTGGCGAAAACTTCTCAAAGGCAGCGGCGCGGTGCTGCTTGTCGCAGTGCTGGGCGTCGGCGGCTATTACGGCACCATGCGGTGGCAAGGCAATTTCCATACAACAATCCCCGGCGAACTTTACCGGTCGGCCCAGCCGACACCGTCGCAGATCGCGTTCTACAAGAAGACCTATGGCATCAAGACCATCATCAATCTGCGCGGTGAAAATACGGGCACGGGCTGGTATGACAAGGAAGTGCTCGCCGCCAGGGATCTTGGGGTTAAGCATGTCGACTTCCGCATGTCGTCGCGGGAAATCCTCTCGCAGGATGACGCCGCAGCTTTGCTCGCTGTGATGAAGCAGGTCGAAAAGCCCGTGCTGATCCATTGCGAAGGCGGGGCCGACCGGACCGGGCTGGCCGCGGCCCTTTACATCGCGGCAATCGCGCACGGTGGCGAAGAACACGCGGAATCGCAGTTTTCTCCGCTGTTCGGTCATTTCTCGGTTTGGGGCAACCCTGCCTATGCGATGGACATCACGTTCGAAAAACTCGAACCTTGGCTTGGCTTCCCCGATTCGTAACCCTCTCATCTCTAGGCGCGCAAAATGGATATTCTCAATTCGGTCATCCTGGGAATTATTGAAGGCATCACGGAGTTCCTCCCGATTTCCAGCACCGGCCATCTTCTGATCGCCGAGCATTGGCTGGGGCAAAGGTCGGACCTTTTCAACATCGTCATTCAGGCCGGTGCCATACTGGCGGTGACCATCGTGTACTGGCGGCGGATATGGTCCCTCGCATTCGGGCTCCATCTGCCGGAAAACCGAGCCTATGTCGGCAAGCTGCTTCTGGCATTTCTGATAACCGCCGCTTTGGGGCTTATCGCCAAGAAGCTGGGCTTCAAACTGCCGGAGACCCTGCAGCCGGTCGCGTGGGCGCTGATCATTGGCGGCCTGTGGATGCTGGTGGCCGAATGGCTTGCGGCAAAACAGCCGGACCGGACTGAAGTGACGTGGCTGGTTGCCATTCTCGTCGGTATCGCACAGATCGTGGCCGGCATATTCCCCGGCACCTCCCGGTCGGCGGCCACCATTTTCATTGCCATGCTGGCCGGAACAAGTAACCGCGCAGCGGCAACCGAGTTTGCATTTCTCGTGGGCATCCCGACGATGTATGCAGCCAGCGCCTATGAATTGTACGGCCAGTGGAAAACCGGTGGCGGCAATGAGGACTGGGGCGCCCTCGGCATAGCGTTCGTCGTGTCGACCATCACCGCATTCATCGCGGTCAAATGGCTGCTCAACTACATACGTTCGAACCGCTTCACGGCTTTCGCGATCTACCGCATTCTCTTCGGGCTTGTCCTGCTCGGTGTCTCAGTGCTTGCCTGATCTGCCGCCTTTGTGGAGACGATGCATGAGCCTGACATCGTCTCCGGCCAGCTCCGAGCGCAACAGATTGAGAAGTTCAAGCTTTTCAATCACCGCCTTCGGCTGAAAGGTCGCCAGGCCGACGATGATCGCCTCGATGAATGCCAGCGTTGCCGTGTGCGTGCTGAAGGCATCGGTCTTTCCGCGCGGGATCGTGAGCGTCATATCAACTCTTGGCCCCAGCTGGCTTTCCAGCGTATCCGTCACCAGTATTTTTCCGGCATTCACGCGGTCCGCATGATCGACGAGCACGTCGAGTTCCGAATAGACCCGCCCATAGGCCATAATGAAAAGCAAATCGCCCTTCTCCATCGGCAGGAGCTGGTCCGCCAGCAGAAGACCGGTCGCCGTCACTGCCCGCGCCCTCAAGCCAAACCGCGTCAGCTGGGTCGCGAAGTAAACGGCAAGCGCGCTTGTGGGGCCGATGCCGAAAATGACGATCTCGCGCGCCCCGGCCAGCCTTGTCACCAGCGCAACATAATCATCCACCGGCACATTCTCGCTGATTGCTTCGATAGCCTGGATGTGAGCCCTTTGCGTGTCTTCAAACGCCTTCTTCAGATCTCCCCCGGTTTCCCTGATGGTCTGGGTGATCCGCTCTGCCGGGTTGTCCTGCGTCTTCAAGTCATCGGCAATGGCGCGGCGCAGGGCATCAAGCCCGTCGAAACCGAGAGCCTTGGCGGTGCGGATGACGGTCGCGTCACTGGTCCCCAGAGTCCTGGCAAGTTCCATCGCGGACATGACCAGCACCTGATGCCTGTTTGCGGCGAAATAGGTTGCGACCCGCCGCTCCGTCTGGCTCAGCGGAAGAGAGCCGTCATGAACCGGCAGAAAGATGGAACGTACTCCGGACAACGTGTTCTCCATTGACATTTGTCGTATTTACTACATTATCACGTGCAATGTAGTAAATACAACCAAGCGACTCATCATCATGGACAGTATCTCGTGGAGCATAGCGGGACCAGCAATCGGCGCGGCCTTCCTCGCCTCCGTTGTCGAGGTCGTTGAGGCGTTCACCATCGTTTTGGCGGTCGGTGTCCTCCGGGGCTGGCGCCCCGCCATCGCCGGCACCATTGCGGGCCTGGCGGTCCTTGCAATCATCGTCGCCGGTCTGGGACCGCTGCTCGATCAGGTTCCGCTGCATGGCCTGCAACTGGTCATCGGCGTTCTGCTCCTGCTGTTCGGCATGGGCTGGCTGCGCAAGGCCATCCTCCGGTCGGCAGGCATTGTTCCCCTGCACGACGAGCTTGCCGCATTTCAGGCGGAAAAGGCCAATCTCGACAAGGAGGCACAGACGCATGGCACCTCGCTCGACTGGATCGCCGGTATAACGGCATTCAAGGCCATTCTCCTCGAGGGACTTGAAGTCGTGTTCATCGTGATCGCCGTCGGCTCCGGTCGCGGCCTCGTCGGTCCGGCTGCGCTTGGGGCACTGGCCGCGTGCGTGCTCGTGTTGCTGGTGGGCGCTGTTGTCCACAAGCCCCTGTCGCGCGTTCCGGAAAACACCATGAAGTTCGGCGTCGGGGTCATGCTGTCCTCCTTCGGCGTGTTCTGGACCGGAGAAGGCCTAGGTATCGCCTGGCCGGGACAGGACCTGACATTGCTGCTTTTCGCCGCCCTCTTCCTGCTGACGGGAATCGCGATGTCCTATATCCTAAGCGCAAAGCGGCAGGAGCTTTCCCGATGAATATTCTGAAGGAAGTGTTTGCGGAACTCTACAAGATGTTCCTGGGCGATGCCAAGCTGACGGCGGCCACCTGTGCCGTGGTGGCGGCGACGGCGGCCATCGTCAAATGGGTGCCTGCCGTGAATACGGCCATCATCGGATATCTGTTTCTGGCGGGATGCCTGGCAACGCTGATTATCGTCACAACCGCAGCTGCGGTCCGTTCACGCCGGCCATAACCGGACACGCCTGCGGGTGTCCGGCTGCTGCTCCATTCGCCTACACGTCAGCGCTGCTTGGGATGCAGCGTCAGTTTCATGTGGCGGTTGACATCCTTGTAGAGCAGGTAGCGGAAAGGCTGCGGGCCACCGGCATAGCAGGCCTGCGGGCAGAATGCGCGCAGCCACATGAAATCGCCGGCTTCGACCTCGACCCAATCCTGATTGAGACGATAGACGGCCTTGCCTTCCAGCACATAGAGGCCATGTTCCATGACGTGCGTCTCGGCAAACGGGATAACGGCGCCCGGCAGCAGCGTGACAATCGTCACGTGCATGTCGTGCCGCACATCGGCGGGATCGACGAAACGCGTGGTTGCCCATCTGCCATCCGTGTCCGGCATGACCGAAGGCGCAATGTCGTTTTCATTGAGCACAAGCGGCGTGGGCAGGTCGATGCCGTCGACGGCCTCGTAGGCTTTGCGTATCCAGTGAAAACGCACGAACGTATCCGTTGTATTCACAACGGACCAATCGGCTGCAGGCGGGATAAACGCATAGCCGCCCGGCTGCATGGTGTGGGTCTTGCCGGCAAGCGTCAGCTGCAGCGCGCCCTCGACGATGAACAGCACCCCTTCCGCGTCCGGGTCCAGCTCCGGGCGTGCGCTGCCGCCGCCGGGTGCGACTTCCATGATGTATTGCGAGAAGGTTTCCGCAAAGCCGGACAATGGTCGCGCCAGAACCCAGCACCGGGTCTTGTCCCAGAACGGCAGAACACTGGTGACGATATCCTGCATCACCCCCTTCGGCAGGACGGCATAGGCCTCGGTGAATACGGCACGGCCCGTCAGCAGCTGGCTTTGCGAGGGATGTCCGCCTTGGGGAGCATAATAGGTGTTTCGGGACATAGGAGACTCCTCAGCTTGTCCAATAATGTTTGAGCGCCAGATGCGCAATTCCGCGGGCCAGTGTTACCCGCTCCTATGAACCATCTTGCAAATGAAGCAAACTCCCAATCCCTAGCAGAATCCCATTGAAATCACATGGGTTGATCAGCGCCGCTCACGCGGCGATTCCGCCCATAGTAAATCAACCGGATGCGCAGCATTTTCAAAATGATATTGAAGATGTTTTGACGATTTCGTCTACGACATTTTGTCCAAGGGGTCGCTGGCGCCATTCATGGCTTCCTGCAACTGCCTCGCAAGCCCGCGTGTACAGGCACGGACCGGCAGCCCCTTCTGCCCATCGCCTTCAAGGGGAAACGGATCGGCATACCCGCCGGCTTCTTCGACAAGCAGCAAACCGGCAAGCACATCCCAGGCAAAGAGATGCGCCTCGACATAGCCGTCAATGCGCCCTGCGGCAACCTGAGCCAGGCCGCGCGCCGCGGAACCGAATTGAACGCACTCGCACCCCCCATCGAGCAAACGCGCCATCAAGGCCAGATAGTCGCGTGACGATGTCCTTCTGGAATAGCCCGCTTCAACCGCCGCCCGCCCCATCGTCGCGGTTGTGCTCACCCGCATGCGCTCGCCATTGCAGAACGCCCCATGGCCACGGCGCGCAACAAACAATTCCCCAGCCACGGGATCAAACACCACGCCAATCCGCGTATCACCATTGAGGCTGAAAGCAATTGAGATGGCAAAACCGGCGATGCCGCGGGCAAAATTTCCCGTGCCGTCGATGGGGTCGACAACCCACACCTGCGCGCTGATATCTCCCCCGGACTCCTCGGTCAGAATGCCGTCATCCGGAAATCGGCTTTGGATCGCATTGCGGATGAGAGCATCGATTGCGTGATCCGCTGCGGTGACCAGGTCCTGCGGCCCCTTCTCGATGATGCCGAGACCGTCAGACCTGCGGAAGTGGCGCATGGCAACCGCACCGGCCTGCTGCACCACTGAAACCGCGAAATCGTAACGCGCGGAAAGCGCTGCATCGCTCATGGAAACATTCATGGTTTTGCTGTGCCTGCCCGTGATTTCATGCGCCAGGCCGTGGCGGACGGCAGGCCGCCCAGTGCCGCGGCAATGCGGTCGGCATGTTCGATGAGCGATCGCGCCATCGCCGGTACGGCGGCATCCGGCAGCAGCTGTTTCAAAGTCGTCACGCTGATCGCCCCCACGGCCGCTCCATCATGTCCGAAGACACCGGCAGCGACGCAGACCACGCCTTCGTGATCTTCCTCGTCATCAATCGCATAATGCCGCTCGGTCACGAGATCGAGCGCAGCGCTCAATGCCGGTATCGAGCTGAGTGTCTTGGCGGTCCGCGCGGGGTATCCGACACGCTCCAGAATGGTCACCGCATCTTCGCGCGCCATGGCCGCAAGAAAGATTTTGCCGACTGCCGAACAATGCGGCCGTTCGCGCCGGCCAAGCGCCGCCTCGAAGCGAATGGCATCGGGTGCGTCAGCCCTGCCGATCACCACGGCCGCATCCTCGTCCCAGATGGCAACGCGCGAGGTGATGCCTATCGACTGCGTCAACTGGCGCAGAACCGGCATTGCCACATCGGCGATCCCCGTTCCGCTGATGGCGAGATCCCCAAGGCGCACCAGGGCAAGGCCGAGCAGATAGCGCCGCGTCATCCCCTCGCCCACATCCGTCACGATGCCGCGTGCCTTCAGCGTCAACAGAATGGCATAGGCCGCCGCTTTCGTGATGCCGACATCCCGCGCAAGGTCAGTCAGACGCGCGCCCTCCCGCCCCGAACCCGCGATCTTGTCGACGATATCCAGCGCTCGTCCCACGCTTTGCACCCGGTAGAGATCTTCAGCCATTGCGCACAATTCCTCCTCCCTGTCATTAAACAGACACGTGTTAATAGTAAACACTGTTTCGTAATAAAAAACAAATCCTATCTGGGCAACTTCCTTTTGCCTGAGACAGGATGCTACCAGGAATGAATCATGCACGTGACAGTACTCGGAGCAGGCACCGTCCTTCCCTGCGCCAACCGCAGCCCATCCGGCTACCTCGTTGATATCGCCGATGAGCGGCTGGTGTTTGATATGGGCGCGGGAACGCTGGCGCGCCTGCATTCGGCAGGGTTCAGCTACCGTGACCTCGGCAAGGTTTTTATCTCCCATCTGCATTCGGACCACGTGCTCGATCTCATCGCCTTGCTGCAGGCTTTCAATGCCACACCCGGATGGACCCGCACGACACCCCTCACCCTCATGGGCTGCAAGGGTTTGAGCGATTTCGTTGCCGGCATCATGAACCTGTTCGACGGCACGGAGCCGGAAAACTACGAACTGAATATCGTCGAATTGACTGCCGGCCGGCATGATTTTCCCGGCTTCGTCATCGAAACAGCACTGACCGGCCACACGGACAACAGCCTGGCATTTCGGCTTGAAGCCGATGACCGGGTCTTTGTTTATTCCGGCGATGCAATCGAAAGCGCCGCTCTTGCCGGACTGGCCCGCAAGGCAGACCTTTTCGCCTGCGAGTGCTCCTTCCCCACAGGTTTTGTCACGGCGGATCATCTCACGGCCGATGGCGTTGGCCGCCTCGCAGCGTCTGCCGGGGTAAAACGCGTTCTGCTCACACACCTCTATCCGGATACGGATGACGACGAGGTGGCGCGGCAGGTCTGTTCCGTGTTTGACGGTGACGTCATCGTGGCGCGTGACGGCACGGTGGTGGTGCTGCCGTGAAGAGGATTGGGTTGGGAAAGCTCAACCGCACCTGGTTGGGCCTTCTGCCGCTGCTGGCATTCGTCAGTGCCTTCGAAATCCTGCCGGTCCTCATGCTTGTGAAGTCGAGTTTGAGCGGGCCGGATGGCATGCTGCTGGGTAATTTTGCGCGGGCATTGACGCCATCCATCGCCACAGCCTTCGCCAACAGCCTGCAATTGTCGCTCGCAACGGCCCTGGGCGGGACTCTTTTGGGGACGATCATCGCCTATGCCATCGCCACATCCTCCAACGCCACCGTCCGGCTGTCGCTGACCGCCCTTGCCAATGTCACGGCAAACTTCGGGGGTGCCCCGCTTGCCTTTGCCTTTGTCATCACGCTTGGCTCAACCGGCTTCATCACGATCCTCCTGAGCTATGCCGGTATCGACCTCTATCCCGGTTTCCGGATCTATTCGATCGGCGGCCTGGGTATCGCTTACCTCTATTTCCAGCTGCCGCTGGCCATTTTGCTCGTCATCCCCGCGCTGAAGGGGCTGCGGCGGGAGTGGCGGGAAGCGGCGGAATGCCTCGGCGCTTCCGGCCTGCAATATTGGACCGGCATCGGACTGCCCATTCTCGCGCCGGCCATGCTGGCAAGTTTTTTCCTACTGTTCGCCAATGCCTTCGGCGCCTATGCGACCGCGTGGACCCTTACCGGTTCCGACGTCAATATCATCCCTGTGCAGATCGCCGCCCTCATACGCGGCGAGGTGAAGCTTGACCCGGCACTGGCTGATGCGCTTGCGGTTCTTTCCCTGCTTGTCATGGGAAGCTGCCTCGTTGCCTATCAGCATTTCATGCGCCGCATGAGGCGTTCCGCATGAGCATGAAATCCCTCACATGGCGGGCACCGGTCATCGGTTCCTTCATCGCGTTCATGATCGTCCCGGTCATTGCAACGGCACTGTTTTCCGTCGCAACCCGCTGGGACCGGACCCTGTGGCCGGAAGGACTGACGCTGAACTGGTGGATCAAGGTTTCATCGCGCTCGGCTTTCCTCGATACGCTGATGAATTCGCTCTGGCTTTCCGTACTGTCCGTTCTGGTTTCGCTGATCCTTGTGGTGCCTGCGGCCTATCTCGTCCATGCGCGCATGCCGCGGGCCAAGCCATGGCTGGAATTCCTGTCGCTCGTGCCCTTTTCCCTGTCGGGGGTGGTGCTGGCGCTTGCTCTCATCCGCCTCTATTCAAAGCTGCCGCTCCCCCTCATCAACACGCCCAATCTCCTGATTGCGGCCTATGTCATCATCACGCTGCCGTTCATGTACCGCGCGGTGATGAACGCGCTTGAAAGCGTGGATACGAACAGGCTTTCAGAGGCGGCGCAAAGCCTTGGCGCCAACCCCGCGCAGGTTTTGCTGCGGGTTATCGTGCCCAACATCGCACCTGGCATTGTCAACGGCAGCCTGCTGGTCTTTTCCACGGCCTTCGCCGAGTTCGTCCTTGCCAATCTGATGACCGGCACGCGCTTCAAGACCTTTCCGATCTATCTCGTCGAGTTCACGCGTTCCGATGCCCGGCAGGCAAGCGCCCTTGCCTTCATGAGCTTTGCATTCGCCTGGCTCATTTCGCTTGCCATCCTGTGGAGTGCAACGCGGGTTCGCCAGAACGCGAGAGCCGATACCCCGCACTGAACGCAAACACCGACATGCACGCCGCAAGCGGGAGCGGCGTGTATCGAACAAACCCGCCTCTGGAGAAAACCATGACCAAGAAACTCGTTACCATGATCATCGGCGCTGCCGTCTTCAGCGCCCAGCTTCTGCCGGCGATGGCCGACGACAAGCTCGCCGCCGCCAAGAAGGAAGGCCAATATGTCAGCTATGGCATGTCGGATGACTGGGTCAATCTCGGGACCATCTTCGCCAATATTGAAAGCAAATACGCGCTCAAGCATGTCGATACCGACATGACATCGGCGGAGCAGATAACGCACCTTCTCGCGGAGAAGGATGCACCGGTCATGGATATTGCCGATATCGGCTACGATTTCACCGCACGTCTGCTGGAGAACGGCCTGGCTGCCAGCTACAAGAATACCTCGTGGGACAGCATAAAGCCGCAATATAAGGACCCCGAAGGCCGTTGGGCCGCGTCCTATTGGGGCGCCATCGCTTTCCTCGTCAACACGGACAAGGTGAAGGAGCTGCCGCAGACCTGGAATGACCTGCTCAAGCCGCAATACAAGGACATGGTCTGCAGTCGCGATCCGCGCATCTCTACCTATGCAACAGCCTCCGTCCTTGCCGCAGCCTATGCCAATGGCGGCAGCGAGGCCAATGTGCAGCCCGGCCTCGACTGGTTCAAAACACTGCGCGACAGCGGCAACCTGCGCAACGGCGTGGTCCTGAATGTCGGCTCCGTACAAAAGGGCGAATGCCCTATTTCCCTGGTCTATGATTTTGACGGCTTTGCCAAGCGCGATGCGACCGGCTTGCCGCTCAAGGTCATCATTCCCGCCGACGGTACCGTTGGAATGCTGTTCGCCCAGTACATCAGTTCGGTCGCACCGCACCCGAACGCGGCAAAGGTTGCCATCGACTATCTGTTCTCCGATGAAGGACAGCTGCTTCTCGCCCAGGGCTATGCTCATCCGACCCGGGACATCGCGCTGCCAGACGACGTGAAGACGAAAATGCTGCCAGCCAGCGCCTATGAGAAAGTGCGTTTTCCAACCAATCTGACCAGCTTCTCCGGCGCGATCAAGGCAATTGCCGATGGTTGGGATAAACTCGCAAAATAGTTGCTTCCAACGCAAAAGCGAACCGTGCGCTTACGTCGGTAAGCGCACGGTTTCATTATTTAATTTATCATGAAAATACGGCATCTATTTAATATATCGCTATAATTTCTGTTTCACTTGTGAAATTGAATTCCTTAAGCCGTACATGAAGACATACATACCCGCCAGTGGCACGAAGTGGCTGGTTCGGGAATATGATATCAAATATTTAAGTCTGTCAGAATTCGTTCTATTGCATTATGGGCAATCAAATGAGAATGCTTGTTTCCATGAGTCGCGTTTGAGTCCGCAAGGAATTTGTTCCGATGCCTCGTTCAATGCTGAGCCTCGCTTTGCCGATGTACATTTCAAAATAATCCATCGCACCCGTCGAAATCCCCCGTGATGGTTCGTCATCACAGATGAGACGCATCAAGCGCTTCTGTTGCCGGACAAACCGGGCCTACCCAGATTCCATATCAAATCAAGGCAGCTCCATGACCCATGATACACCGACCTATGCCGATGGGACGTCGTCTGCGTCTCCCGTGCAAGACCATAGCGCCCGCAACAGGCTTGTCATTGCCTTGCTCCTGGTGTCGGCATTTGTCGTCATTCTCAATGAAACCATCATGGGCGTGGCGTTGCCGCACTTGATGGCGGATCTGAAGATAACCGCAAGTGCTGCCCAGTGGCTGACCACGGCGTTCATGCTGACCATGGCCGTGGTGATCCCGATCACCGGCTTTCTGCTGCAGCGGCTGCACACGCGGCAGGTGTTCATTCTGGCCATGTCGCTGTTCAGCACCGGCACATTGGTATGCGCGCTGGCACCGGGTTTCCCGGAGCTGGTCGTCGGACGGATCGTCCAGGCGTCCGGCACCGCGGTGATGATGCCATTGCTCATGACCACGATCATGAATCTCGTGCCGCCGGAAACGCGCGGCAAGACCATGGGCAACATCTCCATTGTCATTTCCGTGGCCCCGGCCATCGGACCGACCATTTCCGGGCTGATCCTTTCCGCACTCGACTGGCGCTGGCTGTTCCTGCTGGTCCTGCCGATTGCGCTGCTGGCGCTGGGCCTCGGCACCCTGCGCATGCGCAATGTAACGGTTCCGATCAAGGCGCCGATCGACATCCTCTCCATCTTTCTCTCGGCCGTGGGTTTCGGCAGTTTCGTCTACGGCCTCAGCGGACTGGGTGAAGCCGCGATTCACACGCCCACCGTATCGCCCTGGTTCCCGCTTGTGCTGGGAGCAGTGGTCATTGCGGTTTTCCTCCTGCGCCAGCTGCAGCTGCAAAAGCAGGAGCGGGCCCTGCTTGACCTGCGCACATTGACCATACGGACGTTCGCGATTTCGACCGCGATGATGGCGATCCTGATGATGTCGATGTTCGGCGTTTTCATCCTGCTACCGCTTTATCTGCAGAACGTCCTCGGGCTTTCGACGCTGGAGACCGGATTGCTGATGTTGCCGGGCGGCCTGATCATGGGTCTTTGCGCGCCCACTGTCGGCAGCCTCTTCGACAAGTACGGACCGAAGCCGCTGATCATCCCCGGCGCCATCGTCTTGAGCCTGGTGCTGTGGGGTCTCGTCTTCGTGCAGCAGGACACACCCTTCTGGGTCCTTTTGATCGCGCATATCGTGCTGAGCATCGGCCTCGCGCTCATGTTCACGCCCCTGTTCACGGTCAGCCTCGGTTCATTGCCGCCACAGCTTTATTCCCATGGCAGCGCCATGATCGGCACCACCCAGCAGGTGGCCGGCGCGGCGGGAACGGCGCTGTTTGTCGCCATCATGACCTTGCGTTCGGCGAGCCTCGCCGCGGGTGGGGCCAATATTCTGACCGCGACGACCGGCGGCATCAAAACCGCTTTTCTCTGCGGAGCGATTATCTCGCTGGGTGCCGTTGTCGCGGCGTTCTTCATCCGGAAACCCGAAGGGAGCCAGGCTTCAGGCGGGCATCACTGAACGGTTCAAGCCCGTTTCGTGGAACGCTGATCGCCGGGTGCACCGTCCGAAAGGATCTGCCGCATATCGGCCGCTGAAGCAGCATCCTGCCAGCGGTCCCGCAGATCCTGCAGATTTACCTCTGTTCCGAGCAATCGCTTTGCCACACGCGGCAGGGATGCCGCCCCCATGCTGAGCTTGGTCACGCCGGATGCGACAAGAAGAACGGCTGCACCGGGATCGCCTGCGGCTTCACCGCAGACGGAAACCGGAATAGTGGTCGCTTCCGCCGCTTCGACAACATCGCGGATGAGGGAAAGCACGGCCGGATGGGCGGCATCTGCAAAGGTGCCAAGCCGTGGATTGCCCCGCTCCGCCGCAAGGGTGTACTGGGTCAGATCATTGGTGCCGATGGAAAAGAAATCCGCCGCTCCCGCAAACTGTTTCGCCGTCAGCGCGGCAGCCGGCACCTCAACCATGATGCCAAGATCGATGGGCCAGCGATGGTCGATTTTTGCAGCATCGAGCGCCGCATGCGCCTCGTCCAGGGCCCGGCGCGCCGCGTGCAGTTCATCGACCTGCGTCACCATGGGCAGCATGATCCGCACATCGTGCCCGGCGGCAGCACGCAGGATCGCACGCAGCTGCGTCTGGAAGATTGCCGGTTCCGCGAGGGAAAGACGCAAGCCACGCACACCGAGGAACGGATTGGCTTCTTCGGGCATGTTCATATAGGGAACCGGCTTGTCCCCTCCGGCATCCAACGTGCGCACCACGATCGGCTTGCCCGTGAATACATCGAAGATCGCTTTGAGTTCGCGCATCTGCTCGATTTCACCGGGAGCTTCCTGCCGGTCCAGGAACATCATTTCCGTGCGCAGCAGGCCGATGCCCAAAGCACCGGCTTTCACTGCAGCCTTGGCATCGCCAACGCCGACAACATTGGCCCACAGCTCAATTCGGCGTCCGTCCCGCATTTCGATGCTGCCGTCGATCAGAGTGGAGCCGGAAGCATCCAGCTTTTCTTCATCACGCGCCTTGAGGAAAGGCGCGCTTTGTTCGGGCGTCGGATCGAACAGAACAGCACCGGTCGCGCCATCGAATGCAACGGTTGCCGCATCCGCCGGAACAAGTCCCCCGGCATTGGCGATGGCTGGAATACCGGCCCCGCGCAACAGGATTGCCGCATGCGATGTCGCGCCGCCGCGCCGCTCGATCACGCCGAGGACCTGAGCGGGGTCGAGAACAAGCGCTACGGACGGCGGCAACTCGTCCGCAAGCAAGATGGCTGGCGGCCCGGCCGGCAGTTCAAACGCCGCGCGGCCGAGCAGCGCCGCGATGATTGTATCGCGCAGATCGAGCAGATCGGCTTCGCGCGCACGCAAATAGGCATCTTCAAGGCTGCGATATGCCAGTGCCGCCTTGTCAAAGACCGCCGAAACCGCCGCCGTTGCATTCAATTTTTCATCGGTGATTTTGGTCCGGGCAGCCGGAATGAGTCCAGGCTCGGCCAGAAGTCCGATTTGAACAGCCGCAATATCTCCCGCCATGCCATGCGTCTTGCCCAGGGTTTCGCCGACGGAGGCAATGACAGCATCCAGACGGGCAATTTCGGCCTGCGGATCGGCAATGGATGCGTTCGACACCTCAAGCACGGGGCGCTTGAGAACAGTCAGCGGTCCAACGGCGATCCCCGGAGAAACGGGTGTCGCATTGCCTTTCGCAACGACTTGCGCCGGTGCTGCTGCAGGGTCGGCCTTGCCGGCCAGGCTCTGGATCAGATCGCGCATGGCCGATACGGCCTCTTGTGCATCCGCACCGCTCGCCGTGATGATGAGGCGATCGCCTTGCCGCACGCCAAGCGTCATGAGGTCGATCATGCTGACCGCCGAAGCGGCTGATTTGTTGCCTTCCGCCCGGGCAATGCCGATCTGCGATATGAATTTTGCAGCCAGTGCCGCAACCTGCGCGGCGGGGCGCGCATGCAGACCATGCGGATCCGGAATGACCGCTTCGGCCGTGGCATCGGGCGCGCCGGTATCTGCCGGTGCGGCTTCCGGCGCGGACAACACCTCACCGCCCAGCTGCTCGATCTTGGGCCGCAGCGCCTGCACCGCCTGACGCTCAACCTCCGCGCGCGGCAGGCCCTGCCCTGCTGCCACTGCAGCTGCGATGGCACCTTCGACAAACGGCGCCGCCGATAAAATCACACGCGTGCGCTGGTCGCTCTCGGTCAGGTCCAGCGCCATCTCCGCCGACAGAAGTGCGCTGCCGAGATCCATGAGCACGAGACTGCCCGCCGGATGGTCCGCCTCGGTCAAGGCTTCGAGAATACGCATGGCGTCAGTGCCGATCTCGTCACCATTGTCCCCCATCCCGGCGGCGCAGATGATCGTGACCGTATCCCCTGTCATCTGCCGCGCCAGTGCGGCGACACCCTCGGCAAGCATGCGGGAATGCGAAACGAGGATGAGCGCGACGTGATCAGACGCGCCGCTCATGCCGCGGCAACATCGGCGAGAGCTTTAAGCAGGTAATGGGTGGATGTCGCGCCGGGATCCTGATGCCCCACGCTGCGGTCTCCAAGATAACTCGCACGGCCCTTGTGTGCCACGAGCGGAATGGTTGCCTTCATGCCGGTTTCGGCCGCCGCCGCGCTCAGGGCCAGCGCTTCGGCAAGTGGCTTGCCGGCGGCCTGCTTCAGCGCATCGGCGGCAGGAGACAGCGCATCGATCATGGTCTTGTCGCCCAGCGCCGCCTTGCCGCGCTGCACGATGCCGGCAAGAGCGGCTTCCAGGCAGGCCGTCCAGTCGGCAAGGGTAAGATCAGCCTTGCCCGTCGCCTTCACCGCAGCACTGAGAAAAAATGTCGAATAGAGCGGACCGCTGGCGCCGCCCACGGTCGAGAGCAATGTCATCGCCGCCGTCTTGAAGACAGCAGCGGCATCCGGGAATGACTGATCCGCCAGCTTGGCTTTGACCGCGAGGAAGCCGCGGGCCATGTTCTCACCGTGATCGCTATCGCCAATCGGCGCATCGAGTTCCGTCAGATAGGCCTTTTCACGCTCATAGACATCGGCAGCACGGTTGATCCACGTGACAAGCGTTGCGACGGACAGCACATCCATTTGAATATCTCCCGGATAGATTTTGACAACAATGGTCCCACCCCGCGAACGGGATGGGACTTGATTTCACAGCCTGGCCGATGCCCGGACCGAGGGCTTCAGCCGATCATGTCAGGCGCCCCAGCGCAGCGATGGCGTGACCACCGGAGCGTCCCAGAACTTCACCATTTCATCGTCCAGTTTCAGCAGGGTGATCGAGCAGCCCGCCATTTCCAGACTGGTGACATAGGACCCGACAAGATTGCGGACGACTTTCAGCCCGTGTTTCGCCGCGATCTCATATGCCTTGCGATAGACGATATACAGTTCGATCTGCGGCGTTCCCCCCATGCCATTGACGAAGAGAAGCACATTGTCGCCGCTCTTGAAAGGCAGGTCCTCGAGAATGGGCTCGAGCAGCATTTCCGCCACACGATCCGCACTCTCCAGCTTCACCCGGTGCCGGCCCGGCTCGCCGTGAATGCCGATGCCGATTTCCATCTCATCCTCCTGCAGGATGAAGGATGGCTTGCCCGCATGCGGCACGGTACAGGCCGACAATGCCATGCCCATGGAGCGGCCGTTGGCATTGACCCTGCGGCAAAGATCGGCCACCGGTGCGAGCGGCATCCGGGCTTCTGCGGCTCCGCCGCATATCTTCTCCGCCAGAACCGTCGTGGCAACGCCGCGCCGGCCGGCGGTCCACGTCGAGTCCTTCACCGCCACGTCATCGTCGATAACAACACTTTCGACGTCAATGCCTTCTGCCCGGGCAAGATCGGCGGCCATTTCGAAATTCATCACATCGCCGGTGTAGTTCTTGACGATGTGAAGAATGCCTGCGCCGCCGTTGACCGCCTTTGATGCTTCCAGCATCTGGTCCGGGGTCGGGCTGGTGAAGACCGCTCCCGGACAGGCTGCATCGAGCATGCCCCGGCCGACAAAGCCGCCATGCATGGGTTCATGACCGCTGCCGCCCCCCGAAAGGAGGGCGGTTTTTCCCCGAACGGGCGCATCGGCCCGCGTGATGAAATTGGGGTTGCGGTGGACTCGGATCAGATCGCCATGGGCGGCAGTCATGCCGTCCAGAGCTTCCTCCACGACAGCGTCGGGAGCGTTGATCAGCTTTTTCATGCCAGCCTCCTTGGGTTAAATCAGGGCCTTGATGAAGAACGCAGCAATGATAGCACCAACGATAGGACCGACCACCGGAATCCACGAATAGCCCCAATCGGAGCCGCCCTTGCCGGAGATCGGCAGCACGGCGTGAGCAATACGCGGTCCAAGATCGCGGGCCGGATTGATGGCGTAACCGGTGGTTCCGCCGAGCGACAGGCCGATGGCCCAGACCAGCATGGCAACCATGTAAGGCCCGATTGCCGGGGTGATGCCGGCGCCTGCAACCGCTTTCGAGAAAATGGCGGCAATGACGAAGACCAGCACGAAGGTGCCGATGATTTCACTGATAAGGTTTGCCCCCGTATTCCGAATGGCCGGTCCCGTGCAGAAAACTGCAAGTTTCAGGCCGGCGTCCGATGTTTTCGCCCAATGCGGCAGATATTGCAGCCAGACGATGACGCCGCCGAGGAAGGCACCAATCAGCTGAGCCGGAATATAGGACGCAATCTTCGAATAGTCGCCCGATACAACAGCAAAACCGATTGTCACTGCCGGATTGATGTGCGCGTCGGGACTGCCTGTCGATGTGGCGACAAACACGCCCGCGAGCACCGCAAATGCCCAGCCGGCGGTGATTGCCACCCAGCCCGCATTCTGCGCCTTCGAACCCTGCAGCAAAACACCGGCAACGACGCCGTCGCCGAGAATGATGAGCATCATCGTCCCCAATAGTTCACCGATAAATGGTGTATGCATAGTCTCCTCCTCCTAAAAATGATGATGAACGGAACAAAGGGAGCTGCAACGAGCGCAGCTCCCCCAATTGACGATGTATTAATCCACCCAGTCAAGCGAACGGGTTACAGCCTTGTTCCAGGCGGCAAAGAGCTTGGTACGCTCGGCCTTTGACATGGCCGGATGCCAACGCTTGTCGACACCCCAGTTTTCCACGATGTCATTGGTGGATTTCCAGTAACCGACGGCGAGACCGGCCGCGTAGGCTGCACCCAAAGCCGTGGTCTCGATGACCTTCGGGCGCACGACCGGCACGTCGAGAATGTCCGACTGGAACTGCATCAGCAATTCATTGACGGTCATGCCGCCATCCGTGCGCAGTTCCTTGATCTCGACCTTGGAGTCCTTGACCATGGCGTCGAGCACTTCGCGCACCTGGTAGGCGCTGGCCTCGAGCGCCGCACGGGCGATGTGCCCCTTATTGGCAAAGCGGGTCAGGCCGGCAATGACGCCGCGGGCGCTGTCCTTCCAATGCGGCGCATAAAGACCGGAAAACGCCGGGACGAAATACACGTCGCCATTGTCTTCCACCGTCCGGGCCAAAGCTTCGACGTCGGGGCTTGTCTGGATGATGCCGAGGTTATCACGCAGCCATTGCACGAGGGCGCCGGTAATGGCGATGGAACCTTCGAGCGCATAAACCGCCTTCTTGTCCCCGAGCTTGTAACCGACCGTCGTCAGCAGGCCGAAGGTCGATGGAACGAGCTTTTCACCCGTATTCATCAGCATGAAGCAGCCGGTACCATAGGTGTTCTTGGCTTCACCCGGATTGAGGCATGCCTGGCCGAACAACGCCGCCTGCTGATCGCCGAGAATGCCGGCAACGGGCACGCCCTGGAGCGGCGCCGCCTTGATCTCGCCATAGACTTCACTCGACGAGCGGATGGTCGGCAGGCAGGCGCGCGGAATGTTGAAGAGCTTGAGAATCTCGTCATCCCAATCCAGGGTCTTGAGGTTCATCAGCTGCGTGCGGGAGGCATTCGTCACATCCGTGATGTGAATGCCGCCATCGGCGCCGCCGGTGAGGTTCCAGACCAGCCAGGTATCGATATTGCCGAAAAGCACCTCTCCTGCTTCAGCCTTGGCGCGCGCGCCGGGCACATTGTCGAGAAGCCAATGCAGCTTCAATCCGGAAAAATACGTCGCAAGCGGCAGACCTGTCTTTTCGCGCAGCCGATCCTTGCCGCCGTCCTTCGCGTAGCGGCCGACGAGCTGGTCCGTGCGGGTATCCATCCAGACCACGGCATTGTGCAGCGGCGCGCCCGTCTTCTTGTCCCAGAGAACGCTTGTTTCGCGCTGGTTGGTGATACCGACCGAGACCAGATCCGATGCGGAAAGCTTGGCTTTCTTGAGCGCACCGGCAACGACGCTCATCGTGTTGCGCCAGATCTCGATCGCGTTGTGTTCAACCCAGCCGGGTTTGGGAAATATCTGCTCGTGTTCCTTTTGATCGACGGCAATGACAGTACCCTTTCGATCAAAGATGATGAAGCGGGAACTGGTTGTGCCCTGATCAATGGATCCAACATATTTCGTCATACTTTCCTCCTGTTTCTTCTCTTGCGTTCGGTGTGGTGTTTCGGCTCGGCCAGAGGTCGCAACCGCAAGCCTCCCGGCTCCCCAGACGGATTGCGATCCCCTTGGTTTGGATGTCGGATGGTGAATTGAAAACAAGGTTTTGAGCAGCCATTGCGTTGCGGCAAGCGGCGCGTTTCGGACTGGCGGCCATGCTCAAAAGAAGTGACGGCGTATGCACTGGTCCGGCAGGCTCATGATCGGAGAAACGCCAGATCCTGCTATCGGATACCCCGCAAAACGCCGTGTCCACGGCGGGCTGGGCAATGCCGCAGCCGTCGAGATCAACTCCGAAAACAATGAGCCCGTAAGGACGTGCTTGCACGTGCCACCCCAACTCTAGCGTTCCACCGGATACAGCCGCTGTCTAAGCGATCATTTGTCGTTGATGAAACGATAACCGAAACCAAACGCGAAGGCAAGGAATGTAAAGTGAAAATAAAACGCGCATTCACAACCGCTTACACGTCACTGAATGGGCTGGCCGCGAGGCCAGCCGCCACCTGCTATTGCGATCTGCGCTGGACGGTTTTGGCCATGAAGGTTTCGAGGGCGTCGGCCTGGGCGTCGGTGACATGCAGGCCGACCTTGGTGCGCCGCCACAGCACATCCT
>NZ_JBIWBL010000002.1:700000-702498 GCF_044760925.1 Phyllobacterium sp. NPDC097923 | reverse complement strand
TTCAAAGCTTGCACCTCTCCTCTTAACCTTCCAGCACCGGGCAGGCGTCAGACCCTATACGTCGTCTTGCGACTTCGCAGAGCCCTGTGTTTTTGGTAAACAGTCGCTACCCCCTGGTCTGTGCCACCCTCACATACTTGCGTACATAAGGGTCACGCTTCTTCCGAAGTTACGCGTGCAATTTGCCGAGTTCCTTCAACGCAGTTCTCTCAAGCGCCTTGGTATTCTCTACCAGTCCACCAGTGTCGGTTTAGGGTACGGTCTATACGCGGGAGCTATTTCCTGGAACCGCTTCGAAGCCCTTCCAATCCAATAAGGAAGAACAACATACGCGATCCGTCACTACCCGCAGGCCCACGAATATTAACGTGGTTCCCATCGACTACGCCTTTCGGCCTCGCCTTAGGGGCCGGCTAACCCTGCTCAGATTAACTTTAAGCAGGAACCCTTGGACTTTCGGCGAGGGAGTCTCTCACTCCCTTTATCGTTACTCATGTCAGCATTCTCACTTCTGATACCTCCAAGAGCCCTCACGGGTCTCTCTTCAACGGCTTACAGAACGCTCCGCTACCACTTGCCTATTGCTAAGCAAATCCACAGCTTCGGTGTATGGCTTTAGCCCCGGTACATTTTCGGCGCAAAGACCCTTATTTAGACCAGTGAGCTGTTACGCTTTCTTTAAATGATGGCTGCTTCTAAGCCAACATCCTGGTTGTTTTGGGATCCTCACATCCTTTCCCACTTAGCCATAACTTAGGGACCTTAGATGGTGGTCAGGGTTGTTGCCCTCTTCACGACGGACGTTAGCACCCGCCGTGTGTCTGCCGATTAGTACTCTTCGGTATTCGGAGTTTGGTTAGGTTTGGTAAATCGGTGAGATCCCCTAGCCCATCCAGTGCTCTACCCCCGAAGGTATTCGATCGACGCTCTACCTAAATAGATTTCGCGGAGAACCAGCTATCTCCAAGTTTGATTGGCCTTTCACCCCTAGCCACAAGTCATCCCAATCTATTGCAACAGATGCGGGTTCGGTCCTCCAGTAAGTGTTACCTTACCTTCAACCTGCTCATGGCTAGATCACTTGGTTTCGGGTCTAATCCGACGAACTGAACGCCCTGTTCAGACTCGCTTTCGCTGCGCCTACACCTACCGGTTTAAGCTTGCTCGTCAGACTAAGTCGCTGACCCATTATACAAAAGGTACGCTGTCACCCAGAACAAATCTTGGGCTCCAACTGTTTGTAGGCATTCGGTTTCAGGATCTCTTTCACTCCCCTTGTCGGGGTGCTTTTCACCTTTCCCTCACGGTACTGGTTCGCTATCGGTCATGCACGAGTACTTAGGCTTGGAGAGTGGTCTCCCCATGTTCAGACAGGATTTCACGTGTCCCGCCCTACTCAAGGACTTTTATTCGCATTACGTGTACGGGACTATCACCCACTTCGGTCACCCTTTCCAAGGTGTTCCACTTGTCTCATAAAAGCCACTGGCCTGGTCCGCGTTCGCTCGCCACTACTTACGGAGTCTCGTTTGATGTCCTTTCCTCCGGGTACTTAGATGTTTCAGTTCCCCGGGTTCGCTTCTAACCCCTATGTATTCGAAAGTTAGATACCTTATTTTGATATCTAGAAAGTTGAAGTGTTCTTCCCTCACGCACGTACCGCCCTTTCAGGGCTGTGCTCCGGGAGGGCGCGGCATAAGCCGCGACGACCTAGCGGTCTGTATGGGTGCCTCCTTTTGAGAAACAAACCAAAACAGCGCTTCATCGTTCCAACAGTTCAAATTTTCTAGATATCTAAGGTGGGTTTCCCCATTCGGAAATCGTCGGATCAAAGGGTATTCGCACCTCCCCGACGCTTATCGCAGCGTATCACGTCCTTCATCGCCTGTGCATGCCAAGGCATCCACCAAATGCCCTTAAGACACTTGATCATTCTCATTGCCAATATCCATCCTTGCCTTCTCGAACATTTCGCCGCCATGGGGGATACCAATGGACAACCAAACATTCAGCAACAATCGATTTGACAAAAAAGACCAGCTTCTCGAGATAAATCCGATGGCTCTGCGGTTAAGCGGCCAATCCTCTGCAAGGGCTTTTGATGAGCATCCCTTGCGACATTTTCCAGCGTTCATGGCCCGAAGGCCGGCGGACCCGCACCAGAAGGTGCAAACCCTTGAACATCCGGAACAATCCGAATTTATCTTCTCTTCACGATTTCATACAGAACAGGCAACCGAAAGGCTCAAAGCCTCACAAGCTGCAAACTTGCTTCTTCTCTCACATGACATGTGCCTTCGCATCGTCCATCTCCAAAACCTTTGGTGGAGGCGGACGGGATCGAACCGACGACCCCCTGCTTGCAAAGCAGGTGCTCTCCCAGCTGAGCTACGCCCCCGTAAAGGTATGGGAATATGGTGGGCCTGGGAGGACTTGAACCTCCGACCTCACGCTTATCAAGCGCGCGCTCTAACCAACTGAGCTACAAGCCCGAAAGC
>NZ_JBIWBL010000002.1:0-697500 GCF_044760925.1 Phyllobacterium sp. NPDC097923 | reverse complement strand
CCGAAAAATCAAATAAGCCTGCATCAATAACGGCGACAGGATCGACACTGAGAAGCATGAAAGAGTACGAGGGGCACTCATCCATCGATCCGGGCAACGAACCGCCGTTGATTACAGACGGGCGTCGCGGCCCGCCCGATCGCCGTGAAATATCGGCACGATGGCTGGCCGGGACCTTTCTGACCGGCATTACCTCCAGTGTATTGATGGGTGTGGCCCTGTTTGCCGCGCTTGATGGCCGCGAACAGCTGGCGACGCCGCCGGAACTGATGGCCCGCACCATCGTCCCTACCGCCAGAGACAACAGCAGCGTGGCCAAGGGCACGCGCGTTGCCGCGACCACGCCGGTCCGCCGCAACCGCGACCGCCGCCGTCTTGATGTCTCCACGGTCTTCAAAGAGGGCGAACGCGACGTCATCCGCTCCACACCATTCGAATATGTCCGCATCGCGCTTGCCTCTGTCCACAACAGCAACCGCAAATATCCCGGCTTCAACCCGCTGGACGTGTTTGCCGAGGCCAACGAAGGAACCGACCCCACCCCCAAGACCGGCATGATCTACGGCGCCAAGGTGGAAAGTGAAGTCAGCCTGCGCACCGTGGACTTTCCCCTCGCCACCGCACAATTCGATCCGTCGGACGATTTGAGCGCCGACGAAGTGGAAGACGTTGTCCGCAACACCGGCGCGCTGCTGACCGACGGCGCGGTTCAGGTAGCCTCGCTGCACTACGTGGATCCCCTGCGCTTCGGCGCCGACGAGGACCCTTTCAACCTGCGCAATCCGCTTGCGGTCAAGATCATCCAGGAAAATGTCAGCGTCTCGCCCCGAATGGGCGAAGATGCCGAAAGCCATGGCTACTCGGAAGAGCTGATCCCGTTCCGCAACGACAAGGACATCCTCGGCGCCTTCAATGAAGCGGGCTACGAGGACGAAGATGCCACCGGCATGTCCGAAGCGATCGCGAAACTTCTCAACTCGCCGCGCCTCAAGGGCGGTAGTGTCCTGCGCCTGGGGATTGAATCGCACGACGGTGTCGACCGGATCATGCGGTCGAGCGTCTACAACGGCACCACGCACATTCTGACCATCGCCCTCAACGACAAGGACCAGTATGTGCCGGCCGACGAACCGGAGATGACACCGGGACTGCAGCTTGCCTTTGACGACAACCCGCCCGCCTCGCGCCAGCCCGGCGATCTTCCCACGGTCTATGACGGCATTTATCGTGCGGGCATCGCCTATGGCATGACCGACACGATGATCCAGCAGCTGATCCGCATGCTGGCGTCGGATGTGGATTTCCAGGCGCAGCTTGCCCCGACCGACCAGCTGGAAGCGTTCTTCTCGCTGCCGGCCGATTCGGAAAGAGCGGGCGACGAATCGGAGATACTCTATGTCGCCGCCAATTTCGGCGGCAACCTGCGCAAATTCTACCGATTCCATTCGGCCGACGGCTCGACCGATTATTATGACGAGAACGGCCGCAGCTCAAAACAGTTCCTGCTGCGCAATCCCGTGCCCAATGGTGTGTTCCGCTCGCCGTTCGGCATGCGCCGCCACCCCATTCTCGGCTATTCCCGCATGCATACGGGCGTCGACTGGTCCGCGCCGCGCGGCACGCCGATCATCGCGGCTGGCAACGGCGTGGTCGAACGCGCCGGCTGGACCAACGGCTATGGCAACCAGACGGTCCTGCGGCATTCCAACGGTTATGAAAGCAGCTATTCGCACCAGAACGCCATTGCGGCCGGTGTGACACCGGGTGCCAAGGTCCGGCAGGGCCAGGTGATCGGCTATCTCGGCTCGACCGGTCTGTCGACCGGTCCGCATCTGCATTATGAAGTCATCGTCAACGGGTCGAAAGTGGACCCGATGCGCATCCGCCTGCCCGGCGGAAGGGCGCTCGGCGGCGATGATCTCACCGCCTTCAAGCGCGAGCGTGAGCGCATCGATCAACTGCTGAAGGACGATAACGGCAACGCACCCAAGGTTGCCGCCAGCGGCTGACCGCTGCTCCAGGTTTTACTCCTGAAACTCCACGGTCACGCCTTTCTGCACCAGCTTCGACAATTCCGTCGCATCCCAATTGGTCAGGCGGACGCAGCCATGGCTGTTGGTCTTGCCGATCTTTGACGGTTCCGGCGTACCGTGGATGCCATAGGTCGGCTTCGACAGTGCGATCCAGACCGTGCCCACCGGCCCATTGGGACCGGGCGGAATGGTCAGCACCTTGTTGTTTTCGCCCTGCTTGAAGTTCAGCTTGGGATTGTAGGTGTAGTTGGGGTTGATCGCGATGCGCTCCACCTGCACGATCCCTGACGGCGATGGCGTATCGGTCGAGCCGATGGTTGCGGGATAGGCCACGATGAGCCTCCCCTCGGCATTATAGCCGCGCACCTGCTTGCGGCCCTTGTCGGCGATGATCTTGGTCACCGAACCGCCGACATTCTGGCCGGGATTGGCAACCTGGATCACCGTGCCGGGGCGATTGAAATCCGCGCCCGGATTGATTTCCTTCAGGTAAGCCTCGTCCATGTGAAAGCGCTCGCCCAGCATCTCGGGAACAGAGGTGAACGCCATCCGCTCGAGCTGGGCCTTGTGGCTGTAATCCTCGGGGATCGAAGCAACGAAGGGATAGGCCGCATCTTCCGATGTGATCGTATAGGCAACGAAGGCAGGCCCGCCCGTCTGTTCGAGCGAGGCATTGATTCCCGCTTCGTTGAGCGGGTCGAATTTCTGGCCGGTCATTTCCTCGAAAGCCGCCACGGCCTTGTCGACATTGCCGCCCTTGCGGCCGTCGATGACGCCGGGCGAAACGCCGACCCGGTCGAGGAGCACCTGGATGGCGGCGATCTTGCTCTTGGCGCCCTGCCCCTTGGGCAATTGCACGGTGGGCGCCGGATTGGGATGTGCAGGAATAGCTTCCTGCGATGGTGGCGATGCCAGATTTTCGCCCGGCATTTCCGGATCGATCAGACCGGGAGACGCCGGCGCCATATCCGGCTGATTGTTGGCCGGCGGCAGCGGCGCACGCTCGACCGTGCGATAGTCGCGCTCGGACGGTTGCGATGGTTGCCCCCGATACGGGTCGTTCGGGCGATTCGCATAGGGATCTTCGGGAATTGATCCGGTATCGTAGGGATCCTGCGGCGCATCGGGAAAATAGTCGATGCCGCGGCCGTCATTGGCATCATTGCGCGGCTCTTCGACCGAAACCACCCGGCCACGGCGATCCACCGTCACCCGGCGGTTATACTCATCGAAATAAACGCGGTATTCGCCGCGGCGCGGCCGCCGGTCCGATTCGAACAATTGCGCAACGGCAAAGGGCGCCTGATTCGCCTGGGCGCTTGCCGTGAGGCTTGCCGCCTGCACGGGGGATATAGGCGCCGATACCGCCGGAATGGCAGCAAAAAGCAATGCAAACACAATCAAATGACGAAACGCCATATTTTCAACTTCCGGTTTCTGCTAACGCACTCTTAAGCATAAATGACCGACTTTCCTGTCTTTATGGTTAATGCGGCGCTTTTATCGTCGCATCTACAGCATGAAGCAGACATGAAAATGGCCGCCATGCGGCGGCCATTCCGATTCTTCGCTTCTTTGCCGGAACAGGGCTCAAGCTGCTTCGCTCTTGTCCCGATCGGGCGCGGATTTGACCGACCTGAAATTGAGCCGATCGGAACCCGCGGTGATCTTGACGGTCGAACCATCGAGAATCTCACCGAGCAGGATCTTCTCCGCCAGCGGATCCTGCACCTGCTTCTGGATCACGCGCTTCAATGGCCGTGCACCATAGGCAGGATCATAGCCCTTGTCCGCCAGCCAGTGGGTTGCATCCTCGTCGATCTTGATGGTGATCTTGCGATCCGCCAGCAAGGACTGCAGACGCTCCATCTGAATCGCCACGATCGCCCCCATTTCGTTCCGCTTCAGGCGGTGGAACAGGATGATCTCGTCCACGCGGTTGAGGAATTCCGGCCTGAACGAGGCCTTGACCACATTCATCACGTCCTCGCGGGCGCTTTCCACATCCTGGTCTTCGCGCAGCGCGGTCAGATATTCCGCACCCAGGTTGGACGTCATGATGATCAGCGTATTGCGGAAATCCACCGTCCGGCCCTGGCCATCCGTCAGACGCCCGTCATCGAGCACCTGCAACAGCACGTTGAACACATCCGGATGCGCCTTTTCGATCTCGTCGAACAGGACAACCTGATAAGGCCTGCGCCGGACCGCTTCCGTCAGCGCTCCACCTTCCTCATAGCCGACATAGCCGGGAGGCGCACCGATCAGACGCGCGACCGAATGCTTCTCCATATATTCGGACATGTCGATGCGAACCATGGCGGTTTCGTCGCTGAACAGGAACGCGGCCAGAGCCTTGGTGAGCTCCGTCTTGCCGACACCGGTCGGTCCGAGGAAAATAAACGAGCCAATCGGCCGGTTCGGATCCTGCAGACCGGCACGGGCACGGCGCACGGCTTTGGAAACGGCCTGAACCGCTTCACCCTGTCCGATGACCCGCTTGGCCAGTTCGTCTTCCATACGCAACAGCTTTTCACGCTCGCCTTCCAGCATCCGGTCAACCGGGATACCTGTCCAGCGGGACACAACCTGCGCGATATGATCAGGTGTGACGATTTCCTCGACCATCGAGGTCGATCCATCCTGCTGCTCGGCCTCTGCCAGCTGCTTTTCCAGCTGCGGGATCGTGCCATAGGCAAGCTCGCCCGCCTTCTGGAATTCACCGTTGCGCTGCGCGGCTGCCAAGGCATTGCGCGCTTCATCCAGCTGACCTTTCAGGTCAGCCGCATGCCCGAGCTTCTGCTTTTCCGACTGCCAGGTGTTGGTCAGGGCCGTGGACTGTTCCTCAAGTTCGACAAGTTCCTTTTCCAACCGCTCCAGACGGTCTTTCGATGCATCGTCCTTCTCGACCTTCAGGGCTTCGCGTTCGATCTTCAGCTGCATGATGCGGCGGTCGATTTCGTCGAGTTCTTCCGGCTTGGAATCCACCTGCATCCGCAGGCGCGCCGCGCCCTCGTCAATCAGGTCGATCGCCTTGTCCGGCAGGAAGCGGTCGGTGATGTAGCGGTTCGACAGCGTTGCGGCGGCAACCAGGGCCGAATCGGAAATGCGAACCTTGTGGTGCTGTTCGTATTTCTCCTTCAATCCGCGCAGGATCGAAATCGTATCCTCGACCGATGGCTCGTCGACAAACACCGGCTGGAACCGCCGGGCCAGTGCCGGGTCCTTTTCCACGTGTTTGCGATACTCGTCGAGTGTCGTCGCGCCAACGCAATGCAGTTCGCCGCGTGCCAGGGCAGGTTTCAGCAGGTTCGATGCATCCATCGACCCTTCGCCCTTGCCGGCGCCGACCAGCGTGTGCATCTCGTCGATGAACAGGATGATGTTGCCATTGGCCGACTGCACTTCGGAAAGCACACCCTTCAGGCGCTCTTCAAACTCGCCGCGATATTTCGCACCGGCGATCAGCGCACCCATGTCGAGCGCCATCAGCTGCTTGTCCTTCAGGGACTCCGGCACGTCGCCATTGACGATGCGCAGCGCCAGCCCTTCGGCGATAGCCGTCTTGCCGACACCGGGTTCACCGATGAGAACCGGATTGTTCTTGGTACGGCGCGACAGGACCTGGATCGTCCGGCGGATTTCGTCGTCGCGGCCGATCACCGGGTCGAGCTTGCCCGACCGCGCATCGGCGGTCAGATCGCGCGCATATTTCTTCAACGCGTCATAGGTGTTTTCAGCGGAAGCCGAATCGGCGGTGCGGCCCTTGCGGATATCGTTGATAACCGCATTGAGGCCCGCGGCGGTCACGCCCGCGCGGCTCAGGATTTCCGATGTCTTTGCCGACTTCTCGATGGCAAGCGCCGTCAGCAGCCGTTCAACCGTGACAAAACTGTCGCCGGCCTTCTTGGCAAGCTCTTCCGCCGTGGCGAAAACCTTGGCCAGCGGCTGGGCAAGATACAGCTGTTCGTTGCCGCCGGTTACTTTCGGCAGCGCATTGAGCGCGGCCTGCAACCCCAGGCGCACATCGGCTATACGTCCGCCCGCCCGCTCGATCAGCGATGCGGCAAGGCCTTCCTCGTCATCGACGAGAACCTTGAGCAAATGCTCCGGTGCAAACTGCTGGTTGTTGGAAGAAAGTGCAAAGGTCTGTGCAGACTGGATGAAGCCGCGAACGCGCTCAGTGTATTTTTCAAGATTCATTCTTTGTCTCCTTTTCCCCAGAACCCTGAAGCGGCATCCTGGAGTCTTCTGGTGACGGATCCCCTGCAAGAGGCAGATCCATACGGTCAAAGCTCATATGGGAATGCTTTCCTGCGCCCGCAAGATACTCCCAAAGCAGGAATTTGAAAAAAGAAAACGGCGCGGAAACTATTCCGCGCCGTTTGCAAAATCAGGTGTTTGACGTGGGTCAGACGTCGGATTCGACAGCTGCCCGGCGTTTCTTCACTTCGGCCACGATGCTGGCCGGGGAAAGATCATTGGCGGTATCTGGAGCAGCAGCAGCAGGCGCTGCATTTTCCTCGGTTACGCGCGGCTCACGCGGACGCGCTGGCCTGCGGCCACGCGGTGCCCGGCGTGCCGGCTTTGCTTCAGCCGCTTCCTGGGATTCGCCGGATTCCGCTTCCGTTTCGCCCTCATCACTGGAGGCGTTCTCTTCGGCAACCGGAGCCTGGTTATACTGCCTGCGCTGCTGATGCGGCTGCCGCTGGCTGACCGGCTCTTCGCCATAGGCAACTTCCGCAGGCGTTCCTTCGATCACAGGCTGCGGTCCGCTGCCATTGATCTGCTGGTGCTGAACCGGACGGTCCTGCTGCTGTTCATTGCCGTCATCATCGTAGACACCATCATCGTCCTGGTCATCGCGGTCATCGCGCTGATACTGAACGGGTGCCTGAGCCTGAGCAGCAAGAATGATTCGATTGTAATGTTCGGCGTGCTGGAGATAGTTTTCTGCCATCACGCGATCACCACTGCTCTGTGCGTCGCGCGCCAGAGTGGTGTACTTTTCGGCGACATGCTGAGCATTTCCCCGGATTTTAACGTCGGGACCGTTGCTCTCGTAGTTACGGGAAAGTGGGTTGGGACCTTTGCGGTTGTTGTTACCGCGTCCGCGCATGCGCCTATTCTGCTGTACTGGCCTCATACTTATCTCTTTTCAGAAAATCAGGGGCGCTCATTTGCTCACCATTTGAGTCAAAAAGCTTCGCTTCTCAAGTGCCGACCTGAAGCGCGCCCCGCGCTTCAATCGCATCCAAAGTTCATAAAACTTTTGTGCTTCCGCTAAAACCATCCCTCCAAGAACAATTCCGAGGAGAAATCAAACACCCGGAAAATTCCGTATCAATCTCTTGATAGGCAAAACCAGACTTGTTCGGTTTAGAGCGGTGACTGGAAACTAGCCGCCTTCGCGACAAATTCCAAGCCTTTTTTCAATAATTTTACAGCTTCATGAACAACATTGCTCTTTCGTGCCCGGCGATATCCGTCTGCAGACCCTTCAAGGCGAAGCCTGATCTTGCAAAAATCGCCTCGACATCCATCCGCTGATCATAGCCGATTTCCACGGCAATTGCGCCGTTCACGCGCAGATGCCTGTCCGCCTGTTCCGCAATGATGCGATAGGGCTTAAGGCCATCCGCGCCGCCATCCAGCGCCAGAACCGGATCGTGCATTGCCACTTCGGGCTGCAAATCCACTATGTCTTTCGACCGGATATAGGGCGGATTGGAAATTATCATGTCAAATCCGCCAGTTACCTCAGCAAACCAGTTGGAATGCAGCACGGCGAACCGATTGGACACACCATTGAGATGGGCATTGTCGCGCGCCGTTACAAGAGCGCCCGGCGCAATATCCACGCCGATGGCCCGCAGATGCGGGACCTGACCCAGCAAGGCAATGGCGATGGCGCCTGTGCCCGTTCCAAGGTCGATGAGATCGGCAACGCCGTTCTCCGCCACGCGTTGCTGCAGAAATGGCAGGGCAAGTTCGACCAGCGCTTCCGTGTCGGGCCGGGGCTCCAGCGTATCGGCGGACAGTGAAAATTCCAGCCCGAAAAAGGCGCGCCGGCCGATGATCCGGTGGACTGATTCGCCGTTGATTCGCCGGTTAAGCACCGCGTCGAGCCGGGTCAGGACGTCCGCCGCCACCTCATTGTGCGGATTGCGGATCGTTTCAAGCCGGTCAAAGCCGGTGATCCATTCAACGAGAAGGCGCGCATCAAGCTCCGCATTTTCAATGCCAGCTTTGTTGAGGACAGAACGGGCCTGAATGTGGACATCAGCAAGGCGCGAACCACCTTCAACCATGCCGTCAATACCCGTCATTCATCTGGGCGAGAAGCGCTGTCTGATGGTCGGAAATCAGCGCCCCGATCAGTTCGTCCAGATCGCCTTCCATGATGCGGTCGAGCTTGTACAGCGTCAGGTTGATGCGATGGTCGGTGACGCGGCCCTGCGGAAAATTATAGGTGCGGATGCGCTCCGAACGGTCGCCGGAGCCCACCTGGCTGCGCCGTGCTTCCGAACGCTCGCTGTCGGCCTTCTGCCGCTGCATGTCAAACAGCCTGGACCGCAGCACCTGCATGGCGCGGGCGCGGTTCTGGTGCTGGGATTTTTCCGCCTGCACCACGACGATGCCCGAGGGGATATGCGTGATGCGCACTGCCGAGTCCGTCGTGTTGACGTGCTGGCCGCCCGAACCCGACGCACGCATCGTGTCGATGCGGATATCTTCGGCGCGAATATCGATATCGATTTCCTCGGCTTCCGGCAGAACGGCAACAGTGGCGGCGGAGGTATGGATGCGGCCGCTTGCTTCCGTATCGGGCACGCGCTGCACCCGGTGCACGCCCGACTCGAATTTCAGCTTGGCAAAAACCCCCCTGCCCGAAACCATGGCGATCACTTCCTTGTAGCCGCCGGCTTCACCATCGCTGGCCGAAATCAGCTCGACCCGCCAGCCATTGGCCGACGCATAGCGTTCATACATGCGGAAAAGGTCGCCGCCAAACAGCGCGGCTTCCGAGCCGCCCGTTCCCGCGCGGATTTCCAGAATGGCATTGCGCTCGTCGGCGACATCCTTCGGCAGGAGCAGAACCTGAATGTCCTGTTCCAGCGCTTCGATACGTTCATTGATATCAGGCAGTTCCGCCTCAGCCAGATCGCGCATATCCTTGTCGGTCGCCGCATCGTTGAGCATGGATTTCAGATCGTCAGCTTCGCTGCGCGATGCCAGCAGATCGCGAATCCTGGCAATCACCGGTTCCAGCTCGGAATATTCCGATGCGAGCTTCACATAGGTGTCGGAATCCGGATTGCTCGCCATCTGCGTTTCAATCATGGAAAACCGCTTCAGCAGCTGATCCATACGATCCTGCGGAATGGACATCATTTTAGTTCATTACCTCTGCAGATTTCACAGCGCAACGCCTGTTCGCTCTGCGAATTTGTTCAGGACATGCCGCAGCGAACCGGTGTCGCCGTGATTGTCGATGGCATCGGTGAGCTGCGCATGCAATTCACCGACATCGAGTGTACCCAGCATCGCCTTGATCGGACCGATGGACGCCGGCGACATGGAAATGGAGCGGAAACCCAGCGCGATCAGGGCCATGGCCGAAAGCGGCTTGCCTGCCATTTCCCCGCACAGCGTCACGTCCGTATTGTTGCGGACGCCAGCCTGCGCGATCTGGCGCAGCACCCGCAGGAACGGCACCGACAGATTGTCAAACCGGTCGGTGATCATCGAGTTGCCGCGATCAACCGCCATGACGAACTGGAACAGGTCGTTGGAGCCGACCGAAACGAAATCGACCACCGACATCAGTTCATCGAGCTGCCAGAGCAGCGACGGCACCTCGACCATTGCACCGATCTTCACCCGCGTCGGCAGGTTGTGGGCAAAACGCGAGAGGTGCTGCACTTCGCGGTTGATCAGTTCGCTCGCCTTGCGCACCTCAGCCACTTCCGTGACCATCGGAATCATCAGGCGCAATTCACGCCCGCCGGCTGCCTTCAGCAGGGCGCGTACCTGCGTGCGCAACAGGCCGGGACGGTCGAGCGTCAGGCGGATCGCCCGCCACCCCATCGCAGGGTTTTCCTCGTTCACATTGCTGCGGAAATAGGGAAGCACCTTGTCGCCGCCGATATCCAGCGTGCGGAATGTCACCGGCCGGTCACCGGCAGCATCGAGCACCGAACGGTAAAGCCGCTCCTGCTGCTCGGCCCGCGGGAAGGTCGACGCCACCATGAATTGCAGTTCCGTGCGGAACAAGCCGATACCTGCAGCGCCAGCTTCCGCCAGTTGCGGCAGATCGACGAGAAGTCCCGCATTCATCAGCAATGTGATGGGCACACCGTCCTTGGTTACAGATGGCTTGTCACGCAGCTCGCGATAAAGCGCCTGGCGCTTGGCGCGGAACTTGACCTTTTCCGAATAGGCCGCCTCAACATCCGCCTGCGGGCGCAAATGCACCCTGCCATCATCGCCATCGACGATGACCGCATCGTTGTTTTCAGCCATGGAGACGACGCCCTTGACCTGACCGGCCACGGGAATACCCATGGCGCGGGCCACGATCACCACATGGCTGGTCGCCGCACCGTCTTCCAGAACCAGGCCGCGCAGGCGTTCACGCGGATAATCAAGGAGTTCGGCAGCGCCCATCGACCGGGCAATGATGATGGCATCCTTGGCCAGCGAACCGGCCATGGTCTTCACGTCACGGCCCATCAGTTGGCGCAACAACCGGTTGGCAAGATCATCGAAATCGCTGAGCCGTTCGCGCATGTAGGGGTCGGTCAGATGCATCATTCGCGCACGCGTGTCGCTCTGCACCTTCTCCACGGCTGCTTCTGCCGTCAGGCCATTGCGGATCGCCTCTTCGAGACGCCGAACCCAGCCGGTGTCATGCGCGAACATGCGATAGGCTTCCAGCACTTCGCGGTGTTCACCTTCAAACGCCACGTCGCGGCGCGACAGCATGTCATCGATGGAAATGCGCAGCGAACCCAGCGACGTTTCAAGCCGGTCGATTTCCGTATCGATGTTTTCGTTGAAGAGATTGGTGACGACGATGCGCGGCTCGTGCAGCACGACATGGCCAAGGCCGACGCCATCATTGAAGGCGCTGCCGGAAAAGCTCATGGGCTTGCCGAGATCCAGCTCGACACCCGGCCGCGCCAGTCGGGTCAGGCTGCCCGCGGCGACCATTTCCGCCAGGACCATCGCCGTGGTTTCGAGCGCTTCGACTTCGTCCTCGCGGTAGACCCGCTTTGTCCGGTTCTGCACAACGAGAACGCCAAGCGTCCGCCCGGCCCGCAGGATCGGCACACCGAGGAAGGAGTTGTAGATTTCTTCACCCGTTTCCGGCAGGTAGGCGAAGGCCGGGTGGGTCTGGGCATCCGTCAGGTTGAGTGGCCGGGCGCTCGAAGCGATCGTACCGACCAGACCCTGGCCAAGCCGCAACTGCGCCAAGTGAACTGCGGACGGATTCAAACCTTCGGTGGCATAGAGTTCGAGAACACCGTCCGAGCGCAGGACGTAGAACGAGCACACTTCCGCGACCATGTTCTGCGCGATTTCGCGAACGATCCGGTCAAGCCTCTCCTGCGGCTCAAGAGCCTCCGCCATCAATTCGCGGAGACGCTTCAGCATGACACGAGGACCTGATATCTGCTCGCGCGTGGGCACCCATCTGCTCCATATTATTATTGGCAAGACCGGAATGGTCTTGCCAATCAACTCTTTGATTCATCATGTCAGTCGAGACGTTCACCGACAAACAGAATCTCTGTCTTAGACGGTAAATTAATGCTTATCCAGACCGTAGACAGAATGCAAAGTCCGAACCGCAAGTTCCGCATAGGGACCGTCGATCAGAATGGAAATCTTGATTTCCGACGTGGTGATGGCGCGAATGTTGATGCCCTTGTCCGCCAATGCGCGGAATGCCGTTGCCGCAACGCCCGCGTGGCTTCGCATACCGATGCCGATCACCGAGACCTTGACCATGCCGGCTTCCGACTGGATGATGTCACAACCGATCTCTGCCTTGACCTTTTCCAGAACAGCCAGCGCCTTGTCGAGATCGCCCGAGGGAACCGTAAAGGTCATGTCGGTTTTCGATCCGTCCTCGGAGATGTTCTGCACGATCATGTCGACATTGATGTGCGCTTCGGCCAGCGGGCCGAAAATGCCGGCGGAAATACCGGGACGGTCTGCAACACGGCGCAAGGAAATCTGAGCTTCGTCCTTGGCGTAGGCAATTCCTGTTACAACCTGCTGTTCCACGATTTCTTCCTCGTCGCAAATAAGTGTACCGGGCGGATTGATCAGATCACCCATGCCCGGCGCATCGGGGTCTTCGAAACTGGATCGCACAAATGTGCGCACTTTGTGCACCATCGCAAGCTCGACGGACCGCACCTGCAGAACTTTCGCCCCAAGGGACGCCATCTCGAGCATTTCTTCAAACGAAATGCGTGACAGCCGGCGGGCCTTCGGTTCGACGCGCGGATCGGTGGTGTAGACGCCATCGACATCCGTGTAGATGTCGCAGCGGTCCGCCTTGACCGAGGCGGCAATCGCCACGGCGCTCGTATCCGAGCCGCCACGGCCGAGCGTCGAAATGCGGTTGTCCGGGCCGATGCCCTGGAAACCCGCGATGACGGCAACCTGCCCCTCCTTGAAACGCTCGATCAGAAAAGAGCCGTCAATGTCGATGATGCGCGCCGCGCCATGGGCATTGTCCGTCTTGATCGGAATCTGCCAGCCCTGCCAGGACCGCGCGTGCACGCCCATGTGCTGAAGGGCAACCGCAAGCAATCCGGCCGTCACCTGCTCGCCGGAGGCGACAATGGCATCGTATTCGCGGGCATCGTGCATCGGCGAGGTCTGGCGGGTCCAGGCGACGAGCTCGTTGGTTTTCCCTGCCATTGCGGAAACGACGACCGCGACTTCGTGCCCTGCATCAACTTCACGTTTGACATGCCGGGCCACATTACGGATGCGGTCGATATCGGCCACCGAAGTGCCGCCGAATTTCATCACAATGCGTGCCATGGGAAATACCGTTCTGGAAAGGCTTGAAAATGGGATCGAAAACGATCCGCCCTGTCGAAAGCGGAGCGCGGTTTCCCATAACGAAATTATGACGCAACTGCAAGAACGCGAGATCAAGCCCGTCAGGTTTTTGGACGCAGCCTGTCGTTGAAGGTCAATCTTGGTCCTCGGACAAAAGAAACGTGAAATTCAATCACGATTCTGCAAGAGATCGGCGGTGATGTCGCGCCCACCATAGAAAACGCCCAAAATCAGCACACGATCCGATGTCACCGCAAACGCGATGCTGACGCTGCGCCTGTACCCGATGATGCGCACGCCCGCCATGATGTCGTCCCGAATGCTACCGCGTTTGGGAAACGTCGCCAGCCCAAGACAACAGTCCCGAATACCGGCCAGAAACGCTTGCGCACGCTCCGGATTGGCATTGGCACGGATATAGTCGTAAAGTTCAACCAGTTCCTGCTCGGCCCGTGGATGAAATACGACCTTGTAATCCATGGCTACCTGGCTTTCGCGCCACGGCCCCGTGCCTCGAGAGCAGCGAACACGTTCTCGGCAGGAATACCCATGGCCGGATCCTTCTGCAGTTCCTCCAGCCGACTGGGAATTTCTTTGCGCAGCCAGTTTTCCCGCGCCTCTTCAAAATCTTCCAGCATACGCAGACCTGCCCGCACAACCTCACTGGCATTGTTATAGCGACCGGTTTCGAGCTGTTTCTTGATGAAACGCTCATAATGGTCCCCGAGTGCAATGCTTGTCATGGCATCCATTCCTCAACGCTGTTGCGACCATAATTGGCGCATCATTTGATAACAATAGATACTAATGGATAACATACGGGCCGAGGAAGCGGAATTTGCGTCTTGACATTTTTTGCCGGAAGGGGCCACTCCAGAGGCAGCAAAAAGGACGTTGCCATGACCGAAGCCCAACGCAGCACGATCGATGCCGCCGAAGTAGACCGTTTTTCGCGCATGGCGGCCGAATGGTGGAATCCGCAGGGCAAGTTCCGCCCCCTGCACAAGTTCAACCCAACGCGCCTCGCCTACATCAAGGAAAAGGTCTGCGCCCATTACGGTATCGATCCGAACAGCCCACGGCCGTTTGCCGGCTTGCGCCTGCTCGACATCGGCTGCGGTGGTGGTCTGCTGTGTGAACCAATGGCGCGGCTGGGTGCCGCCGTTGTCGGCGCCGATGCCAGCGAAACCAATATCGAAGTGGCCAAAATTCATGCTGCCCAGAGCGGCCTGGATATCGATTACCGTGCCACGACAGCCGAAGCGCTGGCAGGGGCCGGGGAGCAATTCGATATCGTCCTGAACATGGAAGTGGTCGAGCACGTCGCCGATGTGGAGCTTTACCTCACCGCCTGTGCACAGATGGTCAAGCCGGGCGGCGTGACCTTTGTCGCCACCATCAACCGCACATTGAAGGCGCTCGGTCTTGCCATTTTCGGCGCCGAATATGTCTTGCGCTGGTTGCCGCGCGGCACCCACCAGTACGAAAAGCTGGTGCGACCGGAAGAGCTTGAGGGGCCGCTGACACAGGCCGGGCTCGAAATCACGGAGAAGGTCGGCGTCACCTACAATCCGCTCGCCGACAGCTGGAACCGTTCGACCGATACCGACGTCAACTACATGGTGCTGGCAATCAGGCCGTAGCCTTCGTCATCATCCGCTGCGCCCTGGTGGTCATCAGCACGCCGATAGTGATGATGACGGCCCCGGCCCATGTTGCCAGCTGATAGCTTTCGCCGAGGAACAGCGTTCCGGCGATCAGCGCCACCGCAGCGCCGACATAGCCGATCTGGCTGAGATAAACCGGACCGCCGACGGCCTGCAGGCGGAAATACAGCGCAAACATGCAGGTGGAAGCGAGAACCTGCGCCACCACCAGCCACGGCACATTGCCAAGCGGCCCGACGGCAAAACTGCCGCTGGAATAGAAAATAACCGGAATCAGCAACAGGGCTGTCGTCAGGTGGCTGCCCGCCGCAAGCTCGGTCGGATCGGCACCTTGCGGCCAGTCGACGGTACGGTAGACGTTGCCGAGCGCCAGCAGGACCGGAATGAGCAGGCCGACGACAACCCAGAACGGTTCGGCCGGCTGGCCCACCTGCCCCCTGGTGAAGCCGACGAGCACCGCCCCGGCAAATCCCGTGAGAATGCCGAGTAATCCCAGCATATTCGGCCGCTTGATCTTGAAGAGCATCGACAGCAACAGGGTAAAGACGGGCGAGAGCGTATACATGATGCCGGTAAAGCCTGACCCGAGATGCGGAATGGCCGACAGCGTCATCAGATTGGGGATGGCATAGGAAATCAGCGCCGTCACGAGATAATACCGGGCCATGCGCCCGTTGAGCAGCGGCCGCTTGCCCATGGCCAGAAACGTCAGCAGGAGCACGACGCCAGCACCCGTCGAAATCACAAAGGCCCAGACCGCCGGGGTTATTCCGGCGCCAAAGGCCAGCTTGCCGAACGGCAGCGTCAATCCGAGGAAGGCGCCGGTCAGGACGAGCAGCGCGGGAGCGGAATTCAGAAATGGCATGGATGCATCCGGCAGGACTGTGAAGACTGCGGCAGCTTAGACGTTCGCGTTAAAGTGGCAAGTTCAATTGTGGTCTTCAGGGAAGGTCGGCAACGGCATGATGTCGACGCCGTCTTCCAGCAGCGACTGCACCTCTTCGCCCGAGGCTTCGCCGTAAATCCCGCGCTGCTCCGCTTCGCCGAAATGGATCTTTCGTGCTTCCTCGGCAAAATCAGCGCCGACATAATCGGCATTCTCGCGCACCTTCCGCGCGACTTCCTTCAGCTCGCTGACCATTTTGCTCATGGCAACAGCCATCTTCTCCTTCTGCCGTGCCGTTGTCACGGAAGGAGCCATCAACGCCTTTTCCACCTTGTGCGAACCGCAGACTGGACACGTGACCAGCCGCTTGTTCGACTGGTCGTCGAAATCGTCATTGCTGCGGAACCACCCCTCGAATTCGTGGTCCTGCGCGCAGTGAAGCGAAAAGCGGATCATGACGCGGCCGATTGCCTCTCGCTCTGGCCGTCATCCGACTGAATGACCAGACCAAACGGACGGGCATTTTTAAGATTGGGGACCTTCGACCGGGCCGCCGCGCTCAGGGAGGGATCGATATCGGCAACGATCACGGCCGGGTCCGCGTGGCTGGCTTCCGCCAGAACCTCGCCCCACGGCGCAACGATGATCGAATGACCAAAGGTCTCGCGGCCATCCTCATGCACGCCGCCCTGCGCCGCTGAAATGACAAAGGCACCGTTCTCGATGGCGCGGGCGCGCTGCAGGACATGCCAGTGCGCCTCGCCGGTCTGGCGCGTGAAGGCGGCAGGGGCTGTCAGAACCGAAGCACCGGCCAGGGCCTGGGCGCGGAACAGCTGCGGGAAGCGCACATCATAGCAGATGGCAAAGCCCAGCCGCGCAAAGGGCAGCGTGGCGACGACGGAATCCGAACCCGGTGCGTAAACGGCCGACTCGCGCCAGCTCTCGCCATTGTCGAGATCGACGTCGAACATGTGGATCTTGTCATAGCGGGTGATGATCTTGCCATCCGGTCCGAACAGAAAGGCGCGGTTGGCGATCTTGCCGTCTTCGCGGGCAATGGCGGTCGAGCCGATATGCAGGTGAATGCCGTGTTCTGCCGCCAGTTCCGACGCGGCGCGCACAATGACGTCGTCCTCTTCCGCGCGCAGCACATCGGCGAGCGCCTTGCGGTCGCGCTGCAGCGCGCCCGTCATTTCGGGGGTCTGCACGTAGACGGCGCCTTGACCGACCGCATCGGCCACATAACCGGCAAGATCGTTCGCATTGCGCTGGGGATCGACGCCAGAGCGCATCTGGATGGCCGCTGCACGAAATGAGCTCATTGTCCGTTCCTTACGCCAGTGCGCCGGTCTTCAGCAGCGGGTCAAGACGCCCCTGCTGTTCAAGCGCATAAAGGTCATCACAACCGCCGACATGCACGGCGCCAATGAAAATCTGCGGAAAGGTCGTGCGCCCATTGGCGCGCGCCAGCATGGCTTGCCGCGCATCGGGTTGCGCGGTTGCATTGTGTTCGACAAAAGCCACGCCCTTCTTGTCCAGAAGGCCCTTGGCAGCCGTGCAATAGCCGCAGCCATCGCGCGTATAGATTGTGACATCAACCATCATCATACTCCACTATAAAGTCTATATAGGCGTCCGCAATCAAAGCGCAAAGACCCGTTTTTTCCGCAAAACAACTGTTAGACAGATAATTCTTTCGACAGAACCCGTGCAAAGGTCAAGACATCGACGCTGGAAGCGCCGCCGCGCAGCAATGCGCGGGTTGCAGCCTTCACCGTTGCGCCGGTCGTATAGACGTCATCGATCAGGAGAACCCTGCGTCCGCGCACCCTGATATCCCGGTTGTCCGGCACCTTGAACGCGCCCCTGACATTCACCGCGCGCTCCGCGGCGCCAAGTCCGACCTGCTGTCGGGTCGGCTTGACCCGTTTCAGGGCGCCTGGCTCGAACGGCTTGCCGCTGATCCCGCTGAGATGGCGGGCAAGTTCGGCGGACTGGTTGAACCGGCGCAGCCAGAACCGCCGCGCATGAAGGGGAACCGGGACGATGACATCGCATTCGGCCAGCAGTTCGCTGCCGGCCCGCGCCATCCACCGGGCCATCCAGGGGCCAAGGTCGGTCCGGTCGCTGTATTTCAGCTGGCGCACCATGGTGCTGATCGCCCCCTCATGGACGGCAACCGATCGCGCACGGCGGAACGGCGGCGGATCGGCGATTGCCTCGGCCGAGAGAATTTCCGCGCCGAGATCATGGCTGAAGGGAATGCCGAGCACCGGACAATAGGGCTTTTCGATAAAACGGACTTTTGACCAGCAGGCCGCGCAAAGGCTGCCCGGCTCGCAGACAAGGCTCTGGCATTCCGCACAAACCGGCGGAAACAGCAGCATGAACAGGCGATTTGTCACGATGCGCGCAAAAGCGCGGGCGGTTTCCATTGCAATTCCATCCGGGGCAACGCATTTAGCGGGAAGAACTATACATTGATCAGAGAAATTCGGAATGGATCAGCACAGGATCTTCGATCGGAATTTGCTTCGGCAAAGGCGCCTGCGCGCGCTTCGCCAGCACGGGATGACGGGCGACTTCCTGCTTGCCCGTGCCGCCGATGATCTGGAAGAGCGCCTGTCCGCGGTCGAGCGCAGTTTTGACATCGCCGTCGATCTTGCCAGCCACACCGGACTGGCAGCCAAGGCGATCGAACGTTCCGGCAAGGCCGGCAGCATCATCCGTATCGAACAGGATGCCCGCTTTCTCGATGCGGCGTTTCCGTCCGTCGTTGCCGATGAGGAAATACTGCCCCTGAAACCGGCCGGTGCCGGACTGATCGTTTCACTCTTGTCGCTGCACCTGACCAACGATACACCCGGGACGCTGCTGCAGATCAGGCGCGCGCTCAAGCCGGACGGCCTGTTCCTCGGCGCCATGGCCGGCGAGGCCACCCTGTCGGAGCTGCGTGAGGTTCTGCTGGCCGCCGAAAGCGAAATCAGCGGCGGGGCATCGCCGCGCGTTGCGCCCTTTGCCGATGTACGCGATGTCGGCGGCCTGTTACAGCGCGCGGGTTTCACCCTGCCGGTGACCGATATCGAAACCTACACCGTGCGCTATGATTCCCTGTTCGCGCTGATGCGCGATCTGAGGGCCATGGGCATGCAGAACATTCTCTTCGGGCGGTCGCGCAAGCCGCTGACCCGCCGCTTCTTCATGCGGGCGGCTGAAATCTATGCGGAACGCTTCAGCGATCCGGATGGCCGGATCCGGGCAACGTTCTCATTTATCTGGATGTCCGGCTGGGCGGCGCATGAATCGCAGCAGAAGCCATTGAAACCCGGCTCAGCCAAGGCGTCGCTCGCCGATTTCCTCAAAGACGTCGAAACCCTGGAAAAGAAATAGCCGGCAGGCTCAGCAGTCGCCGCTTTTGCTGCCGTTGCTGTTGATGATGCAGACGGAATCGGGTGATTTCTGCAAAACGCTGCGACGGATCGTGTATTCGGACGGCGCCGCCTTCTTGATCGAGCCGGTCGACATCGTGTCGATGGATCGGCTCGACGCGTAGTCCACCACGGATTTCGACTTGCGGTCGGCAAGCGGTGCAACAACCAGTGCGAGTGCGATTGCAGCAGAACCGAATAAAAGGGTTATGCGCAAGATGCCAGTTCCCGCACCCAGGAATGTCCTGGTCTGCGCTGCAGCCTCGTCGAGATTGTCGAATTTATACCCCATGCACCACCTGGAAAAATTGATCCGTCCTTGATTAAAAGTCGCCCATTCGCGTGAAGGATCGATTAACGATTTGGGTTAATTTGACGGTGATGAAATCTTAACCACGATTTGCTGTCAGAGAAGGTCGATCAGGAACGGGATCAGCGGGATATCGGCAGGCGGCATCGGGTAATCGCGCATGTCTTTCGGCCGCACCCATTTCAGTGCCTGGCCTTCCATGGAGCGCGGAATACCCTCATAGCGGCGGCAGATGAACAGCGGCATCAGCAGATGGAATGTCTCATAGGTGAAACTGGCAAAGGTCAGCGGCGCCAGACATGCCGGCTTGACTGTGATTCCCAGTTCTTCCCGCAGTTCGCGGATCAGGCTTTCCTCCGGCGTTTCGCCGGGCTCCACCTTGCCGCCGGGAAACTCCCACAGGCCGGCCAGCGACTTGCCTTCCGGCCGCTGGGTCAGCAACACCCGCCCGTCGGCATCGACGAGCGCACACGCCGTTACAAGCAGGATGGGGTGTTTGGGTGCATCGCTCATGCGTCTGGCGCCTGCCGGTAGGCGTAACGATATGCCTCGGCAAAGCCGATCTTCTCATAAAGTGCAACGGCACCGGCGTTGTCGGCTTCCACCTGCAGCCAGCCCCGCTTGGCGCCATGCTGCGCGGCCCATTTGATGGCCGACTTGACGATCATCCGACCATGCCCCCTGCGGCGGCTCGCCGCCAGCGTGCCTATGTTGAACAGCCCTGCCAGCAGACCATCCTGCACGCAGATCGCGGTCGAAACCGGCTCGCCGTCCTCTTCGACGACAAACAGGCCCTTGGCCGGACGAATGGCATTGATCACCTCGATCAGGCCGGGCTTGGCCGATGGATTTTCCTGCTGCACCGCAACAGCGGCATCGACGTATCGGTCGGTATCGCGCAGGGGAATCTGATCGATGGCATCGGACAGATCGATGTTTCCAAGATCCGCCACCATGACGAGGGACTCATCAAAGCGCGACCAGCCCGACGCATCGAGATAGGCATCCAGCACCGCGGGCGCGAGCGGCGACAGCCGAAACACCGGCGGACGGCCATAGGCGCGCAAACGTTGAACAGCGCGGGCAACACGCTGTTCCATATTGTCCGTGTCGCCCGGATCGAGCGGATTGACCGAGTTCAGGCGTTTGGACGGGTGGCATGCCGTCATGCGGATCGCCCAGCTGCCGTCGTAGTGAACCGACGCGGCTGGCCAGGCCCTGAACCCGACAGCCTCGATCTGCCGGATCTGGGCCAGCGGCATCGTGCTCCGATCCAAATCCATCAGCTGCGGTAATCGCCGTTGATCGTCACATATTCCTTGGTGAGGTCGCAGGTCCAGACCGTGGCCTTGCCCTTGCCGAGCCCGATATCGACCTTGACGGCAATATCCTCGTTTTTCATGTAGTCGGATGTCGCGGCTTCCGAATAGTCCGGATCGCGCTCGCCATGGCGGGCAACGCGGATATCGCCGAACCAGATGGCAAGACGGTCCCGGTCCGCCGGCTCGCCGGCCTTGCCGACCGCCATGACGATGCGGCCCCAATTGGCGTCTTCGCCGGCCGCTGCCGTCTTGACCAGCGGTGAATTGGCGATCGACAAAGCGATACGCTTGGCCGAACGCGAGGACGTCGCGCCCGTCACGGTGATCTCGAGCATCTTGCGCGCGCCCTCGCCGTCGCGCACGACCTGCAGGGCCAGGTTTTTCAACACGCGGTCGAGTGCCTTGGCAAAGGCTTTCAGGCGCTTGTCCTTTTCCTTCGTCACCGGTTCCGCCCCGCGTTCGGCAGCGGTGCCCGTTGCGAACAGCAGCAGTGTATCGGATGTCGAGGTGTCGCTGTCGACCGTCACGGAATTGAAGCTCTTGCCTACCGACTTGGACAGGAGTTTCTGCAGGATATCGGAGGCGATCGGCGCATCCGTCGCCACGAAGGACAGCATCGTTGCCATGTCGGGGGCGATCATGCCCGCACCCTTGGCGATACCGTTGATGGTCACCGGCACACCGCCAAGCAGGACGGTTTCGGTTGCAACTTTAGGGAATGTATCGGTTGTCATGATGGCACTGGCCGCGTCCTGCCAGCGTTCGGACGTGGCGCTCTTGGCCATATCCTCGAGCAGATGGCTGAACTTGCCGGCATCCAGCGGTTCGCCGATGACACCGGTGGAGGCGAGAAACACTTCGCCGGGCTTGCAGCCGATTGCCTTGGCGGCAGCGGCCGCCGTCGCCTTGGTCGACTCGCGGCCCTTCTTGCCGGTGAAGGCATTGGCATTGCCGGAATTCACGACAACCGCGCGGGCCTTGCCGCCGCTCAGGCTGTCACGGCAGAAATCCACCGCCGCTGACGGGCATTTGGACCGGGTAAACACACCGGCCACCGCCACCGGCTTGTCGAATACGATCAGGAGAACGTCCGTTCGGCCCTTATATTTGATTCCCGCTTCAGCGGTCGCGATCCGGACGCCGCGAATTTCGGGCATGGCCGGGACATGTTTGGGAGCCAGGGGAGAGACAGACGTGGACATCGGTTACCTCGAAAAGGTGTTTGACAAGGTTCAGTGCGGTGGCATTTTCAAAGAGGTCAAGGCCCGGGACCGAAATCCCGGGCCAGGATATTCAGGATATTACTGTTCCTGGGCGTCCGTAGCGGCCTTCATGGCCTTTTCGGTTTCCGGATCGGTGTACTGGATCTTCAGGTCGGCGCGTTCCTTCTTGACCAGCTCGACATAGCGTTCACGGATGAGGATCGACTTCACCTGATCCTTGACCTGATCGAATGCCGGCGGCTGCTGCACGCGCTTGTCTTCCAGCTTGATGACGTGGAAGCCGAACTGTGTCTGGACCGGTTCCTTGGTGTATTTGCCGACATCCAGCGCCATTGCCGCCTTTTCGAATTCCGGGACCATCTGTCCGGCCGAGAAATAGCCGAGATCGCCGCCCTGTGCTGCCGAACCGTCCGTGGACTTTGCCTTGGCAACGTCTTCGAAGGACGCACCGCCGTCGAGCTGCTTGATGATCGCTTCGGCTTCTTCCTTGGTCTTGACCAGGATATGACGGGCGCGAACTTCGTTCTGCGGCGGCATTGCTGCCATTTCCTTGTCATAGCGGGCACGCACATCGGCGTCGGTGATCTTGTCGACAACCTGCTGCTTGAAGAAATCATTGTGCAGGGCACGATCCTTCAGGAACTGCATGCGTGCCTTGAATTCCGGCGTGGCATCCAGCTTCTCGGCTTCCGCCTTGGCTGCCAGGGCCTTGATGTCGATGATGGCGGCCAGAGCGGCCAAACGACGCTGCTCGTCCGGAAGACGGGCGAACTGCGGATCGAGATCGGCGGAAATCTGGTCGACGTCCTTGGAGGTGATCTTGTCGCCATTGATCGTGGCCAGCACCTTGTTCGGATCGGCCTTGACGGCATCCGCCTTGGCGGCATCCGGTTTTGCAGCACCGGCTTTACCGGCATCCTGGGCCATGGCCACGGAGGAAACACCGGTCAAAAACACAGCAGCAGTCATGAATGAAAGGGTTTTACGCAATTGGTTCATAGGTCAATTTCTCCTTAGGAGGACCGGTACGGGCTATGATTACGGCAGAATTTTGCCTTGACGAAGCGATCAACTGCGTGCTGCTTCAACATTGACATCATTCGAGCCCCCTCTTATCTGTCCATCGGCTTTGCGTCCAGATAGCTTGGCAACAGATAGGCTTATACATTTGACTCAGTGTCCGTATTGTATCAGGCATTCTCCATGCCGGGCTTCGGACCCTAAAAGCTAGGTTTTCCTAGCGAAACGAACAAGAGAGGACCAGGGATGGTCAGTTTCGGCGGCCTCGCCCGCAAGATTTTCGGCTCTTCCAATGAGCGCCGTGTCAAAGGCTTCAAGCCGCGCGTTGAACAGATCAATGCGCTCGAAGCCGAAATGTCGTCACTCACTGACGAGGAATTGAAGGCAAAGACGGTGGAATTCCGTGCAAGCCTTGCCAGCGGAACCAAGCTTGACGATCTGCTCGTGCCGGCCTTTGCCGTTGTGCGTGAAGCGGCCAAGCGTGTTCTCGGCATGCGCCCCTTCGACGTGCAGCTCATCGGCGGCATGGTCCTGCACGGCGGCGGCATCTCGGAAATGCGCACCGGTGAAGGCAAGACGCTGGTTGCGACCCTGCCGGTCTACCTCAATGCGCTGGAAGGCAAGGGCGTCCACGTCGTCACGGTCAACGACTATCTCGCCAGCCGCGACGCGCAGTGGATGGGCCAGCTCTACAACTTCCTCGGGCTCAGCTACGGCATCATCGTGCATGGCCTCGATGACGAGGAGCGCAGCACCGCCTACGCCGCCGACATCACCTACGCCACCAACAACGAACTCGGCTTCGACTATCTGCGCGACAACATGAAATATGAGCGCGCGCAGATGGTGCAGCGCGGTCACAACTACGCGATCGTCGACGAAGTGGATTCGATTCTTGTCGACGAAGCCCGCACGCCGCTGATCATTTCCGGTCCGCTCGATGACCGCTCGGATTTCTACAATCTCATCGACACGTTCATTCTGCCGCTTGAGCCGGTCGACTACGAAATCGACGAGAAGCAGAAGACCGCGATCTTCACCGAAGAAGGCACGGAAAAGCTGGAAAACCTTTTGAAGGCCGCCGGCCATCTGAAGGGCGAAGGTCTCTACGACATCGAGAACGTTGCCGTGGTCCATCACGTCAACAATGCCCTGCGCGCCCACAAGCTGTTCCAGCGCGACAAGGACTATATCGTCCGCAACGACGAAATCGTCATCATCGATGAATTCACCGGCCGCATGATGCCGGGCCGCCGTTTTTCGGAAGGCCTGCACCAGGCACTGGAAGCCAAGGAACATGTGACGATCCAGCCGGAAAACCAGACCCTGGCCTCGATCACCTTCCAGAACTACTTCCGCATGTACAACAAGCTGGCCGGCATGACCGGTACGGCATCGACGGAAGCCGAAGAATTCGGCAATATTTACGGTCTGGAAGTCACGGAAATCCCGACCAACAATCCGGTCAAGCGCATTGACGAGGATGATGAGGTCTACCGGACGGTCGAGGAAAAATACAAGGCGATCGTTCGCGATATCCACGAAGCCCGCGCCAAGGGTCAGCCGGTTCTCGTCGGCACCACGTCGATCGAGAAATCGGAACAGCTGGCCGAGCGCCTGCGCAAGGAAGGCTTCAAGGACTTCCAGGTCCTGAACGCCCGCTATCACGAGCAGGAAGCTTATATCGTCGCCCAGGCCGGTGTCCCCGGCGCCATCACCATCGCCACCAACATGGCTGGCCGCGGTACCGACATTCAGCTCGGCGGCAATTTCGAGATGCGCGTCAAGCACGAGCTGGCGGATATGGCCGAGGGCGAAGAGCGCAAATCCAAGGAAGCCGCCATCCGCGATGATATCGCACGCCTGAAGGAGAAGGCGCTTGCCGCCGGCGGTCTCTACGTGCTGGCCACCGAGCGCCATGAAAGCCGCCGTATCGACAATCAGCTGCGTGGCCGTTCCGGCCGTCAGGGCGATCCGGGCCGGTCAAAATTCTTCCTGTCGCTGCAGGACGATCTCATGCGCATTTTCGGTTCCGAGCGCATGGACGGCATGCTGCAGAAGCTGGGCCTGAAGGAAGACGAGGCCATCGTCCATCCCTGGATCAACAAGGCCCTGGAAAAGGCGCAGAAGAAGGTCGAAGCCCGCAACTTTGACATCCGAAAGAACCTGCTGAAATACGATGACGTGATGAATGATCAGCGCAAGGTGATCTTCGAACAGCGTCTCGAACTGATGGACGGCACGGATCTGAGCCAGACCACCGCGGAAATGCGCGAAGACGTGGTCGATGACCTGATCCAGCGCCATGCCCCGGAAGGCGCCTATGCCGAACAGTGGACCGTGAAGCAGCTGGATGAGGATGTCCGCACCATCCTCAATCTCGACCTGCCGATCACCGAGTGGGCGAACGAAGACAATATTGCCCCGGACGACCTGCGCGAACGGCTGTTTGAAGCCGTCGAAAAGGCTGCTGGCGACCGTGCCGAACGTTTTGGCCCGGAAATTATGGCCTATGTCGAGAAGTCGGTCATCCTGCAGACGATGGATGCGCTGTGGCGCGAACATCTGGTCAATCTCGACCACCTGCGCTCGGTCGTCGGCTTCCGCGGCTACGCGCAGCGCGATCCGCTCAACGAGTACAAGACCGAAGGTTTTGAACTCTTCCAGACGATGCTGACCAATCTTCGCCAGAACGTGACGACGCAGCTGATGCGCGTCGAGATCGTGCGCGAGGCTGCCGAAGCGCCGTCGCCGGAACTGCCGCCCATGGAAGTCCATCATTTTGACGGCCTGACCGGCGAGGATGATTTCGGCGATACGGCCGTGCTCGAAGACCTGCGCGTCGTGAGCCCGGAGGAACGCGATCCGAACAATCCGAAGACCTGGGGCAAGATCGGCCGCAACGAGGCCTGCCCCTGCGGATCGGGTAAAAAATACAAGCATTGTCACGGCTCGTTCGCCTGACACACCCACGGAAGGCCGCGTTCAACGACGCGGCCTTTTGCTTTTTTCGAACCCGTTGCAACTGTCGGTCTGGCCGAACGTTTTTTAAACGTTTACGGACTATATCTCCTTGGAATGCCAACAGGTGGAGCTGCGCGTGCGATTTTCTGCGGTAACGACTGCAGACCGATTTTTACCGGAAAAGCTGTCACTGCGTCTTCGTCCCTGGTTATCACGCCTGGATCAGTTGCTTGACGGCTCGAACGAACACGCCGTTGCCCAGCGCGTCTCCCTGATTGCCTTCCTCGTCCGCGTGATCAGCGCCGGCATTGCCCTGATTTCCCAGGTGATCTTTGCCCGCTGGATGGGCCCGTTCGAATACGGCATCTTCGTTCTCGTGTGGGTGACGGTCGTCATCCTCGGGAATCTGTCCTGCCTCGGCTTCCAGACCACCGTCATCCGCTTCGTGCCGGAATATCTGGAGCGCAGGCAATACGACCTTTTGCGCGGAATTTTGTTCACCAGCAAGACATTTGCGGTCAGCATGACCACCGGCATTGCCCTGGCCGGTGCCGTTCTCATCTACACGTTGCGCGACCTGATCGAGACCTACTACATCGCGCCGTTCCTCGTCGGGCTGATATGCCTGCCGATGATTGCCCTCGGCGATACGCTTGATGGAACGGCGCGTTCGCGCTCATGGGTGCTGGTTGCCCTGACCCCGACCTATATCATCCGTCCCGTCCTGACCCTCGTGGTCATGAGCATCGCCCATATCAGCGGTCTGGCGCCGACGGCCATGACGGCTCTCGGCTCCGCCGTTATTGCGACCTATGTGACATCGGTTCTGCAGTTCTTTGCGGTGCGCAAGCGCTTCGGCGGCGTCGTGCCGCCCGGCCCCCGCGCCATCCATTTCCGCGACTGGCTCGCCGTATCCTTGCCGATCTTTCTGGTCGAGGGGTTCTTTTTTCTTTTGACCAATGCCGACGTCCTGATGGTCGGGCGCTACATGGATCCCGACAAGGTCGCCACCTATTATGCCACCGTCAAGCTGCTTGCCCTGGTGCATTTCGTCTACTTCTCGGTGAAGGCGGGCGCGGCCCAGCGCTACTCGGAGTTGATGCAGAATTTCGACCATACCCGGCTCGAACAGTTTGCCCGCGACACGGCGCGCTGGACGTTCTGGCCGTCGCTGGCCATGGCCATTGTTCTGTTGGTTCTGGGCGAGCCGTTGCTGTGGCTTTTCGGTGCACAGTTCACCGAAGGTTATCCGCTGCTGTTCATCATGGTGATCGGCGTGGTGGCGCGCGCTTCGGTCGGACCGGCCGAAAGTCTTTTGAACATGGCGGGAAAGCAGAAAATCTGCGCCATCGTTTACGCGATTACCCTGGTCGTTAATATTTGCCTCAGCATTTTTATGATACCACGATACGGCCTTGCAGGCGCAGCCTGCGCCACGGCCGCCTCGATGGTGTTTGAAGCGCTTGTTCTGGCGTTGACCGTTTACAACCGTCTCAACATCACAATGTTTGTTTTCGCCGGCAGGAATCCTGCCAAGGAAGAGATCTGATGGCTGCAATACCGCTTCTCGAAGAATTGGCCGGCGGCCCGTCCTCGCAGATCATTTCGCAGCTGGCCGGCTTTGAATCGCGCGATGCGGCCAAGCAGATCGAGGAAACCCTGGGAAGCCGCGGCGTGCCGCGCAAATTGTCCGTCTATTCCGCTTCCGCCGGGTTCGATCTTTCCGAAGAGCTGGAACACCTCGCTTACCGGACCATCGAACCGAACGTCTTCTTCAATCCGCGTTTCCTGGCGCCTGCCATGCCCCGCCTCGATGACCGCCAGGTGCGGTTCATGGTCGTGCGCGACGAGAATGACGTGAAGAGCCGTCTGCGCTTCCTGATGCCCTACACGATTGAGCGTCCCGGCTTTACCTTTTCCGCATCGATCCTGCGGGCCTGGGCCACGCCGTTCGGACCGCAGGGCACCCCGCTGATCGACCGCGACGATCCCGTCGGCGTCCTCAACGACCTCTTCGATATGCTTGCGCGCAAGCATCTCAAGTTTCCGGAAGTTCTGGTGCTGCCCGATCTTCTCCTCAACCGTCCCGTCGCCCAGCTTTTCCGTTCGGTCGCGCTTGATCGCAACCTGCCCACGACCACCATTGGCATGGTGGAGCGGCCATTTCTGGAAAGCACGCAGGAAGGCGACGCCTATCTGCGCGAAGCGCTGGGAACACGGCACGCCAAGGAATACAGGCGGTTGTGGCGGCGTCTGGCGGAACAGGGCAAGCTGACCTACACGGTCAGCCGCACGGAAGACGATATCCGCGCGCGGCTCGAGGATTTTCTCGCGGTGGAAGCCAGCGGCTGGAAAGGCCAGCGCGGCTCAGCCATGGCGGTCGACCGGTTCCGCGCGGCATTTGCCCGCGAAGCCGTCAACAATCTCGCGGGCCGCGATCTCGCCCGCATCCACACACTCGAGCTGGATGGCCGGACGATTGCCGTTCTGGTGGTCTTCGTCGAGGCCGGACAGGCGTGGACCTGGAAAACGGCCTATGACGAAAACCTTGCCGCCTATTCGCCGGGCGTGCTTCTGATGATCGAGATGCTGAAGAACCATCTGGACGATCCGAACATCGATCGCACCGATTCCTGCGCCGTTCCCGATCATCCCGTCGCATCCCGCCTGTTTCAGGAGCGCGAAAGCATCGGTACGCTGGTGATCGGCCTGACCCCGGCATCGGATCGCGCGGCCCGCCAGGCCGCCTCGCAGATCCATCTCTACCGGCGCACCCAGAACATTGCCCGTATCGTCCGCGAACGGTTGCGCGGACTGACCGGCCGGAAATGATGCAGGCCTGCGTAAGGCCTATACCTTTTCCTTCTTTTTCACGGGCGCAGGCTTTTCCGGCTCGACCGGAGCATCCGGCTTGGGCGCCAGAAGCTTGCGCAGGGAACCGATCTTGTCCTTGACCAGCGGACGGAAGCGCGTCGCGCGATAGGGCATGTCGGCCGCGCCATAGCCCTCCGGGCCATCGTCATTGCCGCGATGGATTTCCTCGACCTTGATGCCGACAAACTCGCCATCGACATAGTGTTTGTACATGCCGACCCAGCGCACCGTGTAAATCTGGCCTTTGCGGATCAGCTGATCGATGCTGACATTCTTGAACTTGTCATCGATGCAAACGACCTTCTGGCCAATATAAAAGTCATTCATCATCTCACCTTGGCATGTCCGTTTGGCAATTTGGCGCGTACCGCGTACCCGCTTCAGGTCTTCTTCTGAATGGCAGCCCGCAAGACATCATTGATGCGATCCTGCCATCCGGGCCCATCCGCCTGGAAATGCTCCAGCACGGCGCGATCGATCCGGATCGAAACGAGCTCCTTGGCATGGGGCACTGCCGGTGTCTCACGCACAGGGAGAACAATTTTCTTGGCAACCGGCTTGAACAGTGCTTCGGCGGCTGCCATCGGGTTTACCGGCCGGCGCGGGGGATTGGCCATGTGCATTCTCCTCGTTATGTCCAATCACCACATCAGGCTGGAATCTCTGCCACAGTAAGGCAATCACCGGAGAACGCAAAGACATCAATGGGTTCATCAAGCCCGCGGAGCGCATAGGAGCCCAGATTCTCCATGTTGCATTCGACCCCGGCCAAATCGACGAAGGCTTTCGACAGCAGAACCGGGCGTTTGACCTGCTTGGTCAGGCTTTCCAGGCGTGAGGCAATGTTCACGGCGGGTCCGATGACGGTAAAATCCAGCCGCTTGCGCGAGCCTATATTGCCGTACATGACATCCCCGACGTGAACGCCGATGCCGTAACCCAACGGCTTGCGCCCTTCCCTGACATGGTCGGCATTCAACGCGGTCATGGCCGCCTGCGCCTCGGCGATGGCATGCAGCAGATCGGTACAGGCCTTCGGATTGCTCAGCGGGAAGATGGCCAGCAGGCCATCGCCCATGAATTTGAGGATTTCACCGCCATATTTTTCGATGGGCTCCGACATCGCATCGAAATAGCCATTGAGCAGCTCGATGACGTTGTCGCGGGGCCAGGCGTCCGAGATCGCGGTGAAATCGCGCAGGTCGCAGATCAGGATCGCTGCGCCCACGGTGACGCCGCTGCCGCGGGTGGTGGCACCGGCAAGAATCTGCTCGCTGGCATGCGGCCCGACATAGGTTTCGAGCAGCGTGCGGGCGAAGCGGTTCTTGAGCCGGATCTCGCTGACCAGCGCCAGAGCGGGAAGCAGGTCCGCCAGAACAGCCATATGTTCATCGCCGAAGCCGCCCGGCCGGTCCGTGGCGAAGGTCACCACATGCCGCTTGCCAAGGGTGTGCTCCAGCGGCCAGGCCACGTAGTCTGTCAGCCCCTCGGCGCGCAGTTCGCCCACCACCGAATATTCCTGCCCGGTGTCGCCGGCCGCGTCAAAGTGCAGCCGGACTTCATCGGCTCCCTCGGAAATGTCGTTGAGCGGGCTGTTCAGATATTCGGCAGTCTGCTCGGCCCCATATTCGAATGTGCGGATTTCCGCCTCGGCGGCACCGCGCCTCCACAGGATGCGGGCGCCGCGCCATTGCGGGTGCTGTATCCTCAGATGCAGCGACATCCGGGCAACGGGCACGCCCGCATCCACGAGCCGTTCGCCCATCTCGACCAGGATGTTGTCGATGAAGCGCTGATTGCGCGTCTCGATCATCAGCCAGTCGAGCAGTTCACTGCGTTGAGCCGGCCAGGTGCCGCCGCCCGTACCGGGCGAGGTCACCTTCAAATTCACCAAAGATTGCATTGCAATACCCCGTCATGATCACGTCTACACACGACCTGGAATGACGACACCACGGCACGGCCGCCAGATCGGAACGCCAAGGCTTATGTGGTTGGTCCTTGCATCGATTATAAGGGGTTGCAAGCGCCGTGCATAGAATGCAAAAGCCTCCGCATTCCGATGGGGATGCGGAGGCTGGCACGCGCGACAGTTCAGGCTATTGATACGTTGCAGCCTCATCGATGAGCGCCGCGACCTCGACCGGCTTCGAGGCCAGCGATGCGTGGCTTGCCTTCAGCGTGATCACCTTCTTCGCCCCGAGACGGCCGGACATCCACGCCTGATTGGCGGGATGGATCATGTGGTCGTCACTCGAAATCTGGTACCAGCTGTGCTTCGACTTCCATGCAGGATTGGTGATTTCATCGCCGAAGGTGCTGGCGAGCGGCGCCTTCTGGGTTACACCCATCACCAGCCCCTCATCCGCCGTCAGGTCCTGGCAGAAGCTTTCGTGGAATTTGTCCTGCTTTACCCAGAGATAGCCGTCGCTGTCGGGTGCGAGATTGGCGGCGCCGAGCGGCGGATTCTTCTGGGTGATCCCGCCGGGACTCTCACCGGCATCCGGCGCAAAGGCGGCGATATAGACCAGGCCCGCCACATTGGGATGGTTGCCGGCTTCCGTGATGACGGCCCCGCCATAGGAATGGCCCACCAGCAGCACCGGACCGCTTTCCTGCGCGATCATCTTGCGGGTGCGCTCGGCATCATCCGCCAGGGACGTCAATGGCAATTCAACGGCTTTCAGCGATGTATGGCCAAGTCGCTTCAGTTCTACAATGACTTTGCTCCAGTGGGCGGCCCCACCCCAAAATCCATGCACGAGAATGATTGTCGGAGTCTGTGTCATCAGCGTTCTCCCTTGATTCAAAAAGCAATCAAAAATGGCACGCCGAGCCAAAGTTCAACGTCCGGTCGACGCCTGCTGACCTAACCATATTCCGCCGGGTGCAACAATTCCGTGACGCTTCACTTTGTATTTATGTCGATGAAGCGGCGGGACGCAGACATGCCATGTCAGTGATTTTGACCATGAGACTTATCCTCTGCTCCGGTCAATCTACAGAACCGGAGCAGCCATATGTGCTATTTTTTGTGCTATTTTTGAGGGATAAATACTGACAGGAGGAAATAGGCAATGGCCGCAGTTATGACGGCGACCACCATGATGATGGGATATCCGTAACCAACGCTACCCATGATGTTCCCGGCCCCTGCACCAATGCCTGCCCCTGCAGAAGCTAATAGTCGTCTTTTTGTTTCGTTTGACACGTTAAGCACCGCCACCCACCCGTGCATTGTCAGTATCTATCTACGCCATACCCAATTAAAAACGATGCCGATGGAGCAGCCGACCAAGACGCCTGCTGCGATGCCAATCATCAGATTATGAAAAATGAAAGATCCGCTTAGGCTGCCCACCAGTGCACCTACGCCCCCGCCAATTCCATTGATTATACGACTTTGTTTCTCGTTATCACTTTTCTCTGCGGGTGGTTCCTGCATGCAATATACTTCCATTGTCCTGGCTGCATCTTGCAACGGATGGATAATCGTTAGAACAACCATCGCCGGACTGATCAAACAATTTCACGTTTGCTCTGCGCAACGATTATATTTATGAGATGTGAGGAGTGATTACTTTTTCATCATGTCAATTTGAAATATCATTGATAATGTAAAACAAATTGCGAGTGACATAAATGTTATTATAAGAATATCAACAACAGACACACTTGGATTCCAAATAAAAATACAAAGTACACATGTAGCTAAAAGTGAATTTAAAATCGATTTTACCGCATAATAAATATTGGAATAATGTGGTAAACTTTTAAAATACTGCAAATATAATCCAGACATAACACATAGAGGCAACATAATTATCTTAAATATTATCATTTGCCACGTACCGCCAAATAGCAATATTAACAAAATATAGCAAATAATACTCGCCACTTCACAAGCCATTCTTATGACGTTGAATTTCATATCAAGTCCGATAATTTCAATGAACTGAACCTTTCAACTAAAGCCGAAAGGCATTCAGCCACCTTTACCCATGCCCGCTGCAACAGCCGCTGCTGTTAAGGCGATGCCTGTTGCCACAGCTTTTGGCCAACCAACCAATACAGATGCTGCCGTTCCCGCAGCTACTCCTATTCCCGCAACACCCTCGCGTGGGCTGATACTATGTGTCCCTGGGTATGCGGTCGGAATTGGGCCACCTTTAGTAGCACCACTGAACCCCGCTCTTGCACCATAAACACCTTGGCAGGTCGCGGCAGTGTCTTTTGTCGGTGATCCTCCAGGGCCGCAACCACCGTAAACAATTTCCATTTCAGCTTCGGTCAACGCGCGCATAAGAATACCTCTCCTTGTCATCGCCACAGCCGCATAAAAAAATATGAGGATGCCAGTCAAGATAACCACGGAAATCACAAGCTTTCTATGCGTACGACTACTTATGGACTGCTATCGAAATTCGTTTGCCGGCCCCATTGGATTCGGGCAAACAACCCTTGCTTGTGGGAAAGCAGATGCACAGCTTATGCTGGAGGAAAACGAGGCTTCCAAAAGCCCAACTCAAAAACGCGGTAAAAACAATGGGTGATTTTTGGGATGGTGCCCCCTGCCGGAATCGAACCAGCACTCCTCTCGGAACCTGATTTTGAGTCAGGCGCGTCTACCAATTCCGCCAAGGGGGCCGCAATGTGCACCGGCCGCGGGCGAACCACAGCCGTCAAAGCCAAATACAGGCAGACCCCACGCCGGTCAACACCATTCCAACGTTTTCTGGCGGGATAACATCTCTGTGTGTTGCGAAGGCGGACACCGCCCGCTACAGCCGATTTGCAGCCCGGAAAGCACGGCCGCAGCATGCCAGATCGTCAACCGCACACAATTTCCATAGAAACGATTCCGTTTTTCCCGGGCATGGGGTAAGGATCGCCAGCTTTATCGAACCGACACCCACAGGAATCACGCCATGCTGCGCAGACTTTATGATTGGACAATGTCACTGGCCGCGCGCAAATCGGCTGAGGTCTGGCTGGCGTTCATTGCCTTTGTCGAAAGCTCGGTCTTCGTCGTTCCTGCCGACGTGCTCTACCTGCCCATGGCGCTGGCACGGCCTGAACGCGCCTACCGCTACGCGCTTGTTGCCACGATCTTCTCGGTGCTGGGCGGTATCGCCGGATGGTTTCTCGGCCATTACGCCTATGAAGCCTTGGCCAAGCCCGTGCTCGAATTCTACGGCAAGCTCGACGCCTTCGAGCAGATGCGCGGCTCGACCAGCGCCGACATGATCCTCCTGCTGCTGATCACATCCGGCCTTGCCCATTTGCCGCCGATGAAGATCGTGACGATCCTGTCCGGCGCGGCCAACGTCAACATCTGGCTGTTCATCGTTTCCGCAGTGATCACACGCGGCGCCCGCTTCTTCTTTCTCGCCTGGCTTTTGCGCCGTTACGGCGAACCGATCCGCCATTTCATCGAAAAGCGCCTGGGCCTGATCGCGGCGGCGGCGGCGGCCGTGCTGATCCTGCTTTACGCCATACTGCACTATTACAGCTCCTGAACAATCCAACCTGAATGAGGATGTCAGACCCATCATGACGACGACCCGCTCTTCGCCGCATCTCAAGACAGCGGTTTTCCTGCTCCTTGCCATGATCGTCACCGTGGGTTCGGCGCTTGGCTTCCAGTATATCGGCGGCTATCTCCCCTGCAAATTGTGCCTTGAGCAGCGCTTTCCCTACTATGCGGGCATTCCGCTGATGGCACTCGCCGTGCTTGCGGCGGCCTTTCGCTGGCCTGCGGCCCTCACGCGCATGCTTCTGGCGCTCGGCGGCATCCTGATGCTGATCGGGCTGGGCCTTGCGGTGTTCCACTCCGGTGTCGAATGGAAGTTCTGGCCGGGACCGACCGATTGCACGGCGGTCAGCATGTCGATCACCACCAATGCCGGCAACCTCCTGAATGACATGAATGCGACCCATCCGCCCGCATGCGATACGGCTGCCCTGCGTGTGCTTGGCCTGTCCTTTGCCGGCTGGAATGCGATTGCCAGCCTGATCCTCGCGCTCATCGCCTTTCGCGGCGCAAAAAAGGCGGCCTGACGCCGCCTTTGCCGGATACAATGGAACTGGGGTCCTATGGCTCCAGTTCGACATCCCAGTAGAGATAATCCATCCAGCTTTCATGCAGATGGTTCGGCGGGAACAGCCGGCCATTGTTGTGCAGGTCGTGCACCGTCGGGGCATAGGGCTTCTGCCGCGGCCACATCTTGGCTTTGTCCGGCATCAAGCCGCCCTTGCGCAGATTGCAGGGCGAACAGGCTGCAACGACATTTTCCCAGATCGTGGCACCACCGGCGCAACGGGGCGTCACGTGATCGAAGGTCAGATCATCCTCCGACCCGCAATACTGGCATTCGAACCGGTCGCGCAGGAAAACATTGAATCGCGTAAAGGCAGGCGTGCGCGACGGCTTGATATAGGTTTTGAGGGAAACGACGCTCGGTACCCGCATTGCGAACGAGGGGGAGGAAACCTCATGCTCGTATTCGGCAACGATATTTACACGGTCAAGGAAGACCGCCTTGATCGCGTCCTGCCAGGACCACAGCGACAAGGGATAATAACTGAGCGGACGGTAGTCCGCATTGAGTACCAGGGCCGGTAACCCGTCCGGCGAGACGGCTATTGTCAAGGAATCACCTCCCAGTCCAACCATCAGGCCCCATTATTGTAAGCTCGAGGTGACAGGAATGTGAAGCGCCATTGCATCTCAGGCTGCGAAAAACCCCGTTATTTCAACTTCATCCAACCGGTGTGCCATCCCGGCCACGGGTTGCGGCGTAATAAGCCCAGAAAAGCCGGGCCGCGACACCCCTCCACGGCGACCAGCGCTCCGCCAAAAGGCGCAGGGATTTCGAATCAGGTTTCACTGATTCGGCATAGGCATGGGCATAGGCGTGCTGCAGGGCAACGTCGCCGGACGGGAAAACATCCGCATGCCCGGCCGAAAACAGGAGATAGACTTCCGCCGTCCACGGCCCGATGCCCTTCACATTGGTCATGACGGTCATGGCTTCGTCGATGGGGCGGTCGCACAGGTCGAACAGATCAAGCTTTCCGGCCATGATCGCCTCGCTGATCCGGGCCAACGTCGCCTGCTTGGCGCGCGAAAGACCCGCCAGACGCCAAGCCTCCTCCCCCGCCCTGACGTAGTTTTCCGGGGTCAGCGGATCGACATGCTGGATCAGCCGCTTCCAGATCGAATCGGCACTGGCCTTCGATACCTGCTGCGAGACGATGACCGAGGCAAGGCTCTCGAAACCCGGCGCCCGCCGCCGCAGCGGCAACGGCCCTGCCCGCTCGGCAATAGCCGCCAGTTCGGGGTGTGCCGCCAGGAGGGCCGTCAGCCCTTCCGCAACATCGTCAAGCGTGTCTATTCTGCGCATGGAACCGTTCACTTTTCATCTCGGAACAAACACCGTATCAATCGACAAGGTCCTCACGCAAGAATCCCAGTTCATGACTGTCCCGGTTTTCCGCTTTGCTCCCAGTCCCAATGGCCACCTGCATCTCGGCCATGCCTATTCCGCCCTGCTCAACCGGCAGATGGCGCAGGCGGCCGGCGGGCGGCTTCTGCTGCGCATGGAGGATATCGACCGTGAACGCTGCACGCCCGAACTCGAAGCCGCCATGCAGGAGGATCTGCACTGGCTCGGACTTGACTGGGAAACGCCGGTGCGCCGCCAGTCCGAGCATTTCGGCGTCTACCGCGATGTGCTCGACAGCCTCATCCGCATGGATCTGGTATACCCCGCCTTCCTCAGCCGCGGCGACATCAAACGGGAAATGCAGAAAGCCACGGCCAAGGGGCTGGTATGGCCGCACGATCCGGACGGCGCGGTGCTCTATCCCGCAACCGATCGTACGATTTCCAAACGGGAGCGCCAGCGACGCATGGATGACGGGCAGCCGTTTTCATGGCGGCTCCACATGGACCGCGCGCTTGCGCATGTGGGGGAACCTTTGTTCTGGCATGAAACAGCCGATGGCGGGTCCGATATCGCAGCCCGGCCGCAGGATTGGGGCGACGTCATCATCGCCCGCAAGGACATGCCGACCAGCTATCACCTCTCCGTCGTCATTGACGATGCGCTGCAGGGCGTCAGTCATGTGGTGCGCGGCAGGGACCTGTTCCAGGCCACCGGCATCCACCGCCTGCTGCAGACCATTCTCGGACTGCAACCGCCGATCTATCACCATCACAGGTTGATCCTCGATCACGACGGCCAAAAGCTGTCCAAGAGCCGCAGGGATACCTCACTGCGCTCCTTGCGCGCGGCAGGGGTGACACGTGAGGACATCATCGGCCTGGCCGGATTGACACCACAACCTTAAAACAACATCTGGCTGCAGCACGGGCGTTCGTATAAACCTGCATCACAACTCATCCCGTGATCCGGTCCCCATCATGCCCGTCCGTTATTTTCCCGCCCTGTTCGTCCTCCTGTGGGCCACCGGCTTCATCGGCGCCCGCTATGCCATGCCCTACATGGAGCCTTTCCTGTTCCTGACGATCCGGTTTGTTATTGCCGGGGCCATTCTCGGCACGTGGGTCGTGCTGGCCGGCAACCAATGGCCGAGCGGGCGCGGCGCCATGCACGCGATCATCGCCGGCTGCCTGATCCACGGCGTCTATCTCGGCGCTGTGTTCTGGGCGATCCACCGAGGCTTGCCCGCTGGTATGTCGGCGCTGGTGGTCGGGTTGCAGCCGCTGATCACGGCGCTGATTGCCGGAGCCGTTCTCGGCGAGAAAATCCAGCCGCGTCATTGGGCCGGGCTGGCGGTCGGCTTTGTCGGCGTCGCCATGGTGCTCTGGCCAAAACTGTCGATTTCCGCCGATGGCATCACGCCGGCAACCGTCGGCGCGTCGATCCTTTCGGTGCTGGCCATCAGTGCCGGAACCGTTTGGCAGAAACGCTTTGTCGGCACCATCGACCTGAAGGCGGGTACGACGCTGCAATATCTCGGCGCGGCCGTGCTCACCGGCATCTTTTCACTGCTGTTCGAAACCCACACGGTGATCTGGGCCGCGCCTCTCGGCTTCGCGCTGTTCTGGCTCGTCTTCGTGCTGTCGATCGGCGCTGTGCTGCTGCTGATGGTCCTGATCAATCAGGGCGCCGTGTCGAAGGTCGCTTCGCTGTTCTATCTGGTGCCCGGTGTGACCGCCGTGATGGCCTATGTGCTTTTCGGCGAAACACTGACGCTGTTCCAGCTGTGCGGCATGGTGGTGGCAACCCTCGGCGTCGCGCTGTCGACCGGTCAGAAGCGCTTGGCGACCCTGCCCTCGCGATAGTGGATGATGGCGGCATTGACCTCGGCGCCGATGATGAAAATCGCGGCGATGATATAGAGGAAGACGATTGCCGCCATGATCGAGGCAAGTCCTGCATAGGTCGACACATAGGATGCGAACGTCTCGAGATAGCTCGCGAAAATCGATGCGCCGACGATCCACGCCAGCAGGGTCACGAGGATGCCCGGCAGGATATCGATGAGCTTGCGCCGCCCCGCCGGCAGCCACAGATGCGCCACCAGCAGCCCGACGATCAGCACTGCGGAAGCAATGCAGTAGCGCCAGAAGCCGATGGTGCCGGACAGAACGTCAAGCTCGGGAACCCATTTGCTGGCGATACGCACCGCCAGCGGCGCCAGCACCAGAAGAAAGCTGATGGCCATGATGCCGACGGTGGCCACGATCACATAGCCCAGGCTTTGCAGGCGGCAATAGATGATCGAGCGTGTATCAACCACCCGGTAGGCGCGGTTGAGTGCAATGCGCAGCGCTTCGATGCCGTTGGAGGCAAAATAGGCGGCGGCTATCACGCTGATGGTCAGAAGCCCGCCGCGCTGGACGTTGAGAACATTGCGCACCTCCTGCGCAATCGGCCGGGCGATCACCTCGGGCCAGGTGTCAAACACCACATGCACTGCCGTATCGGTAAAGGCGCTGGCGCCGAGAAAGCTGGCAAGCGAGGTGGCGAAAATCAGAAATGGAAACAGCGCCAGGATACCCGACAGCGCCACGTGGCTTGCCAGAGCCCAGCCGTCATCCGTGCTGAAATGCCTCAATGTGTCGAAGGTCACCCGCCGGAGAAAAACATATACTCTACGCATTGAAAATGGTTTGTCCCTTTAGTGCGGGTCCGACCCCTCGTGACATTGCAAGGCGCGGGCGAATATGTGAAGTCTTTTTTTGATTTTACCATTCGGTTTGCAGCAATCGGAAAAGAATGACCAGTTCCAGAACGATTTTGATCACAGGATGTTCCAGCGGCATCGGCGCCCATTGCGCCCGCGCCCTCAAGGCGGATGGCTGGCAGGTCTTTGCAACGGCGCGGCGAACCGAGGATATCGCAGCGCTTCAAGCCGACGGCCTTTCGGCCCATTATCTCGATTATCGCGAGCCGGATTCCATCCGGGCGCTCGTTGACGATGTGCTCGCCGCGACCGGCGGCACACTCGATGCGCTTTACAACAATGGCGCCTATGCGTTGCCGGGCGCCGTGGAAGACCTGCCCATCGAAGGCTTGCGCGAACAGTTCGATGCCAATTTCTTCGGCTGGCATGAGCTGACCCGGCACATCGTCCCGGTGATGCGCCGTCAGGGCCATGGGCGGATCGTGCATTGCTCGTCGATTCTCGGGCTCGTGCCGATGAAGTGGCGCGGGGCCTATGTCGCGTCGAAATTCGCGCTGGAAGGCCTGATGCTGGTCCAGCGCATGGAACTTGAAGGCTCCGGCATCCATGTCTCCCTGATCGAGCCGGGACCGATTGCCTCGCGCTTCACATACAATGCGCTGCAGCAGATCGAGAAATATATCGATGTCGAGAATTCGGTGCATCGGGCGGATTATCAGAAGCAGATCGCCCGCCTGTCGCAGGGCGGCACCAAGTCCCGCTCCAAGCTTGGCCCGGAAGCGGTCTACGCCGTGCTGAAGGATGCGCTGGAAAATCCGCGTCCCAAACCGCATTATCTCGTCACGCGCCCCGCGAAATTTGCGGTTCTTGCCCGCAGATTTCTGTCGTCGCGTGCGCTATACCGCATGCTTGCCGGCCAGTCCTGAAAGCGCTCCGGCCTGAAAAGGAAAAACCATGGATATCATCTTCAAGTTTCTGGCAGTCGTTGCCATTGCCGCCGTCACCGTCGTGCTTCTGATCGGTTTGCGCAACATGATGAAGGGCGGCGATGCCAACTTTTCCAACAAGATGATGCAGCTGCGCATTTTCCTGCAGCTGGTGGCGATCATTCTCATCGTCGGCGCGATTTACTTCCACCGCGCCGCCAGCTGACCGCGGGACAGGCAATGGTCAAGCTCAACAGGATCTACACCAGGACCGGCGATGACGGCACCACCGGGCTCGGCAGCGGCGAACGCCGTCTGAAGCACGACCTGCGCGTCGAAGCCTATGGCACGGTCGATGAAGCCAATGCCTGCGTGGGACTGGCGCGGCTGCATACGGCGGAGCAGTTTCCGGAAATCGACGCCATGCTCGCCCGCATCCAGAACGATCTGTTCGATCTCGGCGCCGATCTGGCCACACCCGATACCGGGGAAAAGCTCGCATACGAACCGTTGCGCATGATCGACACCCAGGTCGCGCGCATCGAGGCGGATATCGATCTGTTGAATGAAAAGCTGGCGCCGCTGCGCTCCTTCGTCCTGCCGGGCGGATCGGCAGCCTCCGCGGCACTGCATCTGGCGCGCACGGTGGCAAGGCGTGCCGAACGGCACATGGTGGCGCTGGCGCAAAGGCCGGATGAGGCCGTCACACCAGCCGCACTCAAATACATCAACCGCGTTTCCGATTTTCTCTTCGTCGCCGCGCGGGCCGTCAATGACAATGGCGCGAAGGACGTGTTATGGGTGCCCGGTAAGAACCGCTGAACGGGGGAACGGCGCCGATGTTCATTCCACTCTACGACGCCAACAGCCTCAAATACATCAAGCTGCAATATGTCACTCTGGCGCTGATTGCCCTCAATGTCATCATCTTCGGCCTGACGAGCCTTGCCGGGGCAGATTCAAAGACCGCCTCCATCGGCTTTGGCTATATCCCGTCGGTGGCGCACCATATGACGGCGCTGCCGCCGCGATATGATTTCGTGCCGCCCGCCTTCACCTATGTCACCTATGCCTTCCTCCATGCCGATATCTTCCATTTGGGCGGCAACATGTTGTTCCTCTGGGTCTTCGGTGACAATGTCGAAGACGCCATGGGCCATATCAGGTTCCTGATTTTCTACCTGCTCTGTGCCGCCGCCGGCGCTTTCCTGCACGGTACGCTCGATCCGTCTTCCGAGGGGCCGCTGATCGGGGCATCGGCCGCCATTGCCGGCGTGATCACCGCCTATCTGATGCTGCATCCGCGTGTGCGGGTCTGGGTGCTGGCTTTCGGCCGTATACCCCTGCGCATCCCTGCGCTCTATCCGCTCGTCCTCTGGATCGGGCTCCAGTTCGTCATGCTCGTCACCCATGGCGAAGACCGCATTTCCTGGTCCGGCCATGTCGGCGGCATCATTGCCGGCGCCCTGCTCCTCATCCCGTTCAAACGCCGCAGCGTGCCGCTGTTTGACCGGGCGATCGTCTCGCCGCGTGCCGTTATCGTCGACAAGCAGTCGCTGCAAACGCCACCCGAACCGCCTTCACCCCGATGGGGCCGTTGATCCCGCAAGTTTCAATCGTTTAAGCCCCAATAACAGCAAACTGGATGATTGACCTTTACGTTAGTCATATTTACGGTCCCGCACGATCCTGACACAGCCGCGGTCCGATTCTGACATTTGCACCCCTTTGATACAGGCCATTCAAGCAAATGTCAGAATCAAAGGACCACGGCCAAATGTATGCTTGTAGTGGAACTTGTGAATTTGACATTCGCATCTCTCGCGTGATGTCCAACGGGATGCGAATGTCAAGTTCGTTCCACTAATGTGTCGTTTTTTTCACCTCAATGTCGGCATCCGGCAAGCGGGTGCCATTGCCCGGCAGTTAAATCTGTCTGCAGTTCTTATGAGAGGGAGTCCCCATGAAAGTCCTCGTACCGGTAAAGCGGGTAGTCGATTACAATGTGAAGATCAGGGTTAAGGGCGACGGTTCGGGCGTTGAGCTTACCAACGTGAAGATGTCGATGAACCCGTTCGACGAAATCGCGGTCGAGGAAGCGCTGCGCCTGAAAGAGGCCGGCAAGGTCGAGGAAGTGGTCGTTGTCTCCATCGGACCTGCACAGGCGCAGGAAACCATCCGCACGGCGCTTGCCATGGGTGCCGACCGCGGCATTCTGGTCAAGGTCGACGACATCGTCGAGCCGCTTGCCGTTGCCAAGATCCTCAAGGGCATTGTCGAAGCCGAACAGCCGCAGCTGGTCATTCTCGGCAAGCAGGCCATCGACGACGATGCCAACCAGACCGGCCAGATGCTGTCCGCTTTGCTTGGCTGGAGCCAGGGCACCTTCGCCTCCAAGGTCGAACTCGGCGGCGATACCGCCAAGGTTACCCGCGAAGTCGACGGCGGCCTGCAGACCATCGAAATCAAGCTGCCCGCCATCGTCACGACGGACCTGCGCCTCAACCAGCCGCGCTATGCCTCGCTGCCGAACATCATGAAGGCGAAAAAGAAGCCGCTGGATGAAAAGACCGCAGCCGATTACGGCGTCGACACTAAGCCGCGCCTCAAGGTGCTGAAGACTGAGGAGCCGGGCGGCCGCAAGGCAGGCGTCAAGGTCAAGGACGTTGCCGAGCTCATCAGCAAGCTGAAGAACGAAGCCGGCGTTCTCTAAAGATCAGGAAAGGAATTTACCATGGCTATTCTTCTTTTTGCCGAACACGACAACGAGACCCTTTCCGACCAGACCGCCAAGGCATTGACCGCAGCGCTCGCCATCGGTTCCGACGTGCATGTTCTGGTTGCCGGCAAGGGCGCCAAGGGTGTTGCCGACCAGGCCGCCAAGCTTGCCGGTGTCAAGAAGGTCCTGCTCGCTGACAGCGACGATCTGGCCAACCGCCTGGCGGAAGCCACTGCGGCGTTGATCGTTTCGATCGCCGGCAATTATGACACGATCATTGCCGCCGCAACCACCAACGGCAAGAACATCCTGCCGCGCGTTGCCGCCCTGCTCGACGTCATGCAGATCTCGGACGTCATCGAGGTCATCGCGCCCGATACGTTCAAGCGTCCGATCTATGCGGGCAATGCCCTGCAGACCGTACAGGCAACCGATGCCAAGCGCGTCATCACCGTGCGCACCGCCACCTTTGCGGCCGCCGGCGAAGGCGGTTCGGCTCCGGTCGAGACTGTTGCGGCCGCCGCCAATCCGGGCCTGTCCACCTTCATCGAAGCCAAGCTTTCCGGCGGCGACCGTCCGGAACTGACCTCGGCCAAGATCATCATCTCCGGCGGCCGTGCCCTCGGCTCCAACGAGAAGTTCAAGGAAGTCATCCTGCCCGTGGCCGACAAGCTCGGCGCGGCTGTTGGTGCCTCGCGCGCCGCCGTCGATGCCGGTTACGCCCCCAACGACTGGCAGGTTGGCCAGACAGGCAAGGTGGTAGCCCCTGATCTCTACATCGCCGTCGGCATTTCGGGCGCGATCCAGCATCTGGCCGGCATGAAGGACTCCAAGGTCATCGTTGCCATCAACAAGGACGAGGAAGCACCGATTTTCCAGGTCGCCGATTACGGCCTGGTCGGCGATCTTTTCGTCATTCTGCCGGAACTCGAAAAAGCGCTTTGAATTTCATCGCAAGATTGAAATGAATCTGCATGGCCGGGGTAGACGAACGCTACCCCGGCCATTTAGTTTGGTGCTACAAAGAAAAGAAACGGATGGAAACATGGCTGGCTCGATCAAAACTGTAGGCATTGTTGGCGCGGGACAAATGGGCGGAGGAATCGCTCACGTCTGTGCACTGGCCGGATATGATGTTTTGATCCATGACCAGTCCGCCGACCAGCTGGAAAAGGCCATCGCCACCGTCAACGGCAACATGGCCCGGCAGGTTTCCCACGGCAAGCTTGAGGAAGCCGAGCGTGTCAAGGGCATGTCGCGCATCCGCCCGGCCCTGCGTATCGAAGACCTCGCCGGTGTCGATCTGGCCATCGAGGCCGCGACGGAGGACGAGACGGTCAAGCGCAAGATTTTTGCCCAGCTCTGCCCCAACCTCAATCCGGAAGCGATCCTCGCAACCAACACCTCCTCCATCTCGATCACGCGGCTTGCCGCCACCACGGACCGGCCGGAGCGCTTCATCGGCATCCACTTCATGAATCCGGTTCCAGTGATGAAGCTGGTCGAGCTGATTCGCGGCATTGCCACGGAAAACGTCACGTTCGAGATCGCGCGCGAATTCGTTACCAGCCTCGACAAGACGCTTACGGTCTCCGAAGATTTCCCGGCCTTCATCGTCAACCGCATCCTGCTGCCGATGATCAACGAAGCCATCTACGTGCTCTACGAGGGCGTGGGTTCAGTCGAAGCCATCGATACGGCGATGAAACTGGGCGCCAATCACCCGATGGGCCCGTTGCAGCTTGCCGATTTCATCGGCCTCGACACATGCCTGTCGATCATGCAGGTGCTGCATGATGGGCTCGCGGATTCGAAATACCGCCCCTGCCCGTTGCTGGTCAAATATGTCGAAGCCGGCTGGCTGGGACGCAAGGCCGGGCGCGGCTTCTACGACTATCGCGGCGAGAACCCTGTTCCGACCCGCTGAGGGCGCCAAGCGCCGTTCAATACGGCGGCCACGGATTATTTATTTCATTCAAACCCTTGCATTGACCCCTGCCGCTCCCCAATTCAGGCAGAATTGCAGCACCGGGCCCCTCTGGCGAGAGTTACCGGCTCTCTCGTGATGTCGGAGCTGTAATCTGGAACCGATGCCGGCGGATCATTTTTCACATGGAGCTTCTGTTTGTTGATGCCATGGGCAAGCCCCTATGGATGTGGCTTGGCTTTTTTGCCCTTGTTCTTGTGCTTCTCGTCCTCGACCTGGGCGTTCTCAACCGAAAAAATCACGATATAGGCATGCGCCAGAGCCTTTTGCTCTCGGCGTTCTACATCAGTCTCGGCGTCGCCTTCGGCGGCTTCATCTGGTGGGAGCTGGGCAGCGAGTCCGGCATGCAGTACCTCACCGGCTTCGTCGTCGAGAAAAGCCTGGCGATGGACAATATTTTCGTCATCGCCATGATTTTTGGCTATTTTGCCATTCCCAAGCAATATCAGCACCGGGTGCTCGTTTACGGCATTCTCGGTGTTGTCATCCTTCGCGGCATCATGATCGCGGCGGGTGCGGCCATTGTCGAACAATATGAGTGGGTCCTCTATCTCTTTGCCGCGTTCCTGATCATCACCGGTATCCGCATGCTCATGGCCGGCGACGACGAGTTCGACGTCTCGGCCAATCCGGTCTTCAAGTTCATGCGCAAACGCTTCCGCGTCACCGAAGAGCTGCACGGGCAGAAATTCATGATCCGGCGCACCGACCCGCATACGGGCAAGTCGAAGACATGGATTACCCCGCTGCTCCTGGCACTCGTCATGGTGGAACTGGCAGATGTGATCTTCGCGGTGGATTCCATCCCGGCCATTTTTGCCATCACCACCGATCCCTATATCGTCTTCACCTCGAACATCTTCGCGATCCTTGGCCTGCGTGCGCTGTATTTCGCCCTTGCAAGCCTTATCCATCGCTTCGTCTATCTGAAATATGCACTGTCGCTCGTGCTGGTGTTCATTGGCGGAAAGATTTTCGTGGCTGACGCTTTGGGGCTGGCAAAGATACCGCCGATGTGGTCACTCTCGATCACGCTCGGCATCCTTGCCGCCGGCATTTTCAGTTCGCTCTGGAAGACACGCAACGACGCGCCGGAACCCGAATTAACGATAGATGCAAAACCTGCCTCGACACCCACTATCGCCGAGACAACGACGAAAGCATAATTGCATCGATGGAGAAGATGAATGAACGCTGACGGAAAACCGTATCATTGGGACCCCTTGGGTGACCCTGCGGAACGGCGTCTGTCCAGCATTCTGGTCAAGATCGGTGAAACAGACGCGGACAGGGTTTCGTTTGACGACATCCTGTCCGCGCTTTCCGAACGCAGCTTCGGCGCGCTGCTGATCCTCTTTGCCGCGCTCAATCTGGTGCCGCTGCCGCCGGGGTCTTCGACGATCTTCGGCATTCCCCTGATCCTTCTTTCGCTGCAGATGCTGATCGGTCTGGAAAATCCGTGGTTCCCGGCCTTCCTGCGGAAGAAATCCCTGCGCACGGAAACCTATCGCCGTTTTGTCGGCAAGCTTGAACCGCTGCTCATCCGTTTCGAACGGCTGGCCCGCCCGCGCTACTGGCTGCTGCCGCAGGTCGTCATGGAGCGGATCGTCAGCCTTGCAGCGCTGGTCATGGCGCTCATCGTTGTGCTGCCTGTTCCGCTCATCAATCAGTTGCCGGCGCTCAGCATCATCCTGCTCAGCATCGGCCTCGGCGAACAGGATGGCGCATGGCTTGGCACCGGCTTTCTGGTGGCCGCGCTCGCCATCGGCTTTGCCATCGGCCTGGCCGCCTCCGTCGGTCTGGCCGCCCTCCACATCTTCGGTTGAGCATGAACGAGCAGAAAACCATCGCCATCTATGTCGACGCCGACGCCTGTCCGGTGAAAGCCGAGATTTACCGCGTTGCCGAGCGCTACGGCGTCAGGGTCTATGTCGTTTCCAATTCCTTCATGACCATTCCGCGCGATCCGATGATCGAACGCGTCATCGTCAGCGACGGTTTCGATGCGGCCGATGACTGGATCGCCGAACGGGTATCGCGCGGCGATGTGGTGGTGACCGCCGACATTCCGCTGGCCAGCCGCTGCGTGAAGGCAGGGGCCGACGCCATCTCGCCGACCGGCCGCGCGTTCACCGAGGCCTCCATCGGCAACACGCTGGCCACGCGCAACCTGATGGACGAACTGCGCTCGGCCGGCCAGATCACCGGAGGTCCGCGGCCCTTTTCGCCCAAGGACCGCTCGAGCTTTCTCTCCGCGCTGGATCTGGCCATCGTCCGCCTGAAACGGGCCGGATTTGCTGTCTGAGGTTTCTGGCATCAGTAATATGCGTGGTTCGACAGGCTCACCATGAGGGATGTGGTCTGACTGCAAGGCTAATTGCAAATGTTGCAGAATATGGCTCCCTGCAATCCTCACCCTCCCTCATGGTGAGCCTGTCGAACCACCACCCACAACGAATTTGCAGGGCTCCCCTGCATCGGCTCCCCACGCCCTGCCATTGACGAAATGAGCGATAACCTCTACGAGAGCGCAACAAAGCTATATGCGTGCCGCTCGTGCCCCAACATATGCCGAGCCGAAAACACCAGCCCAAACACGTACTTGAAAGTTCATTAATGACTATTTTCGATTCTATCGCCCCGGCGCTGTCCGGTGCATTGGCAGCCCGTGGTTACGAGACCCTGACGCCGGTGCAGACAGCTGTGCTTGCTCCGGAAGCGGACGGTGCGGATCTTCTCGTCTCCGCCCAGACCGGCTCCGGCAAGACAGTTGCCTTCGGCATTGCCATCGCACCGACGCTGCTTGAAGGCGAAGACCGCTTCACCTCGATCGGCGCACCCTATGCGCTGGTGATTGCCCCGACCCGCGAGCTCGCCCTGCAGGTGCGCCGCGAGCTGGAATGGCTCTATGAGAAGACCGGCGCCCGCATCGCTTCCTGCGTCGGCGGCATGGACATGACCAAGGAACGCCGCGCATTGCAGAGCGGCGCCCATATCGTTGTCGGCACACCCGGCCGTCTGCGCGACCACATCACCCGCGGCTCGCTCGATATGACCGAACTGCGCGCCGTGGTGCTTGACGAAGCCGATGAAATGCTTGACCTCGGTTTCCGCGAAGACCTCGAATTCATCCTCGGCGAAGCGCCGAAGGACCGCCGCACGCTGATGTTCTCGGCCACGGTGCCGAAACCGATTGCCCAGCTGGCAAAACAGTTCCAGAACGATGCGGTGCGCATCACCGCGACCAGCGAAAAGTCGCAGCACAGCGATATTGAATACCACATCATGCCGGTGGCGCCGCGTGAGCGCGAAAATGCGATCATCAACGCGCTGCTGTTTTACGATGCCCAGAACACCATCGTCTTCGGCGCGACCCGCGAAGCGGTCAAGCATCTGACCAGCCGCCTGTCCAATCGCGGCTTTTCCGTTGTTTCGCTCTCCGGCGAGCTCAGCCAGGCCGAGCGCACCAATGCGCTGCAGGCCATGCGCGACGGCCGTGCCCGCGTTTGCGTGGCCACCGACGTGGCTGCGCGCGGCATCGACCTGCCTAATCTCGATCTCGTCATCCATGCCGACCTGCCGACTAACCCGGACACGCTGCTGCACCGCAGTGGCCGTACCGGCCGTGCAGGCCGCAAGGGCATCTGCGTGCTGATCGTGCCGGCTTCGCGCCGCCGTTCGGCCGAGCGGCTTTTGCAGATGGCAAAGCTCAGCACCACGATGGTGCCGCCGCCGGATGCCGCTGCCATCAACAAGCGCAATCATGACCGCATCCTCAACGATCCGTCACTGACCGAAGTCATGACCGACGAGGAAGGCGAATATGTCCGCGAGCTTCTCGGCCTGCATTCCGCCGAGCAGATTGCCGCTGCCTATCTGCGCCAGCAGATGGCCGCGCGTCCTGCACCCGAAGAACTGTCGAACACGCCGGCCCACGTTCTCGAGCCGATCCGCAAGGGCAGCTATGATGACCGGCCCGGCCGTGGCGACCGGGGTGACCGCGCCGAGCGCGCGCCGCGTTCGGACCGTTTCGAACAGTTCGAGAGCGGTGCCTGGTTCTCGCTCAGTGTCGGCCGCAAGCAGCGCGCCGAGCCGCGCTGGCTGCTGCCGCTGATCTGCAAGGCCGGCGACATCACCAAGACCGACGTCGGTTCGATCAAGATTCTCGAGACCGAAACCCGCTTCGAGATCACCGCGAGCAAGGCTGACGCGTTTCTGGCGCGTATCAAGCAGTACGGCACCGGCGAAAAGGGTGTGAACATCACCCGCAGCGAGGGCGCAGGCTTCTCCTCCTCGCGCAGCGATTTCAAGCCGAAGAAAAGCTTTGGCGAAAAGCGCGAATGGGATGACCGCAAGCCGCCCCGCGCCCGCGATGACCGCCCGCATGACGACAAGCCGAAAGCCGACTGGGCAGCCAAGCCCGCCAAGGCCAAGCCGGAAGGCTGGACCGCGGAAAAGCCTGAAAAGGTGAAAAAGCCCAAGGAGCGCAAGCCCGGCGATCCCTCCGGCTTCGACAAGTACAAGGCCAAGAAGGCCCGCAAGGCCGCTGCCGGTCAGCCGGAATAATCAGATCTTCGGATTGAATGAACAATGAACCCGCCGCGGATGAAAATCCCGGCGGGTTTTTTGCACATGCATGGTGCGTGGTTCGACAAGCTCACCATGAGGGAGAGGGGCTGGCTGCAAAGCTAATCGGAACATGCAGTTTGCGGCAATCTAGCAGAAATTGGCTCCCTGCAATCCTCCATCGCCCTCATGGTGAGCTTGTCGAACCACGCAAAAATGGCTCTGCTATCCACCTATTCAAAAGAATCTTGCCGACTTATCCAACACACCAAAACATCCCTTATCCTACCACTCGTCCTTTCCGGCGGGAATGCTTCCGGAAACTTTCGAAAGTCGGGAAAGGACCGGCGTTTCGGCCTGTGGGAGACCCCCAGGCCGGGAAGGTTCAGTCCAATGATGCGATGTTGGACGAAACCGGGTGCCGGGGCGGGTGGTCCATGGGATCGCAACAACCGCAACACCAACCAAAGACTTCAGCGCTCCCGATGGACCGCCCGTCTTTCCCACCTTCTCAACAGCCAGACGCGACAGCGGGCGTGGCAACGGCCCGCCGCATTGCAAGCAATCACTGCGCCGCGATGGCCGCATCGATCAGACGCACGGCGTCATCGCTTTCCCACGGCGCCGGACCGTTCATGGCGGCAATCTGGCAGCCCTCCTTGTCGACGATCATCGTCACCGGCAGGCCGAACGCCAGGTTCTTGCGCTTGAGCTCATTGAACACGCCCATGGTCGGATCGCGGTAGAGCGCCAGTGATTTCACGCCGATATCCGCCAGGAAACCTTTCGGCTTCTGGTCGTCGCCCGTATCGATATTGATCGTCACGACCTGAAAATTGTCACCGCCCTTCTTGGTCTGCAGCGCATCGAGCGCCGGCATCTCTTCGCGGCAGGGCGCGCACCAGGTGGCCCAGAGATTGACAAGGACGGTCTTGCCCTTGAAATCCGCCAGCCGCATCGGCTTGCCGTCGGGTCCGGTGAAGGACAGTGCGGACATGGATTGCGGCTTCTCAGCCCCGCGCATGGCCGCAACAGCGCCCGTGGCGGCGGCATCGATCTTCCTCGCCGTATCGGTCTTGGCAGTGCATTGATCGGTCGTGTTTGTTCCGGCAACAATATTGCCAGAAGGCCGCTCCATCACGTATACCCCAACCGCACCGGCGACTATGCCTGCGAGCGCGGCAAGAACAATAATTTTCCTGCTGCCGCCTGAAGTGGTTTTCTGTGTTTCGTTGCCGTTGTCCATATCTTACACTTTCCGTCTATCCACCCCGGTTTACCCAAGGCTTACAATGTCCGACAAGAAAAACAGCAACGAAATGTGGGGAGGCCGTTTCGCCTCAGGTCCGGCCGCCATCATGGAAGAAATCAACGCTTCCATCGGGTTTGACCAGAAACTCTATGCCCAGGACATTCGCGGTTCACTTGCCCATGCAGCCATGCTTGCGAAAACCGGCATAATCGCGGCGGACGACCACGACAAGATCGCAAAGGGCCTGAACACGATATTGTCAGAGATCGAAAGCGGAAAGTTCGTTTTCTCACGCAAACTTGAAGACATTCACATGAATGTCGAGTCGCGCCTTGCCGAACTGATCGGCGCACCGGCTGGCCGCCTGCACACGGCGCGGTCGCGCAATGATCAGGTTGCCGTCGATTTCCGCCTGTGGGTCAAGGAGGAATTCCAGCGCACGGCAACCGCGCTGAAAAAGCTGATCGAGGCTTTCCTGAAGCGCGCCGAGGAACATGCGGCAACGCTGATGCCGGGATTTACCCATCTGCAGACCGCGCAGCCCGTCACCTTCGGCCATCACTGCATGGCCTATGTGGAAATGTTTGGCCGCGATCTCAGCCGGGTGAAGGACGCGATCGAGCGTATGGATGAATCGCCGCTCGGCGCCGCCGCGCTGGCGGGAACCGGCTTTCCCATCGACCGGCACATGACGGCGAAGGAACTCGGCTTCCGCGAACCCACCCGCAACTCGCTCGACAGTGTCTCTGACCGCGACTACGCCCTGGAATTCCTGTCGATGGCCGCCATTGCCGCCACGCATCTCTCCCGGCTGGCCGAGGAAATCGTCATCTGGTCGACGCCGCAGTTCGGCTTTGTGCGTCTCTCCGATTCCTTCTCCACCGGCTCGTCGATCATGCCGCAGAAGAAGAACCCCGATGCCGCCGAGCTGGTGCGCGCCAAGACCGGCCGCATCACCGGCTCGCTCGTCGGCCTGCTGACCGTCATGAAGGGCCTGCCGCTGACCTATTCCAAGGACATGCAGGAAGACAAGGAAGCCGTGTTCGATGCGGCCGAAACCCTTGAGCTCGCCCTGGCCGCCATGACCGGCATGGTCGGTGACATGACGATCAACACCGCGGCCATGAAAAAGGCCGCCGGTTCCGGCTATTCCACCGCCACCGACCTGGCGGATTGGCTGGTGCGCGAGCTTGGCCTGCCCTTCCGTGAGGCCCACCACGTGACGGGCCGCGCCGTCGCGCTGGCGGAAGAGAAGAAGAGCGAACTGGGCAAGCTGACGCTGGATGACCTCAAGGGCATTCACCCCGGCATCACCGAGGCCGTCTTCGGCTACCTCACCGTGGACAAATCCGTGCGCAGCCGCAAATCCTATGGCGGCACGGCGCCGGAGCAGGTGCGCAAGCAGATCAGGTTCTGGCAAAAACGCATCACGAAATCGTAAGTCCGACGATGGGGGATGCAAAGCGTTCCTCCATGCGTTAGACAGGACAACATACTTTCGGACGACAGGATCAAAATCGATGACAAGCCGTTCTTACCTCACGACAATTCTGATGGCGGTTGCAATCGTCAGCGCGGTGTCGGCCTGCGGCCGCAAGGGCCCGCTCGAGTTGCCGCCGGCATCGGTGACCGCACCGGCACCGGGCGAGCCGAAACCGGCCAGACCGCCCGTTCAAGACAAGCGCTTTTTCCTCGACTCCATCATCTAGGCAGATTTTTCGTGAATCATTTCGATTACAAGGACGGCGTTCTCCATGCCGAGGACGTCAGCATTCCCGATATCGCCAGCGCGGTCGGCACCCCCTTCTACTGCTATTCGACGGCCACCATCGAACGGCACTACAAGGTCTTTGCTGCGGCCTTTGCCGACATGGATGCGCTTGTCTGCTACGCCTTGAAAGCCAATTCCAATCAGGCCGTCCTGAAGACCCTGGCGCGTCTTGGCTCCGGTGCCGACGTGGTATCGGAAGGCGAGATGCGCCGTGCCCTGGCCGCGGGAATTCCCGCAAGCAAGATCGTCTTTTCCGGCGTGGGCAAGAAGCCGGGCGAAATGGACTTTGCACTGGCAGCGGGCATTCATTGCTTCAATGTTGAATCCGAGCCGGAACTCGAACTCCTGTCCAGCCGCGCCGTGGCGGCGGGCAAGATTGCGCCGGTGTCCCTGCGCATCAATCCCGATGTCGATGCCAAGACCCACAAGAAGATTTCCACGGGCAAGTCCGAGAACAAGTTCGGCATTCCGCTGGCCAAGGCACAGTCCGTCTACGCCCACGCGGCGCGGCTGCCCGGCCTGAAGGTATCCGGCATCGACATGCATATCGGCAGCCAGATCACCGATCTGGAGCCGTTTGACGATGCCTTCGCCCTGCTTGCCCAGCTCGTCGGCGACCTCAAGGCTGACGGCCACGATATCAAGCATGTCGATCTCGGCGGCGGCCTCGGCATTCCCTATCACTTCGACAACAATCCGCCGCCCCTGCCCGACGCCTATGCGGCGATCGTTTCCCGGCATATCAAGCCGCTCGGGCTCAAGACCATTTTCGAGCCGGGCCGCCTGATCGTCGGCAATGCCGGAATCCTGGTCAGCGAAGTGATCTTCGTCAAGGAAGGCGACGCGCGCAATTTCATCATCGTCGACGCGGCGATGAATGACCTCATCCGCCCGACGCTCTATGACGCGTTCCATACGATCCGTCCGGTCAAGGAGCCATCAGCGTCGCATCCGCGCATTCGCGGCGACGTCGTCGGCCCGGTCTGCGAAACCGGCGACTATCTCGGTCTTGACCGCGACCTGCCGCGTCCAACCCCCGGCGACCTGATCGCCATCGGCACGGCCGGTGCCTATGGCGCGGTTCAGTCGGGGACCTACAATACCCGCCTGCTGGTGCCGGAAGTGCTTGTCAGCGGCGACCGCTTCCATGTGGTGCGCCCGCGGACGACCTATGAGGAACTCATCGGTCTCGATTCCATACCGGACTGGCTCTGAAACCAGCCGGCACACAGAACGGTGAACGGCTTTTTGCGCCAAGGCCTCGCCTTTGCCACGATGAGTGGTATTCTTGACCAGCGTCAATGCGGTCATGATGGAATCGCAGGGTGACGAGATGGAGCAGGGATGACCGGTCAACACCCCGATGAGCGGGACGCTGAAAGGGTCAGATTCGATATTTTCAAGAGTATCGATCGGCTCCGCTTGTCCGCGTGGCTGACCCTGGCCTTCGAGCGGTTGTGGCCGCGGGTCCTGCCGCTGTTGCTTGTCGCTGCACTGTTCGTGATCGTCGCCTGGTTCGGCCTGTTCCGCATGATGCCGGATCTCGTCCGTCTCGGCCTGCTGACGCTGTTTGTCCTGTCGCTTCCGGTGTGCCTCTACACTCTGCTGAGATTCCGCCTGCCGGACCATGCCGATGTCAGCCGCCGCATTGAAGACGTCAACACGCTCGATCACCAGCCGATTGCCGTCCAGTCGGAAATCTTGGCGACCAGCACGGACGATCCTTTTGCACAGGCCCTGTGGGACGAGCACCGCAAGCGCATGGCCGAACGCATCAGAGGCCTGAAAACCGGCCTGCCCCGGACAAACATCCCGGAAATCGACCCCTGGGGTCTGCGGGCCGTGATCGGGCTGCTTCTCGTCATCGCCTTCGCCTTTTCCGGCAGTCCGCTCGGCGGACGTCTCGGCGATGCATTCCAGAGCCACAGCAGCAGCAATGCGCTGCCGCCCCGCATCGACGCCTGGGTCACCCCGCCGCGCTATACGGGCCGCCCGCCGGTTTTCCTCACCTCGGCGGCCAATGACCAGGAAAAACAGTTCACCGTCCCGCAGAACAGTACGTTGACCATCCGCATCATCGGCGGCAACGGAACCGAACGGGTGACGCAGACCCTGCCGGACGGCAAGCCCGCCGACGTTCCGGTCAAGCAGGACGCGAAGACGGCCGACACCGCCCCGGCAAAAGACCAGCCGCGCAATTACGAGCTGACCCTCGATACCAACGCCACAGTGGGACTGATCAACAACGGCACCGTACATTCCGAATGGGCGTTTGCGGTGTTGCCGGACCAGCCGCCCACCATCCGCTTCACCAGGGAACCATCGAGCGCCGTCAATGGCACGATGGAACTGACCTATGAAATCAGGGACGATTATGGTGCGGCCAGCGCGCAGGCGAAGGTCGAGCAGGTCCAGCCGCCGGCAAAGGATGCAAGGCCGCTGTTCGAGGCCCCGGAAATCCCCCTCAGCCTGCCGAAGCGCGGCGCGGACGGCGGCGAGACCAAAACGACGCGGGACCTGACCGAACATGTCTGGGCCGGATCGGAAATCCGCATGACGCTTGTCGCGGTTGACGATGCCGGGCAGGAAGGCAGGAGCGAGACCAAGACCCTTGTCATGCCGGAACGTCCCTTTGCCAATCCGCTGGCGCGCGCGGTGGTGGAGCAGCGGCGCATGCTGGCGCTGAACGCCAATGCCAAGCCGGATGTGCTGAACATGCTGGATGCCATTACCCTGTGGCCGGAAGAGACCATCCGGAATCCGGCCCGTTATCTGGGTCTGCGCAGCATCCGCTCCCGGCTCAACCTTGCGAAGAGCGATGACCAGCTGCGCGATGTCGTCGCCTATATGTGGCAGGTGGCGCGCGGCATCGAAGACGGCGCCCTGTCCGACGCCGAGCGCAGTCTGCGCGAAGCCCAGGAGGCGCTGCGGCAGGCGATCGAGCAGAATGCCAGTCCCGAAGAAATCGACAAGCGCATGGCCGACCTGCGCAAGGCCATGAACAAATATATGCGCGAGCTTGCCCAGCAGGCCCAGCGCAATCCCAACATGGCGCAGGCGCCCGATCCCAACGCCCGCGAATTGCGGCAGGAGGATATCGACCGCATCCTCAAGCAGATCGAGGAACTGGCCAAGCAGGGCTCGAAGGAGCAGGCCCAGCAGTTGCTCTCGCAGCTCAACGACATGCTGAACAATCTGCAGATGCGCCAGGCCCAGGGCAAGAACGGCCAGGGCGACCAGATGAAACAGCAGATGGACAAGCTCGGCGATCTGATGCGGCGCCAGCAGAAAATGATGAACGAGACCCACAGGCTGGAACAGCAGCGCCAGAATGGCATGATGCAGGACAATGGCCAGTTCGGCGGCCAGATGGGACAGGACGGCCAGCAGGGCCAGATGTCAGAGGAAGATATCGCCAAGGCGCTGAAGGGCCTGCAGGACGGCCAGGGCAAGCTGCAATCCGACCTGCAGCAGCTGATGGACGATCTGAACGGCCAGGGCGTTACGCCCAACAAGGATTTCGGTGACGCCGGAAAATCCATGGGAGATGCCCAGAAATCCCTCGGCGAGGCTGATGGCGGACAAGCGCTTGACCAGCAAAGCAATGCGCTGGATTCCCTGCGCAAGGGCGGACAGGACATGATGAAGCAGATGCAGGCCATGGGCCGGGCGGGCAAGCCGGGCGGTCCGCAGCAGAGTGACCGCGACCCCTTGGGACGGCCGTCCAAATCCGACAGCGGCACCGATTTCGGGCCGGACCGGAACATGCTGCCCGGACAGGCCGATATCCAGCGCGCCCGGCAAATCCTCGATGCCATCCGCGAGCGGCTCGGCAATGCGCTAAGCCCGCAGATGGAAAAGGATTATCTGGAACGCCTGCTGAAATTCAACTGAGGCTAGTGGTCCGATTCTGACATTCGCATGCTGCGCGTGATGTGAAATTCGTTCCACTAGAGCCTCAGTCCCGGACGACACCGACATAGGGCAGCTGCCGGAAGGAATGCCCGACATCCATGCCATAGCCGACGACGAAATAGTCGGGACATTCGAAGCCCTTGAAATCCGCTTCGATATCGGTTTTCCGCTTCACGCTCTTGTCCAGCAATACGGCGATGGACACGCTGCGCGCGCCGCGCTCCAGCATCAGTTCGCGGGTGAATTTCAGCGTCCTGCCCGATTCCAGGATATCGTCGATCAACAGCACGTCGCGGCCGTGCACATCGCTGTCGATGTCGCGCAGGAGCCGCACTTCCTTGCTCTCGGTGCCCTTGCCATAGCTGGACACGGTGATGAACTCGACATCAGGCTCGGCGCCCGCGTCGTGCATGGCGCGGATCAGGTCCGCCGCGAAGATGAACGATCCCTTGAGGATCGAGATCACCAGCAGATTGTCAAACCGTTTTGCCACAATGTCCTGCGCCAGTTCCAGATTGCGCGTGGCGATCTCCTGCGCACTGAATAGAACATCGATATTCTTCTCGCCAACTTTCGGCATGCAACTCTTCCTGATTTTCCGGTAAGCAAGGCTCCTGGAGCCTTTCCTGTTTGAAAGGCTCTATAGCCCGATATCGGCCGGAAAAGCAAAACCTCAGCGTTTTTTCGACCGGTCAATCGGCGCCGGTCAGCGGATCGCGTTGCCTGCGGGCGCGGATACGCTCGTGCCCGGCATGTGGGGACCGGCGGCATGCCGCTGGCTGAAAAGCACATGCCCGCCGCAGATCCAGAACGTCGACGCCGCAACCAGAAGCACCAGCAGCCAATAGGCGAAGCCGGGCATGCGCGCCTGCGCCTCCTGCGACTTTTGGAGAATTGTCATGCGCGCGTTTACGGGGAAGTGTGGGTTCAGGCTTTGCCGGGAGGAAGGAGGTGACATGGATTCATAGATTGCGTCTTCCGCCCCGCCTTTGTCGAAGTGGAGCGCGGGGACAATATGCGAAACAGTTTCGCCGCTCATCGTTTTAAACCGTGCAATCACGTGTTTTCCGGTCGTTCTGCCATGTTGCAGTCATGATCCTCCGAATCATTGTGGCAGCCTATCGCCCAATAATTAATGTTTCGCCGAACGGATGCAGCGATTGATGGGTGGTCAAATCCGTCCGCGCTGAATAAAACACGCGTGGACAAGAAACTTGGAAAGTCAGCTTGATTCGTTTTGAGAATGTCGGTTTGCGATACGGGATGGGCCCGGAGGTTCTGCGTGATGTCAGCCTCCATATTTCACCCCGCTCGTTTCAGTTTTTGACCGGCCCGTCGGGCGCGGGCAAGACATCGCTGCTGCGCCTGCTGTTCATGACGCTGAAGCCGACGCGCGGTCTCATCACCGTCTTTGGCAAGGACATCGCGACCATCTCCTCCAAGGAAATGCCTTTGCTGCGCCGCCGGATCGGCGTGGTGTTCCAGGATTTCCGCCTGCTCGATCACATGACGACCTACCAGAATGTCGCCCTGCCGCTGCGGGTGCGCGGCAAGGAGGAAGCCACCTATCGCGCGGAAGTCGAGGAATTGCTGCACTGGGTTGGCCTGGGCGAACGCATGCACGTGCTGCCGCCGGTGCTGTCAGGCGGCGAGAAACAGCGTGCCGCAATTGCCCGCGCCCTGATCGACCAGCCGGAAATCCTGCTGGCCGACGAGCCGACCGGCAATGTCGATCCGCCCCTTGCCCGGCGCTTGCTGCGCCTGTTCGGCGAACTGAACCGTTCCGGTACCGCCGTGGTCATCGCCACCCACGATCTTACCCTGATGGATCAGGTCAATGCGCGCCGCATGATTCTCGATCAGGGGAGGCTCGACATCTATGATTGACGCCGCCCGCCTCAGGGAGCTGGCCGCGGATCTGACCGGTCGCGCCATCCAGCTTGTGCGCGGCAAGAACGGCCAGGCGCCCATCGTGCCCGCCGGCAATGTCGTCGGCCATGCCCTGATGATCGTGATCGCCATCATGACGTTCCTCGCCTGCCTGACCATCGGGGCGGTCAGTCTCGTCCAGTCGACCGCGGCGACATGGCAGAGCCAGATTTCGACCGAAGCCACCATCCAGATCCGTCCGGTCGAGGGCCAGGACATGGAAGCGCTGCTCGTTCAGGCCGGCAAGCTTGCACAGGGCTTTTCCGGGGTCAAATCCACCCGCGTCATTGACCGGGCGGCCACGGCCCGGCTGCTGGAGCCATGGCTCGGCACGGGGCTCAACATCGATGATTTGCCGGTGCCCCGGCTGGTCGTCGTCACGCTCGACGAGGCCTCGCCACCGGATTTCGCCTTGCTGCGCAGCGAACTCGTGAAGAACATCCCGGGTGCCAGTTTCGACGATCACCGCACCTGGGTCGACCGGCTCGTGTCCATGGCCCGTTCCACCGTGCTGATCGGCATGACCGTGCTCGGGCTGGTCATCGCCGCCACGGTTCTCACGGTGATTTTTGCCACGCGCGGCGCCATGGCTGGTAATGGTCACATCATCGAAGTGCTGCATTTTATCGGCGCGGAACAGAAATTCGTCGCCCGGCAGTTCGAACGGCACTTTTTCTGGACCGCCCTGAAAGGCGCATTATGCGGCGGCGCGCTGGCCATCCTGATCTTTCTGCTCATTGGCTGGTGGTCGTCCCGCAATCTGGCAACGCCGGAAGCCGATCAGGCCACAGCCCTGTTCGGCAATTTTTCCATCGGGTCAGGCGGCTATACCGGGGTCGTGCTGATCATTCTCGCAGTCAGTGTTTTGACCATGATTACAACACGAATGACAGTCATAGCGCATTTACGCCAGGTCGACGGGCGCGCAGGCGACAGTCACGATACCTGAGCGATTTCGATTCAATTTGACGACATAAAATTCATGGGAGGTTTGCCGGCAAGGCTTATACACTCCCGGTGGCACGACTCTCGAACAAGGCAACGCGTGATCAGAAAATGGACGGCACGGACGACAGCAGCAACCAACCGCCGGCAGGCGCCGAAGCCCGCCCGCGCGGACTTGCGTCTGCATTGCGCAAGCGTGTTGCCCGCCCGTTCTTCCTGCTCGGCGTTCTGGCGCTCGGCCTGTTCCTCGGCGGGTTCATCGTCTTCAGCGATCATGTCAGCACCATGCAGACGCCTGAACTGGTTGAACCGGCCGATGGCATCGTCGTCCTGACGGGCGGCTATTCGCGCATTGAAGGCGCGCTTGACCTGCTCAAGAACAAGCGTGGCAAGCGGCTTTTCATCAGCGGGGTCCATCCCTCGACCAAGCGCGGCGAGCTGCAGCGGGTAACGCGCGGCGATGCCACGCTGTTTGAATGCTGTGTCGACATCGACCGCTCGGCGCTCGACACGATCGGCAATGCCTCCGAGAGCATCAAGTGGGCCAAGGCCAACCATTACGCGCGCATCATCGTCGTCACCAACAACTACCACATGCCCCGGACACTGGTGGAGCTGCGGCGCGCCTCGCAGGAGATCGAGTTCATCCCCTACCCCATCGTCAACAGCGACCTGCGCAATGGCGACTGGCTGGCCCGCGGTCAGGTGGTGCGCGTGCTTGTCGTCGAATATGTGAAATATCTCGGCGCTGTCATTCGCTCGGCCCTGCCCGACAGCCTGTCGGCGGGGACACAAACCTTCGTTCGATGGATCAGGGGTGGCTGATTGGGAGTTCACGGCGCGCGCAAGTTGGTATAACGAAGGCCTGACCAACCGCCATGACCGGGACCCCGATGACGATCATCCGATCAATTGTCTTCAATATCGCCTTCTATCTCAACCTGATCATCCAGATGATCATCTTCACGCCCTATTACTTCCTCAGCTCCCGCAGGAATGCCTGGAGCGTGCCGAAGAACTGGGCAAGGTCCAACCATTGGTTGCAGAAGGTTCTGGCCGGCACGGATCACGTGATCGAGGGTATCGAGAACATTCCCGATGGTCCCTACATCTGCGCGCCCAAACATCAATCGTTCTGGGATGCCTATGCCTTCCTGCCGCAGATCGCCGATCCCGTCTATATTCTCAAACGCGAGCTGATGTGGATTCCCCTGTTCGGCTGGTACATCCTCAAGATGAAGATGGTGCCGATCGACCGGGGCAAACGCTCGGTCGCCATGAAGACGGCGATCCGGGGGGCGCGGGACGCCGTTTCCCAGGGCCGCCAGCTGATGATCTATCCGGAAGGCACCCGCACCGCACCGGGTGCACCGCCCGCCTATAAATATGGCGTGGCGCATATCTATACCGAGCTTGGCGTGCCGGTGCTGCCGATCGCCCATGTCGCCGGTCTATACTGGCCGCGCCGCAAGTTCCGCCGCTTTCCCGGCACGATCCGCTGCCGCATCCTGCCGCCGATCCAGCCGGGCCTCGACGCCGAGAGCTTCCTGAAAAAATTGCAGGAAGTGACGGAAGCCGCATGCGATGAACTGCTGATCGAGGCGGCCCGTTCTGAAAACCCGCCGCCCCTGCCGCCGACGGCAGTGCAGCGGCTGAAGGAGCTCGGGGTAACGGTCTGAGATTTCCGGGGTCCGCAACACCCATAGTGCGTGGTTCGACAAGCTCACCATGAGGGAGGGTGAGGGTTGCAGAGAGCTGCATTCTGCAACGTTTGTGATTAGCAATGCAGCTAAACCACCTCCCTCATGGTGAGCTTGTCGAACCACGCACGGCAGCTGCTGCAACTGGAAAAATTACAACCTGATCCCTAGCCGGGATTGCGGTCGATGGCGGCGACCAGGGTCTCGAACCAGTGGTCGCGGATATTCATCTTGCGCATGTGTTCAAGCGTATTGTGCACGTAATCCTCGTTGCGGCCGGACTGGCCAACCGAGCCGCGCACGGTGGCGGCAGCCTGTTCAACCGTCAGCGCCCCCGCATACTGAACATGCCTGCGGTCGACCACATAGGTCAGTGCCTCGACCTTGCGGCCATCGCTCAGACGGACGGCCAGCCGCTTCTCCAGATAGACATTGGTGACCAGTTCCCGCTCGCGCAGATAGGCGACGACCTCGTCTTCAAGCTCGCCGGGAACCCGGAAGGCCAGGCCAAGGCAGGAACCGCCATGATCGAGACCGAGCACAAGCCCCGGCCGTTCCGGCGTGCCGCGATGCACGTAGGAATGCACGCACAGCGCCCGCCTGTAGCCGTGCAGGCGCGCATGCATGGTTTCAACATGTGCAAAGCCTGGCTTCCACATCAGAGAACCATAGCCAAAGACCCAAAAATCGCCCATATCCGTCCTGATAGCTGTACTTCATTGCGAAGCTTCTTCCCTGACCGATAGCGAGACCCGGACCATGACGTCAAGCACTGCCGACAAACCTTACAATGCCGGACGGCGTATCCGTTTCCTGGCCGCAGGTATCGTCCTCGTCGGCCTGCTCTATACGGGCGGGTGGTACTACGTGGCCAACATGCTGGAAACGCGGGTTGCCGCCAATATTGCCGGCCTGCAGGCCAAGGGCATCAACGCCGCTTGCGACAATGCGGCGGCCAGCGGCTATCCCTTCCGCCTTGGCCTCAACTGCTCCAAGGTGTCATGGGTCGACCAGGCGAAAAATGTTTCCGTCAGTGCCGGTGCCTTCCGCTCCGCCGCGCAGGTCTATGCACCCTTCCACATCGTGAGCGAGATCGACGGCCCGGCTGCCGTCAGCGCTCCCGGCATGCCGCCGCTCGACCTGAACTGGGACAATTTGAAATCCAGCGTGCGGCTGGACAAGCCCATTCCGCAACGCCTGTCGGTGCAGGGCCGCAATATCGTCGTCACCCAGCACAACCCGTCCGGTGCCGGCACACCGTTTGCCACCCTGAAGGACGGCCAGCTGCATTTCCGCGCCATGGAGCCGGTCATGGATATCGCCCTGTCCTTCAGCAGCCTGAAGGTTGCCGACAACACGGTCTATGACAAGCCGCTGCCCGAACTGACCGGCGCCGCCGATATCCAGATGGCAAACGGCTTTGCCCTGATCGGCAAGACGGAGCGTGATCTGAGCATCCTGCGCGGACAGTCCGGCCTGTTGCGCAACGTGGATCTCGCCCTGCCCGACGGCAGCGGCATCGCCCTATCCGGGCCCTTCTCCGTGGCGGACGACGGACGCATCAGCGGCGACTTCAAGATCACCCTGCGCAACCCGGAAAGCGTTGCCAATACGGCAAAGAGCATCTTCCCCGGTCAGGACAAGATCATTTCATCCGTGCTGCAGGCCATGGCCTTCGTGCCGAAGGATGCCAACGGCGCGCCGACACTTCCCGTCTCGGTCAAGAACGGCAAGATGTCGGTCGGCTTCATCAGCATCGGCCGCCTGCCCTCGCTGTGAGGGCAAGTACAGCCGGTGCAGTGCTGTCAGGCGCTCTTGGCACCCGCCTTCTGGCGTCCGAAATCGGGGGCGTCCACTTCCTGACCCGCATCGATGATCCCGCGCCGGACGGCACGGGTGCGGGTGAAGAGATCGAACAGCGCATCGCCGTCGCCCCAGCGGATTGACCGCTGCAACGAGGCCAGATCCTCGGAAAACCGCGCCAGCATTTCAAGGATCGCATCCTTGTTGTGCAGGCAGACGTCACGCCACATGGTCGGGTCCGACGCGGCAAGGCGGGTGAAATCGCGAAAACCGGAGGCGGAGTATTTGATCACTTCCGAATTGGTCACTTCTTCCAGGTCGCTCGCCGTGCCGACAATGTTGTAGGCAATGATGTGCGGCAGATGCGAGACGATGGCCAGCACCCGGTCATGATGCACCGGGTCCATTGTATCGAGCCGCGAGCCGCAGGCTTCCCAGAATTTTGTCAGCCGGTCGAGGGCAACCGGATCGGTGCCATCAAGCGGTGTCAGGATGCACCAGCGGTTGGCAAAGAGCTCGGCAAAACCCGCGTCGGGTCCGGAATATTCCGTACCGGCGAGCGGATGGCCGGGGATGAAATGCACATGCGCCGGCAGTTCCGGCTGCATCTGCGCGATGACCGATCCCTTGGTTGAGCCGACATCGGTGACGATGGCGCCGGCTTTCAGCGATCCGGCAATGTGCCTGGCAACGTCACCGGACGAGCCGACGGGCACCGAGATGATCACCAGGTCGGCGTTTTTGACCGCTTCCGCACTGTCGAGGACATAGCTGTCGCCCAGACCCAGCGCTTCGGCGCGCTGCAGCGTGCTTTCGCTGCGGGTCGAGATGACGATGTGATCTGCCAGGCCCTCGCGTTTGATGACGCGCGCCAGCGACGAACCGATCAGGCCAATGCCGATCAGCGCAATGGTATCGAAATGGATTTTGGACATTGTTTACTTCAAGAATTCGGAGAGTGCGGCGACTACGCCGCGATTGGCTTCCTCGGATCCAATGGTAAGGCGCAACGCGTTGGGGAATCCGTAGCCCGCAACACGGCGCAAAATATAGCCCCTGCTGGTCAGATAGGCGTCTGCCTTGTCGACCGATTTCGCCGCATCGTCCGGGAAATGCACGAGCAGGAAATTGCCGACCGACGGCGTGACGCGCAGGCCCAGCGCCGACAGCTGTTCGGTCAGCCATGGCAGCCATGTATCGTTGAAGGCAACAGCCTTGTCGACATGCGCACGGTCGCGGACAGCGGCAGCACCGGCCGCAATGGCGGCTGAGTTCAGGTTGAACGGCCCGCGGATTCGGTTGACCGCGTCGATGACATGCGCCGGCGCGAACATCCAGCCGATCCGCAGGGCGGCAAGGCCGTGGATTTTCGAGAAGGTGCGGGTCATCACGACGTTCTCGAACGACGAGACGAGCTCGATACCCGCTTCGTAGTCGTTGCGGCGCACATATTCCGCATAGGCCGCATCGAGAACAAGCAGGACGTTCTTCGGCAGGCCCGCATGCAGGCGGCGCACTTCCTCGAACGGAATGTAGGTGCCGGTCGGATTGTTCGGGTTGGCCAGGAACACGATCTTGGTCTGCGGCGTGACAGCAGCGAGAATGGCATCGACGTGCGCCTGCTCATTCTTTTCCCTGGCCACGACAGGTGTCGCACCGGCCGCCATGATGTAGATCTTGTACACCATGAAACCGTGCTCGGTGTAGATCGCCTCATCGCCGGGCGAGAGGTAAGTCTGGCACAACAGGCCGAGCAGTTCATCCGAGCCGTTGCCGCACAGCAGGTTGTCGGCATTCAGCCCATGCACGTCGGCAATCGCCTGCTTGAGCTGGGTGGCCTGGCCGTCGGGATAGATTTCGAGGCGTGCGGATGCGGCGTGATAGGCCTCGGTCGCGTGCTTGCTCGCGCCCAGAGGGGTTTCATTCGAAGAGAGCTTGTAGACCTTGGCAACGCCGGGGGCCGATTCCTTGCCGGGGACGTAGGCGGCAATGTCGAGAACACCGGGTTTGGGTGTGGGGCGCGTGTCTTTCAATGTCGTTGTCATGATTCACAAGATCCGTAACATCGTTGAAATCGATGGTCATCGCAGGCAATGGCTCAAGCCACGGGGCATAGCCGCCAACAGACACGATGTCGAGCCAAACTTGCGGCGCCAAGTCCGGAAAATCAAAGAAACCATTGACTTTGCCGGTTGTGCGACCATAGCTACCGCCCACAAAGCTAAAATCGCGCGAAAATGACGAAATTCAGCAACCCGTCCGCCAGTCCCGATCAGAGAAGCCAGGAAGCGACAAATCCCCACAGCCCCGTGGTGGAGTTTGGCGCCGACAAGCCGTTGCATCTCGACAGCGGCGTCGTGCTTTCCCCGTTCCGTATCGCCTATCAGAGCTACGGCACGCTCAATGCCGACAAGTCGAACGCCATCCTGATCTGCCATGCGCTGACCGGCGACCAGCATGTTGCCAATGTGCATCCCGTGACAGGCAAGAATGGCTGGTGGGAAACCCTCGTTGGCCCGGGCAAGCCCATCGATACGGACCGCTTCTTCGTCCTGTGCTCCAATGTGCTCGGCGGCTGCCTCGGTTCGACCGGCCCGGCTTCGATCAATCCCGAAACCGGCAAGCCCTACGCGCTCGACCTGTCGATCATCACCATTGCCGACATGGTGCGGGCGCAGGCCATGCTGGTCGATCATTTCGGCATCAGGCAGCTCTTCGCCGTGGTCGGCGGCTCCATGGGCGGCATGCAGGTTCTGGAATGGGCATCCAGCCATTCCGACCGGGTTTTTGCCGCCGTCGCCATTGCCACGGGCGCGCGCCACTCCTCGCAGAACATCGCCTTCCATGAAGTGGGCCGCCAGGCCGTCATGGCGGACCCGGAGTGGCGGGAAGGCCGTTATCTGGAAGAAGGTACCATTCCGCGCAAAGGCCTGTCCGTGGCCCGCATGGCGGCGCATATCACCTATCTCTCGGAAACCGCCCTGCACCGCAAATTCGGACGCAACCTGCAGGACCGGCAGAACGTGACCTTCGGTTTCGACGCGGATTTCCAGATCGAAAGCTACCTGCGTCATCAGGGCATGTCGTTCGTCGAGCGCTTCGACCCCAACTCCTACCTCTACATGACCCGCGCCATGGATTATTTCGATCTGGCGGCGGAGCATGAGGGACGGCTGGCCGATGCCTTTGCCGGATCGAAGACACGGTTCTGCATTGTCTCCTTCACCAGCGACTGGCTGTTCCCGACCAGCGAAAGCCGCACCGTTGCCCATGCGCTGAATGCCGCCGGTGCTTCCGTCTCCTTCGTCGAGATCGAAACGGACCGCGGCCATGACGCCTTCCTGCTCGACGAGCCGGAAATGTTCTCGGCCATCAACGGTTTCATCCGCTCTGCGGCGCGTGCCAAGGGGCTCCTGCAGCCATGAGCGTGAACACCACTTCGCGCGTCGACTTCGACGTCATCGCCTCGCTGGTCAACCCCGGCGCGCGGGTGCTCGACGTCGGTTGCGGCGACGGTGAACTGCTCGAACTCCTGCAGAACACAAAGAATGTCGACGGACGCGGCGTCGAGCTGTCGCAGAAGGGCGTCAACGAATCCGTGGCGCGCGGTCTCTCGGTCATCCAGGGCGATGCGGACAGCGACCTGAAATATTATCCCGATGCGGGCTTCGATTACGTGATCCTGTCGCAGACGCTGCAGGCGACGCGCAACCCGAAGAATGTCCTGACCGAACTCCTGCGGATCGGCGAGAAGGCCATCGTCTCCTTCCCGAATTTCGGCCATTGGCGCATGCGCGCCTCGCTGCTCGTCAACGGCCGCATGCCGGTGACGGAAGAGCTGCCCTACAGCTGGTACGACACGCCCAACATCCATTTCTGCACCATCAACGACTTTGTCGACATGACGAGGGAGATCGGCGCGCAGGTGGAAACGGCCGTGGCGCTCAATGCCTTCGGCCAGAGAATCGGCTTCAACATGCCCTGGGGTTTCTGGAACCTCTTCGGCCAGCAGGCGGTGTTCCTGCTGCGGCGCTGACGCTCAATTCTCGTCCGGCCCGTCCCGCCGCATCGCCGTGCCCTGCGGCGAGAGAACCGGCACGAAGACACGCCGCGATGACCGCTGGGCGACCGGCAATCCCTGATAGATGCGCTTTTGCGCCTCCACGATGAGAACACCGGAGAACACCGGCCAGAAACGCCGTCCCACGCGCTCGAACAGGCTGGACGGGCGCATGATCCAGCGCCGCGACGATGGCGGGAAGAACAGCGCCTCGGCCCACGGACCCGGCGTGAAATTGGTTTCCCGCAGAAGGCGGATCAACTGCCCCCGGCTGTAGGGCCGTCCGCTGCCGAAGGGCGTGTGCTCGAAGCGCGCCCACAGGCCGCGCCGGTTGGGAACGACGATGACGAGCCGCCCGTTCGGGGCAAGCGCCCGCCACATTTCCTTGAGTGTCTCGCGCGGGTCCTCCGCATGTTCCAGCGCATGCACCATCAAAATACGGTCCACCGCCGAATCCGGCAGCGGCAGGTCTTCCTCGAACACCAGCGCCGTCGACGACGCTTCCGCCGGCGGCCAGCTCGCCGCGCCCTGCCCGGCAGGCATGAAGGCGAATGTCCGCTCCGTATCGCCGCGAAACCGGTCGAGATAGGGCACGACATAGCCAAGACCGACAAGCCGTTCGCCCGGCAGTTTCGGCCAGATCGGCGCAAGGGCCATGGTAATCGCCCGCTCGGTCAGGTGGCCGAGGGTGGAAGCATAAAAGGCACGGAGGTCGATGATATCGAGATGCATGCATTCAACCTAACACGGCAAATCATAACATCAAGAAAATGGCTTGGAGACGGGTTGCGCCTGCCGGACAGCTGGCTATCCTGATCGCAACGCACAAACCGGACAGGCCCCATGTCAAATCTGCAGATAGAACAGTTCACCGCGCTCAGCGACAATTTCGGCGTGCTGATCCACGACCCCGATGCCAATCTCACCGCTTCCATCGATGCCCCGGAAGAAAAGCCTGTGCTCGACGCGCTCAAGCGCCGCGGCTGGACGCTGACCCACATTTTCTCGACCCATCACCACAATGATCATGTCGGCGCCAACCTTGCGCTGAAAAAGCGGTTCAAGCTTGAAATCCTCGGTCCGGACGCGGAAAAGGCCAATATACCCGGCATCGACCGCACGCTGAAGCACGGTGACCGCTTCCGCTTCGGCAATTTCGACGTGTTCGTCATTTCCACGCCCGGCCATACCGCCGGCGAGATTTCCTATTATATCCCCGACGCCAAGGTTGTGTTCACCGGCGACACGCTGTTCTCGCTCGGATGCGGGCGCCTGTTCGAGGGAACGCCGGCAACCATGTTCCGGTCGCTCAACCACCTTATCAAGCTGCCGGTCGACACGCAGATCTATTGCGGGCACGAATATACCGAAAGCAATGCGCGGTTTGCCCTGTCGATCGATCCTGACAATTCGGCGCTGAAGGAACGCGCCAGGGAGATCTTTGCCCTGCGCGAGGCTGGCCTGCCGACATTGCCCACCACCTTGCTGCGCGAAATGGCAACCAACCCGTTCCTGCGCTGGCACGACCCGGCGATCCGCCGCAACCTCAAGCTGGAGAACGCCAGCGACGAAGCCGTTTTCACCGAAATCCGCAAGCGTAAGGACAATTTCTGATGACGTTGACCGCTGAACAGATCCGCGCCGCGCTGGGGCTGCAGCCGCACCCCGAGGGCGGCGCCTATATCCAGATGTTTCGCGACAACCAGAACGGCTGGCCGGTGGGCGGGCGCGGCCATTCGACCGCCATCTATTTCCTGCTCGAGAAGGGCGAGGTTTCCGCCTGGCACCGGGTGAAAGACGCGGCCGAGGTCTGGCACTGGTATGGCGGGGCACCGCTGCAACTGACCATTGCAACCGAAGGCGCGCCGCATGAGGTCCACCGGCTCGGCATGGATATCATGGCCGGCGAGCGGCCGCAGGGCATTGTTCCCGCTGGACACTGGCAGACAGCCAAATCGCTTGGCGACTGGACGCTGGTTGGCTGCACGGTTGCACCGGGCTTCGACTTCGCCCAGTTCGAGCTGGCCGAACCGGGCTGGGAGCCCTAAACAGGCCTCTTCCGGAAAATCATTTCCTTGGCGGCAAGTACCGCGCCAAGAGTGATCAGCAGGCAGGCGAGCAGGACGCGCACCGTCGGTTCGGCGGCCCCCGCCGCGATCAGCACAAGGGTCGACAGCAGCGGCGCCGCATAGCTCGATGCACCCAGCACCTGGATATTGCCGCGCTTGACGCCGAAATCCCAGGCATAGAAGGCCGCGCCCACCGGGAAAAGCCCGAGCCCCAGCACGGCCAGCCATTGCGTCAGCGATTCGGGCCAGACGGTCTGCTCGAGCGCCAGATGCGAAATCAGCGACAGAACCGATGTCGCGACACAAAAGCCGGTCACCGCATCGGTCGGCACGCTGGCAAAACGCCGCGACAGCAGCGAATAGGCGGACCAGGTCAGGGCGCAAAGCCCGGCCATGGCGTAACCGAAGGCATATTGCGCCTCGAAGCCGACACCGCCGCCCTTGGTGACGATCAGCACCGTACCGGCCAGCCCCAAAAGGGTTCCCAGCACATGGAACCAGCGCAGGCGTTCGCCCGGCATCAGCGCCGAGCCGACCACGATGAACAGCGGCCAGAGATAGGCGATGAGACTGGCATCAACGGCCGGCGCGTTGCGCAGGGCGGTGAAATACAGGAAGTGATAGCCGAACAGGCCGACAACGCCGAGAGCCCAGACCTTTGCCGGCTGGCGCAGGTGCTGTGCCGCGCCCGGCCGCCAGAGCCAGGACAACAGGCCAAGGCAGGCGCCGATGGCGAAGGTCATGGCCGTCAGCTGAAACGGCGGCACCTTGCCGGAGACATCGGTGAACAGCGCGAGCATCGCCCACATGATAACCGCAAGAAACCCGACAGATGTAGCCACGCGCCGCCCCCATTCGAAAGAGCGGCGCCCCCGCCGCTTCTATTGCATCTTTTCAAAACGGGTCGCGTAAACCGTCACCGTTCCGATCTGCGTGCCGATCTTCGCCTGCACTGGCGAATAGATACCGGACTTGCCGAGGGATGCAAAGGTGAGACTGATCTTGCTTTTGTTTTTCAGATATTCGATCGCATCGCGCCCCGCCTGGTAGCCGCCGACCGGAATGAACTTGACCGAGCACGTGATCGTATCGCCCTTGAAACCCTTGGTGGAGAACGGCTGCGGACTCCCGGATGGCGAGAGCTGGAGATCCACCCGCGTCTGTCCGTCGTAGAGATGCAGGGTCTGGGTGCAGACCTGGCCGATGCTGTCCGCAGCGACCATGACGCCGGAGATCGGATCGGTCACGCCCTGCAGCGCCGCGGGCTCAAGCTCCACCCATTTGTCCTTCTTCCTGACTGGCGGGACATTGGTGGTTTCCGTCACATTGCCATTGGCGAAGGCAATCGACGTGCTCTTGTCCTTCTTGCCGTGCCGGTACTTGACCAGATAGGAGTTCGGCAGCGGGCCGGTTTTGCCAAACTGGCCTTTGACATCGATATTGCCCTTGGTGTCGTCGAAGACGGTCACGAGGCCCGAGCTTCTCAGGCCACCCGATACCGTATAGGCGCCGCCCGAGACACTGGTTGAAAAATTTGCCTTGGCAATCGTCAGGCCGAGCAGCGAAACCCGGTAATCGGATTTGTAGACTTCCTCGGCGCGTGCCGGGAGCGCCCCCGCAACGAGCAGTATCCCTGCGGCAATCGCAGCATATCCGCAGCCGGGCCGCCGAATGAGACCAGTCATGTCCCGCTCCTTCAAATTGCATCACGCACGTGTGAATTGCCTGTGGTGAGACCGTACAAAGCAGGCAAAGTTGTGTTAAACATTGCGACAAGTCCGTTAAATACACAAAACCGGAGCAGAAGCACACTTGACGCGCGCGGCTCATATCACTATAGAAACGCGACTTCCCAATAGGCCGCCTGTCCGATATGCGCGCCGCTGCACGGCGACGTGTGATGGTAACAAGAACATTCGGGCTATAGGTAATGAATTTTGAAGGTGAGACCCAATGTCCCGCACATGTGAATTGACCGCTAAATCGGTACAGTACGGCAACAATGTGAGCCACGCGAACAACAGAACGCGCCGCCGCTTCCTGCCGAACCTCTGCCACGTTACGCTGATCTCCGAAGCTCTCGGTCAGAGCTTCCGTCTGCGTGTTTCGGCCCATGCCCTGCGCACCGTTGAACATCGCGGTGGTCTGGATGCATTCTTGAACAAGGCTGACGAGAAGGAGCTGTCACAGCGTGCCCGCCTCCTGAAGCGTCAGATCGCCAAGAAGTCGGCTGAAGCGCCGGTTGCTGCCTGATCGGCCGACACGGCTCTGACATCCTAATCGCTAGAGGCCAGCGCATGCTGGCCTTATTGTTGCTGGTTCCATTACCCAGGATAAAAAAATGCCGCTTTCGCGCGCCTATTCCCTGTCGGATTTCATTTTCCCCGTCCTCGCCATGTGCCTGGTCGTGGCTGCCTCCAATATTCTGGTGCAGTACCCGTTCAATCATCTTGGATTGAACGAAATCCTGACCTACGGCGCCTTCACCTATCCCGTTGCCTTCCTCGTCAATGACCTGTCGAACCGCCGTTTCGGACCGCAATTCGCCCGCAAGGTCGTCTATGCCGGTTTCGTCATCGCGGTGATTCTGTCGGTCTGGCTGGCAACGCCGCGCATCGCCATCGCCTCGGGCTCGGCGTTTCTCTGCGCCCAGCTGCTGGATGTCACCGTTTTCAGCAAGCTGCGCCAGCTGACCTGGTGGAAAGCGCCGTTCGCGTCCGCCGTGTTCGGTTCGCTGCTCGATACGCTGCTGTTTTTCTCCATCGCCTTTGCCGCCCAGTTCGCCTGGATCGATCTGGCGACGGGGCGTGCCGACTCATCGCTCGCCATGCTGGTGCCGTTCCTCGGCAAGGATATCCCGCTGTGGATGTCGCTCGGCTTCGGCGACCTGATGGTGAAGATTGTCATGGCCGTGGTGATGCTGGTGCCCTACGGCGCCATTCTTGCCGTCTTCGCGCCGGCGATCTATTCGGCCAACCGGAATTCCAGATAAAGATTTCTCTGCGGGATCGAATCGGTCGCCGCGACGGCTGCGGGCGGCAGAACCGGAAGAAGAATGAACCGTATGCGCCGACCAAGCAGCGTCATACGGTTCATCTCAATGTCTGCGGGCGGCAGATTTACCTGCGGCGCGGCGCTGTTCCTGTTCTTCAAACAGCGATGCCAACTGCTCGGTCATTGCACCCGCCAGCTCTTCCGCATCGACAATGGTCACCGCACGCCGGTAGTAGCGCGTCACGTCATGGCCGATGCCGATGGCGATCAGCTCGACCGGCGAGCGCGTCTCGATCTCTTCGATCACGGCGCGCAGGTGCCGTTCGAGATAATTGCCCGGGTTGACCGACAGGGTGGAATCGTCGACCGGCGCACCGTCGGAAATCATCATCAGGATCTTGCGCTGTTCCGGCCGCCCCAGCAGACGCTGATGCGCCCAGATCAGTGCTTCGCCGTCGATGTTTTCCTTCAGCAGCCCTTCACGCATCATCAGCCCGAGATTGCGCCGTGAGCGGCGCCACGGGGCATCGGCACGCTTGTAGACGATGTGGCGCAGATCGTTGAGACGGCCGGGATTGGCAGGCTTGCCGCGCTCCAGCCACGCCTCGCGCGCCTGCCCGCCCTTCCACGCCTTGGTGGTGAAACCGAGAATCTCGACTTTCACACCGCAGCGCTCGAGCGTGCGCGCCAGAATGTCGGCACAGGTCGCCGCGACCGTGATCGGGCGGCCACGCATGGAGCCGGAATTGTCGATCAGCAGGGTGACGATTGTATCGCGGAAATCCGTATCGCGTTCCTGCTTATAGGACAGCGGCTGCGTCGGATCGATGACCACGCGCACGAGACGCGCCGAATCGAGATAGCCCTCTTCCAGATCGAAATCCCAGGACCGGTTCTGTTGCGCCATCAGGCGCCGCTGCAGGCGGTTGGCGAGACGACCCACGACACCGGAAAGATTGGCGAGCTGCTTGTCGAGGAAAGCCCGGAGGCGCTCCAGCTCCGCATCGTCGCACAGTTCTTCCGCATCGGTGGTTTCGTCGAATTCCTGGGTGAAGACCTTGTAGCCGCTTTCGCTGCCGAGATTGGAAAACGGCTGGTTCGGACGGCGTGCCTCACCGGGCATTTCCGCATCCGTATCCGCGTCGTCGTCAATCTCGTCGGATGAGGCATCGGCTGCTTCGGTTTCACCCGATTGGCTGTCATCGCTGGAGCTTTCCGAATCATCGTCCTCGGATGCATCACTGCCCTGGTCTTCGTCGGAACCGCCCTCGTTGTTCTCTTCGGGCTCCGGCGTGTCCTCGTTGCTTTCCTGGTCCTCGTCCTGCTCGCTTTCCTGCGACAGCTCTTCGGCCATCTCCATGGAAGCCAGCATTTCGCGGACAACGCGGGCAAAGGCGTTCTGGTCGTTGATCTTGTCGCCGAGATGCTCAAGATCAGCCGCAGCCTTTTCCTCGATCCAGTCGCGCCAGAGATCGACGACATTGCCGGCAGACTCGGGCGCCTTGCGGCCCGTCAGCTTCTCGCGCACCACAAGCGCAATCGCTTCTTCCAGCGGTGCTTCGGCCTTGTCGGTGATGGCCGGAAAATTGGCGCGGGAATATTTGTCCGACAGCATCGAACTGAGATTCTCGGCCATGCCGTCCATGCGCAGGGCACCGATTGCCTCGACACGCGCCTGTTCGACCGCATCGAAAATGGCGCGCGCCTGCTTGCCTTCCGGCGCCAGCGTCGCATGAATGCGGTCGTTGTGGCATGCCTTGCGCAACGCCATGGAATCGCCGATGCCGCGGGTAACCGCGATATCGTTCGCCGTTGGACGCTTGGGCAGGTCGGGCAGACGCGCCCGATGCCCCGTCAGGGCCGGGCGATCATTGCCAAACCCGACTTCCATTTCATGATCACCGGCAATGGCCCGCATGCAGGCCGTAACCGCGCGCTTGAAGGGCTCGGAATCAACCGGGCCTTTCGGATTTGTGCGTGAATTGTCTCCCGGGCCCGCCATGCTCTGATGACGCTCAGCCTATGACCACATTGGCCGTCGACTCCGGCAGTTCCTTGCCGAACGCACGCTGATAGAACTCGGCAACGATCGGACGTTCCAGTTCATCGCACTTGTTGAGGAAGGTCAGACGGAAGGCGAAGCCGACATCCTTGAAGATATCGGCATTTTCAGCCCAGGTGATGACCGTACGCGGGCTCATCACCGTGGAGAGATCGCCATTGATGAAGGCGGCACGGGTCATGTCGGCAACGCGGACCATCTTCGAGACGATCTCCTTGCCTTCCTTATTCTGGTAGTGCTTGGCCTTGGCGAGGACGATGGCGGCTTCGTTGTCATGCGGCAGATAGTTGAGCGTCGTCACGATGGACCAGCGGTCCATCTGCGCCTGGTTGATCTGCTGCGTGCCGTGGTAGAGACCGGTTGTATCGCCGAGACCGACGGTGTTGGCCGTTGCGAACAGGCGGAACGCCGGATGCGGACGGATCACGCGGCTCTGGTCGAGCAGGGTCAGGCGGCCGGACGATTCAAGCACGCGCTGGATCACGAACATCACGTCCGGACGGCCGGCATCATACTCGTCGAACACCAGCGCCACATTGTGCTGATAGGCCCATGGCAGGATACCGTCGCGGAATTCGGTGATCTGCATGCCGTCCTTGACGACGATGGCATCCTTGCCGACCAGATCGATACGGCTGACATGGCTGTCGAGATTGACGCGCACGCACGGCCAGTTGAGGCGGGCGGCGACCTGTTCGATGTGGGTCGACTTGCCTGTTCCGTGGTAGCCGGACACCATGACGCGCCGGTTGAAGGCAAACCCGGCCAGAATGGCCAGCGTGGTCTGCTTGTCGAACAGATAATCCGGATCGGTCTCCGGCACGTATGCATCGCCTGCCTTGTAGGCAGGGACCATCATGTCGGTATCAAATCCGAAAAGCTTTGCGGCAGAAACCGTAGTATCCGGCAAATTCGCAATATCGCGATCAACCTTATTCATCATGCCTCCAGCGCGACTGCACGCGCAGACGCAATAAGATAGTCACACCCATGAAGCCTCGACGGGAGGCTTCGAATTCAGCCAAACATGGTCCTTAGCAAAAACCAGCCTGTTTGAGCAATTGATAAGCCTGGATAACGTCGCGGAAACGATCCTCGGAAGCCCGATCACCGCCGTTTGCATCGGGATGATGGCGCTTCACCAGTTCTTTATAGCGCGACTTGATGTCTTCGCCAGTGGCTTTTACATCAAGACCGAGAGTATCCAGCGCTTTTGCCTCCAAAGGCTTGGCCTTGCGCAGGCGCGCACTCGGCCGTGCATCACCGAACACGCTGTTCGGATCACGGAAACGGTTCTGATAGGCAGCCCGGCCCGAACGCAGCTTGGAAAAGTCCGGCGACGTCTTCGCACCGCCAGACGCTGCGGCCGCCGCGCTGGCGCCAGCGCCGCTGCCCGGCAGGCCTGCGACGGTCCAGGTCGGCCGGTCGCCGGTCAGGGCTTCCTTTTGATAACGCGCGACTTCCGCGTCGGAGAGACCGGAAAAATAGTTGTAGCCTTTGTTGTATTCACGGACATGATCGATGCAGAAATGAAAGAACTCGCCTTCCTTCATGCGCCCAACCGGTGCACGGTGCGGACCCGGCTTGTCGCAGCCATCCCACTGGCACACGGGAATGCGCGATTTCTCCTCTTCCACCTTTTTCGGGCGGATGCGGATGCTGTCAAAATATTTCGAATTTGAGGTCATTGCGTACGATTATCAACGGATTGGTTTACAAGACAAGAATTGACAATTGCCCATGGATCAACCTAACGCCTGAAATGGCGGTAAATTTGTGATCATGTACGGGTTTGCCAAATGAAACTACCATATGGGCGCAGGAGAACGAAATGTCCACTCAGTCAGCGATCGAAAACAAACTGACGCAGGCTTTTCATCCTGTTTCATTGACCGTTATCAACGAGAGCCACCTTCACGCCGGCCACCATCATGAAGACAGCGGGCATCATGCCACATTCGACGGTTCGGGTGAAACGCATTTTCGCGTGCGCATTGTCGCAGAAGCTTTTGCGGGCCTGTCGCGCGTCGCGCGGCACAGGGCGATCAACGAGGTGCTGAAGGACGAACTGGCCGGCAGTGTCCACGCGCTCGCACTGGAACCGGCTGCTCCCGGTGAAGCGACACGCCGCTAGAGGCTTTCCTGCCTAAACATCATCGCTTTGCATCAGTTGCCGTTGCAGGCGGGCGATCATCTGCGCCTGCAACTCGCTCTCTCCGCCATAAGCGGCGGCAGTCTGCCACAGCATGCCGATCAGCTGAAAACGCTCGTCCACGCTCAGGCGCGCCCGCAGCATCGGCACCATAGCGTCGGCCATCGAGGGGAACGAACCCCGACGCCTGGTATAGCGCCAGGCTTTGCGAAACATCGCATCCGGATCGCCGATCCCCAGCGGACCGGCCAACAGCGCGATGATCTGCCGTCTTTCAGCATGGGTCAGCGGCGCACCGGTGCGCACGAGCTGGATCATCAACACGGTTGCCGCCAGCCGTGGATCACGGATCCGGCTGTGGCGCGAACCAACGAGACGGTCGAATGCCCGCTTGCTCCTGTTTCTCAGACGAGGCGTATTTCTGTCCAGATCCCGAATGGAACGAGCGGCCCATTGCAGCCGGAACATCCAGTAAAAAATCGCCGCAATTCCACTTAAAATGGCAATAACAATATGCATGCAGCCCCTAGCTTATGCGCAGGAAAGCGTCTGAAAAAACAATATCTTAAAATAATCGAACCAGTGGCGGCAGCTTAACTGGTTTTGCCCTTTTCGTCATCCTCCAAAGGTCGAATACGAAGCCGGGTAATGCGGTTTTTTTCCCGCTTCAGCACGGTGAAGCGCTTGCCGTGGAAGGTGAATGCCTGTTTTTCCGTGGGGATGCTCTGGGTTTCGTGGATGACGAGACCGGCAATGGTCGTGGCCTCCGCATCCGGCAGGTTCCAGTCGAGCGCCCGGTTGAGATCGCGGATCGGAACCGAGCCATCAACCAATACCGACCCATCCGGCTGGGGGCGGCAGCCTTGAACGTCGATGTCATGCTCGTCGGCGATATCGCCGACAATCTCCTCAAGGATGTCTTCGAGCGTGATCAGCCCCTGCACGTCGCCATATTCATCCACGACGATCGCGATATGCGCCTTGCGGCGCAGGAAGGCATTGAGCTGGTCCTGCAGGGTTGTCGTATCGGGCACAAACCAGGGCTTGGTCGCCACCTTCATGATGTTGATCTTGGAGAAATCCCGGTTGGAATCGCGGATGGCCCGCACCAGGTCCTTGGCGTGCACGACACCGACGATATTGTCGTTGTCGCCGCGCCAGACCGGAATGCGGGTGTGATGGCTCGCCAGAATCTGGCCGATGATCTCCTCGATCGGATCATCGGCATTGATCGAATCCATATCCGTCCGGTGGATCATGACGTCATAGACTTCGAGCTCGCGCAGATCGAGCAGACCGCCGATCTGGTCGCGGTCGCGCTTCACCACCGAACCTTCCCGGTGCAGGAGATCGACGGCGCCGCGCAGTTCCTCCTGCGCCGACAGCATCGATTTCACCGAACCGAGATCGATGCCGAACAGGCCGAGGATACGGCGCACGATCCAGTTGATGAGGTCCGACAGCGGGCCGAAGATGAACACGGCAACCTGCGCGAACCGCACCAGCGCCAGCGCATTGCGGTCGGGGCTGGAAATCGCCCAGGATTTCGGCAGCACCTCGGCGAAGATCACCAGAAGCACGGTCATGATCGCGGTGGCATAGGCAACGCCCGCCTGTCCGAACAGGTTGAGCAGCATGCTCGTGGTCAGGGATGACGCAAGAATATTGATGAGATTGTTGCCTATCAGCATGACACCGATCAGGCGGTCGCGCTTTTCGATGAGACCTTCGACAACCGTTGCACGGTCATCGCCGCGCTTCGAGAGCCGGTGCATCCGGGCGCGCGACACGGCGGTCAGCGCAGTTTCGGATCCTGAAAAAAGACCAGACATCAGGATCAGAAGGAAAATGATTCCGCAAAAGATCCAGAGTTCCAGGTTCATTTTGGGTGTTTCTCCTGCAAAAAGCTGAGAACGGCCGATGGCGGCACATCCCGGGCGATAAAGGACTGGCCGATACCGCGGGTGAGAATGAAGGTCAGCGTGCCGCGCGTCACCTTCTTATCCTGGGCAATATACTCCATCAGCCTCTCCGCCGGCGGCAAGGCACCGGGAATGTCGCCGATGGAAACCGGCAGCCCGACCTGCCGCAAATGCGCTTCGACCCGCCGGGCGTCGTCGGCGCTCGCCAGATTCATCTTGACCGAAAACTGGTGGGCGAGGACCATGCCGATGGCAACGCCTTCGCCATGCACGAGACGGGCGGAATCGTAGTGCGTTGCTGTCTCCAGCGCGTGGCCGAATGTGTGGCCGAGATTGAGCAGCGCCCGGTCGCCGGTTTCGCGCTCGTCGCGCGCCACGACATCGGCCTTTGACTGGCAGGATACGGCAATGGCGTGGGTCCGCTCCGGCCCGCCGGCAAAAATGCCCTGCCAGTTCGTCTCCAGCCATGCGAAGAAATCCGGCCGGTCGATCAGCCCGTATTTGGCAACTTCCGCATAGCCGGCGCGAAATTCGCGCGGGCTGAGCGTGTCGAGCACATCCGTGTCGGCCAGCACCAATTGCGGCTGATAGAAAGCACCGACGAGGTTCTTGCCATGCGCCGTGTTGATGCCGGTCTTGCCACCGACGGATGAATCCACCTGGGCCAGCAGCGAGGTCGGTATCTGCACGAAGCCCATGCCGCGCCGGGCGATGCTTGCGGCAAAGCCGGCGAGATCGCCGATCACGCCGCCGCCAAAGGCGATGACGATATCGCCCCGTTCCAGCCGGGCGGCCAGGATGGCATTGGTGACGGTTTCGAGCGTGGCAAAACCTTTCGACTTTTCACCGGGCGCAACGAGAACCGGCGTCGATTCGATGCCGCCGGCCTTCAGGCTGTCCACCAGGCGCTGCAGATGCAGCGCGGCAACGTTCTCGTCGGTGACGATGGCCACCCGTCCTGCGCCCGTACGCCCGGCAATCTCCTGCCCGGCGCGCTCGATCAGGCCAGCGCCGATGAGAATGTCGTAGGAACGGTCTCCGAGTTTGACCGGAACTGTCGTCAGGGCGCTCATCGCGGGAATTCCTTGTTGTCCAGATGCTGCGATACGGCCTGCATCGCTTCAAGCGCGATGATTTCTTTCTTTTCCTCGCGTGAGAGAATGGTCAGATCCGCCTGCGCATAGACCGGATAGCGCTCGCTCATGAGCCGTTCCATGACGGCGCGCGGATTGTCGCTTTTCAAGAGCGGCCGGTTCTGCTTGCGCACCACGCGGTTCATCAGCACGTCGAGTTCCGCATTCAGCCAGATCGATATGCCTTCGGATGCGATGGCACCGCGCGTCTGCTCGTTCATATAGGCGCCGCCGCCGGTCGCCAGAACGATGGGGCCTTCTTCGAGCATGCGCGCGATAACCCGGCGCTCCAGATCGCGGAATTCCGCTTCGCCATAGGCCTCGAACAGTTCGGGAATGGTCATGGTCGAGACTTTTTCAATCTCGTTGTCGGCGTCAAAAAACGGCAGTTCGACCAGCGAAGCCAGTTTTTTACCCACGGTGGATTTGCCTGCGCCCATCAAACCGACGAGCACAATAGACCGGTGCCCCAGGCGCTCCCGGATGGATCGGGCCAACTCCGGAACCTGGGCTGTGCCAAGAATATCGTCAATGCTGTTCATAAATGCGTTTCGACAGGAAAACCGGGCTTTCGTCAAGCAAAGTGTGGGGTTGTCCTTATGTCTGGCCTTCATCAATTCATAAGAGTTTCCGTTGCAGGATTATGGAACATGGAAAGCCAGCTTGCAAAGTCGATTTGATGCCCACACTGACCCGATTGATCATCACCCTCGCGGTTCTCGCCGGGCTCATCTATGCGGGAATGCTGGCGCTCGTGACCTTCGTGCATCCGACGCAGACGGAACTGACCATCCGCATTCCCGCGGAAAAGCTCAATGTCAAACCCGGCAATCCAAAGTAGAGCCATGCGTGCAGCAGCAGCGATAGAGACATTTCTTGAGATGATGAGCGCCGAACGGGGCGCAGCGCAGAACACGCTCGAGTCCTATCGCCGCGACCTGGAGGATGCGGCGGCGTTTGCCAGTACCGCCGGCGTGCAGCTGACCATGGCGGAGCCCGCAACAATCCGCGCCTATCTCGACGATATCGCCGGACGGGGTTATGCAGCGACCTCACAGGCACGGCGCTTGTCCGCGCTGCGCCAGTTTTTCCGCTTTCTCTATACGGAAAATATCCGCACCGATGACCCCACGGGCACGCTGGACGCGCCAAGGAAGGACCGTTCGCTGCCAAAAATCCTCAGCGAGGCGGATGTCGAGAAACTGCTGGGGCGGGCCGAACTGGAAACCCTGGATGCAGAGGCCCCGGCGGGCGATCATCTGCGCGCCCTGCGCCTGCATGCGCTGTTGGAAATTCTCTACGCGACGGGCTTGCGCGTTTCCGAGCTGGTCGGGCTGCCGGTGACGGTTGCCCGCTCCGATCACCGCTTTCTGATGGTGCGCGGCAAGGGCTCGAAAGACCGGATGGTCCCGCTCTCCGGCAAGGCCCGCACGGCAATGACCACCTATCTCGCCGTGCGCGATGCCCTGCCGAACCTTGCCGGCAATCCCTGGCTTTTCCCGGCCATCTCCGAAAGCGGTTTTCTGGCGCGGCAGGTTTTTGCTCGCGAATTGAAGGGGCTGGCCGCCCGTGCCGGACTTGTGACTTCAGCAATCTCGCCGCACGTGTTACGGCATGCCTTCGCCAGCCATCTCCTGCAGAATGGCGCGGACCTGCGGGCGGTCCAACAATTGCTGGGTCATTCGGATATTTCAACGACCCAGATTTATACCCATGTCATGGAGGAGCGGTTGCACCGCCTTGTCACGGAGCACCACCCTCTGGCAGACTGAACCCATTCCCCCCGCGAAACAGGCGGGACCATAGACTTGGCGGGACTCTCCATGTGGCGGCTGTTGAAAAAGCTGTTTTCGAGACCGGAACCGGCGCCTGTCGAAGCCGATAGCGAAGTGATGCGCTTCGACGAAACCGGGTTCACGCGGTCCAGCCAGCTGATCCGCTCCATGGGCTGGCGGGAACACTGGGATTGGGACGAGATCGACGGTTTCGGCTTCTCCTTCAAACAGGCCATGTTTCCCGACCCCTGGTTCGGCGACTATATGGAGAGCGAATGGTTCATCATCGTTGACAACGACAAGGCTCCCGAACACATCTATTTCCACGCGGACTGGCTGAACATCGACCAACTTCCGCCCGCCCTTCTGCAGAACATGCCCGGTCTCGACATCGGCGAGCTGCGCAAGGGCCTGTACAATGCATCGCAGGGCTTTCACTATTACGACGGCGAAGGCGAATGGATCGGCTGGCAGCGCCCAAAACCCGCCAAGCGGGCGAAACCGGCACAGAAGCCGGCACCGAAACGCAAGACGGCACCGGCCAAACCCCGGGCGTCGACCAGGAAGCCGGATGCATGAGCGGAGCCCGCAGCGGCTCTTCCGCCAGGAACGCCACGCAGGCAAGGCCTTGAACTTCGTCCTTATCCACGGGTTTCCACCACACCTTCGCCGGAATTATCCCTATAACTGGCGCCGCGAACGCGCCTTGTCGGCCATGCTTCCTTGACATGAGCGTCCGCAACAGCCAGTTAGGTCGTGAAAAATCCACCGTTATGCAGGCAGACACGTCGTCCATGTACAACTATCTCGATTTCGAAAAGCCGGTTGCTGATCTCGATGGCAAGATTCTCGAACTGAAGAAGCTTGCGGAAGAAGGCGGCGCACTCGACACCAATGACGAGATCGCCCGTCTGGAAAAGCGGTCGGCCGAGGCTTTGCGCGATCTCTACCGCAAGCTGACCCCCTGGCAGAAGGCGCAGATCGCCCGCCATCCCGACCGTCCGCATTGCGTCGACTACATCGGCAAGCTGTTCACGGACTTCACGCCGCTCGCCGGTGACCGCAACTTTGCCGAGGACGAGGCCATCCAGGCCGGTCTTGCCCGTTTCAACGGCCAGGCCGTCGCCGTGATCGGCCAGGAAAAGGGCAACGACACGAAGTCCCGCCTCAAACACAATTTCGGCATGGCCATGCCTGAAGGTTACCGCAAGGCCGTGCGCGTCATGGACCTGGCCGACCGCTTCAACCTTCCGGTAATCACGCTCGTCGATACGGCCGGCGCCTTTCCGGGCATCGCCGCGGAAGAGCGCGGACAGGCGGAAGCCATTGCCCGGTCCACGGCAGCATCGCTGAACCTGAAAGTGCCGATGGTTTCCGTCATCATCGGCGAAGGCGGCTCCGGCGGCGCCATCGCCATTGCCACGGCGAATCGCGTCTACATGCTCGAACATGCAATTTATTCGGTGATCTCGCCGGAAGGCGCGGCATCGATCCTCTGGCACGATTCCACCCGCGCCAAGGATGCGGCAACCAACATGCGCATCACGGCACAGGACCTGTACGAGCTGAAAATCATCGACGGCATCATTCCTGAACCCACGGGCGGCGCCCATCGCGGCAAGGATGCGGTGATCGAGGCGACGGGCAACATCATCAACGTTGCCCTGAAATCCATGGCATCGATGGACGGCGAAGCGCTCAGGAAAGACCGGCGCGACAAGTTCCTCGCCATCGGGCGCAACCTTTAAGACCTGTACAAAGACCCGGACATTCTCCGGGCCTTTTCATTTCCGCCGGAAAGACGCGGGTGCACACGGCCGGAAAGGCGCTAAGCCGCCGAATAAACCGGGGTGCGACGTTCCGGCAAAAAATTGTTGCGGTTTTTTTGCCAAAGCTGCTTGCAATTCACAGCCCAACCGATTACGAACCGGCCTGCGCAGACGAACGCGCAAGTGTGGCACGCGCCCGTAGCTCAGCTGGATAGAGCACCAGACTACGAATCTGGGGGTCAGAGGTTCGAATCCTTTCGGGCGCGCCATTCCTTCTTTAAATGAGGAGGCCCACCTGTTTGACGAACCTCATCAAATTTGTGAATCAAGCGGCTTGCTTTTGCATACGCGCGGTTAAATGGTCAAAAACCTTTTCTGCAAACAAGCGACGCACCGTTGCTGGGAAAATCTGATCACGCCCATCCGTTATCTCGCCCCAAACGTCGGGGAACGAAAAATCATCCATTGTGCGCAATAGAGCCTCACCGGCATCACGCCAAGGGCTATTATTCAGCACTTCACAAAGCGCTTCAATAATAGTCGCTCGAACAAACCCAGCATTGCCGTCAGCTGTTTCAGTAATGCATTGAAGTGCCGTTATGAGAGTTTCACCCCCGTATTCGCCAAGGCAACGACTTAGTGCTCCGACTGCTTGTGTTTGGCCAACTTGCATTTTTGTTAGAACAAGATTTCGCCGAGATATCTGGACACCACCAGCGGCGCAAACGTCAGCGAGAGCCTTGGCATTTGCGTCGCCCGCAGCGAGTTGAGCATAAAATAATTGTTGGGCTGTCGTTTTGGTAACATTTCCATTGACGGCCGCATATGCCGCTGCCTGCTGCGCTCGATCGGCTTGAACAACTTGGCAAGGAACTTGTTCAATACCGCGCAATATAGCAGCTGTTGTACGATGTTGACCGTCTACTATTGCGTAAAGGCCGCCCTCCACAGGAGCAACGATAACGGGCGCAAATTTTGACCAGTCAAAATGCTCGGCTATATGCTGAACATTCTGACGCCCCCGCCTACCAATCTCTCGCTGATATGTATCGTCAACAACAAACTGGTCCGTCGATATCCAGTTTAATATAGGTGCCGGACCTGGCGAATACTGAGTTTTGGGTGCAGGTAATTGAGTTGGATTGAGTTTCTGAAACATGAAAACATATCCTCTATCAAGCGCAAAAGTACGCACATTCACTCTGAGGACTTGTGTTAACGATCAAAAGACACACAAAAAGGTTGCCGTCATATATCGGTAAAATTGGCCAAAAGGTGCATTCTAACCAAGGGATTGGCAGAGTTCGCAGATCAGCACAGCAATCCCCACCACGACACCAAAGGCCAGCAGATGCACCCAGACGGGTGTCGTATAATGCAGGTGTTGTTTGTCGTCATACTCGTCGTACACGGCTTCGTTCTCGCGTGGGGATCAGGAGCCCGATCTTGGCCCAGGCCCCGGCGAACCGACAGCAAGGCCATGCTCAATACCGGTTCAATCGGGGATTTCGATTTGCCATCCCCGCCGCGGCGCCGAAAAGTCTGCCCGCAGGCAGCGTCCCCGTGCCCAGAAAACGGGCTTTTTCGCGATCAACAAACTTAACAACTTGTAACTGTTTTCCGCCCAAGGCCGGGTGTATCTGTTTGCCAGATAATACGAGACACGCATGGCAAATCATCTCCTCATCGCGGGTACAGGCCGGGCCGGAACGAGCCTTCTCGTCCGATATCTCGATGCCCTGGGACTGACCACACACATCACCAGATCCAACGGACAGACCCATCTGATAGAGGACGCCAATGCCGGTTTGGAGGATCTGGTTCTCCATGGCGGCGCGAACCTTCCCTACGTCGTCAAATCCCCCTGGCTGTACCAGTTCATCGACGAGGTGCTCAAGCGCACCGACATTACGATTGACGGCGTCATCATTCCCATACGCAATCTGGCGGAAGCGGCAAGCAGCCGGATCATTCTCGAACTGCAGAGACTCCATCACAACCAGGAATGGATGGCCGACGAGGCACGGACCTGGGACCACTGGGGAGAAACACCCGGAGGCGCGGTGTACGCACTCGATCCCGTCGATCAGGCCCGGCTGCTGGCCGTGGGATTCCATCACCTTGTCGAGCGCCTGACGCGGGCGGGAATACCGATTTATCTCATCGCCTTTCCGCGTTTCACCCAGGATCCCGAATATCTCTTTTCCACCCTCCGGGGATGCCTGCCCCCGTCGGCGAGCCTCGAATCCATTCTGCCGCTGCACAAGAGCCTGATAGATCCTGAAAAAGTGCGGGTGGAATCGGAAATCGCCGTGCAAACCCTGCCAAAACTCCCGGCGGCGGCATCGGATGACTTTCCGTCGTTGGAGCAGCTCGACAACATTGCCCTGCGGCGCGAGATCAAGAAGATGCGGCTTCTTCATGCCGCAGCCATGGACAGGCACAATCCGGACCACAGCGCACTTGAGCAAATGTCACGGGAACAGGCGCAGATTATTCTGCGGCTGCAGGAGGAACTGACCGCCATCCGATCGAGCACTTCGTGGCGGATGACGCAGCCGCTGCGAAGGGTCGTTCAAAAGGTCCGCAGTCACGGGCAGCGATAACCGGGCGGGTAGCACTGCCATGCCGGGCCGGCTGGCTGCCGCGGCAAGATGGAAGCGGGTTTTTGCACCCCTTCCGGGCCATCATGATTGACGTGATTCGACCCGCCCCAATTTGGCCATCCACTCCGCACTTCCTGCAAAGCAGCTATGCATTCTTGTCACTGCAAGTTTCGCCGGGCATCGACTATATGCAGGTCACGATCAAGAAATGATCCAACAAACAATAAGTTACCAAGGTGAGTGAAATGAACCTGATCCGCTCTTACAACAACTGGCGCCGTTATCGTGACACGGTCACGGAACTGAACCGCCTGTCCGCACGTGAACTGAACGACCTCGGCATCTCCCGTGGCGATATCGCCTTCGTTGCCAAGAAGGCCGCAGCTGCGCGCTAATCGAATTCAAAGCTAACGTTCGGGATGACCTCCTCCCAGGTTCCGAACGTTCAAAGGCCGGCACTCCTCCTCCCAGCCGGCCTTTACAAATAGCACCCACCGCACCTCCTCCCGCGGTGGGTGTTGTTTTTTCAGGCCCTGCCTGATTGCCGCCCGCTGGCTTTCCCCGTATTGATCGCCGCATATTGGTCGCATGATCCACAGGCGGAGGAACTTCATGACAAGCGGCATCCACCACATCACCCTGATTACCCGCAGCGTTCAGGCGAATGTGGACTTCTATGCCGGTTTTCTCGGCCTTCGCCTCGTCAAGCGCACCGGCGGCTATGAAGACGCGACCCAGCTTCACCTCCTCTACGGCGACACGTCGGCAACCCCCGGTTCATTGATCACCTTTCTCGTCTGGGAAGACGGGTCGCTCGGCCGGGTGGGTTACGGCCAGCCGAGCGAAATCGCGCTTGCCATCGCCCCGGATGCCATCGGCTTCTGGCTGACCCGCGCGCTCCAGCACAACATTGCCGTCACCGGCCCCGCACAGGAGTTCGGCGAAACGGTCCTCCGGCTGAAAGACCCCGACGGCGTGATCGTGAAACTCGTCGGAACATCAGGGGTAACGGGCACCGCGCCGTGGACCGTCCGGGGTATTGCCGCGGCCGACGCCATTCGGCGCATCCGCGGCGCCACGGTTCTTACCGAACAGCCGCAGGCCACCTGCGCCTTTCTCGAAACCTATTTCGGCTTTCACGCCGGCGAGCGCACCAACACGATCGTGCGGATGGTTTCGGATACCGGCGATTGCGTCGATGTGCGCGATGCCAGCGGCTTCTGGAGTTCGGCGCCCGGCACCGGAACGGTCGATCATATCGCCTTCCGCTCGCCCGATATCACCCATGTCCAGGAGACGTATGACCGCCTGATCAGGGATGGGTCGGACGCGACCGCCATGCATGACCGCAAGTATTTTCACTCGATCTATGTGCGCGAGCCCGGCGGCACGCTGTTCGAGATGGCGACCGACGGTCCCGGCATGCTTGTGGACGAACCGCTGGAAACGCTCGGCACGCAACTGTTCATTCCGCCGCATTTTGCCGAAGAGGCCGGCAATCTCAAAGTGATGCTGCCGCAGTTCGGCCTGCCCGGCGAGGAGCGGTTCCTCTACCGCGAGCTGCCTTTCGTGCACCGTGTCTATACGCCCGAGCACACCGATGGCCTGACGCTTGTGCTTTTGCATGGCTCCGACGGCAATGAAACCACGTTGCTGCCGCTTGCCGCCAATGCCGCGCCGCACGCCACCCTCATTGGTTTACGCGGGCGCAGCAATGAAGAGGGCATCGGCCGCTGGTTCCGCCGCTTCGGCCCCCTGAGTTTCGACCAGCAGGATGTCCGATCGGAGGCCGAAGCACTGGCCGCCTTCATCGAAGGGGCCGCCGAGGCCTATCGTCTCGATCTCGAACGCACGGTGTTTCTGGGTTATTCCAACGGCGCCAACATGCTGGTGGCAACCATACTGCTGCATCCCGGTCTTGTCAGGAATGCAATTCTCCTGCGCGCGATGAATGTTCTTGAGGAGACACCGCAGGCGGATTTGAGCGATGCGAAAATTCTGATGGTCAATGGCGACCACGACCTGTTCGGCGCCAAGACACCCGATCTCGAGGCGCTGCTGCGGCGGGCCGGAGCGGACCTTACCGTCCAGCGTGTCCATGCCGGGCATGAAACCGGGCAGCATGACATCGATGCCGTGCGGCAGTGGATTGAGGCCAACCTTCCCCGCACGGCTTGAGATGCAAGAAGGCCCGGCGCTTGTGCGCCGGGCCTTCTTCATTCCGGTTAGACCAGAGGCTTCAGATTTGCTTCGATGGACGCCCGCTTGCCCTCGAGGAACGGCGGCAGGGACAATCCTTCGCCCAGCGTTTCCAGCGGCTCGTCAACGGTAAAGCCGGGACCATCCGTGGCGATCTCGAACAGAATGCCATTGGGCTCGCGGAAATACAGCGAGCGGAAGTAATAGCGCTCGACCTCGCCGCTGGACGGCATGCGGAAACTCTTCAGCCTTTCCGTCCATTCGTGCAGCTGCTGCACATCCGGCGCCCGGAACGCCACGTGATGCACCGCGCCCGCACCCTGACGGGCCACGGGAAGATCCGGCTGGACGGCAACATGCAGTTCCGCAGCAGGGCCGCCCTCGCCCATGGAAAAGACATGGACATCACCGGCCCCGTCGGGAGATGGATAGGTGCTGGTCTGGCGCATGTTCATCACATGCAGAAGAATGGCTTCCGTGTTGGTGATATCAGGCACGCTGATGGTGATCGGGCCAAGGCCTCTGATCTGGTGTTCGGCCGGAATCGGGCTCTTGTCCCAGGGGTGCGACGGGGTTGCGCCGCCATCATCGATCAACCGGAAACGCTGGCCTTCGCCGTCCTCGAAATCGAGCGAGTCACGGCCGCCGATTGTGACGATTTCGTCCGACTTGACGCCGAGTTCGTTGAAGCGTGCCTTCCACCAGACAAGGCTGTCCTTGCTGCCGACGCGCAAACCCGTGCGCGCAATGCTGTGCGTGCCGCGCCGCTCCGGGCCGACGGGCCAGTCGAAGAAGGTAAGATCGGTGCCGGGCGTTGCCTCGCCATCGGCATAGAACAGGTGATAGGCGCTTGTATCGTCCTGGTTGACTGTCTTCTTGACGAGCCGCAAACCGAGGGTCTGCGTATAGAAACGCAGGTTTTCCGGGGCATTCGCCGTGATGGCGGTCAGATGATGGATACCTGTCAATTGTAGGGACATGAAAGCCTCCTGAATGATGTTGCCTGGCGCTCATGCGCCGTTGGGGTGAATATCTGCGCGATAGGTGCCGATATAAAGCCCGCTTCGATGCAACTCATGTTCGACATAGCAGAACGATTTCCCCAGAACCGTCTTTGTTGTTGCGCTCTTGTCCTCTATAAGAGAACCATGAAATGGCGCTTCGACGATCTCTTAACTTTTCTCGACGTGATGGAGACGGGCAGCATCACCATGACCGCCGCCCGGCTCAACCTGTCGAAATCCGTGGTCAGCAAGCGCATCACCGATCTGGAAGCGGCGCTCGGTACGGAACTGTTCCAACGCTCGCCGCGCAAACTGCTCGCCTCGGACAATGCCCGCGCCTTTGTCGAACGTGTCCGGCCGCTGGTGCGCGAGCTCACCGAAGCGGCCGACACTGTCGGAGAGCGCTACAGCGCCATTCGCGGCACCTTGCGCATCACGGCGCCGATGACCTTCGGCACGTTTTACCTGAGCCGCCTGATTGCCGATTTCGCCCGGCAATATCCCGACCTCGAAATCGCCGTGGAGTTTGACGACCGCATGGTCGATCTCGTCAAAGGCGGCTTCGATGCGGGTATCCGCATCGGCATCCTGCGGGATTCCAGCCTGATTGCGCGCAAGCTGTGCACCGACCCGCGTGTCATATGTTGCAGCCCGGCTTTTGCCGCAGCCAACGGCCTGCCGCAAAACCTCGGCGAACTCGGCTCCTACGCGTGCATCGATTACTCCAACGTCAACACCAGCCAGCTCTGGCAGTTCGAAAATCCGGCAGCCCCTGGCGAACCCATTTCGGTTGCCATGCACGGGCGCATCGTGGCCAACAATGGCGAAGCCATGCGCGACATGGCCATCGCCGGACTGGGCCTGGTGCTCCTGCCCATGTTCATCGCCGCCGAAGCGCTGCGGCGCGGCACGCTCATCCCGGTCTTGCCGGAGGCGCGGCCGCTGCCCTACAGGATCTATGCGGTCTACCCGCCGACCCGCCATGTCTCGGCCAAGGTGCGCGCCTTTATCGACCACGTGGCGCGCCATATCGGCAACCCTCCGATCTGGCAGATGCCCGATGCTCTGCAGACCGGCAGCCCTGAACCTGCGGAATCACAGGCCGAATCACCGGACTGAATTTGCAGGCGTCATCCGGCTCCGATCTGAAAAATCATAGCCGGTTTTGCAAAAAACCCTGTAAACACTGGGTATAAACCCCGAAAATGCGTCCTATTCCTGATGACAGGGGCGGCAACGCATGCCATACAGACGCCTTCGATCAACGAATATACTGAGGAAACCGCCAACATGAATACGTCCGATCTTATCGAGAAGCTCGTCGCTGATCAGGGTCTTACAAAGGTTCAGTCCAAGGCGATTGTTGATAGCGTTCTTAAGGGCATCACCGATGCCGTCGTCGCAGGCGACGAAGTTTCGCTGCCAGGCTTCGGCAAGTTCAAGGTACAGTCGCGCGCTGCTCGCGAAGGCCGTAACCCTGCAACTGGCGCAACGATCAAGATCGCAGCCTCCAAGAAGGTTGCCTTCCAGCCTGCAAAGGCTCTGAAGGATGCCCTCAACGGCTAATCACCGTTTGTGCTGATTTCATGAAAGGCGGTGCTCAGGCGCCGCCTTTTTTATTGTCGTTGCTGCTGCGTTCGAACCTGAAAAGAATAACGCTGTCGCCATCCTCTTCAAATTCGTCAACCGGCCGAAAGCCTGCCGCCTCCGATGCCCTGATCGCATCGAGATCGCCCGCCTCGTGCGTGATATAGGCAAACCGCTCATCGGTGAAATGCGGGAAGGCGATTTGCGCAAGATATTCCCTCAGCATCAGCGAACCGATGCCGCGCCCGATATAGTCCGGCTCGCCAATGAACAGATCGACACTGATGCCATAGTCGAGCGCGGGCAGCTCGTCCTCATAGTCCGCGTTGCGGTAGCATTGCAGATAACCGAAAGGCTGCTCGCCATAATAGGCGATGTGACAGATATCGGGCGTCTCTCCGGTGAACAATGGCCCATATTCCTCCGCAACCTCGCGCGGGGTTATCGGGTCCGGCTGATAGGAGTCACGCATATGCGGCATCATCAGCCATTTCGCCATCAATGGCAGATAGGACAGTGAGGCCGGGCGAAATGTGATTGCAGAATGTTCAGTCACGATGATCCACCGCCTGTTGATTGATAAAATTCTCAAGACTGTCGAGCGCGCCGCTCCAGCCCTGCCTGTGACGATCCCGCGCCGCCTCGTCGTAGAACTTCTCATGGATGAGTGTCAGCAATGTGCCGTCATCCACCCGTTCCAGCACCAGCGTTACCAGCGACTCCCGGTCCGGCAAGGTAATCCACATCCAGGTAAAGGCCAGGCGCTGCTCGACCAGCACCTCGCAATAGACGCCGCTGACATCGTGCTGCTCGCCGTCGGGGGTGACAAAGACGATGTGGTAGCGGCCGCCAAGGCGCGGATCGGCTTCCGCCTTCAAGGTTCTGGCTCCCGTGGGGCCCCACCAGCGCACGATCATCGAGGGATCGGTCCAGGCGGCCCACACCAGCCGCGGCGGCGCTTTCAGATGGCGTTTGAGCGTCAAAAAGGGTGCAATTGCCATTCTGTTCCTCCCTGCACGGCTGATGAAACGGGCACGCAACGCGGCCGCTCACGGGCCGGACACCAACAATTGATGAGGGCGAATGCTTCCTGTCAATGGCGTATTACAGGGCAAGTACGTGTTGCAACGGATGGATCATCTTGGAAAAACAGTGTATTTCGCCATAAATCCGCCCTGTCTTCATTGCAGGTGACAATTGCATGATTGAGCAATTTGACTCATTGCAGTAAGGCTTTATCAACTATACCGGATGCAAATAGGGGGTTGTGGATTTCAATCCACACAATTTCGGCGAAGCGAACTGGTAACAGCTGCGAAGATGAAAATACCGACACATATCCTTGCTCCGTTATTGCTGACCCTGTTTCTGGCGGGTTGCCAGGGCGCGTCGGTGTCCGACCTTGCACCAAAATCCGAAAAGCAATTGTCCGAAAAGCTGGTCAAGCTGATGAAGACCAAGGGCATGACCATGACCGCGCCGATCATGGTCCGCATCTTCAAGGAAGAGAGCGTTCTCGAAGTCTGGAAACGCAAGGACAACGGCCGCTACGATATCGTCACGAGCTACCAGATATGCAAATGGTCGGGCAAGCTCGGCCCGAAATTCATTGAGGGCGACCGCCAGGCACCGGAAGGCTTCTATGCCGTGCGCCCTGGGCAGATGAATCCGAAATCCAGCTATTACCTGTCCTTCAACACGGGCTTTCCCAATGCGCTTGACCAGGCGCTCGGCCGCACCGGCGCCAATCTGATGGTGCACGGCGCCTGTTCGTCGTCCGGCTGCTATTCGATGACCGATGCGCAGGTCCAGGAAATCTACGCCTTTGCCCGCGACGCGTTCAAGGGCGGGCAGGATTCGATCCAGCTCCAGGCCTTTCCGTTCCGCATGACCGCAGCCAACATGGCGCGCTACAAGGATGATCCGAACTATCCCTTCTGGAAAAACCTGAAGGAAGGCTACGATCATTTCGAGATCACCAAGGTGCCGCCGAAAGTGGATGTGTGCGAGAAGAAATATGTCTTCAACAACACCACCGACCCGAACGCGCCGATTGCCGCAACCGCCACATGCCCGCCCATGCAGCAGCCTGAAACGCTGAAGATGGCCTATCAGAGCTATCAGACCAATTACGAGGCCGCATTCTCCTCCATGGCCGGCAAGAGCAGCATCCAGGCGCCGAGCCGTTCCATCCAGGGCCTGAACGAAGCCAAGATCATCGCCGAATGGAGCGCCCGCCGCGCCCGCGGCGAACGCGTCACCCAGGAGCCGCCATCCCTGTCGCCGCAGGACAAGGACGCCGCGCTGAAGCCGCAGGTCATGGTCCGCCTCGCTTCCGCTGTCGCCGCCGACAAGGCCCGCGACGAGCGCGAGGCCGGCAAACGGCACCGCATGACGGTTGCCGCCATCCCGGCCGCAACCACGGCACCGGCTTCCACCGCCAATCAGGTCGCCGCCAATGTCGTTGCCCCGGTACGCCAGACAATCGCACGCGTACCGGCACCGGCGGCAGCGCCCGTCCAGGCCCCACAGGACGTGACAGCCACGGTGGCGGAACAGCCGGCAAAAAAGGCCTGGTGGAAAATCATCGGCAATTGAGCCACGTCTATTTGCCTGCCTGGAGAGCCCACCATGTCGGCTGACATCTATGATCTGCGTGGTCTGAACTGCCCGCTGCCGGTGCTGAAAACCCGCAAACGTCTGGAAACCATGCCCGGAGGCAGCCGTCTCTGGGTTGAGACCAGCGATCCTCTCGCCGTCATCGACATGCCGAATTTCTGCCTAAGCGACGGCCACCGGCTGATCGAGACGGTGACCATCGAGGGCGGCCACCGCTTTCACATCGAGCGCGGGTAACGCACCATTCGCAGATTTGCAGCAAGACCAATGCGTGGTTCGACAGGCTCACCATGAGGGAGGTGGAGGATCGCAGGGAGCTATATTCTGCAACTTTTGCGATTAGTATTGCAGCCAAACCACTTCCCTCATGGTGAGCTCGTCGAACCACGCACAACGTCCACTGCAGCTTGCTGAAGCCTAGACTTTCAGTCCCGGGATCGCCAGCGGATTGTCGAACAGCGCTGCACGGTCCGGCGTATCAACCTTCGGTTCGTTGAGGAAGGCGCTGAACAGCTGGGTCACGTAGCTTTCCGGCAGATCCTTGACGATCAGAACCAGCCGCGTCTCGCGCCGCCCTTCCGGCCATGCGGCAAGCCGCGCCGGCGGATGGAAAATCTGCTGCACGCCGTGGATGACCAGCGGACGCTCCGGATCATCGGCCAGTTGCACGATGCCTTTCATGCGCAGGAGTTTCTCGCCATGGGCCGAGCGCAGCAGATCGAGGAACATCTCGAAACCGGCGCGCGGTACCGGCGCATCGTGTGTCAGCGAGAAGGAGCGTATCGCCGCGTCGTGGCGGTTCACATCGTGATGATGATGGTCGTGGTCATGATGCTCCCCATGATCGTGATGGTGATGATCCGCGTGATGCTCAACCGCTTCACGCTCATGCTCACGATCGCGATAGGCTTCCGCCTTCAGCCAGCGCTGCACATCGATGGTTTTCGTCTCGGGATTGTAGACACCACATTCGAACAGGGCGGCATAGCCGGTGCGCGCATCGCCGACATCGATGATATCCGCACCGGGATTGAGTGCGGCGAGCCGGGCACGCAGCGCCGGCAGCCCCTGCGCGGCTTGCGGCATATCGGTCTTGGTCACGACAATGCGGTCGGCAACCGCCGCCTGTTTCACCGCTTCCTCATGCGCATCGAGCGTCGCCATGCCGTTGACGGCATCAACGGTTGTGATCACCCCGTCCACCCGGAACGCCTGCAGGAGCACCGGATGCCCCATGATCGCATGCAGGACGGGCGCAGGATCGGCCAGCCCGGTCGTTTCGATAATGACCCGCTTGAGCCGCTTCAACTGGCCCGTCTGCAGACGGTCGATCAGGTCGGCCAGCGTATCGACGAGTTCGCCCCGCACGGTGCAGCACAGGCAGCCGTCGGAAAGCTCGATGACGCCTTCGCTCGCCGTCTCCACCAGGAGATGGTCGATGCCGACATCACCGAATTCGTTGATGATGACGGCCGTATCGGCCAATGCCGGATCTTTCAGCAGGCGGTTCAGCAAGGTGGTCTTGCCCGACCCCAGAAATCCCGTGAGTACAGAAACCGGAATGGGGGCATTGAGGCCACTCATGATGACATCCTATCTTGCTGTGTTAATTCACTGTTTTTGCCGTGTTGGCCGCATCGGTGATCGATGCTCGGTCGGGCCTCGGAACCGGGATCGGGATGCGGCTCATGTCCTTGCCCTTCGCATTGGTCTTGGAAGGAAGCAAGGCAACGAGTTCCGCCTGCGGTTCGTGATCCATCCGGTACATATAGGGCGAACCCTCGATGATATGCCCTTCGACGTCCTTGCCGTCCCAGCTGTCGGAGGCGGCAGCCTCCTTGGAGCAGACGGTCGGGCGCATATTGACGGCGACATCGCGCGTGGCCGGGCCGTAGGGCTGCAGGGCCTCCAGCGTCTTGCCGGTTCCGCGGGTCTCAAACCCCTTTGCCAGCAGCTCGGCTGCCTTCGTCGCGCGCCCCTGCTGTTTCAACTCACCCAGAACCACGGTGATGATATTGCGGCCATCGCGGGTGGCCGAGCCGACCAGATTGAAACCGGACGGGCAGACAAAGCCGGTCTTCATGCCGTTCGCACCCTGGAACCGGCCGATTAGTGCATTGAAATTGGCCTGGATCTTGTTGCCGGAATCAATCGCCTCAATATCGAAATAGTGCATGTATTGCGGGAATTCGCGCCGCATCTGCACCGTCAGGATCGCCAGGTCGCGCGCCGTCGTATAATGATCGTCCGAATGCAGGCCGTTGGGATTGACGAAATGCGAGCCGTACATGCCCAGACGCTTGGCTTCGGCATTCATCAGCACGGCGAATTTTTCCGATGAGCCGCCCAGCGTCTCGCCGACAGCCATCGCCACATCATTGGCCGATTTGACCATGAGAATCTTCAACGCGTTGTCCAGCGTGAGCTGCGAGCCGGGCTTGTAGCCCATTTTGCTCGGCGGCTCCTTCGCCGCACGTGCCGTCACCTTGATCGGCGTGTCCAGGGTGATCTGCCCCGATTCGATCATGCGGAAGGCCACATAGGCGGTCACCAGCTTGGTGAGGGACGCCGGATACCAGCGCTGGAACGCATCTTCCTGCGACAAAACCTCGCCTGTACCGACATCGACGGTGATGTTCGGGCCCGCAAGTGCCGCTGTTGCCAGGCCCGCGGTGGTTGACACCACGCAGCCTGAAAGAAAGAGTGCTACAGTTTTCCGCATTCCAGATATCCAGCCTGTCTGTATAAAGAACCAGGGAAATGGCCTTGTGATTTCATTGCCGGGCTTCCCGCCGGGTCGCAATGGCCTTATCTATCCTATGTGGCAGGCAAAAGGCAAAACACCTTTGAACTGTTCACTGAATTGTCAGATGTAGTCCGCACGTTTGGAGTTTCAACACTATGCCCTTGCTTAATCGCGCCATCGAAATGCAGGAAGAAGTCTCCCGGTGGCGGCGCCATCTGCACGAGAATCCGGAACTGATGTTCGATGTCCACGAGACCGCGACATTTGTCGCGGACAAGCTGCGGAGCTTCGGCGTCGACGAGGTTGCCACCGGCATCGGCCGGACCGGCGTCGTCGGCATCATTCGCGGACGCCACGGCGAAGGACAGACGGTTGGCTTGCGTTCCGACATGGATGCGCTCCCCCTCAATGAAATCACCGGCAAGCCCTATGCATCGAAAAACGCCGGCAAGATGCATGCCTGCGGCCATGACGGCCATACGGCCATGCTGCTCGGGGCGGCACAGTATCTCGCCGAAACGCGCAACTTCAAGGGTTCGGTCGCGGTGATCTTCCAGCCGGCGGAGGAAGGCGGCGGCGGCGGCCGCGAGATGGTCAAGGAGGGCATGATGGAGCGCTTCGCCATCTCCGAAGTCTACGGCATGCACAATACGCCCGGCCTGCCCGTCGGCCAGTTCGCCATCCGCAAGGGGCCGATCATGGCGGCAACGGACGAATTCAACATCACCATTGAGGGCCGCGGCGGCCATGCGGCCCAGCCGCACCGCACGATCGATCCGGTGGTGATCGGCGCCCAGCTCGTCAACGCGCTGCAGACCATCGTTTCGCGCGGCACCGATCCGCTGGATTCGGTCGTTCTGTCCGTGACAAAATTCCATGCGGGCGATGCACACAATATCATTCCGCAGAAGGCCGAGCTCGCCGGCACTGTGCGCACCCTGCGCTCAGAAATGCGCGACTTTGCCGAGAAGCGCCTGCGCGAAGTGGCCGAGGGCGTGGCGACGGCTCTCGGCGCCGTTGCCAGGGTGGACTACGACCGCAACTACCCCGTCACCTTCAATCACGACCAGGAGACGGAATTTGCCGCGCGCACGGCGCAGAGCGTGGCCGGCAGCAAAGCGGTCAATCTGGAGGTCGCGCCGATGATGGCGGGGGAAGATTTCTCCTATATGCTGGAAGCGCGTCCCGGTGCCTTCATGTTCATCGGCAATGGCGAGAGCGCCTCGCTGCACAATCCGGCTTACGACTTCAACGACGATGTCATTCCGCACGGCATCAGCTACTGGGTGCAGCTGGCCGAAAGCGCCCTTCCCGCCGCATCCTGACGTTTTGAGAGGTGGCCTCTGAAGATGCGTGCATTTCACGCATCTTCAGACTTGGCGTCGCGGCGGAAAAACAGTATGTCTGGCCGCATGGTCCCGTAGCTCAGTAGGATAGAGCGACAGATTCCTAATCTGTAGGCCACTGGTTCGAATCCAGTCGGGATCACCACTCTTCCCCAAGAGATCAGCGTGGTTTGCGCTTCAAAACGGTGTTGTAAACATCAAGTGTCTGGTCCGCGATGTTCAGCCAGCCATATTGTTCTGCCACAAGAGCGCCCTGCTCCGCCGCTTTGCAGGAATCGAACGGCACGGCGAGTTTTGACCGCATCGCCGCGGCCAGTTGCTCAATGTCGCCAAGCGGGAAATAGTCCTGCGCGGGCAGGCCGATTGCAAGGTTGGCCGTGATGTCGCTGGCAAGCACCGGCAGTCCCGCGCCCATCGCCTCGAGCAAGGCAATCGGCATGCCTTCGTGGCTGGAAGGCAGGACGAACAAGCCGGCATTCTCATAGAGGATGGAGAGATCGTCACCCGTCTGCATGCCCGCGAGAACCACACCGGGAACATCAGCGGCAAGCTTTTCGACGTCCTGCGAATAATGCGCCATGTATTCGGCCGATCCCACCAGAACCAGCTTGACCGTAGGATCGGCCAGTTTGGCAAAGGCCGCGATGAGATCGTGCTGGCGTTTTTCCGGCACGATGCGTGCAACCAGCATGATGTAGCGCCGCGACGTCAGCCCGAGTTTGCCGAGAATGCCCGTATCCGTCTGGCTCCGGCGGACCGTCACGCCGTTCGGCACATATTGCACCGGCACGCCGTAGCGGTTTTCCATGGTCAGCGCGATGTCGTTGGACACGGCAATGCGCGCGCGGGCAAAGCGCATGCCGGCCTTCTCGCCCAGTTTCAGCATGAGCTTGGCAAGGCCACCCCATTTCTGCCGGTCGTAATCATAGCCGTGATGGGTGACGACGACCTTCAGGCCGAAGAGGCGGGCCAGCGGCGTCATCAACGCCGGGCCGATGGCATGAATGTGCAGGATATCCGGACGATGATAGGCGGCAAACAGCACGCCGAGCGCCGTATGGGCGATCGCCTCGAATTTCACCGAACCGGGCGACCACAGCGGATGCACCTTCACCCGCTTCCACGTATAGGGATCGGGCGTCAATAGGTAACGCCTGCGGCCGAGAACCGTGACATCCCAGCCCTTGTCGACAAAATGCCGGCTGAGTTCCTCGACATGCTTTTCCACGCCGCCCTGCACCTCGGGGATGCCGCGCAGGCCGAGCATCATCACCGTGGGTTGCTTTGCTGCACCGCGTCCGTCAGCCATCAGGATACTCCAAGCGTGGCGTAGAGATCGACCATGCGGTCGCGATAGGCAGCCGCCGAGAAGTCGCGGGCGATCCACTCGCGGCCATTCATGCCCATGCGCGAACGGGCGGCGGCGGTCAGGTCCGCCATGGCGCCGATGGCACGCGCCAGGTCATCCGCATCGCCGGCAATGGCGGTCATGCCCGTTTCGCCCTCGCGGATCATTTCCGGAATGCCGCCGATGGCCGCGCCGATGACCGGCCGGCCGAGCGCATAGGCTTCCAATATGCTGACGGGCGCGTTTTCATACCATTCGGAGGGCAACACCAATGCCCTGGCTTCGCCGATCAGGCGGCGCAGATTCCCGCCCGAGACATATCCGGCGAACGTCACATCCGCACCCAGCTCCGCAACGAGGGCCTTGAGCATGGCCTCGTCCGGGCCGGTTCCGGCAATCACCAGCCGCTGCTTTGCCAGCGCCGCGGCGCGGATCAGGGTAGCCAGCCCCTTCTCCGGCGCAAGACGTCCGGCAAAGACGAAATAGTCGCCTTCGCTCCAGCCGGTCGCGAATTCCTGCGTATCGACAAAATTCGGGATATAGACGAGCTGTTCCGCCGGCCAGCCCCATTCGATCAGCTTCTCGCGGTAGAACCTGCTCGGCACCACGAACCTGTCGACCTTGTTCCGGTAAAGCCCCAGCCCGCGATGCACGATGGTCTCCAGGAACACCAGGCCGCTAAGGACAAGCGAGCCCTTGATGCAGCGGTGCCGCACGACATTGTAGATCCGGCCGCCGCGGCACTCCTCGCAGACATGCCCGTCAACCAGCATCTTGTAGGCGGGACAGGCCAGCTTCAGGTCATGCACGGTCATCACGGTCGGAATGCCCGCCTTTTTCAGCGTGGCAAAGATCGAGGGCGAGAGGTGATGATAGACATTGTGCGCGTGGGCGATGTCGGGCCGGGCCTGCTCGATCAGCGCTTCGATGCTGCGCTGCGCCTCGAAGGAGTAGATGATCTTGCCGGCCTGGGCGACTTTGGTCAAAAGGCTGCTTTCCCGCCCATACTCGATTTCAGAGACAAAATGCTCCGACCAAGCAGAGGCATCATTGTCCGGATGCTGCATGGCAAAGGGAATGACCTCCCAGCCAATCTCGGAAAAGAGCTGCATGTGCTCGAGGAATATGGCTTCGGCGCCGCCGCGCCGATAGAAATAATTGTTGATCGCGAGCAGGCGCTTCGACGGGGTGGAGGCGTTCACGACGGATGCCTCCCCGCGCTGAATTGTTCCAGCGCATCCCGCACCGGCAGGACCGTGCATCCCCGCGCCAACGTGTGGGCGACGAGGCGTTCGAACGTCTCCGCCGTACACCCGAAATCCGTCGGCTGCGGCGCGATATCGTGGGTGAAAAAGATAAGCCAGCCGGGCTCCGCGATCAAATGATCGATCCAATGGGTCAGGCCGCGCGCATGGCTTTCCGGCTGGCGGATTTCCACGCCCCAGAGAAAGGCCGGATTGACGGCGCCGCGATTGATGCGTTCGCCGCCGGCACGGCAGGTTTCGAAACGGCTGCCGAAAATGCCGCGCCCCCGGAACGAACCGGCATTGTAGGGATAGGCGAAATTGCGGCGGCGCTCCTGCGGTGCAACACTGTCGAGATAGGCCTTGTTGCGCTGCAGATCCGCGGCAAGCCGCCGGTTGCCCATGTGAGACACCTTCGTGTGGGAAAAGGTATGGCAGCCGATCTCATGCCCCTGCTGCGCCAGGGCCCGGCATCCCTCGCGGGAAATCAGCGTGCGCCCGGGTTCAATCTGTCCTTCCAGCGACCCGGCGATATAGAACGTGCCGCGGACACCATAGTCCTCGAGTATGCGGGCACCGTTGGTCAGCGCCGTATCGGGCACGTCATCGAAAGTGAAGGACACGACCGGTCGCGATACGGGTATGTTCAGGCGCGGTCCGGGCATCCGGCGCATCAGCCTGTCGGTGATGCGGTCCGACCAATAGTCCAGCTTTTTCAGAATGTCAGGCATGGGCGACCGTCAATCTATCTTGTGAAGGTGTTGGGCTGACAATGCTGGCATTTGCTTGCAAGCGCAGGCCGAACACGGCGAACAGGAATGCGAACCATAACGGGCTGCCGCTCTGGAAGAACATGCTTTCCACGCAGGCCGTGTAGATCCCGTACAGCCAGACGCGAACAAAAAGCCGTGTGAGGGCGGGATTGTTGGCGGCTTTATCCGCCCTGCCTACGTCGCGCAGCGGCAGAAAAAGCAACCATATAAGCGTGAGAACCAGGCCCGGTATCCCGGTTGTCAAAAGCGTGTCGAGATAGCCGTTATGGCCGTTATAGGCGGCAACGGCCCAGGTCTCGACATTGCCGCCGCTGTAGACCAGTTCCTCGGTTTGCCAGAATGACTGGAATCCATAACCGGTAAAGGGCTTTTGGGCGATGGCGGAAAAGGCGAAACGCCAGATGTCCGTCCGGTTGGTAAAGGTGGCATCGATGCCGGCGGAGGTGATGAGGGATCGTATCGGTTCGAACACCGCCGATCCCACGGCAAGAATGTTGAACATTGCAATCCCGGCAATGCCGATCAGCGGCCGCGTCCACTTCCAGCGCTCGAATATCCAGGCAAGGATGAGAACACCCGGCAATGCGGCGGTGGATGTCTTGCCGCCGGTGTGCAGCAGAAACACCACAGAGAGGACAATGATGGCGATACCTGCCAGTCTCTGGCCTGCGCTATGGACGAACAGTCCGAAGAACACCGCCATCACCATGACGGCGGCCGCGACGTTCTTGTGGGGAAATTGACCACGCCAGAAACCCGCATTCATCGGCTCGCGGATTTCCGATGCCTGGTGAATGGCGCGTGTGGGAAGGGCGATCACGCCAAAATAGGCAAAGCCCAGCATGATGAGCGTCGCCAGGCCAAGCAGCTTGCCAAAATGCCGGTCGGACTGCGGCAGCAGCAGGAAGACACTGGCGTTCACGCAAACCAGAATGGCAAGGACGATGCGTTTGAGGGCGATATCCGGATGCGCGGACAGTGCGGAGACCAGAATGAACCAGGCGAACAGCAGGACGAGCAGCCCGCGCGGCTGCATGATCGTCCGACGCATGGGGCTGCTCAACCCGAAGGCGATCAATCCTGCCGAGAGAACCAGCGTGACAAGCTGATTGACCAGGTTGGAGTTTCCAGCGCTCGGATCGACCGAAGCCGCGCCTGTCAGATCGACATAGGGTGTGGTGGTGATCCAGAAAAACAGGAAAATCGCCACGAACAGCAATGCGCCGACACCACCCGCTGCAAAGGTCGTGGGCGCAGTTCTGGTTTCGATTGTTCCCATAAAAGAACGTATCCTGCTTAACTGTTCTTCGCCTTGCGCTCGGCGCGCATGACCCCAAGCAGGCCGGTGGCGATGGCAAGGCAGGCACCCAGGCCCAATCCGGCAAATGTTCCGCCAGCGGCAAGCAACGCCGTGCGCGGCGGCCAGCTGCGGCGCAGGGGCGGTATGGCGGACGAGATCACCCGGATATTGGTGCTGTTGAGCTGCTGGCGCTCTGTCGTTTCGCCGGCGCGCGTCAGGAAGGTCTGGTAGATGGCGATTTTCGTTGCCATGTCGCGTTCCAGATCGTTCAGCCGCACCTGTGCATCATTGTCCATGGAAACGGAGGAGCGCGCACTTGCCGCCTGCTGCTTGAGCGCATCGACCACGGATTTCGCCTGGTCCAGATCGACCTGCGCTGCCCGCAGGATGCGCCCGGTTTCCTGCGATATCTGCTGTTCCAGGCCACCGAGCTGCGATCTGGCGCGGATCAGTCCGGGATAACGCGGCCCGTAGGTGATCGACATGGAATCGACCGTCTGCTTGACCGTCGCATATTGGGCGCGCAGGCTGGCGAGCGTGGGCGACTGCAATGTCGCCGACGGGCTCGTCTGATTGGGTGTCGAGGCTGTCAGCTCGTTGTAGCGCGACTGTGCTTCGACCAGCCGGGCATTGGCATCCACCAGCTTCACGTTGATCTGCGCCATGGACTGCGAACTGATCAGCTCACCGGCGCTGGTCTGGAGACCATGATCGCGCTTGAATTCAGCCACCTTGGCCTCCGCATCGGATGCGCCCTGCTTCAGCTCGGCCAGCCGGTCGGTCAGGGCCGAGGCCGCGCGTCCGGCGCCGTCGGCCTCCGCCTGGGCGACTTCCTCCTGGAAGGCCTTGGCCAGCGCATTGGCAATGCGCACCGCCGTATCGGGATTGTTGGCCCAGGCCGCGATGGTCACCATGTAGGAGCGTTCCTGGCGGCGTGCGGTTATTCTCTCGGACAGGCTGCGCATGGCTGCCAGCGTTTTGTCGGCGACCGCCGGCTTGCCGCCGAACAATGCACCGAGACTGAAGCCCGGACCATCCGTGCCGACAAACTCCGGATCGCTGGCAAGGCCAAGCTCACTGACGACGCGCCGCAACACATTGCCGGAGGTCAGCACCAGCATTTTGCTCTCGACGTCGAGCAGCTGCGTGTCGCCCTGCTGGTTCTGCACGTAGATGTCGTTCGGCAAAACCTGAAGATTGGCCGGCGGCACGAGCAGGTCCGTATAGACGGTATAACGCGGCTTCGCGCCCATCCCGTAACCGATGCCGATCAAGGCGCCAACGACGGCCCCGATCAAAACCCAATACCAGCGGGCAAGCAGCCAGGAAATCAGCGAACTCACATCGATGTGCGGCAGGGAAAAGGCAGCGGCCGGAGCCGGTTTCCGATCGTCACGCACAGGAGGCTCGACGACAGGTCCCTTGATAGGAGCTGCCGGCTGCAGTTTGCCCGTCGCGTCACGCAGTTTGTACATTCAACAATACTCTGTAAGCATCAATCAAACCGTAACGGTTTAACGGTAATGTATATCTAAACGATAGATTGCAAATTTTGGTTAATAAATGGCTATCTCCCTTTGGCCTGCTGAACAATAAAGATGAAAATGCCAGCCCTCCGCCCAGGTCGTAGAACATGAAGAAGTTGAGTGCTGCGGAAATCATCGCTGGACTGCCGCGACTCTTGCCGATGATCATGTCCTATGCGGCGTCGAGCGGCAGCCTGCTGATCGCCAATGCGGCGCAGCTAGTGACCTTCGCCATTCTTGCCCGCTCCTTTGGCGCCGTCGAATTCGGCGTCTTCGTTTCCGTGACGGCGGTGACCAGCATCGCCGTGCATCTGTGCGGCCTCGGCGCCTCGGAATGCCTGGTGCGGCGCGTCGCCCGCGACCATGCCATGTACCCCGTCATGATGGGGCACAACCTTATCCTGACCCTGACGAGCGGCGTCGTGCTGGTGTTGCTCGGCATCGCCATTCTGCCCTTCTGGATGAAGCTTTCGCCCGATCCCGTCGAGAATGTCATCGCAATCCTGCTGATCCTCATCACCAACATCATCCTGGTCCGCATCATTCTGCTGACCGAACAGATTTTTATCGGTCATTCGCAGTTTCCAGCGGCCAACCGCTCCGTGGTCGGCTTTGCCTTTGCCCGGACGGCCGCCGCCGCGCTTGCCTGTCTGGTTTTCGGCGTGACCAGCCTGGTTGACTGGGCCATATGGCAGTTCGCCGCCCATGTGCTGGTCCTGATCGTCTATATGTGGTCATTGCGCAAACTGGGCCGGCCGCAATACCGGATCGTGCGCGAGGAAATCCGCCTCGGCATTCTCTTCGCAACCCCCTTCATCTTCCGCGCCATCCGCCAGAACGTCGATCTTCTCATGCTCGGCATCATGGCCAATCCCGAAGTCGTCGGCAGCTACGGTGTCGTGCGCCGTATCGTTGACAGCAGCTATCTCTCCATCGATGCCATGAACCGGCTGGTTTATCCGGGCCTAGCCCGCCTGAGCATCGATGGCATTCACAACGCGATCGGGCGAACCAAGAAGATATTGCTGGCCGCCCTGGGAATCGGCATCGGCTCGGCCCTTGCCATCTTCATCATTGCCCCGTTCCTGCCCATTCTCTTCGGCCGCGAATATGTGTCATTGGTCTCGTTCTGCCGGATTTTGAGCGGCACGGTGGTCTTTCTTGCCATATGGTCGGTGGCAATCGATGCGCTTGGGGCGGCAGGATATCACGGTCCCCGGGCGGCAATTCTCAACACCGCCAATGCGGTTGGCGCGGGACTGATTGCCTGGGCCACCTGGGTCGCACCGCCGCTCGGAACATTCGTCTCGATATATGTCATCGAGATCGCCATCATGATCGCAGCATGGCTGGTTCTGCTTCGTCTGGCGCGCAACAGCCGTGTCGCTGCACAGGAAAGATCGTTTACCACGTAGAACATCTTGCCATCAGAATTGAAGAATCGCGCATTGGTTGCATTGACTATATGCTTCGAACATCGAGATAGTGCAGACTGTTAGTCGGGATATACGTCTGCATGGGGATGGAGATGAAGCGGGGAAGACAGATACGTCCGATGACTGTGGACGATATTCCTCAGGTCGGACGCCTATTCTATAAAACGTTCCGCAACCGGGCCAGCAATTCAAGCAACGCCTTCAACGATTATTTCGAACAGCTGTTTTTCGGCAGCCCGATCTACCAGCAGCAATATGGCAGCATCGTTCACGAGACATCGGCAGGGCACATAAGCAGCGTCGTTTCGGCCGTGCCGATGCAATACATGGTCGACGGCGCGATCATAACGGCGCGTCTTCTCTGCGCTTTCATGACGGACCCCGACATGCCCTGCCACGGCGCGGCTGAACTCGCGCTGACCATGCGGCCGCGCAATCAGGATCTCTGTTTCACCGACAGCGCCTCCCCCGCCAGTGCCGGGGCGTTCAAGGCGGCACGCGCCGCCCTGCTGCCGGTCCATGGGCTGGACTGGTGCCGGGTTTTCCGGCCGGCCGGTTTTTTTGCCCGGTCGGCGGCCAGCCGGTCAACCCTTGGCCGCCATGCCGCCCGGCTGCCACTGGCACGGCCGGTCGACCATATCATCAGACGGATGATACCGGGGCTGCATGTCGAGCCGGGCGCGGGAATGCATGACGAGGACATGGCGCCGGAACTGTTCGTGGCAACCGTCCAGGACTTTCTCTCCGACTATCCGGTCCGTCCTGTCTGGTCGGGGCCGGAGCTGAACTGGATTCTGGATGTAGCCAGACTGAATGCAAGCCTGGGAGATCTGAACATCCGCTCGGTCTGGGATCAGAACGCCGAGCTGATCGGCTGTTTTGTCTATTTCGGACGCCCCGGAATGATTGCCCAGGTGATGAACATATTTTCCCAGAAGGGCAAGGATGCGCTCGTGATCAACCGGATGATGTATCATCTGGAACAGGCCGGGCTTGTGGCGGCCCGCGGTCACGTGCAACCCCGGCAACTCGACGCATTATCCCGGCAAAGGGCAATGTATTACAAGCATCGCGCCCATACGTGCGTCAGCACGCGTCATGCCGGCGTCCTCAACGCCATCGACCGCAACGACATGTATATCGGTGGACTGGCCGGTGAATCGTGGAGCCGGCTCGTATCGGACTTCTTCTAGAATTATTGCCGTTCAATGAGGAAATAGGTGGTGGGTCCCTCGGGTCCATCGTTGGAAAGCCGCGTTGCAACCGCGCCGCTTCCCCCGGCAATCGCCGGCCGCACCCTGCCATCCAGCCCCACCGGCGAGACGGTCCAGCGTCCTTTCCCGGACAGGGAGAAATCGACACTTCCCACCTTGATGCGGGCGGGCAGGCGGCCGAAATCGGCGATAACCCGTTCCTCCCCATCCGAAAAGCGCATGGCGGTGTTCTGGGCATCGGTCGCGTAGATAAGCAGCAGGCGGCGGCTGCTGCCGACCGGCCGGTCATCCAGCGCTGAAACGGCAAACAGGCCCTTGCCCGTGGCATTGCCGACGGTCAGGTTGGCGAGCGTGACCGTATCGGCAAGGTCGGCGAAGGCAATGGCTTCGGTTCGCCCGGTTTTCACCGTCATGCGCAGCTTGTTCTGGTCCAGGCTGATCTCATTCGTGTCGCTCTCAAAGATGCCCTTGCCGGCGTCCGTGCTGTTTTCGGGCGCAAGCAGCCTGCTGTCGCGCATGGCGGCGATGAGTTTGCTACCCGACGCGGGATCGCGGGGCGATGCCGCTACCAGACCCTGGGCTGGTGCCGATGGCGTATCCTTCTGCAACCCGATTGCCGCAAGCAGGGCGAGCGTCGTCAATGCATCGGGTTCCCGCTCATACATGTTCTGCGTCAAATCCTCCATTCCCCGGATGCGGAAGGGAATGGAGACCGGCGAGCCCTGCACATCGCCGCGCCTGAACAGCAGGGCCGCCAGCGTTTCGCCCGCACGCGCAACCGGATCGAGCGCAATGGCATAGGGCAACATCTGGCGTTTATGGGCAAAATCCTCGCCATAGGCCAGCACGATGGGCCCATGCCCATGGCGGCACAGCACATCCCAATTCTGCAATGCCGCGTAGGCGGGCATGACAATGCCGGCCTCGTAACGATAATGGCTCCAGAAGAGGTGATCATATTCCGTGACGATAAAGGGGCGGTTCAGCCAGCGCGCCGCCGCCATCATCCGCATGTAAGCCGCCCCGTCGGCGATCGAGCTCTTCTGACCAAGCGAACTGCCCGGCTCGTAGCCCCCGACCCAATCCTGATAGGTGTTCATCGACACCGCCTGCTGCCCAGCCCGCGTCAGGCTTGTCTGGACACTTGGCCAGTTGTTGTAGGGCGCCACCACGCCCCGGTAGCCGAGATCGCGCAGCGCTGCCGTCATCCGTTCGGCGGAACGCGTTTCCACATCGACGAAGAAGGCCTGCAGGTCGCGCATGCGCGGCGTCTTTTCATAACGATTGGCCGGCAGGTCGACTGTTGCGTCCTCCAGCCGCTCGCCAGCCTCGACCGCGCCCCATGCACGGGAAAGCGCAGCAGTGGAGGCATAGCGTTTTTGCAACCAAGCATTGAATGGAGGTTGCAGAAGCCGTGAATATTGCGGCTGGCCATCGCGTTGATGCAGGATGCTGTCAAACTCGATGCTGTTTTCGTTGAACGGGATGATCGCCACCAGAGCCGGATCGCGGATCGGCGCGATCCCCGTATAGGGATTGACCGTTGCCAGCACCAGCTGCTGGAATTTCAGCCAGTGCTGAAAAGTCTTTTCATCGATCTGCACCTCGAGCTTCATCTCACCGGTGAGATTCCAGCGATCGTCATATCCGCCATAGGCGCCGCGGGTGGAACTCAGACCGTCCATCATCCAGTAAATGCCGTTGCGCTTCAACGCCGCCATCAGATAGCGGAAGCGGTCCATGGTTTCCGGATCGAAATCGAAATCGGCGGCGCGGCCGAACATCAGCGCCGCATCGACAAAATGAAAGCGCGCGATGTTGTAGCCATGCATTTTCAGTTGGCGGGCATAGCGGTCAGCCCCGTCATGGTCGGGAAAGCCGCCGGAGGCCGGGCTCCAGCCCAGCGACGCACACAGGAAGCGCACGGGGCTCGTCTGCGCATCCGCACGGGCCAGCCGGCCGTCTCCATTGATGACGATCCGGCTCTGCTCGCTGATCGGCGGATTGGGCAGCAGCGTGGAAAAATCGAGAGGACTGCCGCTTTGCAGCTCGAGCGACACCTCCCGGACCGGCGACCAGACATCATCAGCCCGGGACGCCCCGGTAACCAGCAGGAAAGCGAGAGCAAGGGCAACCAGTCTCAGCATGATGCGGTGCATTCCTGTGTCTTTGAGGGCAGCCTAGTGATCCTTGGAGACGACCTTACTCTCGATCCAGTCATCCGGCTGGCGGCGGGGATGGAAAAAGCCGAGCGGCAGGGCGGCGGCATGGAAACACCAGGCGACAACGGCATAGGCGCCCAGCGACAGGCTGCGCTGTTTCAGGCTCATCGCGGCAACGACGAGAACGATCAAAGCGGCATCGATCAATAGGGCCATCTTCTTGTCGGGCAGGAAAATCAGGAGCCCGATCATCGCCAGCCACCACAGATAGACACCGGCCCACAGGCGAAGTTCCGGCAGCTCGTGCACCAGCTTGTTCCAATGCGGGCGGCCAAGTGCGGCGCGCAGCAATTCGCCGACGCCCCGCAGATATTTCGACCGCCAGCGCCGCACCAGCAGCGTGTAGGCATTGATGGAGTGGCCGAAATGCGCGACGAAACGGCGGTCAAGCCGGTGCAGTTCCCATCCGAGCGACCGCAGGCGCACGCCCAGGTCGAATTCCTCATAGCCGTGCAGATTGCGGTCGGAGAAATAGCCGGCCTCGGCGATGGCAGCACGGCGGTAAAGCCCGCCGCCATTCATGCGGTCAATCGATCCAGTCCGGTTTTCCGGCGACACGCGGCGCACCCGGCGGGTGAATTCGAGATTGTCGACGTTCATTTCCACCACATGTCCCGTCACCCCCGCAACCCGGGGATTGGCTTCGAGAAACGCAATGGCCGCAGCGAGGAAATCCTTGTCGAGCAGCATGTCGCCATCCATGAGGCAGACGAGATCGTGATGACTGTACTGGAAGCCCAATTGCGGGCCGATGCCACAGCTGGGCTTGGCCGGATTGACGATCTGCGCCACGGTCACCGGATAGCGCATGGCGATTTCGACCGTCCGGTCCGTGGACCCGCTATCGGCCACGATGACTTCGACCGTGCCGCCCGGCAAGGCCTGCAGCGCGCTTTCAATCGCCGCTGCGATGCGCTTTTCTTCGTTCAGCGTTTTCATGATAATCGAAACGGTCATCAATCAAGTCCTGCCCCAGTCTGGAAACCGCTACACATGCACCGCCATCCCGCAATGGCGTATTCACTATCGTATCTCTTAAGGTATTAGCGCAACGCGCGTAAGACTTTCCACTTGAGCGGCCTGAGTTTCTGCCACAAGGGCGTCGCACGCAGCCTCTCCATCACCCGCAACCGCGTCGCGATGACCCGTCCCCGCGCCGTGCGGACAAGCGTCATCCTCTTCAGGTCGATGGTGACGTCGCAGCAGTTCAGCTTCCATGGCTCGTCGCCGATGCCGAGGTCCAGGCAATCATAGCCGCTATCGAGCAAATGGCGCAGCAGCAGATAGTGCAGCACCCGCCCCGGAGAATATTTGGACCATTCGCCGGATTCAAACGTGAACACCAGCCCGTAATAGTGCCTGCCTTCGACCAGCCCCCACATCGCCGCGATAACCTGGCCGTTCACGACGAGAGCGGACAGGTGCAGCGCATTCGCCGCGGCAAAATTGTCGGTTCCCAGTTCGAAAAAGCTCTGCTTCTCCGGCTCCTTGTCGAAACCCGGCACCTGCGTTTCTTCAAACCGGCGCTGTTTCTGGGCAAGCAGCGTCTCCAGAACAATGGCGCGTTCTTCCGGCGTCCCGGCAATCAGCAGCCGGCATTCGCCCAGCCGCTCCAGCGCCCGATGCCGGTTCCGCAGGTTCTTCGACCCCGGCTGCGACTGATCGACCTCCGGCCAGCTGCGCTTGAGGTTTGTCAGGTGGCACGACTCGCCGTTCAAATCTTCAGCCAGCAGGAACAGCGGATTTGTGCGGTCGCGGATTTGCTCCGGCATTTTGTCGAAGATCGCCATGTCGAACGGCGGCAAGGCTTTCGCAATCCTGTTCCACAGCTGTTCGGCGGATGTCCGCGTCCATTCATCGCCGTTGGGAAACAGGATCGGCGCGTTGTAATCCGCCACGCCGTCATCGACGAAGGTGAGGACGCGCCCGCCATGGCGGGACGAGAGGCTGAACGGCAGAAAGCACAGCGGATTACCGGAGAGATCCCAGACCTCGACCAGACAAAGCTGGTTGCCCGGCCGGGTGCCATAGGATGCCAGCCACGTCTGCAGGAATGTGGTCGTCTGGAAAATATACTGCCTTGCATCCGTGGCCGTACCGGCCGCAGGCCATTGAGGCGAGAGCTGATCGGGATGGCTGTAAACCCGGATATCATATTCTGGAATCACAAACACTCACCCCTTCACGACACACGCATACGTGAACACTCTATCCACAACCAGCATAATCGATTGTTTAACATACATCTTATTTACGCTGTATTATCCGGCTTCACATTGACTGATCGAGCTGTCTACAGGTCTGCGGAGCATGCATGGTTGAACCGGAATTGGCAATTCAAGGGACGGAGGCACAGCCCATCCAGACCGATGTGGTGATCATCGGAGGCGGGCTGGCAGGAGCCAGTGCCGCCATCGCGCTGTTCCGTCAGGGCTACGGCGTGACCCTGATCAGCAGCCACGAGCGTCATCCACCGGACTTTCGCGCCGAGAAAGTCGCGCAAACCCAGATGGAGCTGTTCGAGCGCATCGGTCTTGGCGATGTCGTGCGTGCCGAGGTGACCGCGTTTGACGGCGTATGGCTCCACCGATTCGGCCGGTTCGAGCGAACCACGACGCCCGAATATGGCGGCGATTATTCCGATCTGGTCAATACAGTGCGCCGTGCCATCCCTGCTGGCGTGCATTCCATTGTCGGGCGGGTCGATGACATTACGACCAGCGAAAACCTGCAGCACGTGACATTGTCCGATGGCCGGAAATTCACCGCACGGCTCCTGATCGTTGCCACGGGGCTCGGCGATACGATCCGCAAGAAGCTCGGGATCGAAAGGGACATCATAAGCCCGCAGCATTCGCTGTGCTGCGGTTTCGATCTGGTACAGCCGCGATCGCATTTTCCCTTTCCGTCCCTTGTGTGGAACGGGGCAAAATTCAATGACCGCGTGTCCTACCTGACGCTCTTTCCCATAGGCGATAAAATTCGCGCCAACTTCTTCGTTTATCGGACATCGTCGGAGGAATGGACCCGCATATTCCGGGATCAGCCCGCGCAGGGTCTGCGCGCAGTGATGCCGGGTCTGGAAAGGGTGTTTGGCGAAATCGGCATTGCCGGTCCGGTCATTGCCCGCCCCATTGACCTGGTAAAGGTGCACAATCACGAACAGGATGGAGTTGTTCTCATCGGGGACGCCTTCTGCGTCGTCTGCCCGATTACCGGCACGGGGATTGAAAAAGCCCTCACCGATGTGGACCGGTTGTGCAACACATATATTCCGCGCTGGTTCAAAAGTGCGGGTATGTCCAAGGCAAAAATCCATGAGTTTTACGCCGACCCCGTCAAGACAGCCCGGGACGCTTCGGCAATGAAGATGAGTTTCGACGCGAAGAAGATCAAAACCGACCTTGGCATGCGCTGGAAATTGCGGCGGTTGCGCAGCAACACGCTGGGCCGTGCGCGCTATGTGGTGCGCGCCACCGTCAAGCAGCTGCGGTCACCGGCACCCAAATAAATCCCGGCGTATCGGGATTTCCGTTCACGGCCATTCCGCAATGACCACGCCGGACAGCATGTCCATCTGCATATCAGGCCGATCGAAGGGCGGCGCCATTCCCGAAACGGAACGGGCCAGATGCTCCTGCGGGATTGCACGGGCATTGATGACGCGGACATTTTTCCAGCCATTGGCTTCGAATGCCCTGACATAGTCCAGCGGGCGGCGCCTATTGGGCTGTCCGGGAAAGGAGAACAACCGGTACAGCCCTTCCGAGTATCGATAGATATTGTTCGGATCCTGCTCGCGGATCCAGCGGGAGTGTGTCTGATAATCGACAATGTGCTCGGCGATGCAGCCGCTGCGGGCAACCTTGGAGATATTGGCAATCGTCGCTTCGATGTCGTCATAGTGCTCGAATGCGGCACAGCTCAGGATCAGATCGAACTTTCTGTTGTCCGCCAGCCGTGGAATGTCGAAATCCCGGCCGACGCGATAGCTGAACAGGTCGGAATCGGGGCCTTCGGTCAGTTGTTTCGCCCGGTCGATACTGGGAGCATAGACTTCGCGCTCCGGAAACCGGTCGAGAAGTTTGGCAAAATAGGCGGCTGGCTCCGTGCCGGCCAGTTCGAATACATCGACCGCGCGATAGGATTTGGCGCCGTAGCCGAGCAGGATGGCACCCGTGCCGAGCGACGATCCCGGACACAGCTCAAGGACGTCCTTGCCCTCCAGATCGAAGCCAGCGGGCAGATAGCGCTTCCACGAGGCGACGGTGTCATAGACATAGTCGATGCGGCCATCGGTGTCGGAACGGTCGACCTTATTGGGCGTCGTATAGCCCTGCAGCTTGTTTTTTGCCCAGGCCAGCGCGAGGAAAACAATGCCGATCCCGTACATGGCCGCATTGCGCATACTGTGTCCCATTCATTACCCCGTCACTTGATTCTTTAACCGCCGGCTGGCTGTGCGTGTTCGCCTGCCAGGCATTAGAGAGCAGTTTCGTTTCCAGCGTCAACCGCTGGTTGCCAACGAATGTCACTCCGCAAGGCGAGCCGAGGCAGGCTTGCAATTTTTCTCGACCTCATGTCGGGATCAGCGATAGTGGTTCGTCTTGAGGAAGAAGGAGTAACGGGATGCTTTACGCCATACTTTGCTACAACATGGAGGACGTGGTCGGTTCGTGGTCCAAGGAGGAAGACGACCTTGTCATGGAACGGCTTGGTGTCGTGCAGGACAAGCTCGCCAAATCAGGCAAGCTGGGGCCGGTCGCCCGGCTGCTGCCAACGACTGCCGCGACAACGCTGCGCAAATCCCGCGGCGAGCCCCTCGTCATCGACGGCCCCTTCGCCGAGACCAAGGAACAGTTTCTCGGATTCTATGTGGTTGACTGCGAATCGCTGGACGAGGCGCTCAATATCGCCCGCGATCTGGCGCAGGCCAATCCCGGACAGGGGTCCTACGAAATACGCCCGATCGCCTTGTTCAGACCCGGATCGGGTTCCCAATGACCGACCCGGCCTGGATCGATGCCGCGCTGACAGCCGCGCGCCCGCAGGCGGTGGGTGCCCTGTTGCGCTATTTCCGCAATCTCGACACGGCGGAAGAAGCCTTCCAGGAGGCCTGTCTGCGCGCGCTGAAAAACTGGCCGAAGAACGGCCCGCCGCGCGATCCCACGGCGTGGCTGATCTTCGTCGGCCGCAACAGCGCCATCGATACCGTCCGGCGTCAGGCCAAGCAGCAGCCGCTGCCGCCCGAAGACCTGCTGTCCGACCTCGGGGACGCCGAATCGGCCATCGCCGAGAAGATCGACAGCGCCGACTACCGCGACGATATCCTCCGGCTGCTGTTCATCTGCTGTCATCCGGATCTTCCGGCCACGCAGCAGATTGCGCTGGCACTGCGCATCGTGTCGGGACTTTCGGTCCGCCAGATCGCCCGGGCGTTTCTTGTCGGCGAAAGCGCCATGGAGCAGCGCATCACCCGCGCCAAGGGGCGGATTTCCTCCGGCGAAATCCCGTTCGACACACCCGATGCCTTCGAGCGGGCAGAACGGCTTTCGGCGGTGAGTGCAATGATCTACTTGATCTTCAACGAGGGCTATTCAGCAGGCAGCACGGAAGTGGCGGCGCGGTTTCCACTGTGCGACGAGGCGATCCGGCTGGCGCGCCTGCTCCTGCGCATTTTCCCGGCGGAACCGGAAATCATGGGGCTGACTGCCCTTCTGCTGCTGCAGCACGCCCGTGCCAAGGCCCGTTTCGACGCGGAAGGCGCGGTCGTTCTCCTCGACGATCAGGACCGCAGCCTGTGGAACAAGACGATGATCGCCGAAGGTCTTGCCCTGATCGACAAGGCCATGCGCCACCGGCAGCCGGGCACCTATCAGGTGCAGGCGGCCATTGCCGCCCTGCATGCGCGGGCCCGGCAGCCGCAGGATACGGACTGGCTGGAAATCGATCAGCTCTATGCCGCGCTCGAACGGATAAGCCCCTCACCCGTTGTCACGCTGAATCGCTCCATAGCGGTGGCCAAGGTGCACGGTGCCGAAGCGGCGCTGCTGCTGATCAAGCCGCTGGAAGACAGGCTTTCCGGCTATTTTCACTTCTTCGGCGTCAAGGGCGGGCTGCTGATGCAGCTTGGCCGCAGCCGGGAGGCGCGCATTGCCTTCGACCGTGCGATAGCCCTTGCCAATACACCGGCGGAAGCCGCCCACATCCGCATGCATCTCGACCGCCTCAGCCAGAACTGATCGCGGAAAAATACGGAAAATTCCGATACCGTGTCGGCTTGGCCGATTGCCATTCGTCCTTGCAACGAAACCATTCACGCAGGAGACCATCATGACATCCACCAGCGAAATCACCGACCGCGACCTCGTCATTACCCGCATCATCGATGCGCCCCGTGCAAACATATTCCGGGCCTGGACCGAGGTCGATCTTCTCAAGCAGTGGTTCGCGCCGCTGCCCTACACCACACCGCACGCCGAGCTTGACGTGCGCGCCGGCGGCACCAGCGTCATCGTCATGCGCGGACCCGATGGCACCGAGTTTCCCAATCAAGGCGTCTATCTCGAAGTCGTCGAAAACGAACGGCTCGTCTTCACCGATGCCTATACCAGTGACTGGAAGCCGTCGGAGAAACCGTTCATGACCGGCATCATCACGCTGGAAGATGCCGGTGGCGGCAAGACGAAATACACCGCGCTGGTCCGGCACTGGACGGTCGCCGACCGGGAAGCCCACGAAAAAATGGGCTTTCATGCAGGTTGGGGTCTGTGCACCGACCAGCTCGCCGCCCTTGCTGCCAGGCTCTAAAACCCTTCATTTCACCTGCAAAAAAGCCATCCGGAACCCGGATGGCTTTTTATCGGGACATTGAAGCGGATCAGGCGTGTTCCGCCTCATCCGGATGCCGGCGCCGGTAGCGGATCGACGACCAGAGCGAGAAGATGATGAGTGCCGCGCCGATGACACCGGTGATCACTTCGGGAATATGAAACAAGGTCTGGCAATACATGATCACCGCAAGAACGAGGATCGCGTAGAATGCCCCGTGCTCGAGATAGCGGTACTGGCCGAGCGTCTCCTTCTCCACCATCATGATGGTCAGCGCGCGCACGTAGAACGCACCGATGCCCAGACCGATCGCAATGACAAACAGATTGGTCGACAGGGCGAACGCACCGATGACACCGTCGAACGAAAAACTCGCATCGAGCACTTCCAGATACAGGAACGCGCCAAGCCCGCCCTTGTGAACCGTGTCCATCTGTTCCTGCGAGGCATCGAGAATCGCGCCAAGCCCCTCCACAACGAGGAAGGTCAGCAGGCCGTAAATGGCCGATGTCAGGAACGTCACCGACTCCGCACCGTCGAGCTGCCTGGAAAAGAAGATGATCAATGCCAGGACCACGCCGACCTCGATGCCCTGCACCGAGGCAAAGCGGGACGCGCGGCTTTCAACGACGCGAATCCAGTGCACGTCTTTCTCATGGTCGAAGAAGAACTTGAGGCCGACCATCAGGAGAAACGTACCGCCAAAGGCGGAAATGCCGACATGGGCGTCCTGCATGATCCGCGCATATTGCTCCGGATTTGAAATGGCCAGCTTCAGCGCCGAAATCGGATCGATCCACGCGGCGATCGCGACAATCGCCAGCGGAAAGATGATCCGCATGCCGAACACGGCGATGATGATGCCCCAAGTCAGAAACCGCCGCTGCCAGACCGGTGTCATGTCCCGGAGAATCCTGGCGTTCACAATCGCATTGTCGAAGGACAGCGAAATTTCAAGAATGCCCAGCACCGCACAGATGAAGAGGACTGATAATGTGCCTTCGACCGTTCCCGAATAGACGAACCCTATCCACGCACCGAGCGCCAGTCCAACCGCCGTGAACAGAAACGGCCAGGTGAAGTACTTGTAAGTTGCCATATTTAATTCCTGCTAGAGTCTCCCAGATTGCTATCGGGGCCGGAAATCAAAACGGCGGTCACGACCGAGAGATCGGAACTTGTGTACCGGTTGAATATGAATTCGCGCGCAATAGCAATCACCCGCCCCCCTTAGACTGCATAATCCTGTCGCAATCCTGTCGCGGCGCCGGTCCGGCTGTCAATCCGCGGGTTTGCAGACCGAATAGATCACAACGGGCAAGGCGGAGCGCCACGCATCAAAGGAACCGAGCGGCTGCGCCTGCGCAACGGCAAGTTTCGTCAGCTCACCGCCGAACCTGCCGCGCCAGCCGATCAGTGCCGCCTCGCTCTGCAGGGTCACGGCATTGGCCACAAGCCGCCCGCCCGGTTTCAGCGCGTTCCAGCAGGCCTCCATCACGCCGCTGTCGGTAACGCCGCCGCCGATGAAAATGGCGTCCGGGCTGGCCAGACCGTAAAACGCTGCGGGGGCCTCACCCCGGACAAGCTGCAGATCCGGAACACCCAGCGCCCGGGCATTGCGCTCGATGACGCCTTGCCGCCCGTCATTGGCTTCCACGGCGATTGTCCGGCAGGAGGGATCGCTCCGCATCCATTCGATGCCGATGGAGCCGCATCCAGCCCCGACGTCCCATAAAAGCTCTCCCGGACGCGGCCCAAGCCGCGCCAGGGTTACAGCGCGGATATCCCGCTTGGTCAGCTGGCCGTCATTCTCATAGGCCTCGTCAGGCAGGCCCGAAAGGATGGAATAGGACCGCGCCTGCGGTTCGGCCGGTCCGCAATCCACCGCGAGAACGTTGAGATCGGCGCCACGCGGATGGAGCCAGCCCTTGGCCAATCCTTCGACGCGGCGTTCCGCCGCCCCGCCCATATGTTCGAGCACCGCAAGCCGGGCCGAACCAAAGCCATTGGCCGTCAGCATCTGCGCCACCTGCGCCGGCGTGCCGCCATCATTGCTGAGGATCAGCAGCTTTGCTCCCGGCGTGAACGATCTGAACAGGGTTTCCACGGGCCGCCCGTGCACGCTGAGCAATTGGACGTGCTGCACCGGCCAGCCCATGGCCGCCGCCGCAAGGGAAAAGGAGGACGGCGCGGGCAGAATGCGCATTTCACTCCGGTCAACGAAGCGCGTCAGCGTTGCCCCCATGCCGAAATGCATGGGATCGCCGCTGGCAAGCACCACCACTGGGGTGCCGCGCAACGCCGTCAGGGTGGGATAGACATCGGAAAAGGGCGTCGGCCACGCGATCCGCTTTGCGCCAAGTGTTTCCGGCAGGAATTCGAGGTGCCGCCTGCCGCCGAAAACCGTGGTGGCATGGTCCAGCGCGGCGCGGGCATTGGCACCCAGTCCACCATAGCCGTCTTCACCAATCCCGATAATTGTCAGCCAAGGCGTCATGTCATGTCCCGTTGATTGCAGAGGCTATGCATGCCCGAAAGCGCCGGAAGGGTCAACGAAGCTCAAACAGCATGCCCGTTGCAATTGCGGATCATATTTCTTTCCTCCGCACCGGCCATCCTGTAAAACCCTGATCCGATGAGCCAGTTAAGCACCATGGACGCAGTCCCGAACAGAATTGAAGACCGGCGGTCCGCCTGCCCCGGATTGTTCCGCATGGCCAAGGCGCTTGATGGCGCGATATGCCGGGTGAAACTGACATTCGGCACGCTGAGCGCCGAACAGGCGCACCGCATTGCCGATGCTGCCCGGCAGTTCGGCAATGGCGTCATCGAGATCACCAACCGCGCCAACCTGCAGATTCGCGGCGTGCGGCCCGATACGGAAAATCCGCTGATCGCAGCGCTGCTGGCTGCCGGGCTCGGGCCACTGACCGACCGGGGCGACGATGTGCGCAATGTCATGGTCAGCCCGATCGCCGGTGTCGTGCCGGGCCGATTCGACGTGCGGCCGCTCGCCTTGCAGCTGCTGGAAATCCTGCAGACCGATGCCTCCTACCAGCGCCTGTCGCCGAAATTTTCCATTCTCGTCGACGGCGGCGAAAGCGTTGCCATGGTGGAGCATCCCCATGACATCTGGCTGAGCGCCATCGACGCAGAGCCCCCCCGGTTTGCCCTGGGCGTTGCCGGCATGCCGCCGACGGGAGCGGATGATACGTCCGCCCTCGGCAGTATCGATGCATCCCGAGCCATGCCGCTGGTCACGGCGATTCTCGATGTGTTCATCGACTGGAATGCCGCCAATCCGGCCGCGTCGCGCCTCCGCCACATGATCGCAGCCATCGGGCGCGACGCATTCGCCGCCCAGCTGGAAAAGCGTCTGAGTTTTTCAATACGCAATGAACAGACCGATGAATGGCGCCGATCCTTGCCCCGCCCGCATGGACATCTCGGCCTGTTGCCGGAACGCGGCAGCGACCACCGCCTTGCCGGTGCCATGCCACCGCTCGGACGCCTTGATCCCGACAGGCTGGACGCCGTGGCGGAGCTGGCGGAAAAAAACAGCAATGGAAAGCTGCTGATAACGCCGTGGCAGAGCATAATGTTGCCTGAAGTGCCCGAAGCCATGGCATCGCAAACAGTGCGGGAGCTTGAATCCCTTGGGTTCGCCGCCCGGTCGGATAATCCGCTTGCAACCATGATCAGTTGTTCCGGCTCCGCCGGTTGCGGATCGGCGCTTGGCGCAGCGCAGGCCGATGGCCTCAAGCTCGGCGCATTGCTGCGCGGCCGAGCCCCTGATATGGCGGTTCACCTGACCGGCTGCGCCAAATCCTGCGCCTCGCCTTCGGCAAAACCGGTCACGCTGGTTGCAACCGAACCGGGGTACTACAACATATTTCTGCGTGCGACCAATGGACCGTCGCGTTTTGGCAAGCTATTGGCTGCACATGTTACTATCGAAGAAGCTGCCGACTGGATCGGCAACCTTCCGTTGAATTCCCGGCCATCGACCCAAAGGCCGCTCACTTCCGGCTCTGGGGGGCCACCGCATGCTTGACTATATCCGCGACGGTCAGGCGATCTATGATCGCTCCTTCGCCATCATCCGCTCCGAGGCCGATCTCAGCCGCATTCCCGCCGATCTGGAAAAGCTGGCCGTGCGCGTCGCCCATGCCTGCGGCATGGTCGATGTGATCGGGGACCTCGCCTTTTCCGAAGGCGCGGGTGCAGCGGGTGTTGCCGCCCTGGCCGGGGGCGCACCCATTCTGTGCGATGCCCGTATGGTGCTCGAAGGGGTGACGCGCGCGCGCCTGCCCGCCAACAATGACGTCATCTGCACACTCTCGGACCCGTCCGTCGCCGCTCTCGCCCGCGACATGGGCAATACCCGTTCGGCGGCGGCGCTCGAACTGTGGCGCCCGCATCTCGCCGGTGCCGTGGTGGCCTTCGGCAATGCACCGACCGCCCTGTTCCGTCTCCTCGAAATGCTCGATGAAGGCGCGCCGAAACCCGCGCTCATCCTCGGCTTTCCCGTCGGCTTCGTCGGCGCGATGGAATCGAAGGCGGCGCTGGCCGAAAACAGCCGCGGCGTTCCTTTCGTCGTCGTGCACGGACGGCGCGGCGGCAGCGCCATGGCCGCGGCCGCACTCAATGCACTCGCTTCGGAGAAAGAATAATGCCGCAGCCTGGACGGCTTTTCGGGCTGGGCGTTGGTCCCGGCGATCCCGAACTCATTACCCTCAAGGCCCTGCGCCTGCTGCAGGCGGCGCCGGTCGTCGCCTATCACGCGGCCAAGGGCAAGAAGGGCAATGCGCTGACCATCGTCGAGACCTATCTCAATGACAACCAATTGCTTGTGCCGCTGATCTATCCGGTCACCACGGAAAAACTGCCAGCGCACATGAATTATGAAGCCATTGTCAGCGATTTCTATGGCGAGATCACCGAAGTTCTCAAAACGCATCTGGATGCGGGCAAGGACGTCGCCGTCATTGCCGAGGGCGATCCGTTCTTCTACGGCTCCTTCATGTATATCCATGACAGGCTGGCCGAACAGTATGAGACGGAAGTTGTGCCTGGCGTCTGCTCCATTCTGGGTGGCGCGGCCGTGCTCGGTGCGCCGCTGGTCTACCGCAACCAGACATTGACGGTGCTCTCTGGCGTACTTCCGGCCCACGAGCTGAAAACCCGCCTCGCCGCGACGGAAGCGGCCGCCATCATGAAGCTCGGCAAGAATCTGGCGAAGGTGCGCGATGTCATCGCCGACCTTGGGCTGATGGATCGTGCGCTTTACGTCGAGCGCGCCACCATGGATGCGCAGCGTATCGTGCCGTTGCGTGATGTCGATCCGGAGTCCTCACCCTATTTCTCGCTCATCCTGGTGCCCGGCGAGAAATGGCAGGGTGGCGGCGAATGACAGCCCCGCTGGTCCTGATGGTTTTGAGCGCGCAGGGCATGGAAACAGCGCTGCGGATCAAGGCTGACTATCCCGAAGCGGTCATTCACGGGCTGGAAGGCCGCGTGCAGGGTGCCGACCACAGCTACGCCAATTTCGGCGAAACGCTGCGCACCCATTACCGCAGCGGCCATGCCATTGCCGCCCTGTGTTCCGCCGGCATCACCATCCGCGCGCTGGCATCATTGCTGGAAAACAAGGGCGGCGAACCGCCGGTACTCGCCATTGCCGATGACGGCAGCGCCGTTGTGCCACTGCTCGGCGGAACCACCGGCGTCAATGTGCTGGCGCGGCAGTTGGCAAAAATTCTCGACGTGTCTCCGGCGATCACGACATCAGGGGAATTGCGCTTCGGCACCTGTCTGCTCAATCCGCCGGCGGAATTCCATCTGCAGAACCCCGAGGACGGCAAGCGCTTCATCGCGGATCTTCTCGCCGGCCAGACCGTGCGGATCGATGGTCCGGCGCCATGGCTGGAAGAGGCGCGCCTGCCGGTCGACGATAACGGCACGATGCACATCCGCGTCACGCCGTCTGATATTGCCCCGCAGAAGAACGAGCTGGTCTTTCATCCCAAAGTGGCGGTTGTCGGCATTGCCGGTGATTTCAGTGCTGAAGAGGTGCGGGCCGCGCTTGCGGCGGAGAATATCGCGCTTGCTTCCGTCGTCTGGCTTGCCGCCAGCGAAGAACACAGTGCAAGTGCATCGCTGCACCGTCTCGCAGCGGAGCTTGATCTGCCGCTGCGGCTGCTTCCGGTGAACGGAAGCAGTGCCGGAGATATCCTATCGGCCTTCATCAAGGAGCCGGTGCGCCAAAGTGGCAGCGAAAAGCTTGCCATCGCAGTTGCGGCCACGCCCGATGACGTGACACGCGCCGGGCATCGGCGCGGCCGCCTTGCGGTCATAGGGCTTGGACCGGGCGATCCGGACTTCATGATCCCGGCAGTGAAACACGAATTGCAGCGTGCTGAGGACGTGCTCGGTTACGAAACCTATGTGCGCATGGCCGGGTCTTTCCGCCCCGATCAGGTCATTCACATGACGGATAACCGTGAGGAAATGCAGCGTGCCCGCCACGCGTTCGAACTTGCCGCCTCCGGCCGCTCCGTGGTGATGATTTCATCCGGCGATCCCGGCGTGTTCGCCATGGCAGCCGCGGTGGTCGAAGCCTTGCATGAATCCGACAATCCGGCCTGGCACGGGGTCGACCTGCAGATTCTTCCCGGCGTTTCCGCCGCAATGGCCGCCGCCAGCCGCAGCGGCGCACCGCTCGGCCATGATTTCTGCATCCTGTCGCTGTCCGACAATCTGAAACCGTGGGACATCATCGAAAAACGTATCGCGTTGGCGGCCGAAGCGGATTTCGCCATGGCGTTCTACAATCCGATCTCCAAGCCGCGGCCATGGCAATTGCCGCGCGCCATCGAAATCCTGCGCCAGCACCGGGCGCCGCAAACGCCCATCGTGCTTGGCCGCGACATCGGCCGTCCGGCGGAAACCCTGCGCGTCATCACCCTGGCGGACCTCACACCCGAGCAGGTCGACATGCGCACGGTCATTCTCGTGGGATCATCCCTCACCCGCAGCTTTGACCGGGTGGGCGGCGGCCAGTGGGTCTATACCCCGCGCTGGTACGGAACCAAGCCCGCCGGTTGAAGGGAATCTCATCGCCCGGTGACGAAAGATCATTTGACGGGGCACCCGAATGCCGGAAAAAGGACTGAGCGCTTCGCATTTGTGTCGACGCGTTTCTTCCGCCCTCACTATGATCGCCGTCCATTGTCGCCCGTATCCCTGGAGTTTCCCATGCCAAACAAGAACTATGTCCTCACCCTGTCATGCGAAGACAAGCCGGGGATCGTGGCATCGGTGACGACGGAGCTGGCGGCGCTGGATGCCAATATCGCCGAGAGCAACCAGTTCTGGGACCGCCAGACCAACCGCTTCTTCATGCGCATCGCCTTTGCCGCCTCGGAGGAAACCTCCAAGGACGATGTCGAGCGGGCGCTGAAACCCGCCATCGAGCGCTTCGGCATGAAGACCACGCTGATCGACCAGGCCAAGAAGCCGAAGATCGTCATCATGGTGTCGAAGTTCGATCATGCGCTCCTGCACCTGTTCTACCAGATCAAGGTCGGCTGGCTCGATGCGGAAGTGGCCGCCATCGTCTCCAACCACGAGGACAGCCGCCGCTTTGCCGAGCATGAGGGCATCCCCTACCATGTGCTGCCCGTGTCGAAGGACAACAAGACGGCGCAGGAGGAGGCGCTGCTGAAGATCGTCAAGGACACCGGCGCCGATCTCGTCATCCTCGCCCGCTACATGCAGGTTCTGTCGGACAATCTGTCAAAACGGCTGTTCGGCAAGGTGATCAACATCCACCATTCGTTCCTGCCGAGCTTCAAGGGGGCAAAGCCCTATCACCAGGCGTTCGAGCGCGGGGTGAAGCTGATCGGCGCGACGGCGCATTATGTCACGCCCGACCTCGACGAGGGCCCGATCATCGAACAGGAGACCGAGCGGGTCAGCCATGCCATGAGCGCCGAGGACTTTGTTGCCACCGGCCGCGATATCGAGAGCCGGGTGCTCGCCCGTGCCGTCAAGAAGCACCTCGAATCCCGCGTCATGCTCAATGGCCACAAGACCGTGGTGTTCGGCTAGGGCTTTTCCGCAAAATAGTGTTCCAGATTGGTGACGACGCGATCCGCCATGGCGCGGCGCGTCTCCAGCGTGGCGCTGCCCATATGCGGCTGCAGCACGACATTGTCGAGTTTGAACAGGGCTTCCGGCACGGACGGCTCATCGGCGAACACATCAAGTCCGGCGCGGCCAAGTTCGCCCGATTGCAGCAGTTCCACCAGCGCCGCCTCGTCGACCACCGTGCCGCGCGCCACGTTGACGAATGTTCCGTCTGGACCGAGCGCCTGCAGGACCTCGCGGGAAATCACGCCCCGTGTTGCCTCGCCGCCCGGCAGGATGGCGATGAGCGCGGCGCTGTCGCGGGCGAGCTCGACGAGATTGTCGTAATAGGCATAGGGCGCGTCAGCCTTCCTGCTGCGGGTGTGGTAGGCAACGTCACATCCGAATGCCAGAAGCTTCTTGGCGATGACGCTGCCGATACGCCCGAGCCCGACAAGGCCGACGCGCTTGCCTTCGATACCCAGCGCCAGCGGTGCGCTTTCGCCCCCAGCCCAGCGCCCCTCGCGCACGAAACGATCGTTCTTGACCAGATCGCGCGTCGCGGCGAGCAGCAATAGCAGCGCCATGTTGGCCGTGTCTTCATTCAGCACATCGGGCGTATTGGCGACCCGGATTCCCCTGGTATTGGCATAGGCGACATCCAGCGAATCCGTTCCGACACCGAAGGACGAAATGATCTCCACCTGAGGCAACAGGTCGATCATATCGGCGGTGATGCCGGTGAACGTGCTGGTCACCGCAGCGCGAAAACGCCCGGCATTCTCCTGCAGGTATTTCAGCGCATCCTTTTCCGCGTAGAGTTTCTCCACCGCATATCTTTTCTCCAGCTCCGCCAGCAGATAGGGCATGAGGGGGCCGAGCACGAGAACCGGTTGTTTTGTCATGAATGGATATCCTTCGGAAAATAACGAGGCAGGAGCGCGATCATAGCCAAATCGCCGGGCTTATGCCAAACCTTCAATAACAATTTACCTGTAAAGCAATTAATCGTATATGACTTTTTGACACGTTCTGACAATTCTCGTGCTTGTCTTCCCAACCTTGCTATTGTCGAAAATCAAAAACAGAAACCTCCGGACGGAACCCATGCCCAAGACCGTTGAAATTGCCGATTTGAAGAGAATTGCCCAGCGCCGCGTGCCGAAAATGTTTTTCGACTATGCGGATTCCGGTGCTTGGACGGAAAGCACCTACCGCGCCAACGAGGAGGATTTCCGCAAGATCCAGCTGCGCCAGCGCGTGGCCGTCGATATGAGCGACCGGACATTGGAAAGCACCATGGCGGGCCAGGCCGTCTCTATGCCGGTTGCCCTCGCCCCGACCGGCCTGACCGGCATGCAGCATGCGGACGGCGAAATGCTGGCCGCGCAGGCGGCCGAGGAATTCGGCGTGCCGTTCACCCTGTCGACCATGAGCATCTGCTCCATCGAGGACGTCGCCTCGGTGACGAAGAAGCCATTCTGGTTCCAGCTCTATGTCATGCGCGACCGCGACTTCGTCAAAAACCTGATCGACCGCGCCAAGGCGGCCAGATGCTCCGCACTGGTTCTGACACTCGATCTGCAGATTCTCGGCCAGCGCCACAAGGATGTGCGCAACGGACTGTCCGCCCCGCCGAAATTCACCGCCAAGCACATCTGGCAGATGGCCACCCGCCCACAATGGTGCCTCGGCATGCTGAAGACCGAGCGCCGCACGTTCCGCAATATCGTCGGCCATGCCAAGGGTGTCGGCGATCTCTCTTCGCTCGGCACATGGACGGATGAACAATTCGACCCGCGCCTGTCCTGGAACGATGTCGCCTGGATCAAGGAACGCTGGGGCGGCAAGCTGATCCTCAAAGGCATTCTCGATGTCGAGGACGCGCGCATGGCCGTTTCGACCGGCGCCGATGCCATTATCGTGTCGAATCATGGCGGCCGCCAGCTGGATGGCGCTCCGTCCTCGATTTCAGCGCTCGCCGATATCGTTGACGCGGTCGGCGACAAGATCGAAGTTCTGTTCGATGGCGGCATCCGCTCCGGTCAGGATGTGCTGAAGGCGCTCGCCATCGGCGCCAAGGGCACCTTCATCGGCCGCGCCTTCCTCTACGGGCTGGGTGCCGGCGGCAAGCAGGGCGTCACGCAAGCTCTGGAGATCATCCGCAACGAGCTCGACGTCACCATGGCGCTGTGCGGCGAACGCGACGTCAAGAACCTCGACCGCAACAATCTCTACAAGAGCGGCCTTGAAACCAGGCCGCGCGCGGCCGCGCCCAGGAAAAAGCGTGCCTGATACGATCAATGGCCGGTGCAAACCGGCCAGACATTCTTCTTCGCATTTCAGGTGAGTGGTACGCCCAAGGGGAATCGAACCCCTGTTTGCGCCGTGAGAGGGCGCCGTCCTGACCGCTAGACGATGGGCGCGCAGTCGATTGCGCGGGTATAATCAAGCAAATCGAAAAGTGCAATGACCATTTGCAAGAGAATGGTCATTGCAGCGGTCTGCAATATCTAATTGGCCGCTTCCGAAATGCGCGCCACGACGCGCTTCGTCGCCAGGTCATAGACGAGAATCTGCCGCGTGCCGTTTGCCAGCCGCGTTTCCAGTGACAGCATCGATCCGGAAAGATTGTGCGACAGTACGCGCGTGCCGGGATCAAGCGTGATGGCTTCACCCACCAGCGCATCGCCAATCGGCTGCCCCGGCGCCTCGGAACGGACCGCTGCCGGCTTGGCCGCGCCGCCCACCGGCTGGTTAATCTTGTAGACAATGGCCGCAAGCACCGCCATAAGACCAATCACCATGATGCCGATGGAAACAGCCAGAAGCCGGATCATCTTGCGGCGCACCCGTTCCATTGCTGGATCGAGCGGCTGCTCTTCCGTTTCCGTATCAGCATTGATATTGGCCATGTATGGCATTCTCCGAGGTTTCGAAACCAAGCCTCTGTAACGAAGGGACGCGGTCTTTGAAAGAGCTAATTACCGATAACGAGGCAACGGGCAAGCGACTTGACGCATGGCTCTCGGCGCAGCTGGCACCGGATTTGTCCCGCAACCGCATCCAGGCGCTCATCGGCGACGGGCAGGTCAGCGTCGACGGCAAGGTCGTGCGCGAGACGAAACACAAGCTGCGCGAAGGCATCAGCATCACGGTGGAAATTCCCGAACCGGAAGATGCGACGCCCGCCGGCGAAGACATCGCGCTCGACATTCTCTACGAGGATATCGACCTGATCGTCATCAACAAGCCCGCCGGTCTCGTGGTCCATCCCGGCAACGGCAACTGGACCGGCACGCTGGTCAATGCGCTGATCCACCATTGCGGCGATACGCTGTCCGGTGTCGGCGGCGTCAAACGCCCTGGCATCGTGCACCGTCTCGACAAGGAAACCAGCGGCGTCATGGTCGTGGCCAAGAACGACCTCGCCCACCGCCACCTCAGCGCTCAGTTTGCCGATCACGGCCGCACCGGCGATCTGGAACGCGCCTATCTCGCGCTTGTCTGGGGCACGCCCGACCGCAAGACCGGCACCATCGACGCGCCGCTCGGCCGCTCGCACCGCGACCGCACCAAGCAGGCGGTCGTGCATGAGGAACGCGACGATGCGCGTCATGCGGTCACGCATTTCGACGTGCAGGAGCGCTTCGGCGCCAAAGAGGATTCGACGGCGGTCGCCTCGCTGATCGAATGCCGCCTCGAAACCGGACGGACCCATCAGATCCGCGTGCACATGGCCCATATCGGCCACCCCCTGGTGGGCGACGTGGAATATGGCAGCGCCTACAAGACCAAGGCCAACAAGCTGGCCGAACCGCTGCAGAGCGTGGTCAAGGGCTTTTCACGGCAGGCGCTGCATGCGCAGGTGCTGGCATTCGAACACCCGTCCACCGGCGAGATCATGCGCTTCGAAGCGGATGTGCCGGAGGATATGGCCGAACTGCTGACCGCATTCCGGACAACTCCGCTTTAGGGATCCTGGCAGAAAAAATCGAAAACACTTGCGGAACTTTATTTCATACCGTACGTTATAGAACGCAGACGGAAATCTTGACTCTGTTGTTCACATTTATGTGACAAATTGTTTCGGTTCTTAATGCATCGTGTTTTTGACAAAATGCTACCTATATATGGATAGCACTGGTCCGGTCGTGCCGCGCAATGCGGGCGGCCGGTTGCTGCGAACCCGCCGATAATGGGGGTTCATCTCACAATGAGGAGGGGTGCTCAGTGGCCCAAAATCTTCCAAGTATTGTTGCCGGTGACGGGGGACTGACCCGTTATCTCGAAGAGATTCGCCGTTTTCCCATGCTCGAACCGCAGGAAGAGTACATGCTCGCCAAGCGGTATCTGGAGCATGCCGATCCGAAAGCGGCCCATAGACTCGTGACCAGCCATCTGCGGCTCGTCGCCAAGATTGCCATGGGTTATCGCGGCTATGGCCTGCCGATCGGCGAGGTCATTTCCGAAGGCAATGTCGGTCTGATGCAGGCGGTCAAGCGGTTTGAGCCGGAACGCGGCTTCCGTTTGGCGACCTATGCCATGTGGTGGATCAAGGCCTCGATCCAGGAATATGTCCTGCGCTCGTGGAGCCTGGTCAAGATGGGCACGACAGCCAACCAGAAGCGCCTGTTCTTCAACCTGCGCAAGGTGAAGAGCAAGATTCAGGCGCTGGACGATGGCGACCTCAACCCTGAACAGGTCAAGGAAATCGCCACCCGCCTCAGCGTGTCCGAGGACGAGGTCGTATCGATGAACCGCCGGCTGTCCGGCGATGCATCGCTGAACGCCCCGATCCGCTCTTCCGACGGCGAAGCCGGCGGTGACTGGCAGGACTGGCTGGTCGACGACCACGACAGCGCCGAAGACATGCTGATCGAACAGGACGAACTGGAAAACCGGCGCGAAATGCTCTCCGGCGCGATGTCATCGCTCAATGACCGCGAACGGCGCATTTTCCAGGCCCGCCGCCTGGCCGACGATCCGGTAACGCTCGAGGATCTGTCGACCGAGTTCGGCATCAGCCGCGAGCGCGTACGCCAGATCGAAGTGCGTGCTTTTGAGAAGGTGCAGGATGCGGTGAAAGCAGCAGCCAGCAAACAATTGAAGGCGCTGGTTTCGACCGGTTCCGACGCGCGCTGACAAGCGCACCGCGAATGAGACAAAGGGCCCCGGATATCCGGGGCCTTTTGCATTTTCGGCCGCTGCGCCGCCCGTCTCATCCGGCGTTGTAGCAGACGAAAGCCAGCTTGTTGCCGTCGGGATCGCGCGCATAAGCGCCGTAAAAGCCCGCGCCGTAGTGCGGCCTTGGCCCCGGCGCGCCCTCGTCGCTTCCGCCGTTCTGCATCGCCAGCGCATGGAGCCGGTCGACGATGCCGGCATTGTCGAACAGGAAGGCGGTCATACTGCCATTGCCCACCGTCGCAGCCCCGCCGTCAAAAGGATAGCCGACGAAGAATCGCGGAACAGACTCATCCGCGCGCTTGCCCCATGAAACCGACTGCTCATCGCGCCAGCATTGATCAAGATCCATTGCCGCCATGAGCGGATCATAGAAACGCAGGGATTTTTCCAGGTCATTCGTTCCGATCATCGTGTAGCCGATCATCCCCGTCTCCTCCAAATCCCCCTGCGGACCGATGACAATATTGACAAAGACTTGCGCTAAAACCAGCCTGTAGGCAAACGAGTCACCACAGGCAGCTTTCCATGTTCACCTTAGAACCCGCCACCGTAGAAGATTTCGACCGGCTTCTGCAATTACGCCTTCGTTGCATGCGTGAAAGCCTGGAACGGATCGGGCGGTTCGACGAGTGGCGCGCCTATGACCGCTTTCGCAATTCATACCGCCCGCATTATACAAGGCTCATCATGCGGCCTCAGGGGGAACTGGCCGGATGCGTGGCGATGGGACCGGCAGACGGAGATCTGCTGCTTGAGCATTTCTACATCGCGCCCGAACATCAGGGAAAGGGTCTGGGCAGCGCGGTTCTGCAGCGGCTGCTTAGCGAAGCCGACGCCGCCGGCCTGCCGATCCGCCTGAGCGTGCTCCAGCAAAGCGATGCCGGACGCTTTTATGCCCGCCACGGTTTTACGCAGACGGGCGAGGACGAATGGGATGTCTATTACCGGCGCCCGCCGCAAACAAGCGGGGAACCAGCCCGCGAGATTGGCGGGCAACCCATGGAAAAGCAATTGCGATGAAAAAAGGCTCCGTTTCCACGGAGCCTTTTTCATCGGTCGTTGGGATGCGACGGACTAGCCGCCCGCCTTGGCAGCCCATGCCTTCAGCACGTCGTCAAAGGCCTTCTCGCCCGGCAAGCCTTTTTCCAGCGTCAGCAGCGCACGGCGTCCAGTCTTGTAGGCAATCGGGATATCGATCCACGACTGACGGCGCAGCAAAGCCATGTTGGTATCAACCGCGGTTTTCGCGTCATTCATCGCGATGATGAAGAAGTTGTCGGCAATCTTGGCCGGGATGCCGACGAGCGGGCTGCCGGGAGCCTGTTCGGTATCCTTCAGCGTCATGCGCGACACCGCATCGATGGACCCGCCGGGGAACCCTTCGGGAACCGTGAAGATCATTTCGACGAGATGGCTGGCCGGCAACGTCTTGTCACCGTTGCGGCGGATGACCATGCGCAGCTTGATGCCACGGTCCGGGATAGTCACCTCGGCGCGGATTGCCGGTTCGGGCGGCAGGTCGTTGCCCGGCGATTCCTGCACCACGGACCAGACGACACCGCCCGCATCCGCCGTGCCGGCATCCTGTCCGGAACGCTCCTCATAGAAAAATGCCTTCTGGCCGATCGGCAGCGCCGCTGGCGGGGGCGTTGTCTGTCCGGCTGGAGCTGTCTGCTGTCCCTGCGCTGGCGGCTGTGTTGCAGGCTGCTGATCCGGCGTCGAGGCGGCAACCGATGTGCCTTCGCCCAGCGAAGGCGTGTCGTTGGCCGGGCCCGGATTGATTTCCTGTCCGTCCGGCAACAGCCGCTGCGTCAATTTCGGTTCGGGCTTTGCTTCGCCCGCCGGTGCCGTTGGCGTTGCAGGCTGTGCCGCAGGTTGCGCGGGCTGTTCTGTCTTCGCGGGCGGTGTTGCCGGCTGGTTGCTGGCGGTCTCGGCCGGTTTCGCCGGGGCTTTGTCGCCGCCGCCTGTCAGGCTGGCAAGGTAGGTCTTGACCGATGCGGCCCGCGCAGCGATCTGGTCCTTGTAGGTCCAGCCGGCATAGGCACCGCCGCCAATGAGGATGAGCAGGCCGAGAAGGCTGACCAGGGGAACCAGCGAGCGCTTCTGTTTCGGCTGCTTCAGCGGTCCGCGCGAGTAAACGCCATAGTCCGTGGGCCCGCGATCCTCCGGTTTCAGGTCCGGCTCGTCGTCAAGCTCCTCTTCCGGTCCGCGACCGGATTTCAGCTTGCCGGCCATACCGGAAAAAGATCCGGCAAGGGGACGCTCGTCCGATCGTTCGTAGTGGAACCCGTCCTCCCGGTGCTCGATCGGCTTGGCGCCGCTCGGCGTGTGGGTCGTCAGGAAATCCTCAAGCGCATCGGACTGGGCGATGGGCTTGGTAAAGGATGGCGCGGGCACGACCGGAGGCGTTGCGACGGGTGCCGGCTTTGGCGGCATCGCCACAGCAGGCTCCGGCTTTGCCACAACCGGTGCCGGGGCAACCGGCAGCGGTGGCGGCGGTGGTGGCGGAACAGGAGCCGCAACGGGAACCGGGTCGGGGACATGCGTCAGATCGTCGAGAGCAGGCGCGAAATCCGACTCGACTTCGGTGATCGCATCTTCCAGCGCCTGTTTCTGGCGAACGGCGACAGCTTCCGGCGCATTCAGCGTCGCAAGCTTTTGCTCAATCGTTGCGCGAGCCTTTGCATACACACGTTGACGAAGCTCGGGCTTTGGGTCCGCGAGCCCGTCAATTGTCTTTCTCAATACTGCAACGAAATCAGCCATTCACCCAAACCTATGGTTTTGTTGTGAGATTAACATCGAAACTCGTTTGTGAGTCTAATCATGAAACGGGTCGGTAACAAGTATTGTGTCGTCCCGTTCCGGGCTGGTCGAAAGCAGCGCGATCGGCGCACCGATCAGCTCTTCCAGATAGCGGGCATATTTCACCGCCTGCGCCGGCAGTTCGCTCCAGCTGCGCGCTCCGGCTGTTGTCTCTTTCCAACCTTCCAGCGTCACATAGATCGGCTTGACCCGCGCCTGCGCGCCCTGGCTGGCCGGGAGGTAATCGATAACCTCGCCATCGAGTTCATAGCTGGTGCAGACCTTGATCTCATCGAGACCGTCAAGCACGTCGAGCTTGGTCAGCGCGATACCGCTGATGCCGTTGTTGGCAACGGCCTGGCGCACCAGCACCGCATCGAACCAGCCGCAACGGCGCTTGCGCCCGGTGACGACGCCGAATTCATGGCCGCGTTGTCCGAGGAATTCGCCAACTTCATTCTGCTGTTCGGTCGGGAACGGGCCTTCGCCGACGCGCGTCGTATAGGCCTTGGTGATGCCAAGAACATAATGCAGCGAGCCGGGTCCGATGCCGGAACCGGCGGATGCCTGACCGGCCACGGTGTTCGACGAGGTCACGAACGGATAGGTGCCATGGTCGATATCGAGCAGGGTACCCTGCGCGCCTTCGAACAGGATGCGCTCGCCGGCCCGCTTCTTCTGGTCGAGAACATACCAGACGCGGTCCATGAACGGGATGATGTGTGGCGCCGCTTCAAGCAGCTCGTTCAGCAGCTTTCCGGCATCAACTTCCTCGATGCCGAGACCGCGGCGCAGCGGATTGTGATGGGCAAGCAGCCGTTCGATCTTCGCCGGAAGCGTGTCGGGATCGGCGAGATCAAGCACGTGAATGGCGCGGCGGCCGACCTTGTCTTCATAGGCCGGGCCGATGCCGCGGCCGGTCGTGCCGATCTTGGTGCCGGAATTGGAGGCTTCGCGGCGGCGGTCAAGCTCGCCATGGATCGACAGGATCAGCGTCGTGTTCTCGGCGATCTTCAGCGTTTCGGGGGTAATGACGACACCCTGCGCCTCGAGCTTTTTCTTTTCGGCGATGAATGCATGCGGATCGAAGACAACACCATTGCCGATGATCGAGAGCTTGCCCTTGCGCACCACGCCCGATGGCAACAGCGACAGCTTGTAGGTGACACCATCGACAACCAGCGTATGGCCGGCATTGTGCCCGCCCTGAAAGCGGACAATGATATCGGCCCGTTCGGAAAGCCAATCGACAATCTTGCCCTTGCCCTCGTCACCCCACTGGGAGCCGATCACCACAACATTTGCCATTCAAAACTCCTCGAGTCATAACCTCGTCATGCATTTTTTGCTAAATGCGGTGCTTCTATACAGGCTGGTTCATAAAAGCGCGACAATTCTTTCGGCTGAAGCGTGGCCAATTTGCCATTATTAAACGAATAAACCTATTGTTCTGGCCACACCGCAACACTTCTCCCGCCAAAGTATAAGCAGCCCGCCATGAATCGCACCGCATACATCTTTCTGCTCGTCACCGCCCTCCTGTGGGGCGGCAATGCCGTGGCGGGCAAGCTCGCGGTCGGCCATATCTCGCCGATGCTTTTGACCATGCTGCGCTGGCTTATCGCCTTCGCGGTCGTCGCCGCAATCAGCGGCAGCCAGGTCAGGCGGGACTGGAAAGTGCTGCGCGCCCATCTGCCGCTGCTCGCCGCCCTGGGCGGGTTCGGCTTCACCTTCTTCAATATGGCCCTCTACACCGCCTTGAACTACACCTCGGCCATCAACGTCACCATCGAACAGGCCGGCATGCCGATGGTGATCTTCGTTGCCAACCTGCTGCTGTTCGGCATGGCCGTGCGCCCCGGCCAGATCTTCGGCTTCAGCCTGTCGCTCGTCGGCGTGGCTTTGACCGCCGGGCATGGCAGCTTCCTCAAGCTGGCGGAACTCGAGGTCAACCAGGGCGATGCGCTGATGCTGCTCGCTGTGCTGTTCTACAGCGGCTATACCGTGGCATTGCGGCTTCGCCCGGCCATTCACTGGCAAAGCCTGATGACGGTCATGACGTTCTTTGCCTTTGTCACCGCCATCCCGTTCACGATCTGGGAATGGCTGGATGGCGCGCTGGTCGCACCGGATTTCACCGGCACGATGGTCGTGCTTTACACCGCGCTTTTGCCATCGCTTGCCGCGCAGGTGCTGTTCATCAAGGGGGTCGAATATATCGGTGCCAATCGCGCCGGCCTGTTCATCAATGCGGTACCGATCTTCGGCACGCTGCTGGCCGTGATCCTGCTGGGCGAGGCATTTCACCTCTATCACGCCGTCGCCCTGGTGCTGGTTCTCGGCGGCATCGGCATTGCTGAAATCAGCGGCCGCAAGCACGCCGCCGCCTGATCAGGCAAGCCTGCGCAACATGAAACAGGCATCATCCGAATAGGATTTGAGCTTGGTATCGAGTTCCGGCCGCTGCACCACCGCGAAGCCCTGCTTCTGCCAGAAGCCGGCGGAATTGTTGACCGAGACCAGCGACATGGTTTCGAGCCCCTCGGCACGCGCCTGATCGGCAAGGATCGACACGATGCGCGGCGCCGCACCGCTGCCGCGCGAGGCGGGCAGGAGCGCGATATCGTGCAGATAATAGGTCGTCGGATGATCCGGCAGGCGCTCGAGCAGGCTGTTCAGGGCCGGCGTGGCAAAGAGCTGCCACGGATGCGTGATCGCATAGCCAAAAAGTTCACCGCCCTGCCCCTCAAGGACAAAGCAGCCTTTGCCGTAAAGACGCATGCGTTCCAGATAGATCGCATCATCCTCGAAAAAATCCGTATGGATGACGGCGGCCATGGCGATGACGGAAGCGAGGTCCCCCGCTTCCATCCGGCGCCAGTTCAGTGTGTGCGTTTGGGATGTCGACATACGCCATCCCTACAATCAGCCGATGTCAAATTCCAGCGGTTTGGCCGAAACAATTGCCTTGTTCACGCGCAGTTCTTCCAGAACATGATCCGGAATCCGCTCGTCGAGATAGAGCATGGCGATGGCGTTGCCGCCGGGATTGTCGCGGCCCAGCGAGAAGTTGGCGATGTTGACGCCGTTCTTGCCGCAGATCGTGCCAAGCATGCCGATCATGCCTGGTGTGTCGTTGTTGGTCGTGTAGAGCATGTGCTGGCCAACTTCGGCATCGAGATTGATGCCCTTGATCTGGATGAAGCGCGGCTTGCCGTCGGAAAAACAGGTGCCGGCAATCGAGCGGGTCAATGAAGCGGATTTGACCGTCAGTTTGATATAGCCGTCGAACACACCCGACTTGTCACGACGCACTTCGGAGAGAATAATGCCCCGTTCCTTCACCATGACCGGTGCCGACACCATGTTCACATCCGCCACCTGCGGGCGGATCAGGCCGGCCAGGGCCGCACTGACCAGCGCCCGGGTGTTCATCGCGGCGGTGGAACCGTCGAACAGCACTTCCACTTCCTGGATCGGCTCATCGGTAACCTGCCCGACAAAGGCGCCCAGCACTTCCGCCAGCTTGACGAACGGCTTCAGGCGCGGCGCTTCCTCCGCCGTGATCGATGGCATGTTGATCGCGTTGGAAACCGCACCCTTGATCAGGTAGTCCGCCATCTGCTCGGCAACCTGCAGCGCGACATTCTCCTGCGCTTCGCTTGTCGACGCGCCAAGATGCGGCGTGCAGACGACGTTCGGCAGGTTGAACAGCTCGTTCTCCGTCGCAGGTTCCACCTCGAACACATCGATGCCGGCACCGGCAACCTTGCCCGCCTTCAGGGCCGCGACCAGATCCTTCTCGACGATCAGGCCGCCGCGGGCGCAATTGACGATGCGCACGCCATCCTTCATCTTGGCGATGGTATCCGCGTTGATGATGCCGCGGGTCTTGTCGGTCATCGGTGTGTGCAGGCTGATGAAATCGGCCCGCGTCAGCAGTTCGTCAAGCTCGACCTTTTCGACGCCCAGCTCTTCGGCCCGGCCTTCCGACAGGAACGGATCGAAAGCGATGACGTGCATCTTGAGGCCGACGCCGCGCGTGGCGACAATCGAACCGATATTGCCGCAACCGATGATACCCAGCGTCTTGCCGGTGATCTCGACGCCCATGAAGCGGTTCTTTTCCCACTTGCCGGCACGGGTGGAAGCGTCGGCTTCCGGCAGTTCGCGGGCAACCGCGAACATCAGCGCGATGGCATGTTCGGCCGTGGTGATGGAATTGCCGAAAGGCGTGTTCATCACGATGATACCCCGGCGGGACGCGGCGGGAATATCGACATTATCGACGCCGATACCGGCGCGGCCGATGACCTTCAGGTTGGGGGCGGCGGCAATCAGCTTTTCCGTGACCTTGGTGGCCGAACGGATGGCAAGACCGTCATACTGGCCGATCACTTCGGCCAGCTTTTCCTTGTCCTTGCCGAGATCCGGCAGGTAATCGACCTCTACGCCACGATCCTTGAAGATCTGAACGGCGGTCGGGGAGAGTTTATCGGATACGAGTACGCGCGGTGCCATCATGGCCTCCATCGTTGAATCGGTGAAATTTTGAATGGGGGTGACCGCATCTGCTGCGGTCACGTCAAGCCGGTGAAATCAGGCAGCCTGTTTCAGCGCGGCCTTTTGCGACTGGAATGCCCAGTCAAGCCACAGCGTCAGCGCTTCGAGATCGGCCGTTTCGACCGTCGCACCTGCCCAGATGCGCAGCCCCGATGGAGCGTCGCGGTAGGCGCCGATATCATAGGCAACGCCTTCCTTCTCCAGAACCGCAACCAGGTTCTTGGCGAAATTGGCCTGGGCATCCTTGTCGAGCGCCGTGATCTCGGGATCGACGATGGTCAGGCACACGGAGGTGTTGGACCGGGTCGCCGGGACCTTTGCCAGATTGGCAATCCATGGCGTGCGTTCGACAAAGGCATCGAGTGCGGCAAAGTTGCGGTCGGCGCGGCCGACAAGTCCATCCAGACCGCCGAGCGATTTTGCCCAGTTCAACGCATCGATGTAATCTTCGACGCACAGCATCGACGGCGTGTTGATCGTCTCGCCGGAGAAAATACCTTCGATCAGCTTGCCGCCGGAGGTCAGGCGGAAAATCTTCGGCAGCGGCCAGGCGGGCTTGTAGCTTTCCAGCCGTTCGACAGCGCGCGGGCTGAGGATCAGCATGCCGTGCGCACCCTCGCCGCCGAGCACTTTCTGCCAGGAGAAGGTGACGACATCGAGCTTGTCGAAATCAAGACGCTGCGCAAACGCCGCCGAGGTGGCGTCGCAGATGGTCAGGCCCTTGCGGTCCGCCGGAATGAAATCGCCATTGGGCACCCGCACGCCCGAGGTCGTGCCGTTCCAGGTGAAGACGACATCGCGGTCAAAATCGACTGTTGAAAGGTCTGGCAGTTCACCATAACCGGCCTCGATGGTCCGGGCATCGCCAAGCTTCAGCTGCTTGACCACGTCGGTGATCCAGCCCGCGCCAAAGCTTTCCCAGGCAACCATGTCGACGCCGCGCGCGCCGAGCAGCGACCACAGGGCCATCTCGACAGCGCCGGTATCGGACGCCGGAACAATGCCGATGCGGTAATCGGCGGGGACTTGCAGGATATCGCGGGTAAGATCGATCGCCTGTTTCAGCTTCGTCTTGCCGACCTTGGCGCGATGCGAGCGGCCAAGCGGTGCGTCGGAAAGCGCTTGAAGCGACCATCCGGGACGTTTTGCACAGGGACCTGATGAAAAATTCGGGTTAGCCGGGCGCTGCGCCGGCTTTACAAGCGTCGTCATGTTTTCTCCTATCCTCACAGATAGCACGCCTCTCGTTGGGGAGAGGTGGCCCACTCCGGGAACTAGGAGAAATGTCGTTCACAGTCAAGAAATATGTTTGCGTGCGACATTAAATCTGCGAGGACCGGCAGACTGCAACACAAACGAAAACGGCAGGAGCAATGCTCCTGCCGCTCGAAAAACCAAGTCGTTTCAATCAGAAAGCGTAGCGTACGCCGACCTTGAAATCATGCGACGTGATGTCCTTGAATTTGAACGGCTCAGGATTGGCGCGTGTGAAACGATCAACATAATTATGCGCATTGGCGGTCTGGCCATCGCCAAGATTGACATAGCTGTACCCGACATCGATGGTCATGCGGTCCGTTGCCTTGATGCCGACACCGGCATGCAGCGCCCATGCGAAGTTCCACTGGGAGGCACTGTCGGCATAACCGCCGCCGCCATTGAGAATGTTGTCATCGGTGAAGTTGGAGATCGTGTTGCGCGACGCACCAATACCACCACCGACATAGGGGGTTATGCCGCTGAATGTGCCGAGATCCGCATAGGCGTTGGCCAGGAACAGCCATTCGGATTTCTTCGCATGATATTGGTTGGTTCCATACTGTCCCAGCGCGGGGTTGGAATAGAAATCAAGGGCGCTGAATTCGGTTTTGCCGCGATACTGGCCGGTTACGTCAGCACGAAGCCAATCGTTGAACTGATAACCGACACCAATCTGGCCGGTGATCCCGGCATCGAACGAACCGTCCTCCAGAAAGCCGTGCTGCGCTGCGTCGCCGAAGCCGACATAGTCCAGATTGCCGAGGCGCTGGTTACTCATGCCGATATCGCCGCGCAGATACCATCCGCCGAACTGCTGCACTTCGACCACCGGCACTTCCACCGGATCCGCAGCGTAAGCCGGGATTGCCCCCAGGCATAGCAGAGCTGCACTTGCTGCAGCATATTTATTGAAAATGCCCATTTCATATCCCTCGTCAGGCCCAAAAATCGAAACGCAGCGAATGCTACTAAGGTTCTAGAAGGGAATATGGGGGGAAAAAGTTAAATCCCGCTTAACCGTGTTTGTTCACCATGATCATTAACGTTAACAAACCCAATACCGCCGGGCAGATGTGAAAATGGGCCCGCAAAGGGGCCCATCCAGCGCGTTGCGGCTGGCGACAATCAGGCTGCCGATTTGACCGACGAGATCACCGAAATGATATCATTGACGACGGTATCGACCAGCTGGCTGTCGTCCCCTTCCGCCATGACACGGATCAAGGGCTCCGTTCCCGACGGACGGATGACCAGACGGCCGGATGTCCCAAGACGGTCGCGGGCATCATCGATCGCCGTCTTGACCTTCTTGTCCTCGAGCGGCTTGCCGCCCGCCGTGCGGATGTTCTTGAGCACCTGGGGCACCGGTTCGAACTTGCGGCAGACCTCGCTGACGGGTTTCCCCTCCTCCTGAACCACGGCCAGAATCTGCAGGGCAGAAACAAGTCCGTCGCCGGTCGTCGAGAAATCAGAAATGACGATATGGCCGGACTGTTCGCCACCGATGTTGAAGCCATGATTGCGCATATGCTCGACCACGTAGCGGTCGCCGACATTGGTGCGGGCCAGGGTCAGGCCGCGATCGCCGAGAAAGCGTTCAAAGCCAAGGTTGGACATGACCGTTGCGACAACACCGCCGCCGACAAGCCGGTCCGATTCCTGCCAGGACTGCGCGATCACCGCCATCAGCTGATCACCATCGATGATCGAGCCCTTCTCGTCGACGATGAGCACACGGTCCGCATCGCCATCCAGCGCAATGCCGATATCCGCCCGCACCTCGTGCACCTTCTTGATCAGGCTCAACGGATGCGTCGAGCCGCAATCCTCGTTGATGTTGGTGCCGTTCGGCTTGTCATTGATCGTCACGACATCGGCGCCAAGCTCCCACAGGGCAGCGGGCGCAACCTTGTAGGCCGCACCGTTGGCGCAATCCACGACGACCCTCAAACCGGCGAGCGAGATGTTCTTCGGCATCGTCCGCTTGGCGAACTCGATATAACGATAGATATCGCCATCGACGCGCTTGGCCCGTCCGAGGGCTTCAAAACTCGACAACCGCCCCGACAGGTCCTCGTCCATCAGCCGTTCGATCTCAAGCTCGATCTCGTCGGAGAGCTTGAAGCCATCCGGGCCGAAAAGCTTGATACCGTTGTCATGGTAGGGATTATGCGAGGCGGATATCATCACGCCGATATCGGCACGCAGCGAGCGGCACAGCATGGCCACGGCGGGCGTCGGTATCGGTCCGAGCAGAAAGACATCCATGCCTGTTGAGGTAAAGCCGGCGACCAGCGCGTTCTCGATCATGTAGCCGGAAAGACGGGTGTCCTTGCCGATCACCACCCTGTTGCGGTGATTGCCGCGCTTGAAGGCGAGGCCGACAGCCATGCCGACCTTCATCGCGATATCCGGTGTCATGGGGTAGGCATTTGCCTGTCCGCGAATACCGTCGGTGCCGAAATATTTTCGAGCCATAATGTCTATCCAAACTGTGCGGCCAACTCTTATCCGGCGGCGCCGGTGTTCAGCCTGTTGTGCTTGTGCCTGATCTTCACGCTTATTGCAGAAGACCTTTCCTTGCGCATTTCACAAATTATGTGGCGATTATACTATCATTCAATCCGTGAACAATCCGTGCAAAAACGGCCGGTGAACACCGGCCGTTGCTTGTTGGCGTGTGCCGCAATCAGGATTGCGGCTGAGGTTCGAGCCCCTTGTCAGGCTCATCGCCCTTGCGCGGCTTCTTGGCCGAACCGGCTTTCGGAACGGCCGAACCGCGCGACGGCGGCGTATCATCGCCAAGATCGCGGGCTGGCTTGTTGCCTGCCATGAGGGCCTTGATCTCTTCGCCGGTCAGCGTCTCGTATTCGAGCAGACCTTCGGCAATGGCGATCCATTCCTTCTTCTTCTTCGTCAGAATGACGCGCGCCTGCGTATAGGCATCATCGATCAGCTTGCGCACTTCCGCATCGATCAACTGCGCCGTCTCCTCGGATACATTCTGCGTCCGGGCAACGGAGTGGCCGAGGAACACTTCTTCTTGGTTTTCGCCATAGGCAACCTGACCGAGCTTATCGGAGAAGCCCCAGCGGGTCACCATCGCCCGGGCAAGCTTGGTGGCCTGCTCGATATCCGACGATGCGCCGGAGGTGATGTTCTCCTTGCCGAATTTCAGTTCTTCGGCAATACGGCCGCCCATCATGATCGCCAGACGCGAGATCATCCACTTGTAGCTCATGGAATAGCGGTCGGCTTCCGGCAGCTGCATGACCATGCCAAGTGCACGGCCGCGCGGAATGATCGTCGCCTTGTGCAGGGGATCGGCCATCGCCACGTTCAGCGCCACGATGGCGTGACCGGCTTCATGATAGGCCGTCAGTTCCTTTTCCGCCTGGGTCATGGCTGTCGAGCGGCGCTCGGCACCCATCATGATCTTGTCCTTGGCATCTTCGAATTCGAGCATGGTGACGAGGCGCTTGTTGCGGCGCGCTGCCATCAGGGCGGCTTCGTTGACAAGGTTCATCAGATCGGCACCGGAGAAGCCGGGTGTGCCGCGGGCCAGAATCTTCAGATCGACATTGGGTGCCAGCGGAACATTGCGGGCATGAACCTTCAGGATCTTTTCGCGGCCGGTAACGTCCGGATTGGGCACGACGACCTGACGGTCGAAACGGCCCGGACGCAGCAAGGCTGGATCGAGAACATCGGGACGGTTGGTCGCGGCAATCAGGATGACGCCTTCATTGGCCTCGAAACCATCCATCTCGACCAGCAGCTGGTTCAGCGTCTGCTCGCGTTCGTCATTGCCACCGCCCAGACCGGCGCCGCGATGACGGCCGACCGCATCGATTTCGTCGATGAAGATGATGCAGGGCGCATTCTTCTTCGCCTGTTCGAACATGTCACGCACACGCGATGCACCGACGCCGACGAACATTTCAACGAAGTCGGAACCGGAGATGGTGAAGAACGGCACATTGGCTTCACCGGCGATGGCGCGCGCCAGAAGCGTCTTGCCGGTACCGGGAGGGCCCACGAGCAGCACGCCGCGCGGAATGCGCCCGCCAAGCCGCTGGAATTTCTGCGCGTCGCGCAGGAATTCGACGATTTCTTCCAGGTCTTCCTTGGCTTCGTCAACGCCGGCCACGTCCTGGAACGTCACGCGCCCATGCGCCTCGGTGAGAAGCTTGGCTTTGGACTTGCCAAAACCCATGGCGCCACGCGAGCCGCCCTGCATCTGGCGCATGAAGAAAATCCACACGCCGACGATCAGGATCATCGGCAGCCAGTTGATCAGCATGCCGACAAACGATGTCGAGCCATCGGTCTCGGGCCGGGCGGCGATCTGGACATTCTTGCTCTCGAGGCGGCCGACGAGGCCGGCATCTCCAGGCGAATAGGTCTGGAACGTTGCGTTGTTGTCGGCATAGGTGCCCGTGATGCGGTTGCCGGCGATCGTCACCGTTTTCACGCGGCCATTATTCACGTCCGTTATGAACGTCGAATAGGGCACATCACTGGATGCCGAACGCTGGGAAGGGCTTTGAAAAAGGTTGAACAACGCGATCAGAAGCAAAGCGATAATCGCCCACAGTGCGAAGTTCCGGTAGTTAGGATTCATTATCGGGTCCCATCAATCACAACCGCAAGGACGCGGAATTTACACGTAACATAGGTTCGAAGCGTGGCCTTGCCAAGGCTGGCAATCAAACTGAGATCAATTCTTATCAATCTGGTTTACAGAAAATCGCTTGTAATCCTGCAAACCAAACAATTTTGCCACGCTGGCGGCAAGGTTTTCATCATAGCCTGAAAGGATATGATCGAACAGGGCGACGTGTCGTGTCACCTCGACCCCCGCAGGCACATTCCCGTGATGCGGTCCGGCCGGGACGGCAACAATCCGGCCCTCGACCACAAGGGCCGGGCTGGATGAGATCGAAGCGCGGTGCACATTCCCGCAGCCGCCCTCCTGCAAAAACACCACCCCGTCATCGCCCGCCGCCCTGATCCGCAGCGCGATCGGCGCGCCATTCGACACGCGGTAGCGCCCATCCCAGACCATGGCGCAACCTGGTGCGATGACGGCATCGGGAATCGAACGCATTTCGCGGTATATGGTTACGCCCGTCTTAACCCGCTGGATTATGCAGCGGCCAAGACTCATGCGGCGGGGGCCATCCGCGCCGGTGAGATGGCGGACGGCCTTGCCGCATTCCTGCACGGACGGCAGAAACGACAGGCCGCCCATAGCGGCCAATAGAACCCCCATGGCGAGGCGCTGGGCAGCATCGCCATACTGATCGAAACCTGCTGTGTTCACCTCGGCCCTGACGCCGTCCGTCACCGTGACATGACCCAGCAGGAGCGTCGCCGCCTCGCCGTTGACGGCAAGCCGCTGCGCGCCTTTGCGCGCAACGCGCGCTGGAATGTCGCCGCTGCCCTGTTCCTGCAGCGCCGTCCTGACCTGCACCCGTTCGGACTGCGGGTTCGCATTGGACGGATCGTCGCGCCAGACTATCCCGCGCGCGCGCAGATAGCCGCGCAAGTCTTCGCGCCTGATCCCGAGCAGCGGCCTGACCAGCCATGTCTCCCGCTCGAGCAGGGTGAACCGCGCCATGCCGGCAAGGCCGCGTTCGCCGCCGCGCGCCGCGCGCATCATGAACGTCTCGTTCTGATCGTCCAGCGTATGGCCGGTCAGGATCACATCGGTTTCCGCTTCGCCGGCGGCGTCGCGAAGCAGCCGGTAGCGGGCCTCGCGCGCCTTGGCGGACAGCCCGGTGGCGGGCTTGGCTTCGGCCCAGTTGACAATATGGTGGTCGAGACCCGCCGCCTTGCACAGGTCGGCGACATACAGGGCTTCCTCCGCTGATTCCGCCCGCAGCCCATGATCGACGGTGATGGCAACGATACGGGGAAAGGCGACCCGGCTTCTGCGCAGATCATCAAGCAGGAAAAGCAGAGCGAGAGAATCGCTGCCGCCGGAAACGGCAACGACGACCGCCGTCAGACGGTTGAAATCGAGTCCAGCGAAAATCTCTTCCGGATCGAGGCGATGGTCAGCATTTGTTGGCGGCACGTTCATTCTTCACGCGCTCTTTGAGCGCGACCGAGAGGCTGGGATAGCGTGAGCTCACCGTTGCAAAGGTGGCGCAGGCGACATCGTGGTCCTTCATCTTCGCCAGCGTCATGCCAAGCTTGAGCAGGTTTTCCGGGCTTTTCTTGGAGTCGGGAAACTGCTTGTGGTTGTCGATGAAGACCGATGCCGCTTCCTGGTAGCGCTCCTGGCCATACAGCGATTCGCCGAGCCAGTAGCGCGCATCGGGATCGGAGGGATCTTTCGGGAACCGCTCGATATGGCTGCGGAAGGCAGCTTCGGCATTGCGATAATCGCCGGACAGGAACAATTGATAGGCCTGCCGGTACAGCGCATTGGGATCATCCGTCTGCGGCAGCGACGCAAGACTGGGATTGGCTGCCGGAGCGGTGTCGTTCCTTGTTTCACCGATTACGTTGCCATTGGCATCGAACTCAATCTGTCCAAGCGCGCGCGGCGGTTCGCCGACCTGCGGAGACTGCGGAGCATTGGGCTGAGGGTCAATAGCAGCGGAATCGGTGCTGTCGGATGGGGATGTCCGCGACGGAGCCGCGGGGTAAGCGGAGGCATCTGGCGATGCCTCCCCTGTTGTCCGAGAAGGCGCGGCACCGGCAACCGTACGGTCGCCCTTGCCGCCGGCATCGGTTTTCTTACCGCCGCCCTTCTTTTCCAGTTCCTGGAAACGGAACTCATTGTCTTCCTGAACCTTGCGCATCTGCTCCTGCATTTGCAGCAACTGGAAATTAAGGTCTTCGATCTTGCCTGTCAGCTGCCTGATCTGCTCTTCCAGCTGGCTGACACGCGGATCGCCTGCCTGAGCCATAAGGATCGGCGCATCGCTTTTCCCGACATTTGCCTTCGGCGCAGCGGGAAAAAAGCTGCCATCAAGGTTCGAGGCATGGCTGGCGCCGGTTGCCAGAAAAGGCAGAACCGCCACAGCCATAACCAATCTTTTCAGTCGTTTGTTCATTCCTTTACCGCCCCTGATATGGGAATTTAACCACCGCAACGATTTACGGCGAACCTATCTAACACGAGCAACGCGACTTCGGCCAAATTTTGTTGTGATCGCGGGTGAGACAAAAAAAGCGGCCCGAAGGCCGCTTTTCTGCAGTTACATCAGAGATGTATGGCTTAGCTGCCAGCACCGCCGAGAACGGTAACGGCACGGCGATTCTGCGACCAGCAGGAGTCGGCATCGCACACGGCAACCGGACGTTCATTACCATAGGAGATGGTCTTGATGCGGGCAGCCGGCAGGCCGCGCGACGCGAGGAAGTTGCGGGCCGCAGCCGCACGGCGCTGGCCGAGAGCCAGATTGTATTCGCGTGTGCCGCGTTCGTCCGCATGACCTTCAACGGTGATGGTGTAGTTGGGGTAGCGCTGCAGCCACTGAGCCTGCTTGGAGAGGGTCTGTTGGGCATCCGCACGGATGACGGAGGAGTCGACATCAAAGAAAATGCGATCGCCAACATTGACCGTGAAGTCCTGGGTCGAACCCGGGCGGGCACTACCGGCACCGTTCAGGCCAAGATCACCGGCGCTGTTGATAGGTTTCTTCGCACAGCCCGCAATAGCGAGGGCCATGAAAAGGGCGACGACAACTGGACTGCGGGCGATCATTTCGAAGCGGCGCATAGCCTGGACTCCTTAAGAATTGAATTGTTTCGGTGAACAAGCAGTAACCATATCGAGGTTAAGGCCAGTTCAAGAAACAGGGTTAATCCACTCTTAACACCAGGATTAACAGCGAAATCAGTGAATGTCCTGCATCCTTAATGCAAACAATGCGGCGGAAAAACGACATTCGCGGCAATGTTGAGATAACATCGCCGCGAATGGTCTTAAATCATCGATGGATCAGGATGCGATCACTCGAGAAGCGGTGACCATGCCGGATCGGATGCCAGATTCGGTGTCTGGATCTGGCGCAGGTTGCGGCCCGTGAGATCGATCGTGAACAGATGCGGGCTGTTCGATCCGGGAGGGAAGCGGTAGAACATCAGGACGCGGCCGTTCGGAGCCCAGGTCGGGCCTTCATCGTGATAGCCGCTGGTCAGGATGCGCTCCCCCGAGCCGTCCGTCTTCATCACGCCGATGGAGAACTGCCCGCCCGACTGCTTGGTGAAGGCGATCAGATCGCCGCGCGGCGACCAGACCGGCGTGGAGTAGGAACCGTCGCCGAACGAGATGCGCTGCGGGTTCGAACCATCCGCGCCCATCTTGTAGATTTGTGGCCGGCCGCCACGGTCGGATCCGAACACAACCTGCGAACTATCGGGCGAATAGGATGCACCGGTATCGATGGCGCTCGTGCTGGTCAGGCGGGTCGTCGTGCGGCTGCGCACATCCATCGCATAGATATTGGCGCTGCCATCATCCTGCAGAAGGCTCATGGCCACTTTCTGCCCGTCGGAGGAGAAGCGCGGCGCAATCGTCATGCCGGGGAAGTTGCCGACGAGTTCACGCTGTCCGGTTTCCAGCTGCAGGAGATAAACCTGCGGCTTGGCGCCTTCGAACGACATATAGGTGATTTCCTGGCGGCTCGGCGAAAAGCGCGGTGTCAGCACCAGGTCCTTGCCATTGGTCAGATAGCGCACATTGGCACCGTCCTGATCCATGATGGCCAGACGCTTGACGCGCTTTTCCCGGGTGCCGGATTCATCGACAAACACGACGCGCGTGTCGAAGTAGCCCTTTTCACCCGTCAGCTTCTGGTAGATGGCATCGGCAATGATGTGGGCGACGCGGCGCCAGCTGTCGGGCGAGGTGAAGAACTGCTGCCCGTCAAGCTGCTGGCCGGCGAAGGTATCCCAGAGGCGGAACTCCGCCTTGAGCCTGCCATCCGGCTGCTTGGTGACGCGGCCGGTGACAAGCGCCTGCGCGTTGATCACTTTCCAGTCCTCGAAACGCGGTGCGGCATCGGGATTGGAGATCTTCTCGATGAACGCGCCCTTGTCGATCGGGGCAAAAAGGCCGGACCGTTCCAGATCGGCTGCAATGACGCCCGTAATATTGGCACCAAGCTGATCGCCGGAAAGGAAATCCGTGATGGCGATGGGCATCGGCTCGACAACACCCTTGGTGATATCGAGTTTGAGCTCAGCCCGTGCTGGCAGTATCGCGATTGCCAATGTCGCAACAAGCGTCACGAAGATTGGGAAAATAGTCCGGGTAATTTTCAGCATAAGTTCAGGGCCCTCTTTTGGCTGGCCTATTAGTCATCTACAGCGGGATGGAACGTCAGTTCGACAACGTCCCAGCCACCTGCATATTTGTCCTGCGGCAGATTGTACGGAGCGGTGCGCATCACCGCCCGCAGCGCACTGCTCTTTGCCGCACTCAGCACCGCAGCGTCACCGCCGCTGCCGGTGACGGTCGGCGTGCCGTCAATTTCGCCGGTCTTGGTGAGGCGGAACTTGACCACCACGACCATGTCCGGGAAGTCAGGCGCGCCGACCGGCTTGATCCAGTTCTTCGAGATAAGTCCGCGCAGCGCGTCCATCTCGTTCTGGCTGAGCTTGGCGCCGCCTGTCGATTTGGTGGCGCCGAGCGATGCCTGCTCAGTCGAACGCTTGGCACCGCCGCCGGAAGGCTTCTCGTGATTGAGCAATTCGGCAACCTGATCGGCAATCCCGCTCTTGTCTTTGGACGGTGTCGGCGCGGTCTTGGTGGGCTTCGGCGTTTCCTTGGTTTCCTTGCGCTCCGGCGTCGTTGCGGTCTGCGCCTGGGCAGGCTTGGGCTTGTCCTCAGGCTTCGCAACATTCTGCGGCAGCTTGAAGGCTTCCTCGGCCGGCTTTTCCGCCTGCGGCGTTGGCTCGACCTTCGGCGCATCCGGTGTCGGTGCCGGCTTGGAATCATTGATCGCCGCCGTGATCGGGTCCGGCGTGACGTCCTGCTTCGGCTTTGCCTCCGGCGCTATTTCCGTCGCCGGGACCGGAACCGGTTTGGTTTCCGGCTTCACTTCAGGCTTCGGATCCGGCTTGGCAACAGGCACGTCCGATTGCTTCGGGGCTTCGGCAGACTCCACGACCTTTGGCTTGGTCGAAGGGATCGGCTTGGTCTCGACATCTGTTTCAGCGTCGCCGATGATCTGCGCATCCGGTTTGGTCTGCGGCTTTTCCGTCGGCTTCGGCGTTGCCTTTTCGGCCTTCGGCGCCTTTACGTCACCCTTCTGCAACTGGCTTGTATCGGAGATGATTTCGATCGGCAGCGATTCGGAATTGGCCAAATCCATCGGTTTTGGCGCAGAAAAGGTCAACAGCCCCCAGCCGAGGATAACGGCGTGGATAATGGCGGAGGATGCAACACTCGTCTTCATGACTTATCAGCTGCCTTCCGGAAGGCTGACGAGACCGATATTCTTGAATCCGGAACCGGAAATGCGCGCCATGACCTTCATGATCGTGCCATAGTCGGCAGCCTTGTCACCTTTGACAAAGATGCGCTCTTCATAGCCGGTCTTGGCAATCGCCTGGAGTTTCGGGACGATTTCCTCGATCGGGATTTCGGTTTCCTGCAGGAAGACCTGGCCCTTCTGGTTGATCGTCACATAGATCGGGTTGGTTTCGCTGTTCAGCGCCTTGGCCTGGGTCTCCGGCATGTCGATGGGCACGCCCACCGTCATCATCGGTGCCGTCACCATGAAAATGATCAGGAGCACGAGCATGACGTCGACCAGCGGCGTCACGTTGATTTCACTCATCAACGCCTTGCTGGCACGGCCGCGACGGCCGCGTCCCCCTGAACCCTTGTTACCAACAGACATGCCCATGGCATTCAATCCCGCACTTGTAAAATCAGTTGCTTAAGAACGCGGCGCCAGCTTCTCATCGATTTGCCGCGAGAGTATGGCGGAGAACTCGTCCGCAAAGCCTTCCATGCGTGCGGTCAGTTTGCCCGCATCGCTTGACAGTTTGTTGTAGGCGATAACCGCCGGGATGGCGGCAACGAGGCCAATGGCCGTCGCCAGCAGCGCTTCGGCGATACCGGGCGCGACGACCGCGAGGCTGGTGGACTTCGAACCGGCAATGCCCATGAACGATGTCATGATACCGATGACCGTGCCGAACAGGCCGATGAAGGGGCCGGCGGAACCGATGGTCGCCAGAAAGCCGAGGCGGGCGGCGAGAATATCACTTTCGCGTGAAAGGGCGACATCCATCGCCTTGTCGATACGCATCTGCAGGGCAATGGGGGAACGGGCGCCCTTTTCGAAGGACTTTTTCCACTCGCGCATCGCGGCGATGAAAATGGAGCCCATGCCGGTCGTGCGCTTTTCGCCCAGGTTGCGGTAAAGCTCTTCAAGCGACTGGCCGGACCAGAAAACCTGCTCGAAACGGTCAAAGGCGCGCTTGGCGCGACCATAGCCGAGTACCTTGTCGATGATGATCGCCCAGGTCCAGATGGAAGCACCCAGAAGGCCAATCATGACCAGCTTGACGATGAATCCGGCCTGCCAGAACAATCCCCAGAGGGAGACGTCCGATGTCTGAACAGCAACCGCTAAATTTTCCATATCCACTACCCTCGAATCCGAAAACCCGGTATTTCAACCGGGCTGCAATCGTCTCTCATACCCGTGCTTGGTCCACCGAAGTATAAATGGTCCGGCAATACGACCACGCGCCACTTTATTTCTTTGGAACCCGGCCGAACGCCCGACCGGCGTCCATCGTCGCTCACTAAATTTCGAAAGCCACGTTCTGAGACCGGACTTTTTCCAGTATTCATACCGCGGCTTCTCACGGTTAATTTTGGTAAAACGAAGGCGTTAACGCAAAACGCCCCGTTTCATGGCCTTATTCATGGTTTGTTATGGTTAAGGATCAGTTATGATTCAGCGCCTGTGCGTCATTTAAACGCCATGACATCAGGATTCCGGCTGAAAAAGTTTGATCCATTCCGCGGGAAACCGGCGCGGCCGTCCGGCATTGTTGATCAGTGCCGCTTCGACAGCCGCTGAAATCAGCAGATCATCGCCCCGTTTGATGGTCTGGGCCATTTTGACCCGCGCGCCGGAGATTTCCGCCGTGCGCGTTTCGATCGTCAGCACGTCATCGATGCGGGCGGCGCCCCGGAAGTCGATTTCCATGCGCCGCACCACCCAGACAATGCTTTCGCCATGCTTGCCGTCAGCGAGTTCCGAGTGGTGAACGCCAAGCAGGCGCAGATAATCGGTACGGCCGCGCTCGAGAAATTCCAGATAGCGTCCGTGATAGACAATGCCGGAGAAATCCGTGTCGGCATAATAAACCCGCGCCAGGAGACGGTGGCCGAAGGAAGTGAGTTCACCGGCAAGGCCGCCGAGGGGCGGCAGGGAAGGATTGTTTTCGCTCATGATCCCTCCTTTTGTCGGTACAGCCAGTGGTTTGTCCAGTGCCATTATGCTTGGTGCGACACGCGAGTACTAATCCTCGTCTTCCTGAAACAGGCTGATCTGCTGGACGGTGTCGGACGGTGCGTTCAGGCCCAGATGTTTCCAGGCATTGGCGGTCAGCATGCGTCCGCGCGGCGTGCGCTGGATGAAGCCCTGCTGGATCAGGTAGGGTTCGATAATGTCCTCGATCGCATCGCGCGGTTCGGAAAGCCCCGCGGCGATGGTTTCGATGCCGACGGGTCCGCCGCCGAAATTGTGCGCAATCATCGAGAGGTAGCGCCGGTCGAGCTGATCGAGCCCCAGCGCATCCACCTCGAGACGCAGGAGCGCGGAATCGGCCGTCTGGCGGTCAATGGAATCCTTGCCGTCGACAATGGCAAAGTCGCGCACCCGGCGCAGAAGCCGCCCGGCAATGCGCGGTGTGCCGCGGGCGCGCCGCGCCACCTCAAGCGCCCCGTCATCGGTCATGCCGATGCCCATGATGCGCGCGCCGCGCCGGACGATATGCTCAAGCTCCTCGACCGTATAGAAATTCAGCCGGACCGGAATGCCGAAACGATCCCGCAGCGGCGTCGTCAGAAGCCCGAGGCGCGTCGTCGCCGCCACGAGCGTGAACTTGGCCAGATCGATCTTGACCGAACGTGCCGCCGGCCCCTCGCCGATGATCAGGTCAAGCTGATAATCTTCCATGGCCGGATAGAGGATTTCCTCCACCGCCGGATTGAGACGATGGATTTCATCGATGAAGAGAACGTCGTTTTCTTCCAGATTGGTCAACAGCGCGGCAAGATCGCCCGCCTTGGCGATGACAGGCCCTGAGGTGGAGCGGAAATTGACGCCGAGTTCCTTGGCCATGATCTGCGCCAGCGTCGTCTTGCCGAGGCCGGGCGGCCCGACGAAGAGCACATGATCCAGCGCCTCGCCGCGTGATTTGGCCGCTTCGATGAAGACCTTCAGATTGGCGCGCGCCGCTGCCTGCCCGACAAAATCGTTCAGCGTCTGCGGGCGCAGTGACGTGTCGGCATCTTCGCCGCGCTTGTCGGGGGTTATCAATCGGCTGACATCACTCATGCGGATGTCCTCGCACAGTGTGCTGTATCAGGCAACCATGTCACCGGGAAAGTTCCTTCAGGCCAAGCCGGATCAGCTTGGCGGAATCGGCCTCCTCGCCCGCATCGCGCAGGGCGGCGCTGATGGCATTGGCGGCCTGATCGCGCGAATAGCCGAGATTGGTCAGGGCCGACACGGCATCGGCAACCGGCGCCGGGGCAACGCCCTCGCCCAGTTCCTGCTTGAGCCCGATCGTGCCCATGGCCTCGCCCGCAAAGGCAGGCGCCTTGTTCTTCAGTTCGATGACGATGCGCTCCGCCACCTTCTTGCCGACACCCGGCGCCCGGCTGACCATGGCGATATCGCGCAGGGCAATGGCATTGGCGAGATCGGACGGCGTCAAGGTGCCAAGAACGCTCAGCGCAACCTTGGCACCGATGCCCTGTACGCTCTGCAGCAGGCGGAACCATTCGCGTTCCAGCGCTGTGCCGAAGCCGAACAGGCGGATCAGGTCTTCCCGCACATAGGTTTCGATGAGCAGCACCGCCGCTTCACCCGGCCCCGGCATGTTCGACAGCGTCCGCGCCGAGCAATAGGCGACGTAGCCGACACCGTGCACATCGAGAATCACGTGATCCTCGGCGATTTCATCGACAGTACCCTTGAGTTTTCCGATCATAGCTGTGCCGCCAGTTTGCGTTCGATGGCAATGCGGCCGATGGCGCTTTGCCGGTGATGCGCGTGACAGATGGCAACCGCCAATGCATCCGCGGCATCGTCCGTATCGAATGTTGCCTTGGGCATCAGCACCTTGACCATCATGTGAATCTGTTTCTTTTCCCCATGCCCGACGCCGATCACCGCTTTCTTGACCGCATTGGGCGCATATTCGGCAACGGGCAGTCCCGCCAGCGCGGGAACAAGCAGGGCGATACCGCGCGCCTGGCCGAGTTTCAGCGTCGCCGTGGCATCCTTGTTGACGAAGGTGTGTTCGACCGCCGCCTCGTGCGGCATCTGGCCGTGGATGATTCCAGCAAGGCCGTCATGCAGCTGGCAAAGGCGCGAGGCGAGATCAAGCTTGGCGTCGGAAAGGATCGTACCCGAGGCGACAAAGCGCAGCGAATTGCCGAGCGTCTCGATGATGCCCCAGCCGGTGCGGCGCAGGCCGGGATCAATGCCAATGATGCGAATCGCTTCTTTCATGTCGGGACCTTATCGAGCTGTCAGGGAACTTGACAGCAGAAAGGTGAACAAAAGAGAAACAAACCGCCCTGTTATGCACGATTATCGTGCTGTCATCAGCGATGGGCGAAGGCGGTGGCCAGCAGGCTGATCTGATCCGAGACCGGGTTGGTCGTCAGCATCCGCCTGTGGGCCGTGCTGGCGCCTTCATTATAGATCTCGTCATCCATCTGGCGGACGCGGGCCTGCAGGCGCAGCGAACGGTGCACGAGATCGCAGTAATCGAAGGGAATCTCGTCCCAGCCTTCGACGGTTTCCGGGGCGGAATCCGTATCGAGCCGCACTTTCGCCTTTTCGGACAGCACCTGTTCCTGGGTCATTTCTCCGCTGCGCGATGCGCGCTGCAACAGCAGCCACGAGGCAACCTGCATGAGACGCGTCGTCAGCCGCATGGATTCGGCCGCATAGAGCGTGGCGGCAACGCGGCTCAGCCGCTTGGCTTCCGCCCGGCCTTCGCCGTCGAGATAGGCAGCCGCCTCCTCGACCAGACCCATGCCTTCGTCGTAGATATGATTGAACGTTTCCGAGCGGACCATGCGGTCAGCCAGCCGGATTGTATTGTCAGCCTGGTATTCCTGTTCAACCATGTCATGCCCTGTCATTAAAAATCCGCTGATTCTCAAAGCAGCGCTCTCTTACTGGGACAGCAAGCGGATCACCACAACGGCCAACGGGTAGTATTCCCCATCAACCTGCCCGTATGCACACATGAGCGCAAGTTTATCCTTAATAAAGGGTTAACGTCAGGGCCGCAGCAGAGATATGAACACAAAAAAAGAGCCGCAAAACGAGGCGGCTCTCAGGAGTCTAACAGGGAGGCGTCAAACAAAGTGGCCAAACCACTTGGTAAGAATCCAGAAAACTGGATGATCAATTTATAGCTTGTAATGCTTAACAAGTGGTTAATGCCGACAGCGCAGTTGCAATCAGTCCGCCCCCGCAACGCCTCAATCCAGCATCAGCCTGGCCCGTTTGCGCAGCTCGAACTTCTGGATTTTCCCGGTCGATGTCTTCGGTATGTCTTCGAACAGCACGTGCCGCGGCACCTTGAAGCGCGCCAGCAGGGTGCGGCAATGGGCGATCAGCTCCTCTTCCGTTGCCGTCTGGCCCGGCTTCAGCTCGACGAAGGCAAGCGGCGTCTCGCCCCACTTGTCATCCGGCCGCGCCACAACAGCACAGGCGGCCACGGCCGGGAACCTGTAGAGCGCGTCCTCCACCTCGATGGATGAAATGTTCTCGCCGCCGGAAATGATGATGTCCTTCGACCGGTCCTTCAGCTGGATATAGCCGTCCGGATACATCACGCCGAGATCGCCGGAGTGGAACCAGCCGCCTGAAAAGGCCGCATCGCTGGCCGTCCGGTTTTTCAGGTACCCCTTCATGACGATATTGCCGCGGAACATCACCTCGCCGATGGTCTCGCCATCGGCCGGCACGGGCTGCATGGTTTCAGGGTCGAGCACCGTCAGATCTTCGAGCGCCGTATAGCGCACGCCCTGCCGTGCCTTCTTGGCGGTGCGCGAGGACGCCTCCAGCGCATCCCATTCATCCTGCCATTCATTGACGACGGCAGGGCCGTAGGTCTCTGTCAGGCCATAGAGATGCGTGACCGCAAATCCCGCCTCGGCCATGCCGGCCAGAATGGATTCCGGCGGCGGTGCGGCAGCCGTGTTGAACGTCACCGTTTGCGGGAAATCGCGCTTGTCCTTGTCAGCCGCATTGATCAGCACCGACATGACAATCGGCGCCCCACACAGATGCGTAACACCCAGATCGGCAATGGCGTCGTAGATCTGCTTTGCCCGCACCCAGCGCAGGCAGACATGGGTGCCGAACTGCAGGGCCAGCGTCCATGGAAAACACCAGCCATTGCAGTGGAACATCGGCAGGGTCCACAGATAGACGGGATAGCGCCCCATGCCGGAGGCCACCACATTGCCATAGCCCATCAGCGCCGCGCCGCGATGGTGATAGACAACACCCTTCGGATCGCCTGTCGTGCCGGATGTATAGTTGAGGGTGATCGAATCCCATTCGTCATCGGGCATCGCCCAGGCGTAATCCGGGTCCCCGCCTGCAACGAAGGCCTCATAGTCCACCGCGCCGAACGGCTCACCCTGCGGATAGGGTGCGTCGGCGGGATACTGCGTATCGACGAAGTCAATGACCAGCGGCTTGACCCTGGCGAGTGCCAGCGCCTCGCGGAAAACGCCGGAAAATTCCGTATCGACAATGGCGATCCTGGTTTCCGCGTGATCGAGCTGGAACGCGATGACCGCCGCGTCGAGGCGTGTGTTGATTGAATGCAGCACGGCCTTCGTCATCGGAACGCCGAAATGCGCCTCCAGCATGGGCGGCGTGTTGGACAGCATCACTGTGACCGTATCGCCCTTGCCGATGCCGCGGCGCGACAGTGCCGATGCCAGCTGCCGCGTGCGGCGGTAGAACGTGCCGTAATCGAAGCGCTGCGCACCGTGGATGATCGCCGTTCTCGACGGATAGACCCGCGCTGCCCGTTCCAGATAGGTCAGCGGCGTCAGCGGCTGGTAATTGGCCGCATTGCGCTCAAGATCACGATCAAAGATTCCACCCATGCACGCCTCCCAACGCTTCCATGGGCAAAGCTTAGACCAAGCCAGCAAAAGATGGCTATCGGTTTTTCCGGGCCACCCGGCAAAAGCCGGTGCGGGCGGTCAGGAGACCGCGGACTTGGCGGTTCCGGATTTCATGCCTGAACTCATCGCGGCGGCATTGACCGGCCGGCCGGCAATCACCAGCTTCGATTTCGCCGGCTGCGCCTGCTGCAGGGCAGGACGCGCGTTGCCCCATCCGATGCTCGGCAGCCATTCCAGGTAATGCGCCAGGGCAAACTGCGCCATGATTCCGCTGGCGATCAGCAGCGTGTCATCCAGCTCGTCGCCGGGGTTCATCACCTTGACGATCTGCGCGACCATGGCAAGGATCGTTCCGGCAACAAACACCGGCAGCGAATGCTTGCCGAGGATGGCGAGCGGGTGATCTTCCGGCGTCCGCGCCAGGTTGGAAATGGCCGGTACCGAGACGATGACATAGGCGATCGCCAGGATATGCGCCAGGCGGGTCAGCGACAGGAACGTCTTGTCGAAACCGGTGATCACCATGGGCAATCCCATCGATGTATTGACACCCCACAGCGGTACCCGCACCCAGATCAACGCCAGCAGGATATAGCCGACCGCGACACCGAACAGGTATTTGTTGAAGGGGATTCGCCCGCCCCGGCGCACATGCATCACACCGGCGATGCCGATGACGAACAGGAACTGCCATGACAACGGGTTGAGGAACCAGACGCCTTCGGTCGGGTAATTCGGCGGTGCAATCCGATAGACACCCGACACCAGCCATAGGAGCCCGGACGCCCCGACCATCAGCGACAGGTTGATATTGGCGAGGAACAGGAACAGCGGCAGCATGAGCAGCAGCACGCCGTACATCGACAGGATATTGTTGTAGCCAAGCTGATGCCCCATCGTCGCAAGGCCGATGAGCGCCTCGGCCGGGCTGTCCATCAACGGCCCGATATTGATGAAGGACATGAATTCCGGGCGGTTGAGATAAAGCCCGGCGGCGCAGAAGATCGCAAGCGTAGCGACCGTCGTCAGGATATGGGCGCTGTACAGCGTCGCCGCCCGGCGCCATGCCTTCAGCGTGATCAGGAAGCGGCTGCCCGGTTCAAATTTGGCCCCATAGGCAAGACCAACGGAAATGCCGGAGATCAGCACAAAGGCCTCGGCCGAATCGGAAAATCCGAAATTCCTGTGGGTGAGATGTTCGAAAACGGTTCCCGGCACGTGATTGATGAAGATGGTCAGCAGTGCCAAAGCCCGGAAGACATCAATGCGGGTATCCCGCTGTTTGAGCTGCGTCTGTGTCATAGCGTTCACCAATTCCTGTCATGCAATATTCAATCACAGCACTCCCGGCCTCGTGAGGGAGCGTTAGTCCGACGGTTGCAGTTGATAATGTTTACATAGTGGGAAAGTTGCGATTCGGCTGATCAACTTTCGTTCATCATTATAACAAGGCGGCTAATCCATCGTAGGAAAGCTTCAATCCCATCAATAGGATCATGACGTACATGAAGGGATAGAACACCTCCGGCCGCATGCGTTTGACGATCCACGCGCCGGCAAAGGTCGCCAGCGGCGCGATGGGCACCAGAACCGCCGCCGCCTTGAGGTTCTCGGCATCGAACTGCCCCAGGGCAAAATACGGGATGACCTTCACGGCATTGACGATCGCGAAGAAAATCACGCTCGTGCCATTGTAAACCTTCGGATCCTGGCGCAGCGGCAGGGCGTAGACCTGATAGGGCGGGCCGCCCGCATGGGCCACGAAACTTGTGAACCCGGCGATGGTCGACCAGAAGGTTGCAGCGCCGGCATTGTGCGGTTGTGCGGTGGCGCGTTTGGCGGCACTGGCAAAGACATAACGGGCAAAAAAGATGATCGCGACAGCACCGACAATGAGCTTGACCATGTCATCGGTCACCACGGATGCGGTCAGCCAGCCTATGCCAATGCCGAGGAAGGCACCCGGCAGCATCAGCTTGAGGGTTTTCGCATCGCGGTAACCGCGCCAGCTCCACAGGCTGGCGACATCCATGATGATGAGGATCGGCAGCATGATCGCAGCCGCCTGTACCGGGGGCATCACCAGCGCCATCAACGGCACGCCCACCTGCCCCATGGCCCCGCCAAGGCCGCCCTTCGACAGCCCGATCAGGATCGTGGCCGGAACGGCGGCAGCATAGAACCATGGGTTCAACAGGAGATCGTGCATGATGGAAATCCACAAGGAGGGCCTTCCATCTCTAGCCGATCACCGCGGCATTTGAAAAATGCTTTTTGGCAACATGTGCCTGTTTGCTACTAAGTAATTACGTCGTAAGACTAATATGCAACAGGGTGTGATGGCTTGGATCATCGAAAAGGCTGTTCAAATGAACGGCCATCCTCTATGCCCGAATTCCATCACGATTGCCCATTCTATAGAGAACGATTGTAAGGTTGCAGCCCATGAACAACGAACAAACACCCCAACGCTGCCGTATCGTTCTGATCGCGCCTCCGGCCGCGACTGCCGACGAACTGGCCAGGAAACTCAGCGAAGCCTTGTCCGGCGGCGATGTCGCCTCCGTGCTTTTGCCCGCCTACGAGACGGACGAAACCCTGTTCCAGACCATGGCCGAAGCCGCCGTTCCGATCATTCAGAATGCGGGCGCTGCCGCCATCATCGTCGGCAACACGCAGGTTGCCGGACGGGTCAAGGCCGACGGACTGCATCTCGAAGGCCCGGCCAGCGATCTTGCTGCCAATGTCGAGCGCTTTTCCCCCAAACTGATCGTCGGGACCGGCAATATCAAGAACCGGCACACGGCGCTGGAAATCGGCGAAGCCCAGCCGGATTATGTCCTGTTCGGCAAGATTGGCGCGGATACGACACCCGAAGCCCATCCGCGCAATGTCGAACTGGCGGACTGGTGGGCATCGATGATCGAGATCCCCTGCATCGTCCAGGCGGGCAACACGCTGGAAAGCATCACCGACGCGGCCGCAACCGGGGCGGAGTTCATTGCCCTTGGTGCGGCGGTTTTCGGCAGCGACAAACCGGCGGACGCCATCAAGGAAGCGAACCGGCTGCTCGACGAGCACGCGCCGCGATTTGAGGAATAGGCCCATGGGAGCAAAATCCGCAAACCTCGTTTGCGCCGTCGCGGCCGTGCTTGCAGCCTTCCCGGCCCTGACGCATGGCGCCACGGCCCAGACGGCTCCGGCACCCGCAACAAGCCAGGCGCCTTCGGTGACATCCGCGCCGACCGACGCGCCCCAGCACCTGGAAACGCCGCAGACAACCCCCAAGCATGACAGGCCGAAACTCGCCAGCGATCCGGCGGTCGACATCGTCAACCCGACGCGCTTCGGCAAGGGAGCAGTGGACGAGGCATTCGGCGCCTACCAGCGCGGCCTGTACAAGACGGCCTACAATCTCGCCCTGCCGCGCGCGGAAAATGGCGATGGCGCCGCCCAGGTGCTGGTGGCCGACATGCTTGCCCGCGGCCTCGGCATACCGGTCAACCTGCCCGAATCGGCCAAATGGTACGGCAAGGCCGCCGACCAGGGTGTTCCCGAAGCCCAGTTCCGCTATGGCGCGATCCTGCTCCAGGGCAAATATGCCCCCAAGGATCCGGCCAAGGCCAAAACGCTGATGAAGGCTGCCGCCGACGGCGGCAACGCCATGGCCCAGTTCAATTACGGCCAGATCCTGCTGCAGGAGCACCCCGGCGACATCGGCATCGACAATGCCTATCCCTGGTTCCTTAAGGCAGCGGCACAGGGCCTGCCCGATGGCAGCTATGCGGTCAGCCAGATCCTTTCCAACGGCACGCTCGCCGTTCCGCGCGACGACGCCAAGGCCCGGGAATATCTCGCCAAGGCGGCAAATCGCGGCTACGACACGGCGCAGCTCGATCTTGGCCGCTGGCTGGTCGAGGGGCGCGGCGGGCCGCGCGATTATGTGTCGGGTTTCGGCTGGACCCTGCGCGCCGCCGTAGGCGGTAATGTCGCAGCACAGGCACAGCTGGCAAAGCTTTACTATCAGGGCCTTGGCGTGGAAGGTGACTCGGTCAAGGCAGCCGCCTGGTACATGGTCGCCAGACGGGCCGGATTGACCGACCCCGAACTTGACTCTTTCATGGACGGCCTCGACGACGACCAGATAAAGGCCGCCCTGACGGAAGCCAACAGGATGCGCTGACCGGCAGCCGGACTTGCAGTGCGCGACACGATCAGAAAGGGAACTTCACCATGCCGTTGATCAACCGAGTTCATGAAATGCAACCGAATGTCGCCGAATGGCGCCGGCATCTGCATGAGAATCCGGAAATCCTTTACGACGTGCATGAAACCTCCCGTTTTGTCGCGGACAAGCTGCGCTCCTTCGGCTGCGACAGTGTCGATACCGGCATCGGCCAGACCGGCGTGGTCGGGATCATCCGCGGCCGCCATGGCGATGGACCGGTGATCGGCCTGCGCGCCGATATGGATGCCCTGCCGATTCTTGAAGCCAGCGGCAAGCCGTGGGCCTCGAAGACCAAGGGCAAGATGCACGCCTGCGGCCATGACGGCCACACCGCCATGCTGCTCGGCGCGGCGCAGTATCTTACCGAAACCCGCAACTTCAAGGGCTCGGTCGCGGTCATCTTCCAGCCCGCCGAAGAAGGCGGCGCGGGCGCGCTGGCCATGATCAATGACGGCCTGATGGACCGGTTCTCGATCAAGGAAGTCTATGGCATGCACAATGCGCCAGGTCTGCCCGTCGGCCAGTTCGCCCTGCGCAAGGGCTCCATCATGGCGGCCACCGACGAATTCGAGATCAAGGTCATCGGCCGCGGCGGCCATGCCGCCAAGCCGCATACGACAGTCGATCCCGTGGTCGTCTCCGCCCATACGGTTCTCGCCCTGCAGTCACTGGTGTCGCGTGAAACCGACCCGCTCAAGTCGCTGGTCATCTCGGTGGCGATGATTCACGGCGGCGATGCGACCAATGTCATTCCGAACGCCGTGACCCTTTCGGGTACGGTGCGCACGCTGATGCCAGATGTGCGCGACTTCGCCCGCAAGCGCGTGACCGAAGTGGCCGAAGCCACGGCTGCCATTTTCGGTGCACGGGCGGAAGTCAAGTATGATCAGGGCTATCCGGTCACGTTCAACCATGACCGCGAGACGGATTTTGCCACGGGTGTCGCGCAGCTGATTGCCGGCGACAGCGCGGTGAATACCAACATGCCGCCGGTCATGGGTGCCGAAGATTTTTCCTACATGCTGGAAAAGCGGCCCGGCGCCTTCATTTTCCTTGGCAATGGCGACACGGCGGCCCTGCACAATTCAGCCTATGATTTCAACGACGATGCCATTCCTTACGGCATCAGCTATTGGGTTTCCGTGGCGGAAACGGCGCTCGCCGCCTAGTTCCGGAGGCTTAGCTGCGAAAAGGGCCATACCCGGCTCTTTTTGCGCTTTCTCTTGCCTATCGCGCGATTTTGTGGTCTTGGAGGCGCCAATATCGGCTGCCGCCGAGACGTCGGCGCCCGGTTTCCAACACCAATCCGGATAAACAAATGAAAATCAACGGCAATGAAATCCGTCCTGGCAATGTGATCGAGCATGATGGCAGCCTCTGGGTCGCCGTCAGGACGAACGCAGTCAAGCCCGGCAAGGGCGGCGCCTACAACCAGGTCGAACTGAAGAACCTCCTCAACGGCACCAAGCTCAACGAGCGCTTCCGCGCCGCTGAAACCGTCGAAAAGGTCCGCCTCGAACAGAAGGATTTCTCCTTCCTCTACGAGCAGGGCGACGCGCTTATATTCATGGACACCGCCAGCTACGAGCAGCTCGAGCTGCAGAAGGATTTTGTCGGCGACCGCGCGGCGTTCCTGCAGGACGGCATGATGGTCACTGTCGAACTTTACGACGAACGTCCGATCGGCATTTCGCTGCCGGATTATGTCACGCTTGCCATCACCGAGGCAGACCCGGTCGTCAAGGGCCAGACGGCGGCTTCATCCTACAAGCCTGCCGTGCTCGAAAACGGCATTCGCGTTCTGGTTCCGCCATTCATTTCGTCGGGCGAGCGCATCATCGTTGACACCAACGAACTGACCTACGTCCGCCGCGCTGACTAAGCAGGCATTATCGGGCGCCGCTTAAGAATGGCGCCCGCATCAACGAATTCAGACGGAGAATGACCTGAAATGGCGCGTTCAGCGATCCTCAATGTAATGGTGCAGGCAGCTATGAAGGCTGGCCGCTCCCTGGCGCGCGATTTCGGCGAAGTGCAGAATCTGCAGGTTTCGCTGAAAGGTCCCGGCGATTATGTCAGCCAGGCCGACCGCAAGGCCGAAGAAATCATCTATGCCGAACTGCGCCGGGCCCGTCCCGACTACAGTTTCCTGATGGAAGAAACCGGTACGGTCGAAGGCACCGACAGCCAGCATCGCTGGCTGGTCGATCCGCTCGACGGCACCACCAACTTCCTGCACGGCATTCCGCTGTTCGCGGTTTCCATCGCCCTGGAACGTCAGGGCCAGATCGTCGCCGGCGTGATCTTCAACCCTGCCATGGATGAGCTTTACACCGCCGAGCGCGGCGGCGGCGCCTTCCTCAATGATCGCCGCCTGCGCGTCTCCGGCCGCATCAAGCTGGTCGATTCCGTCATCGGCACGGGCGTGCCGCATCTCGGCCGCGGTCATCACGGCGATTATCTCGTGCAGTTGCGCAATGTCATGGGCGAGGTTTCCGGCATCCGCCGCATGGGCGCGGCAGCGCTCGATCTGGCCGCCGTCGCGGCAGGCCGCTTCGACGGTTTCTGGGAAGACGGCCTCTCCCCCTGGGATACGGGCGCAGGCATCATCATGGTGCGCGAGGCTGGCGGCTTTGTCACCGATTTCGACGGCAGCCAGGATGTGGTCGAAAGCAAATCGATCGTCGCCGGCAATGAAGCCATTCAGCGGGCGCTGCTGAAGACACTCAAGAAGCCGATCTGAACAATATCCGGCGCGCCGGCCGCATTGCACCTTCCATTTTTACCTTGATTTCGGTTAGGGTCGCACAAACCGATTTGGGTTTGTGCGATTTCCGTTCGTCCAGTGACGCGAACGAGGTTGCTTGGTGCGTGGCGAATGCGGAGACGATGCAATGGCTGATTTCAGTTCAACCCGCCGGGTCATGGACGGTGACGATTATGACCCGTACCGGCTGTCCAGCCCGCGGCTTGTGCTTCTGTCGATGGCGATCTTCCTGGCCATTGTCGCCTTTCTCGCCGCCATTCTCTTTCGCCAGATTTCCGTGTTCTTCACCACCAACCCCGGCCTCAACGGCCTGATCATCGGCGTGCTGATCGTCGGTATTCTCTTGGGATTCGGTCAGGTGATCCGGCTGTTTCCGGAGGTGCGCTGGGTCAATTCCTTCCGGCAGGGCAATTCGGATCCCAATTCCAAGCCGGTGATGCTGGCTCCCATGCGCGCCCTGATCGGACGGCGCCAGTCCATGGCGCTGTCGACCAATGCCATGCGCTCCATGCTCGATTCCATCGCCACCCGCCTCGATGAAACGCGCGATGTCTCGCGTTACCTCATTGGCCTTCTGGTGTTTCTCGGTCTGCTCGGCACGTTCTGGGGCCTTCTGGAAACCATCGGCTCCATCGGCCAGACCATCCAGTCGCTCGATCCGCGCGCCGGCGATGCGAACGGCGTCCTCGATGCGCTCAAGGCCGGCCTGCAATCGCCGCTCAAGGGCATGGGCACCGCGTTCTCGTCCTCGCTGTTCGGCCTTTCCGGCTCGCTTGTCCTCGGCTTTCTCGACCTGCAGGCGGGCCGCGCCCAGAACCGCTTCTACACCGAACTGGAAAACTGGCTGTCCAGCGTCACCGACCTCGGATCGGACCTGCATGCGCTCGATGGCGTCAACAGCGGCACGTCGGACGAACTGCGCTCACTCTCCGAGCGCCTGCAGAACATCCAGGAGACCGGCGGCTCCAGCCAGCGCACGACCGCCGCGCTGGCCAGCCTCGCCGAAGGCATCCAGGGCCTGGTCAAGAACATGCGCTCCGAACAACAGATGATGCGCGACTGGGTGGAAAAACAGGCTGAAGAACAGAAATCCATGCGCGAAACCCTCGCCAAGCTCAGCGACTCCGTCGCCCGCCGCAGGGACAACTGAGAATGGCGCTCGGTCGCACCCGCCGCGCTATCCGTCATGTGGATTATTGGCCCGGCTTCGTCGATGCCCTGTCGACATTGCTGCTGGCGATCATGTTTCTGCTGTCGGTCTTCGTGCTGGCGCAGTTCCTGCTCAGCCAGGAAATCACCGGCAAGGATGCCGTGCTCAACCGCCTGAATTCGCAGATCAATGAATTGACCCAGATGCTGTCGCTCGAACAGGGCAACAAGCAGGATCTGGAAGACACCATCGCCAACCTGCAGGCATCGCTGACCAAGGCGCAGAGCGAGCAGTCGCGGCTGCAGTCGATGCTCTCGCAGGGTGCAGGCGCCGGTGCGGCTGCGGAAGGCAAGATCAGCGACCTCACCGCAGGCCTCGAAAACGAAAAGCAGCTGAGCGCGCGTGCCCTGTCGCAGGTGGAAATTCTCAACCAGCAGATACTGGCACTGCGCAAGCAGATCGGCGCGCTGGAGGAAGCCCTCAACGCCTCGGAATCCCGCGACAAGGAATCCAATGCCAAGATTGCCGATCTCGGCAAACGGCTGAACGTCGCGCTCGCCCAGCGCGTGCAGGAACTCAACCGCTACCGCTCCGATTTCTTCGGCCGCCTGCGTGAAATCCTCTCCGACCGCGAGAATATCCGCATCGTCGGCGACCGCTTTGTCTTCCAGTCCGAAGTGCTGTTCCCATCGGGTCAGGCAGTGCTGAACGAGGCAGGCAGCGAGGAAATGAAGAAGCTGGCATTGGCCTTGATCGACCTGCAGAAGGAAATCCCCGATGACATCAACTGGGTTCTGCGCGTCGACGGCCATACGGACAATGTGGCGCTCTCGGGCACCGGCCAGTTCAAGGACAATTGGGATCTTTCCGCCGCGCGCGCCATTTCCGTGGTGAAGTTCCTCATCGCCAACGGCGTTTCCGCCAATCGCCTTGTGGCGGCGGGCTTCGGCGAGTTCCAGCCGCTGGAGCCGGGCGATACGCCGGAAGTGCGTTCGCGCAACCGCCGTATCGAGCTCAAGCTGACGGAGCGCTAGAGCAGGAGCAAGGCTGCCAGCGCGACAATCGCCGGCACGCCCTGCACGAAGAAGATGCGGCGGTTGACGGTGAGCGCACCGACGATCCCGGCGACAATGACGCAACCAAAGAAGAAGACCTTGATGGCAAAGCCCGCCTGGCCCAGCCACATCCCCCAGATCAGTCCGGCAACGAGAAACCCGTTGTAGAGGCCCTGATTGAGCGCCAGCGCCCTGGATGCGGCGGCGAATTCCGGCGTCAGCCGGAAGGTTTTCAGCCCCAGCGGCTTATCCCACACCACCATTTCCAGATACATGAAATAGACGTGCAGCAGGGCAACCAGCCCGATGAGAATGTTCGCAATCATCCCTGTCCCCTTTTCACTCACTGGTATCCCGCTTTCCACCCTTGCGCGCCAACCTGAGCCGCGCAATCATGCAACGAGCAAAGCACTAGTGGAACGAATTTGACATTCGCCTCCCATTTGACATCACGCGCAACATGCGAATGTCAAATTCAAAGTTCCACTAGAATCTCATATTTATCAGTGGTCCTTTGATTCTGACATTTGCCTGAATGGCTGTATCAAAGGATTGCAAATGTCAGAATCGGACCACTGGGAGGGGCGAATGGCAATGGATGCCGATGCGATCATCGTTGGGGCCGGATTGTCGGGGCTCGTCGCCGCAAACGAGTTGGCACAGGCGGGCAAGAAAGTCATCCTCCTCGAGCAGGAAGGCGAGAACTCCGTCGGCGGGCAGGCCTTCTGGTCGCTTGGCGGCCTGTTCTTCATCGACAGCCCGGAACAGCGCAGGCTCGGCATCCGCGATTCCTTCGAACTCGCGCGGCAGGACTGGCTGGGTTCGGCACAGTTCGACCGTGCCGAGGATCACTGGCCGAAACAATGGGCCGATGCCTATCTGCAATTCGCCGCCGGCGAAAAGCGCAGCTGGCTGCATTCGCTCGGCATGCGCTGGTTCCCGGTTGTCGGCTGGGCGGAGCGCGGCGGCGCGCTGGCGAACGGTCATGGCAATTCGGTCCCGCGCTTTCACCTGACCTGGGGCACGGGCCCCGGCGTCGTTGCGCCGTTCGAACGCCTGCTGCGCGAGGCCATTGCCAAGGGCCTGATCACGCTCAAATGCCGCCACCGCGTCAATGCGCTGGTGACGACCAACGGTGCCGTGACCGGTGTCAGCGGCGATGTGCTGGAGCCGTCGACGGCAGAGCGCGGCCAGCAGTCGGGGCGTGAGGTGGCAGGCAGTTTTGAACTGTCGGCGCCGGCCGTGATCGTCACGTCGGGCGGCATCGGCGGCAATCCCGAGCTGGTCAAGCGCAACTGGCCGCGCGACCGGCTTGGCAATCCGCCCGAAAATATGGTTGTCGGCGTGCCGCACCATGTGGATGGCCGGATGATCGACATCACGGTCAAGGCGGGCGGCAGCGTCATCAACGCGGACCGCATGTGGCACTACACCGAGGGCCTCAGGAACTGGAACCCGATCTGGCCGAACCACGGCATCCGCATTCTGCCCGGCCCCTCGTCGCTGTGGTTCGACGCCAGGGGCAATCGCTTCCCGGCGCCTTACTTTCCGGGTTTCGATACGCTGGGAACGCTCAAGCACATCCTGTCGACCGGATACGACTATTCCTGGTTCGTGCTGACACAAAAAATCATCGAGAAGGAATTTGCCCTGTCCGGTTCCGAACAGAACCCCGACATGACGGGCAAGGACTGGAAGCTGCTCCTGAAGAACCGCCTCGGCAAGGGCGCACCGCCGCCCGTAGAAGCTTTCAAGCAGCACGGTGAGGACTTTGTCGTGCGCGACAACCTGCAGGAACTGGTCAAGGGCATGAACGCGCTGACCGGCGACAATCTGATCGACCACGACCATCTCCGATACCAGATCGAGGCGCGCGACCGCGAGATCGGCAACAAATATTCCAAGGATGCGCAGGTCACCGCCATGCGCGGCGCGCAGAACTATATCGGCGACCGGCTGACCCGCATCGCCAAGCCGCACCGGATACTCGATCCGAAGGCTGGTCCGCTGATTGCCGTGCGGCTCAATATCCTGACCCGCAAGACGTTGGGCGGCCTGCACACCAATCTGAAGTCACAGGTGCTGGATGCGGCTGGTGTGCCTGTTCCCGGCCTTTATGCCGCAGGCGAAGCCGCCGGCTTCGGCGGCGGCGGCTATCAGGGCTACAACGCGCTGGAAGGCACGTTTCTCGGCGGCTGCATCTTTTCCGGCCGGTCCGCCGGTCGGGCGGCGGCGGGCAGAGGCTGAAATTTACTCTGCCGCGCCTTTGAATGCGTCCGCACCTGCTTCGAACTGCAGCTTGGCAAGGTTTGCGTAGATCCCGTTCTTCTTGACGAGGCTCTGGTGCGTGCCTTCTTCGACGATGCGGCCGTCATCCATGACAAGGATGCGGTCCGCCTTGAGCACCGTCGCCAGCCGGTGCGCGATGACCAGCGTCGTGCGCCCCTGCATCAGGTGTTCGAGACCCTTCTGCACCAGAATTTCACTTTCCGCATCGAGAGCCGACGTGGCCTCGTCCAGCAGCAGGATCGGCGCATCGCGCAGGATCGCCCGCGCAATGGCGATCCGCTGGCGCTGACCGCCGGACAGTGTCACGCCACGTTCGCCGACCTGCGTCGCATAGCCGTGGTCGAGCGCTTCGATGAAGTCATGGGCGAGCGCCGCCCTGGCCGCCGCCTCGATGTCGGCGGTGCTGGCGCCGGGCCGGCCGAAGCCGATATTCTCCCGCGCCGTCGCGGCAAAGATGGTCGTATCCTGCGGCACGATGGCAATGCGCGACCGCACCACCGCAGGATCGGCTTCGCGCAGATCGACGCCATCCACCCGGATGCTGCCCGACACCGGGTCGTAATAGCGCAGCAGCAGCGAAAACACCGTGCTCTTGCCGGCGCCGGAGGGCCCGACAATGGCGACAGTCTCGCCCGGCTTGACCTCGAAATCGAGACCGCGCAATGCCGGAGCATCGGGCCGCGTCGGATAGTTGAAGCGGACATCCCTGAAAACAACGGAACCGACCGGCGGTTCCGGCAGCGCCACGGGGTTGAGCGGCGTGGCAATGGCGGGCTTTTCCGCCATGATTTCCATCAGCCGTTCCGCCGCGCCGGATGCCTGCGACAGCTCGCCCCAGACCTCGGACAGCGCCCCGAGCGCCCCGGCGGCAAACACCGCATAGAGCAGGAACTGACCGAGCGTACCCGGCGTGATGGTTCCGGCCAAAACGTCACGCGAACCGAACCAGAGCACGGCCACGACACTGGAAAAGATCATGAAGATCGCAAAGGCCGTCAGCACGGCGCGCGCCTTGACCGAAGAACGGGCCGCGGCAAAGGCATCCTCGACGGCGGAGCCGAACCGCCCCGTCGCCAGCGCCTCGTTGGTGAAGGCCTGCAGGGTGCGCACGGAGATGATGGATTCGCTGGCATAGGCCGTGGCATTGGCCAGCGTGTCCTGGGCATTGCGCGAACGGCGGCGCACCGACCGGCCGAAGGCGACCAGCGGGATGATGATCACGGGAATGGCGGCAATCACCAGCCCGGACAGTTTGGCACTGGTGATGACCATCATGACGATCGCGCCGAAAGCCAGAATGAGGTTGCGCAGGGCAATGGAGGCGGTGGCGCCTACGGCCGATTTGATCTGCGTGGTGTCCGCCGTCAGCCGCGAGACGATTTCACCCGACTGCGTGCTGTCGAAAAAGGCCGGTGACAATTTGGTGAGGTGCGCGAAAACATCGCGGCGCAGATCCGAAACAATCCGCTCGCCGAGCGTGATGACGAAGTAATAGCGCCCGGCGGATGCAACGGCGAGCGCGGCCGCCAGAACGATCAGCATGCCGAAATAATTGTCGATAAAGGCGCCGTTCGAGCCGGAAAAGCCGTGATCGATCATCCGGCGCACCGCCAGCGGAAGGATGAGCGTCGTCACCGCTGCAATGCTCAGCGAGATCAGAGCGCCGATCACCATACCCTTGTATCGGGACATATAGGGGAAGATGCGCTGCAGCGGCTTGAGCGAGCGCCGTTTCTTTTCTGCTTCTGCGTAAGCCGTGTCGGCCATATTTTTCAAGTCTTCCTGTATCGCATCGTGACTTTGCTGCCGGATGGCCTTGTTATTGTTTTAAGGCTGATGTATAGGCTCGCCAACAGTTTTGGAAGCCCACGTTTCTGTGACGTTTGGCTTCATCTCTACCAATCGGCTCCGAACCGGCCCTCCGCACCCTGTGTGGCTCTGGTTTTGTGCCCCTTAAGTTCAGGATAAGACAGATGAGAGCCAATATTCATCCAGACTACCACACCATCAAGGTTGTGATGACAGACGGCACCGAATACTTGACCCGTTCCACATGGGGCAAGGAAGGCGATACGATGAACCTCGATATCGATCCGACCACGCATCCCGCATGGACCGGCGGTTCGCAGCAGCTCACCGACCGTGGCGGCCGCGTTTCCAAGTTCAAGAGCCGTTTCGCCAATCTGGGTATTTAATCCCTTCGGCACACCGGATTTCAAAACGGCTCCGCTCACGCGGGGCCGTTTTGCTTTGGCGCGATCAGTCCCGCTCCGCGACAATGATGAGTTCGCGGCTTTCCGGCAGAACCGGGCCTTCGACCCAATCGCCATACCACGCGGTTCGGGTAAATTCCGCGTCCCGCAGATGCGTGCCGATGTCCGCCTGGGACAGAAAGCGCAGGGTGCTGGCATTGGCCAGCGTTTTCCCCGTCCTGTGAAAAACATGATCCGTCTCGAAAGCAACCCGATCGCCATTCACCGCGATCAGCCGGTGTTGGACACCGACCTCTCCCACGCCGGCGACTGACACCGTCCGGGCCGTCTGCTCCGGCGTCCAGCTTTCCCATGCCTTCACCGCCGGATTGCGGCTTTCGAATATCAGCCGCCCCTCCTTTGCCAGATGCGCATGGGCAGCCCTCAAGACGGCATGCACGTCGTCATCGGTGAGGAACACCTGGAAGACGTGGCCGGTCATGATGATCAGATCGAAGCGCTCGCCCAGATCCAGCGACCGCGCATCCGCCTCGATCCAGGTGACGGCTCCGCCGCCTTCCCTGCTCCGTGCGATGTCCAGCATTGTCCGCGCCGGTTCGACGCCCGTGACCGCATGGCCGCGCGCCGCCAGCATGCAGGCGAGGAGGCCCGTGCCGCAGCCAAGATCAAGCACGCGCTTCGGCCTTCCGGCGCTGCGCAGATAGAATGCACTGTCCTCCCCTGCCGGGTTCAGGCTGTCATAAAGCGCGGCAAGTTCACCATTCGTGTAGATATCATCCAGCATGCGGTTGCCGTCCGTCCTGTCTTTGCACAAAGATTGCATCCATGTCCTTGTCCCCGCGCCCGAAACCATGTTTGCTGCCCCCACCATCTGGCGCGGAGAACATCATGCGGAGCGGACACGAAAAACTCGTACGGGCAACCATTGACGATGCAGACGCCGTCCGCAACCTCGTTCGCGCGTCCTATGCCAAGTGGATACCGGTGATCGGCCGTGAACCCAAGCCGATGGGTGCTAACTACGAACATGCCGTCCAGCACCATCTTGTCGACCTTCTCTACGCCGATGGCGAGCTGGCGGGCCTCATCGAAATGATCCGGGAATCCGGTTGTCTCCTGATCGAGAACGTCGCCGTCGCACCGGCCTTTCAGGGCCGCGGTTATGGCAGGCTGCTCCTCACCCACGCGGAGGCGCTTGCCGGCTCGCTCGGTTTGCGCAAACTGCGGCTTTACACCAACAAGATGTTTGCCGAGAACGTCGCGCTCTACCTGAAGCTTGGCTACACCGTCGACCGCGAGGAACCCTTCCTGGGCGGCATCGCCGTGCATATGAGCAAGCCCATCCCCCGCTACGCCTGAGTTTTTCTTCCGCGTCACTTACCTTGAGCGCAAATAAAAAGCCCACTGGTCTGCGACCGGCGGGCTTCTTTGGGAACCTCGTCAGATAATCAGGCGGCGCTGAGCTTGGCCAGAACTTCGTCGCTGACTTCAAAATTGGCGTAGACGTTCTGCACGTCATCATCGTCGTCGAGTGTTGCGATCAGGCGCAGCACGGACTGGGCCTTTTCCTCATCGACCGGCGCCGTGGTCTGCGGCTTCCAGATGGCCTTGATGGACTCGGCTTCGCCGAGCGCGCTTTCCAGCGCCTTGGACACATCGCCAATGTCTTCGAATGCGCAAAGAATGGTGTGGCCGTCCTCATCGGTCTGCGCGTCATCCGCACCGGCCTCGATCGCCGCATCCATGATCTTGTCGGCACTGCCGGCTTCCGGCTTGTAGGTGATTTCGCCGACGCGGCTGAACATGAAGCCGACCGAACCGGTTTCGCCCAGCGCACCGCCTGATTTGGTGAATGCGGCCCGCACATTCGATGCGGTGCGGTTGCGGTTGTCCGTCAGCGCTTCGACGATGACGGCAACGCCGCCCGGGCCGTAGCCTTCATAGCGCACTTCTTCGTAATTATCGGCGTCGCCGCCCGCGGCCTTCTTGATGGCGCGTTCGATGTTGTCTTTCGGCATCGACTGGGCGCGCGCGTTCTGCACTGCGAGGCGCAGACGCGGGTTCATCGCCGGGTCCGGCAGACCCTGCTTGGCGGCCACGGTGATTTCGCGTCCGAGCTTGGAGAAAATCTTCGACCGAACGGCGTCCTGACGCCCTTTGCGGTGCATGATGTTTTTAAACTGTGAATGGCCTGCCATGGCACCCCTGCGTGCTTAGATATGGTTCTGCCGTTTCCCTCGGAAGCCTGCGAACCAAGTCTGCAGGCTGTTCAGGCGGAAACAGGCGTCTGGAATGGCGCCCTTATAGGTAAAAACCGGCGTCTCGTCCAGCACCCGCGCGATCACAATGGGGGAAGTTGCAGCCGCATATCGCCATAGCCGGCTTTGGAAACAGCCGCACGATGATTTTATCTTCATTGCCGGCAAAGGCCGGTGTATGGCCTTTGCCGATAGAGATCAGCGTGCACAGAAGGTGACGTGCACGCTGGCGGATGGTCAAAACAAGCGCGCTGCAATGCCCGAACGGCGGAGCATTTCGATCGCAGCTGCAGCCAGGGCCGACTTCAGCACGGCACCGATCAGGAACGGCGCAACGCCGGAAGCCCAGGCCGCTTCGAAACCGAAGAGATGCGCCAGCCACGAGGCGCCGAGGGCGAGGCAAAGCAGGTTGCCGAACAGCATGACCGCAGCCGATACGAACGGGTTGCGCGTCAGGCCGCGTTCCGCCAGGAAGCCGACGGCAGCGGCGACGACCGGGAAGGCCGCGAGGTAACCGACAGTCGGTCCGGCGAAATAAAGGAACCCGCCAGCGCCGCCGGCCAGAACCGGCATGCCGATCATCGCTTCACCCAGCCAGGCAAGCACCGTCAGGCCGCCCAGACGCCAGCCATAAAGCGCGCCGACCATCGTCACGGCAAATGTCTGCATGGTGACGGGCACCGGAAACATCGGCACTTCGATCCACGAGCTGACGGCAAGGAAGGCCGTGCCGATCAGAACGGCCAGAGCCTTGAAGGCAATGGAGCGGTCCGCCAGCCTCAGCGGGACGAAAGCGGTGGGAAATGCAGTCTGGGTCATGGAAGGTCTATCCTCAAACGAGTGTTACAGAATCGGGCGTGATTGGTTGCGCCGGGTTGTATCGAGCTATTTCCAGAAGGCGGGAATGGTTTCTTCCAGCCGCGGGCCAATGCGCAGGGGAGAAATCCTTTCGGCAAGTCCGGTCCGGTCTGAAATGTCAACGCCGACACCGCAGATCGTCGCCTTGCCGCTGGCGGCTTCAAACCGGCCTTTCGGCACTTTCGACAGAAAGCGGTTCAGCGGTTCTTCCTTGTCCATGCCGAGCGATGAATCGTAATCGCCGCACATGCCGGCATCGGACATATAGGCCGTTCCGCCATTGAGGATCTGCGCATCGGCGGTCGGCACGTGGGTGTGCGTGCCCACCACAAGGCTGGCGCGGCCGTCGACGAAATGGCCAAAACACTGCTTTTCGCTGGTGGCTTCCGCATGGAAGTCGAACACAACGGCATCGGCCTGTTCGCCGAGCGGACAGGCGGCGAGAATCTCCTCGCCGATGGTGAAGGGGTCATGCAGATCCGGATGCATGAAGACGCGGCCCATGATGTTGGACACAAGCACGCGCGCGCCGTTCTTGGCGAGAAACACGCCGGAGCCCTTGCCGGCAGTGCCGAGCGGGAAATTCGCCGGGCGCAGGAACCGCTGTTCGCGCGAGGCGAAAACCAGCGCTTCCCGCTGGTCCCAGACGTGATTGCCTGTCGTGACCACGTCGGCCCCGGCATTGATCGTGTCGTGAAATATTTCCTCGGTGATGCCGAAGCCGCCCGCCGCGTTCTCGCCGTTGACGATGACGAAATCGAGCTTCAGGTCGGATATCAGTCCCGGCAATTGCTCATAGACCGCCGTCCGGCCCGAACGCCCCACCATATCCCCAAGAAACAGTAATCTCACGCGCACATCCTGAAAGAGAGCCCGGTCCTTGCCGGGGCCTGAAATGATCGATTTATCTGTCTAGCCGAAGCGGCGCAACCCGCTTTCCGTCAGGATCGCCTCCAGCGGCACATCATGCGGCTCATCGGGTACGGTTTCAACCTGCTGGCAGTCAAACGCCACGCCGATCAGGCGCGGGTTCACGCCCTTGATCTGCAGATGCGCGATGGCCCGGTCATAGTAGCCCGCCCCATAGCCGATGCGGTGCCCCCTGACGTCGAAGGCCGCCAGAGGCACCAGCATGAAGGATGGATCAAGCACCGCAGCATCGTGCGGCGGCCCCGCCGTGCCGAAGCCCGTATCGATCATTGGCGCGCCGCGCACCAGTTCACGGAAAAGGATGGTCTGCTTGTCGATGATAGCGGGCAGGCAAAGCCGGGCGCCGCGCTCGCGCAGGCCGAACAGCAGCGGGCGCAGATCCACCTCCGAGCGGATCGGCCAGAAGCCCGAAACAATGGTGCCCGCATCGACGGCAAGCGCCGCCAGACCGAAATCCGCAATGCGCATCGAGGCTTCGATGCGGAATTCCGTCGTCAGCGCATCGCGGCGGCCAAGGGCCTCCAGGCGCAGTTTCTTCTTCAGCTCTTTGATGGGGGAGTGGTGCTGCACGGGCTTGATTTCATGGGGCGCCGGCACGCGAACCGGCTCGGGATGAAACAAAAGTGGCGTCCACACAACCGATGGAGAAGTCGATCCCGGGAACCTACAAAGTAGGTGGGTGCCGTGTGAAGAAGCCCACGGGCCTCCTCAGGGACAGCTCCCTAAGGGATCATTAAGGCCCCGGGGAATATGTCTCTCCTGTCGAGAAGCGCAGAGCGCCGATCTGAATATAGGACGGATGCAGGCATTGCACCAGTGCGCGGCAAACGATTTTCCCTCCCCGCACAATCTTTGTCGCATAATCATTGTGGAGGTGTGGGACACCCCCCTCTGGGCTGCCGGACAGAGGGGGGGGAAAGACCTCCATCACAAAAAATCACATCAACTTATCCACGTTCTCCCATCCGCGCTTATCCTTCTCGTGTCCTTTCCGGCGGGAATGCTTCCGGAAACTTTCGAAAGTCGGGAAAGGATCGGCGCTTCGGCTTCACAGGGAGGAACCTGTGCGGCCGGGGAGGTTTGGCTCAATGGATGCGCATTGGGCAAAGCCCTCAAAAACGCCGGGACGGGTGGTCCCCAGGATCGCAAGCATTGCATACCACATACCCCAAGACCCGCGTTCCAGGGACCGCCCGTCTTTCCCACCTTTCAACAGCCAGACGCGACAGCGGGCGTGGCAACGGGAAAACCATATCGCCGCATTCCCGGACGGCTCTTGCCCTCCTCCGGCACGCCCCTTAATCTTTGCCGATCACGAAAGGGAATGCGATGCGGTTTGAAGGTACAGCGGCCTATGTGGCCGACAAGGATCTGATGGTGGCGGTCAATGCGGCGATTGCGCTTGAACGGCCACTGCTGGTCAAGGGCGAACCCGGCACCGGCAAGACCGAGCTTGCCCGGCAGATTGCGGCGGCGCTCGATCTGGAACTGGTCGAATGGAACGTCAAATCCACCACCAAGGCGCAGCAGGGCCTCTACGAATATGATGCCGTCAGCCGCCTGCGCGATTCACAGCTTGGCGATGCCAAATTCAACGACATCGCCAATTACATCAAGCCCGGCAAGCTGTGGCATGCCTTCACCACCGACAGGAAAGTCGTGCTGCTGATCGACGAGATCGACAAGGCGGATATCGAGTTTCCCAACGATCTCCTGCAGGAGCTCGACCGCAACGAATTTCACGTCTACGAAACCGGCGAAACGATCCGCGCCATACACCGGCCCATCGTCGTCATCACCTCCAACAACGAGAAGGAACTGCCCGACGCCTTTCTGCGCCGCTGCTTCTTCCATTATATCCGCTTCCCGGATGTCGAGACGCTGACCCGGATCGTCGAGGTGCATTATCCCGGCATCAAGCGGAACCTCGTGCGCGCCGCCCTCACCCAGTTCTACGAGATCCGCGATGTGCCCGGCCTGAAGAAGAAGCCGTCGACATCCGAAGCGCTGGACTGGATCCGCCTGCTGGTCGCCGACGACATCGCCCCGGAAGATTTGCGGGCCGACCCGAAGAACGCCTTGCCGAAACTGCACGGCGCCCTGCTGAAGAACGAGCAGGACGTGCATCTGTTCGAGCGGCTGGCCTTCATGGCGAGGAGGCAGGGATGACGCTCGCCATCCGCCCCATCGAGAGAACCGGCATCGTTCATCGCTTGCAATAAAAGGGTCCCACAATGTTCCTCCCCTTCTTCCTCGAGCTCAAGGCGGCCAAGATTCCCGTATCGCTGCGGGAATATCTGACGTTGCTTGAGGGGCTGGATGCGGGGCTGGTGACCTATGATGTGGAAGGGTTCTACTATCTCGCCCGTTCCGCCCTGGTGAAGGACGAGCGCCATCTCGACCGCTTCGATCAGGTCTTCGGCCACGTGTTCAAGGGGCTGGAACTGCTCGGCGGCGAGAGCGGCATCGACATTGCCAATCTGCCCGAGGAATGGTTGCGCCGGCTGGCCGAAAAACACCTCACCGAAGAAGAGAAAAAGCTGATCGAGGCACTGGGCGGTTTCGACAAGCTGATGGAAACCCTGCGCCAGCGGCTTGAGGAGCAGAAGGGCCGGCATCAGGGCGGCTCGAAATGGATCGGCACGGCCGGAACGTCGCCCTTCGGTGCCTATGGCTACAATCCGGAAGGCGTGCGCATCGGCCAGGACGAAAGCCGCAACCGCCGTGCGGTCAAGGTGTGGGACAAGCGCGAATTCAGGAATTTCGACGACAGCGTCGAGCTGGGCACCCGCAACATCAAGGTTGCCCTCAAACGGCTGCGCCGCTGGGTGCGCGAAGGCGCCGATGACGAGCTCGACCTGTCGGGCACCATCAGGTCAACCGCCGAACACGGCTATCTCGATGTCCAGACGCGGCCCGAACGGCGCAATCATGTCAAGCTGCTGATGTTCTTCGATGTGGGCGGCTCCATGGACGAACATATCCGGATCGCAGAAGAACTGTTCTCCGCCGTCCGCTCCGAATTCAAGCACATGGAATATTTCTACTTCCACAATTGCCTCTACGAGGGCGTGTGGAAGGACAACCGCCGCCGCCACGCGGAAAAAATCCCGACGCTCGATCTCATCCATAAATACGGACCGGACTACAAGGTCATCTTCGTCGGGGATGCCGCCATGGCGCCCTACGAGGTTTCCCATGCGGGCGGATCGGTCGAACACTGGAACCAGGAGGCCGGGGCGGTCTGGCTCGCCCGGGTGCTCGACCACTGGAAGAACGCCGCCTGGCTCAATCCGTCAAAGGAACAGTACTGGGACTACACCGCCTCGACGGCGATGATCCGCAAGATTTTCGCGCATCGCATGTATCCCATGACCCTGGCGGGCATCGAAGGGGCGACGCGCGAACTCTCGCGCAGGCACTGATTACCCGAACGAGTACCCAGCACCGCGCACGGTGCGGATCGGATCGATCGAGCGGCCGATATTGATGGCCTTGCGCAGCCGCCCGACATGCACGTCGACGGTACGGTCGTCCACATAGATGTCAGCGCCCCAGACATTGTCGAGGAGCTGGCCGCGCGAGAACACCCGGCCGGGGGACTGCATCAGGAATTCCAGCAGGCGGAACTCGGTCGGCCCGAGCTTCAGCTCACGTTCCTTGCGGAACACGCGGTGCTGCTCGCGGTCGAGCTTCAGGTCGCCGAAGCTGAGCACATGCGACAGCAGGCTCGGATTGACCCGGCGCAGCATGGCCTTGATGCGGGCAAGCAGTTCCGGGGTAGAGAACGGCTTGACCATGTAGTCATCGGCGCCGGTGGCAAGGCCGCGCACCCGCTCGCTCTCCTCGCCGCGCGCCGTCAGCATGATGATCGGCAGGATTTCGGTCTCGCGCCGCGCCCGCAGACGGCGGCAGAGTTCGATGCCGGAAAGGCCCGGCAGCATCCAGTCGAGAATGAGCAGATCCGGCACTTTTTCACGCAGCGCAATTTCCGCCTCGTCACCGCGTGCGATTGTCTCGACGACATAGCCTTCGGCTTCAAGATTGTACCGGAGAAGGACGCTGAGCGCTTCCTCGTCTTCGACAACAGTGATTTTGGGAGCGATCGCCATTGCTGGAATCCTGATTCTGTTTAAGGCTGTCTGGCTTCATCGACGATGATGCTGTGGGTCTGGTCTTCCTTGGGCCGTTCGGCCGGTAGCTGGGCACCCGTCACGATGTAGTAGACCGTTTCAGCAATGTTCGTCGCATGGTCTCCGATGCGCTCGATGTTCTTGGCGCAGAAGAGAAGGTGCGTGCAGGCAGAGATGTTGCGCGGGTCTTCCATCATGTAGGTTAGGAGTTCGCGGAACAGTGATGTGTACAGCGCATCGATTTCGTCATCGCGCTCGCGCACGATGTTGACCTGCTGCACGGAGCGTGTCGCATAGGCGTCGAGCACGTCCTTGAGCTGCGTCAGGGCGAGTTCCGCGATGGTCTGCAGGCCGCGATAGACCGACAGCGTCTGGCGTGTATCGGTAACGGCGACAACCCGCTTGGCGATGTTCTTGCCGAGGTCGCCGACCCGTTCGAGGTCGGAGGAAATGCGGATGGCACCGATGATCTCACGCAGATCGATCGCCATGGGCTGGCGCTTGCCGATGATGGTGATGGCCTTTTCGTCGATCTCGCGCTGTCCGGCATCGAGGATGAGATCATCCGAAATGACGCGCTGGGCCAGCGCGTTGTCGGAGTTCACCATGGCGGTGACGGCCTGTTCGACCATGCGTTCGGCATGGCCGCCCATTTCGGCGATCTTGTGCGTCAGGAACTTCAGTTCGTCGTCATAGGAACGGACGGTATGCTGCGACTCGGTCATATTCTTATCCCTGTTTCCCGTGATTAGCCGAAGCGTCCGGTGATGTAGTCCTGCGTGCGCTTTTCCGTCGGATTGGTGAACATCATTTCCGTATCGCCCACCTCGACGAGATTTCCGAGATGGAACATGGCGGTGCGCTGCGAAACGCGGGCCGCCTGCTGCATCGAATGGGTGACGATGACGATGGTGTAGTTCTGGCGCAGTTCGTCGATCAGCTCCTCGACCTTTGCCGTGGCAATCGGATCGAGCGCCGAGCAGGGTTCGTCCATCAGGATGACTTCCGGGCTGACGGCAATGGCGCGGGCGATGCACAGGCGCTGCTGCTGGCCGCCGGAAAGGCCGGTGCCGGCTTCATGCAGGCGGTCCTTTACCTCGTCGAACAGGCTGGCGCGGCGCAGGCTCTTCTCGACGATTTCCTCCAGCTCGTGCCGGTTCTTGGCAAGACCATGGATGCGCGGGCCATAGGCCACGTTCTCGAAAATGGACTTCGGGAACGGATTGGGCTTCTGGAAAACCATGCCGACCCGGGCGCGCAGCTCGACCACGTCGATTTTCGGATTGTAGATATCCTCATCATCGAGCGTGATCTTGCCGCCGATCTTGCAGCCTTCGATCGTGTCGTTCATGCGGTTGAGCGAGCGCAGGAAGGTCGACTTGCCGCAACCGGACGGGCCGATCAGCGCCGTCACCATCTTCTCAGGCACATCGAGGCTGACACCGAACAGGGCCTGCTTTTCACCATAGTGAACGGTGACATCCTTGCCCTGCATTTTGATCGTATTGACCTGTGCACTCATTTTGTCGTTTACCGCTTTTTCGAGAGATCGTTCTGTCATGAGATTCATTGTTCGCTCCCGTTTTACCTACCAGCGCCGCTCGAAGCGGCGACGCAGAATGATGGCCCCGATATTCATGACTGCAAGAAACAGAAGCAGCACGATGATAGCGCCGGATGTGCGCTCGACAAAGGCCCGCTCCGCTTCGTTCGCCCACATGTAGATCTGCACCGGCAGGGCGGTTGACGGATCAAGCGGCGTGACCGGATAGTTGGCGACGAAGGCCACCATGCCGATCAGCAGCAGCGGTGCGGTCTCGCCCAGCGCGTGGGCAAGGCCGATGATCGTGCCAGTCAGGATGCCGGGGGCGGCCAGCGGCAGCACATGGTGAAACACCATCTGTGTCTTCGAGGCACCGATGCCCAGCGCTGCGGACCGGATTGACGGCGGCACGGCGCGCAAGGCCGCACGGGTGGCGATGATGATCGTCGGCAACGTCATCAAGGTCAGCACCAGGCCGCCGACCAGCGATGCGGAGCGCGGCAGGCCGAAGAAATTGATGAACACGGCCAGCCCGAGCAGACCGAAGACGATGGACGGAACCGCGGCCAGGTTGTTAATGTTGACCTCGATGATGTCTGTCAGGCGGCTCTTCTTGGCATATTCTTCCAGATAGATCGATGCGGCCACGCCGATGGGCAGGGAGAGGCACAGAACGATCAGCATCATGTAGAGCGAGCCGATGAGCGCGACACCGAGACCCGACGTTTCCGGACGGCTCGATGCGCCGAAGGTGAACAGGCCGCTGTTGAAGCGCTGCGCCATGGCGCCTTCCTTGGCCAGCGTGTTCATCCAGGCAACCTGACGGTCCGATACCTTGCGGTTTGCCTGATCGACACTCAGGTCGATCTGGCCCTTGAAGGCCGAGTCGATGTCGCCGCCGGTCAGCACCCAGAGGGTCTGCGTCGTGCCGATCAATGCCGGATTTCCTGAAACCAGTTCCCGCAGCTGGCTGCGCGAGCCGTCGGAGACAAGCTTGCTCAGTTCGCGGATCGCCGGCTTGTCGTCAAGGCTGACGCCCAGCTTTTCGGCAAGGGCATTGCGCACCAGGATCGGATAGTTCGCGGTGAGCAGAACGGTCGGGTCGGTCGCACGCTTGTTCGTGGGGTCGATCACCTTCTCGTCGAGCTTGACCGAGAGGCTGACCTCCGTCTGCCAGAACGCTGTGTAGCCGTTGGAAATCACCGAATAGAGCAGCGCAACCAGGAAGAACAGGCCGATGGCAATCGCGGTGATGCCGTAAATCTTGAACCGGCGCTCGGCGGCATAGCGGCGCTTCAGACCGATGTCGCGCCGGACGACCTTTGCCGGAGCAACTGCAGCAGGATTGAGTGTTGTGTCGGTCATTCGTACTGCTCCCGGTACTTACGCACGATGTATAGCGCGAAAATGTTCATCGCCAGCGTGATGAAGAAAAGGGTGAGGCCAAGGGCGAATGCCACCAGCGTCTGCGGTGAATTGAATTCGAGATCGCCTGTCAGCTGGTTGACGATCTTGACGGTGATGGTCGTCATGGCATCGAACGGATTGATGTTGAGATTCGCTGCAACACCGGCCGCCAGAACCACGATCATCGTTTCGCCGATGGCACGTGATGCGGTGAGCAGCAGTGCGCCAACGATGCCGGGCAACGCGGCAGGCAGCACGACGCGGCGGATCGTCTCCGAACGCGTCGATCCAAGCCCGAGCGAGCCATCACGCAGCGACCCAGGAACGGCGGTAATGATGTCGTCCGACAGGGAGGAAACGAAAGGGATCAGCATCACGCCCATCACGATACCGGCGGTCAGCACGCTCTGCGCCATGATGAAGGGATAGCCGCCCGAGATGGCAGCACTGATATCGCGCAGGAACGGTCCGACGGTGACAAGGGCAAAGAAGCCGTAGACGATCGTCGGGATGCCCGCCAGCACTTCAAGCAGCGGCTTGACGACCGAGCGCACGCTGCGGCTGGCATATTCGGCCATGTAGATGGCGGCGAACAAGCCGACCGGCACGGCGAACAGCATGGCGACCAGCGCGATATATAGCGTGCCGGCAAGCAGCGGAATGAGACCGAACTGACCCTGCGCCCCATTGCCGCCGGCTGCGGAGAAGCGCGGATCCCATACGGTGCCGAAGAAGAAGCTCGACGGGGTTACGGACTGGAAGAAGGTGATGGTCTGGAACAGCATCGACAGAACGATGCCCACCGTCGTCAGGATGGCGATGGTCGAGGCCGCGAGCAGTCCCCAGAGGATGATCCGCTCGACATTGTTGCGGGCCCGCGTGCGGACATTGACGCCGGACAGACCGAAGATCGCACCGGCAACGGCAAGGACAATGGCGACCACCGCACCGATATTATGCGCGCGCGCCGTGCTCTTGTTCCATTGCACGGCAACGGGGATCATGAAGTCCTGGCCTTCCGTCGCCAGGGCCACGCCCTTGCTCGACAGCAGCGGCCGCAATTCGGAGAACGTGGTTGGAAGGTTCGCCCGCTCCTGGTCCGTCAGCTTGTCGAGACCCCGCGCGATGCCGCCGACCATGCCAAGCTCGAGGCTCTGGCTGGCAATGACGCTTTCGCTGTTGTGCACCGGCAGGCTGTTGATGGCCTGGCGCTCGATATAGAAGCTCGACCCGATGGCCCAGACCAGGATGAAGATAATTGCTGGCAATACGGAAACCAAAAAAACCCACCAGCCGTGATAATGCGGCAGGGAATGGGCTTTGACACTTCTGTCATCTTTGCTGATGGCACGCTGGCGTCCGAGAAAGAACCCGACAAGACCAATCGCAACGACAATCACTAAAACCAACAAGGTGGACATCAACGCTTCCCCGATCTGTCCTGCAACGAGAGCATAGGCCCCGAGAAATATCCGGCGCGGACAGGGTTCTGTCCGCGCCGGTTATCGGCTTACTTGCCAGCCATGGTCTTGCCGGCGGCGAATGCGGAGCGCTGAGCTTCACGCTCTGCATCCGGTGCAGCAACCAGGCCGTATTCGACCAGCGGGCTATCCGGGCCGACCATCTGGTCAGCAAGGAAGAAGTCCACATATTCCTTCAGGCCGGGGATGACGCCGAGATGCGCCTTCTTGACGTAGAAGAACAGCGGGCGCGAAACCGGATACTTGCCGGTAGCAATGGTTTCCGTGCTTGGCTTGATGCCGTTGACGGTTGCAACCTTCAGCTTGTCCGCATTGTTTTCGTAGAAGGCCAGACCGAAGACGCCAACACCTGTTTTGTTGGCATCAATGCGAGCCAGTGTTTCCGGATAGTCGCCATCGATGTCGATAGCCTTGCCATCCTTGCGGACAGCGATACAGGCAGCAGCAGCGGCCTTTTCGTCAAGACCGGCAGCCTTGATCGCATCGGCTGCACCGGTGGCCTTGCAACCGCCAGTCATCAGCTTCTCTTCGAAAACTTCACGTGTGCCGTGCTTTTCGCCAGGAATGTAGGCGGCGATGTCCCAATCGGGCAGCTTCGGGTTAACCTGGTTCCACTTGGTGTTCGGGTTGGCAACCAGCTTGCCGTCGACAACGACCTGCGCAGCAAGAGCGGTATAGACGTCCTTTGGCTCCAGCGCCCAATCCGGGCCCTTGATGTCGGTCGCGAACACGATGCCGTCATAACCGATGCGGATTTCTTCAACGTCCTTGACGCCAGCGTCAACGCAGGACTTCAACTCGGTGTCCTTGATCGGACGCGAGGCATTGGCGATATCGATGGTGTTTTCACCAACGCCCTTGCAGAATTCCTTGATGCCGGCACCCGAACCGCCGGATTCAACGACCGGGGTCTTGAACTTGGGGAATGTTTCGCCAAAAGCTTCGGCGACGATCTTGGCATATGGCAGCACTGTGGATGAACCGCTGACCTGAATCTGGTCGCGAGCGGATGCGCCAACTGTCGTGGCAATCACCGAGATCGCAATCAGAGCAGTGGTGGAAATAAGCTTGTTCATAGGAGCAGCTCCTGTTGGATTAACTGTGTGACGCCTCCGACGTCGTCTGCCGTCTATAGAACCAATATAACAGTCATATGACACTATTGTTACAGTTCTGTAGCGCGGCCTGTGCATGAGCCGCGCCCGCGGCGGAATCAAAATTCCTTCTAAAACCATCAAGTTAACCGTCTATGGATTTTGCACAGCTTGGCACAGTGAAGATAAGCTCAACGATTCCAGTGGGTTCATGACGCCCAATTGCGACACTCGCGCAGGCATCCCTGCCATACGCCGCAGGGGGACAATACCGTCCCCCCGCTGCGGTTTCAAAAAAATTCCGCGCAAGCGACGGATTGTCCCGCTCCCGCCGTTTAAGTCACGACAAATGACAGTCTGCTGAAAGGAAAAGTTTGATGAAATCGAGAGTAGCTGCGGTTCTTCTTGCCATGGTGCCACTGTCCCTGCCCGCAACCTTGGCGATGGCGGCGCCCAAGGCCGACACCAATGGCGACGGCACAATTTCACTGGCCGAATATCAGGCCGCCGCCCGGGCGCGGCTGCTCAAATTCGATACCGACGGCGACGGCAAACTCTCGCTCGAGGAGTGGCTGAAGCGCCCCGCCGCAAAGAATGCCAAGCGCGATCCCACGGCGGTGTTCAACCGGATCGATACAAATCATGACGGCTTCATCGATACGGCGGAAATGGATACTGTAGCGAAGAAGCGGTTTGAGCGCCTCGACACGAATTCCGATGGCCAATTGACCAAAGAGGAACGCCACGGACACAAGAAGGGCGCCACCGACAGTTCACAGGAGTAACGGCAAGCGTGCAAAACCTTGGACAATCGCAACACGGATGAAGAACTGCTGGTGAAGATCGGCCAGCATGACGATGCGGCCGTCCGAACCATGGTGACACGCAAGCTGCCGCGCCTGCTCGCTCTGGCGGCGCGGATGCTTGGCGACCGCAATGAAGCCGAGGACGTCGCCCAGGAAGCCTTTATCCGGCTGTGGCGGCAGGCGGGCAGCTGGCAGAGCGGCCGGGCGACCTTTGATACATGGCTGCACCGGGTCACGCTCAATCTCTGCTACGACCGCCTGCGCCGGCACCGGGAACAGCTGGTGGCCGAGACACCCGAGAGGGCAGATCCAGCCCCCGACCCGGAACAGTCGCTTTCAACCCGGGACGAAAGCGACCGGATCAAACGGGCCCTCGCCTCCCTGCCCGACCGGCAGAGGGAGGCCATCGTGCTTCAATATTATCAGGAGTTCAGCAATATCGAGGCAGCGCAGATCATGGATATCAGCATTGAAGCCCTGGAGAGCCTTCTGGCCCGTGCCCGGCGCAATTTGCGGACAGCCCTGGAAGAGACTGCCCAACAGGAGAAGGCAAAATGACCCCGCAACGTTTCCAGGAACTGACCGAGATCTATGGTGCCGAGGTGCGGCGCTGGCCGCCGCCCGAACAGGCCGACGCCGTCGCCTTCATCCGGGAGCATCCTGATATCGCTCAGCCGGCCCTCAGGCTGGCGGCGGAACTCGACGGGATGCTGGCGCAGTACCGGACCGCCCCGGCGGAGGCTGCGCTGCGCGAACGCATCATCGCCTCCTCCGGCAGGTCCTGGTCCGGCTGGAAGCGCGCCCGTCTCTGGTGGCAGGGCACCGGGCTCGCCGGCATTGGATTGGCGGGCGCGATCACCGGCGCCCTTCTCATCGGCGTCATTCATTCCGCCGAATCGCGCGGATATGAGGACCAGGCCTATGCGGTCACCGCCTTCAACATCTCTGATGAACTGGAAGAGTAAATGAGTGAACGGTCACGCAACATCCTTCTCGTCGCTTCGCTTGCCCTCAATGTCTTCATTGCCGGCGGCGTGATCGGCGGCGGCTACATCTGGCACACATTCGGCCATTCCTGGACGACGGAGAACCGGCGCGGCGTTCGCTTTGCCGCCGAATATCTGACGCCGGAGCAACAGAAGGCACTGCGGCAAAATCTGGCAGCGGCCCGCAAGGACAATGGACCGCTGGCCGATGCCGGACGGGCAAGCCGTGCCGAGATTGCCCGGCTGCTGGCACAGGATGTCATCGATCCGGCTGCGGTCAACGCGGAACTGACCAAAGCCCGCGAAGCCGATTTCGCCCTGCGGACGCGCATCGAGCAGACCATCGTCGCCTTTGCCGAAAGCCTGTCGCCGGAGGACCGCAAGACGCTCGTCGAGGGTTTGAAAAAGCGCAATGTCATTTTGCGGCAGACGCCGGCAAAAAAACAATGAATGCCCGCGACGGAATTTTCCGGTGCCCCCGTTCAATGACTGTCAATGCCAGACAGGCTGCGAACGGAGAAGATCATGGTTACAACGGCAACAGATGCGGCGGCGGCCATTGCGGTCAATCGCTTCGGTTTGGGAAAGCGGGCTAGCGAGCCGCTTCCAGCCGACCCCAGGCACTGGCTGCTCGATCAGGTCGGCCGCTACGAATCGCGCCCGGCAGCGTTTGCCCAGCTCCAGACCACACCCGAAATCGCGACGCAGTATGCCAGTGACCGGCAAAAGCTGCAGGCGCTCGACGGCGACGAGAAAATCGCCCTGCGCAAGGAGCTGAACAAGGCGGCCCGCCTGCTTTACCGCGGCGAGATCGACGCGCGCAGCCGCAATGCCCTTGCAACGCCCACGCCGTTCCTGGAAGCGCTCGTGCATTTCTGGTCGAACCATTTTGCCGTGTCGGCCGACAATCCCGCAATGCTGAGCCTTGCCGGCGCCTTTGAGCGGGACGCGATCCGCCCCCATGTCACCGGGCGCTTCACCGACCTGCTGTTTGCCGTCGAGCAGCATCCGGCCATGCTGATCTATCTCGACCAGATCCGTTCGGCGGGTCCCGACAGCCCCCTCGCCACGCGCGCCAAGCGGCGCAATGCCGACAAACTGCCGGGGATCAACGAGAATCTGGCCCGCGAGATCATGGAATTGCACACGGTCGGCGTCGGGTCCGGCTATACGCAGAAGGATGTCACGGAGTTCGCCCTGGCTCTCACCGGCTGGTCCGCCGGACGCATGGGCGGCAAGGCCGATGCCAGTCAGGCCGGTGTATTTCAGTATCGCCCCGGCCTGCATCAGCCGGGCAAGCGGCTGATCCGCCGCCGCGTCTACGACGCAACCGGTGAGGATCAGGCAGGCGCAGTCCTGAAAGATCTGGCCAGCGATCCGGCAACGGCAAACCACATCGCCACAAAGCTCTGCCGCCATTTCATCGCCGACACACCCCCGCAGGCAGCCATTGATCGGATCAGCAAGGCGTTTCTTGCCTCCGGCGGCGATTTGCCGGCGGTGTATCGAGCGCTCGTCGAAGCACCGGAGGCATGGGCAGTGCCGTCTGCCAAGATCAAGACTCCCTGGGAATGGCTGGTTTCAGCCATGCGCGGGCTGGATTATCCCGACCTTGGCAAGGCCAACGCCGCCAACCTGTTGAACCAGTTGGGCCAGCCGATCTGGCTGCCGCGTTCACCCGCCGGTTACGACGATATCGCGGCGAGCTGGCTGGCTCCCGATGCGCTGGTGCGGCGGGTGGAGGTTTCGCAAAAGCTGGCGGCAAGGGCGGACCGGTCGCTGAAACCGGAAGAGCTGGCGAACAACCTGCTCGGAAACGCGCTGACCGACAGCACGGCAACGGAAATCAACCGCGCCGAATCCGTCCAGACGGGCATCGCCCTTCTGCTTGTTTCACCTGATTTTCAACGGAGATGAGCATGACCAACCGCCGGGATTTTCTGCGTCTGGCCGCCATCGGGGCGGGATCGATGCTCGTGGCGCCGCGTATCGTCTTTGCCAATGTGGCGAGCGACCGCCGCTTCGTCTTCATCATCCAGCGCGGCGCCGCCGATGGCCTCAACATCGTCGTGCCCTATGCCGACCCCGCCTATGCGCAGTTGCGCGGCAGCCTCGCGATCCAGACTTCAGATGCCATCAAGCTCGACGGCATGTTCGCCCTGCATCCCGCGCTCACCGGCATGGGAACGCTCTACGGCAACCGGCAGGCGCTGTTCGTGCACGCCGTCGCCTCACCCTACCGCGAGCGCTCGCACTTCGACGGCCAGAACGTTCTCGAGACCGGCGGCACCAGCCCCTACCAGATCCGGGATGGCTGGCTGAACCGGCTGGTGACGCTGCTGCCAAAATCGGCTGACAAGGCCATTGCCTTTGCGCCGACCATACCGGCTGCCCTGCGCGGCGCGGCTGACGTTACCTCCTACGCACCCTCGAACCTGCCGGAAGCATCCGACGATCTCCTGCTGCGGGTGGCGCAGCTCTACGACCGGGACCAGCAGTTTCATCCGGTCTGGAGCGCGGCGATGGAGGCGCGCGGCTTGTTCCACGACATGGAAACCCGCCAGAATCCCGCCGCCGCCGGCAGAACCGCCGCCGAGGCGCTTGTCCGGCCTGACGGCCCGCGCATCGCCATGATCGAAACCAGCGGCTGGGATACCCATAGCGGCCAGGAGAACCGGCTTGCCAACCAGCTCAAGGCGCTCGATGCCATGATCGATGCCATGCGCGACGGGCTTGGCGACGTCTGGCAGCAGACCACCGTGCTGGTGGCTACCGAATTCGGCCGCACCGCCGCCGCCAACGGCACCGGCGGGACCGACCATGGCACCGCGACAACCGCGCTCATCCTCGGTGGCGCCGTCAACGGCGGCCGCATCCTGGCGGACTGGCCGGGCCTTGCCCCGAATGCACTTTATGAAAACCGCGACCTGAAACCCACCATGGATCTTGACGCGCTGATCGCGGCGCTTGCCGCAGAAACCTTTGGTCTCGAACCCGAGCGCACGATGCAAACGCTCTTTCCGAACCGCCCCTTTGACCGGTCCCTGCAAGGGCTGATCAGAACGTGAACCACCAACCAACCCTTTGAAGAGGCTATCATGAGAACCATCCTGAGCATGATTACCGGCGGTCTTGTCGCCATTGCCACGCTTGCCGGAGCACAAACCGCCAGCGCCCTGCCGCTCCTGCCGGTACAGGGCGAACACCTGCAATCCCAGGCCGAGCCCGTCTACTGGCGGCACGGCTATTACGGCTGGCACGACGGCTATTACTACAATGGCCACCGCGGCTACGGCTATTACCGGCCGGGCTACCGCTTCTATCGCGGCTATTGGTTCCCGCTCGAAGCATTCGGGCCAAGAACCGTGATCATCGAGCGCCCGGCTCCCATCATTGTTCATCGCCGGCCGATCGTGATCTACCGCTGAGACGCCAGTCTCCGCCAGTCTCTGTCCATCTGGGCGCCTTGACAGGCGCCCCGCAGTCCCATAATTATCAAGTCATCTGATGACTATGGGACTTCTACGCCATGCAGCCTGCCGCCCGCACCAATCTGGCCGATACGGCGATTGACAATATACGCGCCGAAATCGTCAGCAATCGCTGGCCGGTCGGCGACCGCATCCCCAATGAGGCGGCCCTCGCCGACATGCTCGGCGTCAGCCGCGGAACCGTGCGCGAAGCGGTGCGGGTTCTCGTCGCGCAGGGATTTCTCGAGACCAAGCAGGGCTCCGGCACCTATGTCCGCTCGATCATCAACCCGGACGAAAGCCTGTTGCGGATCAGGCGCACCGGCCTGCGCGACCAGGTCGAGGCGCGCTGCGCCTTGGAAGTCGAAGCGGCGCGGCTGGCGGCCTTGCGCCACACTCCGGAGGTTGTTGCCGACCTGCGCCAGCTGCTGGCCGATCGCGGCGAATACGCTACGGCCCGGCACGATTATTATGTCGAGCACGATCTCGCCTTCCACAAGGCGGTCGTCGCCGCCTCGTGCAATCTCGCCCTCATCGAAGTCTACGAATTCTTCTCGGTTTCCACCCAGGAAATCATCCGGGCCACGGTCACGGGCGAGCTGCCCGAACCGGATATGGCGGCCCACGCGGCCATCATCGACGCGATTGAATCCGGCGATCCGGACAAGGCGGCATCCACCGCCCGCGCCTTCATGGCTCCCCTCCTCATCGAACTCGATCGGTTGCTCGCATCATGAATCAGCATCTTCCGCCTGAACACCCCAGCCGCCTGGCAGCGGATCTGAACATTGCCGCCGAACAGCTTGTCGATGCCGAGGTGGACAGCGTTCCCCAGCCGCGCGTGCCGGATTTCAAAACCCCTGGCGCGCAGATTCTGTTCGGCCTCAGCCTCGTTCTCATCGCCTACAATCTGCGCCCGGTTTTCTCCAGCGCGTCGGTGCTTTTGCCGGAAATCATCGCCCAGACCGGACTGTCATCCTTCGGCGCGGGCGTGCTCACCACGCTGCCGGTGCTCTGCCTTGGCCTGTTTGCCCCGCTGGCGCCGCGTCTCGCCCAGCGCATCGGCGCGGAGCGCACGCTCCTCGGCGTTCTCCTTCTGCTGGCGCTCGGCACCGCCCTGCGCGGACTCGAATCCCTGCCGCTGCTGTTCATCGGCACGGCGCTGGCGGGCGGCTGCATCGCCATCGGCAATGTGCTGCTGCCCGGTCTGGTGAAGCGCGATTTCGCCAGCCGCACCGGCATGATGACCGGCCTCTACACCATGGCGCTGTGCGCGGGCGCGGCCAGTGCCGCCGGCCTGACCCTGCCGGTGCAGAAGATGCTGGGCGGATCATGGTCGCTGGCGCTCAGCGCCTGGGCCTTGCCGGCGCTGGTTGTCACCGCGATCTGGCTGCCGCAGGCCCTTGCCCGCAAGGTCCGCACCAAACATGCGGGCTTCAAGGTGATCGGCCTCTGGAACGACCGTCTGGCATGGCAGGTCACCCTGTTCATGGGCCTGCAGTCGGCACTCGCCTACTGCGTCTTCGGCTGGCTGGCGCCCATCCTGCGCGATCGCGGCCTTGACGGGACGACCGCCGGTGTCGTGGTTTCCGTGTCGGTCATGGCGCAGGTCTTCACCTGCCTGCTCGTGCCGTCGATTGCCGTGCGTTGCCGCAATCAGAGCCTGATCAATGTGGCGCTGGTCACGATTGCCGTTGCCGGCCTGCTCGGCCTGCTGTTTGCGCCGATCTCCACGGTCTGGCTGTGGGCTGTCATCCAGGGCATCGGCCAGGGCGGGCTCATTGCCATCGCCATGACCATGATCGTGCTGCGCTCGCCCGATTCGCATGTCGCCTCGCATCTCTCCGGCATGGCCCAATGCGTCGGCTACATGCTCGCCGCCATCGGTCCGCTGCTTGTCGGCCTGATCCACAGCGTCACGGAAAGCTATGCGGCGACGGCCATCCTGTTTGTGCTGCTCGGCGTTGGCGTTGCCATTTTCGGCTGGGGCGCCGGCCGCGCCCTGCAGGTGCAGGCCCGGACCATCACCCTGTGAACGAGAGCTAACGGCAGCATTCATCACCGGTTCAGCCGGCGGGCTCTATATCTGTGCTCAACGAATTAACGTTGAGGACCGCATGATGAAAAAGATACTCGCTGCTCTTCTGGTTGCTGCCGTTTCGATCAGCGCAATCAGCCTCCAATCGGCTCCGGCGCAGGCCGGCGACTACTATTCTTCCTACGATGATGGCGGCTGGTCCGGCGAGCGCTCCTATCGCGACAGCTACTACCGCGACCGCGGCGATGACTACTATCGCGAACGGGATTACTACCGCAACCGGGACTACCGGTCCGAGCGTTCCGACCGTCACAAGAACCGCGACACGGCCATTATCGCCGGTGTTGCCGGACTGGCGCTCGGTGCCGTGATCATCGGATCGCTTGCCAAGCAGAATCAGAACCGCGCGCCGGTCTATGACCGCCCGGCAAGCCGCGACCGCCTAGTCTACGATCCAAACTACTAAATAAATCATCATAAAAACAAGGCGCGGCTCGCTTTTTCAGCGGGCCGCGCCTTTTTTATTCAGCGACCGGAAATCTCAAGCCTCGATATCGACGTCCTTGGTTTCCTTGCCGATGATCAGCGCGATCAATGTCAGCACGGCCATGGCCGAGAGATAGACGCCAACCCAGAACGGGCTGCCGCCACCGAGCTTCCACAACGCAATCGCAATGAAAGGGGCAACCGCGGCGCCGAGGATCGACGAGACATTGTAGGAAATGCCCGATCCGGTGTAGCGCATGCTCACCGGGAACAGTTCCGGCAGCAGGGCGCCCATCGGACCGAACGTCATTCCCATCAGGGTGAAGCCGAGGATCAGCCAGGCCATGACGCCAACATTGCCCAGAGACAGCATCGGCACCCACAGGAGGCCGAACACGATAATGCCAAGCGTCACCCAGATCAGTGTCTTGCGGCGGCCCCAGCGGTCCGCCCATGGTCCGGACACCAGGGTGAAGATGCCGAAGAACACCACGCCGACAATCATCATCAGGACGAAGGTCGTGTAGTCATAGCCGAGACCGGCAATCGGTCCGGCCGTGGCGGCGCGGCCATAGCTGAGCGAGAACGTGGTCATCAGGTAGAACAGCACATAGGTGGCAAGCATGTAGAATGTGCCGAGCACGAGCTGCTTCCAATGCGACTGGAACACGGACACCAGCGGCACCTTCTTGATCTCGCCTTTGCTGACGGTTTTCTCGAAGGCGGTGCTTTCGACCAGGTTGAGCCGGACCCACAGGCCGACGATCACCATGACGGCGGAAAACAGGAACGGAATGCGCCAGCCCCAGTCGAGGAATGCGAGGGAGGGCCGCGACGGATCATCCGACGGCAGGATGGCCGCGATGATCAGGAACAGGCCATTGGCGATGATGAAGCCGATGGGCGCGCCCAGTTGCGGAAACGTACCGAAGATCGCGCGCTTTCCCTCGGGGGCGTTCTCGGTGGCGACCAGCGCCGCACCGCTCCATTCACCGCCCAGCGCAAACCCCTGCGCCAGCCGCAGCACGACCAGCATGGCCGGGGCAAACCAGCCCACGGTTGCAAAGGTCGGCAGGGCGCCGATGAGGAAGGTGGCGATACCCATGGTCAGAAGCGCACCGACCAGCGTGATCTTGCGGCCGCGCTTGTCGCCGAGATGGCCGAAGAAGATCGCACCGAGCGGGCGTGCCACCATGGCGGCGCCGAAAATGGCGAAGGAGGACAGAAGGGCCGTCGTTTCGTTGCCGGGCGGAAAGAACAGATGCGGGAAGACCAGCACGGCGGCGGTCGCATAGACGTAGAAATCGTAGAATTCGATGGTGGTGCCAATCAGGCTGGCCAGGATGACGCGGGACCGCGAATTGGCGGGCGCCTTGATGGACAGTTGCGCTGTGGATACGGACATTGATTTTACTCCCTGACGGCTGAGGCGGCTGCCCCAACGCGAATGCCGGCAGATCACATCAGTCGGAAGAGAAATGGATCATGAAAAGATAGGTGGGCAGCGAGACGATTATACCCGTCGCCGGGCCAGTTCAAGAAATTTAAAGCCGTTCGCGATGCTTCATGTGAAGTTTAATATCGCGCAGCGCCCTTCAAACGTTCAAAGTCAAAAATGCGCGGCGCATTCAGGCGAACAGCAGCACAGCGAAACCCGCCCCGATGGCGAGGCACAGCGGACCGTAATAGCGGCGGTCCAGCGTCAGGAAGGGCTCCTCGGCCTGCCGGTTGCGGAAAAATGCCGTGAAGCTGAGGCCGCCGCGCGCAAGGAATATGACCGTCAGCACCAGCATGCCGAGACGGAGCAGCCAGGCCGGCAACAGCGCCGGAATGAGGGACATCTGCATCGGGGCGAGAACACCGGCGGTGAAGATCAGGGCGGCAACGACAGCGGTCACCCCGCGTGACGGCATTGCGGCAATTCCCTTCGACCCGACCACGGTCCGAGCCAGGGACAGTTGATCGCGCGCCGGCCACAGGCCGCCGAACCCCCAGTAGAGATGCAGCGCCGCGACAATGGTCAGCACGATGAACACGAGCCATGCCAGAGTGTACATCATGGCCTGCCCGCCAGGATGTGGAGCGTGACCGGGGACACGATTGCAGCGGCGGCAGCGCATTTGCTCATGATACGTCCTTCAATCCAGTCGACCATACGGTGGCGTATATAAACATTGCCGCTTGCCCTCGTCAATACGCCAGCGTATGGAATGGGAATGCCGACCCGAAAGACCCTCTCAGCCGAAGACTGGATCAGCGCCGCCTTCCGCGCCCTGAGCCAGGGCGGCGCGCAGGCGATCCGGGCCGAGGCGATTGCCCGCGATCTCAAGGTCAGCAAGGGCTCGTTTTACTGGCATTTCAGGGATGTGCCGGCGCTGAAGGCGCAGATGCTGGCGCACTGGCAGTATCTGGCGACCGATGCCATCATCAGCGATGTCGAGGCCATCGGGACAACGCCCCGGGAGCAGCTACAGGCACTGGTGATCGAGGCAACCGGCGTGCCAAGTTCGGCCTATGGCGGCGACCGGACCGAAAGCGCCATCCGCGAATGGGCCCGGCATGACGCCAAGACCGCGGCAATCCTCAAATCGGTGGATGAACGGCGCCTGGCCTATCTCGTGCAGCTTTTCCGGACGTGCGGCCAGTCCGCAGACCGGAGCGGAACAAATGCCCGGATTCTCTACGGGGCGCTGATCGGCCTGGAAATTCTGGCATCGCAGAGCCTCGCCGATGTCCGGGCGAGCATGCTTGAACTGCTTGCAAATCTTCTGGGGGAATATCCCGGCGCCGGGGTTTTGTAGGGGTCGTCTTGAGCAAGCTGCCCGCAGGGCGCGCCGTGCAGCTGACCAAACGGGATTGGATAGGGTGCAGCACTATCTGCACATCCAATCCCGTTTCAGCCGTCGTTTGTCCTGAAGGCTCAGACCATGCCGAGGGCGTTCATGTACAGCTCGAGGATCGCTTCCTCTTCCTTGCGCTCATTGGCGTCCTTCTTGCGCAGGCGGACGATCGTGCGGATGATCTTGGTGTCGTAGCCGCGGCCCTTGGCTTCCGCCATCACTTCCTTGATGTCGTCCTGAAGCGTGGTCTTTTCTTCCTCAAGGCGCTCGATGCGCTCGATGAACTGCCGCAATTCCGCAGCCGCAACACCTTCGACACCGCCCTGTGGCGCTACATCATCCATGCTCATATCTTGCTCCGTAAAAATTGATTGTGCGACTCGCGAACGCCGCCTCTGCGGTTCCGATGCCCGACCACAGCGCAATGAGTCAAGACAATAGAGTCGGGATCAGGGCGGTTTCGGCCGCCGCTGCGGCGTGGTTCGTCAATGCGAAGGCTTGTTGACCTCAAAGGCGGCCTTCTGCGCATCGCTGGCCTCGCGCTGGTGCTTGGCCTGCCATTGCGCGTAGGGTTCGCCATAGATGATCTCACGCGATTCATCCTTTGACAGGGGCACGCCCGCCGCATCTGCCGCTTCGCGATACCAGTTGGACAGGCAGTTGCGGCAGAAACCGGCCAGATTCATCAGGTCGATGTTCTGCACGTCGCTGCGCGCGCGCAGATGCTCCAGCAGCCGCCGGAACGCAGCGGCTTCAAGGGCGATACGCTGTTCTTCGCTGACATTGCTCATGATCAAACCTCTTCCAGTGGGCCGGTGCGCGAGCCGTATTGCCTGATAACATGTATATCGGGATCGGCGTTGATCGCGTCAAGGATCGGGGCAAGCCGGTCTGCCCATTCGTCGACACCCTTCTCGTCGGCGATCAGATCCTGCCGCACCTCGATCAGCGCATGGGCGAGCCCCGGCACGATGCAATGCTTGAACATCGTGTCATTGCGCAGGGCACCGTCATAAGGCTCATTGTCACCGACCACCAGTTGCGGATCGGCTTCCAGGGCTTTTATGAGCGGCACGACCGCGCGCGGATCGCTGTCCCAGAGAATGCCCGCATGCCACGGCCGCGGCGTCGTTTTCCAGAAGGCGGTGAAGGAATGGATGGAAATGACCAGCGGTGCCTTGCCGCTCGCCCCGGCAACCGCCTGGATCATATCCGAAACAGCCGCGTGATAGGGGCGATAGAAATCATTCACGCGTCTTTGATGCTCGGCGTCCGGCATCGGGTTGTTTCCCGGAATGATCGCCCCGTCGGACAGGCGCATGATCAGCGTGGGATCGTCTTCGCCGCGGTTCGGATCGATCAGCAGGCGGGAAAACCCGCCCAGCACAGCCGGAACGCCGAGCATTGCCGCCAGTTTGCGCGTCAACGGCTCGACGCCGATATCATAGGCGATATGCCGCTCGAACTGCTGCGGCGGCAGCCCGAGGGAGCCGTATTCCTCCGGCAGATCCCGGTGGGCATGATCGGCCAGAAGCACCAGCCCTCTGTCATTGCTGCCATGGACGAGATGAAAGGGGGAAAACGGCATTGGAACGTTCTCTTGCGCGATTATTCGGGAGAATTTTTTGTGTTTCATGCCCTGATCGGGAATGCAACCATCAATCTTTTGTCACAGGTCAGCAGGAACGGCATGTTCCGCCCATTAGCGCGTTGACAATGCATGTGAAACTGCGGAAAAGGAGTCTAAGACGGACGGAGGCAATATTGCGCAGGGGCATCATTTTCCGCGCTGACCAGCATCAGCGGACGCGATGGAGCAGCTTTCTAGCGGCTTTTTTATTCATTTTCGTAGCAGGCAGTGTCTTTGCGCCGGAGGAGGCCCATGCGGATTTTCGCGTGTGCAACACCACGCAAAATCTGGTGGGTGTCGCGCTTGGCTACCGGGCGAAGACCGGCTGGATCACCGAAGGCTGGTGGCATGTCAACGCATCCTCCTGCACCACGCTGGTCGTCGGTCCGCTGACGTCGCGCTATTACTACCTCTATGCCGAGGACGCCCAGAGCGGCGGCCGCTGGGATGGCAAGGTCAACATGTGCGTGGCGGAAAACCAATTCAAGATTACCGGTATCAATGACTGTTTTGCACGCGGGTTTCAGCGGGCGGGATTTCAGGAGTATGATACCGGCGAACAATCAAGCTGGATGGTCCAGCTTACGGAAGAAAATCCTCCCTCAGCTCCAATTGTAACGGATACCCCTCCTCGATGAGACGCCGCCGTAAGGTCAAAATCCTCGCCACACTGGGTCCCGCTTCATCCGACGAAGCGATGATTCGCAAATTGTTCGAAGCCGGTGCCGACGTGTTCCGCATCAACATGAGCCATGCCAGCCATGATCTCATGCGCGAACTCGTGCGCCGCCTGCGCAATGTCGAAAAGGAAGTGGGCCGCCCGATCGGCATTCTCGCCGATCTGCAGGGACCAAAGCTGCGCGTCGGCAAGTTCGCCGAGGGCAAGGTCGACCTCGTTCCCGGCCAGATATTCACCCTCGACAACAATGAAGCGCTGGGCGACAACACCCGCGTGTTCCTGCCGCATCCGGAAATTCTCGAAGCGGTCGAAGCGGGCCACCGCCTGCTGATCGATGACGGCAAGCTGGCGCTGGTCGCCGAATCGTCCGATGGCAAGTCGATCACCTGCCGCGTCGTGTCCGGCACCAAGATTTCCGACAAGAAGGGCGTCAGCCTGCCCGATACCACGCTGGGCGTCGGCGCCCTGACGGAAAAGGACCGCCGCGATCTCGATGCCGTGCTGCAGGAAGAGGTCGACTGGGTGGCCCTGTCGTTTATCCAGCGGCCGGAGGATCTTGCCGAAGTGCGCAAGATCTCGCGCGGCCGCGTTGCCCTGCTCTCGAAGATCGAGAAGCCGCAGGCCGTCACCCGCCTTGCTGAGATCATCGAGCTCTCCGATGCGCTGATGGTTGCCCGTGGCGATCTTGGCGTTGAAATGCCGCTGGAATCCGTTCCCGGCATCCAGAAACAGATCATCCGCGCCTGCCGCCGCGCCGGCAAGCCGGTCGTCGTCGCCACGCAGATGCTGGAATCGATGATCACCGCGCCGGTCCCGACCCGCGCCGAAGTGTCCGACGTGGCAACCGCCGTGTTCGAAGGCGCCGATGCCGTGATGCTATCAGCCGAATCGGCCGCCGGTGACTACCCGGTCGAAGCGGTCTCCACCATGGCCCGCATCGCCGAAGAGGTCGAGCGCGACCCGAACTATCCCGGCATCATCCATGCGCAGCGCCCCGAGCCGAATGCCACCGGCGCGGACGCCATTTCGCTTGCTGCCCGGCAGATCGCCGAAACGCTCAACCTGTCCGCCATCGTCACCTATACGGCATCGGGCACCACGGGCCTGCGCGCGGCGCGTGAACGGCCATTGCTGCCGATCATCGCCCTGTCGCCGGTTGTCGAGACGGCGCGCAAGCTCTCGCTCGTCTGGGGCCTGCACTGCGTTGTCACGGAAGATGCAACCGATCTTGACGACATGGTCGACCGCGCCTGCCACATCGCCTATCAGGAAGAATTCGGCAATCCGGGTGACCGCATCATCATCTCGGCCGGTGTGCCGCTGCGCACGCCGGGCTCGACCAACATGCTGCGCATTGCCTATATCGGCTCGGACGGGCTGACGGGGATCTAAAAAGCATCATTCGGGCTGGCGGCAACAGGCCGCCGGCCCGGAAATACCCAAAAAATCAGGTACGCTGACCGGTCAGCTCCTCGGCCAGTTGGCCCGCCTGCTTCTGCGCCTCGCGCATCATCGGATAGACCGCAAGAACCTGCTCGAAGGCATGCAGGGCGCCTTCCTTGTTGCCGGTATCCTTCAGGATGGCCGCCAGCCCCGCCAGCGCCCCGAAATGACGCGGCTCCAGCGACAGCGTCTTCTGGATATCGGCCATCGACCGTCCGTAATCATTCATCAGGAAATTGACCGTGGCACGCCGGTTCCAGCCCTCGGCAAAATCCGGTTTCATCACGGTGACCTGATCGAGAAAATCCAGCGCGACGGCATATTTCTTTTCCGTCATGGCGAGGGCCGCCCACTGCATCATCAGATCGACGGTCGCACTGCCGGAATTCTGCCACTGCGCCTGGATCTGTTCGGCGATGCGGGTGGCTTTGGCTTCATTGCGCTCGCGCTTCAGGGCAAAGAACAGCTCGTCGAGGCGGGCGGAGCGCTTTTCGGCCAGGGTCTTGCCCGGCAGCGCGGATGCCTGCGGTGCAGGCGCGGGAGCGTCAGTCCCGGACGTTTCCTGCGCCAGTGCCAGCGCCGGCGACATCATCAGGACAGATCCGATAAAAAACGCAAAAACGTTCCGCATGATACGGATCGTAGCCCGTATCAGCGAAACGTCAAATGCAAATAACCGTGAAACGGTAAATCAGCCCTGGCGCGCTTTGAAACGCGGCGCAGTCTTGTTGATGATGTAGATGCGGCCCTTGCGGCGCACCAGCTGATTGTCACGATGACGGCCTTTGAGAGCCTTGAGCGAATTCTTGATCTTCATTTCAGCACCGGTATCTTTACGCCCGAAACCGGGCACCAATAATAAAGCGCGCCTCTGGAGCGCGCCGGAAACACGTTGCGGGGAAATAGCCAAGGATTGCCCCGATTGTCAACTCCCGACTCATGATTCATATGGCGATTCATGCATCGGGAGTGAATTTATTTGCCCCTACAGCCGCTTTGTAATGCGCGTGACGTGGCCCATCTTGCGGCCGGGACGTGCATCGGCCTTGCCGTAGAGATGCACGACGGCCCCGCTTTCCGCCAGAATCGCCGGGAGTTTGGCCACGTCGTCGCCGATGAGATTTTCCATCACGCAATCGGAATGGCGCCGCGTATCGCCCAGCGGCAGCCCGGCAACCGCACGGATATGCTGCTCGAACTGCGAGACCGCGCAGGCGGCTTCCGTCCAGTGACCTGAATTGTGCACGCGCGGGGCAAATTCATTGGCCAGCAGCGTTCCGTTGGCCAGCACGAAGAACTCCATGCCAAGAACACCGACATAATTGAGAGCCTCGAGCAGCTTGCGCGCCGAATCGGCCGCAAGCCCTGCGATCGTCGACGATACGGACACCGGTACGGTCGACGTCGCCAGAATGCCGTCCCTGTGCACGTTCTCGGCAATGTCGTAGATGCGGATATTGCCTGCCTCGTCGCGCGCCGCGATCACCGAAATCTCACGGGTGAAATCGACCAGACCTTCCAGAATGGCCGGGACGCTGCCGATGGCGGCAAAGCCCGCCTTGGCGTCTTCGCCCTTGGCGCCGGAAAACTTGACCTGGCCCTTGCCGTCATAGCCGAAGCGGCGGGTCTTGAGGATGCCCTTGCCCTCGAAGGCAAGAAGCGCCGCTTCCAGATCGCCCTCATTCTCGACAATGCGCCATTGCGCTGTCGGGATGCCGGCCTTGTTGAGGAAGCGCTTTTCGGTCACCCGGTCCTGCGACACTTTCAGCGCCTCGGGCGGCGGAAAGACCGGCGTGGCTTCATTCAATGTCTCGGCCGCATCGACCGGCACGTTTTCGAATTCGTAGGTGATGACATCGCTCAGCTCTGCCAGACGCTCCAGCGCATCGGGATCGTCATAGGCCGCCACGATCTGCTCATTGGCAACCTGCGCGGCCGGACAGTCCGCCTGCGGTTCGAGAATGACGGTGCGATAGCCGAGACGCGCCGCTGCCATGGCAAGCATACGGCCGAGCTGTCCCCCGCCGATAATGCCGATAGTCGATCCTGCTGCAATCATCTCATGCCTCGTCAGATGGCCGTTCGGCGACCTTTTCGCTCTGCGCCGTGCGCCAGTCGTCAAGCCGTTTTGCCAGTGCGGCATCGTTCAGTGCCAGAACAGCCGCAGCCAAAAGGGCGGCATTGACCGCACCGGCACGGCCGATCGCCAGGGTGCCGACGGGAATACCAGCCGGCATCTGGACAATGGACAGGAGGGAATCCTGTCCGGAAAGAGCTTTCGATTCCACCGGCACGCCGAACACCGGCAGCGGCGTCATGGAAGCGGCCATCCCGGGAAGATGGGCAGCACCGCCGGCACCGGCGATCACAACCTTGAGACCGGCATCGCGCGCGCCCTTGGCAAAAGCAACCAAACGGTCCGGCGTGCGGTGGGCGGAAACGATGCGGTCATCGTGGGAAATGCCGAGCGCATCGAGCGTCTCGGCGGCGTGGCGCATGGTTGCCCAATCGGACTGGCTACCCATGATGATTGCGACGTCAGCGCGTTTATCGGCCATTGAACATCCTCTGATCAGCGGAGCGTGCAGGGATTAACGGAAAAGTGGGGACGCTGCAAGTTATCGGCAGCCCGCCGGTCACAAGCTGTTGAAAATCAGGCAATAATGTCCGGGATGATCTTGTCTTCAAGCTCGATGAGCTTGTCTTTGATGATGAGCTTCTTCTTTTTCATCCGCTGGATTCGAAGCTGGTCACAACCAACCTGGATCATCGCTTGTATGGCGGCATCAAAATCCAGATGCTCCTGTTTCAATCGTGCGACTGCCAATCGAATGTCAGCCTGATCCTGGTCGGACATGCAGTGATTCCCGGTATTTTGCTTTAGAAGAATCCAATGTCTGGTCCGGCGTTCGAGAATACCGGATCAGCACGTGGCAATACCATATTTTACATGACAAGAAAATCCTACGAAACAAATTCGACAATTGCTTCAAGTGGTGGCAGAGTGTCACGGCTCTGTCATAATCTCGCCCTTTGGCCGGCAGAGCATGAACGAGTAGGAAACCAACCAAGGGAGAAGCCGGATGGCCATTGAGTCTCATCTTGAAACGCTTGAACGTAAGCATGGTGCACTCGAGAAGGAAATCTCCGAAGCGCTGGCAAGTCCTGCCACCGACGACCTGAAGATTACCGATATGAAACGTCGCAAGCTCATGCTGAAAGAGCAAATCGAAAAACTGAGATCGACCGCCACGCGCCATTAGAGCCTTTGGCCGACAGAAGAAGAATTTCAGCCGGTTGCCGGAGAGGCGGCTGGGCTGGCACTAAAACAAAAACCCGGTCTGCGACCGGGTTTTTTTATTGGCCGGACGCCGCGCGGCCATCATTCGCTCCAGAATTGATCCAGCCATAAATTCAGGTGAAAGAAGCCGCTGTCGTCGACGGCGTAAATCCGGCGTGTCCCCTCGGACTTGACCTTGACCAGTTGCGCATCCAGCAACGCCTTCAGGTGCTGGGATACCGCCGGGCGCGAAATGGGCAGGCCAAGCGCCAGTTCATTCACGGTCTTGGGACCGCGCCGCAACTCTTCCAGCAGATAGCGGCGGTTCGGATCGGAAATGGCGGCAAATGCATCGGTTTCGGCCATGCCGAATAGTCGTTTTAAACTGCCGTCAATGTCAACGCATTTTGTACGAAAAACGTTGCGAACCTCAGTCCGGCTGGGCTTCCGCCCGGGGATCGAGCTTGATGCCCTCGGGCGTTGCCCGCTCCGAGGGAACGGTCTGGAAATTGTCCCGCATGGCAATCGGCATGGCTGCCCGCATGCGCGAGCGGATGATGGCATGGGTCATGATCGAGACATGCGCCAGCGCGGTGATCGCAAACAGGCCTTCGGGCGCAACATATTCCATGGCCCAGGCGCCGAGGATCGGCCCGACCATGGTGCCGAAGCCATAGAGCAGCAGCAGGCCGCCGGTTACCTTGACGAAATTCTGCGAGTCCGAATAGTCGTTGGCATGGGCCACGGCCACCGGATAGAGCGTATAGGCCAGTCCGCCATAGATCGCCGTCATGAACAGGATGACCGTTGCCTGACGCGAGCCGATCAGGAAAATCAGGATGCCGATGATGGCCGCAGCACCGGCGACGAACGCCAGGACATAGCGCCGGTCGGTACGGTCGGACATGCGCCCCACCGGTATCTGCATCAAGGCGCCGCCCATGACGGAGGCGCTCATCATCAGCGCGATTTCCGTGGTGGTGATGCCCGTCGCCGCGCCGTAGACGGCGCCCAGCGTGCCGAACGCGCCATTGGCAACGCCGATCAGCATGCAGCCGACAAAGGCAACCGGCGAATTGCGGTAGAGCGCCTTGAGGTCGAGCTGCACTTCCGTCAGCGGTTTCGGGCTGCTGGCGGTGGAAATGGCCGTCGGAATCAGCGCCAGACAGAACAGGATGCCGGTCAGCATGAAAAACGTGCCGTTGTGCACGTCGCCGAAGCCGATCATCATCTGGCCCGCCGTGATGGAGGCAAAGTTCACCACCATGTAGAGGCCGAAGATCTGACCGCGATTGGCATTGGTCGCCCGCTCGTTCAGCCAGCTTTCGATCACCATGTAGGCGCCGGCCATGGCAAAGCCGGTCAGCGCCCGCAGCGCAATCCAGGCGGTGGCATGCACCAGGATACCGGTCATCAGCGCGACAATGGCGGCAATGGCGGCAAAGGCGCTGAATGCCCGGACGTGGCCGACGCGGCGCACCAGGCGCGGCGCCAGCAGGCAGGCGGTTATGAACCCGCCGGCCCAGGCAGTACCGAGAAGACCGAGGGAGGTGGTGGAAAAACCTTCCGCCCCGCCGCGCAACGGCAGCAGGAGCCCGTGCAGGCCCGAGGCCATGACCAGGAATGACGTGCCACACAAGAGGGCAAAGACCTGTACGAACGAACGGAACACAGCGATACCCCAATGCTTGGACGGATGCCGGCAACAAGCCGATACAGGCCCGTCTCGATCAGCAATGCGGAGACATCATGACATCCGCATCATTTACGTTCCGTTTCAGCGAAAAAGTGCTTCCGCCGCCAGCTTGCTGCTGCCCTTGTGCGTGCGCTCTTCCTCAAGCCGGGTGATTTCCGCCCGCAGGATGCCGATGCGCTCGTCCAGCTCGGCGACGGAAAGCAGAGAAAGTTCCTGCCCGATCTCGTGGGCAACCCTGCGTTTCGGTTCCTCGTCGAAAAGTGACATCATGTCCTCCACTTGCCGCTTTATCCTGAAAGGATACAGTCCACCCGCTTCGAATTGCAAATCATTCAAGCGAATCAACTGAAGGAGCTACCCATGGCCAGTAAAATTCCGACGACGATGACCGCGGTCGAGATCACCCAGCCGGGCGGTCCGCTGGTCCTCAAGCCGGGAAAGCGCGGCGTTCCGGAAGCAGGGCCGAACGAACTTCTGGTTCAGGTGCATGCGGCCGGCGTCAACCGGCCTGACGTGCTGCAGCGCCAGGGTCATTATCCGCCGCCATCAGGCGCATCGGACATTCCCGGCCTTGAAATTGCCGGCGACGTCGTTGCCGTGGGCAGCGGCGTCACGCGCTTCCGCGTGGGCGACCGGGTGACGGCACTGGTGGCAGGCGGCGGCTATGCGCAGTATTGCACCGTGCATGAGACCACGGCCCTGCCGATCCCGGCGGGATACGGGTTCATCGAAGCCGCCGCCCTGCCCGAGACCTTTTTCACCGTCTGGCACAATGTGTTCGAACGGGGCGGCCTGAAGAGCGGCGAGACATTCCTCGTGCATGGCGGTACATCCGGCATCGGCACCACGGCGATCCAGCTTGCCAGCGCGTTCGGCGCCTATGTCATCACCACGGCCGGTTCCGACGACAAATGCGAAGCCTGCCTGAAGCTTGGCGCCGACCGGGCGATCAACTACCGCACGCATGATTTTGTCGAAGCGGTGAAGGAAGCCACCGGCGGCAAGGGCGTCAACCTGACACTCGATATGGTTGGCGGCGATTACACCGGGCGCAATTACGACGCTGCCGCCATCGACGGGCGGATCGTGCAGATCGCCCATCTCAATGGCGCGAAGGTCACGGTCGACATATCCAAAATCATGATCAAGCGGCTGACCCATACGGGATCGACCCTGCGGGCACGGCCGGTCGAGTTCAAGGCCGGTATTGCCCGGGAACTGGAGCTGAAAGTCTGGCCTCTCCTGGTGCAGCGCCGCGTCGCGCCGGTCATCGACATGGTCTATCCGTTCCACGAGGCGTGGCGGGCGCATGAGCGCATGGAAGAAGGCAAGCATGTCGGCAAGATCGTTCTCGACGTCAGCTGACATGCCTCAAGCAAAAGGCCGCGCGGCAAGCGCGGCCTCCTGCAAACGTTGCGGAGGGTTCAGTTTGCCGCGCTGACCTTGCCGATGCCGAAGAACAGCGTTTCGCCGGATGAGCCGTCGACGCCGTCATTGTCGGTGACCGCAAAGCCATTGCCGGCGACATCGACGGTAAAGCCTTCCAGCTTGTCGACGACATAACCATTCGTGCTCTTCAGGTCGGCGATGAAGTCGCGGGCCAGCGTCTTCTCGACAACCGGCAGCTTTTCGCCGAGCTTTGCCGGTTTCAGGCCGTCCAGCGCCACGCGATAGAGCTTCTTGTTGACCGCCTTGTCACCGATCAGATTGTCGCGTTCAACGATGTAGAGCTGGCCGTCATGGGCGGTGATTTCGGAAAGACCGACCCAGCCGTCACCGCTCTTCTTGTCCAGCGGATAGGAGACGGCACCCCAGCTCTTGTCCTTGACGTTGTAGCTCAGGAGCTTGACGAAGCCTTTTTCGTCATCCTTCCATTCCCGCTGCACGGCCATCCACAGAACGGTGGCATCGCCTTCGCCGACACGGGTGATCCCTTCCAGCCCGAAACGGGTCTGATGCGGCAGCAGCTCTTCGGGAAGCGCGATTTCCTTCTTGATCTCGCCCTTCTCATTGACGTTGAAGATCGCATGCGGCACCAGCTTGGACTGGTCGCCCTCATTGGCAAGCCAGAAGCCGCCCGCGCCATCGGTGGTGATGCCCTCGAGATCGAGCTTCTGGGCCGGCTGGCCGCCGCGCGTGACCACCAGCGCCCGGGTGATCTTCGCCGGTGTCTGCTTGGCATCGATGGTGAAGATGGTGGGCGCGGCCGAATAGAACGAGTCCGAGACCGCATAGAGCTTGCCCGGCTCCTTCAGATCTGCAACCAGGCCCGAAAGGGCACCCCAGCCCAGCGGCGTGCCATCATCCTTCGATGCCGACACGATCTTCGGATAGGCCGGTTCCTGGTCCTTCAGCTCATAGATCATGACATGGGAGCGCGCGCCGCCATCCGCAACCAGATCGGATTCATTGGCGGTGACAAACAGATTGCGCGAGGGAATGGCAAGAATGCCTTCCGGGGCGATGCCCGATGGCAGCAGCTGCACGAATTCCGGGTCCTTGCCGGTATCCTTGTAGACGCCGACGACGGAAGCGCGCTCGCTGGCAACGAAGATATAGTTGGTATCGCCGTACTGCGCGACTTCGGCGCCTTCGAGTTCCACGCCCTTCTTGTTGCGCTTGTCGGGATAGTGACCGGCTGCCGCAATCCTATGCTCCAGCGAGGGGCCGGATTCATAGAGAACCTTGCCGTCCGTGGAGAAGATCGTGAAGCTGCGCGAACCGCCCTTGTAGTCGCCTTCATTGGCTGTGAGAATGCGGTCATTGCCTAGCCATTTCACGGTATCCGGCTCACGCAGGACACCCTTCATGCTGCCGTCGAACTTCAGTGCACCGTCGTTCTTGACGTCGATCTTGTCGAGATCGACCGTGCCGGCGGAGAAATGCGAGGTGATCTTGCCGTTGGCCGCATCGATGATCGCGATATGGTTGTTTTCCTGCAGGGTAACAGCGATCTGGTTGTTCGCGTTGATCGACACGAATTCCGGCTCGGTATCCTCCGGGGCGATGTCGGCAAGGCCGGTCAGAACGACGGTCCTCATGCTCGTGCAATCCGGCGCGCCGTTCTTCAGCGAGAAAATCTTGAGATCGCCGGAAGGAAGCTGCGGCAGCTCGCCATCATTGAGCTTTTCGTCGCGCTCGTTTTCGATGGCAACGGCGGCAAAGGTCCTGTCGGGCGAGACGGCGACCGAGTCCGACTGACCGCCGAGATCGCAGCTCGTCAGCACCGTGCGCGATGCGAGGTCGATCACGTCAAGCCGGCCGGAGGGATTCTTGTGATCCTTGGAGGTGTTGACCGCAGCCAGCACCATGGCGCCGGCAACCGCAACGGAGGTTGGCTCACCTTCGACCTTCAGCAGGCCGGCGGCCTTGGGCTTGGCGGCATCGCTGATATCGATGAAGCCGATGGCACCGTAGGGACTGTCGGAATAGACCAGCGTCTTGCCGTCTTCCGAGGCCGTGATGATTTCCGACGATGTCGGCTTTGACTTGTCTGCATCCTTGGGCAGATTGTCAGCAACCGGGAAGCTGGCGATCCGGTTGAAAACCGGTTCGGCAGCGGCTGGCAGGGCGACGGAAGCGACCAGGGCGGTCCACAGTCCGATGCAAAGGGTTTTGCGCGGCATTGTTGAATCTCCTCTTGTTTACAAGGGATCAGTTGCCCGCGGGCGTTGCAGCGGCATGACAATTTCATGACAGTTTGGTGAAACCGGTAATTGCATTCGGTTGCTACGAAAACCGATTCTTGCCCAATCGAGAATTTACCGCTATATAACGCCTCGAATTCCCGGAAATTGTGGTTGAACCCACGTCCCGCCTCACCGGAGCGGACGAACGAGAGGACTATATTCAATGGCCACCCAGCTTCTCATGCCAAAGGCAACGGCCGTCTGGCTTGTCGACAATACCGCTCTGTCTTTTGACCAGATTGCCGCCTTCTGCAAACTGCACCCGCTTGAGGTGAAAGCGATTGCCGACGGTGAATCCGCCCAGGGCATCAAGGGACTGGATCCGCTGATGACCGGCCAGCTGTCGCGTGAGGAAATCGCCAGGGGCGAAGCCGACATCAATCACAAATTGAAGATTCTCGAGCCGAAGGTGCGCGTGCCGGAAGCCAAGCGCAAGGGACCGCGCTACACGCCGCTGTCCAAGCGCCAGGATCGTCCCAACGCCATCCTGTGGCTGGTGCGCAACCATCCGGAACTGAAGGATGCGCAGGTTTCGCGCCTCATCGGCACGACGAAGTCGACCATCGAGCAGATCCGCAACCGCACCCACTGGAATTCCAACAATCTCCAGCCGATGGACCCAGTCACCCTTGGCCTGTGCTCGCAGATCGACCTTGACCTTGAGGTCGAGCGTTCTTCCCGCAACCGCCCGGTCCAGCCCGGCGAAGGCGGCGATACATTGCTGCCGGCATCGGCCACGGAAAACCTGGATATCCAGCCAGCCGTCCGCGAAGAGGACGAAGAGCTCGATGCGGACAAGGTTTTCGCCAAGCTTTCCTCGCTCAAGGGCCGCAATACGGACGAAGACGAGGAAGAATAAGCCATTTGATTGCCTTGACGGGTAGTCCCTGAATCGAGAAAGCTTCACCTCCGGTGGAGCTTTTTTCTTTTACGGGAGATACAGCCTTGCTGCCGACATTCGAGACGGAACGGCTTTTCCTGCGCCCGCGCACCATGGCTGATCTGGAAGACTGCATGGCCATGGACCGCGATCCGGACGTGACCCGGTTCATACCGGGGCCCTGGACGAATCCCGATGCGCATCGCCGTTTCATCACCGCGCGCATGGAGGCGGATTTCGGCCCGGATCTCGGTTATTGGTCGATCTTTGCGCGCGACCAGCCGCAACGGTTTCTCGGCTGGGTCCTGCTGATCCCGGACGATGCGGTGGGGCCGGACATTGAAATCGGCTGGCGGCTCAATCGCCACGCCTGGGGCAAGGGCTATGCGACGGAGGCTGCCCGGCCGCTCGTCGTGCACGCCTTCGGGCAGGCTGGCATAAAGCGCATCGTTGCCGCAATCCATCCGGACAATGCGGCGTCCATTCGTGTGGCGCAAAAGATCGGCCTCACAGCCACGCATGACGGCGCCCCATACAGATACTTTGCCTTGAACCGGGTGGATTTTGCCGCCGCGCTCATGACGGGCCAAACGGCTGTTTAAGACGCCTTCTTGGCATCGGGCGCTTCGCTGAGTTCCATCCGCCGGTAGAAATCGGCCAGCGTCTTGCCGCGCTCCTGCCGGAAGATGCGCTGGGCCTTCTCGGCCCTGGTGATCCGGTCGATGCGGAACGTGCGGAAATCATTGCGCAATTCGCACCAGCTGATGACGGTCCAGACCTTGCCCCAGAACCACAGTCCGAGCGGCCTGATGTCCCGCATGCTTTCCTTGCCGTCCATGTCCTTGTAGGCCACCGACAGCACCTGGCACTGGTCCGCTGCATTCTCGGCAAGATCGATCATCGCCCGGTCATGGCTGCTGATATTGGTTCCGGAGGAATGAATATGCGTGTTGGCAATGCGCGGGCGATCATCCTTGGGCAGGACAGCCCCGATCTTGATGATGGCTTCTTCCGCTGCACGCGCCATGGAGGCGCCGCCCCAGGCCGTTATCAGCCGGGCGCCGGCAACCAGCGCGACCACCTCATCGCGCGTGAACATCAGCGGCGGCAGGTCAAAGCCTTCCCGCAGGATATAGCCCACCCCCGCCTCGCCGTCGATCGGCACGCCGGTGGACTGGAGGTCGGCAATATCGCGATAGATGGTGCGCTCGGACACTTCGAGCTTTTCCGCCAGCTGGCGCGCGGTAACCAGCCGTCCGCCCCGGAGTTTCTGTACGATCTGAAAGAGACGGTCTGCACGTCGCATGCTGCTTAATCCTTCAAGCCTGCCTGGTACTCGCGCGCAATAAAGCTGCGCATCCCGGCAATCTGTTCCGCCTGCTCCGGCAGGAACGCTTCGAGAAATTCCGTGGCAAAAGTGCCCGGCGCCGATCCGGCCGCGCTGACAATCTGCGCGTCGCGCACCGCATGGGGCACGTCCTGATACAGGGAGGAACCGGCATAGTCGCCGATCTGGGACTGTATCCAGCCTGCACCGTTGCTGGTGTGCCTGCGCCCATCGAAGACACCCGCGCGGGCAAGAGCCAGCGTGCCGCCGCAGATGCCGCCCACAATGCCGCCGCGTGACAAAACCGAATGCAGCAGGGGTGCAATGTCAGGAGCATCTTCCGACGGCCAGGTGTTGGCGCCGATCACCGCAACCGCATCCAGATCCGCGTTCTCCTGCGGATCAAGTCCGCGGTCCGGCACGAGATGCAATCCGCCAATGGATCTGAGGGGACCTGCCGTCGGGGCCAGAGCAACCGCCCGCGCACCAAACCATTCGACGGCTGATCCGGAAAGCAGACCGAATTCCCAATCGGCAAACGCGTCGATGAATACGAGGCCGATCATCTTTTTCTGGTCCATCGCGATGCTCCCTTTCGGCGTCACTGTTCAGTATTCTAGCTTGAAATGTCCGTTTTGGCTTGTTTTTCCGGTTGCCGCACGGGCCGGACGCCGTGAACGGCCGGATTGGCGAACGGCGCCGGCATTTTCGCTGCCGGCGACGTCCTTCATTGAATTGCGCCGTGCCAGACGTTCCGCATAGGCATCGGGCCAGCCGATGTCTTTCAGCAGATAGTCCGGGAGTGCGCTGACGGAGCGTTCAGTGCGCATTTCGTCACGCAGATGTGCATACCGCGACCACAGGCGCCTGACTGTTCCGACGATTCCAAAATCAACCATATTCATGACCCTGTCTCCTTTGCTTAGGAAGACACTATCGCACACCCCTCCTGACAACCTTCTGTCAGGAGCCTGTCAGCAGGGCAGGAAAGATGCGGGCATGGATTTGACCGAAACAGGATCGTTTGGGGGCGGTCAACCGGCGGGAATGCCGATGCCCCTGGCGTTGAGCACGGCCTTGATCTCGTCGAGGATGGCGGGGTCGTCGATGGTGGCCGGCATGTTCCACGGCTCCTGATCGGCAATCTTCTGCATCGTCCCGCGCAGGATCTTGCCCGACCGGGTTTTCGGCAGCCGCTTGGCCGTCACCGCGATCTTGAAGGCGGCGACCGGGCCGATCCGGTCACGGATCAGGGCGACGCATTCCTGCTCGATATCCGCCGCCGCCCGGGTGACACCCGATTTGAGCACGATGAACCCGCAGGGAACCTGGCCCTTCAGATGATCGGCAATGCCGATAACCGCGCATTCCGCCACATCCGGATGGCTTGACAGCACCTCCTCCATCGACCCCGTCGACAGGCGGTGTCCGGCGACATTGATGATGTCGTCAGTCCGGCTCATGATGTAGATGTAACCGTCGTCATCGATGATCCCCGCATCGGCGGTTTTGTAATAGCCGGGGAATTCCGCCATATAGGCCTCGCAAAACCGCTGGTCGGCGTTCCACAGCGTCGGCAGGCAGGCGGGCGGCAGGGGCAGCTTGACCACGATATTGCCCAGCTCGCCGCGCTTGACCGGGTGCCCGGCATCATCCAGCACCTGCACGTCATAGCCGGGCATGGGCACGGTCGGCGACCCGTATTTGACCGGCAGCATGCCGAGACCCGCCGGATTGGCGGCCATGGGCCAGCCGCTCTCCGTCTGCCACCAATGATCGATGACGGGGACGCCAAGCTTTTCCTCGGCCCATTTGATCGTATCCGTATCCGCGCGCTCACCAGCCAGAAACAGATATTGCAGCGAGGACAGATCATATTTGCCGATGAACTCGCCCTTCGGATCTTCCTTCTTGATGGCGCGGAACGCTGTCGGCGCGGTGAACAGCACCTTGACCTTGTGGTCGGCAATCACCCGCCAGAATGTGCCGGCATCGGGTGTTCCCACCGGCTTGCCTTCGAACAGGACGCTTGTCGCGCCGATGAACAGCGGCGCATAGGCGATATAGGAGTGGCCGACCGCCCAGCCGATATCGGAGGCGGCCCAGAACACCTCGCCCGCAGCCGTGTCGTAGACCGCGCCCATTGACCACGCCAGCGCGACGAGATGGCCGCCATTGTCGCGCACCACGCCCTTGGGCTGGCCCGTGGTGCCCGAGGTATAGAGGATATAAAGCGGGTCCGTTGCCTTGACGCCCGCGCAGGGGACTTTCCGCCCGCTGGCGGCGGCAACGGCCGCGGCGTAGTCGATATCGCGACCGGCCACCAGTTCGTGCGGCTGTTGCGGACGCACGAGAATGAGGCACGAGGTAACCTTGTGCGCCGCCTGCTCGATGGCCTTGTCCAGCATCGGCTTGTAGGCCACCACCCGCCCCGGTTCGAGGCCGCAGGAGGTGGCAATGATCATCACCGGCTTGGCATCGTCGATGCGCGTGGCCAGTTCGTGGGCGGCAAACCCGCCGAAAACAACGGAATGCACCGCGCCAATGCGCGCGCAGGCCAGCATCGCCACCACGGCTTCGGGCACCATCGCCATATAGATGATCACCCGGTCGCCCCTGGCGACGCCCCTGTCGGTCAGCACCGCTGCGAGCGCGTTCACCTCGTCGAGCAAGGCGGCATAGGTGATCTTGCGTCCCGTGCCGGTCACCGCGCTGTCATAGATCAGGGCGACCTGATCACCCCGGCCGCGCTCCACGTGACGGTCGACGGCGTTGTAGCAGGTGTTGCACTCCGCACCCGGATACCAGCGGCCATAGGGCTGATGCGTGGCATCGAAGACCTGTTCCCACGGCCGCGACCAGTCGATGGCCTCGGCGGCCCGGGCCCAAAATCCTTCCGGATCGGACTGCCAATCCCGGTAGACCTGTGCATAGCGTGATGTCATGAATATCCTCCCAGATGGCGTACCTTCCCCAATGTACGCCCCGGAGTCAAAGGCCGATTTGACAATTGGCGCGGGATCACACACTTGTCGAATCCCCACTCACCCGTTCCCCTCAGGCCGCAGGCTTTGTAACGACGATGCTCAAGATTCTGCCGCTGCTGCTGATCCTCCTGATGGCGCTGCATCTGATCAAGCCATTGGGCTGGCCCGGCATGAAGAAGCGCGGGGATTTCTGGAAAATCGCCGCCGGAGCGATATTTGCGATGCTGGTGGTCGTGGTGCTGAGCCACAGCGGGTTATGAGTTTTGTTCCCTCGCATGACAACACCACGCCCATTCAAACTGGGTTTGCTTCTTCACTCTGCAAAACTGTCATGCCGTGGTTCGACAGGCTCACCATGAGGGAGGTTGGAGATTGCAGAGAGTTATACTCTGCAACGTACAAGATGTGCTCTGCGGCCCACCTCATCCCTCATGGTGAGCTTGTCGAACCACGCACGATGGGAATGCCAGCTTCCAGTATGTTTGCCAATGGTAAGCCTCGAGTCCGTCAGGTCACTCATCCAAGAGAAGAGACAGCAGCGCTGCGGGCTCGACGTCAAGCGCATCGGCAATGCGTTCAATAACCTTTATGGTCGGATTCCTGTGTCCGGACTCGATCCCGCTCACATAGGTGGGATGCAGATGTGCCCGATCGGCAAACTCTTCCTGTGAGAGTCCGCGTTTTTTACGCCAGTATCGTACGTTTTGGCCAAATTTCTTCTCAAGATTCATTGCATCAATGGACCCGCCGCCTTCTCACCATTCGAAAGATTAAGCACATAGGGCACGAGATGTTTCGCCCAGGCGTCGTAGCCATGCGCCGAGGCATGGAAACCGTCACTGGAAAAGCCTTCCGGCCCCTCCACCGGCAGGCGCGGCGCCGCTATTGCCGAACGTTCGCGGCAGAGCCGTTCGCCCATGGCGTTGATGGCACCGGCCCGCCCTTCCAGAATGCGCCCGAGCAGCGGCGGCATGGCCGGCACGTCGCGGAAATCGATGACCGGCGACCAGACGACCGAGGTCTCCGGCCACTTTGCCTTCAGTGCATAGAGCAGCCCGCCGAATTCCCTTTTGAAACGGGCGACAGAGTGGAAATTCTTGGTGTCGTTGGTGCCGGTCGTCAGAACGATATGGGTCCACATGCCCCGCTCGATATTGGGCACCACGTGATCGCGCAGCTGGCCTGACGTCGCCGAATTGAACCCGGCGGCGCGCCAGATGATCTTGCGTCCCGTCCGGCCCTGCAGGTGCACGGCGAGCCGCACGCAGAGACTTTGCCAGACATCGCTCACCCCGACACCGGCCGCCGAGGAATCGCCCAGCACCAGCAGGCGAATGGCCGGCTCTTTGCCCGCGATCTCGCCCACCGGGAAGGCTGGCGGCGGCAGCATGCGTTCGGTCTTCAGCCGCACGGCAATGCCCTGCCACGCATAGACCGGAAACAGCAGCCAGCTGACAAGCGGATGGAAAGCCGATGGTTTGGTCAAACGGTCCTCACAGCACACAAAAAACCCGGACCTGATTCCGGCCCGGGTTCTATGAGAGCTGTTTTTGTATAAAAAACGCTTAAGCGGCCTTTTCCAGGTCCTTTTTCCAACCGCCGGTGGCGGCAAGGCTGTTCATTTTGGCGCGATGCGTGAAGGCACGCTGACCGGCTGCAACATTTTCCGACTTGCCGTTCCAGGCGCTCAACGCAGCAGCCTGCAGGGCGCGGCCATAGGAGAATGTCAGCTTCCACGGCAGGCCATGGGCGGCATTCATCGCCGAGAGATGCGCCGTTGCTTCTTCATCCGACTGACCGCCGGACAGGAAGGCAATGCCGGGCACGGCGGATGGAACCGTCGACTTCAAGACACGCAGGGTCTGCTCGGCAACCTGTTCAACCGACGCCTTGCGGGCATTCTTGCCGTCAATGACCATGTTCGGCTTGAGGATCATGCCTTCCAGCACGACGCGGGCATCGTAGAGTTCCGTGAAAACGGTCTTCAATACCCATTCGGTCACGTCGTAGCAGCGCTCGATGGTATGTGTCCCCGGCTTGCCGTCCATCAGCACTTCCGGTTCGACGATCGGCACGATGCCGGCTTCCTGGCAAAGGGCGGCATAACGGGCCAGAGCCTGTGCATTCTGCTTGACCGCACCCCAGCTCGGCAGGGCATCGGAAATATTGATGACGCCGCGCCATTTGGCAAAGCGCGCGCCCAGCTTGTAGTATTCAGCCAGCCGCTCACGCAGGCCATCAAGGCCTTCCGTGATGGTCTCGTCGGCAAAACCGGCGAGGTTCTTGGCACCGGCATCGACCTTGATGCCCGGAATGCTGCCGGCCGCTTTCAGGATCTGCACGAACGGCGTGCCGTCCTTGGCATTCTGACGCAGGGTTTCATCATAGAGAATGACGCCGGAGATGTAGTTCTTCATGGCATCGTCCGAGCGGAACAGCATTTCGCGATAGTCGCGGCGGCTATCGGCTGTCGATTCCAGCCCAATCGTATCGAACCGCTTCTTGATTGTTGCGGTACTTTCATCCGCAGCAAGCAGGCCCTTGCCGCTGGCAACCATTGCAATCGCGATATCTTCCAGGCGTTCGCTCATAGATCATGCACTCCGTTTCTAGTGGTCTGGCCCATACCAGAAGCTCATATCAAACGGAATGGCAGTTCAAGCCTTTGAAACGATTGAAATTTTTTCAACCGATTTAACAGGATAACATTTTCTGTTCTTCGTTAATCCGGAGCCCGCAAAGACCCCGGATCACGCCTTGAACAGGCCATCAGCGCTTGAGGACGTCGACGCCCGGAAGCGGCTTGCCTTCCATCCATTCGAGGAAGGCGCCGCCTGCGGTCGATACATAGGTCAGGTCATCGGCAATGCCCGCATGGTTGAGCGCCGCCACCGTGTCGCCGCCGCCGGCAACCGAAACCAGATGGCCCGACTTGGTGCGCTCGGCCACATGCCGCGCCGCTGCTACGGTTGCCTTGTCGAACGGTGTCAGCTCGAATGCGCCCAGCGGACCGTTCCACACCAGCGTTGCCGCGTCGTCGATGGCACCCTTGATGCGCTCGATCGACTGCGGCCCGACATCGAGGATCATGCCATCCTCTGGGATGGCATCCAGACCGTAGGCATGGAACGGTGCATTGGCTTCGAAATGCCAGGCAACGATGGCGTCGACCGGCAGGATGATGGTGCAGTTGGCCGCCTGCGCCTTGGCCATGATCGCGCGGGCCGTGTCGGCAAGGTCATGCTCGCACAGCGACTTGCCGACCTTGACGCCCTGCGCGGCCAGGAATGTATTGGCCATGCCGCCGCCGATCACCAGCGCATCGACCTTCTCGACGAGATTGCCGAGGAGATCGAGCTTGGACGACACCTTGGCACCACCGACAACCGCAACCACCGGACGCTTCGGATTGCCGAGACCGCTTTCCAGCGCTTCGAGCTCCGCCTGCATGGTGCGGCCCGCATAGGCCGGCAGCACATGCGCCAGACCTTCGGTCGAGGCATGGGCGCGGTGCGCGGCAGAAAACGCGTCATTGACGTAGATATCGCCATTGGCGGCCAATGCCTTGACATAGGCCGGGTCGTTCTTTTCCTCGCCCTTGTGGAAACGCGTGTTTTCCAAAAGCAGGATATCGCCGTTCCCGAGCTTGGCGACGGCTTCGGCCGCCTTTTGGCCGATGCTGTCCTCGGCGAAATGCACGTTCTGGCCGATCACCTTGGCAACCGCATGCGCAATGGGCTTCAGGCTGAATTCCGGCGTGGGCCCATCCTTCGGACGGCCGAAATGCGCGAGCAGGATGACCTTGGCACCCTTTTTCGACAATTCAAGGATGGTGGGAGCGACACGCTCGATCCGGGTGGCATCGGTCACGTGGCCATTGGCAACCGGTACATTGAGGTCGACGCGCAGAAGAACGCGTTTTCCCGCAACATCGGCATCATCGAGTGTCTTGAAAGCTGGCATGGTGATTACCCCTCATCTGAATTTGCCAGCACCCCCCTCTGGGCTACCGCCCATCTCCCCCACAAGGGGGGAGATCACATTGGCATTGGTGTTATCGCTCATCGTCACATTCGATGATGTGCATCAACAAATCTGAAAGCTGATCTCCCCCCTTGTGGGGGAGATGTCCGGCAGGACAGAGGGGGGTGTAAACGCCTGCCGTTCAACTCATATCGGAGCAAGCGTCTCAGATGACCTTGCTGAACGCGACGGCCGTATCGGCCATGCGGTTCGAGAAGCCCCATTCATTGTCGTACCACGACAGGACGCGCACGAATGTTCCTTCCATGACCTTGGTCTGGTCGAGATGGAACACGGATGAATGCGGGTCGTGGTTGAAGTCGATCGAGACATTCGGCGCATCGGTATAGCCGAGGATACCCTTCAGCTTGCCGTTGGCGGCGGACTTGATGGCGTCGTTGATTTCGGCGACGGTCGTCGCGCGCTTGGCAACGAACTTGAAATCCACAACCGAGACATTGGGCGTCGGGACGCGGATCGAGCTGCCGTCGAGCTTGCCGTTGAGTTCCGGCAGGACGAGACCGACAGCCTTGGCGGCACCGGTCGATGTCGGGATCATCGACAGCGCAGCCGCACGGCCGCGATAGAGATCCTTGTGCATGGTGTCGAGCGTCGGCTGGTCGCCGGTGTAGCTGTGGATCGTGGTCATGAAACCATGATCGATACCAACGGCTTCGTTGAGCACAAATGCAACCGGGGCAAGGCAGTTGGTGGTGCAGGACGCATTGGAAATGACCAGGTGTTCCTTGGTCAGCTTGTGATGGTTCACACCGAACACAACCGTCAGGTCGGCACCGTCGGCAGGCGCCGACACGATGACGCGCTTGGCGCCGGCTTCAAGATGGGCTGCCGCCTTGTCACGCGCCGTGAAAATGCCGGTGCATTCCAGCGCGATATCAACGTTGAGCTCTTTCCACGGCAATTCTGCCGGGTTGCGCACGGCAGTGACCTTGATCGGGCCCTGGCCGACGTCGATTGTATCGCCGGAAACCGTTACAGTGCCGGGGAAACGGCCGTGCACGGAGTCGTAACGCATCAGGTGGGCATTGGTCTCGACCGGGCCCAGATCGTTGATGCCGACAACCTTGATGTCGGTGCGGCCGGATTCGATAATGGCGCGAAGAACATTGCGGCCAATGCGGCCAAACCCGTTGATTGCAACGCGAACTGTCATTTTTTAGTTTCTCCTTGGGGGTAGTGAGGAGCCCTTGATGAATGTGATGAAGCGGTAAACCCGCCGATTATTTCAACTTGCCTTCCGCCGCCGCGACGATGGCTTCCGCGGTGATGCCGAAATGCTTGTAGAGCTCTTCGATCGGGCCGCTGGCGCCAAAACCGGTCATGCCGACAAAGATACCATCGAGGCCGATGAAACGGTCCCAGCCGAGACGGATCGCAGCTTCCACCGCAACCTTGACCGGAGCATCGCCGATCAGCGCGCGCTTGTAGTCTTCGCTCTGCTGCTCGAAGAGTTCAAAGCAGGGCACGGAAACGACGCGGGCCGGATGGCCATCCTTTTCCAGCTGCGCACGGGCCGCCAGAGCGATTTCGACTTCCGAACCGGTCGCGAAAATCGTCACCGCAGCCTTGCCGCTGGCCGGAGCCAGTTCATAGGCACCGTAGGCGCACTTGTTTTCGTCGACGTGGTCGGTACGGACCGTCGGCAGGTTCTGGCGTGTCAGCGCCAATGTCGACGGCGTCTTGCGGGATTTCAGCGCCAGTTCCCAGCATTCCACCGTCTCAACGGCATCCGCCGGACGGAACACGTAATTGTTCGGAATGGCGCGCAGGGCTGCCAGATGTTCGACCGGCTGGTGCGTCGGGCCATCTTCACCAAGACCGATGGAATCGTGCGTCATCACATAGATGACGCGGATGCCCATGAGGCTGGAAAGGCGCATGGCGCCGCGGGCGTAGTCCGAGAAGGTCAGGAATGTGCCGGAATAGGGAATGAGGCCGCCATGCAGCGCCATGCCGTTCATCGCAGCGGCCATGCCGTGCTCGCGGATACCGTAATGCACATAACGCTGGCCGTAATCATCGGGGCTGATGTTCTGGGTCTGGCTGGTCTTGGTGTTGTTGGAACCGGTCAGATCGGCAGAACCGCCGATGGTTTCGGGGATGACACCGTTGATGACCTCAAGCGCCATTTCCGATGACTTGCGGGTCGCGACCTTCGGCTTGTCTTCCGAAAGCTTCTTCTTGTAGGCCGTGATCGTGGCTTCGAAATTGCCGGGCAGATCGCCGCGGATACGGCGCTCGAACTCCGAGCGGGTTTCCGCATCGGTCGCCGCAAGGCGCTGTTCCCATGCCGCATGCTCCTTGGCGGAGCGCAGACCGGAGGCGCGCCAGGTATCCAGAATATCGGCAGGAACGACAAATGGCTCGGATGTCCAGCCGAGTGCCTTGCGTGCACCGGCGAGTTCTTCCGCACCGAGCGGCGAACCATGCACCTTGTTGGTACCGGCCTTGGTCGGCGCACCGAAACCGATGGTCGTCTTGCAGGCGATCAGGGTCGGCTTGTCGGACTTGTGGGCCTTTTCAATCGCGGCAGCAATCGCATCCTGGTCATGACCGTCGACATTGATCGAGTTCCAGCCGGAAGCCTCGAAGCGGGCGCACTGATCCGTATTGTCGGCCAGCGACACCGGGCCGTCGATGGAAATGTTGTTGTGGTCCCAGAAAACGATGAGCTTGTTCAGCTTGAGATGACCGGCAAGCGCGAGGGCTTCCTGGCTGATGCCTTCCATGAGGCAGCCGTCACCGGCAATCACATAGGTATGGTGATCGACGAGCTTGTCGCCGTAATGGGCATTCATGATGCGTTCGGACAGTGCCATGCCCACGGCATTGGCCAGGCCCTGGCCGAGTGGGCCCGTGGTGGTTTCGATGCCGGCGGCGTGGCCATATTCGGGATGACCGGCCGTGCGCGAGCCGAGCTGGCGGAAATTCTTGATCTGGTCGATGGTGATGTCTTGGTAACCCGAGAGGTAAAGCACCGAATAGAGCAGCATCGAGCCATGTCCGGCGGAAAGGACAAAGCGATCGCGGTCGGGCCAATGCGGCGCCTTCGGATCGTGCTTGAGAAAACGGGTATAAAGAACGGTCGCAATATCAGCTGCGCCCATAGGAAGGCCGGGATGGCCGGAATTGGCCTTCTCCACTGCATCTGCCGACAGAAAGCGGATTGCATTGGCCATTTGGTTGGATTTATCAGAATTGGTCATGTGTACCGTCTTTCGAAGAGGATAGGAAATGCCGTTTCTGGACGCCGGTTCAGACAAGATCCAAAAGGCACGCGACACATAGCAGGTGTCATCAGGGAGTCAATAAAACCTAAGTCAAATTGAGGCGTTCGGAAAGCAGGCTCTTTCGTCGCAGACGCTTATTATCGGTGCATGACTGGACTGTGACAACGCGGATTGATTGACGCGACGTTGATGTGCCCTCTAGACTTCGGCGCATAAGCTGTTCTTCTTTTTGCGATTCGCGTAAAAGAGCGACACACAGGGGAAACGCGAAAATGGCACCGGAAGCCACCCTCAAGCAGGTTCTGGAACGATTGGCAAAAGCCTTGGCTCATCTCGAGGACGCTGTTGACATGCGTCTTGAGCAGGAGGGCGATTTTGCCGAAGCCGAGGAAGAGGTCCAGCGCATGAACATGGACCGGCGCAGGCTGGCCCAAGAGCTGGACGCATCGGAAGGACGTGCGGAACGTCTGGAAGCCGCCAACAAGGAAGTCTCCCGCCGTCTCGTAACGGCGATGGAATCCATTCGCACCGTACTGGACCGCTAATACCGCTATCAGCTGAAAGAGACGCCCATGGCCACTGTAACAGTTACGATTGACGGCAAAGCCTACCGGATGGCCTGTGACGAGGGCCAGGAACAGCATCTGACCGGCCTGGCCGAGCGGTTCGACCGTTACGTGACGCACCTCAAATCGTCGTTTGGTGAGATCGGCGACCTGCGCCTGACCGTCATGGCCGGCATCATGATCACGGACGAGCTGCATGAATTGCAGATGCGGGTGAAAGGGCTTGAAAACGAGGCGGACGCCCTGCGCAAGAGCCGCGATGAAGCCTTGCAGAGGGCGGACAAGAACGACACGGCCATCACCGGCGTTCTTTCCGAAGTCACCACGCGGATCGAAAACCTCGCTGCCAAGATCGCGCCCAAGGCGACCTGATCCTGCCGCGTTGACCGAACAGGTGAGGCTCTAGCCCTCGATTTCCTCGCGCAGCATTTCCAGCTCGAGCCACTCTTCCTCAAAGCGCTCGAGATCGTGCCGCTTCTTGCCGATCTCCTCGACGGTCTTGTTGAAGACCTGCGGGTTTTTGGCAAAGAGGTTCGGATCGGCAAGTTTTGCTTCGAGCTTGTGGATGTCGGCGTGCAGCGCTTCCATCTTGCCCGGCAGGTTTTCCAGCGCGAATTTCTGCTTGTACGACAGTTTGCGCTTTTCCTCGCGCTGCACTGCGGTTTTCTCTCCGGCGGCCTCGGTTGCGGCCGGTGACCTGGCCGTCTTCAGCTCCTTGCGCGTCGCCAGCGCTTCCTTGCGCTGCGCCAGCATGTCCGTATAGCCGCCGGCATATTCGAGCCAGCGCCCGTCACCTTCCGGCGCAATCACCGATGTTACGGTACGGTCGAGGAAATCGCGGTCATGGCTGACCAGGAGCACGGTTCCGGCAAAGCCGGACACCAGCTCCTGCAGGAGGTCGAGCGTTTCCATGTCGAGATCGTTGGTCGGCTCGTCGAGCACCAGCAGATTGGCCGGACGGGCCAGGACGCGCGCCAGCATGAGCCGCGCCCGCTCGCCGCCCGACAGTTCGCGGATCGGCGTGCGCAACTGCTCCGGCTGGAACAGGAAGTCCTTCATGTAGGACGCCACATGGCGCTGTTCGCCGTTGACGATGACATTCTCGCCGCGCCCGTCGGTCAGGTAATCGGACAGGGTCTGGTCAAGGTTGAGACTGTCGCGCTTCTGGTCCAGCACGGCGATTTCGAGATTGGTGCCAAGGCGCACGAAACCGCTGTCCGGGGCAAGCAGGCCCGTCAGCATGGAGAGAAGCGTGGTCTTGCCGACACCGTTCGGACCGACAAAGCCGACGCAGTTGCCGCGCTGGATGCGCGTGGAGAAATCCTTGACCAGCACGCGCTCGCCATAGGCCTTGACCAGATGCTCGGCCTCGATCACCAGCTTGCCGGATTCCCTGGCATCGCTGGCCTTCAGGACGGCGGTTCCCTGCGCACGGCGATGATTGCGGAACTCCCCGCGCATAGACTGGAGTTCGCCGAGACGCCGCATGTTGCGTTTGCGCCGTGCCGTAACGCCGTAGCGTAACCAATGTTCCTCGCGCACGATCTGGCGGCCGAGCTTGTGCAGATCGCGCTCTTCCTCCTCCAGCACCTTGTCACGCCATTCCTCGAAGGCACCAAAGCCCTGATCGAGCCGTTTCGTAACGCCGCGGTCAAGCCAGACCGTCGAGCGGCTGATGTTTTCCAGAAACCGCCGGTCATGGGAGATCACCACGATGCTGGAGCGGATCTGCCGCAATTCACCTTCCAGCCATTCGATCGTTGTCAGATCCAGATGGTTGGTCGGCTCGTCGAGGAGCAGGATATCGGGCTGGGGGGCGAGAACCTTGGCCAGCGCCGCACGCCGCGCCTCGCCGCCCGACAGATTGTCCGGCTTTTCCTCGCCGGTCAGGCCGAGATGTTCAAGAATGTAGCTGACGCGGTAGAGATCGTCCGCTGGTCCCAGACCCGCCTCGACATAGTCGCGGACATTGGCAAAACCTTCCATATCGGGCGCCTGGGCGAGATAGCGGACGGTGACGCCGGGATGACGGAACACTTCGCCGTCGGTCGGCGTGATAAAACCCGCCGCGATCTTGAGCAGCGTCGACTTGCCGGACCCGTTGCGGCCGACAAGGGCGATGCGATCGCCCTCGCTGACGGAAATCGCCGCATCGCTGAGGAGCGGCGTGCCGCCAAACGTCAATGCAATCCGGTCAAGACGAAGAAGGGGTGGAGCCATGGCGTTTTTCAGTTCTGGAAAAGGAGCGCAATTGCCGGACATCAGTGCCGACGGGCGCTTGTCGGCGAGATTGGCGCCGCTGTCAAATATCTTTATGGCGTAAAACAGAACAGGCCGGAAAACCGGCCTGTCTGGATCCGTTCAGCAACGCGCCGCTCAGTAGCCGCCGTTGTTGTAACCGTTGTTGTTGTATCCGCCATAGGCAGCGCCGCGGCCGCCATTGCCTTCGCAGGGGGCATTGTAGATGCTGCCATCGGGCCGCTGATAACGGCAAAGATTCTGATTGCCATTGCCGCCGCCGCTTGGCGTCGTTGCCGTACCGACAGCCGCACCGAGAAGCGCGCCGCCGGCCGCACCGATCACAGTGCTCTTGGTATTGTGCCCGAGTGCCTGTCCGGCGAGTGCGCCGACACCGCCTCCGATCAACGCGCCCGTCCCGGCCCGCTGGTTCTGTTCGCTCGTTTCACAACCGGCCAATGACATGGCCAGAAGCGCGGAAACCGCAATGGCGGTCAAACGAAAACTCATTAGTCAATCCTCTCAACATGAATATAGCGGCCATATCGTGCGGGCTTAATGCGGCAGAACAAAGATCAGCCCATGCACCCCGGCAGCCTCAAACAAAAACAGGCCGGTTTCCCGGCCTGTTCCGCTTTCCCTGATGGGGAAGGATTAGTAACCGCGGCAAGGCGCGCGATAACGCTCGCCGTAACGGTTTTCATATGTGCAGTAACGGCGGCCATCATTGTTGGCCGTTGCGGCACCAACAGCCACACCACCAACACCACCGATGGCAGCACCAGCCAGTGCGCCACGGCCACCACCGATTGCACCACCAGCCAAAGCACCAAGTGCTGCACCGCCAACGCCATAACCCGCTGTACGCTGTTCACTTGTTGTGCAACCGGCTACCGAAAATGCCAGAAGCGCGGCAACTGCTACTGTCGACAAACTTTTCAACATGGAAGACCTCTCCCGTTTCAAAACTAAACTAACCAGCTTGCGTCCCCAATGCTGTGCCGCAAGAATTGCACTTTCCGCGTTGTTTTACAAGCGGTTCGCAATTTCACGGCGCAGCAATCAGGACTGCATTGCCTGAACGAAGCGATACGTGGAGATTTCCACACACGGCATTCGACACTGTAAGCGATGAACCGAAAGAAAGTTCCATATTTTCCAGCGGCCATCGCGCACCATGGATAAATAATCCGCGCAGGGACGTAAAGGCCACAATGCTGAATACCGTTCCATCGGCAAAATCGAACGCATATTCTCCTGCAACCAGGGGATGCGCTTCCTCGCTTCCGCTGGAGAGAATGATCTTCCGGCCTTCCGCCGCATGGCGGGTGGCCATGGTCAGGTGCAGCAGGGTGTGGTCGGTGCGTTCACCGCCAAAGGCGCCGCACAGGATCACTTCGGTGGCGCCCAGCCGGTAGGCTTCGTTGAGTGCCAGTTCGCCGTCGGTCATGTCCTTGGCGGCCGGAAAAACCGAACGCGGCACATGCGCATAGCGTTCGGCAAGTTCAGGCGATGTCGAATCGAAATCGCCCAGCCACAACTCGGGTTCAACGCCCAGCGCCTGCGCATGGGCAATGCCGCCATCGGCGGCAAGAACGCGCGCCCCGGCAATGAGATGCCGGAGACGGTCGGTGACGTGAACGGTTCCACCAAGAAGAAGGACGAATTTGCTCATGCACCGGCCATAGCATGGCACAAGCCGGTCGCACAGGGCATCCGTGATTCGAGGTTAAACGAAGCGCCCGAGTGCAATCGCGGCCATGCCGGCAATCGCCACGCCGATGGCCAGAAACAGGCTCGGATAAAGCTCCGGGATGAATTTCTGCCGACGCGGACGCAGGAGAATCGCCTTGCGGCGGGCGTTTTGGGAAGCCGGGTTCTGCTGTACCCTGACATGGGAATGATAAAAACCGTGACCACGAAACATGATTGACCCTTTCCATCGGAAAACAGCCGCACGGGATGTTTTCGCTAGCGACAATAGGCGCGCCAGTATCAGCTTTCGATTTGGCAGAACCGGCAAAACATAAAGATTTCATAAGCATCGACCGCTTGCACGGCTCCGGCCGAACCTCTATCCTTGTCACGCTCTAACGGGGTGCCGGTCGCATGGACCGGCTGAGAGGCGCACGGGGAGACCCTGCCAACCCGCGGAACCTGATCCGGTTTGTACCGGCGGAGGGATTAGACGCGGCAGATTTGCCGGCGCACCAATCCTTTTGAACACTGCTGATAGGAGGCGCCGATGCGGCCATTCGAGACTATTGTAAAAACAGCGGCCATTGTGACCGCTCTGTTCGCCGTCATTCCCCTTGGCACCGCCCATGCCGAAGGCAAACTCACCGTCTACACCTATGAAAGCTTCACCGCCGAATGGGGTCCCGGCCCGAAGGTCAAGCAAGCCTTCGAAAAGCAATGTGCCTGCACGGTCGAATTCGTGGCGGTTGCCGATGGCGTTGCCCTGCTCAACCGGGTCAAGCTGGAAGGCGAGTCAACCAAGGCGGATGTGGTGCTCGGCCTCGACACCAACCTGACCTACGAGGCCAGGCAAACCGGCCTGTTTGCCCCCCATGGCATCGACACCTCCGCTGTTAACATCCCCGGCGGCTACAAGGATGATACCTTCGTTCCCTACGATTACGGCTATTTCGCCGTCATCTATGATTCGGAGAAGCTGAAGACCCCGCCGGAAAGCCTGAAGGAACTGGCCGAAGGCGACCCGAAGCAGAAGATCGTCATCGAAGACCCCCGCACCTCGACGCCCGGTCTCGGCCTGCTGCTCTGGGTCAAGTCGGTCTATGGCGACAAGGCGGGAGAAGCCTGGGCGAAGCTGAAAGACCGCGTGCTGACCGTCACGCCCGGCTGGTCGGAGGCCTATGGCCTCTTCACCAAGGGCGAAGCACCGCTGGTGCTGTCCTACACGACGTCCCCGGCCTATCACCTGATCGCCGAGCGCGTGGACCGCTATAAGGCCATTTCGTTCAGCGAAGGCCATTACCTGCAGGTAGAAGTCGCGGCCCAGACCGTCAACGGGGTGAAAAACCCGCTATCGGCGCAGTTTCTTGCCTTCATGACCAGCCCGGCGTTTCAGGATGCGATTCCTGAAAACAACTGGATGTATCCGGCTGCGAAAACCACCGACGCGCTGAACCCGGCCTTCGAAACCCTTGTTCAACCCGTCAAGACCCTGGCCTTCCCGTCCGAGGAGGTCGCCAAGAACCGCAAAGCCTGGATCGATGAGTGGCTCGCGGCCATGAGCCTGTAGCATTGTGATTGCCATCCGCAGTTTCAGACCTTGGGCGGGGGCATACGCCCTCGCCTTTCTGGCGGCACTTGCGGGTGGCGCACTTCTCAGTCTCGCATCCGAAGCGCTGCGCGGCGGCGTGGAAGGTTTTGCCGCATTCGACAGCTATCTGTGGCGGGTGGCGCGGTTCACGCTGGTGCAGGCGCTCCTGTCCATGCTGCTTGCGGTTGCCTTTGCCATTCCACTCGCGCGCGCCTTGCATGAACATCCCGCCTTTCCCGGCCGCGCGCTGATTCTGCGCCTGTTTGCCCTGCCTCTGGCCTTACCCGCGCTTGTCGCGGTGCTCGGCATCACCAGCATCTATGGCCGCAACGGCCTGCTGGCCTTTGCTTTCAGCAGCCTCGGCATAGACACCATACCCAATATTTACGGGCTTCCCGGCATCCTTCTCGCCCACGTCTTTTTCAACCTGCCGCTGGCGACGCGGCTGGTGCTTGCAAGCCTTGATTCCATTCCGTCGGATTACTGGAAACTCGCCGCGCAGCTCGGCATGGGCGGCTGGGCACGCTTCCGCCTGATCGAATGGCCGGTCATCCGCCGCAATCTGTCCGGTATTGCCGGGCTGATCTTCATGCTCTGCATCACCTCGTTCACGATTGTGCTGACCCTGGGCGGCGGACCGCGTGCCACCACGCTGGAAGTGGCGATCTACCAGTCCCTGCATTTCGATTTCGATATTGCCCGCGCGGTCTCGCTCACACTGCTGCAACTGGGCCTGACCATCGCCGTGCTGCTGCTGCTCGGCCTGACGGGCAAACCGGCGGATGAAGGCTTCAGTCTCCAGACGACCACGCGGCGCTTCGAGCGGCCGGGCCGTGCAGCGCAATGCGTCAATACAGCGATCATTCTCCTCGGACTGCTCTTTGTCGGCCTGCCCATGGGCGGAACCGTTGTCTCCGGGCTTGGCACCGACCTGGCGCGCCTGATGAGCGAATCCATCGTCTGGCGCGCCATTGCCACAAGCATCGTGCTTGGCGCGGCTGCAGCCCTGCTCTCCCTCGCGCTGTCGCTGTCGCTTGTCATCGCCCGGGAGTATCAACAGAGCCGACGGCGAACGGTTTCGCCGGGTCTGTTCGAACGGTCACTGGATCTGGGGGCGAGCCTGATCATGGTGGTGCCGCCCATTGTCATCGGCGCCGGCTGGTTCATCCTCTCGCGCCACGCCATCAACCCGTTCAGCCTTGCACCCGTCATGGTCATCGGCGTCAATGCCGCCATGGCCGTGCCCTTTGCCTTCCGCATCCTGCGCCCGGCCTGGGATACGGCTGCAAGCCGCCACAACCGGCTTTGCCTCCAGCTCGGCATCACCGGCTGGGATCGGCTGCGCCTGATCGACTGGCCGGCTTTGCGCCTGCCCATGGGTGTTGCCTTCGCGTTCGCCATGGCCCTGTCGCTGGGCGATCTTGGAACCATCGCGCTGTTCGGCAATGATTCCATCCAGACCCTGCCTTTCCTGCTCTTGCAGCGCATGGGAAGTTATCGCACACAGGATGCAGCGGGACTGGCGCTGATCCTTGGGGTCCTGTGTCTGCTCTTGATGTTCGCAGCAGACCGCGGTGCGGCCAGCCTCGCCCGACAGGACAATGCAAGAGATGGCTGAACAAACGGAAAAGATCACAACCGGCGGCGCCGCGATCCGGCTGGATGCTGTGCGCTTCGATTACGGCGACATGGCCATGCGTTTCGACCTTGCCATCGCACCGTCGTCCATTGCCGCCATCATCGGGCCGAGCGGCGCGGGCAAATCCACGGTTCTCAATCTCATTGCCGGTTTTGAGGCACCGCTCTCCGGCCGCGTGCTGATCGGCGATGCCGATGTCACGCATGTCGAACCATCCCGGCGCCCGGTTTCCATGGTGTTTCAGGACAACAATCTTTTTGCCCATCTCGATGTTGCCGCCAATGTCGGTCTTGGCCGCAGGCCGGGCCTGCACCTCGACGCGGCGGATCAGCAGGCGGTCCACGACGCCATCGCCAAGGTCGGGCTTGCGGGCAAGGAGACGCGCAAACCGGCGGCACTGTCGGGCGGGGAACGCCAACGCGTTGCCATCGCCCGGGCGCTGGTGCGCAACCGGCCTGTACTGTTGCTCGATGAAGCCTTTGCTTCACTTGGTCCAGCATTGCGCCATGAAATGCTTGATCTGGTCGGACAACTGCAAAAAGATACTGGAATGACTGTGGTGATGGTCACCCACCATCCAGACGATGCTTTGCGTTTACCATCAACGCTGTTCTTTCTCGAAAATGGCCATGTGGCAGCATCGGGGCCCGCGGGCGAATTGCTCTCGGCCAAAGGCCCCTCCCTGTTGCGAAAATATCTCGGCTCGCAAGAGTTATCACTTTGACATATTTTGTACTCAATGGGTCTCATAAGAAATCAATGTAATTCTTGCCCCAGCCTGCTCAACGGGCTAGCTAGAAAGTAAGCACACCGATTCCGCAGGCAAAAGACGAGTGAGAACTTGGCTTTAGCGTTTGCACTGGCGCCGCACGACATGAGGACATGATTCTGGGTTCGCACATTCTCCCCATCGGCAATCGACGGTTCCATCCGGCAGTACGAAGCACGACCGTGGTTTCGACGACGCTGCTGCTCGCCTTTCTGTCGGGCTGCCAGGTGCTCAACGTCACCAAGGAAGATGCGCTCGGCCCGTCATCAAGCCCTGTCATCGTCGACAATGTCTCGAAGAATGACCGGCTGGCCAAACTGAGCGCCGAACAGCATCCCCGCATCCTGGCCACCTATGGCGGCGAGTACAAGGACGCGAGGCTCGAACGCATGGTTGCCAAGGTCGTCGGCAATCTGACCACCGTATCGGACAATCCGACCCATACCTATCGCATCACCATCCTCAATTCGCCCAACATCAATGCCTTCGCACTGCCGGGCGGCTATCTCTATGTGACCCGCGGCCTGCTTGCGCTGGCCAATGACAGCGCGGAGCTTGCCGCCGTCATTGCCCATGAAATGGGCCATGTCATCGCCAATCACGGCATCGAACGCCAGCAGCGCGAAGCGGAAGCCGTCATCGCCGGCCGCGTTGTGTCGGAAGTGCTGCAGGACGACCAGGCGGGCCGCGAGGCGCTCATTCGCGGCAAGCTGCGCATGGCGCAGTTCTCGCGCAATCAGGAATTGCAGGCGGATGCCATCGGCATCAAGATGATCGGCGAAGCCGGGTATGATCCGTTTGCGGCTGCGCGCTTCCTGCAGTCAATGGCCGCCTATGCGGACTTCCGCAACGTCTCCGGCGCCACCGATGCCAGCCTCGACTTCCTGGCGAGCCATCCTTCCGCGCCGCAGCGCATCGAGCTGGCGCGCGGCCATGCCCGCAAGATCGGTGCACCCGGTGTCGGCACGACGGACCGCGATTCCTTCCTGCAAGGGATCGATGGGCTGCTCTATGGCGACACGCCGGAAGAAGGCTATGTCCGCGGCCGCACCTTCGTGCACCCGCTGCTCGGTGTCAGCTTCACCGTGCCGGATGGTTTTGTCATCGACAATTCCGCAGCCGCCGTCATGGCAACCGGACCCGGCGAAGTCGCGATCCGCTTTGACGGAACCCAGGTTTCCGGCAAGACATCGATGGTCGACTACATGCGCAGCGGCTGGGTTACCGGCCTGGACAATGCCAGCGTCAAGGCGACGACATTCAACGGCATGCCCGCCGCCACGGCAAAAGCCAAGGCGGACCGCTGGGAATTCGATATTTTCGTCGTGAATTCGGGCGACCGCATCTATCGCTTCCTGACGGCAGCGCCCACGGGCAGCACGGCACTGATGCCGGCAGCGCAAACGGTGACGCAGAGCTTCCATTTGCTGACGGCGCAGGAAAAGGCCAACATCAAGCCGCTGCGGATCCGCGTCGTGACGGTCAAGGCGGGCGATACGCTCGCCAGTCTCTCCAGCCAGATCATGGGCACGGACCGCAAGCTGGATCTCTTCCGGCTGATCAACGCCCTGCCGCCCGGCGGCACGGTTTCCGTCGGCGACAAGGTGAAGATCATCAGCGAATAACAAAAAGCCCGGTAAAACCGGGCTTTTTGTTGAAAGGGATGAACCCGCTGTTACGCGGCTTCTTCCTGTTCGTCTTCAACGGAAATGTCCGCATCAGCTTCGGTTTCTTCAGTCTTCGCGCCGCGCTTGGGACCTTTGGCGAGATTGACTTCGATCAGACGGACGGCTTCGGTTTCCGACATCTTATTGACGGCGGAAATTTCACGGGCCATGCGGTCGAGTGCTGCTTCATAGAGCTGGCGTTCGGAATAGGACTGTTCCGGCTGATTGTCGGCACGGAAAAGATCGCGGACAACTTCCGAAATGGAAATCAGATCGCCCGAGTTGATCTTGGCATCATATTCCTGCGCCCGGCGGGACCACATGGTGCGCTTGATACGGGCCCGTCCCTGAACTACCTTCAGCGCACGGTCGACGTAATCTGTTTCTGAGAGTTTGCGCATACCAATGGCGGTTGCCTTTGCAACCGGTACCTTCAAGCGCATCTTGTCCTTCTGAAAGTCAATCACGAAAAGTTCGAGCTTGTGGCCCGCAACTTCCTGTTCTTCGATATTGACGATCTGGCCTACGCCGTGAGCCGGATATACAATAAACTCACCCGTCTTGAATCCGATACGCTGGGCGGTCTTTTTCTGCGGAACTGCTGTCATGCGCTTCATTACTCCCTGCTGCGCCCGGCAAAACGCACCGGTTAAACCAATCACTGGAAACCGGAACCCGGTTTGTCGGCCGCCAATATTTTCACGCAAAGCAATCCGGACCAAACAGCAGGACGGGTCACAATCAAAGAACCTCAACCTGAACTGTTAAGTCCGGAAAAAATCTAGCCGATTGGTGATTTATGCTTTAGCGCCACGAAATTGACGTCCAATGATCAACATATCGCAGCACCATAACACGAAAAGTGATCAGAATCAACTTTTTGCTGCACAAGCGCAAACTAAACGCATTGCAAGACTTGATTTTCAGGGCAAATCAGTCTTGCGGGCAACTGCGGCACCCCGAATAAGTTTAGTCGCCTTCGCCCGGTTCCGGGGAGAAGTATTTCTCGAGTTTACCGGTGACGCCGTCCATTTCCTTGGCATCGCTGGGCGCATCTTTCTTCGCCGAAATATTCGGCCATTTTTCCGCATATTCCGAATTCAGCTGCAACCAGCTGTCGAGGCCCGGCTCGGTGTCCGGCTTGATGGCCTCCGCAGGGCATTCCGGTTCACACACGCCGCAATCGATGCACTCATCCGGGTGGATGACGAGCATGTTCTCACCTTCGTAAAAACAATCGACCGGACAGACCTCAACGCAATCCATATATTTGCAGCGGATGCAATTGTCGGTCACAACATATGTCATTTACTGGCTCCTGAAGACACCATAGTCAGCGTGTCAGCGGTTGAGGTAACGATTTGGCACCGGCCTGACAAGAGGGGAAAACGGACTGCGGCACCAGAACGCGGCCCGAAAAATCTCGACGTGCAAAAGGATTGTCTTCATCACATCAGGACCGAGCTATTGTCCAAGTCCGCAGCGTGCCATTCATCGCATCGCGATGACCTGCCGACAAGCAACCATTGTCCTCTAATATAGGTGTTGCGGAAATAATATTTTAGTCCCGCCGACGAATTTGGAGATAATTTCGATGTTTCGGCGTTTTGCCCGGCAAACCACAACGCGGATGCGTCAATCATCCGAGCCGTTGTCCCGGCCCTTCATCAGCCGGTCGACGTCCCGCCGTTCGCGCTTGGTGGGACGGCCGCTGCCCGCATCGCGTCTGGGCAGCATGTCGAAGCGGCTCATGGCATCCTTCGGCGGTGGCGGCGGCGAAATGTCCTCATACAGTGTCCGCGCTTCCTCGGCGGGTCCGCGCCGGGTGCCGCCGGACAGAACTTTGTAAATGAGAATGCGCCGGTCCAGCGTGATCGTCAGCACATCACCGGGTTTGACCCCGTGTGATGGCTGGTCGATCTTGTCCTTATTGACCCGGACGTTGCCGCCCGATGCCAGCTTTGCAGCGAGGGAACGGGATTTGACCACTCGCGCGAAAAACAGCCACTTGTCGATGCGCTGCCTGTCGGTTCCCGTCATTTAGGGTCAAACCCTCACTTCTTCATCTGCTCCTTCAACGCCAGCAACTTGGCGAAGGGGGAGTCCATGTCGATCTTGACCGGGCGTTCTTCCCGCTCCGGACGCTTGCCGTGGTTCTGCGGCTTGCCGGAGGGCTTGCCGCCTTCCTGCCGGGAGCGGTCGCCTCCGCCGGGCTTGCCGCCCTTGCCGCGGAAATCCTTGCGCTCACCGCGCTCGCCCTGCGGACCGGCATTGCGGTTCGGACGGCTTTGACGCTCCTCGCCCTGGCTGTTGCCATTGCGGGCCTGCGGTTCACGCTGATTCTCGCGTCCGCCCTGTGGACGGCGGTTGTTGTTGCGGCCTTCGAAGCGGGGAGCCTGGCGCCAGAGCAGCACCGGCTTGGGTGCTTCTTCCGCCGCTGGAGCAGTTGCGGTTTCAGCAGCAGCCGCAGGCGCTTCTTCGGCAACCGCAACGGCTGCCACAGCCTCGACAACCGGTTTGACGATCGGATCACCAACCGGTTCGGCCGCCGGCACCGATTTGGTACCTTCCGGCGCAGCGGCAGCCGTTTCCTGCAGGGCAGGTGCCTGAGCAACCGCATCGAGTTCGGCAACCTTGGCCGACACAACGGCTGCATCGGTTGCTTCCGAGCGGTAGCCGAGATTCTTCAGGATTTCTTCCATATCGTCGGCTGTTGCGCCGAGAATGGACATCATGGCCGGGGTGACGACGAAACGCGTGCCGTCATAGGCACCGTCGGGCCGTGTTCCGCTTCCCGGCTTCCATGCCAGTGCCGGACGGATGAGATCGGCCAGACGCTCGAGAATATCGATGCGCACGGCACGGCGTCCGAGCAGCCGGTAGCCCGCGAGGCGATAGAAGGCCGGATCGAAGGCCGGATCGGTAACAACCGACGTGCGGCCTGCGGAAAGAACCTGCACCACATCGCCATAGCCGGGACGATCCTTGGCATCTTCCTTGAGCGCCCATAGCAGCGTCAGCAGACCTGCAGGCGCTGGTTTGAGCAATGCAGGCAGGAAGACATGGTAGGCGCCGAAGCGCACGCCCAGACGACGCAGGGCCGCGCGCGAATCCTGATCGAGGCCGCGGACATCTTCAGCCACATCGCGGCGCTGCAGCACGCCAAAGTTTTCGACGAGCTGGAACGCCAGTCCCCGCGTGATCCCGACCAGCGCATCCGCGTTGGCAAGATCAACCAGCGGCTTGAGCACCGTATCCACATGATGGGCGAGGAAGCGGTCAACCCGCGCAGCGACCTTGTCGCGTGCCGGTCCCGTCAGCTGCTCGTCGGCCAGCAACACCGCTCGGGGCTTCAATGGCTGCTCACCCGAGACGACCGAGGCGACCGGAGCGCCAATCCAGCGCAGCGTCCCGTCCGATCCCAGGGCAAAGTCGCCGTTCGCGGAAGCGGCAAAGCGCTCGGCGCGATTGTCGAACTCTGTCGCCAAGGCTTTTTGTGCAGCGGCCTTCACGGCTTTTGCATCGGTTCCATCGATCTGGCTGTCCGTGGTGAAACGGAATCCATCCAAACGTCCAACATGGTGCCCTTCGACAACAACGTCCCCGGCAGGGCTAATTTCGGCTTCTAGCATTGTATTCTCTCTCAGGCGCCTCATAAGCACGCTTGTCCTGCGGTCTACGAAGCGTTTCGTCAACCGTTCATGCAGTGCATCTGATAATCTGTCCTCAATTTCACGCGTCTTTTCTTGCCAATGTGCCTGATCTGCCAGCCATCCCGGCCGATGCGACACAAAAGTCCAAGTTCTGATCTGGGCAATCCGCCGTGACAAAGCATCGATATCGCCGTCGGTCGTATCAGCCCGGTGCACCTGTTCGCCCATGTATGTTTCGTTAACATGACCATGTTCGACGAGATCTGTATAGATCGATGCAATAATATCCGCATGCTGCGCCGGCGCAATTTTGCGGTAGTCCGGCAACGCACAGGCATCCCACAGGAGGGCCACCCGTTCCGGCGTGTTGGCCAGCGGCGCGATATCCGGGTCTTTCGACAGATATTCAAGCGCCTGCTGATCCACCGCAGGCAGCGCGCGGGTCAATCCCTCTACCGGTGCGGGCGTGTCGATCGACCGTCTCAACGCATCAAGGCTGGAGAAATCAAACCGGGCGGTGCGCCATTGCAAAATCTTGACGGAATCGAAGGCATGAGATTCCACGCGCTGCACCAGTTCTTCTGAAAAACCGGAGACCTGACCTGTCACGCCAAACGTGCCATCGCGCAGGTGCCGCCCGGCGCGCCCGGCGATCTGGCCGATTTCGCCCGGCGACAGATCGCGGAATTGATAGCCGTCAAACTTGCGATCCTGCGCAAAAGCCACGTGATCGACATCGAGGTTGAGCCCCATGCCGATGGCATCGGTGGCGACCAGATAATCCACATCGCCCGACTGGTAGAGATCCACCTGAGCATTGCGGGTGCGCGGGCTCAAGGCCCCCATGACCACGGCGGCACCGCCATTCTGGCGGCGGATCAGTTCGGCGATGGAATAGACCTCGTCCGCAGCAAAGGCCACGATGGCGGTGCGCGGCGGCAGGCGCGTGATCTTCTTCGAGCCGGCATAGGTCAGATTGGACAGGCGCGGACGCGTGACGACGGAGATGCCGCGCAGCAGCTTTTCCAGTATGCCGCGCATGGTGGCCGCACCGAGCAGCAAGGTTTCCTGACGGCCCCGCAGATGCAGGATGCGGTCAGTAAAGATGTGGCCACGCTCCAGATCGTTGGCAAGCTGGACCTCGTCGATGGCAACGAAATCCATATCCGTCTGGCGCGGCATCGCCTCGACGGTACACACCGCATAGCGCGCGCCGGGCGGCATGATCTTTTCCTCACCGGTGATCAGCGCGACATTGGCAAGCCCTACCCGTTCGGCAACACGGTTGTAGACTTCACGCGCCAGCAGGCGCAGCGGCAGGCCAATCATGCCCGTCTGGTGCGCCAGCATCCGCTCAATAGCGAGGTGAGTCTTCCCCGTGTTCGTCGGCCCCAGAACGGCGGTGACGTCACGACCGCTCAGGATCAAGGGAAGTTCGGGAGTAGGCATAAGGTTCATCAAAAATATCCAACACCGGCACGACGGCCTCACCAGAACCAGCAAGGCATGCCGGGCATGCACTATCCGATAGCATTATCGGCATCAGACAGAAAGTATGCGGCGACCTCAAGATAAACAATTGCGAACCGATTCACGGAGTGTTCCATTAAGAAACAGAACGCGAGCAGAACGAATCAGCGACGAATCAGCTATAGGATCAGATTCCTGCTTTGTTCACGGCCACATCTAGCTTTCCCGGGTTCGAGTCGCACAAGATGCTGAATCAGCGGGAACAGGATTTCAACGAATCGGTCCACCGCCGTTAACCTTTGGCTTTTCCGCGCAAAAGCGGGCAGTCCGCCGTCAACGATTTTTTTCTCTGTTAAGAAAATCGCAATATTTCCTTATAGTTAGTTAAGGAATCCAAGGCTCGGGGGCGCCGTTTCATTAACACTCCGATCAAAGGAAGAACGAATCAGCGACGAATCAGCGCTTTGTCCACTTTCCTGTTTTGTTCACGGCTACATCTTGTGCTGAAGGCGCGGGAGTCGCACCAATCCCCGAACGCATGGGCAGGAAATAGGACAAGATTCAGGAAACGCCGTTAACCTTTGGCCGCGAATATCGGGAAGCGCCGCCGCACAAAACGAAAACGCCGCCGGCTGTTTCCAGCCCGCGGCGTCTTTTGATTTGCTTCGGATCAGCTGAAATACTGCCCGCCATTGGCTGTCAGCGTCGAGCCGGTGATGAAGCCGGCATCGTCAGAAGCGAGGAACACCACGCAGCGCGCGATTTCTTCCGGTTCGCCCAGACGTCCGACCGGGATTTGCGGAATGATGCGCTCGTTGAGCACCTTCTCGTCGATGGCCCGCACCATTTCCGTGCCGATATAACCGGGACAGATGGCATTGACCGTAATGCCGGCGCGCGCGCCCTCCTGCGCCAGCGCCTTGGTAAAGCCGATATCCCCGGCCTTGGCCGCGGAATAATTGGCTTGCCCGGCCTGGCCCTTTTGTCCGTTGATCGAGGAAATATTGATCACGCGGCCGAATTTGCGGTCACGCATCCCCGTCCATACCGGATGGGTCATGTTGAACAGGCCGGTCAGATTGGTGTTGATCACTTCGCCCCATTGGCCTGGGGTCATCTTGTGAAACATGGCGTCACGGGTGATGCCCGCATTGTTGACCAGCACGGCGACGGGACCATGATCGGCCTCGATCCTGGCAATACCGGCAGCGCACTCTTCATAGTTGGAAACATCCCACTTGTAGGTGGCAATACCGGTCTTTTCCGTGAATTTCTTCGCCGCGTCGTCATTGCCCGCGTAATTTGCCGCGACCTTGTACCCTGCCGCTTTCAGGGCCACGGATATGGCTGCGCCGATACCACGTGTTCCGCCCGTAACGATTGCCGTTTTGGTCATATTTCCCCTCCCTAATTCATGTTGGATCAAAGTTAGTGTTGTTGAAAAAGAGACGTGGCAGCAGCCTGGAAATTTAGTGCTGCCGGAACACGGGTTCGACAAACGCCGAACCCGTGCTCATTCTTGCAGATCAGTCCTTGACGCGCTCAACGCACAGGGCAATGCCCATGCCGCCGCCAATGCACAGCGTGGCAAGGCCCTTTGTGCCGTTGCGGCGCTTCAATTCATAAAGCAGCGTGTTGAGCACCCGGGCACCGGATGCGCCGATGGGATGACCGATGGCGATGGCACCGCCATTGACATTGACGATGTCGGGATTGAGCCCGAGATCCTTGTTGACGGAAAGCGCCTGCGCCGCGAAGGCTTCGTTGGCTTCGACCAGATCAAGGTCCTCCACCTTCCATCCGGCCCGCTCCAGCGCCTTGCGTGACGCGGGGATTGGACCCGTGCCCATGATGGCAGGGTCGACACCGGCCGTTGCCCAGGAAACGATGCGGGCCAGCGGCTTGACGTTGCGGCGCTTGGCCTCGTCCTCGCTCATGAGCACCACGGCAGCCGCACCATCATTGAGGCCGGAGGCATTGCCTGCGGTAACGGTGCCTTCCTTGTCGAAAGCAGGCTTCAGCTTGGCTAGGGAGTCGAGTGTCGCGCCGTGACGGATATACTCGTCATCCGCAACGATCACGTCGCCCTTGCGGGTCTTGACCGTGAACGGCACGATTTCATCCTTGAACTTGCCCGCCTTCTGCGCGGCTTCCGCCTTGTTCTGGGAGCCAAGGGCGAACTTGTCCTGGTCTTCGCGGGTGAACTGCCACTTGCGGGCGATGTTCTCGGCCGTATTGCCCATGTGGTAGCCATGGAAAGCGTCGGTCAGGCCATCCTTGATCATCGTATCGATCATCTTGAAATCGCCCATCTTCACGCCGCCGCGCAGATGCGCGCAATGCGGCGCCATCGACATGGATTCCTGTCCGCCCGCCACGATGATATCGGCATCACCGGTTGCGATCTGCTGCATGCCGAGGGCCACGGCGCGCAGACCGGAGCCGCAAAGCTGGTTGAGCCCCCAGGCTGTCGCCTCCTGCGGAATGCCTGCCTCCATGGCGGCCTGGCGGGCCGGGTTCTGCCCTTCGCCGGCGCTGAGCACCTGGCCCATGATCACTTCATCGACATCGGCACCATCGACACCGGCGCGGCTCAGCACTTCCTTGATCACCGCAGCGCCGAGTTCGTGGGCCGGGACGTTGGCAAAAGCACCGTTGAACGACCCCACGGGGGTTCGCGCTGCACTGGCGATAACGATGGATTGGGTCATAGACGTCTCCTTATCATTGAGATGCTGAATTCATTCAGCTTGGCTTCCCGAACAGAATTCCCTCCCTGCGGCAGTTTGACAAGGGGCATTCGCCGCGAAGCCAAATTTATCGCCTGCAAGGCAGAGAAAGGCGAGAATGATCTGCGCGATGGATGCGGCGCACAAATCACTTTGATTTGTGCCGCTTTCCCCCTATCCTCGTGGATATATCAGTAAGCGGGCACGCAAATTCAGACCATTTGAGTCTGATGACATGAGTTGGGGAGTTCTCTGATGGCAGCAAAAACCGGCGACGTCGTCATTAAAAAATATGCCAACCGGCGCCTCTACAATACCGGCACAAGCACCTATGTGACGCTGGAAGATCTCGCCGAGATGGTGAAGCGCAATGAGGATTTCACCGTTCAGGACGCCAAGACCGGAGAAGACATCACCCATTCCGTCCTGACCCAGATCATCTTCGAGCTGGAAAACAAGGATGGGCAGAACATGCTGCCGATTCCGTTCCTGCGCCAGCTCATCGCCTATTACGGCGACCAGATGCAGGTGGTGCTGCCAACATTCCTCGAACAGTCCATGAGTGCCTTTGCCAAGGAACAGGAGCGCATGCGCGAGCAGCTTTCGGCCGCCTTCGGCAAATCGCCGATCGACATGATGAACATCAGTGCGCCGGTCAAGCTCGTCGAGGAGCAGGTTCGCCGCAACACCGAAATGCTGCAGCACGCCATGCGCATGTTCACGCCATTCCCGCTGAACAAGACGGCCGGAGCGGCCGAGGCCGACGAAACACCCGCCGCCGAAACCGCCAAGAAGGATACCGGGCTGGACGAACTGAAAGAGCAGATCGCCGCCATGCAGCGCAAGCTGGACTCCCTCGACAAATAATCCAGGCCACATCCGTTTTTGACTGAATATCCGGCTCGCGCGGCGGATCGGCTTTTGCATTCCATGACCATACGAACCCAAGAGGACACCATGGCCCAACTCTCACTTTCCAAAGCCAACACCATCATCAAGGCAGCGCTTGCCAAGGGCACCGAGGCCGGCATGCGTCCGCTCTCGGTGGCCGTGCTCGATGCCGGCGGCCACCTCAAGGCCTTCCAGAAACAGGACGGCGCTTCCCTGCTGCGCTTCGAGATCGCCTTCGGCAAGGCGTTCGGCGGCCTGACCATCGGCACCGGCTCGCGCACCGTTGAAAAATTCGCCAAGGAACGCCCGCACTTCGTCGAAGGGCTGGTGGCGGCGTCGGGCGGGCGCGTCATCCCGGTGGCAGGCGGCGTTCTCATCAAGAATGCCAAGGGGGAGCTTCTCGGCGCGGTCGGCATCACCGGCGACACTTCCGACAATGACGAGATTGCAGCGATCGCCGGTATTCAGGCGGCCGGTTTCATCGCCGACGGCGGCCAGAGCTGATCATCGGCCCAGCAACATCAAACCCCGGCAGATGGCCTCCTCTGCCGGGGGTTTTGCATGATGTCAGCGGAAGTTGACGTCGCGCCCGGCAGAGCGCAGCGAAACGGTGAATCCCGCCAGAATATCGAAAAAAGCCATCGCCATCAGAATGAAGAACAGCGAATGCGAGGCGCTGGGAACCAGCAGGAATTCCACCAGAAATGCCACGAACACGAAGGTCGAAAGGAGATGGTCAACCACCGAGGCATTGCTCGTGCGCGTTGACTTCATGATCTCGAAGAACAGCAACGCCAGCGACAGCACGATCATCAGGTCGCCCAGTGTCATCCGCCATACGCCGCCCGACAGCATCTGCATGGAATAGAGCTGCGTTGCCCACGGATCGGCGCCGCCGATACCCGTCAATCCGGCAACCACCAGATTGAACACGACAAGCGGCACGATCATCAATGGAATATTGGAAATCACGGCATCTGTCTCCCATCAGCATGTCATAAACAAAAAAAGACCGGCACAAGGCCGGTCCTCTTTATCACGAAATCCAGGAAGGGATCAGCCTTCTTTCGGCGTCAGAACCTGACGGCCGCGATACATGCCGGTCTTCAGATCGACATGGTGCGGACGGCGCAGTTCGCCTGAATTCTTGTCTTCGACGTAAGTCGGGGCCTTCAACGCGTCGGCGGAACGGCGCATGCCGCGCTTCGACGGAGAAGTTTTTCTTTTAGGTACAGCCATTGTTCCTGCTCCAGTAATCAGTCAAAATCCGGCGCTGGCCCGATCGAGCCTGTCACAATGGACAAAATTCCGGAAAGTTCGGCTGGGGCTATACACGGCTTGAGAGCTTTTGACCAGCATGAGTCGCATATTTTTTGTCGCAAATGCCGATATGCCGGGATTTGCGCCGATAGAGGGTCTATTTGACACAACCAATATACGCACCGGCGCCCCGCGCACGCCGTTCATTGAGCCTTGCCAGCGTTTGCAACCCCTGCCCCGGCCGCGCCGGATTGCGCGCGATCGGGTTGGGCAGGGTCACCGCGAGAAAGGCTGCCTGCCGCGGTGTCAGCCTTGCCGCACTCACCTTGAAATGATGCTGCGCCGCCGCCTCGATGCCGTAGATGCCCGGGCCCCACTCGGCAATATTCAGGTAGATTTCCATCACCCGCCGTTTGGTCAGGATCAGATCGGTCATCATCGCCAGCGGCATTTCCAGGCCCTTGCGGATGAAAGACCGGCTGTTCCACAGGAACAGGTTCTTGGCGGTCTGCATCGTGATCGTCGACGCACCGCGCGTCTGCTCGCCATCCATCGCATCGGACACAACCAGGTTCATCGCATCCCAGTCGACGCCGGAATGAAAGCAGAACCGCGCATCCTCTGACATCATGACGGAATGCACCAGCACCGGGGAAATCTCGTCCAGTGACACCCAGCGCCGGTCATAACCGGAAAAAGTCACGAGGTCCTTCACCATCAAGGTGGAAACGGGATGCACGAACGGCAGCCGGTACAGGCTGAGCAGGATGATGGGGATCATCATCAGGAGGATGCCCGTCAGAATCAGGTAGCGCACGATGCGCCCCAAAGGCGAGCCGCCCGGACTGACCAGATAGCCTCCGCCTCTTTTGTTTCTGACCAGAACCCGTGTCACACCCGCCGCCTGCGTTGAAAGCCCATCATGGACATAGAGCAACCATCCGCCAAAGGGAACCATTTCCATGCCATTCCGGCCATGTTCACAATGACAACAAGGCAAAAATGCAAAAGCAGCGCATCTAATCATTGACCGGGCGCCGATTTTTCGTTCATTGCCAGATCATGATGACAGATCAAGACACTTCCCTGTTTCAGATGACATTGCTGCATCGCGCCGCCTCGGTGGAAACGTTGCTGACGGGCCTGCTCTCGGATCAGCCGCAAGACGGTGAGATCAGCCGTCCGCCCCGCCTCATGGCAGCCATGCGGCACGGCGTTCTCAATGGCGGCAAGCGTCTACGCCCCTTCCTCGTCCTGGAAAGCGCCGCTCTCTTCGGTGCCGACACCCCCGCGGCTTTGCGGGTAGCGGCGGCGCTGGAATGCATCCACAGCTATTCGCTCGTGCATGACGATCTTCCGGCCATGGACAATGACGATATGCGCCGCGGCCAGCCGACGGTGCATCGCAAGTTCGACGAGGCGGCCGCCATCCTTGCGGGGGACAGCCTCCTGACCTACGCGTTCGAACTGATTGCTGCCGAGGCGACGGAACTTGATCCTAGCGCCAAGGTTGCACTGGTGACGGCACTGGCACGCGCTGCCGGTATCGGCGGCATGACCGGCGGCCAGGCGCTCGATCTGGAAGCGGAAAAGGTCAAGCCTGACGAGGCCGGCATCATCCGCCTGCAGGCCATGAAAACCGGCGCGCTGATCCGTTTCGCCTGCGAGGCCGGTGCCATGATCGGCAATGCCAATTCCCGGGATCGCGAACGGCTGGCGGAATATGGCTCGGCCATTGGTCTTGCCTTTCAGCTGGCCGACGATCTGCTCGACGTTACCGCCGATGCTGCCCATATGGGCAAAGCCACCGGCAAGGATGCGGCGGCGGGCAAGGCCACGCTGGTTTCACTGCACGGGATCGACTGGACCAAGCGCCAGTTGAGCGGGCTGGTGGCACAGGCCGAGGAATTGCTTGCGCCCTTCGGCGAAAAGGCTGCCCTGCTCAAGCAGGCCGCACGGTTCATCGCCGAGCGGCAGAGCTAGAATCATTCGGCCGCGTGCGAGCCTGCACCCTGGCCGAAGCGGTTTTCGATATAATCGGCAACCATCTTCTGGAATTCCTTGGCAATGCCCGCACCGCGCAGGGTCGCCACTTTCTTGCCGTCGACAAAGACCGGAGCCGTCGGCGTTTCGCCGGTTCCCGGCAGTGAAATGCCGATATCCGCCATCTTGGATTCGCCCGGCCCGTTGACGATGCAGCCCATCACCGCGACATTGAGCGCTTCGACACCGGGATATTTCTCGCGCCAGACCGGCATGTTGTCGCGAATATCGCTCTGGATCGATTGCGCCAATTCCTGAAACACGGTGGATGTGGTCCGCCCGCAACCGGGACAGGCCGCGACAATCGGAATGAACTGGCGAAAGCCCATGGTCTGCAGCAATTCCTGCGCCACCTGCACTTCCCGTGTCCGGTCACCGTTCGGTTCCGGTGTCAGCGATATGCGGATCGTATCCCCGATACCCTGCTGCAGGAGGATGCCGAGCGCTGCCGAGGAAGCGACAATGCCCTTGGAGCCCATGCCGGCTTCGGTAAGGCCGAGATGCAGCGCATGATCGCAGCGCCGCGCCAGCTCCGCATAAACCGCGATCAGGTCCTGCACCTGGCTGACCTTGGCCGAAAGGATAATCTTGGAGCGCGGCAGGCCGATTTCTTCGGCCAGCTGCGCGGAAATCAGCGCCGACTGGACAATGGCTTCCCGGGTGACCTGTTCCGCCGTCAGGGGCGCGCCCGCCGCATGGTTCTGGTCCATCAGTGCCGTCAGCAGTTCCTGATCGAGCGAGCCCCAGTTGACGCCGATGCGCACCGGCTTGTCATAGCGGATCGCCATTTCGATGATGGCGCCGAACTGCGCATCCTTTTTGTCCTTGAAGCCGACATTGCCCGGATTGATGCGGTATTTCGCCAGCGCTTCGGCGCAGGCCGGATGGTCCGCCAGCAGTTTGTGACCGATATAATGGAAATCGCCAACCAGCGGCACGTTCAGGCCAAGCCGGTCCAGCCTTTCGCGGATTTTCGGCACGGCGGCAGCGGATTCATCCCGGTCAACGGTGATACGGACGATCTGCGATCCCGCGCGGGAAAGCGCTGCCACCTGTGCAACGGTGCCGTCCACATCGGCTGTATCCGTATTGGTCATCGACTGCACGACGACGGGTGCGCCTCCGCCAACCATGACCCCGCCCACATCGACGCCAACGGAGGCGCGGCGGGCAAAGGGCTGCGAATAATAGTCAGACATTGTCAAACTCCAGATATTCCCTTCACGTGGCGCAGGGAACGCCTTGTGTCAACACCATGTGACATGAACGCGGCAAATTCAAAGCAAATGCTCTTCGCGATCACGCCACAGTGAACCGTATGACAAAGTGTTCACGTTCCAAAGCTGGTAATCTTGCTGCAATGCAATATATTCCAGACGCCTTCAACACGGTTGTTAAACCAAAGGAAGTTTCTCATGGCCAAGAAGACCGCAGTCGTCACAGGTTCCAACTCCGGCATCGGACTGGGTTCCGCCCACGCCCTCGCAGCGGCGGGTTACAATGTGGTGATCAATTCCTTCACGGACCGCCCGGAAGACCACGATCTTGCCAAGGAGATCGCCGCACAGCATTCCACCGGCGTCGCCTATATCAAGGCCGACATGTCCAAGGGTGACGAATGCCGTGCCCTGATCGACCAGGCAGCCGCCGCATTCGGCAGCGTCGATGTGCTGGTCAACAATGCCGGCATCCAGTTTGTCGCGCCGGTCGACGAATTCCCGACGGAAAAATGGGATGCGATCATCGCCATCAACCTGACCTCGGCGTTCCACACCACCGCTGCGGCGCTTCCCTATATGAAGAAGGCCGGATGGGGCCGCATCATCAATATCGCCTCGGCCCATGGCCTGCGCGCATCGCCGTTCAAGTCGGCCTATGTGGCGGCCAAGCACGGCATTCTCGGGCTGACCAAAACCGTAGCGCTTGAGGTGGCGGAAAAACACATCACCAGCAACGCCATCTGCCCCGGTTATGTGCTGACACCGCTCGTCGAGGCTCAGATCCCCGACCAGATGAAAGCGCACAACATGGACCGCGAAACCGTCATCCGCGAAGTCATGCTGGACAGGCAGGCGACCAAGGAATTCGCCACGGTCGACCAGATCGGCGCAACGGTGGTGTTTCTCGCCAGCGATGCGGCGGCGCAGATCACCGGTACATCCATCTCCGTCGATGGCGGCTGGACGGCGCAGTGATGAACCACAAACCCAAAGTCATCAACATCGCGCTGCAGGGCGGCGGCTCGCACGGCGCCTTCACCTGGGGTGTTCTCGACCGCATTCTGGAAGATGGCCGGTTGACCATCGAGGGCATATCCGGCACCAGCGCCGGTGCCATGAATGCTGTCGCGCTGGCTGATGGCTGGAGCCGCAACGGACCCGATGGCGCCCGCGAAAAGCTCTATGAGTTCTGGCGGGCGGTGGGCCGCACCGGGCAGTTCAGCCCGGTTCAGCGCACGCCGTGGGACCGCTTTTTCGGCAACTGGTCCGTCGAGAACGGCGTCGGGTACAATCTGTTCGAGCAGTTCTCGCGCATGTTTTCCCCCTACGAGTTCAACCCGTTCAACCTCAACCCCCTGCGGGATGTGGTCGAGCGTGAGATTGATTTCGACCGGGTGAAAGCCTGCTCGGCGCTCAAGCTGTTCATCTCGGCGACCAATGTGGAAAGCGGCCGCCTGCGGGTCTTTTCCCAGTCGGAGCTCAATGCCGATGTGGTGATGGCATCCGCGTGCCTGCCCTATATTTTCCAGGCCGTGGAGATTGAAGGTGAACCCTATTGGGATGGCGGCTATGGCGGCAACCCGGCGCTCTATCCCTTCTTCTATTCGACCAAGAGCGAAGATCTGCTGCTTATCCAGATCAACCCGATCGAACGGCGCGGCGCGCCGAAGACCGCCCGCGAAATCACCGACCGTATCGACGAGATCACCTTCAATGCGGCGCTGCTGCGTGAGTTCCGTTCGATTGCCTTCGTCAATTCGCTGATCGATGCAGGCCGGATCGAACACGGCGAATACAAGCATATCCGCATGCACCGTATCGATGCCGATGTGGCGTTGGCCGGCCTTGCGGCCTCATCGAAAATCAACGCGGAATGGGCCTTCCTCGAATATCTGCGCGACCTCGGCCAGGCCGCAGCCGATGACTGGCTGGAAGAGCATTTCGATGCGGTGGGCGAACACGCGACACTCGATCTCTCCGGTGAACTTTCTCCCGAAATGAATGTCGGATTGAAAGCCCACAAGGCCGGACGGAGGGTGACCGACTTTCTGCTGCAGCGCAAGAAACCGGCGGTTGCGGCAAGCCGCCGGGCATAGATCAGGTGCCCGGGTTTTCGTTGCGGTCGGCGCTGGCGGCAAGATTGGCCATCAGGAACACCACCACGAGCAGGCAGGCGAGCACCATATAGACCGGACCGAAACCCGTGCGCCCGCCGACAAAGCCGATGGCCGAGGGCGCGACCAGAATGCCCGAATAGCCCATCAGCGTGACGAGGCTGAGGGCAACGCCCGAAGACGTTCCCTTCTGGTTGCCCGCAGCCGAGAAGGCGATGGGCACCATATTGGCGATGCCCAGCCCTGCAAACGCAAAGGCCAGAATGGCGATCCAGGGGCTTGGCGCAAGGCTTGCAACCAGCATGCCCGATGCACCAATGAGCGCGGAAATGCGCAATGTCTTAACTGCACCGAAGCGGTTGCGCACGCCGTCGCCGAGAAAGCGCATGACGGACATCGTTCCCGAAAATGCGGCGAAGGCAAATCCGGCCGTGGCAATATCGGCACCGCGCTCCTGCTTGAGGTAGAGAGCCGCCCAATCAAGCACAGAGCCTTCGGGAACCATGGAGAAAAGCGCCATGATGCCGATCAGGTAAATCAGCGGATTGGTGGGGAAAGCCAGCTTGCCCTTTTTCTCATGCACCACCGGCGCATCTTCAGTGATCATGTAGCGGAACGCGGCAAGCCCCAGAACAACCGCAATGGCGGTGACCACCGCCGCGTGAACCAGATGACCCTGTGCTTCGATCAGCAAGCCGCCGAGGGCGCCGCCGGCGAAGCCGCCAAGGCTCCAGAACCCGTGTGAGGATGACATGACGGCGCGGGACAGTTTTTTCTCCACCTCGACGGCATTGGCGTTCATGGCCACATCCATGCCGCCGATGACGGCGCCAAAGAGAAAAAGCGCGGGCGCCGCGATGTAAACATTCGGAGCCAGCGCCACCAGGAGCAGGGAAAAACTGCAGAAGACGGCAAAGCCCTTGACCACCGCGCGCGACCCATACCGGCCGATGAGGTAGCCGCACCAGGGCATCGCCGCCAGGGCACCAAGGCCAAACACCAGGATCATCAGGCCGAGCGTGAACTCGCTGATGTGCAGGCGCGTCATGAAGACGGGGATCTGCGGCGCCCAGCTGCCGATCAGAAATCCATTGAAAAAGAAAGCGCTGGCAACGGCCCAGCGGCCATAGACGGCTTTCTTCCTGTAGAGGGAGGCATCCATAGTTTTATCACCAGCTTGAATTTCGGACAGGATGGACATCACGCACCGCGTCTGTCGGCGATGACGACTTCGACACCCACGCTGCGAATCCGCTCAACAATCGACGGGTCGGCGGTTCTGTCGGTAATCAGCGTCGATATGGCCGAGATGGGCGCAATGGCAAAGGGCGCCTGCTTCAGCAGCTTTTCAGCCGTGGCTAGCAGCATCACTTCATTGCTCGCCTTGCTCATGGCCAGTTTCAGATGCGCGTCCTCGTAGTTCTCGGCGCGTAGCGTCAGGCTCTCGTCGATGGCGCAGGCGCCGAGCACACAGTAATCGACGTGCATGAGCTGCACTTCGGCAAGCGGCGACTGCCCGATGACGCTGCGGGTGAAACGATTCAGCGTGCCACCAAGAAGGATAACCTCGCACAGGGGATGGTCGAGAGCGGCCGAGGCAATATCCGGCGAACTGGTGATGATGCGCATCTGCAGGTTGACCGGAAGGGCGCGCACAAACTCAAGCACCGTCGTGCTCGAATCGAGAAGCATGGTGGCATTCGGGGCAATTCGTTCAGCGGCAACAGCGGCAACCGCCTTTTTCCCGGCCGTTTCATCCTTGGCGCGCTGCTGAAAGCTGCGAAAGCTCGAACTGCTGCGCGCTGCACCGCCATGGAAGCGCTGGACAAGCCCTGCTTCGGATAATTCGCGCAAATCCCGGCGTATGGAATCTTCCGACACACCGAATTCCGTCGCAACGGCATTCGCCAGGACGCGGCCGGATTCATTGACCCGTTTGAGGATCATGCTCTTCCGCTCTTCCGGCGACAGGTCTTTGGTCATTGTAGGAATACCCTGCACGTGCGCGCTCGCATTCCGCATCGGCTGCGGAATTCAACGACCCGACCATACTTCGTATATGCGCACTATTCAATGCCTGTTTATGCCGATATGCGCACAAACAGGCATCAGCACAAATCCATCCCGCCGTGCCCAAGATTGAACTCAAGGGCACGACGCGGCGGGCTATGCGGACCGGATGGCGCTTACTCGTAGACGGCGAGCAGATCCTTGGCATCGATCTGGTCACCGGCACGGACCAGAATTTCAGCCAGCGTCCCGTCGCGTTCGGCACGCAACGCCGTTTCCATCTTCATCGCCTCGATGGAAAGGAGCACGTCACCCGCATTGACCTTCTGGCCAACCGAGACGCCGACCGTGGACACAATGCCCGGCATCGGCGCACCGACATGCTTGTCATTGCCAAGCTCTGCCTTGCGGCGGACACCGACGCTGCCCGCACGGGTGCGGTCAGGCACCTTCACGCGGCGCGGCTGGCCGTTCATTTCGAAGAACACGGTAACCATGCCCTTCTCATCCGGTTCACCCACCGCCTGATTGCGTACAACCAGGGTTTTGCCACGCTCGATATCGAGGAAAACTTCCTCTTCCTGCGCCAGCCCGTAGAAATAGACATGTGTCGGCAGCACACTCGTCGGACCGTAAGTGCCGTGCGTCACGGCAAAATCGGTGAACACTTTTGGATACATCAGATAGGAGGCAAATTCCTGGTCGCTGACCTTGCGCTCCAGCTTTTCCTCAATGTCCTTGCGCTCGGCCACGAGATCGGCCGGTGCCAGCAGTGAGCCGGGCCGATCGGTGAATGGCTTCTCTGCTTTCAGGATCTTCTTCTGAATATCTTTGGGCCAGCCCTTCGGCGGTTGGCCGAGATCGCCGCGCATCATCGAAACCACCGAATCCGGGAAGGAAATATCCTTGTCCGGGTTCTTCACGTCGGCGACGGACAAATCCTGGCTGACCATCATCAGCGCCATATCGCCCACGACCTTGGATGACGGCGTGACCTTGACGATATCCCCGAACATCTGGTTGACGTCGGCATAGGCCTGCGCCACTTCGTGCCAGCGTGTTTCAAGGCCGAGCGAGCGTGCCTGTTCCTTCAGGTTGGTGAACTGGCCGCCTGGCATCTCGTGCAGATAGACTTCCGATGCCGGCCCCTTCAGATCGCTTTCGAATGCCGCATATTGCGTGCGGACCGCCTCCCAATAGAACGAGATGCGACGGATCCATTCCGGATCAAGCCCGGGATCGCGCTCCGTGCCCTTGAGGGCTTCGACGATCGAACCGAGACAGGGCTGCGAGGTATTGCCGGACAGGGCATCCATGGCAGCATCGACCACGTCGACACCCGCATCCACGGCGGCAAGCACGGTTGCCGCTGAGATACCCGACGTGTCATGCGTGTGGAAATGCAGCGGCAGGTCGGTCGCCTCGCGCAATGCCTTGAACAGCACCTTCGCAGCGCCCGGCTTGAGCAGCCCGGCCATGTCCTTGACCGCGATGATATGCGCGCCGGCCTTTTCCACTTCCTGCGCCAGATCGACATAATATTTCAGGTCGTATTTCGGCCGGGCGGAATTCAGGATATCGCCGGTGTAGCAGATGGCGGCTTCACACAGCTTGTCCTCTTCCAGCACCGCATCCATGGTGACGCGCATGTTCTCGACCCAGTTGAGGCTGTCGAACACGCGGAACACATCGACGCCGTTGCGGGCGGCCTGCTGCACGAAATACTTGACCACATTGTCGGGATAGCTCTTGTAGCCCACACCATTGGCGCCGCGCAGAAGCATCTGCAACAGGATGTTCGGTGCCGCTTCGCGCACTTCCGCAAGCCGCTCCCATGGATCTTCCGTCAGGAAGCGCATGGCCACGTCGAACGTCGCGCCGCCCCAGCACTCCAGCGAGAACAGCTGCGGCAAGGCACGCGCATAGGTGCCGGCCACCCGGGCGATATCGAAGGTGCGCATCCGCGTTGCCAGCAGGGACTGATGGCCGTCGCGCATGGTCGTATCGGTGAACAGGGCACGCTTTTCATTGCGCATCCATTCGCCGAACTTCTTCGGCCCCAACTGATCCAGCAGCTGCTTGGTGCCATCCGGGATCGGTGTCTCAATGAACGGCACCCGCGGCAGCGCCGCTTCAGCCGGTGGCGTGGCACGGCCCTTGGTTTCCGGATGGCCATTGACGGTGACGTCGGCCAGATAGGTCAGAAGCTTGGTGGCGCGATCCTGGCGCTTCACCTGTGCGAACAGCTCCGGCGTCGTATCGATGAACTTCGTCGTGTAGCTGTTATCGGCAAACTTCGGATGGGTGATGATGGCTTCAAGGAAGGTCAGGTTGGTGGCAACACCGCGGATACGGAACTCGCGCAAGGCGCGGTGCATACGCTGGATCGTCTCGTCGGCCGTCGGCGACCACGCCGTGATCTTTTCCAGAAGCGGATCGTAATAGCGGGTGATGACCGCGCCCGAATAGGCGGTGCCGCCGTCCAGCCGGATGCCAAAACCGGTTGCGCCGCGATAGGCGGTGATACGGCCGTAATCCGGAATGAAGTTCTGTTCGGGATCTTCCGTGGTGATGCGGCACTGCAACGCGTGGCCGTTCAGCTTGATATCCTTTTGCGCGGGAACGCCGGATTCCGGCGTTCCGATCGTCGCGCCTTCCAGAATGCGGATCTGCGCCTTGACGATATCGATGCCGGTGACTTCCTCGGTCACCGTGTGTTCCACCTGAATACGCGGATTGACCTCGATGAAATAGAACTGGTTTGTGTCGGCATCCATCAGGAATTCGATGGTGCCCGCACCGATATAAGCGGTTTTCGCGGCAATCTTCAGGCCGTAATCGGCAATCTCCTTGCGCTGCGCCTCGTTGAGGTAAGGCGCCGGCGCGCGCTCGACTACCTTCTGGTTGCGGCGCTGGATCGAACAATCGCGCTCGAACAGATGCACCGCATTGCCGTGCGTATCGCCAAGAATCTGCACCTCGACGTGGCGCGCACGCTGCACCAGCTTTTCAAGGTAGACTTCATCCTTGCCGAAGGCGGCCTTGGCTTCGCGCTTGCCCTCGGTAACCTCACGGGCAATATCATCCGGCGAGAAGATGGCGCGCATGCCGCGCCCGCCACCGCCCCAGGATGCCTTCAGCATGACGGGGTAGCCGATCGTCTCGGCAAGCTTCTTCACCTCGTCCATGTCGTCGGGCAGCGGGTCGGTTGCCGGCACGACCGGAACGCCGATCTCGATGGCGAGATTGCGGGCAGCAACCTTGTTACCGAGACGGCGCATGGTTTCCGGCTTCGGTCCGATGAAGATAATTCCGGCTTCACCGCAGGCCTCGGCAAATTCCGGGCTTTCGGACAAGAGGCCATAGCCCGGATGGATGGCGTCGGCGCCCGACAGCTTTGCCACGCGGATGATTTCCTCGATCGACAGATAGCTTTCGATCGGCCCCATGTCTTTGGCCAGATGCGGCCCGCGCCCGACCTGATAGGACTCATCCGCCTTGAAACGGTGCAGCGCCAGCTTGTCTTCCTCCGCCCATATCGCCACGGTTTTCATGCCAAGCTCGTTGGCGGCGCGGAAAACACGGATGGCGATTTCTGATCGATTGGCGACGAGGATTTTCTTGATAGGCAAGGCGAAAACTCCGAAATCTCATACAGGCAATATGAGTGGTAAAACCCTATTGGCGGGGCGATTGCTGCACTGCAAACAATGCATTTGATCACAAGACGGTGAAATGTCCAACGGCAAAATGCCCGGCATGAGAGCCGGGCATTTCGCATGAGATAGCAAGCGGAAAGGCTTACTGCTGGATGTAGGTGTACTTGCCGTCCTTGTCCTTCTTCCATTCGTACATGACGTAGCCTGGAAGCTTCGGATCGCCCTTTTCGTCAAAGGAGATATCGCCGAGAACCGACTTGAACGGGCCTTTTCCCTTCAGAGCCTTGGCAACGGTTTCAGGATCATTCGACTTGGCAGCGGTTGCTGCTTCGACGATGGCCTGCACGGCTGCATAGGCGTAGAGGGTGTAGGCTTCCGGCTCAAAACCGGCCTTGCGGAACTTCTCGACCAGTTCCTTGTTGGCCGGGTTGTTGCGCGGATCGGGACCGAACGTGTTGAGTGTACCAACCACGGCGTCGCCGGCAATCGCTGCGAGCTCGTTGGTAACGATGCCGTCGCCGGAGATGAACTTGACCTTCAGGCCCTGATCAGCCAGCTGGCGGATGATCAGACCAGCTTCGGTATGCAGACCACCCCAATAAAGGACGGTAACGCCGGCCTGCTTTGCCTTGGCGATCAGTGCGGAGAAGTCCTTGTCGCCAACGTTGACGCCTTCATAAAGAACAGGCTTCAAGCCCTTTGCTTCGATCGTCTTCTTGGTTTCATCGGCAAGGCCCTGACCATAAGGCGTCTTGTCATGGATGACCGCGATCTTTGCATCCTTGTAATGCTCGGCGATATAGGCACCGGCAATGGCACCCTGCTGGTCATCGCGACCGCATGTGCGGAATGTGTTCCACAGGCCGCGTTCAGTGAATACAGGGTTTGTCGCGGCTGGTGTTACTTCAACAATGCCGTTTTCCGCATAGACTTCGGATGCCGGAATGGATACGCCGGAATTGAAGTGACCGACAACGAACTTCACGCCATCGGCAACGAACTTGTTGGCAACCGAAACGCCCTGCTTGGCGTCGGAAACGTCATCGCCCAGAACGAATTTGATCTTTTCGCCATTCACGCCGCCAGCCGCATTGACCACCTCTGCGGCCGCTTCGGCACCCTTCTGGATCTGCGCGCCGTAAGCGGCATTGGGGCCGGTCAACGGAGCACCAATACCGACCAGAAGATCAGCATAGGCGTGACCGCCCAAAGCGAGCATTGCTGCAACAGCAACACCCGAGAACAGTGACTTCTTCATTTGAAAACTCCCATTTTCTAGGTACTTACGAAACCCCTAACGATGAAATCTTCCCATCGCTTGAAGACCACATTTGCCGATTTTCCGGCGGTTGTCACGCTGATTCATTTCGCGTCAGCGAGATTGCTTAGGCCCCTTTTCTTTCCTTGAACGAGAAGGGGGAAACTTTTTCATAGAGCCAGTGATATTGCTGAACCATCTGGTTTGTCCGGGTGTAACGATAGCCCAATGTACCGATGATGATCAGTACGATCGTGTCGACGACATAGTAGTGCAGCGTCACCATCGTGCCCTCAAACAGGGCGAAGTGGATGAAGCGGACGCCGATGCCGAGAAGCAGCATGTAGAAGATCAGGATTGTATAGGAACGCCATGTCTTGGCGCAGGCGCGGCCCGCCATCCATGCGGCCCAGCCACCCATGACGCAGGTTACCAGCACAAACAGCCAGAATGAGGGTTCTTCGTACAAAATGCCTTGCATGGCAGTATTCCCCTTGCAGCACCGGATTTTCCAGACCCGCTGGAAAGCCGGTCCTATTTTTGTCAGTGACGCCCGCCCTCGAGATAGGCGGCGCGCACTTCCGGATTGGCGAGAAGATCCTTGCTCGATCCGCTCATCGTCACGATACCATTGACCATCACGTAGCCGCGATCCGCCAGTTTCAGCGCGCCGAAGGCATTCTGTTCAACCAGAAACACCGTCAGGCCCGTGGACTTGTTCAGTTCCTTGATCGCCTCGAAAATGTGCTTGATGATCAACGGAGCAAGACCCAGCGACGGCTCGTCCAGAAGCAGCAGACGCGGACGCGCCATCAATGCGCGGCCGATGGCCAGCATTTGCTGCTCACCGCCCGACAGGGTACCGCCGCGCTGGTTGATGCGTTCCTTCAGGCGCGGAAACAGGTCGAAAACCTTGCGCACGTCCTCGTCATAAAACTCCAGATTGTCGAGGCTGGCGCCCATCTGCAGGTTTTCCTGCACAGTCATGCGCGGGAATATGCGGCGGCCTTCCGGCGACTGGGCGATGCGCAGGCGCGCGATCTCATGGGTCGGCAATTGCGTGATGTCCTGGCCGGCAAACATCACCCGGCCCTTGCGGGCCCGAGGCATGCCGAAAATGGTCATCATCAGCGTTGATTTTCCGGCGCCGTTGGCGCCGATCAGCGTGACGATTTCACCGGCATCCGCATGAACGCTGACACCGCTGAGCGCGCGGATATTGCCGTAATAGGTTTCAACGTTCTCGACGCTGAGAAGGGCCCCGGTCCTCGGAAGAGTTTGTGTTTCCGACATTACTTAGCCCCTCCGGTCTTCTTAGCAGCCGGCTTGCCCTGGCTCTCTTTCGCCAGCTTTTTGGCCTGGCCGATCCAGTCTTCCCGCGCGATGCGCCCGTCAAACGCCAGATAGGCTTCGGCGGCGATCACATCGGCCTTCTTCCAGGCCGCGATCTGGTCGAAATGGAAAATGCCATGTTCGTTGAGCCGGCGCTCGTTGACCGGGCCAATCCCCTTGATCAGGGTCAGATTATCGGGCGTGCCGCCGCGCGGTGCGGCGAGCGCATTGGCGGTTGCTCCCGCCTTGATGGCCGGACCGGCGGGCTTTGCCGCGGCTTCAGCGGTTGCAGCAGCCGGCGCTTCCGGGTGCGTCTCCGTGATTTCCTGGATGGCCTCCGTGGACAAAAGATCAACGGCCGCCGTGATATCATCAGCGCCGGTCGCCGCTGCGTGCTCGATCAGCTCGACCACCTCTTCATCCTCGACGCCGAGATAGGCGGCAATGACCTTCGGGTCATTCTTCACGCTCGCCGGCGTTCCGTCGGAAATCTTCGTGCCGTATTCCAGAACAACGACGTGATCGGAGATTTCCATCACCACGGACATGTCATGCTCGATCAGGATGATCGAGGTCCCGGTTTCATCGCGGATGCTCAGCAGCAGCTGGTTCAGCTCCGCCGATTCACGCGCGTTGAGACCAGCGGCGGGTTCGTCCAGGCAGAGAAGCTCCGGATCGGTGCACATGGCACGGGCGATCTCGAGACGCCGCTGGGCGCCATAGGGCAGATCGCCTGCCGGATCGTCGGCACGGTCGATGAGGTTGATCTTCTGCAGCCAGAAACGGGCTTTCTCAACCGCATCGGCGGCGGCTTTCTTGTAAGTGGGAAAGCCGAGAAGACCGAGGATCGTATAACCCGACGACAGCATCAGGGGATTATGCTGGGCGACCAGCAGGTTCTCCAGAACTGTAAGCCCCGAGAACAGCCGGATGTTCTGGAACGTGCGTGCCACTTTCGCCTTCTTGGTGATGACGAAGTCGGCCATACGCTCCAGAAGATATTCCTCGCCATTCTGGCGGGTCATGGTCAGCATGCCTTCGGTCGGCTTGTAGAATCCGGTGATGCAATTGAACACCGTGGTCTTGCCTGCACCGTTCGGGCCGATCAGAGCGGTGATGTCCCCGCGCTTGGCTTCGAAGTTCAGGTCGTTGATGGCGATAAGCCCGCCAAACTTCATCGAGAGATGTTCAACGCGCAGCACGGCGCTGGGATTGTTACGCACTTCCGAAACCATCAGCCGTGCCCTTCTTTCGTAAACTCGCTGGAGATCATCTTGCGCTCGTGCAGGAAGGCACTCGGTTCCCGGTTACCGACAAATCCGCGCGGCTTCCACACCATGACGACAATCATGGCGAGACCGAACAGCAGCATACGATAGAGTTCCGGCGTAAAATCGTTGCCGAAGATCAGCTTGAGGAATTCCAGTTCGCGCAGGAGTTCCGTGCCGCCGATCATCACCGCCGCCGCGATGGCGATACCGATGAGCGATCCCATGCCGCCGAGCACGACGATGGCAAGAATGATCGCCGATTCGAGGAACACGAAGGATTCAGGACTGACGAACCCCTGGCGGGCTGCGAAGAATGACCCGGCAAACCCGCCGAACATCGCGCCGGTGGCAAAAGCCGTCAGCTTGGTGGTCGTCGTGTTGATGCCGAGGGACCGGCAGGCGATCTCGTCCTCGCGCAACGCTTCCCAGGCACGGCCAATCGGCATGCGGCGCAGGCGGATCGTCACCCAGGCGGTCAGGAGAGCAAGGAACAGAATGAGATAATAGAGGAAAATCTTGTAGTAGACGCCGGAGTTCGGCAGGCCGAACATGGCGGCAAAACCGGTGGGGCCCGGCGTGAAGGGAATGCCGAACATGGTGGCCTTGGCAATGCCGGAGATACCGAATGTGCCTTTGGTCACAACAGTCCAGTTGATCAGCACAAGACGGATGATCTCACCAAAGGCCAGCGTGACAATGGCAAGATAGTCACCCCGCAGCCGTAGCACCGGAAAGCCGAGCACAACGCCCCACGTGGCGGCAAAGATACCGGCCATCGGCAGGAGCAGCCAGAAGGACAGGCCGAAATGCGCGGAGAGCAGGGCGTAGGAATAGGCGCCGACCGCGTAGAAGGCGACATACCCAAGATCGAGCAGGCCAGCGAGACCCACAACGATGTTCAGACCCCATGCCAGCATGACGTAGATCAGGATCTGGATACCGAAATTGTCGACATATTTGAGCGAGCCCTGCACACCGCTCTGGAACGACCATTGTCCGGTCACCGCGAACTGAATCAGCGCCAGGATCAGGATGACGACGAAGGGGTAGGTGAAAAGCAGGGCAAGGCCAAACCGCGACACCGTCGCCTTGAGCGAGCGGCGGTCGATCTTGGCAGCGACTGGCACCTTGCTTTTGGCCAGCTTCGCCTGTTCCCGCGACGGCGTAATGAACGCTGCGAAGATGAAGCGCCCAATGGCAGCCACGGCCACGAAGATCGCCAGCAAGCCCCAGCGCTGGGCGAGAACCAGTTCATTGTTGATGTTCTGGTCGGTGCGGAAACCAATGACAAGGAAGAACAGGCCGAACGCGATGATTCCGGCAATCACCGCTTCCCTGGCGGCTTTCACGTAGACGGAATCCTGTCCTGAAGATTGGATATCAGCCATAAGCTCAGACCTTTTCGACTTCGGGCCGACCAAGAATGCCGGAGGGCAGGAAGATCAGGACGATTGCAAGGATCGAAAATGCAGCCACATCCTTGTAATCGATGGAAAAATAGGCAGACCACAACGCTTCGATCAGCCCGATCAGCAGGCCGCCGACCACCGCACCGGGCAATGAGCCGATACCGCCGAGCACCGCGGCCGTAAACGCCTTGACGCCGGGTGTGAAACCATCGGTGAAGGAGATGACACCGTAGAACATGAGGTAGAGCGTTCCGGCGACCGCAGCGAGCATGGCGCCCATGACGAAGGTCATGGAAATCGTCTTGTCCACGTCGATACCGAGGAGTGCGGCCATCTTGCGGTCCTGCTCGCAGGAACGCTGGGCCCGCCCGAGCGTGGTCCGGTTGACCAGATACCAGAATGCGGCAAGCAGGATCGCGGTGACGATAACGATCACCATCTGCTTGTAGGCAATGGTGATGCCCGTGCCGTAGATTGTCACACCGCCATTGACGAGCGGCGGGATCGGCTTGTTGCGCGGGCCCTGTGTGACCTGCACGAAATTGGACAGCGCGATCGACATGCCGATCGCCGTGATCAACGGCGCGAGGCGGAACGATCCGCGTAGCGGCCGGTAGGCAAGACGCTCGATTGTCCAGCTCCACAACCCTGTCAGCAGCATGGCGACAAGCATCATAAGGAGCAGCGCCAGCACAACAGGGACGCCGCCGATAAACGTGGTTAAAGCAAGAAAAACGATCATCGCCATGAACGCGCCAAGCATGAAAACATCGCCATGGGCGAAGTTGATCATGCCGATGATCCCGTAGACCATCGTATAGCCGATTGCGATCAGTCCGTAGATTGAACCGAGTGTCAGACCGTTGATCGATTGCTGGATGAAGTACTCCATCGCAACGATACCCCTCATTTTCATTGGGAAGTTTCTTATCCGGTTTTTTTATCCGGTTCCCGTTTACCCCAACCTCTTTACACGTAACGTCTGCGTTAAAGAAAGCAACAGCTTTTTTAGCACAAACAGCGGCATCACATTTGCTTGCATACTCCGTGCGAAATTTTTCACCAAATTTTCGTCATTTGTTGACGAAATTTACAGCAAATGCCTCTGATTTAACTGAATTACCTATCCCCGCCTTATTGTCGGAACGAGCCGGGCGAGGCTCACTTGACCACAAAGCCGTGAGCGAAGGGATCGCGGTCATCGATAAAGATCGTGCTGTAACCGGTCATCCGCGCCCACCCCGCGACCGAGGGTATGATTGCATCGCGATCGCCAACATGGGTGGCCGATTCCACCCGTCCATGAAACAGCGAGCCGATGATCGATTCATGCACGAAGTCGTCTCCAGGCTTCAATTTTCCCTTCGCCGTCAGTTGCGCCATGCGAGCCGATGTACCCGTGCCGCAGGGGGAGCGGTCAATCGCCTTGTCACCGTAGAACACGGCATTGCGCGCATGCGCTTCCGGCTTGGTCGGCGCCCCGGTCCACAGGATATGGCTGAGTGTGTTGATATCGGGCTTTTCCGGGTGCTGGAACGTATATCGCTCGTTCAGACGCTCGCGCAAAACCGGGCTCCAGCCGATAAGATCGAGCGCCCGGTAATCCGCCATGTCCCGGAAGTTTTTCTGCGGATCGACGATTGCATAGAAATTGCCGCCATAGGCAACATCCACACGCAATGTCCCGAGATCCGGACATTCCACTTCCAGCCCTTCCGCGTAGAGAAAGGCCGGAACGTTGGTGATGCGCACGCTGGTGACATACTGGCCTTCCTGCGTGTATTCGGCGACCACCAGACCGGCCGGGGTATCCAGCTTCAGAATGCCCGGTGTCTTCGGAGTAATCAGGCCGTGTTCGATCGCCATCGTCACTGTGCCGATGGTGCCGTGGCCGCACATGGGCAGACAGCCCGACGTCTCGATGAACAGCACCGCCACATCGCAATCCTCGCGGGTCGGCGGATAGAGAATGGAACCGGACATCATGTCGTGGCCGCGCGGCTCGAACATCAGACCGGTGCGGATCCAGTCGAATTCGCGCAGGAAATGCGCGCGCTTTTCCATCATGGTCGAGCCGGTGAGGTTTGGCCCTCCCCCTGCCACGAGACGTACCGGGTTACCACAGGTGTGACCGTCGACACAGAAGAAGGAATGACGCGCCATGATGTACAGGGTCCTAAAAGCGTTGCGGATTAAAGGGATCGATCGGGATCGACGGCCGCCGGCCCTCGATGAGATCGCAGATCAGTCGTCCCGTGGCAGCGGACTGGGTCAAGCCCAGATGTCCGTGACCAAAGGCATAGAGAACATTCTTGCTTTGCCTGGAATAGCCGATAACCGGCAGGGAATCGGGCATCGACGGACGATACCCCATCCATTGCCGTCCGCCGGATACATCGAGATCCGGCAGAAAGGTCTTGGCTTTCTGCAGCATGACGTCCGAGCGCTTGTAATTGGGGGGCAAGTCGAGACCGCCCAATTCGACGGCTCCGCCGACGCGCACGCCGGTTTCGAGCGGTGTTACGACGAATCCGTGACCGGAGAATATCAACTGGCGTTTCAGATCAAAGGCCCCGACAGGCAATGTGGTGTTGTAGCCGCGCTCCGTATCCAGCGGAATATGGTCGCCGAGATGCCGCGCCAGCCGGTGTGACCAGGCGCCCGCAGCAAGGATGAGCTTGCCTGTTTCGACCGTCCGCCCATCGGCAAGCGTGACTGTAGCACCCGTATCGTTCGCGCTGACGGAAACGACGTCCGCACGCTCGAAGCGGGCGCCCAGTTTTTCCGCATGGGCCCACAGCCCTTTGCCGACATGTTTGGGATCGCTGACTGTCTTCCATCCCGGAACGAACGTTCCGGCGACAAAGCGCCGTGCCAGACCTGGCTGGCATGCAGCCAGCGCTTCGCCGCGCAAATGTTCAAAGGCGATGCCCGCCCTCTCCCGTGCCGCCCAGCCGGGCAGACAGAGATTGAGCTCGTGCTCGCTCTCGTAAAGCTCAAGCGAACCATCCTCGCGCACCATGTGGCGTATACCGGCGCGCTGCATCAGATCCAGCATTTCCGGCTCGGCGAGGCGCATCATCGCGCCTTGCGCCACTATGGTGTGCTCCAATACGTCCGGCCGGCTGGCGCGCCAGAACCGGTAGAGCCATGGCGCCAGCCTGGGGAGGTAGGACGGCCGGATGGTGAACGGCCCGAGCGGGTCCATCAGCCAGCCCGGAACCTTGGCCATGACCCCTTTCGAGGCCATCGGCAGTATGTCGGAAAAAGCCAGGGCCCCGGCATTGCCGGAGCTCGTCCCTTCGCAGATGCCCTGGTGATCGATCACCAGAACCCTGCGCCCGGCTTCGCCCAGAAAAGCCGCGATGGCGACGCCGATGATACCGGCGCCGACAATGACAACATCATGCTTTTCCGGAGCGGCGCTCATCGCGCAGCCTCAGAGAACAGGCAGCTTCGGCCGCGATGCCATTGCATCCCTGACGATCTTGTCGACAGCCGCCCGGCGCGCACCGCGCAAAGGCTGGCGCGGCAGACGCACGCGATCATTGGTTCCGATTTCATGGACTTCCGCCAGTTTGATGTTCTGCACAAGATAGGTGGAGACATCGAGGTCAAGCAAGGGGCGGAACCAGCGATAGATATCCAGTGCCTCGGCATAGCGGCCGGCACCGACGAGCTTGTAGATCGCAACGGTCTCTTTCGGGAAGGCCGTGACCAGCCCGGCGACCCAACCGATGGCGCCTGCAGTCAGCGCTTCGAAGGCAAGGTTGTCGACGCCGGTGAAGAGGTCGTAACGCTTGCCGAACGTATTGATGATATCGGTGGTGCGGCGCACGTCGTCGGAGGATTCCTTGATGGCCACGAAGTGCTTGTCGGACGCAAGTTCCGCCAGGATTTCGCTGGTCACATCGACGCGATAGGCAATGCGGTTGGAATAGATCATGACGGGCAGATCGCCGGCAGCTGCAACGGCCTTCAGGGTGGTGACCGTTTCTTCCGGGTCCGTATGATAGATCGGGCTTGGAACCAGCATGAGGCCGTCGGCACCGGCCTTGGCTGCCTGCTTGGCAAGCGCGGCGCCATCACGGGTTGCCGCTTCATTGATGGTGAGAAGCACCGGCTTGCCCTTGGCAACACCCTGCGCCGTTTTCAGCACCGCGAGTTTTTCCTCGTGGCTGAGCATCGGGCCTTCGCCGAGCGAACCCGCAACAATCAAACCATCGCAACCCGCATCCATCAGGAGCGAGAAGCAACGTTCCATTTCCTTGTGATCGAGTTTATCATCTTCAGTGAATTTGGTTGTAACCGCAGGGAAAACGCCTGACCACATGTCTCTTCTCCTTCTTGATATATCAGAAATATATCTGTAAGGCGTGTGGCTGTCAATTGCCTTGAACAGAAAGTTTATCTGATGGATCAAACCGCAGTCCACACCATGGCCCAGACGGGCGAAAGTCTTGCTGAACTGGCCTATCGCCAGATCGAAGAGATGATCGTCACGCTGAAGCTTGAGCCTGGCGCGGTCGTCAACGAGCGCACCCTCACGGATGTTACCAATATGGGCCGCACGCCGGTGCGCGAAGCGGTGCAGAAGCTGGCCTGGGAAGGCTTGATGGAAATTCGCCCCCGCTCGGGCATTGCCATTGCCGCGCTCAATCCGCAGGACTTTACCAAGGTTCTCGATGCGCGCGAGGGTGTCGAGCGGGTTCTTGCACGCGATGCGGCGCTCTATGGCGCATCGCTGCATCATGAAAGGCTGAAGGCGGCATCCGATGCAATGATGGCTGCACGCTCAGGCAACGATGTGATCAGCTTTCTCAACGCCGACAAGATTTTCGATACGGTGCTCGGACAGGCGGCGGAAAACCCCTATGCGGCCCGTCTCGCGTCCCCGCTGCAAACCCACAGCCGCCGGTTCTGGTTCCGCCTGCAGCGGCCCGGCAGCCTCGAACAATCCGCCGGGGCGCACACCGCGCTGATCAAGGCGATCATCGCCCGCGAACCGGACAAGGCCGCCGACGAGGCGACCCGGCTGATCGGCTATCTCCGGACAATGGCCCCGTAAACCGGGTTTGGCTCAAAAGAAAATCGCCGCCCGGTGCGGAACCGGACGGCGATTTCAAAGCTCAAAGCGAGTTACTTCATCGTCGGAATGACGAACTCGGCCCCGTCCTTGACGCCCGACGGCCAGCGCGACGTCACGGTCTTGGTCTTGGTGTAGAAGCGGAATGCATCCGGGCCATGCTGGTTCAGATCGCCGAAACCGGAACCCTTCCAGCCGCCGAAGGTGTAATAGGCGATCGGAACCGGAATTGGCACATTGATGCCGACCATGCCGACCTGAACGCGCGAGGCAAAATCCCGGGCAGCATCGCCGTCACGGGTGAAGATCGCAACGCCATTGCCGTATTCGTGTTCATTCGGCAGACGGATCGCATCCTCATAGGTATCGGCGCGGACAATGCCCAGAACCGGACCAAAAATTTCTTCCTTGTAGATGCGCATGTCGGGCGTGACGTGATCGAACAGACAACCACCCATGTAGAAGCCGTTCTCATAACCCTGCATCTTGAAGCCGCGGCCATCGACGACGAGCTTCGCACCTTCCTGGATACCCAGATCGACATAGCCTTTGATGCGATCCAGCGCCTGCCGGGTCACAACCGGGCCGTAATCCGCCGACGCGTCGGTGGAGGGTCCGACCTTCAGGCTTTCAACCCGGGGGATCAGGCGCTCGACGAGACGATCTGCGGTATCCTTGCCGACAGGAACGGCAACGGAGATCGCCATGCAGCGCTCGCCCGCGGAACCGTAACCGGCACCGATAAGGGCATCAACCGTCTGGTCCATGTCCGCATCGGGCATGATGATCATGTGGTTCTTGGCACCGCCGAAGCACTGGGCACGCTTGCCGTTGGCCGTGGCGCGCGAATAGATGTACTGGGCAATCGGCGTCGAGCCGACGAAGCCGACAGCCTTGATATCCGGATCATCGAGAATGGTGTCGACAGCTTCCTTGTCGCCATTGACGACATTGAAGATGCCCGCCGGCAAACCGGCCTCGATGAAGAGTTCGGCCAGACGCATCGGCACGCCCGGATCGCGCTCGGAAGGCTTCAGAATGAAGGCATTGCCCGATGCAATCGCCGGACCAGCCTTCCACAGCGGAATCATTGCCGGGAAATTGAATGGGGTGATACCGGCAACGACGCCGAGCGGCTGGCGCATGGAATAAACATCGATGCCCGTGCCGGCATTGTCGGTGAACTCACCCTTGAGCATGTGAGCTGAGCCGAGGCAAACTTCGACCACTTCCAGACCGCGCTGGATATCGCCCTTGGCATCGGGAATGGTCTTGCCATGCTCGCGCGCCAGAAGTTCGGCAAGCGAGTCGTATTCGGCTTCGACGAGATCAAGGAACTTACGCAACACGCGCGCACGGCGCTGCGGGTTGGTTGCGGCCCATGCCGGCTGAGCCGCCTTGGCATTGGCAATGGCAGCGCGCACTTCATTGGGGGTTGCGAGCGCCACGCGGCCCTGAACGGTGCCGTCCATGGGCTGGAAAATTTCGGTCGTACGACCGCTTGTTCCGGCGACATGCTTGCCACCGATAAAATGTCCGACTTCACGCATTGCGAGCAACCTCCCTGGGATTGACTGAATTTCGTTACCCTATCATCGCGCTTCAAATTTTTTATTGCAAGCCGAGCGAAAGCGTATCCGTTGTGCAAAAATTGAAGTACGAATAGCACAGGAGGTCAAACGATGAGCTGGGACGATGTGCGGATTTTTCTGGCTGTCGCGCGTTCGGGCCAAATACTCGGCGCGGCCAAACGGCTTGGCGTCAACCATGCGACCGTGGCGCGCCGTCTCACTGCGCTGGAGAATGATATCAACACCAAGCTGCTGACCCGCCGCACCAACGGCTGCGAGCTGACCCATGCCGGCGAAGAATTCCTCCTGTCAGCTGAGCGCATGGAAGCGGAAATGCTGTCGATCCGCTCCTCGCTTGGCGATGCCGATGTGTCCATTTCCGGATCAGTGCGCATTGGCGCGCCGGATGGCTTCGGTGTCTCCTTCCTCGCGCCGCGCCTTGCCACCCTCACCGCCCGCTATCCCGATCTCAAGATCCAGCTTGTTCCGGTTCCCCGTTCCTTCTCGCTGTCGCGGCGCGAGGCTGACATAGCCATTACGGTCGACCGACCCGATCAGGGACGCCTCGTGGCGAAAAAGCTCGTTGACTACACGCTCTGCCTCTATGCCAGCCGGTCCTATCTGGCTGCGCACCCGGCACCCCGCAGCATCGAAGATCTCGCGGCGCACCGGCTGGTCGGTTATGTCGACGACCTGGTCATCAGCCCTTCGCTGAACTATGCGCCTGAAATCACCCGCGAATGGCGCCCCGCTTTCGAGATTTCCAGTGCCATCGGACAGGTGGAAGCGGTGAAGGCCGGGGCGGGCATCGGTATCCTGCATACATTCATCGCACGGGAATATCCCGACCTCGTGCCGGTCCTGCCGGAACGGACGATTCACCGATCCTATTGGCTTGCCTACCACGAATCCGTGCGCACCCTGCGCCGCATCACGGCGGTCTCCAGCTTCATCTCCGATCTCGTGAACGGCGAGACTGGACGATTCACCTGACAAAGCATAACAGGCAGCGGTGGAAATGTGATTGACGAGCACGGAACAAACACCACAATTGCGCCTTGAACACATGCGCTTTCAGCGTGTGTTGTCATCATATCGGAGAGGGAAAATGTACCGATATATACTAGCTTTGGCTGTGACCCTGGGGGGTATGCAGTTCGTAACGGTTCCAGCCGCACAGGCGCAGGAACGGCCCATCAGATGCGAATCACGCAGCTTCCGCTACAATGAGTGCGAGACCGACATGCGCCGGCCACGGATCATCCGGCAGCTTTCGGGTTCGGCCTGCATTCCCGGCCAGAGCTGGGGCTTCAGCCGCGGCACCATCTGGGTGGACAAGGGCTGCTCGGCGGTCTTTGCCGACAGTGCCGAGCGTCCGCGCTGGCGGGACCGCGACGACCGTCCGCGTTGGCGGGATGATCGTTATCCCCGCCGCGACTACCGGCGTGAATACCGCGATGACCGTTACTACCAGCCGGACGATTATTGATCGGCATCAAGTGCCCGCTTTTCGCCATCTCCGGCCGGAGGTGGCGAAAGCACTTCACACCCGGTGATATGGGTGCCCGGAAAGGATCGTGGTCGCGCGGTAGAGCTGTTCCGCCACGAGAATCCGGACAATCTGATGCGGCCAGGTCATGGCGCCCAGCGCCAGCACAAGATCGGCACGCTTCCTTAAATCCGCATCGTGGCCGTCAGGCCCGCCTATCGCCAGGAGCAGCTGGCGTTTACCGTCATCGCGAAACCGGGCGATTGCATTGGCAAAGTCTTCCGATGGCATGGTCTTGCCGCGCTCGTCGAGAAGAACGAGTACACCGCCCTGATCCAGCGCTTCCAGCACTTTGGCGGACTCTTCCTGTTTGCGCAGGTCCGGCTGCTGGGCGCGGCTTTCGGTGATTTCGGTGACGGAGTTGAATTCGAGACCAAGCGGTGAACCGGTTTTCTTCAACCGGTCGAAATAGCGGTCTGCCAGTTCCCGTTCGGGGCCAGACTTCATCCGGCCCACGGCAAAAACGGTGATGCGCATGGCACGTCCAGTCCTTTGTCATTTGGCGCGAAGAATAACTCTCCGGCGCATGACCGGTCCACATCCAGTAAGCCGCCCGAAGCATCCCGCTGGCGTTATGCCGGGATACCCCGATCCGTCAGAACTTTCTCACACAAGGCTCCGTGTGCCGTAACGGCACACCTTGCTCTAATGTACGGTTTCCCCGTCAAGTTCAGGAGCCTGCCACATCTTTTCGATGTTGTAGAACTCGCGCACTTCAGGACGGAAAATATGGATGATGATATCGCCCGTGTCGATCAGCACCCAGTCACCGCTGGAAAGACCTTCAACCTTCGCATTGTTTCCGTGACCGCTTTCCTTCAGCGCACGCAGGAGCTGATCAGCCACCGCCGTTACGTGACGGTGCGAACGGCCCGATGCGATGACCATGTGGTCGCCGATGACAGATTTTCCGCGAAGATCGATGGGGACAATTTTTTCAGCCTTGGAGTCATCGAGACTGGCAAGGACCGTCTGGAGGGCAAGAGAAACGGAAGTTGCACCGTTCATCTCCGCCGTTGAAGGTGCCAAGGCATCCTTCTTCTGAATTGCTGTTCTCAGTGTATTTCCTTTCCAATAAGAACAACGCGCCGCAGCCTTTAATCTTGCTGCACGTTATTAAGATAGGCAGAGTCGCATGACACTTTCAAGACGTCGCGACACGGCCTTTGTTCACGTTTTCATTCCTGCCGTTTTACGGCTCCGTTGCGTATCGCCGTCGATGACAGCGATGAACGCGGCCCGTGGATGAAAGTCCATGCCGGCGCGGGTGCCCGTGCCAGCAGCGGGGCGTCATCCTCATCGAAGCGGGCGTAGTCAAACGTCTTGGCCATGCGCGACGAGAGAAAAGCCAGGGTCGAACCCGGACGGTCGATCACGGCGATGGGAAACGTCATGGCAATCTTCTGCCAGCGCTGCCAGCGGTGAAAATCGGCAAGATTGTCCGCTCCCATGATCCAGACAAAATGCACACCCGGATTGCGCGCCTTGATCAAAGCCAGCGTGTCGGCCGTGTAGCGCACATTATAGGCCGCTTCAAACGCCGTCACCTTGATGCGCGGGTCATGCACCTGCTGCTCGCACAATTTCAGCCGTTCCGCCAGAGGGGCCAGATGGCGCGTGTCCTTCAGCGGATTGCCCGGCGTAACGATCCACCAGAGCTGGTCGAGCTGCAGCCGGCGCAGCGAGATTTCCGCCACCAGCGCGTGGCCCGCATGGGGCGGATTGAATGATCCGCCAAACAACCCGACGGTCATGCCCTTTTCAACGAACGGCATGCGCAGATGCGCATCGCTCACGCCGGGAAAATCGTGACGTAACGCATCGATGGATGTCACGGGCGGGTCTGGCCATTGCCGCGCACGCGGTATTTGAAGGATGTCAATTGCTCCACACCCACGGGGCCCCGTGCGTGCATCTTGCCCGTCGCGATGCCGATTTCCGCGCCCATGCCGAATTCACCGCCGTCGGCGAACTGTGTCGAGGCGTTGTGCAGCAGGATGGCAGAGTCGATCTCGTTGAAGAACCGCTCGACCACATGCATGTCCTCAGCAATCACCGCTTCCGTATGGTGGGACGAATAGTGATTGATATGCGCGATCGCGTCGCCAATACCGTCAACCAGCTTCACGGATATGATGGCATCGAGATATTCCGTCGACCAGTCCTCCTCCGTCGCCGGTTTTGCCGCTGATAATAGCTGGACCACTGCGGCGTCACCACGAATTTCGCAGCCTGCTGCCTGCAAATCCTCAAGCAGTGGCAAAAGACGGGCGGGGGCGATCAGCCGGTCGAGCAGCAGTGTCTCGGCGGAACCGCAGACGCCGGTCCGGCGCATCTTGGCATTGACGATAATCCGGCGCGCCATGTCTAGATCGGCAGAGGCGTCGACATAGACATGGCAGAGCCCTTCCAGATGGGCAAAGACCGGCACGCGCGCTTCCGCCTGCACCCGGGCCACGAGACTCTTGCCGCCACGCGGAATAATAACGTCGAGATTGCCGTCCAGCCCCTTCAGCATTTCACCAACCGCGGCACGGTCCGTCACCGGGATGAGCTGGATGGCATCCCTGGGCAAACCTGCCGCTTCGAGCCCTTCGGTCAGCGCCGCATGAATGGCGCGGGAGGAATGGGCGGAATCCGACCCGCCGCGCAGGATGACGGCATTGCCCGACTTCAGGCAAAGGGCACCCGCATCGGCTGTTACATTCGGGCGGCTTTCGTAAATCACGCCAATAACACCGAGCGGCGTGCGCACGCGCTCGATGTGCAGGCCATTGGGACGGTCCCATTCGGCAATGATGTCCCCAACGGGGTCCTTGAGGGCGGCAATGGTGCGGATGCTTTCCGAGATCGCAGCGATACGGCCTGCATCCAGTTTCAGCCGGTCGAGCAGCGAGGCGGCCATCCCGGCCTTTTCACCATCGGCCATATCCTGCCGGTTGGCGTCCAGAATCTCCGGGGCACGGCGATCCACCGCATCCGCCATGGCGATCAGGGCAATCATCTTCTGTTCCGGCGAAGCGATGGACAGCGGCTGGGCAGCGGCACGGGCCTTGCGGCCGATTCCGGCCATCAATTCAGCAACGTCGTCAATCGGTTCGACCCGTCCCAGCATTTCTCACTCCTTCGCAGCACGTTTTGCTGCGCGTACAACCAGATCATCCCGGTGTATCATCGCCGACCGGGCATCGTAACCGAGGATCGCGGCAATCTCATTGGTCTTGCGCCCTGCAATCCTTACGGCATCTGCGGCATCATAGGCAATAAGGCCGCGCGCGGCTTCGCGTCCATCCGGACCGACAACCGCAACCGTATCGCCGCGGGTGAACTGACCGGCAACGTCACGGACACCGGCAGCCAGAAGCGATTTGCCGGATTTGAGCGCCGTCAGCGCACCCTCGTCGATCACCAGCCGCCCGGCCGGCTCGAGATTGCCCGATATCCACGTCTTCCATGCATTCACCGGATTGAGGCTCGGCTTGAACAGTGTTGACCGCTCGCCCGCATCGATGGCACCCAGCGGATGCATGCGGGTGCCGGAGGCAATGATCATTGCCGTGCCCGCCGCATTGGCAATCTTGCCGGCATCGAGCTTGGTCTTCATGCCGCCCCGCGAATATTCCGACGCAGCGGCACCAGCCATGGCCTCAATCTCTGGCGTAATGGCATCGACAACCGGCAGGAACTGCGCATCGGGATTCTGATGCGGCGGCGCGGTATAGAGCCCGTCAATGTCGGACAGGAGAATCAGGAGGTCCGCCCCCATCATCGTCGCCACCCGCGCGGCAAGACGGTCATTGTCGCCATAACGGATTTCCGTGGTCGCTACCGTGTCATTCTCATTGATGACGGGCACGGCCTTGAGCCGCAGCAGGGTGCCGACGGTGGCGCGGGCGTTGAGATAACGGCGGCGCTCTTCCGTGTCGGAAAGCGTAAGCAGGATCTGGCCAGCGCGCAGCTGATGCCCGCCCAGCACCTCGGAATAGGCTTTGGCAAGTTCGATCTGACCCGCCGCAGCCGCAGCCTGGCTTTCCTCGAGCCGCAGCGCGCCCTTCGGCAGTCCGAGCACCATCCGCCCGAGGGCGATGGCGCCGGAGGAGACGATCATCACCTCGACACCGGCCTGCACCAGCTTTGCCACATCGGCGCCAAGGCTTTCCAGCCAGTCGCGCTTCAGTCCTTTGGCGCGGTCCACCAGCAATGCCGAACCGATCTTGACCACGATCCGCCGATAGGCGGAAAGCTTGATGGTGGCGGGAGAAGCGAGCTCGTTCTGCACAGACATGATGCACTCAATATTTGAAGCGGGTATCGACCTCTGCCGGGGCCTCTGACTGACGCGATTCAAGAATGATCGCAGACAAGGCACGAAGCACCTGCTCGACACCCTCGCGGCTGACCGAAGACAGGAGCATCGGCTCGCGGCCCGCGGCCTTTTTCAGCGCGGCCACCTTCTTTTTGCGCGCCGCGGCATCCAGCGTATCGATCTGGCTCAGCGCCACGATCTCCAGCTTGTCGGCGAGCCCATGACCATACGCTTCAAGCTCGGTGCGCACGGTCTTGTAGGCCTCGGCCACATTCTCTTCCTGTGCGGAAACGAGATGCAGGAGAACCCGCGTGCGCTCGACATGGCCAAGGAACCGGTCACCGATACCGACGCCCTCATGCGCGCCTTCGATCAATCCCGGAATATCGGCAATGACGAATTCGCGGGCGTCGACGCGGGCAACGCCCAGGTTCGGATGCAGGGTGGTGAAGGGATAGTCGGCGATTTTCGGCTTGGCTGCCGTCACGCTGGCGAGAAACGTCGACTTGCCGGCATTCGGCTTGCCGAGAAGACCGGCATCGGCGATCAGCTTCAGCCGCAGCCACAGATTGCGCTCTTCGCCTTCGAGTCCCGGATTGGCGCGCCGCGGCGCCTGGTTGGTCGATGTCTTGAAGTGCAGATTGCCGAAGCCGCCATTGCCGCCCTTGGCAAGCCGGTAGCGCTGCCCCACGGCGGTAAAATCGTAGATCAGGGTTTCATTGTCGTCTTCAAAAATCTGCGTTCCCACGGGAACCTTGAGCACCACATCGGCACCCTTGCCGCCCGTCATGTTGCGGCCCATGCCGTGCATGCCGGTCTTGGCCTTGAAATGCTGCTGGTAGCGATAGTCGATCAGCGTGTTGAGACCGTCCACGGCCTCGGCCCAGACGTCACCGCCGCGCCCGCCATCGCCGCCATCGGGACCGCCGAATTCCAGAAATTTTTCACGGCGGAACGATACCGAGCCGGCACCACCATCGCCGGAGCGGATATAGACTTTCGCCTGATCGAGAAATTTCATGGAAGTTCAGTCCTTTTTGATGTCCCGAGCCATTACAGGAAAATGCGCGGGAAGAAAACTGGCCGTCGCAAGAGATCGCGGCGGCCAATTGTAATTTATGCGTTCCAGCTGCGAAGCCCGATCCATGTCCGGCGATCCAGCATATAGCGTTCGACAGGCACATTGCCTGCAGCGAGCGAATCCATCATGCCGGTATTGGCATACTGGAACCCGCTCTTGTAGAGCACGCGCCGCGAACCGATGTTGGAGACCCGGCACGACGCATGCAGCTTTTCCACCTGCGTGGCGCGGAACACGAGATCCACCAGCGCATGCGCGGTTTCCGTGGCATAGCCCTTGCCCCAGTAAGGCTCGCCCAGCCAATAGCCGATCTCCAGCTCATCCCGGCGAGGCTCGCTCATCCGCAAGTCCTTGCTGCGGCGGTAATTGATGCCGCAGCAGCCGATGAAGGTGCCGGATTGCGCAAGGGTAATCGCGTAGACGCATTTGCCGATCTCGCCCGCATTGGCGCGGCGCACGAAGTCCACCGCATGATCCTGCGTGTAGGGATGGGGCATGCGGGAAAGCATTTCCGCCACACGGGGATTGTCGGCGAGACGGGCAATTGCGTCAACGTCCTCGGTGTGCGGCGCGCGCAGGACCAGGCGTTCGGTCACGAGGACCGGACAGTCTATCAGGTCCAGCCTGTCTTCATCGTCTTCCAGTAATTCGGCAACCATTTTGCTATCCTCCAGATGCGAAAAGGGAGATGGGTGAAACCCCATCTCCCCTTTGATCTCTTGGCTTGGATGCCAGTCACCGGGTCCGATGGGGACGCCGGTGCTTCAAGCAGGACCAGCTATTCTGCTGCTTCGGCGATCGGGTTCACGATCGACACGAAACTACGGCCATTGGCTTTGGTACGGAAAGATACAACACCGGCTTCAAGTGCGAAGAGTGTATGATCCTTGCCAATGCCAACATTGACGCCCGCATGCCATTTGGTGCCGCGTTGACGAACGAGGATGTTGCCGGCAAGCACGCGCTCGCCGCCAAACTTCTTCACGCCAAGACGCTTTGATTCGGAATCACGACCGTTGCGCGACGAACCACCAGCTTTTTTGTGTGCCATGGGATTGCTCCTTTAAACCTGTTCTTACTCGCCCGAAGCGGGCTTTTCGGCCTTGGCAGCAGCCTTCTTCGGCGCAGCTTTGGCTTTCGGGGCGGCTTTCGTCTCGGTTGCTTCCGCAGCGGCAGCTTCCACCTTCGGAGCAGGCTTCTTGTTGACCGGCTTGTCAGCGGCAGTCTTCGAAGGCTTGGCACCACCCGTCAGGATCTCGGCGATCCGGATCGTCGTCAGTTCCTGACGATGACCGCGTGTACGCTTGGAGTTCTGGCGGCGACGCTTCTTGAAAGCGATGACCTTGCGTGCCCGGCCCTGCTCGACGACTTCGGCTGTGACCAGCGCGCCGCCAACGGTCGGAGCACCGATCGTGGCGTCTGCACCGACGCCAACCATCAGAACTTCGGCAAATTCAACGATATCACCGGCATTGCCGGCAACTTTCTCGACCTTCAGAAGGTCATTGGCGGCAACGCGATACTGCTTACCACCGGTCTTGATGACTGCGAACATTTTATGCCCTTTCGGCGTTCGGTTCGGTTTTTTGCCGTTTGAAGGGCGCTAACCGTCTTTTTGTCAGTCGTGACATATTAATCGAAAGATGCCTGCAACCCCTAGGGATCCGGGCATCCGGACTCAAAAACAAACGGCGCGGAGAATCCCCCACGCCAGTCGTCGGGCGCTTATAAGGTGAGGATTATGCGAGAGTCAAGAAATTTAACGCAAAATTGCTCTTGTATCCTTGCGCTTTGCCCGCTATCTAGCGCGTCGCACGCTCAAGCCAAGTCCTTCGGGACATCGCGGCACCGGCAGGGAGAACATCCCGGCTTTATCAGGCGTCTGTCCACGACAGGCGCTTTTACGCGGAGAGGTGGCTGAGTGGTTGAAAGCACCGCACTCGAAATGCGGCATGGGGGCAACTCCATCGGGGGTTCAAATCCCTCCCTCTCCGCCATTACTTTCCTGAAGATGCGTCTCCAGACTTAAGCCCGGTCCGCTTCGCCGGACAGTTCAACCGCCTTCACCATCTGCGCCGCATCAAATCCGAGAATGCCCGCAAGCTCGATCAGCTCGACCACATCCACGCGACGCTGACCGCTTTCGAGCCGGGCGACAAAGGACTGATATTCGCCCAGTGCATCGGCAAGCTGCGTCTGCGTGAGGCCGGCAGCTTCCCGCCTGGCGATCAGCAAAGCGATCAGCGCCTTGTGTTTTTCTGTTCCAAGCGTTTTTCCCATCAGTGTTCCCGTCTTTAACGGGACTTCCAGTAAATCTGAAAATCAGTTATCTTAAATTCAGATAATTCGTCTCATCTGGGGGCAGCTTTGTTTTTTGTATTTTCACTTAAATGGCTAGCTATATTGCTGGCTACATCACCGATATGGGGCGCGTTCATTTGGGAGACATGGGAAGGCGAGATCAGACCTCGACTGATCCCCAAAGCAGAAATCAGAGCACTCGCTGCTGAGCAGATTGCGCGACACGGCCAACGGGCTGGGGAAATAGCATTCAACAGGGAAGTCGAAGCATGGCGGCGCTGTGACTCGTTTACACAAAAAAAGTGGAAGCGCATTCGACTAGCAATTCAACATCAAACCAGCGAGTTTTGAAAGCGGCTTGGGCATGGCGTAGCTAGGACCACTCTGAAGGCGCTCTAATTCTAAGAATTTCTGCAATCCAAACAGTCTTGAACAGTTATGATGGCCCCGTATCCAGAATAGAAGACACCATTTGATATCTGCGATCGCAGTGTGTCGCTCCAAATGTTCTAATCTCCCTTTGCATAAAAGGGAAAACAGCTACCTCTCCCCGAGCGGCGTGATGCGCATCGAGCCATGGCCACGCTGTTCGACGGCCGGCTGGCCGTAATATTCCACCCTGCCGCTGCCGTTCACCAAGATATCCAGCGTGTTCTTTGCCTGGACCAAGGCGCTGCCGCTGCCCGAAATATCCACCTTCGTGGCATCGGTGGCCAGGTCGCCATTGTTATAGGCGCCCGAACCATCCAGATCGAGTTCCTGCGTCTGCGCCTTGCCGCCAAGGCTGATCTGCCCCGATCCGGTGATCGCGGCAGCGACGTCGCCGGCCGCTATATTGTCCAGCTTTACGCTGCCCGAGCCGGTCACCCGGGGCAGGATCTGCTCAGCGCTCAGCGCGTCGAATTGGATATCGCCGGAGCCGGACAAATCGATCTTCACCGTGCTGCCTTTGAATGCGCCGGCGCGGATGCTGCCGGAACCGGACAATGTGACCCGGCTGAGATCCTTGACCGTAATGTCATATGCAACCGTTTTCGACGGCACGATTTCGATCCTGCCCCGGGTACCAAGCACGAGATCGCCGCCGCGAACACCGATATCCAGCAGCGGTAGGATATTGTCGTCCGTGGTGACGACGAGACTCTCGCCGTCGCCCTGCTTCATCTGGATATTGCCGATACCTTCCAGCGTAATCCCATCGAATGTCTCGATATCGATCGTCTTGGCAATGACATGTCCCGAACCGGCGATCTGTTCTTTCTTGAGAATCTCGAAGGAAACCAGAGCAATAAAAAACAAAACAACCAGAAACATGCCAGACATGCGAGCCATTACGAAGCCTCCATAGGCGCGGCAATATACATCGCACGGATTACGGCTACATGTCCGCAACGCGTCAAGACCGTTTGAAATGTGGAGGCTAACCCGTCGCCCGGAACAGCCCGACAATACCGCCCAGCAGAGACATCGCCGGATAGAACAAAACCGAACTCACACCGGCAGCGAACACAAGCACCAGAACAAACAATACCGGTGACAGGGAGGCAGATTGCGGGGGCTCCGGCTCAGCCATGCATCATCCCCTGGTTTTGCGCGCCTCGAATTCGACCCTGACTTTCTCCGCCAGTTTCAGCAGCGTATCCTTGCACGACTTGCGGTCCATATCCGTTGGCTGCCTCGGTGACGCAATCAGGCCTTTCAGCCAGCCGCGAACGGTCCGGTCAGCCTCCTCAGGTGAGCGGCCGAGCGCCTTGAGGATGGTCTCGCTGCTTTCAATGGCGGAGTAATGCGGCTCGCGGCCAAGCGCGCTCTGGCACTGATAGGATGTGGTCACCAGTTGTTTGACATCCGCCACAAGCGCGGCTTCGCCGCTCCTGCCGCCGGATGGCGTTGTGCAGCCCGCAAGTGCCGCAATCAAAAGTCCCGTTCCGATCACATTGAACCGCATCATATCCCCCATACAGGGTTGCAACGCTATCCATCGAATGCCGGTGTGTCGAGCACTACCTTGAGCGCCTATGCGGCGGCGATCCCGGATTCAGCGCCGCCCGTTATACTCCGGAACCTTGCTGTCTCCGCCGAACAGAACGTCCCGCGGATTGCTGTCAAAGTTCGAAATCGCCCGTTCGATTGACTCGACCGAGCGCCGACTGTCGGAAATGAACTTTTGCGCGTTGCGCAGCTTTTCACCGGTATAGGTTCCCAGTGTTTTCAGGATTGGCGCCAGCCGGGCCTGCAGGCTGTCAGCCGTATCGCGATAGGATTGCAGCTGTTCGCGGATATTGGCGACCGTGCTGCCCTTGTCTTCGGAGAGTTCCTTGTCCAGCTTCGTCAGCGCATCGTCGACTTTGACAGAAGCCTGGTTGATCCGCGACATGGTTTCACGCGCATCCTGTATCACCGCCTGCACATCCTGCGCCCGCTGTCCGTAACGGTTGATCATATCCGTGCTGTCGGCAAGCTGCTGGGTAAACGCCTTGGCTTCGTGCGCCCGGTCGAGCGCCGGCCCTTTCATCTCGTCCAGATAGTTTTCGGTGGCATCCATGGCACGATCCACGCGCTGCAGCACATCCTGCACCGTCTGGACAAGGGTTTTCAGGGATGACGGGTCGATATCGATACGCGCGACCGTATCTTCCTTTTCCGCTTCTTCAAGGAGCTTCGGTTCATAACTCTTGCCGCCCTTCAGCTCGATATAGGCCTGCCCGGTCAACAGGACGAAGGCCAGCTGCGCCTGGGTCGACCGCGTGATTGGCGTGGTTGCATCGATCTGCGTCTGGGCGATCACCACATCGGGATTGCTGGCATCGACGAAAAGCCGGGTCACATCGCCGACCTTCAGACCGTTGAACAGAACCTGGCTTTTCACGGCCAGTCCCGTAACAGAGCCCGGAATGCGGATTTCAAGCATTGCCGTGGGGCGCGTGTCGCCCAAACGCTCGATCCAGTAGACGAAACCAAGGGCCAGCGCGCTCACCAGCAGGGTGAAAATACTGACCACAAGATAATTGGCCTTGGTTTCCATTCACGATTCCATTCATTCCGGCCGACAGATTTGCAACCTTATCGTGCAATATCCCTAACCCTGCGCGTCAAAGAACGCCACCACGTTCTTATGGTTCCGTCACAGGCGTTACGGCGAGGCCCAATGCCATAACGGCTCGCGTTACGTAACGCACGCAATCGTAACGATTGTTATCCACAGTCTGTGTGTTACGTGACCATAATGTTGCCCGTTAGGGCACGCACCCCTATCAAGTTCATGCAAGTGATTCGCGTTCGTTACGGCACAGACATACCCATGGCACTATCCAACGCAGAGAGACAGAAACGGCACCGGGAGCGGCAAAAGCAGAAGCTCGCCGCGGCTGCACCGAGCCTTGCAGCTCAATACGAAAACGTCGGCGCGGACCTGCGCGAAAAGCTCTACAGCCTGATCAATGCCGAGAATATGCGCCGCGACCGGCTCCGCCACACCGCTGGAGCTGCGTCGGAGCCAACCGATTTCAGCCGGGTCATTCTCGATATCGCCCTGGATGAAGATCATTCCGGCCTTGCCGGCAAGGCGCGCATGATCCTGCTTGGCGCCCTGTGCATGGGGGAAAGTTCGGAAAAGGAAATCCGCGAGGCGCGCCTGGAGAAGGATGCAGCGCTGGCGCAGGAAGCGGCGCATGACGAGCAGGATGATGAACCGCAAGGACACGTCAGCCCGCTCGAACACTACATCCGCGTCCCGAATTTCGGCTAGGATATTTTCTGAACCATCGCAGCAATGAGCCGGATCAGGCGTCAAACCGGTCGGAAACGAACTGCCAGTTAACCAGCTTGTCGAGAACCGCTGCCACATGCTCAGCACGGCGGTTTTCATAGTCGAGATAATAGGCGTGCTCCCAGACGTCGATGCCAAGCACGGCCTTGCCGCCTTCAGCCAACGGATCGCCAGCGTCTTTCATGCCCGCCACGGCAAGCTTGTCGCCATCCCTGACCAGCCAGACCCAGCCTGTCCCGAAAACATTGTCTGATTCGGCAACGATCTTCTTCTTCAGGCCATCAAGCCCGCCAAAGCCGCTTTCTGCCGCCGCTGCAAAGGCACCCCTGGCGGGCGCGGACCCGCCCTGGAATTGCTGCCAGTACAGGTTATGGTTCCAGGCCTGCGCCGCATTGTTGAAGACTGGCGCATTACCTTCCTTCTTCGCCCGCACCACCACCTCTTCGAGCGAAAGATCGGCATAGGGCGTCTTTTCCACCAGGGTGTTCAGCTTCTTGAAATAGCCCGCATGGTGCTTGCCATAATGCAGGCCGATCGTGCGCGCGGAGATAATGGGCGCCAGAGCGTCTTCGGCATAGGGCAGTTCCGGCTGCTTGAAAGGGGCGGCTGCATGCGCCTGGATGTTTGGAGCAAAGAGCGTTGTGGCTGCCACGGCGCCCGAGAGGACGAGCATATCGCGTCTGTTGAGATCCATCTTCTTCTCCTGAGGATTGTTGCGGGCAAAATGACAGGGGTGTTCGAGTGCAACGTGTCTTGTCTCGCATCCTTCCCATTGTGAAAAACGGCACCGGCCAGAGGGAGTTCCCGGATCATGGCAATTTTCTGATCTTTGCGATCACGCTTTGGTGCAGTTGCACGTCAGCGGATCGCGTCAAAACCGGCCGGGCAGATAAGGATTTGAATTCTGGCGGGGGCTGCCCTAAGACTTGGAGGCAGGGAGTCCCTGTTTCACACCGAAGAAACGCCATGCCGGAAATCAGCGCCGCGCAGACGGTCAGCCACAATCAAAGGTAGGAATTTTCATGAGCGATATTGCCGAAACCGCACCCATTGCCGTTGCACCCGACGTTAAAACCCGACTGAAATCCATCATCGGCGGTTCGGCGGGTAATCTTGTCGAATGGTATGACTGGTATGTCTATGCCGCTTTCACGCTCTATTTTGCCCCCGTCTTTTTCCCTTCCGGCAACCAGACCGCCGAGCTTCTGAGCGCCGCAGCTGTCTTCGCCGTCGGCTTCCTGATGCGTCCGATCGGTGCCTGGGTCATGGGCATCTATGCCGACCGCAAGGGCCGCAAGGCCGGCCTTACCCTGTCCGTGACGCTGATGTGCCTGGGCTCGCTGCTGATTGCCATCACGCCGGGTTACGAATCGATCGGTCTTCTGGCTCCGACCCTTCTGGTCCTGGCACGCCTGCTGCAGGGCCTGAGCGTCGGCGGCGAATATGGCGCCAGCGCAACCTATCTCAGCGAAATGGCCGGCAAGAACCGCCGCGGCTTCTATTCAAGCTTCCAGTACGTGACGCTGATTTCCGGACAGCTCGTGGCCCTCGTGGTTCTGCTTATCCTGCAGCGCATCCTGACGCCGGAACAGCTCGGTGCGTGGGGCTGGCGCATTCCCTTCGCCATTGGCGGCTTCCTGGCCATCGCGGTTTTCTACATTCGTCGCGGCCTTGCCGAAACCCAGTCCTTTCACAATGCCAAGAACGATGACAAGCCGAAATCCAGCGGCTTTGCCCTGTTCCGGCACTATCCGAAAGAAGCCTTCACCGTTCTGGCACTGACATCCGGCGGTACGCTCGCCTTCTATGCCTACACCACATACCTGCAGAAATTCCTCGTCAACACCTCCGGCTTCAGCAAGGAATCGTCGAGCGAAATCACAGCGCTTGCCCTGCTGATCTTCATGCTGTGCCAGCCCATCGCCGGGGCTCTTTCGGACAGGATCGGCCGCAAGCCGCTGATGGTCGGCTTCGGTATTCTCGGCGTTCTCTTCACCTACCTCATCTTCTCCACGCTGGCCGTCACCACCAGTCCCTACGTCGCCTTTGCCCTGTCGCTGGCCGGTCTCCTGATCGTCACCGGCTACACCTCCATCAACGCCGTGGTGAAGGCTGAGCTTTTCCCCGCGCATATCCGGGCGCTTGGCGTTGCCCTGCCCTATGCCCTGGCCAACACGATCTTCGGCGGCACCGCCGAATGGGTGGCGCTGAAGTTCAAGCAGATGGGCCACGAGACATGGTTCTTCTGGTACGTGACCATCATGATCGGCCTGTCCCTCATCGTCTATATCAAGATGCGCGACAGCCGTGACCACAGCCTGATCCACGAGGATTGATCAGACAGGCGGGGAAGCAGACTGTCTCGCACCCCCGCCTTGTCTCCCGTTCTTCATTCCGTTTTCACTCTGGAACCGCCATGACTACATCCGCAAAGACCAATATCGTTGATCCCGTTAAGCTCGACCGCCTGGCCGAAGTTGCCGTCAAAATCGGCCTGCAACTGCAAGCGGGTCAGGACCTCTTGATAACAGCGCCGCTGGCCGCACTGCCGCTGGTGCGCCGCATCACCGAGCACGCCTACAGGGCGGGCGCCGGTCTGGTCACCTCCTTCTATGCGGACGAAGAAGCGACGCTGATGCGCTATCGCCATGCGCCGGCGGAGAGTTTCGACCACGCCGCCACATGGCTCTTCGAGGGAATGGCCAAGGCCTTTTCAGCGAACACAGCGCGGCTTGCCATTGCCGGTGACAATCCGATGCTGCTTTCGGCGGAAGACCCGGAAAAGGTCGCCCGCGCCAACCGGGCAACCTCCAAGGCCTATCAGCCGGCACTGGAGAAAATTGCCGGTTTCGACGTCAACTGGAACATCGTTTCGTATCCGAATCCATCCTGGGCAAAGCAGGTTTTCCCGGATCTTTCCGAGGATGCAGCGGTTGCCAAATTGGCCGACGCCATCTTTGCCGCATCGCGCGTTGACATTGACGATCCCGTCAGCGCATGGCGGGAGCACAATGCCGTGCTTGCCAAGCGCCGCGAATGGCTGGACGGGCTCAATTTCGCCTCCCTGCACTTCAAGGGCCCTGGTACCAATCTGGTTGTCGGTCTTGCCGACGAGCACCGGTGGCAGGGCGGCGCCTCGACCGCCAAGAACGGCATCACCTGCAACCCGAACATCCCAACGGAAGAGGTTTTCACCACGCCGCATGCCCTGCGCGTGGACGGCCATGTCTCCAGCACAAAGCCTTTGTCCCATCAGGGCACGTTGATCGAGGATATCTCGGTGCGTTTCGAAGGCGGCAGGATCGTCGAGGCGAAGGCTTCGCGCGGCGAAGAGGTGTTCAACAAGGTGCTGAACACCGATGACGGGGCGCGGCGTCTGGGCGAAGTGGCGCTGGTGCCGCATTCCTCGCCGATCTCCGCTTCCGGCCTTCTCTTCTTCAACACCCTGTTTGATGAAAATGCCGCGAGCCATATCGCGCTCGGCCAGTGCTATTCCAAGTGCTTCGTCAACGGCGACAGGCTGTCACCCGAAGAGGTTGCGGCACGCGGCGGCAACAAGAGCCTCATTCACATCGACTGGATGATCGGATCGGGTGAGATCGATGTGGATGGCGTCAATGCGGACGGCAGCACAGTCCCCGTCATGCGCCGGGGAGAATGGGCCTGAAAAACACCTGAAGCGCATGCGTTGATGGTTACAAAATGAGCCAGTAGAACGCCTCCCGGGGTCAACCATGCCATTGGGAGGAAAATTCATGGCTCAGGACGGATTCGGAAAACGCGCGCGGCTGCTTTTTGCCAGCGCGGTGGGCACCATTATCGAATGGTATGACTTCTTTGTTTTTGCCACCTGCGCGGTGCTGGTTTTCGACAAGGCGTTTTTTCCGACCGCCGACCCGGCAATCGGCATTCTGCTCGGCCTGAGCACCTTTGCCATTGGTTTTATTGCCCGCCCGCTCGGCGGCATCATCTTCGGCGTGCTGGGTGACCGTATCGGCCGCAAGAATGCGCTTGTGGTCAGCCTCGCCATGATGGGCGGTTCAACCTTTGCCATGGGCCTGTTGCCGACCTATGCCTCGGTTGGCGTTCTGGCACCCGCTTTGCTGGTGCTGCTGCGCATTTTCCAGGGGATTGCCGTGGGCGGCGAAGCCACCGGAGCGCTGCTCATCGTCGCCGAATCCATGCCGGGCAAGCAGCGCGGCTTCTGGACCAGTTTCCCGATGATCGGCGGCCCCGCGGCCAACGTGCTCGCCGCAGCCACGATCAGCTTCCTGACCCTGCGCTTCGGCGAACAGGCCTTTGTCGATTGGGCATGGCGCCTGCCGTTCCTGTTCTCGATCGTTCTGGTTGTCCTTGGTTTCTGGATGCGCCGCAAGGTGGAGGAATCCCCTGCCTTCATCGAGCTGGTCGAAAAGCGCAAATCCATACCGCCCGCCCCTCTGTCGGAAGCCTTCAAGCATTTCAGCAAGCCTATGGGCCAGGTGTTTCTGGTCAAAACAGCCGAAAACACCCTGTTCTATCTGTTCACGACCTTCTTTCTCGTTCTCACCGTCCAGTTCCTCGGGCTGGCGCGGTCCGTCGGCGTGGGCGCCCTGTTCTGGGGCTCGATCCTTGAAGTCATCGTCATCATGGCCGCAGCCTATGCCTCGGATCGTTTTGGCCGCAAGCCATTGATGCTGCTGGGACTGGTTGGCGGCCTTGCTGCGGGTGCCTATCTCTTCAGCCTGCCGCACGGGGCCGATCCGCGTCTGGTCCTGCAGGCAACCCTGCTCACCCTGACATTCCACGGCATTATCGTCGGCAGCATGGCTCCGTTCTTCACGGAGCTGTTTCCGACCCATGTGCGCTATTCCGCCATGTCGATCAGCTATCAGGTCGCCTCGGTGGTCGGCGGCTCTGTTGCACCGCTGATTGCAACGCTACTCCTCAACGCAACCGGCACGCCGCATGCGGTCATCATTTACGCGGCGGTCATGGTCATACCGGGCATTATCTGCGTGCTTCTGTCGAAGGAAACGCGCGGAGCGGATCTGACGGCCATCTGAGCAAAGACCGCCACCGGAATGCCGGTGGCGGTCGCCTATCTGCTGGTAATGACCGAGGTCTTGGGCCGCCAGACGAGCAGCCTGTTTTCGACCAGCGTCACCAGCCAGTCCACCAGTATGACAAAGCCCATCAGCACGAACATCCCCGCGAAAACGCCGGTGACATCGAACACGCTTTCGGCCTCGTGGATGAGGTAGCCGAGACCGGCAGCGGATCCCAGATACTCTCCCACCACCGCACCGACCACGGCAAAACCCACCGATGTGTGCAGCGACGAGAACATCCATGAGAGAGCCGACGGCATGTAGACATGCCGCAGCAACTGGCGCTCGTTCATTCCAAGCATGCGGGCGTTGGAAAGAACCGCGGGGCTGACTTCCTTGACGCCCTGATAGACATTGAAGAAGACGATGAAGAACACCAGCGTCACGCCCAGCGCCACCTTGGACCAGATGCCGAGCCCCAGCCACAACGCAAAGATCGGCGCGAGCACGACGCGCGGCAGGGCATTGGCCGCCTTGACATAAGGATCGAACACCGCAGCGAGCAAGGGCTTGCGGGCAAACCAGAACCCGATGATGACCCCGCCGAGCGAACCGATGATGAAGGCAAGCGCTGCCTCGGTCAGCGTGATGCCGAGGTGATACCAGATCGATCCCTCCATGAACCACTGGACCATGCGCTTGCCGACGGCGAGCGGTTCGGCAAAGAAAAAGCTGATGGTTTTCGGATTGCCGATAAGGGTTGTCGTCGAGGCGATGTGCCAGAACACCAAGGTGACAACCGCCACGAGCACCTGCAGGCTGATCAGTGTAAGCCTGTTCATGGCCGGACCTCTTCCGTCTGCCGATAACCCTTCAGAACTTCCTCTTTCAAGGCATTCCAGATTTCCCGGTGCACCTCGTGGAATTGCGGCTCGGACTTGATGTCGGCCATGTTGCGCGGTCGGGCCAGCGGGATCGTGTAATTGCCGATGACACGGGATGAGGGTCCCGCCGACATGATGATCACCCGGTCGGCAAGACCGATGGCCTCATCAAGGTCGTGGGTGACGAACATCACCGCCTTGCGGTCGGCCGACCACAGATCAAGCAGGAGATCACCCATGATCAGCCGTGTCTGGGCGTCGAGCGGTCCGAACGGCTCATCCATCAGCAATATCTTGGGGTGACGGATCAGCACCTGCGCCAGCCCCACCCGCTTGCGCTGGCCGCCCGACAACATGTGCGGATAGCGATCGGCGAAGGCCGCGAGACCCACTTTACCGAGCCAGACCCGTGCCTGCTCCAGGGCGTCGCGGCGCGGTGTGCCCGCCACCTCCAGCCCGATGGCCACGTTGTCGATCGCGGTCTTCCAGGGCATCAGCGAATCCTGCTGGAAGAGATAGCCTGCATGTTTGTTCAAGCCCGACAGCGGCTTGGCAAACGTGCGGACCTGTCCCTGCGCCGGCTTGAGAAGACCCGCCGTGGCATTGAGCAGTGTCGATTTTCCGCAGCCGGTGGGACCAACGATCGCCACGAACTCCCGGTCGCTGACCACGAGGTTTGTCTCACCGACAGCCTCATAGATGCCACCGCCCTGCAGGGGAAACGCAATATGGATGCCGTTGAGCTCAACGGCATTGACATCCTGGGCCTGGTTCAGGTCCCGCGTGGTCTTCCGTGCAATGATCATTGATGCTTATGCCTCACCCCTTGATGAAACGGTCATCATAGGTCGCGGCAAGGTCAATCGTCGCATTGGCGAATTCGGGATCGAGGATTTTCAGCGTATTGAGAACCGACTGCATGCCCTCCATGGGAAGAACCCCATCCAGCGAGTAGGTCGGCAGCGAATTGGCAATGGCTTTGAGATAAAGCGGCTTGTCACCCAGCTGGTATTCGGCGGGAACGCTGTCGGCGATCTCTTCCGGTGTAGCGCTGTGCAGCCATTTCAGCGTCTTGACGAAAACACCCACCAGCGCCTTCGACGTGTTGGGGTTCGCATCGGCGAAGTCCTTTTTCACATAGAGAACCGCCGCCGGATTGGAGCCGCCGAACAGGGCGCGCGTGCCTTCTTCCGTACGCGTATCAATGAGGATTTTGATATCGCCGTCCGCTTCAAGCTTGGCAATGACGGGATCCAGATGCGCAATCACATCCACCTGGCCCTGTTTGATTGCAGCGACAGCGCTGGCACCACCACCAATGCCGATCAGCGGCGCATCGTTGGCCTTCAAGCCCGCCTTTACCATGGCATACTGGACGGTCAGGGCCGTCGACGAACCGGGGGCGGTGACAGCAAGCTTCAGGCCGGCAAAGTCGGCGGGAGATTTGACCTTGTCGGCCAGTTCCTTGCGCACGGCAATGACGATGGCCGGGAACCGCCCAAGCTCGCACAGTGCACGGACATCCTGTCCCTTCGCCTGCATGCGGATCGTGTGCTCGTAAGCACCCGTCACCACATCGACAGAGCCGCCCACCAGCGCCTGCAGGGATTTTGCCCCGCCGCCGAAATCGTTGATCGTCACATCGAGACCGGCATCCTTGAAAAAGCCGCGGCGCTCGGCAATGGTCAGCGGGAGATAATAGAGGAGCGGCTTTCCGCCGACACCCAGCGTCAGGCTGGTCTTTTCCAGCGCTCCGCCTGTCTGTGCCATCAGTCCTGTGTTCGATGCAGCCAGCATGGACAGGGCCGCTGCGCCCACAAGAAATTCACGCCGTTCCATTGTCTTCCTCCCGGCATCACCTGCCGTTCAGCAAGACATAGGAACGCCTTGGTGAGCCGCGTGATGTTTACTGTTTTCACATGTTTTCAAAACGCTACCACCCGGATTCCGGAAGCGCAAGGCAAGGAAATGGACGAAACACCACAACAAAAAACGCGCCGGATGCGGAATCCAGCGCGTTGTTTTAAAGGTTAGCCGACAAGCGGAACAATCAGGCGACGAGGCGTCCTGCTGTTTCGGTCTGGGCATAGGCCTTGCCGAAACGGTTGGCGAGGAAGGCATCAAGCGCGATATCCTCCTGCTTGAGGAAGCCCTGCTGCGGCAGGTCGCCATTGGCCAGCATGTCGAGAACGGCGCAGATGGCTGACGCCGTGGTGATCTGGATGCCGCTGTACAGCACGTTGCCGATATGGCCGCTATAAACCTTGTTGGCATAGGTTTCCTGCAGGAGACGGCCCTTCTTGCGGCCACTGACCGTGACGAAAATCACCACGACGTCCTGCATGGTCGAAGGCAGGGCGTTTTCCAGGATGTCCTTGAACACGTCGCGGCGGTCCCGCAAGCCAAGATCGTTGAGCAGGGCCTTCATGATGGCGGCATGGCCGGGATAACGGATCGTGCGGTAGTTCAGCGTACGGACCTTGCCGAGCAGCGTTTCGCACAGGGTGCCAAGACCACCCGACGTGTTGAAAGCCTCGTAGGTTACGCCGTCGAGCGAGAATTCCTCGCGCTCTTCCAGCGGCGGCACTTCGGTCAGCTCACCGTCGACGATGGCTTCGCATGGCTCGCAATATTCGTTGATGACGCCGTCCGTGCTCCAGGTCAGGTTGTAGTTGAGCGCATTCGACGGGTACTGCGGCAGCGCACCGACGCGCATGCGCACGCTTTCCAGCGTATCGAAGCGCTTGGCCAGATCATTGGCGACAATCGAAATGAAGCCCGGAGCCAGACCGCACTGGGGAATGAAGGCTGTCTTTGCCGTCGCCGAAAGCTGCTTGACGATGCGGGTGCTGGCAACATCCTCGGTCAGGTCGAGATAATGCACGTCCGACGACGCAGCGGCTTGTGCAATCCGCGTGGTTAGGTGGAAGGGAGCGGCGCTGAGCACGGCGAATTTGCCGGCGAGAACCTTTTCAAGCGCACCCTCTTCAGCAATCTCGATGCAACGGGTAACGACAAGCGGGGAAACATCCAGGGCATCAAGCTGTGCCTGGGCCCGGTCGACGACCGTTACGCGGTAGTCTCCGGTGTTTGCGAGCAGGTTGGCGATTGTTCCGCCGATTTTGCCTGCACCGACGATGACGATCTCTTTCATGTGATTCCCCTCAGGATTTCAGAACTTTCATTATTTTCTCACCCTTGTTCGTCGAAATGAAGTGTGTAAACTGACGATATAACACCCTATTTTTTGGCAATACGCCGTATGAGTTTGACATTATGCTGACAGATGCCGACCACGCCCTGCTTTCCCTGCTGCGCGAGAACGCCCGCGCCTCGACCGCCGACCTTGCCCGCAAGCTCGGCGTATCGCGCACTACGGTACAAAGCCGCATCGAACGGCTGGAAAAGCGCGGCATGATTCGCGGCTACAGCGTGCTGCTTTCCCCCGAATATGAGCGGGATCTGGTCAAGGCGCATGTGCTGGTCACGGCCCTGCCGAAATTTGCCAAGCGGGTCGAAGCGGCATTGCGCGAGATTGCCTGGGTGCGGACCCTGCATTCGGTCAGCGGACAGTACGACATGATCGTCATCCTGGAAGCGCCCTCCATCAGCGAGCTCGATACATTGCTGGATCGGATCGGCGCATTGGAAGGCGTGGAACGCACCATTTCGTCTATCATCCTTTCCACGCGCATCGACCGCTGAGTCATATAATCCGTCCCTCCATGGACTCCGCTTGACTCTTTGGTCGAATGGATTCCATAATAGAACATATCATGAACATTCAGGGGAAACCGTGGTGACAACCGTCGACCTTACGGCGTTGCGGCGCGACATCGCGTCTTTAAGCGAGCGGAATGCGCTGGAAGCGCAGGCGCCGCGCAGTGCCTTTGGTTTTGGCGACAGAAGCATCGACAGGGTGCTTGGCAAGGGATTGCAACGCGGCGCGCTGCATGAAGTTTTTTCGGCGGAAATGCACGATGCGGGCGCAGCAACGGGCTTCGTCATCGCCCTTGCCCTGCGTTCGTCCAGCGCCCGGAGCCCTCTTATCTGGCTGGAAGAGGATTTTGCCGCGCAGGAACACGGTTTTCCCTATGCGCCAGGGTTGAAGCATCTCGGGCTTGATCCGCAGCGGCTCGTCATCGTGCGCTGTTCGTCGCCGCAGGATGTGCTGAAAGCCGCATCGGACAGCCTTGGCATCCGCGGAACGGGCGCGGTCATCATAGCGCCGTGGAGCAATCCGAAATGCCTCGACCTGACAGCCACGCGCAAATTGCTGCTGACCGCCCAGCAGACGGGCGTGCCCGCCTTCCTGCTGCGGCTCGGCGCCGTTCCAATCGACAATTCCGCTGTGACGCGCTGGATGATCCGCTCGAACGCGTCACGGTCAAGCGGCGCCAATGCGCCGGGTCACCCGGTGTTTGACGCCACCCTTATACGCAACAGGCAGGGCATGACAGGCCATTGGATCCTGCAATGGGAGAGTGACAATCATGTTTTCAGACAGATCGAACCGGTTTCTGGCACTGTGGTTTCCACACCTGCCCACCGACCGCCTCAAACGCGAAAATCCGCAACGGGCTGAGTCCGGACAGTTCCTGATTGTCGTCGACAAGGTCGCCAATGCCTTGCGCCTGACAGCCCTTGACGAACGTGCCGCCAAGGCAGGCCTGTTCAAGACCATGGCTTTGACCGACGCCCGGGCGCAGTTTGAAAACCTCGATATTGCCTTCGCTTCACCGCGCAAGGACGCCGCCCTCTTGGAGAAACTCGCTGACTGGTGCGACCGCTACACGCCGCTGGTCGCGCTCGACGGTGCCGACGGTCTTATGCTCGACATCACCGGCTGCGCGCATCTCTTCGGTGACGAGCATCAATTGCGCCGGGATATCCACCAGCGCCTGAGTCAGCATGGCGTTGTGGTCCGCTCGGCCATTACAGGCAATGCGGCGGCGGCCCACGCATTTGCCCGTCATTCGCCGGGAGATGTGATCGGGCATTCCGCGCTCAAGGAAAAATTGCGGCGGTTGCGACTCGTCAGCCTTGAGATCGAGGATGTTCATCTGGCCGGTCTGAAGAGGGCCGGACTGCGCACTGTCGGCGATGTCGAAGTGCTTCCCCGTGCTGCCCTTGCCGCGCGTTTCGGCGCCGGGCTGGTCGATCGCCTCGATGCGCTTTTCGGATATGCGCACCATCCGATCTCGCCCCGACGCATTGTACCCGCCTGCATGGTTGAGCGGCGCATGGCCGAGCCTCTGATTGTCATGGACAGTGTTGAGCTGGTGCTGCATGCACTTGGCGACGAACTTTTCCGGCAGCTGCAGCGGCGTGTCGAGGGCGCGCGGGAAGTCGAGGCTGCGTTTTTCCGCGTCGATGGTGAAGTCAGGCGGATCGGCATTCAGGCCGGCCGGCCGCTGACCGACACCAAAACCCTGTTCAGGCTGCTGAAGGAGCGGCTCACCACCCTCGCAGAACCGCTCGATGCCGGTTATGGCTTTGACATCATCCGTCTTGCGGCGGTGCGGGCCGAGCGAACCCAAACCATGCAAAAAAGCCTCGACAGCACTGTTCAGGAAACCGAAGAGATTGGCGGGCTGATCGACCGCCTGTCCATTCGTCTCGGCACCAGCCGGGTTCTGCGCCCGCATCCCGTCGATACGCATATTCCCGAACGCGCCGTTTCACTGGAACCGGCTGTTCACACCACCGCAAATCTGCAGGTCGAATGGGCGCCCGTTCAGCACCCGGGCGAGCCACCCGAGCGCCCGGTTCGGCTGTTCCAGCCGCCGGAACAGATTGAAACCACGGCAGGAATTCCCGATGGCGCCCCGGCACAATTCGTCTGGCGGCGGGTCCGGCACAATATCGTCCTGGCCGAAGGGCCGGAGCGCATCGCGCCGGAATGGTGGCGGGAACATGCCGGCGCCCTGACGCGGGATTATTATCGTCTCGAAGACAATCAGGGGCATCGTTTCTGGGTCTTCCGTGAAGGCCTGTACGAGCGCGGCCAGACCACTCCGCGCTGGTATCTGCATGGGCTTTTTGCCTGATGCCCAGCTACACGGAACTTGCCGTCACCAGCAATTTCTCCTTTCTCGAAGGCGCCTCGCAGCCGGAGGAATTGGTGCAGGCAGCAGCATTGCTCGGCCTTGAAGGCATAGGCATCGCCGACCGCAACACGCTTGCCGGGGTTGTCCGGGCCTACAAGGCGCATCAGGAACTGACGCAGGAGCAGGGAATAAAGCTCAACCTCTTTATCGGCTGCCGGCTGATGTTCATCGATGGCACGCCCGATCTGGTCGTCTATCCGCGTGACCGCCCGGCCTATGGGCAGCTGTGCCGCCTTTTGAGCGAGGGGAAGACGCGAGCTGAGATCAAGGGCGAGTGCCATCTGGTGCTCGAAGACTTCCTTTTCCGCGCCAAGGATTTCCAGACGGTGGTCATGCCATCAGGACAGCCGGATGAAGATCTCGGACCTGTACTGAAAAAACTAAGCGTCGTTGCACCGGGATGTGTCTGGCTTGGTCTTGCCATGTCTTACGAAGGCGCTGACCAGCGTCATGGCGAAAAGCTGGAGCGTATCGCCACTACAGCCGGTGTTCCGCTGCTGGCGGTCAACAATGTGCTTTACCACACCCCTTCCCGCCGCCCCCTGCAGGATGTGCTGACCTGCATCCGGGACCATGTCACCATTGATACGGCCGGGCGAAGGCTGGAGAAGAACGCAGAAAGGCATCTGAAATCACCGGAAGAAATGCAGCATCTCTTCCGGCATTTTCCCTTAGCCTTAGCGGAAATCCGCCGTTTCACCGCGCCGGTCACCTTCTCCCTTGGTGAACTGCAATACCATTATCCCGATGAACCCGTGCCGCCGGGCAAAACCCCGCAGCAACATCTGGCTGACGAGACATGGAAGGGCGCGGCGAAACGTTATCCCGACGGCATTCCGGAAATGGTTCGCGACCTCCTGAACAAGGAACTGACGCTGATCGCAACATTGGGATATGCGCCGTATTTCCTGACGGTCCACGACATTGTTACCTATGCGCGGTCGGAGAACATCCTGTGCCAGGGCCGGGGTTCGTCAGCCAATTCAGCCGTCTGTTTTTGCCTGCACATCACGGCTGTCGATCCGACGAACGGCAATGCGCTGTTCGAGCGCTTTCTCTCGGCCGAGCGCAAGGAACCGCCCGATATCGATGTCGATTTCGAACACGAGCGCCGCGAGGAAATCATGCAATGGGTTTACAAGCGCTACGGCCGGGACCGTGCAGCCATTGTCGCGACGGTTATCAGCTACCGCCCGCGCAGCGCCATCCGCGATGTCGGCAAGGCCCTGGGGCTGACTGAAGATGTGACGGCGGCGCTTGCCAATACGGTCTGGGGCAGCTGGGGCTCCACCGTGGACCGGCAGCATGTGCGGCAGGCGGGTCTTGACCCCGACAACATCATGATCCGCCGTGCCGTCAAACTGGCAACGGAGCTGCTCGGTTTTCCGCGCCACCTCTCGCAGCATGTCGGCGGCTTCGTCCTGACACGGGAGCGGCTTGATGAAACCGTTCCCATCGGCCCTGCAGCCATGGAGGACCGTTCCTTCATTGAGTGGGACAAGGACGATATCGACACGCTCCGGATCATGAAGGTCGATGTGCTGTCACTCGGCATGCTGACATGTATCCGCAAGGCTTTCGATCTCATTCATCTGCATAAGGGGGGCGAGCGCTTAGAACTTGCGACTGTCCCGCAAGGCGATCTGAAGGTCTACGATATGCTGTGCGAGGCGGACTCCCTTGGGGTGTTTCAGGTGGAAAGCCGCGCTCAGATGAACATGCTGCCGCGCCTGCGCCCGAGGAAATTTTATGATCTGGTCATCGAGGTCGCCATCGTGCGCCCGGGTCCGATTCAAGGCGACATGGTTCATCCCTATCTGCGGCGCCGCAAAGGCATAGAAAAGGTTCATTTTCCATCGCCTTCTCCCGAACATGGCGACAAGGACGAGCTGAAAAAGGTTCTTGAAAAAACCCTTGGTGTTCCCCTGTTTCAGGAGCAGGCCATGCGCATCGCCATTGAAGCGGCAGGGTTCACCCCCGATGAGGCCAACAAGCTCCGCAGCGCCATGGCAACATTCCGCAATCGCGGCACCATTCACAAGATGCAGGAGCAGATGGTTGAGGGCATGGTACGCCGCGGCTATGAGCGCAGCTTTGCCGAAAACTGCTTCAACCAGATCAAGGGTTTCGGTGAATATGGTTTCCCGGAAAGCCATGCGGCAAGTTTTGCCATTCTCGTCTACATTTCTTCCTGGATCAAATACCACCATCCGGAAGTGTTTGCCGCCGCTCTCCTGAATTCGCAGCCCATGGGTTTCTATGCCCCGGCCCAGATCATCCGCGACGCACGGGAACACGATGTCGAAGTGCGTCCTGTCGATGTCAATTTCAGCGAATGGGACAACACGCTGGAAAAGAAAAGCCGTGGAAATCCTGCCATGCGCATGGGCTTTCGGCAGGTCGACGGCTTCTCGAAAGCCTGGGCCGACGAAATTTGCGCAAAGCGGAAAAAACCCTATGCGGACATTGAAGAGGTTCGCCGTCTGACGCGACTGGAGCGCCGCGCCTTTGTCCTGCTCGCCGATGCGGATGCGTTCCGCTCACTGGCCATCGACCGGCGTGAAGCACTCTGGGCCGTGCGCAGATTTCCCGACAATATAACCCTGCCACTCTTCCAGATTGCTGAAACCAACGAACTTGCCGTGGAAGCGCAGACACGGTTGCCGCCTATGCAGATGGCTGAGCATGTCATTGCCGACTATGAATCCTTCCGGCTATCCCTCAAGGGACACCCCATGCAGTTTCTGCGGGACATGCTTGGCAGTGAAGGTGTCGTGACCTGCAGACAGGCCACGTCTCTGGCCAGCAACAGGCGCGTCAAGCTTGCCGGCGTGGTCACCGTCCGCCAAAGACCGGGCAGCGCCAAAGGTGTTGTCTTCATGACGATCGAGGATGAAACCGGCATTGCCAACATCATTGTCTGGGCGAAGACAATGGCCACCTATCGCAAGGAAGTGATGAGTTCCCGCCTCATCCTGATCGAGGGAACGGTCCAGAGCAGCGATAATGTCACGCATATCGTTGCCCGGAAACTGATTGACCGGACGGCGGATCTGTATCGGCTTTCGGAACAACTGCCGCCCTTGCCGGTATCGCATGCCGATGAAGTGGTTCATCCGGTTCCCGATCAACCGAGAGCCCGTCATCCGCGCAAGGTCCGGATTCTGCCAAAATCCCGGGATTTTCATTGAGTCGCAGCCTAGGCCCGCTTGATATCCTTGGCAAATGCAGCCCGGTCAATGGCGGCGATCATGCAAATTTCCAGATCCCCCAAGCCATCCAGAATCTCTTCCTTCGAGATGCCGATAGCCTCCGCGGCGGCGGTGCATTTTGCGACCAGTTGTTTGGGCCTTGGATCATGATGCGCCATATCCGCCGGACGCGTGGCATGAACATTGGCTTCTATCCAGCTATTGACGAAATCGATCGCACGTTGGCTCATGCTTTCCTCCTGTATATCACCAGTCAAAACTGCTGGCAGCGGAGAAGGTTGCGAAAAAAGCAGGATATCACACCGCCTCTTCAGCCCAAACCGTGAATTTTGTCAGCACATTGGGACCAAAAATATTGGTCAATGGAACATCCGCCGCATCTCTTCCGTGCGCCACCTTGATCCGCCCGATACGGGGCTTGTTGTTGCGCGGATCGAACGCATGCCACTGTCCACCCAGATAGACTTCCATCCAGGCGCAGAAATCCATCGCCGAATGGGGCGGCGGCACGCCGATATCAGTGATATAGCCCGTGCTGTAGCGCGTCGGAATATTGAGACACCGGCAAAAAGCCACGGCCAGATGGGTAAAATCCCGGCAAACGCCTCGGCCTTCCGCATAGCCCGATGCGGCGGTCCGTGTCGGATTGGAAAACGCATAGCCGAATGTGATGTGATTATGGACATAGTCGCAAACGGCTTGCACCCGTTGCCAACCCTCTGGCGTATTGCCGAACAGCCGCCATGCTTCTTCGCTCAAGACATCCGTCTCGCAATAGCGGCTGCCCAGGAGATAGACCAGTGTCTCCGCAGGCAAGTCCTGCACGCGGTGCTGGACAGCCTCCAGCACAACAGGATCCGGCATACCGCTATCGCGGACAATCGCATTGGTCGAACAGATGAACGGGCCGGGCGCAGCCAGGATGCGGTTGCACCAGTTGCCGAACTGGTCGTGATAACCGTCGACGCTCGAACCGAATGTCGACTGGAATGTCTCGATGCCTTCAATGTCCTCGACGCGCGAATGGTGCACGTTCAAGATGGCAATCAAGGGTGTTTCCTGAACAAAGTCAAAACGCAATTCACACCCGACATTCAGTCTCATGAACACATCCCCATCAACCTGTAAGAATATCGCTTTTTGAAAATCGCAGCTCAGCACGACAGACTATTGCGCAAAAAGCAACCGGCTCGATTGCGAGCCGGTTCAAACTTCAGCCATAGGAACAGTCAAGCGCGGTCAACGACCTTCTTCACGGCATCCTTGGCCTTGCCCTTCATCTCTTGGGCATCGCCCTTCAGTTCCTGAGCCTTGCCTTCGGCCTGCAGCTTCTTGGAGCCTGTTACCTTGCCCGCTGCCTGTTTGATGTTGCCAGCGGCTTTGTTGGCAAGTCCGGAAATCTTGTCACCTGTGCTACCCATCGGTACACTCCTTGAATGTTCACTCACCAGAGGTAAACGGGCGGTGGCGCTTCCGGTTCCCGCGAAATCAAAAATACTTAAAATATTGAATTTAAAGGATAATTTTTTCGGATCAAAGCAAAAACCCGGTGCCCACGGGGGAACAGGCACCGGGTTCTGAACGTGCCGGTCAACGTGTAACCAGCTTCTGCGAAACGTCACAGAGTCATCTTGGTTCCCATCCGCGGGAAGGCTTTCCCGAATATCCCGGATATCACCCGGCAACCTGTTTGATTGCCGCTTCGATGTTCGAGGCAAAATAGCAATTTCGGCTTGATCCAACGATCTTGTCACCGTCAACAGTGCCTGCATCCTCGGCCCAGAAGCCGACAATGATTTTGATACGCCCATTCCGCCTGCGAATACGACGGACGAGATAACGGGCATGGGCCACCGAAGACATGTTGAGATAGCTGATATAGATCGCACTCGCATCGGCAAGGTCGAGCTTGCCGATATTCACGGCTTCAAGCTCGTCATGCGTGATGTCGCGAACCTCGAAGTCACCCCGCTCCAGGATATCGCCAATGATCACCGCTGCCGCGTCGTCGAGATCGCCTCGCCCACCCGCTGAAATGATCGTCCTTGGCTCTTCGCTCTTGCTGCGCCCGCTCTTGGCCGGTTCGACATGATCTTCATCGTCCTCGCCTTGCACGTCCTGATGTTCCGAGAGATTTTCCACAAGGCGTATCATGCTTTGTGCCACGCGACTGCGGCGCGCAGCATCCAGCACGCCCCGTCCCCGGTCATGCTCGGCGAGAAACAGCGCAGGGACAGCAACGGATGCGTAGTAATCCGCAATCGCCGATGACTGCAGATAGTCTTCCGCTTTTTCCGTCGCCTCGTCGGGATCGCCGGACAACAACCGCTGATAAAGCTGTTGCGGCGGCGACAATACGGGTTCGTTGCCAAGCAGCACATCCAGGAACTCGAAGCGCGGCACGTGACGCCCGAGCACCACGAGACAGACCGTCAGCGGGGTGGAAAGCAGGAGCCCGATCGGGCCCCATATCCATGTCCAGACAATCGCCGCAAGCAGGATGGCAACCGGCGAGAGCCCGGTCCTCGAACCATAGAGCACCGGCTCCATGACATTGTTGCTGATCAACTCGAGAACGATGAACAAGGCGGCGGTCCACAACAGGAGCATCCAGCCGGGATCGACCGCCAACGCAAGCATGAGCGGGAAAGATGCGGCAATGAATGGTCCGATATAGGGCACGAAACGCAGGGCGATGGCGAGAAGGCCCCACAGCATCGGATTGGGGATACCAATCAGCCAGAGGCCGATGCCGATCGGGACACCAAAGCAGATATTGATCACAAGCTGCATCAGGAGATATTGCCCGACCCGCTTGCCCGCATCATGCAATGCCGTGGTCGTGCGGTGAATGTCGCTGGCTCCCACAAGCCGGATGAAGCGGTCACGCAAATCTTCCCGCCGCAGCAGCATGAAGATGACAAAGACCACGACAATGCCGACCGTTGCCAGCGGCTGAATCAAGGGCACGGCGACGGTTTGCAGCAATTGCAGGGGATCCGGGGCCGGATAACGGATTTCGACCGGAACGGGTTTATCCGGATCACCTTTTGCGAGGGGAGACTTGTTTTCTGCCTGATTGTTCGGCGTCACATTCTCAGGAGGTTGTTGTGCCTGTGTGCCTGCGCCGTTTTGCGCGGGAAACCGCTCCACTTCATCGGAGCGGCCAATTTCTTCATTGAGCCGTTTGAACATGCGCGCACCGCGGTCAAAAACACCGTTACCGGACTGCGCGTCCTTGATGGTCCTGATCTTTGCCTCAATGTTGTACTGGTAGCTTGGCAGATTTTGCGCCAGAACCGTGAGCTGCCCGACCACAATCGTGGCAAACAGGAATATGGCGATAAACGCGGTCAGCACCACGGCGATAACCGAAAGAATCTTCGGCACACCGAAGCGGTGAAGCTGAGTGACCAGCGGCGACAAGGCAAAGGTCAAGAGCAGCGCCAGCGCCAGCGGAACAAAAATATCCCGGGCAAAATACAGCGCAGCGACCACCGCAATGGCCACAATGATGGGCGGGAACTGCATTCGCCCGTCGGCATCGGGAGGAGCAGGCGCATAAATTGACCTTTGACTGACGCGCTCAACGGCGCGCGGGGACGCCTCCCTTACATTCTCAGACGGCATAGCCAGCCCGCTTCTCCGAATTCATGAAAATCCCTCTCCGTTCGATAACACTCTGAAACGAAGCCGGCTGAATTTGGTTGCATGGCCCCCGCCAAGACCTACGAAAACGACACCAACCCGTTCTTTCGCACTGCATGGAGCAGCATCGAAACGCTGCAGCGGCCGGAACAAAAATCGATATCGGAAGTTTTCAATGCATCGGGCCGCTCAAAGGAGAGAAGCAGAGAATGCCGGTGACAACGATCCTGATCATCATTCTGATACTGGCGCTGATCGGCGTGTTTCCAAGCTGGCCCCACGCGCGGGCATGGGGTTACGGCCCTTCCGGTTTGCTTGGGATTGTCCTGGTGATTCTGCTCATCCTGCTGCTTTTGGGCCGCATCTAACGGAACTGTTTGAACTCTGATTGCCCGGATCAGACCTGACGAAAGGATCGACACACTATGCTGCGTGGAGTTTTACTTTGGCTCATCGGCCTGCCAATACCGATCATCCTTATTCTCTGGTTCCTCGGCTATCTCTCGTAGGAACGTTGCGCGGCGCTGCCTTCATGCCGGCCATTGTCCCGGCGCTTCTTCACATCACGATATTATACAGGAATCATATTCGCATGACCAAACGTCTCTTGATGACCACTGCCTTGATCACAGTCCTGGCAACATCCGGTTTCGCCCAGGCCCAGGAACCGGGTTCAGCGGCAACGCACGGCATTTTCCACGACAAAAGCAAGCCTGCGCAAAATGCCGGGCGCTATGTCGAATCTGCAGCCGGGCAAATCCTGGCTTCCGGCTTGATCGGGCAGAAAGTCTATAACGGCGCCAAGGATGATTCCGTCTCGATCGGCGCGGTCAAAGATCTGGTGCTTGACGCCAATGGCACGGCTGAGGCGGCAATCATCGGCGTTGGCGGATTTATCGGCATCGGCGAGAAGGATGTGGCCGTTGGACTGGATGGTCTGGCCTGGGCTGACCGGGCGGACGGTACGCGTTGGCTCGTCATCGCCACCAGCAAGGAGGAGCTGGAAAAGGCGCCTGCCTTTGACAAGGCGGCTTTGCTCGACGGGCACCCCGCGGCCGATGTTCTGAAGCCGTCTCTTGCGCCTGCCAAGCCGGCCCCGCAAGCCACAATGGCGACGCGTGACGGGTTGAAAGCTGTACCGGCAACCGCCGTCAGCGCGGAAAAATTGATCGGCACGACCGTCTATGGCTCGGATGATGAGACGCTTGGTTCCGTGGGCGACGCGTTGATGACCCCCGACGGTCAGGTCGAAGCCTTCGTCGTGGACGTCGGCGGTTTCCTTGGCCTGGGCAAGAAACCCATCGCCATTTCCATCGAGAATCTCGACCTACTGTCGGACAAGGACGGCAAGATCGCCGTCTACACGCCCTTCACGAAGCAGCAGCTACAGGCCCATCCCGCCTATAGCGAGGAAGCCTACAAGGCCGACAGCGAGAAAATCCTGCTGCGCGGCAGCGCCGAATAACAGTGTTTGCAGCCCAATGCAGGGAGACCGCTGCATGAGCAGCGGTCTCCGCTTCCGCATGGAACCAAACCGCAAGCGGGGCGTTTCAATCCCCATGAAACTTATATTTCTCAAGGAGTTCCTTTAATGGCGTCAGTTTCTTCGAAAGTTCGCAAAGCCGTGGACGATGCAACGGAGTCCAACCCGGATCTGCAAGCTCAGGTTGCCGCGTTGAAAGAGGACATCGCGAACATTGCGGCAACACTCGCCAAAATTGGCAAGACCTCCGCAAAAGAGGCGAGCAGTAATGCATCCTCGACCTTCGAGAACGCCAGGGCACGCGGCGAAGACGCACTGGATGAAATACGGTCTCAGGCCAAGGCGCTCGAGGATCAATTGACAGAGACTGTGCGCGAGAACCCCCTGACAACCGTTGCCGTCGCTGCGGGCGTGGGATTTCTTCTGGCTCTGATCGCCCGCCGCTGACATGCTGAAACTGCTGGCCCCCCTTCTGTCCAGTGCGGTTTCTGGAGAGCTCGGTTCCGCTGTGAGCCGGGCAAAGCGCCGTGCGGTCTTCCTCGCGCTGATCGGCATTCTGCTGGCGATTGCCGGCGTCTTCCTGCTCGTCGCGGGCTATATCGCGCTTTCTCGGCATTTCGGCGATTTGTACGCCGCCCTAATCCTGGCCGGCGGCGCGATCGTCCTTGCGCTTCTGGCCTACATCATCATGAAAGTTGCTGAAACGGTTGCACGCAAGCGGCAGCGCGAGCGGTCAAAGGTCGATACCTCAACCCTGCTGACCGTCGCTGCACTTGCCGCCGCGCCAACCATCTTGAAATCGCGGGGACTGCTGATGCTCGCCGTACCGGTCATCGCCTTTGCCGGACTTTCGCTTCTCACCAAGAAGCATCCAACGACAGCGGCTGATCCTTCCTTTATCGGCATCGAAATCAGAACTTCCATGCCGGTTTCGGGGTAACTCAACCGGACGCTGCTCGACAGAACTTTGTCCAGGCTGCGTTCAATCAGCCGCTCGCCAAGTCCTCGGGCGGCAGGAGGTATGACACGGGGCCCATCGGATTCGACCCAGTGAATCACAACCCTGGATTCATCGAGCCCGGTTTCCGTCTGCCATGACACACGCACCCTCCCCCGTGCGGAGGACAGAGCACCATGCTTGGCCGCATTGGTGGCAAGTTCGTGCAACGCGATGCCAAGTCCCAAGGCATGATCGGGCGGGAGAATCATGTCCTCGCCTTCCAGCACGACCTGGGCCGGATCATAAATCGCATAGGGTTCGACCTGCTTGGTGATGAGGTCAACGAGACTGATGCCGCTCCATTCACGATCCGACAAAAGCGTGTGTGCCTCGGAGATCGCCCGCAGCCGACCGGAGAAAGCCTCCATGAATTCCGCCGGATCCGAGGTCCGGTTCAATGTCTGCCGCGCCAGCGATTGCAGCATGGCCAGCGTATTCTTGACCCGGTGATTCAATTCCCGCAACAGCAGCCGGGTTTTCTCGGCGGCATTTCGCGTGCTGGTGATATCGATATTAACGCCAACGGCTACAAGCGGCCTGCCGGCGGCATCCCGTTCAAAGACACGGCCGCGTCCGAGCAGCCACTGGCCGGAGGATGCGGCGCGAAATTCGCCGATGTAATCCTGGTTATGTGCCATTGCGCGGGTGAACGCCGATTTCATCAATGGAAAATCATCCGGATGCATGGCGCGGAAAACATCTTCGCCGCTTATCGGCTTGTCGCCGCTAAGGCCGAGCATGGAATACGCCATCTTGTTGCCGGTGAATTTTCCGGTCTTCAGGTCCCAAACCCAGCTGCCGACATTTCCAACCTCCAGTGCCATATCATGGCGCAGTTCATCCCTGTTCAGGGTTTCGATGGACCGGACATTGCTTTGTGCATCGCACTTCATTTTGAGAAAGGAACCGGCAAGCCTGGCCACCTGTTTCAACTGGGATTGCAGCAGCGTGGTTGCCGTTTGTCCGGGCTGCGCCGAGGCGATGATAAGCGCAGCTACCCGCGCGCCACCAACCTCGACGGGCGTTGCTGCAACAAACCGCACATCATTGCCGGCTGAGCCCGCCACACCCCCGGAAAATCGCTTGTCTGCCGTCACATCGGGAACGACCAGCGATTCTCCCTCTGGCAGGACCAGCGCATTTGCGCCGAACACCCAGAAATCGGTGCGTCCCGCCGGCGCGTTTCCGGCCTGCGCCAGTATCCGGGTTTGCGTCTCACCGACCGCCACGATCAGCGCAACATCGGCATTCGAGAATGACAAGGCCAGAGAGGCTAGTCCGTGAAGCTCGCTTTCAGGCTGAAATTCAAGGCCGCTCAGCATGGAAACAGCGTCCAGACGAGCGGGCTCTGACAGAAATCCTGACATGTTTTCTGAAATTTGGTCTGACTTCATAGTCACATGACGCCCCTCATCGAGCCGTCCTTACTCTTAACATTGAAACAGCTTCGATTATCAACGCAACGCATACCCCTTTGTTCCCCGCCCGGAACATTTAATAGCGCCCGTCGTTTCTGTTGCGTGAGGAATGCAAAGGAGAAATCTATGCGCGAAGCGAAGGACATTCTATCGGACAATAGTCTGGACAGGATCGTGAAAATCGAAAAGCTGCGGGAACTGCTCAGCGAAGCCAGAGGATTGCAGCGGGCAGCGACGGAAGGTGGAATGGACAATGAGGACGGCGCTACCCGGACCTTGCGCGACATCGAACTTGCGCTGGAACAGCTGAAAGCCGACATGCCGGAAACCGGGGCGGCAACCCTCTGACTGCCACTCATTCGTCTTCCGCCTTCGCGTTTTCCGGCGCAGCTGCACTGCGAAGGGAGGGGAACGTGACCGTCACGATCGTGCCGCCACCATCTTTGGCGCCATAGGTCACCGCACCGCCAAATTGCTGGCAGAGCTGTGCGACGATCACGGAGCCCAAACCTGTCGCCCGCTTGTGGAGTTTTTTCTGGATGCCGATGCCATCATCAGCAATGGTGAGGGCTATAATGCCGTGGGCATCACGCTGCAGGCTGATTTCGATCAACCCCGCGCGATTATGCGGAAATGCGTGTTTGATCGCGTTCATCGTCAGCTCACCGATAATGATACCGAGGGTTGTGGCATCCCGGGAGCTCAGATCAATCGGTTCGAAATGGGCTTCGATCCGGATATCCCGGTCGTGAAAATGCGCTTCCCTGATGTCGGCCATAATCTCCGGCAAATACTCATCGGCCCGAACGGTTTCGTGATCCTTTCCCAGCCGGAGCCGGCGGTGTGCCGAAGAAATCGTCTGGATTCGATCACGCGCCGCGCCGAGGGCCACGCGGATTTCGTCTGACGAAACGCCGTGCATCTGGATGCCAAGAAGCGATGACACGGTCGCCAGCGAATTGCCGATGCGATGATCGGAATCCTGCAGGAGCGTTTCCACGCGCGCGCGCTCCCGCTTGGCAATCAGCATGGCCTTTTCGAGCTCGGCGGTGCGCAGTTGAACCATTTCTTCCAGTTGCGATTTTTCAGAAAGCAGCGTCGATTGACCTTCGGTCAGCTTGCGCACATAGCGCTTGGTGCGGCTGGCAAGGATATAGGCGAGTATCAGTGCACCTGCGAGGGCCAGGATCGAGGCAATGGTCAGCCAGAAGCGCAACTTGTCCATGGCTATGTTGCGGGCAATCAGCCGACGATCTTCTTCACCCAGGAAACTGTTGATGGTTTTCCTGACTTCATCCATCTGGCCGATGCCGAAATCGGAGCCGAGTGAAGCCAGAGCTTCGCTGTTGTTCCCCGCAAGAGACATCGATATGGCCGCTTCGACCTTTTGCTGCTTCTGCTTCGCCAGATCCTGAATTTGGCTGACAATGGCCTGTTGCCGGGGATTGCCTCTTGTCATCTCGTTCAGCGTATTCAGCGATTCGGCAAGGTGGGACGCGGCCGCACGATAGAGATCGAGGAAGGCGGGGTTTTGGGTCAGGAGATAACCGCGTTGACTGGTATGCGCTTCGTTCAAGAGGGCGAGTGCGCCATCCGCCTGCTCCCGGACCCGGTAGGTGGCAATGACGTCGTCCATCTGGTTGTTGAAGCCGCGGGTCAGGATGACGGTCGACGTCGCAGCGGTGATGATCAGGGCAAGCGAGATGATGATGGCCAACCCGCGCCGGGGTCTCTCCGAAAAGCCTGCCAAAACTCTGCGCCACTGCACCAACTGCACTGCTCCTGCCAAAACAGGCCTCGTATGCTCGGCCCGCCATATACACGAACTAGATAAAGGGTCTTGGCAGCTTCGGCAAACCTTGCCATCCCGATATATCCAGAAGGGTCGTTTCATTGAGGACTTCACAGCCCCGGTCAACCCAGCGCAATGCACCGCGCGCCGCTAGTTTCTTGAGCGTCTTGTTCGTATGCACGATGGACAATCCGAGCGTATCGGCAACGTGCTGTTGTTTCAGCGGCACAAACAACTTGTTGTTCTTGACCATGCCGACCGACTTGGCACGCTGAAAAATGAAGGCAAACAGATAGGCCGCGCGCTCCAATGCGGTGCGACGCCCGACACTGAGCAGGATTTCATCCAGCATCTGCTCTTCGCGGGACGCCAGCCAGGTAATATCGTAGGCAAGGCTTGGAAAGGTGCGAAAAAGGTTGGGGAGTTTGTCACGCTGGAAAACACACAAAATCACCGGCGACATGGCTTCGATGGAGTGCTGCATCTCCTTCATCAGGGATCCCTGCAGCCCGATGAGATCGCCGGGCAGCACGTAGTTGAGGATTTGCCGACGGCCGTCTTCCAGGGTTTTGTAGCGAAACGCCCAACCGGACAGAACCGTGAAAAGGTGCGCGCTGTTGGCACCTTCAACCAGAAATGTCGTCCCGGCGTCGGCAACAAGCTCGCCCGTCTTGAAGCCCGACAGGAACTCCAGTTCGTCCTTGTCGTGCGGTTGGAAATGCGGGAAATCCTGCAAGGGGCATTTTTCGCAGGGGAATTGCCGTACTGCTGAAGCTGTTGCTGTTTTCATTTGATTTCTCAATCGAGAGTTGTTGAGCACGCTAACATGCTGCCATTGAAATGACCGATAATTCTTCGCGTTCGACATGTCATAGTTAAATGACACCCTATTCCGTTCAGCGCATAAGCACTGCTTTTAGGAGCAGTTGATATGGAATTGACCGGCAAGCGACTTCTGGTTCTGGAGGACGAATATCTGATCGCACTCGAGTTGGAGCGCATTGCGGAGGAATGTGGCGCGAAATCCGTTCATGTCGTCTCGACCGTTGCAGAGCTTCTATTCTGGATTGAGAGCCAGCCGCCATGCGACATCGCCATTCTCGAAGTCAAGGCGCGGGGCACCTCCTCTCTGGACGCCGCAAGCCTCATGCTGCAACGGGGCGTTCCCGTTGTCTTTGCCACCGCCTATGATCAGCAAAGGAGCGGCATTGCCGGTTTTGCCGATGTTCCCGTGGTTTTGAAGCCCTATGGCAAGACCCAGATCCTGCAAGCCGTCACCACCGCTTTTGCCCGAATGGCTCTAAGAGCACTGCCGGCAAAAGAAGACGGCGCGTCAGGCGAACTTGTTTGATGTTACCTGCGTGGAAATGGAGTCTGGGCCGTAGTCAACCTCTCCCTGGACATCGAGAAGTTCCTGCAAGCGTGTTCTTGCACGGCTGACGCGGCTCTTGATTGTCCCAACGGCGCATGCACAGATATCCGCCGCCTCTTCATAGGAAAAGCCGGACGCTCCGACAAGAATGATTGCCTCGCGTTGATCGTCGGGCAGCTTTTCCAAAGCCTTGCGGAAATCCTGCAGATCAAGCGCGCCGTATTGGGAGGGATGCACCGAAAGCTGTTCGGTGAAAATGCCATCCGAGTCCTGCACTTCGCGCCCGCGCTTGCGCATCTGGCTATAAAATTCATTGCGCAGGATCGTAAACAGCCAGGCCTTTATGTTGGTGCCGGGCTCGAACGAATCCTGCTTGGCCCACGCTTTCATGATCGTGTCCTGGACGAGATCATCCGCGCGGTCGGGATTGCCGATCAGCGATACTGCGAATGCGCGCAGCTTCGGCAGGGACGCAATCAGATTTCTCTTGAAATCAGGGGATTCATGTACCATTCGACCGCCTGCTATTTTGACGACTGAGCATGGTTGCGTTCAGCTTCGTCGAGCTTTTCCAGAAGGTCGAGGAAACGCGCCGGTATTTCCTCCTCCTGTACGGAGGCATAAAGCGCACGCAGCTTCAAACCGATTTCTGATTCCGCGTTTCTGACGTCGCGGCGGCGGACACGACCCTTTTCGGAGCCGTCTGAGATACTTTTGTTGGCGTTCATTCTACTATCTTTGCTGGTCGTTCGTCGCAAAAGCTTTTGGCAGGCACATTAATGTCGATAATCCCCTGGAGAAGGAAAAGTTCCATGCCAGGGAACTTTTTTTTCGCCAATGTGTTTTGGTTCGTACTAGTCTTCAATGCCCAAACGGGAACGGGAAATCACCATAATGTCATTGTCCACTCGGATCGCTCCACATCTGCCCTATCTTCGCCGCTTCGCCCGCGCCATTACCGGGTCGCAATCGTCAGGCGATGCTTATGTAGCGGCGACGCTCGAAATCCTCATCAGCGATGTCTCCCTTTTTCCTGAAGCTACCTCCGACCGGGTCAGCCTCTACAAGCTGCTGATCAAGCACTTCAATTCCGTCAATGTCCGCCCGCTCGAGTTGCAATCGGAATTCGGCTGGGAAAAGCACGCGGCAGCTAACCTGACGGCCATCGCCCCGCGCGCGCGTCAGGCTTTCCTTCTCATCAGCCTTGAAGGCTTCAGCCAGGCTGAAACCCTCGATATTCTCGATATAGATGAGCAGGAGCTTTATGCTCTCCTCGACGAGGCTTCCGTCGGCATCTCCAGGCAGATCGCCACCGATATCATGATCATCGAGGACGAACCGCTGATCGCCATGGACATCGAACATATGGTGGAAAGTCTGGGTCATCGGGTTGTCGGTATCGCCCGTACCCGCGACGAGGCCGTGAAACTCTATGCGGAAACACATCCGAGCATGATTCTTGCCGACATTCAGCTCGCCGACGGCAGTTCAGGCATCGATGCGGTCAACAACATCCTGAGCCAGGACGCGGTTCCCGTGATCTTCATCACAGCGTTTCCTGAGCGGCTCCTGACCGGCGAAAGGCCGGAACCGACCTTCCTTGTCACCAAGCCCTTCAACCCTGACATGGTCAAAGCCCTGATTACACAGGCGTTGTTCTTCAAGGAAAGCAGCAAGGCAAAGGCATAGGAGCCGGCAAAGCATCCGCACCTGCTGCCGCATGGAACAAAGGCACCCCTTAGATCGTTGTGCATGCAACAGGATAGGGAGTTGATAATGTTATATTATGCGGTTGTGTTTCTTATTATTGCCCTCGTGGCCGGTGCACTTGGCTTTGGCGGAATAGCCGGGGCTTCGGTCGGGATAGCCAAGATTGTTTTCTTTGTGTTCCTGGCGTTGCTGCTCGTCTCGTTGATCGCAGGCCTGCTCCGCAGGGCGTAGTCACAACAATTTGAATGCGTGAAAGGCCGTCGGCATCAAGCCGGCGGCCTTATTCATTGGCACGGTTCTCCATTGGAAATTTGTAGCATTGCGGCAATGGAAACTTGGTTGTAGTGGGATACGACACATGTGAAATGACGTCAGGCTGCATCCAATCTTGAGTCTATGCAGCGTTGAAACTGGACGGCCCGATGATCAACTGGACCTACCTCGCCCGGCGAATCCCCCTTGTAATACTATGCTACACAGCGGCCCTGATCGCACTCAGGCTGGCACTGTCGTCATTCCTCGACATCGATGAAGCACAGTTCGTCGGTTCCGTGGATTTTTCCTGGATTTACGGCAATTCGCACCCGCCGCTTTACAATTGGCTTGTGCGGGTGGCGCTTGAGCTCACCGGTTGGAACTGGGTTGTTGCGACGGTTCTGGTCCGTCTTTGCCTGCTTGGCCTCTATCACTGGCTTTCATTCGATACCGCACGCCGATTGGGCGGCGACCGTGCCGGAGTATTGGCCCTGGCGGCATCCGCCCTCCTGCCGCAGATTGTCTGGATGTCGATCCAGACAACGGCGCATACGCTTCTGGTGATCGTTGCGTCCATCGGCACGATCCATGCTCTGGCTCTGATCCGGTCGGGGCGTGGATACAGCGCCTATGTCTGGCTTGGTCTATGGGCCGCCATTGGCGGGCTGGCAAAATACAACTTCTTCATGTTCCTGTTCAGCTTTCTGATCGCCTGCGCGCTCAACAGGACCATTCGCCGTCAGATTTTCTGCAGACCCGCATTGATATCCCTTGGCATTTTCCTGCTTGCCATGGGCCCTGTGGCCTTGGCCTCCTTGAATGCACCCCTGGCTGCGACGGCCGGTCGAATGGTCAAGCTCAACCACCTGATCCCGATGCTCCAGCCTTTTGATCTTCCTGGGTTTGGGGTGGACGGGCTTCTCAGTCTCTTCATCTCGACCTTCCTCTGGTCAGGCCCGGCGCTTGTGATCTTTTTGATTGGCCGCTGGCGGGACGATCCAAAACCCGCTCCGGACGGAGACACTGATGTCAGGAAAGTCCTGTTCCGTACCGTCGTGCTCGGTTTGACGGCCTTTGCTTTGATCGTCTTTTTTGCCGACTACCATTCCGTCGCGGAGCGCTATATGGCACCCATTCTGGCACCCACAGCCATTTTGCTGGCGCTGTCCTTTCCGCAAAAGCATGGCGCGCGAAACCTGCTGATCATATCCGGCGGTTTCTACGCATTGGCGCCTATTGCCTTCGCCATTGTGCTGCTGTTCGGTGACGATCGCCTGTCGATACCATTCGATGCGGTTGCCAATGCCATTCACGTGCAAAACTCAACTCCGGCGCGGATAGCAGCCAAGCGGCAGGATGACGCCGCCAACATCGCCGTGCAGCTCCATTGGCCGCCGGCAAGCTGCAAGGCCGACGATATCGTCCTTGTCTGGGAGGGCGGCGATGCACCGGATAAAGAAACGCTCGAACTCCTGCCCGCCGATGCGGCCGCGGCCGGACCCATGACCCGCGTTGACAGCCCATTGAGAAACTTCAACGGCCAGATCAGGACGTTCAGCTTTCAGCGTTATTCATCTCACTTACCCCTGCCGGATCAGAGTATCGGCGGATAAGCCAGAAGACACCCACAGTGTCGAGAAACGCAACCGCAGCGCGATCGAAGAACCCGTATTTGGAGACACCGGCCAGCCGGGGACGGTCTTCCACGTCGACTTCGACGACAGTCAGCCCGGCCCGGATCGAGAGGGCCGGGAGAAAACGGTGCATGTTGTCGAAGTAGGGTAGCCCTCTTGCCACGGACGCCGGCAGGACCTTGAATCCGCACCCTGCATCCCTGCAGTTGTCCCTGAGAAGGCGCTTGCGGATGAAATTGGCGGATTTCGATGTCAGCAACTTCACGACCCCGTCATTGCGGCGTTTTCTGACCCCGGCAAACAGCGCAGGCTGCGATTGCGCAATGCGCGGCCAGAGGCGCGCCAGATCCAGCGGATTGTTCTGCCCGTCACCGTCCAGCGTCGCGATCCATTGCCCCCTTGCGGCCTGAAAACCGCTGACAAGAGCCCTGGATTTGCCCGTGCGGTTTTTATGGCGCAGCACGCGAACGTGGCGACCCGCATTCAACGCTTCCTCCGCCGAGCCGTCATTCGAGCCGTCATCGATGATCAATATCTCATAGCTGACCACACCTGAAAGAGCCTGATTGATCTCGGTGACAAGGGCGCCGATGTTTCCGGATTCATTATAGGCAGGAATTACGACTGACAGATCGGTCATTTGAAAAATCCAGAAACCAAGGTGAACCTTCCGCACTACGATCAAAATCCGGTCATGCCGGTCGGCTTCGAAAGATCATTGCATCGGCGCAATGCGTCAGGATGTTCGATACGTTCTTTGCCCGTTCCCATAGCACTCAAAAGGAGAAAGCAAAACAAATGTTCGCGACGAACGGAAACCGCGTCCCCTTATACCGGCTGATCCCGCCGCGGTTTCACGCAAGAGTGAAGCTGACGTCGTAATTCCGCCATCCCGATCAGCACTAAAATGCTAGCATCACGCTAATATCCCGTGTGGATGCTCTATGGTTAATAGTTCATTAATCGAAGTCTTCCTATTGTCGGGCTCTAATCTTAATTCATTTCGGTCCGCATATGCATTTTCGGGTTACAGATGCAATCATTGGTTCAAGGAAGAGTTCCCGCATGGGTGCTGGCCTCCTTGTCCTGCTGTTTGCCTGCGTTTCGCCGGTGCACGCGCAGGAACAGGTCGACGCAAAGCGCGCTGAAACCGTCAAACAACTGGACGAACTCACCGGCCAGATCAGTTTGTCTGCTGATCGCGTGGCTTCCCTCGACAAGGAAATTGCCGATCTGAAGAAGGATCAGACCACCCTGACGGCCGCGTTGATCCAGTCGGCCAAGACCGAGAAAAAACTGACTGAAGATATAGCCGCTATCGGCGACAAGCTGACCGATCTGCATGAACGGGAAGACGGAATAAAGCTCTCTCTCAAGGGCCGGCGCGCGGCGCTCGCTGAGGTCCTTGCCGCCTTGCAGCGCATGGGGCTCAATCCGCCCCCCGCCATCCTCGTTCGCCCTGACGATGCCCTTGCGTCGGTCCGCAGCGCCGTCCTGCTGGGCGCCGTGGTTCCGGAAATGCGCGAACAGACGGAAGTGCTGATTGCCGATCTCAAGGAGCTCTCGCGGATCAGGACGTCGATTTCCGATGAGCAGACCCGTCTGACCGCTTCCCTGTCAGGCCAGGCGGAGGAAAAGAAGCGCCTCGATCTGCTTTTGGCCGAAAAGCAGAAACTGCAGACAACATCCGAGGAAACGCGCAAGGCCGAACAGCAGCGGGCGGAAGAACTGGCCCGGCGGGCGACATCCCTGCGCGAATTGATCGCCTCGATGGAAAAGGACATGGAAGAGGCGCGCAAGGCAGCCAGCGCGGCGAACCAGCAGGAAGAACAGAAGCTCGCAGCCAGCAAGGAGCGGGCCGACAATTTCGCCTCCAACCAGGAACGGCTGTCAGCCAAGGTGAATTTTGCCTCGCTGAAGGGACACCTTCCCATGCCGGGTGCCGGAAAACTGGTTCGGCATTTCGGCGACGAGGATGGATTGGGCGGTGTCGTGCAGGGCGACACGCTGGAAACCCCGGCAGGCGCAACAATTACCGCCCCCACGGACGCCGTGGTACTGTATGCCGGCGCCTTTCGTTCCTATGGCCAACTCTTGATCCTGGACGCCGGCAATGGCTATCATGTCGTGTTGGCAGGAATGAAGAGAATCAATGTTTCGCAGAATCAGTTTGTTTTGGCGGGAGAGCCGGTTGGTGTGATGAACGAGCAACTTGTTGCGAGTACCGGCACCGTTCCGTTGGGAAATGGAGCGCCAATGCTTTACATTGAGTTCCGAAAAGATACAAAACCTGTTAATCCCGCTCCCTGGTGGGCGGATAGGCTCGCTGGAAGGACCACAAATGATACGTAGGTTAACGCTTCTCATGGCCGGAGCCCTGATGGGTGCAACGGCAATGGTGGTTGTGCAGGGTGCACTGCCCACAACCGTTGCAGAAGCTGCGGGCACTGACACATACAAGCAGTTGTCGATTTTCGGCGATATTTTTGAGCGGGTGCGCAACCAGTATGTCACGCCGCCGGATGACAAGAAGCTGATCGAAAGCGCCATCAATGGCATGCTGACGTCGCTCGACCCGCATTCGTCCTATATGAACGCCGACCAGGCCCAGGATATGCGTGTGCAGACCAAGGGCGAGTTTGGCGGCCTTGGCATTGAAGTCACGATGGAAAATGAGCTTGTGAAAGTCATTGCCCCCATCGAAGACACGCCTGCCTCCAAGGCGGGTGTTCTTGCCGGCGATTATATCTCGCAGATCGACGGAACCGATGTCCGCGGCCTGTCGCTGAACGACGCGGTCGACAAGATGCGCGGCGATGTCAACACCCCCATCGAGCTGACGCTGATCCGCCAGGGCGCCGACAAGCCGATCAAGCTGACCATCGTGCGCGACGTGGTCAAGGTGAAGGCCGTCAAGTACCGCGTCGAAAACGATGTCGGTTATGTCAGGGTGATTTCCTTCACCGAACAGACCTACGAAGACCTGCAAAAGGCGATCAAGGACATCCAGAGCAAGGTTCCCGCCGACAAGCTCAAGGGCTTCGTGCTCGATCTTCGCCTCAATCCGGGTGGCCTGCTGGACCAGGCGGTTGCCGTCTCCGATGCCTTCCTCGACAAGGGCGAGATCGTCTCGACCCGTGGCCGCGACCCGCAGGACATCACCCGCTTCGATGCCCGTCCGGGCGATCTGATCAACGGCAAGCCGATGATCGTCATGATCAATGGCGGTTCCGCCAGTGCGTCGGAGATTGTTGCCGGTGCGCTGCAGGATCATCGCCGGGCGACGGTGCTGGGCACGCGGTCCTTCGGCAAAGGCTCGGTGCAGACGATCATCCCGCTGGGCGAGAATGGCGCACTGCGGCTGACGACGGCGCTGTATTACACCCCGGCCGGCAAATCGATCCAGGGCAAGGGTATCGTGCCGGATATTGCGGTCGAACAGCCGCTGCCGGACGATCTGAAGGGCCGGGCCGAGCCGATGAGTGAATCCAGCCTGAAGGGCCATATCAAGGGCGTTCAGGAGGATGCGGAAGGATCGGGCTCGATTGCCTATGTCCCGCCGGATCCAAAGGATGACCTGCAGCTGATCGAAGCCCTGAAGCTGCTGCGCGGCGAACAGGCCAATGCCGCATTCCCGGCAGACCCGTCCAAGGGCGTACCGAACTGATATGACAAAGGGGATCAGGCTGGCTCTTACACACCTGGTCCCCACTTCATTTCCCACCGATCATTCCTTCCGTATCATCCTCCTCATCGGCCAAAGCGCGTGAATTCCGACATCAACAGGCCGCTGGGACAAAACAGCAAACGGCCCAAGGACAAACCGAAGGCTGGCGCTCGCTGGTTCTTGCCAGCCATTGCCGTGCTGGGGGTGGGAGGCGCCGCACTGCTGATCTCGTTCACCAGCAATCACGGATTTCGCAATCCGCCTCCGGAAATGGAAAAGCCCGAACAGGCAGCGGTAACTCCGCCAGCGCCGGCCAAGACGATACCAGCATCCGACAAGGCCCCGGCAGGCGTCGTCACGCAAGGGAATGTCACCACCAATCCCGGCGGCCCGAAAATCATCGTTGTCGGCGATCCCGCCAGAGCGACCCAGAATCCGCTGACCGCCCATATCCCCGACCGGGATCTGCTGGAGACGACTGCGCTCGGCTCTCTGCCGGTCATCGGGCCGGACGGACGGCGGCCGCTCGATGTCTATGCGCGATCATGGTCGGGCGCCCGCGGCGCGCGGATCGCCCTCGTCATTGGCGGGCTCGGCATGTCCCAGACCGGTACACAGCAGGCAATCGCAACGCTCCCGGCGGAGGTGACGCTGGCTTTTGCCCCGGAAGGCAATAGCCTCATCCGGTGGATGCAGACGGCCCGCCAGAATGGCCATGAACTGCTGATGCAGGTGCCGCTTGAGCCTTTTGATTACCCGCGGGTCAATCCCGGCCGCAACACCTTGACGGTCGATGCGCCCGCCGCCGAGACTTTGGACAATCTGCACAAGGCCATGGGCCGCATCACCAATTACACCGGCATTATCAATTACATGGGGGCCCGCTTTACCGCCGATGCCAAGGCCATGACGCCTGTCATGCAGGATATCGCGAAACGCGGGCTGCTCTATCTCGATGACGGCAGCTCCGCGCGCAGCCAGGCCGACACCATCGCCAGTCAGCAGGGAACCCCCTTTGCTGCCGCCGATGTGCTGATTGATGGCACGCAGGACCGGGGCAGCATCCTCAAGAAACTGGATGAGCTGGAGCGTATCGCCCGGGCCAAAGGCACGGCGATCGGCACCGGTTCGGCCTTCAGCGTAACCGTGGATGCCGTGGCCGCCTGGACCAACGAAGCCAAGACCCGTGGCATCGAGATCGTACCGGTTTCGGCCCTTGTCCGTGATCCTGAAAAGGGCTAGGCACCCATCACTATCCCATCATCCAGCGGAGTATTCGCATGAGCAAGAAACATGTCGACCCCGAGACGCTCCCCTACCGGCCCTGCGTCGGCATTATGGTGCTCAATGCCGATAAACTCGTCTGGGCGGGGCACCGCATTGTCATACCCAATGATGAAATGGACGGGTCGACCCAGCTGTGGCAGATGCCCCAGGGTGGCATCGACAAAGGCGAGGATGCGGAAATTGCGGCCCGCCGCGAACTCTACGAGGAAACGGGCATGAAAACCGTTTCGCTGCTTGCCGAGGCGCCGAACTGGATCAACTATGATCTGCCGCCCGCGCTTGTCGGAATCGCCCTGAAGGGAAAATATCGCGGCCAGACACAGAAATGGTTCGCCTACGAATTTACCGGTGATGAAAGCGAGATTGCGATCAACCCGCCTCCCGGCGGCCACACCGCTGAATTCGATGCGTGGGCATGGAAACCCATGACCGAGCTGCCAGACCTCATCGTGCCGTTCAAGCTCACCGTCTATGAACAGGTTGTCGCTGCGTTCAAGCATCTGGCGGGCTGATCTGCGGCTCAAGCGCAATTGAAACAACAAAAAAGCGGACCAAAGGCCCGCTTTCTGAACTATCAATCCGGATAAGCCGGTCAGGCTGCCTTGATGGCTTCCTGCAGCGTCGTCAGCTGGCCAAGAAGATCTTCCGCCTTGGCCTTCTGTTCCCGCGTCGTCGCGTCTTCGAAGTCTTCGCGGGCGTCCTTGATACGGTTCTGAAGTTCATCAGCCTTTATATCGGTGACGTGTACCGCCGATTCCGCGAGGAGCGTGCAGCCATCCGGCGTCACATCGACGAAGCCGCCGAACACGACATAGCTGTCCGGCTTGCCATCCTGCGTCTTCACGGTGACAACGCCCGGCTTGACGGTCGCCATCAGTGGCGCGTGATGGGCCATCACGGTCATGTAACCTTCCGTGCCCGGAACCACAACTTCGGTGACCTGTTCCGAGAGCAGCAGACGTTCTGGCGATACGAGTTCGAAATGGAAGGCTTCTGCCATGATATTCACTCAATTCCTGCGGTCATTGACCTGATAGAAGGGATGGCCTTGACAAGAAAGGGCGGGCCGGAGCCCGCCATTATGTTCCAGATCAGGCAGCTTCCGCTGCGAGACGCTGTGCCTTTTCGATCGCCTCGTCAATCGAGCCGACCATGTAGAATGCTGCTTCCGGCAGGTGATCGTAGTCACCGTTGCAAAGGCCCTTGAAGCCCTTGATGGTGTCAGCCAGATCAACCAGCTTGCCCGGCGAACCGGTGAAGATTTCAGCAACGAAGAACGGCTGCGACAGGAAGCGTTCGATCTTGCGGGCGCGGGCGACCGTGATCTTGTCTTCTTCCGACAGTTCGTCCATGCCGAGAATGGCGATGATGTCCTGCAGGGACTTGTAACGCTGCAGGATCGACTGAACCTGACGCGCAATCTGATAGTGTTCTTCACCAACGATCAGCGGATCGAGCATGCGTGATGTCGAGTCGAGCGGATCCACAGCCGGATAAATACCCTTTTCAGAGATCGCACGGTTGAGGTTCGTCGTCGCATCCAGATGCGCGAAGGATGTCGCTGGAGCCGGATCGGTCAAATCGTCGGCGGGCACGTAAATGGCCTGCACGGATGTGATCGAACCCTTGTGCGTCGTGGTGATGCGTTCCTGCATCTGGCCCATGTCGGTTGCCAGCGTTGGCTGATAACCCACGGCGGACGGGATACGGCCGAGCAGAGCCGACAATTCCGAACCAGCCTGCGTGAAGCGGAAAATATTGTCCACGAAGAACAGAACGTCCTGGCCTTCATCGCGGAAATGTTCCGCAACCGTCAGACCGGAGAGCGCAACGCGGGCACGTGCCCCTGGCGGCTCGTTCATCTGACCGTAAACCAGTGCGGCCTTGGAGCCTTCACCGCCGCCAGCCTTGTTCACGCCCGACTCGATCATTTCGTGGTAAAGGTCGTTGCCTTCACGGGTACGTTCACCCACGCCGGCAAATACCGAATAGCCGCCGTGCGCCTTGGCCACGTTGTTGATCAGTTCCATGATCAGAACCGTCTTGCCAACACCAGCACCGCCGAAGAGGCCGATCTTGCCGCCACGCGCATAAGGCGCCAGCAGATCGATAACCTTGATGCCGGTTACCAGGATCTGGGCTTCCGTCGACTGCTCGACATATTCCGGAGCTGGCTGGTGGATAGCGCGGGTCAGCTTCGTCTTGATCGGGCCTGCTTCGTCAACCGGCTCGCCGATAACGTTCATGATACGACCGAGCGTTGCTTCGCCGACCGGGACCATGATGGCCGAACCGGTGTCGTACACGGGCTGACCGCGAACCAGACCTTCGGTCGAGTCCATGGCGATCGTGCGAACAGTGTTTTCACCGAGATGCTGGGCAACTTCCAGAACAAGGCGATTGCCGAGGTTGTCGGTTTCAAGCGCGTTCAGGATCTTTGGCAGTTCGCCTTCGAAATGAACGTCCACAACGGCGCCGATGACCTGGCTGATGCGGCCGGCAGTGCCGGTTGCCTTCACGGTCGTCTTTGGCGTTGCCGATGCCTTGGCCGTCTTTGCTGCAGGAGCAGCCTTTGCCTCAGCCTTCGGAGCAGCGGTCTTTGCAGCTGCTGCCTTGGGTGCAGCTGCTTTGGCGGCTGCGGGTGTTTTCGGGGTCGCTGCTTTTGCCATCGATCCTTACCTTCGCGATTAGAGCGCTTCCGCGCCCGAAATGATTTCGATCAGTTCTTTGGTGATCTGAGCCTGACGCTGGCGGTTGTACGACATTGTCAGCTTGTTGATCATGTCACCGGCATTGCGGGTTGCGTTGTCCATGGCGGACATGCGCGCACCCTGTTCCGATGCCGCGTTTTCAAGGAGAGCGCGGAAAACCTGGACGGAAATATTGCGTGGGATCAGATCACCAAGAATGGATGCCGGATCCGGCTCATATTCATAAACCGCATCGCCTGCCGTTTCCGGTTCGGCATCGCCGACAGCGCTTGCGGGGATCAGCTGCTGGGCAGTCGGTATCTGCGAAATCACCGACTTGAACTCCGAATAGAACAGCGTGGCAATGTCAAACACGCCTTCATTGTAAAGCGCAATGATCTTGTGACCGATCGCATCGGCATTGACAAAGCCGAGCTGCTTCACATCGCGCAGATCAACGTGATCGATGATATGCTTGCCAAGATCGCGGCGCAGGATATCCGCACCCTTCTTGCCGACAGTGATGATCTTGACCGTCTTGCCGTCCGCCAGAAGGCGGCGTGCATGTTCGCGGGCCAGACGGGCGATCTGCGAATTGAAACCACCGCAGAGACCGCGCTCCGACGTGCAGACGATGAGCAGATGCACATCGTCCTTGCCGGTTCCGCTCATCAGCACGGGCGCATCATCGCCGTCCACATTGGCGGCGATATTGGCCAGCACTGCAGCCATGCGCTGTGAGTAGGGACGCGCGGCTTCCGCAGCTTCCTGCGCACGACGCAGCTTCGCCGCGGCGACCATCTGCATCGCCTTGGTGATTTTCTGCGTCGCCTTGACCGAGGCGATCCGGTTTCTCAGATCCTTTAACGAAGGCATCCGTTCATCCCGTCAGTGGTTACGCGAAAGACTTGGCGAAGGCGTCAACTGCAGCCTTCAGCTTGCCCTTGATGTCGTCGCTCAGCTGCTTTTCCTTGGCGATTGCATCGAGAACATCCTTGTTCTCGGTGCGCAGCCATGTGAGCAGGCCCTGCTCGAACTTGCTGACCTGATTGACAGCCAGCTTGTCGAGATAGCCGTTCACACCGGCGAAAATCACGGCAACCTGCTCTTCCGTCTTCAGCGGCGAGAACTGCGGCTGCTTCAGAAGTTCAGTAAGGCGTGCACCGCGGTTGAGGAGACGCTGGGTCGACGCATCGAGATCGGAACCGAACTGCGCGAAGGCAGCCATTTCACGATACTGCGACAGCTCACCCTTGATCGAACCGGCAACCTGCTTCATCGCCTTGATCTGCGCGGCGGAACCGACGCGGGACACCGACAGACCGACGTTAACGGCAGGACGGATACCCTGATAGAACAGGTTGGTTTCGAGGAAGATCTGACCGTCGGTGATCGAGATCACGTTGGTCGGAATATAGGCGGAAACGTCGTTTGCCTGCGTTTCGATAACCGGCAAAGCAGTCAGCGAACCGGCACCGTTTTCGTCGTTCAGCTTGGCCGAACGCTCAAGAAGGCGGGAATGCAGGTAGAAAACGTCACCAGGATAGGCTTCACGGCCTGGCGGGCGGCGCAGCAGCAGCGACATCTGGCGGTAAGCCACGGCCTGCTTCGACAGATCGTCATAGCCGATCAGCGCATGCATGCCGTTGTCGCGGAAGTATTCGCCCATCGCGCAACCGGCAAACGGTGCGAGATACTGCATGGGTGCCGGATCGGAAGCGGTTGCAGCCACAACGATCGAGTATTCGAGCGCGCCGCGTTCTTCAAGGATCTTGACGAACTGGGCAACGGTGGAACGCTTCTGGCCGATAGCCACATAAACGCAATACAGACGTTCGCTCTCGTTACCGGCATCGTGCGCCGGCTTCTGGTTGAGGAACGTATCGAGAATGATCGCTGTCTTGCCGGTCTGACGATCGCCAATGACCAGCTCGCGCTGGCCGCGGCCGACAGGGATCAGGGCATCGATGGCCTTGAGGCCTGTCGACATAGGCTCATGCACCGACTTGCGCGGGATGATGCCGGGCGCCTTGACGTCAACGCGCGAGCGCTGCTTCGCCTTGATCGGGCCCTTGCCGTCAATCGGATTGCCGAGAGCGTCAACGACGCGGCCAAGCAATTCCTTGCCGACAGGAACGTCAACGATAGCGCCTGTGCGCTTGACGATGTCACCTTCCTTGATGTCACGGTCCGAACCGAAAATAACAACACCAACGTTGTCGCTTTCAAGGTTCAGGGCCATGCCACGGGTACCGTCCGGGAACTCGACCATTTCACCAGCCTGAACATTGTCCAGACCGTATACACGAGCAATACCGTCACCGACGGACAGAACCTGACCGACTTCGGAGACTTCTGCCTCCTTGCCGAAATTCTTGATTTGCTCTTTCAGGATTGCGGAAATTTCCGCGGCGCGGATGTCCATCAGCCGACCTCTTTCAGTGCAAGCTTAAGCGAAGAAAGTTTTGTGCGAAGTGAAGTGTCGATCTGGCGGGACCCCAACTTGACGATGAGACCACCAAGGATCGACGGATCAACAGTGACATTGATTGTCACGTCCTTGCCGGCGACGCTTTTCAGCGTGGCCTTCAATTCAGTTTGCTGCGCTGCCGTCAGGGCATGCGCAGAAGTAACATCGGCCGAAACCTCGCCGCGATTCTCCGCAGCGATGTTGCGGAAGGCCTGGATCATGGAAGGCACCGCGAACAGGCGGCGGTTCGTCGCCACGACACGCAGGAAATTGGCAACAAGGCCGCCGATCTTGGCTTTGGCGAGGATCGCCGAAATAGCCTTGACCTGATCTTCCGCGGAGAAAACAGGGCTCTGAATGAGACGCCTCAAATCGGCGCTGCCATTGACGAGCGCCTCAAACTGGCCCAGATTCTTTTCCACATCAGCGACTGATTTTGCTTCCAGCGCGAGGTCGAACAGCGAACCCGCATAACGCTGGGCAACACCGGATATGAGCGACGAAGTTTCTGCCACGAACGACAAGCTCTCTGCGTTGAAGCCAAAAATCGGGAAACCAAAAGGAATTTTCGGTCAAATCTTTGGCATTATTGATTTTTTATCGCCTTGGAAACAACCCTGAAACTGCCCCCGACGAGATTTGAATGCCGTCTAGCATAGAGAAGCAGGAGTCGCAACACGCGAATCCGCGAAAACTGGCGTCAGAATTGCCGCAGCAGCAATTTTATGAATGACCTACTCAACTATATCTAGGCGATAAAGCCGAAGGCGAACAGCAATGGGCCGGCTGCCAGCGCCAGTTCGATCAGAACGGAAATCCAGTTGTAAAGCGTATTGCCGCGGTCCGACATCATCGAGATCAGTCGGCCGAAAACCGTGAAGCCCCAGGAGACGCCGAGCGCGATCCAGAGGAAAGGCTGCGCAAAGACAAGGGCGCAAAGTCCAAGCCCCAGATAGAAGCCGGCCATTGTCGCACGCGCCTCGGACAGCGCTTCGGGATGCGCCGGAACAGGTTGCAGGCGCAGAATCCGGAAGGCTATGCGCGGTGCAAAGAACAGGATCAGGCCGAAGACAACCGTAACGGCGGCAGAACTCCAGGCGATCCATTCGCCCTGACTGGCTGGCCAATACAATTCCATCATTTCCGCGTCCCCGCTGCGTTAACCATTTCCGCTGTTTGCTTATAGAAAGCTTTGCGGGTCGATATCAATCTGCACGCGCACTGATCCACGCTCTTTTGGTCCGGCACTCAGAATGGCGCGAATGAAGTTCTGGATATCAGCCTTGCGCGTTCCGTGAATCAGCAGCCGGAAACGATGTCGCCCGCGGATAAGGGCAAGCGGCGCTTCGGCGGGCCCCAGAACATTGATCTCGGGCGAGTGCGGTGCCGCACGGCGTAGCGCGCGCGCATGGTTTTCCGCTTCCGCCCGCGTTCCCGCTGAAATGATAAGCGCGCCAAGCCTGCCATAGGGCGGCAGGCCGGACCGTTCCCGCTCCTCGATTTCGCGCGCATAGAAGGCCTCCGCATCGCCGGAGACAATGGCGCGCATAACCGGATGATCCGGCTGGTAGGTTTGCAGCAATCCCAGGCTTTTCTTGCCGGTGCGCCCGGCACGGCCCGTCACCTGGCTCAGCAACTGGAACGTCCGCTCCGCCGCCCGCGGGTCGCCATTGGCAAGGCCCAGATCCGCATCGACAACGCCCACCAGCGTCATATTGGGGAAATTGTGCCCCTTGGCGACGAGTTGCGTACCGATAACAATATCCGCCTCGCCGCGTGCAATGGCATCCAGTTCGAGACGCAGCCGTTTCACGCCCATCAAATCCGACGACAGGACAATGATCCGCGCATCGGGAAAGGTTTTTTCCGCCTCCTCCGCAATACGCTCGACACCCGGCCCGCAGGCAACGAGGTGATCCAGGGTCCCGCAGGAGGGACAGGCTTCAGGTCGCGCTTCGTGATGACCGCATTGATGGCAGACAAGCTGGCCGCGGAACCGGTGCTCGACCAGCCAGCTTGAGCAGCAGGGACATTGAAAACGATGCCCACACACCCGGCACAGCGTCAGGGGCGCATAGCCACGGCGGTTGAGAAACAGCAGTGACTGTTCCTTGCGCTGCAAGGTCTGGTTCATCGCCTCGACCAGCGCAGGGGACAGGAAACCACCGGGACGCGGCGGCGAGCGGCGCATGTCGATGGCTCTCAGGTCCGGCATTGCCGCTTCCGCGTAACGCCCGGTCAGACGGATGCGGGTATAGCGCCCCTGCAGTGCATTGACCTGGCTCTCGACGGATGGTGTGGCGGAAGCCAGGATGACGGGAAAGCTGCCGATATGGCCGCGAACCACCGCCATGTCGCGGGCATTGTAGAAAACGCGGTCCTCCTGCTTGTAGGCAGGGTCATGTTCTTCATCGACAATGATAAGACCCAGATCCTGGAAGGGCAGGAACAGCGCCGAGCGTGCGCCGGCGACAACCCGCACCTGTCCTTCCATCACCTGCCGCCAGACCCGCTCGCGCGTCTTCGGGGCGAGATCGGAATGCCATTCCGCCGGCTTTGAACCGAATCGATCGTGGAAGCGCTCGAGAAACTGCTGTGTCAGGGCGATTTCGGGCAAAAGAATCAGCACCTGCTTTCCCTGCTCGATCGCTTTTGCCACCGCTTCGAAATAAACTTCCGTCTTGCCGGAACCGGTCACGCCATCCAGCAGGGACACGGAGAACCCGCGCGCTGAAACCGCATCCACCAGCTGCCTTGCGGCATCGGCCTGATCCCCGGAGAGTTCGGCAGGCGCATACTCCGGATCGGGCGGCGCAACGACGGGACGCGCCGGGATCATGACGTCCTCGAACACTCCCTGCGCCGAAAGCCCGTCAATCACCGTTGCGGAAACCCCGGCCGCGTGGGCAAGGCCCGTGCGCGTCCAGGCAAGACCATCCCCGGCGAGTTCAAGCACGCGCGAGCGTGCACCGGTCATCCGTTCAGGCTGTTGGCCGGAAAAACGCAACCCCGGCACCGGCGGCTCGGGATCGAAGGCCGCAGGCACGCGCAGGATCATCCGGGCCACCATGCCCGGCGGCGAGATCGTATAATCGGCGGCCCAGCGCATGAAGCGCATCATGCCATCATCGACCGGAGGGCAATCGAAAAGCTCCGAGATCGGCCGCAGCTTTTTCGCATCAACCGAATCGGTCGCGCCCTCGGTTACAATGCCTGCAACCTCGCGCGGACCAAGGGGAACGCGAACAATTGAGCCGGCTTTCACGGCCATTCCGTCAGGCACGGAATAGCTGTAAGGTTTCGCTGCCGGCAAAGGCACGAGCACCGGAACAATTTTTTGCGCGGAAGGCGAATCTTGCTTCATAACCTCGTGACCTTGGCGCGGCTTTCGTTTAAAGAAAAGCCACTTTTCCGGGACACCATCCCTTTAGCCCCATTTAAGGAGGACTGCTCCAATGAAATTTTTTGTCGATACTGCCGATGTGAAGGATATCCGCGAACTGAACGATCTCGGATTGCTCGACGGCGTGACCACCAATCCGTCGCTGATCCTCAAATCCGGTCGCAGTATCCTCGACGTCACCAAGGAAATCTGCAGCATTGTCGACGGCCCGGTTTCCGCAGAGGTTGCTGCTGTCGAATATGAGCAGATGATGAAGGAAGCGGCGGTTCTTTCCAAGATCGCCAACAATATCTGCATCAAGGTTCCGCTGACACTCGATGGTTTGAAGGCTTGCAAGGCGCTCACCTCCGACGGCCATATGGTCAATGTCACGCTGTGCTTCTCCGCCACCCAGGCGCTGCTTGCCGCCAAGGCCGGTGCAACATTCATCTCGCCGTTCATCGGCCGCATCGATGATATCGGCATCAACGGCATGGACCTGATCGCCGAAATCCGCACGATCTATGACAACTACGACTACAAGACGGAAATCCTGGCGGCTTCGATCCGCACGATCAACCATGTCAAGGAAGCCGCACTGATCGGTGCCGACGTTGCCACTATCCCCCCGGCAACACTGAAGGCGCTGGTCAAGCATCCGCTGACCGACAAGGGTCTCGAGACCTTCCTCGCCGACTGGGCCAAGACCGGTCAGAAGATCGCCTGATCAAGGCAGATAGCTTTCAAAACGGAACGCCCGCCGGTGATGAACCTGCGGGCGTTTTGATTTGGTGAAGGCTGGGAAATCCGGTCCTTCCCACCTGCACTGCGGGACTACAGCAGATCGGCGTGGTGGCGCTGCGCGACATCGGGATGCGAGCGCAGGCGCCCCTTGAGATAATTGCGCCCGACTTCGCGGAATAGCGGATTGTCCGGGTCCGTATCGGCACCACCCGCCTCGTGCGCCAGATCGTCCGGCAGTGTCAGCAATGGCACATTGGCGTTGAGATCGGCGCCGAAGAAGAACGCCACCGACAGCCTGTCTTTGCCCGACGGCGGTGAGACGACGCGGTGCACGGTCGCCTTGAGATAACCATTCGATGCCAGTTCGAGAATTTCGCCGATATTGATGACGAACGTCCCCGGAACCGGTGTGGCATCGATCCAGCCGCCATCCTTTTCCACCTGCAGGCCGCCCTGCACATCCTGCAGCAGCAGGGTCAGAAACCCGCTATCCTTGTGCGCGCCAACACCTTGATCGCTGCCTGTGGCATCGCGGCCGGGATAGCGGATGATCTTCAGGTGCTGATTGGGTGCCTTTTCGTAGATGGGCGCGAAAACATCCTTTTCCTGCCCGAGCGCCGTTGCAAAGGCCTGCAGCAGCTCAATGGCAACACGCGTCAGTTCGCTCTGCCATTCCAGCACGACGGACTTCAGGTCGGGCAGGCTATCCGGCCATTGATTGGGGCCCTGCAGCCGCGACCACGAAGGTGTTGTCGCATCCTGCCGGATAACGGCCCGCTCCGCGCCCACGTCAAACTGTTCGCGCCAGTCCGCCTGTCCTTTGGTACGCTCCCAGCCGGCACGCGTGTAACCGCGGAAATGCGGGGAATTGACCATTTCCACGGCAATCTTGTCCGCCTCCGGCAAGGCAAAGAACCGCTTGGAAACAGCAACGATATCCCTTTGCAGCTGTTCGGAAACGCCGTGACCGCTCAGATAGAAAAAGCCATAGGTTCGTGCCGCGTGGCGCAAATCCTCGAAGAAGGCTTCTCGGTCCGCAGGATCGCGATAACGCCCGAAATCGAGTGTTGGTAGAGTATCGGTTTTGGGTAGGGCGCCCATGATCAGGATCTCCGCATGTGAACAGATTGTCTATCTCGGTATGTTCAACTTCAAGATGTTTTTTGCTTGTAGAGCTGGTCCAGAATCTGGCGCTCGAAAAAGGCGAGTTCCGGCGAGGCATGCCGCCGCGGCCGCTCCACCGGAATGGCCAGATCAAGGGCGATCCGGCCGCTATCGATGACGACAACACGATCCGCCAGCGCAACGGCTTCCGCCACATCGTGCGTCACCAGCACCGCCGTGAATTTCTTGGCGAGCCAGATGCGTTCCAGCAATTGCTGCATTTCAATGCGGGTCAGGGCATCCAGCGCACCGAGCGGCTCGTCCAGAGCCAGAATGCGGGGGTGCCCGACCAATGCACGTGCCAGGGCCACGCGCTGGCGCTGCCCGCCCGACAGCACAGAGGGCCACTCTTCGCTGCGATCGGCAAGTCCCACTTCCGCAAGAATATCGAGGCTTTTCTGCCGAACCTCCGAGCCTCTGGCGATGCCGGTCAGTCCGACATCCACATTGGCACCAACCCGCGCCCACGGCAGCAGCCGCGGCTCCTGGAACATAATGCGCGTGCGCTTCTGATCCTTCGTTTCATCGGCATGAACCAGCTCGCCGGATGTCGGCTTGTCGAGCCCGGCCAGCAACCGCAGCAATGTGCTCTTACCGCAGCCGCTCTTGCCGATAACGGCAACGAACTGGCCGTCGTGCACGTCAAGATCGATCCCCTGCAGCACGGTCTTGTCGCCAAAGCGTTTGGTAACGTTACGGAACGAGAAGGCGATCTTGCGTGCCGTTACTGTGGCACGCGCCGTGGTTTCAGCAAAGGATTGGCGGGCGGTGATGGTTGCTGCGGTCATCGTCGTTCCTCACACGTTTTGAAAGGCCGGGTGCCATTGCAGGGAAAGCCGCTCGAGGGAACGCGCCAGGACATCGGCGAGTTTTCCGAGGAGCGCATAGATCAGGATCGACAGGACAACCACATCGATCAGCAGAAACTCCCGCGCCTGCATGGCCATATAGCCGAGGCCGGAGGATGCGGAGATCGTCTCGGCCACGATCAGCGTCAGCCACATGATCCCCAGCGCATAGCGCAGCCCGACGAAAATCGACGGCAGGGCGCCCGGCAGGATAACCCGCATGAACAGCTGCGAACGGGACATGCCGTAAATGCGGCCCATTTCAACCAGTTGCGGATCGACGCCCTGAATGCCAAGGAGCGTGTTGATATAGATCGGAAAGAAAACCCCGAGCGCCACCAGAAACAGTTTTGCTTCCTCATCGATACCGAACCACAGGATCACCAGCGGGATGAGGGCCAGATGCGGAATATTGCGGATCATCTGGATGGTGGTATCGGTGAGCCCGCGGCTGAGCGCGGAAAGCCCGTTGGCAAGACCAAGGCCAAAACCGATGGCGCCGCCCACAACGAAGCCGCTCAAGGCGCGCAGCGTGGATATGCGGATATTTTCGAGCAGTTCACCTGACAGAAGCAACTTCCAGAAGGCAGCGCCCACGGCCGAAGGCGCCGGCAGGACATTGGCCGAGATGACACCGGCACGCGATGCAATTTCCCACCCGGCCAGCAGCAGGGCGGGAAGCAGCCATCCTACGGCGCTGCGGCCAATGGACTGAAGCGCTCTGCTCATGAGGCCGCCTGCAGCCGTTTGGCACCGTGGAAACCAACGGCAAATTCGTTGGCGATCTCCTGCCGGGGTGTGTTTCTGCGCTCGCCCAATCCCAGTTTCGGGAACAGCAACTCGGCAACGCGGTAGGCTTCTTCAAGATGCGGATAACCGGAGCCGATCACCGTATCGATACCCACGTCCTGATATTCGCGGATGCGTGCGGCAATGCTTTCGGGACTGCCGACAAGGGCGGTGCCCGCCCCGCCGCGAACCAGTCCCACGCCCGCCCACAGATTGGGGCCGACAAGCAGCCTGTCCCGGCGTCCGCCATGCAGCTCAGCCATGCGGCGCTGGCCGACGGAATCCATTTCCTTGAGGAAGCGCTGCTGTGCAATCTCGATCTGCGCGTCGGTCACACGGCTGATCAGCCTGTCGGCCGCGGCCCAGGCCTCGTCTTCGGTTTCACGCACGATGAAATGCAGCCTTATGCCGAACCGCAGCGTGCGGCCCTTGAGCGCTGCCTTCCTGCGCGCCCGCTCGATCTTCTCGGCGACCTGCGCCACCGGCTCTCCCCAGGTCAGATACATGTCCACCTGCTCGGCCGCCAGATCCTGCCCCGCATCGGATGATCCACCGAAGTAAAGCGGCGGCGGGCTCTGGACCGGCAACAGGTCAAGCCGCCCACCCTGAACCCGGTAATGCCTGCCTTCAAAATCAACGGTCTCGCCGGTCACCAGTCCCTGCCAGATTTTCAGAAATTCTGCCGCCTGTTCGTAACGCTGGTCATGCGGCAGGAAAACGCCATCACCGGCCAGCTCTGTCGGATTGCCGCCGACAACCACGTTGAGCAACAGCCGGCCATTGCTCAGCCGGTCGAGCGCAGCGGTCTGCCGGGCGGCAAATACCGGCGAGACAATGCCGGGGCGCAGGGCCACCAGGAACTTCAGCCGCTCCGTATGGGCGGCAAGACCCGTCGCGGTAATCCAGGAATCCTCACAGCTTTGGCCGGTCGGCAACAGCACGCCGGGGAAACCCAGCCGGTCCACGGCCTGGGCAATCTCCTTGAAATAGGCAAACTCGGGCGGCCGCTGCTGCGTTTCCGAACCGAGATAGGTTCCGTCCCCATGGGTGGGAATGAACCAGAAGAAATCAAGCGGGGCTGGTGTGGTATTTGCTGGCTGCGTCATGGCGTGGTTCCAGTTCTTTTCATGGTACGGGGCGATTTCCGCATCCCCTGTTGTTCCGTTCAGTTGCCGGGGGCTGTCCAGACGGCGTCCGAAATCTTGATGGCTTTGGGGATCAGCTTCAGCTTGAAGAAGCGGTCGGCCGTTTCCTGCTGATGCGCGATGATCTCAGGCGTGATCGGGAAGATGCCGAACACCGACCGGTTGGCGGCGATGGTTTGGGCTTCGAGCGGAACGCCGGTGACCTCATGCAGCGCCGCTGCCACCTTGTCCTTGTTCGCCTCGGCCCATGCAGCAGCTTCCTTCAGGGCGGCAACGGTCGTGGTCACGACATCGGGATGTGCCGCTGCAAAGTCGCGATTGGCCAGAAAATAGGTGTTGACGTCGAGCACGTCGCTGGAACGCGCGAGGATACGCGGCTGATAGCGGGTCTCGGCAATGGCAAAGAACGGATCCCAGACCGCCCAGGCATCGATCTTGTCGCTGGCAAAGGCCGCTGCGGCATCCGCAGGGCTCAAATAAACCGGGGTAATCTCGTCATAGCTGACGTGTGCTTTCTCAAGCGCAGCCACCAGCAGATTATGCGCGCTGGTTCCCTTGCCGACGCCGACCTTCTTGCCTTTCAGATCGGCCAGGGACTGGATCGGGGAAGCCGGCTTGACGAAGATCGCTTCGCCTTTGCCATTGGATGGCAGGGCAGCAACATAGACAATGGCCGAGCCCGCGGACTGCCCGAAGATCGGCGGGGCATCGCCGACCCATCCGACATTGATGCTGCCAACATTCAGCGCCTCGACCAGTGGCGGGCCAGCGGCAAACTCGACCCATTTGACCTTGATACCTTTGGGCTCCAGAACTTTTTCAATCACCTTCTGTTGCTGGGCAATGACCGGCAGGCTCGTCTTCTGGAAGCCGATCTTGTACTCCTGCAGCGGTTCGACGGCATGGGATGCTGTCGCCGCGATGGCCGTTGCTGCAAGGACAAGGGCACCGAATAGTCTGCGCGTCAGGTTGGGCATGGCTCTCGCAATTCTTTGGTTTGGGAGAGCGTCTTCAGGATTATACCAAGGACCCTCCCGTGATCAGGAATGACCTCAATGCTATTAAACTCGACTATTTCTATAGAGAAAATATATTTCGTATAATGAGCTGCATGCGGATTGGTTTTCTCGGCGTCGCGCAAGCCAAAGCAAAGGCCAAGCGGTTTCCCGCAACACCTTTCCGCCGACGGGAGTTATCTATTCCCGACCGGCCCAGGGCACCACCATACGTTCCAGCCGCCTGATCCCGATTTCCAGAATGAACGCGACGATGGCAATAACGAAAATGCCCATGATGACCACGTCAGTGACCAGGAATTGTGCGGCAGACTGGATCATGAAGCCAAGACCGCGCGTCGCAGCCACCAGTTCCGCTGCAACCAGCGTCGACCATCCCGCCCCAAGCGCAATGCGCAATCCGGTCAGGATGGAGGGCAGTGCGCTTGGCAAGATCACGTGGCTGACGACCTGCGACCGGGTGGCACCGAGGGCGCGCGCCGCATTGACCCGGTCAAGCGAAGCGCCTTTGACACCAGCGGCGGTGGAAATGGCAATCGGCGCCAGCATGGCAATGGCAATCACCAGGATTTTTGATGGCTCGCCTATACCGAACCAGATGATGACCAGCGGCAGATAGGCCAGTGGCGGAATGGGCCGGATGAATTCGATAATGGGATCGAAAATACCGCGCCCGATGGCGCTGACACCGATGGCGATGCCGGCGGGAACAGCGACTATCAGTGCAAGCAGCAGGGCCGCGAACACCCGCAGCAGGCTTGCAAGCAGGTGCTGCCACAGCGTGGCGTCGACAAAGCCATTGGTTGCGACGGAATAGAACTTCCACAGCACCGCCGAGGGCGCAGGCAGAAAAACCGGAGAAACCAGTTTGAAATGTGCCGCGACAATCCAGACAAGCACCAGGCCGGCAATGGTTGCCGCGCTGGCAATGCGGGCCGTCCTTTTCGCCGAAGGCTTTGCCCCTTTGCCGTCAGGTTGCTCCGTGGCGCTTTCTACAGCAACATCCCGGCCGATTTCAACGGAGAGCGTCATGCCGCCTCTCCTTCGAAAATGGAATCTTCGAGCTCGGCACGCGCTTGGTTGAATGCCGGGTCTGCTTTGATCGACCGGACAGGTTCGCCGCCGGCATAGCGGCGGCCAAAACCAGCCTCGATCTCCCTGACAACCCGGCCGGGACCGGGGGCAAGCACCACGATCCGCGTCGCCAGCAGCAGCGCCTCGTCAATACCGTGGGTCACCATCAGAACGCCGACCGAGTTGGCGGCCCAGATATCGAGAAGTAGGGTCTGCATGCGCTCTCGCGTCAAGGCATCAAGCGCACCCAGCGGCTCGTCCATCAGCAGAAAATCCGGCTCTGCGGCCAATGCCCGGGCGAGGCCCACTCTCTGGCGCATACCACCCGACAACTCCCAGATCGCCTTGCCGCCGATGCCATCGAGCTTGACGCGCGCAAGCAGGCGCGTTGCAGCAGCATCCCTCTCCTGCGCACGTACGCCACGCAGTTTCAGGGCGAAGCTGACATTGTCCCGCACACTCAACCAAGGAAACAGCGCGTCGTTCTGGAAGACAACGGCGCGATCGGCACCGGGCGACGTGATGGTCTTCCCATCCACGGTCACCGTTCCTCTGGTCGGCGGCACCAGTCCGGCCGCAACATTGAGCAAGGTGGTCTTGCCGCAACCGGACCGGCCAACCAGGACGACGAAATCGCCTGATTGGACGGAAATGCTTGCCTGTGTGACAGCAGGCTGCACCTGACCGTCATAATGCACGGAGACATGATCGAGAAAGAGATGTGCCATGGGGTCTACCGGTTGAACGGCGGCGTTACAAGGTTTTGAACTCAGTTCGATGCGAGTGCCGCCTCCACGAATTTTGCCGTTGCATATTTCGAGTAATCGGGAAGGACAGCGTCAATCTTCCGCTGCTCCTTCAGAAATTGCGATGTGGCGGCAATGGCCTTGACCGTATCGCCGCCAAGGAACTTGGAGGATGCCTGCTCCGTCAGGGTCGGGAAAACATAGCCCTTCAACAGAAGCGGCACGTCGTCAGCCTTTGCTCCCGTCAGACGGCTGATCTTTTCGGCCTGCGGCGATGTCGCAGACCATGCTTCCGGCTTCGCAAGATAGTCGGCATAGGCCGCCCCGGTCACTTTGACGAAATCACGCACGGCATTCGGGTGTTTTTCGGCAAATTCGGTACGGACGATCCAGGCATCGAATGTCGGCGCGCCCCATACGGCAACTTTGGATGAATCCACGATGATTTTGCCGCTGGTCCTGATCTGACCGAGCGCCGGATCCCACACATAGGCCGCATCGATATCACCGCGCTCCCAGGCCGCGGCGATTTCCGGCGGACGCAGGTTAAGGATGTTGACGGACTTTGAATCGACGCCTTCATGCTTCAATGCGGCAAGCAGACTGTAGTGCGTCGTTGAAACGAAGGGTACAGCCACTTTCTTGCCGGCCAGATCGGCAATCTTGCTGACATTGGAGCCATTGCGGGCGACCAGAGCTTCCGATTCCCCGATGAGGCCGACAACGAGAATGGTCTGGATCGGCAACTCGCGGCTGGCGGCAGCCGCCAGCGGACTGGATCCGACATAACCGATGTCAACTGAGCCCGAAGCAACAGCGGCGATGACATCCGCGCCGGAATCAAACTTCCGCCAGTCGATTTTGGCGGATGCAGCCTTTTCATAGGCACCATCGGCCTGCGGGACCTTGGAAGGTTCGACCACGGTCTGATAGCCGATGGTGATCTTCAGATCCTCCGCCTGAGCGGAAGCAAACGCTCCGAGACTGAAAAGAACAGTGGTCGCAGCAAGGAAATGACGGCGGGTGAACATCGGTGATCCTGACCTGTTGAAACAATCCTGTTCCAACTCTGGTCATGTCTACCTGAATTGTAGAGTTACGATCTGCCAAGTTTCCATCCCACTGAGAAAATTATTTCCCCGACGGCGCATTCGCGGAGAATCGGGGCGAACGATGCTCAATCGTCATCGTCGGCATAGCCACCCGACACGCGCACGCCCTTGATGGTCGTAGCACCATGGTCGCGCACCACCGTCAGGGCCCGCGCCCCGGTTCGCGCTTCAATTTCATCGGCAAGGATACGCGAATGGGTGACGACCCAAACCTGCGTCCGTTCCGCGGCATTGGCGATCATTTCCGCCAGGGCGGGAAGCATGGACGGGTGCAGGCTGGTCTCAGGCTCGTTCAGCGCGATAAGCCCGGGCAGGCGATAGGACAACAACGCGCCAGCCAAGGCGAGGAACCGGATCTGCCCGTCCGAAAGCTCTTCCGGCCGGAAAATCCGCTGCGGGAATTCCGGCATCTGCAAACCGAACGTCGCGGTTTCACCGGGCACAGGCACATCAAGCACCGCACCACCGAGAGCCGATGCAATGCAATGGTCGAGGTCAGTGGTATCCCCGCGGATGTGCACCAATGTGGCGAAAACGGCAGCCAGATTGCGGCCGTCCTCATCCAGCATCGGCGCGGTGATTGCGAGAGCAGGCTGCCTGACCGGCGAATCGCGGTCTGTCCGGAAGCCGTGATAGAACCGCCATCCCAGAATGGTGGCGCGCAAATCACCGATTTCGGGATATCGTCCCGCACTGCCGAGCGCCGCCAATGCGGTTTCGGAATCAAGCAGGCGCACCGGATGCTCTATTCGCCGGCCGCCATCGTCGCGGGCAAACACCGCCGGACCCTTGCGGCCCATCATCTCGACCGGGCGGCGGCCGGAATCGATTGTCAGACTTTCTTCCTTGATCTGCGGTTCAAAGGCAAAGCCTGCCGCAACCGGAGGCCGCAACCCGATCTCGATGCTGTAACTCGGCGCAAATCCCGTGCGCACCGCATGCCCGGTCCGAATCGCTTCCTCGTCATCGTCAAAGGAAGCGCTGAAAATCATACGCACCGGCCCGGGTTTGCGTTTGCCGGTCCACAGCGCCGATTGCATACCGCCCTCACGGGCTATTTCATAGGAAAGCGTACCCTCGGCCGCCGCCTTGATCATCTGCATGGCGCGGTAAAGGTTGGATTTGCCGACACCGTTCTCGCCAACGAACACGGCAAGCTGGCGGATATCCAGCCGGATCGACTGCAGCGACCGGTAACCGGTCGCCGAGAGGGAAATCAGACGCATGGGGGTCGGCCCGCCAGCCCTTAAAGCTTGGACATGTCCTGCGCAACACTGAGGTTCAACGCCTCCGCGACTTCCCGTGCCGCCCGGTTGATCGCATCGCGCTGCGCCCGGAGAACGGCGTAGCGCTGTCTTGGTGCATCGTAGTCCGCCGTCACAAGACGGGTGCCCTTGCCAACCACCTTGCCGTCCGCAATGCGCGTCAGCGTGTAGCTGCCTGTCATGCGCATCGAACCGGCGGTCGGCTGTCCGGATTTGTCGTTTGTTGCATTCTGGATGAGTGCAAGCGACAGATCCTGGTAGCTGACGCCGAGTTGCAGCGTATAGGCGGCATTCGCAGGCTGCCCGGCTCCATGATTGAACATGAAGATCAGATTGTTGCGCACCTGCTGTGCTTCACGGCTGCCCACTTCCGCAATGACGATGGTGGCAAGTTTCGACTGCACGCTGCCGCTCACGCCAGCGCCTGCCCCGGCCACGGGACCCGGATTGGAATAGAGCGGGCGAACCTGGCAACCACCGGCGATCAGAGCCAAGCCGAGAACGCATAGGGACAGCAAGCGCTTGGAGCCGGACACCGGCTGGAAACGATCAGGCAACGACATTGATGATCCTCTGCGGTACGATAATGACTTTCTTCGGCGGATTACCGTTCAACACCACCTTGACAAAATCAAGTTCGAGAGCGGCCTTTTCGACCGTCAATTGATCCGCATCGCGGGCAATTGTCAAATCACCCCGCTTCTTGCCGTTTATCTGTACCGGCATCGTGACGGTGTTCTCGACGATCAACGCTTCGTTGTGGTGCGGCCAGGCCTTGTCAGCAACGAAACCGCTGCCGTTAAGGGCTTTCCAGCATTCCTCGGCCAGATGCGGCATCATCGGCGCGATCATGGCAATCAGCATGTCCGTTGCTTCGCGGCAGGCAGCAATGGTTGTCGCATCGGCTTCCCCTGCGGCGATTTTCTGCAAGGGACCAGCCAGCACATTGACGAGTTCATAGAGACGCGCAACGGCCTTGTTGAAAGCCAGTTTTTCGATGTCTTCGCCGACAGCCTTGACTGTCCGGTGGGCAGCCTTGGAAATCGCTGCCGCATCGCCGTCGAAGGCAGGTGTGGCCGCCGCTCCCTGCAGGACGGGCGTTGCTTCGGAAATCAGGCGCCAGACACGCTGGACAAAACGGTGCGCGCCCTCGGCTCCCGCTTCAGTCCAGATCACGTCGCGCTCGGGCGGCGAATCCGACAGCATGAACCAGCGTGCGGTATCGGCGCCATAGGAAGCGATGATGTCGTCCGGATCGACAACGTTCTTTTTCGACTTCGACATTTTCTCGATGGAGCCGATTTCGACCTCGTCGCCGGTGGCAATCAGAACCGCCCGGCGCTTGCCGTTGCTTTCCTCCAGCCGCACCTCGGCCGGTGTGACCCAGCTGCCATTGGCGCCCGTGCCAAGCCGGTAGGTCTCGTGCACGACCATGCCTTGCGTGAACAGTCCCTTGAACGGCTCGCTGATATCGAGATGCCCGGCAACTTTCATCGCGCGGGTAAAGAAACGCGAATAGAGCAGATGCAGGATCGCATGCTCGATGCCGCCGATATACTGATCGACCGGCAGCCAGTGATTGGCCACTTTCGGGTCCGTCGGCTCGTTCTCCCACGGCGCGGTGAAGCGGGCAAAATACCAGGACGAATCGACAAATGTATCCATCGTGTCGGTTTCGCGCCGGGCAGCCTTGCCGCATTGCGGGCAATTGACATGCCGCCACGTCGGATGCCGGTCGAGCGGATTACCCGGACGATCGAATTCCACGTCATCCGGCAGCTTCACCGGCAGGTCAGCCTTGGGAACCGGAACAACGCCGCAATCGTCGCAATGGATCATCGGGATCGGGCAGCCCCAGTAGCGCTGACGCGAGATGCCCCAGTCGCGCAGGCGGAAATTCACCTTGCGCTCGCCCTGCGGACGGCCACCAATTGTTTGTTCTTCCAGAAGTTTGGCAACCGCGTCAAAGGCCGCTGCGGGCGACAGCCCATCGAGGAAGCGCGAATTGATCATCACGCCGTCATCAACATAAGCGGTTTCGGTGATCTGGAATGTGGCCGCATCGCCGCCCTCCGGCATGACAACAGCCACGACGGGCAGGCCATACTTGTTGGCAAAGTCCAGATCGCGCTGATCGCCGGACGGGCAGCCGAAAATCGCGCCCGTGCCGTAATCCATCAACACGAAATTCGCGACAAAGACCGGCAGTGTCCAGTTCTCGTCAAGAGGATGCTTGACGCGCAGGCCCGTATCGAAACCCCGCTTTTCCGCCGTTTCCAGCGCAGCCAGAGATGTACCCGCACGGCGGCATTCATCGTTGAATTCAGCCAGGGCGGGATTGTTCTCCGCCGCTTTTTTCGCCAGCGGATGATCCGCCGCAATGGCCAGGAACGATGCACCGAACAGCGTATCGGGCCGCGTCGTATAGACCTCGACCTCGGTCTCGCCACCGATCTGCGATTGGGTGTCCAGCGCCCAGCGGATCAGCATGCCTTCGGACTTGCCGATCCAGTTGCGCTGCATCAGCCGCACCTTGTCCGGCCACTGATCGAGACCATCGAGAGCGCTCAGCAACTCTTCATTGAAATCGGTGATTTTGAAAAACCACTGCGTCAGTTCGCGCTGCTCCACCAGCGCGCCGGAGCGCCATCCGCGGCCATCGATGACCTGCTCATTGGCAAGCACCGTCATGTCCTCGGGATCCCAGTTGACCTTGGAAGACTTGCGCGTCACCAGCCCCTTTTCGACAAAGTCGAGGAACAGCATCTGCTGGCGGTGGTAATATTCGACGTCGCAGGTGGCGAATTCGCGCGACCAGTCCAGCGAAAGACCCATGGACTTCAGCTGGCTGCGCATGGTCGCGATGTTCTGATAGGTCCATTCCTTGGGATGAACCTTGTTCTGCATCGCCGCGTTTTCTGCCGGCATGCCGAAGGCGTCCCATCCCATCGGGTGGAGAACATTGAATCCCTTGGCGCGCTTGTAGCGGGCTACGACGTCACCCATGGCATAGTTGCGCACATGCCCCATGTGGATGCGTCCCGACGGATAGGGGAACATCTCAAGCACGTAGTAGGGGTCGCGCGGATCGTCATTGTCGGTTTCAAAGAGCTTGGCTTCGTCCCAAACCTTTTGCCAATGCTTCTCGGCTACGCGGGGATTGTATCGTTCGGTTGCCATGAACGGGATTCTCTTGCAAAGGATAGTGATGGGCGGACCTTCACCATGGATTGACCAGAGCGTCAACCATTGACAATGAGGGTTTGGCCGAAACTGCATCAAAAAGGACACGCTTGACCATGTCGACCGCCGTTGAAAACCTTCTTGCCGTTCGCAAAGCCATTGCGAAAGCCGAAGCGGAAGCCAACCGTAGGGAAGGCTCGGTGACACTCGTTGCCGTATCGAAAACCTTTGACGCAGCAGAGATTCGCCCTGTTCTGGACGCCGGACAGCGTGTTTTCGGGGAAAACCGGGTTCAGGAAGCGCAGTCGAAGTGGCCCGGTTTGCGCGAGGACTATGCGGGTATAGACCTTCATCTCATCGGGCCGCTGCAATCAAACAAGAGTGAAGACGCCGTTGCGCTGTTTGATGTCATCGAAACGGTTGACCGGGAAAAGATCGCCGCAGCCCTTGCCGGCGAAATGAAGAAGCAGAACCGGTTTCCCAAGCTCTACGTTCAGGTCAATACCGGCTCCGAACCGCAGAAAGCCGGGATCGAGCCAAAGGAAGCGGTCGCCTTTGTCGAGCGCTGCCGCACGGTGCACGGGCTGGCCATCGAAGGCCTGATGTGCATCCCTCCGGCGGATGAGAACCCTGGCCCGCACTTTGCCCTTCTGGAAAAGATCGCGCACGAAGCCGGCGTGGAAAAGCTCTCCATGGGCATGTCCGGCGACTACGAGACCGCCGTTGGCTTTGGCGCAACATCCGTGCGCGTCGGCTCGGCCATTTTCGGCAGCCGAACCTGAGACGCTATCGTCACCAGCTGCGGCGCGGTCCCGTATCGATGTGATAGTAACCGGCGGGATAGCGTTTGAAGCCGCCGACTTCCTTGCTGCCCGACAGATGTTGCAACAGGCCGGAGGCGCTTCCATGCACGCGGAAATCAACGGCCTGGCAACTCAGATGGTAGGATTTTTCCCGCCCGCCTGCCCTGCGGTTGGCATTGCGTGACCGCACGGTCGAATTGACGGTGATCGGGCCATAGGCTGCGGAAACTCGGTTCAAGACATGCTTGAGCCGTTCCGGCACGCAATTGGCCGGAGCCTTGTACTGAATATAGGATTTGCCGCGCGGCATGGCCGCAAGCACGAGCGGATTGATCTTGTCGAACAGGGAATCGCCGAGCAGATGCGCATGCTCTTCGTCAAAGAGGTGTGCACCGAGCCGTTTCCAGGGATTGGCCGGTTCCGGCAGCGTGCCGGCAGTGGCGGGATTGGCAAAAGTGAGCCCGAACAGGGCAATCGCCAGAGAGGCGGATTTTGCGCGAAACACAACGCCGCGCAAGGGTAACATCGTCATCCATCAGTCCTTGATTGGGCGCACGCTTCTCAGTCCACACGGCGCGCCGGCATTATCCTCCCAAGTCAAGGCAGAGACGGTCTAAGACAAAATGTGTCCAAAATGGATCACGCCCCATAACAAAATGTAACGTAATATTACGACACGTAGCGGTTTGTGTGCGACGGAACGCCGTTCCCTCCGGGGCATTTGTTGTATTTACGCATCGATTTGCATGGTGATAATGAACGCCATGCGCCTCTCTCCCCGGGAGGCATCCGGGTGGAGGCCCGTCAGCTCAGGTTTGGAGGAAATTGATGTCCGAGAAGGTCTACCCCGTGCTGCCAAGCGCGAAGAAGAACGCGCTTATCGACAACGAAACATATCTCGCCTGGTACAAGCAGAGCATCAAGGATCCGGAGAAGTTCTGGGCCAAGCACGGCAAGCGCATCGACTGGTTCAAGCCCTACACCAAGGTCAAGAACACCTCCTTCGAGGGCAAGGTCGCGATCAAATGGTTTGAAGATGGCCAGACCAATGTCTCTTACAATTGCATCGACCGGCACCTGAAGAAGCGCGGCGATCAGGTCGCCATCATCTGGGAGGGCGACAATCCCTATCTCGACAAGAAAGTCACCTACAACGAGTTGTATGAGCAGGTCTGCCGTCTTGCCAATGTGCTGAAGAAGCACGGCGTCAAGAAGGGTGACCGCGTGACGATCTATATGCCGATGATCGTCGAAGCCACCTACGCGATGCTGGCCTGCGCGCGTATCGGCGCTGTCCACTCCGTCGTTTTCGGCGGTTTCTCGCCCGATGCGCTTGCCGGCCGCATCATCGATTGCGAATCCACCTTCGTCATCACGGCCGACGAAGGCATGCGCGGCGGCAAGCCGATCTCGCTGAAGGACAATACGGACAAGGCCATCGACATCGCTGCCAAGAATTATGTGATGGTGAAGAACGTGCTGGTTGTCCGCCGCACGGGCGGCAAGACCAGCTGGGCGCCCAACCGCGACCTCTGGTATCACGAGGAAATTCTCAGCGTGAAGCCCGAGTGCAAGCCGGAAAAGATGAAGGCCGAGGATCCGCTGTTCATCCTTTACACATCGGGCTCCACAGGCAAGCCGAAGGGTGTGCTGCACACGACAGGCGGCTATCTCGTCTATGCCTCGATGACACACCAATATGTCTTCGACTATCACGATGGTGATATCTACTGGTGCACGGCCGACGTGGGCTGGGTCACCGGCCACTCCTATATCGTCTACGGCCCGCTTGCCAATGGCGCCACAACCCTGATGTTCGAAGGTGTTCCCAACTACCCCACCAATTCACGCTTCTGGGAAGTCATCGACAAGCACAAGGTCAACATCTTCTACACCGCCCCCACTGCAATTCGTGCGCTGATGAGCGCGGGTGATGCGCCGGTCAAGAAGACCTCGCGCAAATCGCTGCGCATCCTTGGTTCGGTCGGCGAACCGATCAACCCGGAAGCCTGGGAATGGTACTATCAGGTGGTCGGCGACAAGCGCTCGCCCATCGTCGATACCTGGTGGCAGACGGAAACCGGCGGTATTCTCATCACGCCGCTGCCGGGTGCCACCGACTTGAAACCGGGTTCCGCCACGCGCCCATTCTTCGGCGTGCAGCCACAGCTGGTCGACAATGAAGGTGATGTGCTGGAAGGTGCAGCCGACGGCAATCTCTGCATCACCGACTCGTGGCCGGGACAGATGCGCACGCTCTATGGCGATCACAAGCGCTTCATCGAGGCTTACTTCTCCACCTACAAGGGCAAGTATTTCACCGGTGACGGCTGCCGCCGCGACAAGGATGGTTATTACTGGATCACCGGCCGTGTCGACGACGTCCTCAACGTCTCGGGTCACCGTATGGGCACCGCCGAAGTGGAATCGGCTCTGGTCTCCCATGACACGGTTTCGGAAGCAGCCGTTGTCGGCTATCCCCATGACCTGAAGGGACAGGGCATCTATTGCTATGTCACGCTGATGGCTGGCCTTGAAGGCACTGACGAGTTGCGCAAGGAACTTGTTGCCCATGTGCGCAAGGAAATCGGGCCGATTGCCTCCCCGGACAAGATCCAGTTTGCACCGGGCCTGCCCAAGACGCGCTCGGGCAAGATCATGCGCCGTATCCTGCGCAAGATCGCCGAGGATGATTTCGGCTCATTGGGCGATACGTCGACACTGGCCGATCCGGCTGTTGTCGACGATCTGATCGCCAACCGGCAGAACAAGAAGGGCTGAGCGGCAAGCCGCTACAAAAACCCGAACAAGAGCCGGTCTCTAGCGGTAGAGATCGGCTCTTGTCTGTGGTACTGCGGAAATCCCGCGCTTGCGCTTGGACGCCAGCGTCTGGTTGATCTGTACGGTCCCGCGCTCGAACGCCAGCGCGCAGCCGGTCAGGTAGAGCAGCCAGAGCCGGGCTTTTGGCGCACCGACTTCCGCAATCGCCTCGTCAAAGCGGGCATGCAGGCGATCGGCCCAGAGACGGCAGGTCCGGCCATAGTGCTCGCGCAGGTTTTCCACATCGTGAACCTCGAAACCATAGCCTTCGAGATTTTCGATGGTCATGCCGAGATGGTCGAGTTCACCGCCCGGGAAGATATATTTCACCAGCGCCAGATGCTCGGCACTCTTGCGGCCGAACGTCTTCTTGTTGCGCTTCATGCGCCGGGTGATGGCATGATGCAGATAAAGACCGCCCGGTCGCAGCAGACGATGCACGCTGGAAAAATACGTATCGTAATTGGCGATGCCGACATGTTCGAACATGCCGATCGATGAAATCTTGTCGAACTCCTCGTCGAGGTGTTCGTAGGATTTCACGTGAATCGTGATCTTGTCTTCCAGACCCTCTGCCTTGATCCGTTCGCGGGCAAGCGCGGTCTGGGCTTCCGAAAGCGACACGCCGGTTCCGGTGATGCCATAATGCTTGGCCGCATGGATCAGCATCGCACCCCAGCCGCAGCCGATATCCAGCAGTTTTTCGCCGGGCTTCAAGCGCAACTTGCGGCAGATCAGGTCTAGCTTGGCTTCCTGCGCCTGATCGAGGCTGTTGGCCCAATCGGTGAAGTAGGCACAGGTATAGACCATCCGTTCGTCCAGGAAGAGCTGGTAGAATTCATTCGACACATCATAGTGGTGGGTAATGGCCGCCTTGTCGGAGCCGCTGACGAAAGGCTTCTGTCCATCGACGCCCGAAGCATCCGTGCCGCGGCCGCCGAGCAGCAAGGCCGGCACATCCTTCAGCAGTTGCCATTTGGGCAGGGTCTTGAGCTTCTGCTTGAACTTGCCTTTGGGCCCACGCTCGACCAGGTCGAACAGCGTGCCGTTCTTCACGTCGATCTGGCCCGAAATCCACAGCTCGACGATCGATCCGATGTTGGGTTTCAGCGCCAGACGGCGCACGGCCATCGGATCGTTGATCGCAAGCACCGGGCCGTCCATGTCGCCGATACGCTCGCCATTCCATAGCTCCACGGCAAATTGCGGCTCCAGCATATGTAGGACTGTGCGGATAATCCGCGCCGCGCTTTCTTGTGCCGCCATGCAACAACTCCAAATCATAAGCTCCGGCACACTGCTGCCGGAGGTCCGGCAGAACCTATGCGCTTCGTTTCCGGCTGGCAACGCACTTTCACGGGCAGCTGAAAACGGCGATTGAAAATTTTCCCTTGAAACCTGACGCGCCAGACCCCATTCTCAATTTGTGTTCAACGAATGAAAAGGAGGTGATCCGATGTCTCGTGATTTCGCAAACTGCCACAAGGCGTCTGATGCTTTCCATCGGGGATCGTCTCTCCGTTGAATAAGCAACCCTGGCTAGTCCAGGGGTAAGAAGGCCAAACGACAGCTTTGTGCCAGACGGAATTGCGGGGCCACTCTTCGGAGTGGCCCTTTCCGTTCAGGCGGCACGTTTTCCTGTAATCTGGAAACCGATCGCCTTCATGACGGCAATGGTCGTTTCAAGCGTCGGATTCCCGTCCTCGCTCAAAGACCTGTACAGTTGTTCACGCGCCAAGCCGGTTGCACGGGCAATGCTCGTCATCCCTTTGGCGCGCGCCACGACACCCAGCGCTTTTGCAATATGACCTGCGTCGCCCGTATCAAACGCATCGGCCAGGAACACTTCGATTGCATCGTCCGATTTCAAAGCCTCTGCTGGATCATAATCATAAAGCTTTGTCACCATTGTCGTCTTTCCATTCTGCAGCCATCAGTTTTGCATTGCGTATGTCCTGCTGTTGCGTGCTCTTGTTCCCACCGCACAAGAGAATGACAATCTCGGAATTGTGCCGTTTGAAATAAACGCGATAGCCGGGTCCGTAGTGAATACGCAACTCGCTGACGCCCTGTCCCACTGACAAAACATCACCGACCAGACCATTGGCCAAACGGAATAGCCGGGCAGCAATCGCAGCTCTTGCCCTGTCGTCTTTAAGCTTCCGCTCCCATCTCCGATAGGTATCCGTCTGTTTGATCTGCATTAAAAATGTATTTTTTAAATTACAATATGTCAATTCCTCCAAGTATTAATCGGATGACATTCCAAATGAAACCAACGCCAGATTGTATCCGTGATGCACTTTGCTCTTTTCGAAATTGATGATACCAAGATTTCTGCCTGAAAATGGTGCACTCTGCCTCTATACGAGGCAATTCCCTCGGAAAGACCCACGATGTCCGCCCTCTCGACCCCAAACGCAGCACCCAAGCGTGCATGGCGTGACGAAATCATTGCAATGCTGTCCTTGAGCTGGCCTATGATTCTCACCAACCTGGCTCAGACCGCCATGACGGCAACCGACGTCATGATGATGGGCTGGGTCAGTGCGCACACGCTGGCCGCCGGGGCGCTTGGTACCAATCTCTATTATGTTCCGATGATCTTTGGCCTTGGTCTCATGCTGGCGACATCGCCGATGATGGCGCGCGAGCTGGGCCGCAACAAACACACCGTACGGGAAATCCGCCGCACCGTGCGGCAGGGCCTGTGGATTGCCGTGACGATCTCCATTCCCATCTGGCTTGTCCTTTGGAACACCCAGTCGATCCTGACGGCCATGGGGCAGGATCCGGCACTTGCCGCCGAAGCAGGCGCCTATGTCAGGGCCCTGCAATGGGCAGCCCTGCCGTTCTATTGCTACATCGTCGTCCGTTCATTCCTGGCAGCACTCGAACGTCCAGGCTGGGCGCTGGTGATCGCTGTCCTCGCCGTGATGTTCAATGCCCTGGCAAACTGGTGCCTGATCTTCGGCCATTTCGGTTTCCCCAAACTCGGCATCGTCGGCTCGGGCATTGCCACGACGCTGTCCTCCGCGCTGATGTTCATCGGTCTTGTCATTGTCGTTTTACGCGACCGGCAGTTTCGCCGCTACCGCCTGTTTGGCCGGTTCTGGCGCGCCGACTGGGCGCGCTATCGCGAACTCCTGCGCCTCGGCCTGCCCATTGCAGCGATCCTCAGCTTCGAAGTGACCATTTTCAACGCGGCCGCCTTTCTGATGGGCATTATCGGGCCCGATTCCCTGGCCGCCCATGCCATTGCCATCCAGATCGCGTCGATCAGCTTCATGGTCCCCATGGGCTTTGGCCAGGCGGCAACCGTGCGCATCGGCAGGGCCTACGGTGCACAGGACCGGGATGGTATCAAGCGGGCGGGTTGGGTGGCATTTGCAGCCGGCACAGGCTTTATGGTTCTGACAGCGCTGCTCATGCTCCTGGCGCCCCACCAGCTCATCCGCGCATTCATTGACGTCAGCGATCCGGCCAACGCGCCGGTCGTATCCCTCGCAGTGTCGTTTCTGGCCTTTGCCGCGCTTTTTCAGATTTTTGATGGCGGGCAGGCCGTTGCCAGCGGCATGCTGCGCGGCCTGCATGACACGACGATACCGATGATCTATGCGGCCATTGCCTATTGGGGCATCGGCCTGCCGCTCTCGGTCGCCTTCGGTTTCTGGCTGAAACTGGAAGGCGCAGGCATCTGGCTCGGCCTGCTGTCCGGCCTGGCTGCCGCCGCCATTCTGCTGATGAGCCGTTGGTTGCGGCGGGAAAAACTGGGCATCGAAATCATCCGGCACTAGGCCGACGGGATCAGAAATCGATGGTGCGGCCCTTGATTTCCCAATCGCCGAAGCGGGCGGGATCCTTGCCGCCGCGCCCACCGATCTCCCGCGGCTGGCCGGCTTGTTGTTCCTCGGCCTTGCGGCGCGCCTCAGCTTCCAGCAATGCGCGCTGTGCGGCAGGCGGCAGTTGATCGAAAGGCTTGCCTGACAGCTGCTCGCCGGTCTCGGCCTGCGGCGTCTCCGATGCCTGGTCGCTGGTCATTCTGGTCTGTCCATCATTGAAGCTTGCTGTGTGAAACACCATCATATACCGGAAGATGTCGAACAAAAGGAATGATCTTGATACGTGAAATGTTCACAATGCGGGGAATGACACCATGAATGTAATGCGCACTGGAATGCTGCTCGCTTTCATGACCGCCTTGTTCATGGGCGTCGGTTTTCTCATTGGCGGCACCGGCGGCATGCTGATTGCCCTCGTCGTTGCGACAGGCATGAATCTCTTCAGCTACTGGAACTCCGACAAGATGGTCCTGCGGATGTACAACGCCGTCGAAGTCGACCAGAACAACGCCCCGGAATATTACGGCATCGTGCGCGATCTCGCCGCGCGCGCTGGCTTGCCCATGCCACGCGTCTATCTCATTGAAAATGACCAGCCGAATGCTTTCGCCACGGGGCGCAATCCGCAGAACGCCGCGGTCGCCGCTTCCACCGGGCTGCTGCATCGCCTGTCACCGAACGAGGTGGCAGCTGTCATGGCGCACGAGCTGGCGCATGTCGAACATCGCGATACCCTGACCATGACCGTCACAGCCACCCTCGCCGGAGCAATCTCCATGCTTGGCAATTTTGCCATGTTCTTTGGCGGTGGCAATCGCAACAACAACAATCCCCTCGGTTTCATCGGCGTTCTCGTTGCCATGATCGTTGCGCCGTTCGCCGCCATGATCGTGCAGATGGCCATCAGTCGGACGCGCGAATACTCGGCGGACCGGCGCGGCGCGGAGATTTGCGGCAACCCGCTGTGGCTCGCCTCCGCACTCAACAAGATTGCCCGCGGTGCCAAGGAGATCGTCAACGAGGAAGCCGAGCGCAACCCTGCCTCCGCGTCGCTCTTCATCATCAATCCATTGAGCGGCCAAGGAGCTGACAATTTGTTCTCCACCCATCCGAGCACCGAAAACCGTATCGCGGCCTTGCAGGCCATGGTGGAAGAGTTTCGCCAGCGTCCTGCCGCACCGCAGCCAATGGCGACGCCGGCTGCTTCCGCACAGGAGGAGCCTCAGGACGAGACACCGTCCCCCTGGGGCCGTGACGGTTCCTCGCGTAAAGGCCCATGGGCATGAGCGCGGGACAGGAGAGAAAGCGGCCGTCTGGCAGGAAGAACAGCGCCTCAAATTACCACGAGGCCGAAGACCGGCCGGGGCTGGCGGCGCGCCAATGCGCGACCCGGCTGTTGGGTGCCGTCATTGAAAAGCAGACCTCGCTGGATGGACTGACCGACAACAGCAACGGTCATCCGCAATACATGGCGCTTGACGACCGCGACCGGTCGCTGGTCCGCGCCATTCTCGGTGCTGCCCTGCGCAATCGCGGCGCCATTGAAGCAGCCATCGGCCAGCTGATCGACCGGCCGCTGCCCGAAAACGCCGTTGCTCTGCGTCACTTGCTGCACGTGGCCGCTGCACAGATTCTCTATCTCGATATCCCCGATCGCGCCGCTGTCGATCTGGCGGTGACCGCCGCCAACAACGATCCGCGCAACCGCCGTTTCGCTTCGATGGTCAATGCCGTGCTGCGCCGCCTGTCGCGTGAGAGAGACACTCTCGTTTCGAATGCGAGCAACGTGCCGGCGTGGTTCGAAGACGGCCTGATCGCCGCCTATGGCAAGGAAAAAGCCACGGCTATCCTGGATATACAGAGCAAAGAACCGCCCATTGACCTCACCGTCAAGGGCGATCCGCAGGAATGGGCGGACCGCCTTGGCGGCATTGCCCTCCCGACCGGGTCTGTGCGCATCGCCCAGGTCGATGGTGCGCTGACCAGCCTTGCAGGCTTTGCCGAAGGCGACTGGTGGGTGCAGGATACGGCAGCAAGCCTTCCTGCAAAACTCTTCGGCGACATCAAGGGAAAGCGTGTTGCCGACCTTTGTGCCGCTCCCGGAGGTAAGACCGCGCAATTGGCGCTGGCCGGCGCGCACGTCACGGCGCTTGACCTGTCGGCCAATCGGTTGAAACGCCTGCGATCAAACCTTGAGCGCCTGCAGCTGACGGCAGAAACCGTGGAAGCCAATCTCGCCGCCTATACTCCAGCCGAGCCGTTCGACGCGGTTCTGCTTGATGCGCCCTGCTCCTCCACCGGCACCGTGCGGCGCCATCCCGACGTTCCGTGGACGAAGTCGCCAGCCGACATCCAGAAGCTTGCAACGCTTCAGGCCAAGCTGCTCGATCACGCGGTCACCCTGGTTCGTCCCGGCGGCGTCGTGGTCTTTTCCAATTGCTCGCTCGATCCGCTGGAAGGCGAAAAGGTTGCCAACGATCTTCTGGCCAAGAATCCGTCCATCGAATTGCTGCCAGTAAGCAAGGACGAGGTGGGCGGACTTGCCGAACTGATCACCCCGGAGGGCTATGTGCGTTCCACACCGGCTGACCTTGCCAACGATGATCCGGCCCTCTCAGGCATGGATGGTTTCTTCGCTGCACGTTTTCGCCGGAAAGATTAAAATCAAATACTAAAATTTTAACTGTTTTGGTTGCATAGTCCCGATTTGTCGTCGATGGGTTGAAACCAAAGCAATGATTTCAGGGAGTTGGGACAGGATTCCGCCGTGCGGGACATGTTTCGCGAACATGCGTAACAGCAGACTGAAGTGCGCCGGAATGCGGCGAAGCGAGGAAATGCCGCGAGATGGTCGCTTTTAGCGAAACACCGCAACTTTGGGGACTTGCGACTGCGCAATTGTGGCGCCGTTTTCGCAGGCGCTTGCGCATGGGGCCGTTGTTTCGCTGGCGTTTCACCGGGTTTACCCCCGAACGCGTGCTGATTGCACCGCAGGATTTGCGCCCTGCCGACCCGCAGCTGGCGGAAGAGTTTTACCACGGCCGCTTTGCGCTTGCTGGCCGGGTGGTTGAGACCGGCGGGCGCTCGCCCTTCATCGTCGAGCCACCCAATGCCGCCTGGCAGGCGGCGCTGCACAATTTCGGCTGGCTGCGCCATATGCGTGCCTCCGGCACCGAGCTGGCTACAGCCAATGCCCGCGCTCTGCTCAGCGACTGGATAGCGACCCACGGCCGCTCGATCGGCGGCCCTGCCTGGGCTCCCGAGGTCACAGCCCAGCGCATTATCGCCTGGCTTCAGCATTCCAGCCTCATCCTGGCGGGTGCAGACCTGCGGGCCTACCGGCAATTCATGCGTTCGCTCGCCACCCAGGTTCGCTATCTCAGGACCATGGCTGCCGTGATGGACGATGGCGAAGAGAAACTGCGCGCCCGCATTGCGCTTGCCTTTGCCGCGCTGGCGCTGCCCGTTTCGTCCAATACGGCGCGCTCGGCCCGCCGCAATCTCGAGTTTGAGCTCATTCACCAGATCCTGCCGGATGGCGGGCATATCTCCCGCAATCCGCTGACGGTACTCGAACTTCTGGCCGACCTTCTTCCGCTGCGCCAGACCTATGCCAGCGGCACCGAGGCACCGCCGAAGGCGCTGATGGAAGCCATCGAGCGCATGCTGCCCGCGTTGCGTTTCTTCCGCCATCACGACGGCAACCTGGCCCTGTTCAACGGCGTCGGCGCGACCATGCCCGAACGCGTCATCGCCGTTCTGCGCCATGACGATATTGGCGGCCTGCCGCTGACCCATGCGCTGCATTCGGGTTATGAGCGGCTCTCGATGGATTCGACCACCATCATTGCCGATACCGGTCTTGCGCCGCCGGTCACCGCATCGCGCGATGCCCATGCCGGGTGCCTGTCTTTCGAAATGTCATCCGGCCGCAATCGCTACATCGTCAATGCGGGTGTCGACCGCTACGGCCCGGAAGAATTCCGCCCGCTGGCGCGCTCCACCGCTGCGCATTCCACCGCGACGATCAATGACACCTCGTCATGCCGTTTCAGCGCGACCTCCGGGCTTTCCACCATGATCGGCACCCCGATCATCGCCGGGCCGACAAAGGTCAATGTCGAGCGGATCGAACGGCCGGGGGCCGCTGGTTTCGTCGCCAACCACAATGGCTATGTCCGGCCATTCGGCATCTATCACGAACGCCAGATCGTCCTGTCGCATAATGGCAGTGTCATCGAGGGCATCGACAGTTTCTTTGCCGCCGGCCGCAATCCGCTGCGCGGGACCGGCCGCGAAAATGTGGTCATCCGCTTTCATCTCCATCCGGCGGTCAATGTCAGTGTCGACGATAACGGCCTGATTATCCTGCAGGTGGACAATGACGATATCTGGATGTTTTCCGCCACCGTTCAGCCCTTCATCGAAGACTCGCTGTTCTTCGCCGGGTTCCGCGGGCCGGTCAAAACGCGCCAGATCACGCTTTCGCTGAGTGCGGCGCAACTACCGGAAGTGGAATGGCAATTCACCCGGACATCCCTCGGCGCCTATGGCTGACCCCTTGTGGTGGGGAAAACCGCCCCAATTCGTCTGAATATGCGATCGGAAGTAGGATTCCTTGGCTGCCTGTGCTAACCGGCTGTCCAAATCCCCCAAACTTTCCCGCTGAGGACGAATTCTCCCATGGCCGTCACTGCAAAATCCATTCCCGCCCCGAACCTTCATCCCGTCAAGCGTGCGCTCATTTCGGTTTCCGACAAGGCGGGCCTGACAGCCCTCGCCCATGCGCTGCACCGGCACGGTATCGAAATCCTGTCGACGGGCGGTACATCCAAGACCATCGCGGCGGAAGGCATTCCCGTCATTGACGTTTCCGAGATCACCAATTTTCCCGAGATCATGGATGGCCGCGTCAAGACCCTGCACCCCAAGGTGCATGGCGGCCTTTTGGCGGTGCGTGATGATCCCGAACACGCCGATGCCATGCAGGCGCACGGCATCGGCGCCATCGATCTGGCTGTCATCAACCTCTACCCCTTTGAAGAGGTTCGCCATTCCGGCGCAGACTATGCCAATATCGTCGAGAACATCGACATTGGCGGACCGGCCATGATCCGCGCTGCGGCAAAGAACCATGCCTATGTCGGCGTGGTCACCGATACCGGCGACTACGAGATGGTGATTGCCATGCTCGACAAGCACGAGGGATCGCTGCCCTATTCCTTCCGCCAGAGCCTTGCCGCCAAGGCCTATGCCCGCACGGCAACCTATGATGCGGCCATCTCCGGCTGGTTTGCCGAAGCGCTGATGACCGAGACGCCATCGCGCCGGGCCATCGGCGGCCACCTGCATTCCGTCATGCGCTACGGTGAAAACCCGCATCAGTCCGCCGGCTTTTATCTCACCGGGGAAAAGCGTCCGGGTGTTGCCACGGCAACCCAGCTGCAGGGCAAACAGCTTTCCTACAACAACATCAACGATACCGACGCAGCTTTCGAACTGGTTGCCGAGTTCGATCCTGCCCGCACCTCGGCCGTCGCCATCATCAAGCACGCCAACCCCTGCGGCGTGGCTGAGGGCGCGACACTGAAAGAAGCCTATCTCAAGGCGCTGGCCTGCGATCCCGTTTCGGCCTTCGGCGGCATTGTCGCGCTCAACAAGATACTCGATGCGGACGCAGCGGAAGAAATCGTCAAGACCTTCACCGAAGTGATCATCGCGCCGGATGCAACACCGGAAGCGCAGGCAATCGTTGCCGCCAAGAAAAACCTTCGCCTGCTTGTCACCGGCGGCCTGCCCGATCCGCGTGCATCCGGCATCACAGCAAAGACAGTTGCCGGCGGCATTCTCGTCCAGTCGCGCGACAGCGGCGTGGTCGACGATCTCGATCTGAAGGTCGTGACCAAGCGTGCGCCGACCGAACAGGAAATGACCGACCTGAAGCTCGCCTTCCGCATCGCCAAGCATGTCAAATCCAATGCCATCGTCTATGTGAAGGATGGCGCGGCGGTCGGCATCGGCGCCGGTCAGATGAGCCGCGTTGATTCCGCACGCATTGCCGCCCGCAAGGCAGAAGATGCTGCTGAAGCCGCCGGATTGCCGACACCCCTGACCAAAGGCTCGGTCGTCGCCTCCGATGCGTTCTTCCCCTTCGCCGACGGCTTGCTGTCAGCGGTCGCCGCCGGAGCCACGGCCGTTATCCAGCCCGGTGGTTCCATGCGGGACGAGGACGTTATCGCTGCGGCCGATGAACACGGCATTGCCATGGTGTTCACCGGCATGCGCCATTTCAGGCACTAAGCCTCGCCGGAACTGCGGCGGGATAGGGTGTTCGCAACAGGACAGCCAGTCCGGCCAGCAGGAAGACGATGATCATCGCCATGCCGAGGCGTGGCGATCCGCTCAGCGCTGTCACAGTGGCAACCATGAATGGCGCGAGAAAACTCGTTGCCCGCCCCGACAGGGCATAGATGCCGAAATAGCGGCCCGCTTCGTCGATCGACACGCTGCGGGCCATGTAGGACCGCGACGATGCCTGCACCGGGCCGAAGGCAAGCCCGATGAGAAGCCCGAATACAATGAAGGCCTTCTCGGCGGGTGTCTTGAACAGCCCGACCGTATCGGCGCCTGTCAGCGGCAACAATCCAAACAGTGTGTAGCCGGGCCCAGTCGAGACGATGCCGATGGCCGCGACGGTCAATAGCAGCAGCGAGATCACCACAACCGCCTTCGAGCCGATCCGCGTATCGAGCCAGCTCGCGGCAAGGCAGCCGAAAATCGCAACGACATTCAGGATGATGCCGTAGATGCCGATCTCCACGGTTGCCCAGCCGAACATGATCGCGGCAAATGCCCCGCCAAGGGCGATCAGGGCGTTGACGCCATCCTGATAAATCATGCGGGCGATCAGAAAGCGGAAGATACCCGGGCGCCGACGCACCTCGCCAATGGTGGATTTCAACTCCGCAAGCCCTCCGCGCACCGCCTTGCCGATGGGCAGCCCCCTTGCGCTGTCGGGCGTGAACAGGAACATCGGCAGCACGAAAACCAGATACCACAGCGCGGACAGAGGCCCGGTTGCGCGGTCGCCCTCACCTGCAGCGGGATCAAGCCCCAGGATCGGCTGCCACCCCAGCATGGTTTTTCCGGTTTCTGGCGAACCTGCCATGAAGGCGACGACAAAGATCAGGGCAATCATGCCGCCGAGATAACCGAGTCCCCACGCCATGTTGGAAATGCGCCCGATATCCTTTTCCGGCACCAGCCGCGGCATCATCGAGTCGTTGAAAACGATGGAGAATTCCGCGGCAATCGACGCCAGGGAAAAGAAGAGCAGCGGAGCAATGAGACTTGAACCCGGCGCGGCGAACCACAGCATCGACAGGGCAATGATCTGGATGACGGCAAAGAAGCCGATCCACGGCTTGCGCGCGCCGGTCTGATCGGCAATCGACCCGAGGACGGGCGACAGCACGGCGATGACGAGGCCGGATATGGCAATGCCATAACCCCAGGCCGCCTGGCCGATGGCGGGATCACTCGCCATCCGCGCGACGAAATAGGGACCGAAGATGAAGGTCGTGACAACGGTGAAGAATGGCTGCGCCGCCCAGTCGAAGAGCATCCATCCCCAGATGCCCCGTTTAGACGCAGCCATGTCGTTTCCTTCCCCTGATCCGGTCCCCCAGCCTGTTCTAGGACAGGTCGGAAAGCAATCCGGCGGCAACGGCGAGACGCGAGACCGTGAGATCTCCGCCCTCGACGATATTCGCCATCCGCTGACGCACTTCATCGACCTGCGTACCGCGTCCGGCCAGCCACTCCTTGGCCGGATCGGACTTCTTGCCATGCTCGCTGAGTGCCGCCACGGCAATACCGCGCCGTGCCTGCGAGATCAGGTCGGATGCACGTGCCAGCGCGATGCCGTCATAGTAGTCCGCGACGGAAACACCCCGCGCCGCTTCAACGATACGGCCGATGCGGAACGCTTCGGAAATATCGAAATACGCCTTGGCCGCACTGGCAATGTCGGTACCGGCCTGTTGGGCGACGGCAGCGATATCTGGAATGATCGGCGCGATTTCCAGCCGGGCGAGCTGAGCCGCCAAGGCCGCGGGTGCACCTTGTCCGGCGTAATAGGCCGTATCGTCGCGCAGCTGGTTGCTCATGGACAGCGGCAGCAGCTTCTCCAGTTTGGGTTGCAGGGTGCTGCGAGCCGCCTTGATTTCCTTGATTGCCGCCTCCAGGCCGATGCCGCCGGTCCGGTTGCGCAGAACCCACGCCGTTGTCCAGTTGAGCATCTGCGCCACTTTGGCGTAAAAGCCGTTCTGCACGTCACCCGGCAAAGTATTGTCGAGCGCATCGATATCAGCGAACAGCCCATCGACCTCAAAACCGTCACGCACGATCACATAGGCCCGGACGATATCCGGCGCCGACTGCCCCGTCAGATCGGCAAGACGGCTGACAAAGGTCGGGCCGCCGCGGTTGATGGCATCATTGGCGAGCTGGGTTGCAATGATTTCCCGGCGCAGACGATGCGTGCGGATTTCCTCGCCGTAGCCTTCCTTCATCTGCTTCGGGAAGTAATCGAGCAATCCCCGCTCCAGATAGGGATCATCCGGCAGGTTGCTGGCCAGCAGTTGGTCGGACAGCACGATCTTGGCGTAGGCGAGCAGAACGCCGAGTTCCGCGCGGCTGAGCGCGATGCCATCAGCCTGCCTTTCGGCCAACGCCTTGTCATCGGGCAGGGTTTCCACCTTGCGGTTCAAAAGCTTCCGGGCTTCCAGCTCGCTCATGAACCGCGACTGATAGGCAAGATCGGTCAATCCGCGCCGCTGCGCCAGCGACAGTGCCAGCGTCTGCAGATAATTGTTGCGCAGGACGAGATGCCCTACTTCGTCCGTCATCGATTCAAGCAGCGTATCGCGCTTGTCGCGCTGCAGTTTTCCCGAACGCATGGCCTGCGCCAGGGCAATCTTGATGTTGACCTCGACGTCGGAGGTGTTCACGCCGGCCGAGTTATCGATGGCGTCGGAATTGCAGCGCCCACCGGCGAGACCGAACTCGATGCGGGCCTTTTGCGTCACGCCGAGATTGGCACCCTCGCCGATCACCTTGGCCCGCACATCAAGCCCGGTGATGCGGATGGCGTCATTGGCGCGGTCGCCGACTTCGGCATCCGTCTCGAAGCTTGAGCGGATATAGGTGCCGATGCCGCCGAACCACAGGAGATCGACCGGTGCTTTCAGGATGGCCGTCATGATTTCGAACGGCGTTGCCGTGGTCTTGGCAAGGCCAATCACCTTGGCGGCTTCCTTCGACAGGGTAATCGACTTCTGCGAACGGGAGAACACGCCGCCGCCAGCCGAAATCTTCGATTTGTCATAGTCCTGCCAGCTCGAACGTGGCAGGTTGAACAGGCGCTGCCGCTCTTTCAGGCTGGCTTTGACGTCAGGCTCCGGATCAATGAAGATATCGCGGTGGTCGAACGCGGCAACGAGTTTCGTCTGCGGTGACAGCAGCATGCCATTGCCGAAGACGTCGCCGGACATGTCGCCGACGCCAACCGCCACAAACGGCACTTTCTGGATATCCGTGCCGATTTCGCGGAAATGCCGTTTCACGGCTTCCCAGGCACCGCGAGCGGTGATGCCCATCTTCTTGTGGTCGTAGCCGGCCGAACCACCCGACGCAAAGGCATCGTCCAGCCAGAAATCATGCGCCTGGCTGATGGCGTTGGCGGTGTCGGAGAACGTCGCCGTGCCCTTGTCGGCAGCCACGACGAAATAGGGATCGTCCCCGTCCAGCCGCAGGATATTCTCTGGCGGCACAACGGTTTCGCCATGCAGGTTATCGGTCACCGACAACAGCGTCGCGATGAAGGTGATGTAGGCGGAACGCCCCGCTTCGAAGATCACGTTGCGGTCGCCGCCTGTCGGCAGGCGCTTCGGATAGAACCCGCCCTTGGCACCAACCGGCACGATGACGGCATTCTTGACCTGCTGTGCCTTGACCAGGCCCAGCACTTCCGTGCGGTAGTCCTGTGCCCGGTCCGACCAGCGCAGCCCGCCGCGCGCGACCGGACCAAAGCGCAGGTGGACACCCTCGACTTCGGGGCCATAGACAAAGATTTCGCGATAAGGCCGCGGCTCCGGCAGATCATCGAGAGCGCGCGGGTCGAGCTTGAAGGCCAGCGTCACACGTTCGCTGCCATCCTCTTCCGGCGCAAAGGCATTGGTGCGCAATGTCGATTCGATCAGATTGAGGAAACGGCGCAGGATGCGGTCATCGTCAAGGCTCGGCACACCCTGCAGTGCCTCTTCGATGGCAGCGCGAATCGTTGCCTGTTTGCGGTGCGATTGCGCCGCCGCACCCTTTTTCGGATTGAGCCGCTGCTCGAACAGATCGAACAATTGCTTGGCAATCGCCGGGTAGCGGTTGAGCGCAATGGCAATATAGTCCTGCGAATAGGGAATACCGGCCTGTTGCAGATAACGGCCATAGGCGCGCAGGATGATGATCTGGCGTGCCGTCAACTGCCCGGTCAATGCGAGCGCATTGTAGCCGTCATTGTCGGAAGCGCCGCCCCATATGTTGCGGAACACATCTTCGAACAGGTCGCCATTGTCCCTCAGATCGATAGAAGACCCGGATGTGCTGACCAATTCCATGTCATGCACGAAAAGCGGGCTGCCATCGGCAGCAGGCAAGGCAAATGTCTGCTCGCTGATCACGCGGAAGCCCATGTTCTCGAGCAGCGGCACCCGCTGGGACAGGGCGACGGCCGAGCCGTAGTGATAGATTTTCAGCGACGCCGCATTGGCGCCATCGGTCCGATGACGGTAGAAATCAACAAACAGCGGATTGGTCCGCGACAGTCCGGCAATCCGGCTGGCATCGATCAGCGCTTCATCCGGCGAAAAGTTTTCGCGGTAGGAATCGGGGAATACGGCGGCGAGCGACGAGAACTCCGCCAGGCCGCTGCGATCGCCAACTTCGGCGACTGCGTCTTCCCAGGTGCGGACAATCGACCGGACGGTTTCTTCCAAAGCCTCGCGCTTGACCTTGGGGAAGTCATTCTCCGCATGGCCGATGATGAAATGGACACGCGCCAGATTGCCTTCCGGAAATGCCGGATAATAGGCGGAAACATGTCCCTCATAGGTTGCTGCGAGATAGGAACCAACCTTTTCGCGCACAATGGAATCGTAACGTTCGCGCGGCACATAGACGATGATGGAGGCAAACCGGCCAAAAGGATCGATGCGCGGCAGGACACGCACACGCGGGCGCTCGCCCAGGGCCAGAATGATCTCGGCATTGCGGGTCAATGTCTTGACGTCGATCTGGAAAAGATCGTCGCGCGGATAGCTCTCAAGTACCTTGATCAGCTGCTTGCCTGAGTGATCTTCGCGGTTGAATCCGAGGCGGCTGATGACACTTTCCGTTTTCGACCGCAGATAGGGGATCTTCAGCACGGAACGCGTATAGGCCCCGGAGGTGAAAAGGCCGACGAAGCGCAATTCGCCGCTCACCTTGCCATCGGCGTCATAGGTCTTGACGCCGATATAGTCCATGTAGCCCCGGCGATGCACCAGCGACTTGGTGTTCGCCTTGGTGACGATCAGCGGCTCGGGACCAGTGAGGAACGCGATGATCTGCGGCGTGGTCGTCACGCCTTGGTTGCCGCGCTTGAGCACGCGCACATCGGGATCACGTAGAATACCAAGTCCGGGTTTGCCCGAACGCTCCAGTTCGCCCTGGCTGCCGTCGCCCTGATAATCATATTCGCGCACACCGAGGAAGGTGAAGTTGTTGTCGCGCAGCCATTCGAGGAATTCGACCGCCTCTTCGGCGGCGGCTTTCTTCATCGGCGTCTTGCCGGTCTTGTAGGCCTCGATCGCATCGCCGAGACGCGCAACCATGGCGGCGCGGTCATTCACCGCCTCGCGCACCTGCTTGAGCACGAGATTGAGCGCTTCAACCATGATTTCACGCACGGGTGCATCCAGTGCCGGCACGTGAATCTGCATCACGGAGACGCGGGCTTCATCCTTGCCCGGTTTGTCGGGTCCTGCAGCACCGATAACCGCGCCGCTTTTCCGGTCCACGTCCATCACTGGATGCAGCACCAGATAGACAGAACTCACCCGTTCGCTGAACTCGCCCAGAACCGAGTCGAGCAGGAAGGGCATGTTATCGTTGATCAGGGTGACGACCGTAACCGGCCTGCCATCACGGGAGACGGTACTGCCATCGGAAAGGTCGATCAGGGGCGTTCCCGATTTGAACCGGCTCAGTGCATCCTCGGCAAGCTTGGCAGACGTTCTCAGCGCCCCTGCATCGTAGTCAGCAAGGTCTTCTGCCGGCGCCCGTGCAAACAGCAGTTCTTCAAACAAGCCGGGTGTTTGCTTCTTTTCTTTCGTGGCTTTTGCTGTTTTTGATTTCAGGGCGGCTTTCGCGCCCGATTTTGTTGTTGAAGCCATCAGATTCTCTCCCTGAACAGGCATTTTGGCTCATCATAGCCACTGAAATTGCATTTTCGACTGCAAACTGCACGTCGGAGGTAAAATTCGCATGACATTTGGACCGGCTACAGTTCCACCAGATGGTCATCGAGCTCGTTGACGTTGTCGGGACCTGCCGGAAAGTGTGTTTCAAGCAATTGCCCCGCATGCCGAATGGCCTTGAGGAAGCCGGAGGCATGATCATCCAGCGCCGCATGGTTTGTCAGGATTGCGACAATGCCGTTCCATTCCTCCTGCGGCACGCGCGCATTGATGCCCGCGTCTGCCACGACCTCCGCATAATGCTCGGCGAGCGACACGAAGAGCAGAATGCCGGTGCGCTTTTCCGTCAGGTGAACATTGCGCGACAGGAATTGCTGAACCGCATTGAGGTGCGCGCGCTGATAGAGAATGCGCTTGGGCACGAACAGCATGCCAAGGCCGGGGACCAGCCGGATCAGCAGGATAGCGGTGAGAAACGCCGCGAGAATGGCCAGACCGAACAGCGGCAGTGAAATCGTGAACCAGTACCAGTGGGCCGCCAGTGCGACCACGACGGCCGCAATGAGGATGGCAACGGTGATCACAAAACCGGCGACGAAGAAATAGCTGTCGCTGCGGCGAGCGAGCACCGCGTAGATTTCGCCGCTGGTCCGGCTTTCCGCATCACGGATCGCCTCGGCAATGCGGGCGTGATCCTCGTCGCTCATCATTGACATGCTCTCTCCTACCAACTTCCCGAAGCGCCGCCGCCGCCGGACGAACCGCCACCGCCGGAAAAGCCGCCGCCCCCGCCGCCGCCGGAAGACCAACCGCCACCACCCGATGACCATCCTCCACCGGAACCGCCGCCCGAGGAGGATCGTGTATCGATGGTCATGCCAAGCCATTTGTAACGGCCGGGCCCGATCTTCTGGCCGAAAACCGATGCCATGATCGCCATGCCGAAACCACCGAAGAAGATCAGCACCCAGATCGAGATGAAAATCACCCCGAACCAGTCGATGTTGGAGGATTCCTTCTGGATATTCCGCTTTGCCCGCGCCTGGAGTTCGGCTGAATCGCCGGAGAGCACGGTCAGTATATCGTCGACCCCCCGTGCTATGCCGCCGGAATAGTCGCCCGAACGGAAGCCCGGAATAATGGCATTCTCGATGATCAGCCTGGACAACAGATCCGTCAGCGTTCCTTCCAGCCCATAGCCGACCTCGATACGCACCTTGCGGTCACTGGGAGCGACGACCAGAAGGACGCCGTTGTTTTCCTGCTTCTGGCCAAGCGCCCAGGCGCGGTAAAGCCGGTTGGAATAGGGCTCGATCGCCTCTCCATCAAGGCTTGGAACCGTTACGACGACGACCTGGTCTGATGACTTCGCCTCGAATGCCGCCAGCTTCTGGGTGATGGCATCCCGCGTTGCCGCATCGATGACATTTGCGCCGTCGACCACACGCCCCGTCAGGGCCGGCAGCGCAGCCGCAAAGGCGCCGCCCAGCAATAGCCCAAGCAGAACCGGAATCAACAGCAGACCATGCGAAATCCGCATCAAGATGGGACGTCGCATCGTATTGACCGCGCTTTGGCGCATGGTGCGCATTCTGAAAGCCTAGAATTTGACTTGAGGCGTCTGCTTGGCGGAATCGTCGATGGTGAAGGTTTGATAGGGCTGGCTGCCGGTGTACCAGATCCACGTCCAGATGATCGTCGGCATGGTTCTCAGCGAGGTGTTATAAACGCGCACCGCCTCGATATAATCACGGCGGGCAACGGCTATGCGGTTTTCCGTACCTTCCAGCTGCGATTGCAATGCCAGGAAGTTCTGGTTGGATTTGAGGTCGGGATAGTTTTCGACAACCGCCAGAAGCCGCGACAGGGCACCGGTGAGATTGGCCTGATTGTCCTGGAAGGCCTTGAATGCATTGGGGTCCTTCAGCGTATCGGGCGTCACCTGCACCGACGTCGCCTTGGCGCGTGCCTCGACCACGGATGTCAGCACGTCCTTTTCCTGAGCCGCATAACCTTTGACGGTTTCGACCAGATTCGGGATCAGGTCTGCGCGGCGCTGATACTGGTTGAGCACCTCGCTCCATGCGGCCTTGGCCTGCTCTTCATTGGTCGGAATTGTATTGAAGCCGCATGCGGAAAGCAGCGGCACGAGGATGGCAAGCGCAAGAACCGAAAAAACATTGCGTGGCAAAAAGCCGGACGACGACGCCATTTTCTGCATAAAACCCTCTCCTCAACACTCATTTTCCCGACCGGCTGGCCGTTTTGGAACGAAGCAGGCTGAGCGTAGCCATTTTTTGCTGCAAAAGGAACTGGCAAAGCGCTATGCTGCCTTGCAACAGGGATCAAGCGGAATCGCCATGGCTGCCAATGACAAAGAACGTCAGACTGTAACAGAATCGGCGCGGATTCTGGAACGCGTCAACCACGAGTCCAATGCCGGCAGCGGAACCGTGATCGACCGCACCGTTGCCAGAACCAAGGGGCATTTCACCGCGCAAGATGCCGATGCCAGCGATCCGATAGAAATCTGGGGGACACGCATCGGCCGGTTTCTGGGATTGCTTGTATTGCTCGCCATGTTTATCTGGTTGATCAGTTCTGTTACCGGCAAAAGCTGAGTCTGCACACTCATCCCGCTTTTCCGAACTCCTTTACGAGTATTCCCATGACCGGTTCTGTTGCTCCCTCGTCCAATGCTGTCATCGTCATTTCAAGCCACGTGGTGCGCGGTTCCGTTGGCAACCGTGCGGCGGTGTTTGCGCTTGAGACTCTCGGACATCCGGTCTGGGCGGTACCCACGGTCGTCTTGCCATGGCATCCCGGGCACGGGCCAGCCAAGCGCATTGTGCCGGAACCCCAACAGTTCGACGATCTGATCGCCGATCTGGAGCGCGCGCCGTGGTTGGGCGAAGTGCGCGCCATCATGACAGGGTATCTCGGCAATGCCGCGCAGGCGGCATCCGTCGCCCGCCTCGTCAAGAAGGTCAAAAGCCAGAACAAGGATGTGCTTTACCTCTGCGATCCTGTGATCGGCGACACGAAAGGCCTTTATGTTCCCGAAGCCACAGCCATCGGCATTCGCGATGAACTGATGCCTCTCGCCGATATCTCCACGCCCAACCGTTTCGAATTGGCCTGGCTCGCCGGAGCCGACCTTCCCGATAACAAGTCGATCATGCAGGCGGCGCTGCATGCCGGCCCCGGCACGATGCTGGTAACCTCGGCCCATCCGATGCTGGCTGGCGGCACGGGCAATCTTCTGGTCACCCATTCCTTCGCCATGCTGGCAGAGCACCGCCTTGTCACCGGCCCGACGAACGGGCTCGGCGACCTGACGTCGGCACTCTTCCTGGCGCGCATGCTGGCTGGCCTCGACCACGAGCAGATTTTGCAGCGGACGACCGCGTCGGTCTTTGAGATCATGGCGCGTTCGGCCAAGCGCGGCGCCGACGAATTGATGCTGGAAGCGGATGCTTCCAGCCTGTCCAGCCCGATGGCGATGATCCAGATGCGCCGCCTTACGCACCCGAGCAAAGGCATCCGGGCCTGACCTGCGCCGTTTCGACACGGGGCGTGGTTCCGCAATTCCGGTGACATGCCGTGAAATGGCCCTATTCTGGGGTCTCGCATTTCAGCATTGCGTCTACCGACACAAGACCAATTGATCTTCCTTTCAATCGGGATTAATGCACCATCATGACCATGCTTCCTGAGAGACTGCTCACCGGTTATCGCACCTTCATGGCGCAGCGTTATGCCAATGAAACCCTGCGCTACCGCCAGTTGGCCGAACAAGGCCAGACCCCTGAAACGCTGGTAATCGCCTGCTGCGACTCCCGCGCCGCCCCCGAAATCATTTTCGACACCAGCCCCGGCGAGATTTTCGTCATCCGCAATGTCGCCAATCTGGTGCCGCCCTATGAGCCTGACGGCGAGTACCACGCGACATCGGCCGCGCTCGAATTTGCCGTGCAAAGCCTCAAGGTGAAAAATATCGTTGTTCTGGGGCATGGCCGTTGCGGCGGCATCAAGGCGGCGCTCGATACGGAAAGCAAGCCGCTTTCACCCGGTGACTTCATCGGCAAATGGATGAGCCTTGTGGCACCGGCCGCGGAATCCATCGCTGCGAATGAACTGATGACCCCGTTCGAGCGCCAGACGGCGCTGGAGCGCATTTCCATCCGTTACTCCCTGCGGAACCTGCGCAGCTTTCCCTGTGTCGATATCCTGGAAAAGAAGGGACGCCTCACCCTGCATGGTGCCTGGTTCGATATCTCGACCGGCGAGCTTTGGGTGATGAACCCTGAAACCGGGGATTTCCTGCGCCCGGACCCTGAACTGGTCGACCTGCAGCCGGGACAGTAGCCCATGCGGAAACTGGTGATCGCCGTCGCGCTGCTTTTCAGCCTCGTGGTGCCTTCGCTTGCCGAGGATGCACCAGAGATTCTTGTCGAGCGCTGGTACAAGGCGCTTGCAACGGTTGACCGGGCCGAATTCGCCGATCTTCTGACGGATGATGCAACAATTGTGCTGGAAGACCAGGAAGTCGAACTGAACAAAAGCGAATTCCTCGCTTCACTCACCGAATGGGAGAGTGCGGCAAAAGACACCAAGGTGAAGCATCGGCTTGAGGGGATGGAGAACGGCAGGATGACCATTCTCGTCTGCTACGAATTCCCCGAAAACACCACCTATACGCGTGAGATGTTCAGCTTCCGCGATGGCAAGATCAGCGCCAGTGCCCAAGGCGCCATCGGCGAGACCTGTGAAGGCTTCTAAACAAAAGGCCGGTGCGAACACACCGGCCTTTTGAACGTGATAGAGCGGAAGGAAGGCCTTATTTGCCGTCGATCTGTGCACCCATGATCGCGATCGCCTGCTGGTAAACCGTGGCGGCATTCCAACCCTGAATCGCTGCGAAATTCGGCTCGCCCTGCTGATAGCCGGCGCCCCGCTGCCAGCCATGACCAACCAGGAAATTTGCAGTGGATGCCAGGGCGTCGGCCTTGGAGCGCACCATGTCGATGTGACCGCTGCTATCACCATCGACACCGTACTTCAGCACGTTGGCGGGCATGAACTGGGTCTGGCCGATTTCGCCGTGCAAAGCACCGCGCGCATCGGGTGCCAGATCACCATGATCGATCAGCTTCAAAGCCGCATAAAGCTGCTGGCGGAAGTAGTCGCTGCGGCGGCAGTCATAGGCAAGCGTCGATACGGCAGACAGGGTGTGCTGGTCACCCATATAGGCGCCAAAGCCCGTTTCCATGCCCCAGATGGCGATGATCGGGCCGGCTGGCACGCCATAACGCTTTTCGATGCTGGCAAAGAGCGCCGCATTCTGCGCCTTCTGCTTCTTGCCGCGCGAGACGATGGTCTGTCCGCCGCGAACCTGCAGGAACTTTTCGAGCGAGTACTTGAAGCTCTTCTGATTGCGATCCAGCGCGATTGTCTTCGTGGAATAGGTCACGTTGTTGAGCGCGTTGAGGCCTTTGCTGCCGATCCCTTGCGACTGGGCTTCCTGCTTGAACTGCTGAACCCATGCCGGAAATCCGGCGGAGTTGTTGCCGCACTGGGCGGCGGCCTGCGCCGCACCTGCGGTCAGAAAAACCGCTGCGGCGACTCCTGCAAAGAACCTGGCTTTGGCAACAAATGCCATGGAAATCTCCTTAAAAGTTGAATCTTCTTTGAACCTATCTGCCATTTTTCTGATCCGCTGTCATCTGGCAGAATCCGGCGACATTTGGCGAAACCGCGTCAATTCCGTTTATTTTGACCCGGTTTTGGGCTTTTGACGCTATTCGAAGGCATTTTGAAGACCGTGAGCGAGCCCATAAGCACTGGGCTCGTCACAACCTAGAATTGCTGCATACAACCTGATTCGGCGGCCGCGTTAGACGTATTGATAAGCAGCACCGTTCCACTTTCATTGTAAAATGGCTGCAATTTTCCAGCCCAGCTACCTGTATTTTCGTATATACATTAATTATTTAGAGGAACATCCATTCGCGTTATTTCATTACTCAGAGCGTCTCGGAAGGAGGCAAATGATTATGCCCAATAAGAAACTGGATACCTCAGGTACGCACATTGCTTTCGATCCGAAAACCGGATTGGTAACCATGACCGTTTCACAGCGGGTTTATAAGCCGAAGACCCGTGAAGAAGCCATCGCAGCGGCAAAAGCCTGTGCTGAGTCGCTTACTCCCGAAGAAGATGCAGCACTGACCAAGGCTGCGCTGGAGGATCCGGACACGGTGCTCATTACCGAATTGAGCAAGCGCAGGCCGGGCAGGCCGGTCGCGGATATCACCAAGACGCCAGTTTCCATCCGTCTCAGCCCCGACGTGCTCGATTATTTCCGTTCCGGCGGTCCCGGCTGGCAGAGCCGTATCGACGAGGCCTTGCGTGAAGCGGCAGGATTGAAAAAGCGCGCTTGATGCCCTTGTCTTGACTTTGAGCCGCATTTCCTGTTTAAGCCGCCCATCAATCCGCGACGAGTTCCAAACTCCGAGCAGCCGACCGGGACCCCGCAAGGGTTCGACGATCCCGGAGGTCAACACCCGACAGCGCGATGCGCCCTCGGGTGCAATTTTGCTTTGAGCCGCATTTTAACTATGGGCTTTGGCGCGGAGGATGCTTACCTCTCGGGGAAACGGTTCCCGGAAGGATAAAGGAAAACGGATGTTTGAGAGCTTACAGGAACGACTAGGTTCGATTTTGAATGGCCTGACCGGCCGTGGCGCGTTGTCGGATGCCGACGTCGCGGCGGCTTTGCGCGAAGTGCGCCGGGCCCTCATCGAAGCTGACGTTGCCCTCGATGTTGTCCGCTCATTCACGGATAAGGTTCGCGCCAAGGCGGTTGGTGCCGAAGTTCTGAAAAGCATCAAGCCTGGCCAGATGGTCGTCAAGATCGTCCATGACGAACTCGTTGACATGCTCGGCGCGGAAGGCGTCACCATTGACCTGAATGCCCCGGCGCCCGTCGTCATCATGATGGTTGGTCTGCAAGGCTCCGGTAAAACCACCACGACGGGCAAGATCGGCAAGCGCCTGACCGAACGGTCGAAGAAGAAAGTGCTGATGGCGTCGCTCGACACGCGCCGTCCAGCCGCCCAGGAACAGTTGCGCCAGCTCGGCGTGCAGACCGGCGTCGACACGCTGCCGATCATCGCCGGCCAGACACCGGTCGAGATCGCCGCACGCGCCGTGCAGGCTGCCAAGCTTGGCGGCCATGACGTCGTCATTCTCGATACCGCGGGCCGCACGCATATTGACGAGCCGCTGATGGTCGAAATGGCCGACATCAGGAAAAAGGCCAATCCGCATGAAATCCTGCTCGTCGCCGATGCGCTGACCGGTCAGGACGCCGTCAACCTCGCCCGCTCCTTCGACGAGCGCGTCGGCATCACCGGTCTCGTCCTGACACGCATGGATGGTGACGGCCGCGGCGGCGCCGCGCTTTCGATGCGCGCCGTCACAGGCAAGCCGATCAAGCTGATTGCCACCGGCGAAAAGATGGATGCGCTGGAGGAATTCTACCCCCGCCGTATCGCCGACCGCATTCTCGGCATGGGCGACATCGTTTCGCTGGTCGAGAAGGCAGCTGAAAACATCGACGCGGAAAAAGCCGCGGCGATGGCCAAGAAGATGCAGTCCGGCAAGTTCGATCTTAACGATCTGGCAGACCAGATCGGCCAGATGCAGAAGCTTGGCGGCATGGGCGGCATCATGGGCATGATGCCCGGCATGGGCAAGATGAAGGATCAGATGGCCGCAGCCGGCCTCGATGATTCCATCTTCAAGCGCCAGCTCGCGATCATTTCCTCCATGACTGCGGCCGAGCGCACCAATCCGGATTTGCTCAAACATTCGCGCAAGCAGCGCATCGCCAAGGGCTCCGGCACCAATGCCGCCGATATCAACAAGCTTCTCAAAATGCACCGCCAGATGGCGGATATGATGAAGGCGATGGGCGGCAAGGGCAAAGGCGGCATCATGAAACAGATGATGGGCGGCCTTGGTGCCAAGATGGGTCTCGGCGGCATGGGTGGTATGGGCGGCATGCCTGACCTCTCGAAGATGGACCCGAAACAGCTTGAGGCCTTGCAGAAGCAGGCGGAAGCCGCAGGCTTCGGTAAGGGTGGTGGTCTTCCCGGTCTTCCGGGTGGCCTCGGTGGTGGTTTGGGCGGCGGCCTCCCGCGCTTGCCCGGCCTTGGTGGCGGGCTTCCCGGCCTGCCGAAGAAGAAGGGATAATCATGACGTCTTCCTCTCTGCCAAAAGAATTGCTCGAACTGCGTGCCTCCATCGACAATATCGATGCGGCGCTGATCCACATGCTGGCGGAACGTTTCCGCTGCACCAAAGCCGTGGGTGTGCTGAAGGCCAAAAACGGCCTCGCAGCCGCTGATCCCGCGCGCGAAAAACAACAGGTCGAACGTCTGCGCGCCCTCGCCCAGTCGGCCGACCTCGACCCGGATTTTGCCGAGAAGTTTCTCAACTTCATCGTCAAGGAAGTGATCAGACATCACGAAACAACTGCGGCCAAAGAAAACGCCGCGAACTAACCAACAGGAGAATACCCCATGTCACTGAAAATCCGCCTGGCACGTGCCGGCTCCAAGAAGCGCCCTTACTACCACATCGTCATTGCTGACGTTCGTGCCCCACGCGATGGCCGTTTCATCGAAACGGTTGGCGCATGGAACCCGATGCTTCCCAAGGACGGCGATCGCGTCAAGCTCGACGCTGACCGCATCCAGCATTGGATCGGCCACGGCGCGCAGCCAACCGACCGCGTTCTGCGCTTCCTCGATCAGGCTGGCATTGCCAAGCGCGACACGCGCAGCAACCCTGAAAAGGGTCTTCCGGGCAAGAAGGCTCAGGAACGCGTTGCCATGGCCAAGCAGGCCGAAGAAGACGCGAAGGCAAAGATTGCCGCTGAAGCTGAAGCTGCAAAGGCCGCTGAAGAAGCCGCCAAGGCCGCTGCCGAAGCACCTGCTGAAGAAGCTGCTGCCAGCGAGTAAGCTTTACCGCATCGCAAGACTGCAAAACGGGTGGCTCACAGCCGCCCGTTTTTGTTTTTGCGCTTGCAAAGAAAGAACACGACTTTAAAAAACAGCGAACGCCCGATACATCATTTACCCACCTCTTTGCCGTTTGACGGCAATCATCTCTCACGCATCACAACCAGCCACCACAGGGTGCTTGGATCAAGTATTACGCGGGTACATTCATGACCGTATATTCGATTTGGCCGACATTCGTGTGCCTCGCCCTACTGATGCTTTTGACATATCTTCCGGGCTTTGATCGGGCCGGCTTCAAATCGACGGCGGTTCGTGTGAATGCCATTGACGGTGTCCGCGGGTTTCTCGCGCTGGGAGTGGCGATCCACCATTCCGTAATTTACTATCAGTTCATCCGGTCGGGTGTATGGCAGGCTCCACCCTCACGGTTCTACACGCTTATCGGGCAGGTCAGTGTTGCATGTTTTTTCATGATAACCGGCTATTTATTCTGGGCGAAAATTGTCCGCTCAAAGGGACGTCTGGACTTTGCTGAACTGATGAAGGGCAGATTTTTCAGGCTTGCGCCCGTTTATTGCCTGGCAGTTTCTCTCGCTGTCGCAATTATCTTTTGGAAGTCCGGCGGTGTCCTGAAGATACCGCTGTCGCAATACCTTCTTCAGATCATCCAAAACATGGCCATCGGAATCTTTCCGTTCACCGGGATGAACGATGAACCGAGTTCAGCAACAATTTTGGCAGGCGTTACGTGGACGCTGCAATATGAATGGCAGTTCTATTTTGCTTTGCCTGCTCTAGCCATCTTCGCCAGACAGGCGCGCACCCATCTGCCTTTTGCGATCGTGACATTGTTGACGGCACTGGCTCTCGCTCTCATGAGCGGCAGTTCGACCCTGGTCCTTTACGTTTTCTTTGCCTGTGGGATGGTCAGCGCTTCGCTCGAGGCCTCCGGCTATCTGCTCAAGCTGCCAAAGTTTGTTTTATCCGTCCTGTGCGCCGGATGCCTGATTGCCATTATATTGCTTTACGGCAGCGCTTACCGGCCGGAGGTGGCGGTGCTTCTCGGCCTCGCATTTTATTTTCTGATCAGCGGCGCAGATTTGTTCGGATTCCTCATTGCAAAGCCTTGCATCAGGCTCGGCGAAATCAGCTATGCGGTTTACATGATGCAGGGGCTGGTTCTGTATGCGCTGTTTGCCGCCCAGCCCTTCCGCGATTTTGCGATGACGTCTGACGTCAATTTTTGGATTGCCATCCTCGGCGTTCTTGTCAGCCTGGTGCTTTGGGCCCTGGCCGTTCATTTGTTTGTCGAACGCCCCGGCGTAGAATTGGGACGAGGAGAACACGAAGGGCATCACAATCCCGCATCCGCGACCGTCTAAATCCTGACGAAGGCCGGTCTTCGATCATTCTATCCCGGGGTTGCCGTCAGCCCCTCCCAGGCTGCCATGGCCGCATGTGCGGTTTTCACCAGCTGATCCAGCGTTGCCCCGTCGCGGGCGGTGATCGACATCCCATGCTGTACGGTGGCGTAGAACTCTGCGATCTGCTGCAGATCGGCCTTTGCGGAAAGCTCGCCTTCGCGCACCCCGCGTTCCAACCGCTCGCGCAAAAGCGTTACATTCTCGAGGCGGCGCTCGCGCAAAAGGGAACACGGTGTGTCCGTACCCTCCTCACCATGCAGCGCCCCCAACACGACCATGCATCCATGCGGCTGGCCGGGATGCGTGTGCGAAATTGCGGTCTGCTTGAGAAAATCGGCAATACCCTCCTTTGCCGTGGCCGCCATCGGCAAAGCGTTCTTGATGCGCTGCCCGACCTGACCGGTGTACAGCTCCACCGCCGCCCTGAACAGGCCGGCCTTACTGCCGAAAGCCGCATAAAGGCTTGGCGCGTTGATCTGCATGGCCTCGGTCAGATCGCTCATGGAAGCGCTGTCATAGCCTTTCTGCCAGAAAACGCGCATCGCGCGTTCCAGCGCAGCATCACGGTCAAAGGCACGGGGCCTGCCCTTCGGCAACATGGCAATCTCCTTTTGTAACAATCAATACATAAATCGCTTGACGCTTCAGTGCAAGAGTGGCAGTTATTTATGTATCAATCATTACATAAAGGAAAATCGATGTCTCGCCTCTCTCCTAAAGTCGCCTTCATCACCGGCGGAAGCCGCGGTATCGGCGCAGCCATTGCCCTCAAACTGGCCGAAGACGGTGCCGATATCGCCATCACCTACACCAGCGCCCCGGACAAGGCGGATGCGACGGTCAAGGCCATCGAGACGCTTGGACGCCGGGCAATCGCCATCAAGGCGGACAATCTCGATGCGAAGGCTGTTGAGCGTGCGGTGCATGAAGCCCACGCCAGACTTGGGCGGCTGGACATTCTTGTGAACAGCGCCGGGGTCTATACGACGGACACTGTCGATAAACTGGAACTGGAAGAATTCGACCGGGTGATGGCGATTCACGTCCGGGCGAGTTTTGTGGCTGCAAAGGCAGCCGCAGCATTCATGCCCGCTGGCGGGCGCATCATCAGCATCGGCAGCAACCTGGCTGAAATCGTGCCATTCCCGGGCCTGATCGCCTATTCGACCAGCAAGGCTGCTCTGATCGGGCTGACCAAGGCTCTGGCGCGCGATCTCGGACCGCGGGAGATTACCGCCAACATCGTTCATCCCGGCTCGACGGATACCGATATGAATCCTGCCGATGGCGATCATGCCGAAGGCCAGCGCGCCCGTATGGCCATTCCACGCTTCGGCGAAGCCAGGGACATTGCCGGTCTGGTGGCATTTCTCGCCGGTGAGGAAGGCCGTTTCATCAACGGCACGTCGCTGACGATCGACGGCGGCGCCAACACCTGATCGACGGGAACGGCCCCGGCCTATTTGCCTGGGCTGTTCTTACTGTTCGCCCTTGCGCACCAGGCGGCCTTCTTCCGCCTTGTGGAAGAATTGCGAGCATACCAGCCAGCCCTTCAGCGGCCGCAGCAGGATAAGACTGCCGAACAGGGTCAGGGGCAGTGTGGTGAACAGATGTACCCAGATTGAGACTTCGTAGGTCGTCTGCAGCCACAGCGCGAACAGCATGGCTGGAACAGCCACGATGGTCATGGCAAAAAACGCCGGACCGTCTGCCGGATCGGCAAAGGCATAGTCGAGCCCGCAAACCTCGCAGGAGGGCGCAAGCTTCAGAAATCCGTGGAACAGCCGTCCCTGTTGACATTGCGGACAACGGCCGAGAATGCCGGTCTTCATCGGATTGTCGGTAGGGTGGTAGTGGCCTGTCTGTGACATGGCTGATGCCTTTCGAGTGAAGCCCATTGTATGCTATTTTTTGTAAAAACACATACAATCAGCATACTATCTGAAAGAAATATACGGATTGTATGCGGATAAACAAGCATGACGCTTTGTCACACGGAGCGTTTGTCCTTGTCCTAATGGCAGATCATGGGTAATTGTATGGCTTGAGCCCATACAAAGAGTCTATCATGGCCACCTGGAAACCCCGTATCGCCGCCAGTTCCAGCTACAAGCATCAGGGGATTGTCGATGCGCTGGTCGCAGACATTGGTTCCGGCATTCTCAAACCCGGCGATGCGCTGCCGCCGCAGCGCGCGATTGCAAAAGAGCTTGGCATCAATCTGACCACAGTCACGCGCGCGATGACCGAAGCGCGCCGCCTCGACCTCATTGAAGCGAAAGTCGGTTCAGGCACGATCATAAAGGGTGCCCTGACATCGCCGGTCCAGGGCATGGCGTCACTTCTGACGGATCTCGACCTCACCATGATCATTCCGCCGCAGCCCCCGGAAGCGGATATCCACACCCACTTGATCCACGGTGTCAGCCATGTGCTCAACGGCGCTTCAAGCCATTTTCTCAGCTACCAGGAAAGCACCGGGACGGAAGCGGCGCGGGCCGCCGGGACAAAATGGCTGGCACCGCGTTTTGGCGCAGCCCCGCCGGCTGACCGGCTGCTGGTGGCAGGCGGCGCCCAAAGCGCGCTCTTTGCCATTTGCAGCCTTCTGGCAGGGCGCGGCTCCATCTGCACCGGAACCCTCACCTATCCCGGCCTGAAATCCGTGTGTTCGGCGCTCGACATTCCTCTGCACCCGCTCGCCATGGACAGGAACGGTATCATTCCCGATGTGTTCGAGAGTTGCTGCAGAACCCTGAAGCCGAAAGCGATCTACCTCTGCCCGTCCATCGACAATCCGACGACAGTGACAATGCCGCTTTCGCGCCGCCAGATCATCGTCAGCATTGCCCAGCGCAATGACGTGATGATCATCGAGGATGACCCGTATGCGGAACTTCTCGATGCGTCGCTGCCGGCCATCGCCTCGATAGCGCCCGACATCACCTGGCACATCGCCACGCTGTCGAAATGTGTCACGCCAGCGTTGCGTGTCGCCTATGTGGTCTGCCCTTCCGCGCTGGATGTGCTGAAACTCGCATCCAGCCTGCGCGCCAGCAACCCCACCGCATCGCCGCTGCTGATGGCCATCGCCACCGCCTGGATCAATGATGGCAGTCTTTACGGGATCGCCGCGGCCATTCGTGAGGAAAGCAGCGCCCGGCAGGCAATTGCACGGAAAGTGCTGAAGGACTGGCATTTCGCCGCCCATCCCGCGGGGCATCACCTGTGGCTCGATGTGCCGGTTCAGTGGAGTGCTGCGGAATTCTCCGCATTGGCCCGCCGGTCCGGCATCGGCATCGTGCCCGCTTCGGCCTTCAGCATAGCACCCACGCACCCCGAAGCGGTGCGGTTGTCATTGGGTGCGGCGCCGAACAGGCCGAGACTGGAGCAGGCACTGGTCCTGCTCGACCGGCTGCTGCAAGAGCCGCGTTTCGCAACCGGAATTCTTGTTTAAAGAAAGCTTCCCTGCGCCGTGATCGGGTGAAACACCGGTTGTCCGGATATCTGCGCCGCAATCCGATGTTCGAGATCGAGAAGGAAGCGCTTGCGCGGCTGGCCGCCGCCATAGCCGGTCAGCGATCCGTCTGCGCCAATGATCCGGTGACAGGGAACGACAACAGCGATGCGGTTCTGCCCGTTCGCTCCGCCCACAGCCCGGCTCGAATTCGGCCTGCCAAGCGCCTGCGCCATGCCGCCATAGGTCCGCGTTTCGCCGTAAGGAATGGCGAGAAGCATCGACCATATCGTGCGCTGAAACGGTGTGGCAGGCAAAAACAGCGGCGTCACGAACCGCGTGAGCACGCCGTTGAAATAGGCGGTCATTTCCCCGTCGATCTGATCGAGATAGCGATGCTCGCCCGGTATGATCGTGTAGCGATAGCGCTGCTCCAGCTCGTTGAGCTCCGCGGGCAGCGCCGGCCGGTCGGCGAATTCCAGCAGAGACAGCCCCTCATCATTCGCCATGGCGATCATGGGGCCAATGGGTGTCTGTATATGCCTGTAGTGCAGGGTCTTTGTCACGATGCTCTCCCGACTCACCCGGGTGATTTTATCCGCCCGCGACTTGACCGCCACCCGTTTCTTGCCGAGCGCCTTCACCGACGATGTTGACCTTGGCTCCGGCCCGGCCAAGCGCCTCGACAATATCGGCGGGAGGGGATGAATCCGTCACCAACTCGTCGAAACCGGTGAAATCGCAGACCTGAACGAGACCATGCCGGCCGAACTTGGAAGCGTCAGTTACCACAACCGAACGTCCGCCGCGCGACAGGACCATGCGCGCGAACTCAGCCTCCTCCAGGTTATAGTCCATCAACCCGTGCGTCGCGTCGATAGCGCCGATAGAGATGATCGCATGGGCAACGTTGAACCGGCTGACAAAGTCGATGGCAAAAGCACCGAACGCCGCGCCGTTGTCGCTGCGCAATTCGCCTCCCGCCATGAACACCTTGTTGCCGTTGACGGTCGCCAGCGTCCGGGCAATGTCGGATGAATTGGTCACGACCGTCAGGTTACGGTGGTGCAGGAGTTCGCGCGCCAGAAAGCTGGTGGTCGTCCCCGTATCGAGCATGATCGAGTCTCCGCTGCGGATCGTGCCCGCCACATACCGGGCAATTGCCCGCTTGGCGCTGGCGTTCTCCCGCATGCGCCGCTCGAACGGTGCTTCCCCCAGATGCTGCGGCAATCCCACGGCGCCGTGGGTGCGCACGATCACCCCTTCATCCGTCAGGGGTTTGACGTCGCGCCGGATCGTTTCAAGCGAGACACCCAGTCTTTGTGCGAGATCCGCAATCGAGATTGTGCCCTCGTCCTGCAGCACTCTGGCAATCTCGCCACGCCGTTTGGAACTCATCAAACACCTCTTCAATCCCGCAAGTTCACGCGCTTTCCGATATCAATACCACATAAATTTTATAAAACAGTCATAAAAACCACAAAATCTCACAAATCTGGATTGACAACGCCAGACATGCGGATGAGATTTGCTGCAGTGAGCGCCCAATCCGGGCCCTTGTTTTCTGGATTGCCCCATGCCGCAGACCCAGACCATTGAAGCTCGAATTGCTGCCTTGCCGCTTTGGCATGGCAACATCCGGATATCGATGCTCAAGGGCGGGATCAGCAATGAGAGCTATGTCGTCGAAGATGACACCCGCAAATATGTGGTGCGCTTCGGCAAGGATTATCCCTTTCACCATGTCTTCCGTGACCGCGAAGCGATGACGGCAAAGGCCGCCCATCGCGCCGGTTTCGCGCCGGAACTGTTTCATGCGGATGACGGCATCATGGTATCGGCGTTTCTCGGGGCGAAAACCTACGATTCCCAGGACGTGCGCACCAACATTGTGGGTGTTGCAGAGCTGATCCGGCGATTTCACACGGCAATGCCGGAATACGTCACCGGCCCCGGTTTCATGTTCTGGGTGTTCCACGTGATCCGCGACTATGCCCGCACCCTGAAGGACGGCAGGAGCCGCATGGCCGGTCATCTGGACGACTACCTCGCCTTGGCCGCGGAGATGGAGGCGGCACAGATACCCTTGCCGATCATCTTCAGCCACAATGATCTCTTGCCCGCCAATATCCTCGATGACGGCAATCGCCTGTGGCTGATCGACTTCGAATATGCCGGATTTTCCACCGCCATGTTCGATCTCGCCGGCATCGCCTCCAATGCGGGCCTGAGCGACGACGAATCGGACGTGCTTCTCACTGCGTATTTCGGGGCTGCGCCGGATTACGCGCTGAAACGTGCTCATGCCGCCATGCAATGTGCTTCGCTGCTGCGCGAGGCAATGTGGGCGATGGTATCGGAATTGTATCTCAACGCACCCGGCGTCGACTACGTCGCCTATACCCACGAAAATCTGGAGCGGCTGGATCAGGCGCTCGACCGGTTTCGAACCACCTATGGAAACAAATCATGACCCTGCCCAGTCACGCCCAGATCGTCGTCATCGGCGGCGGCATCATCGGCTGCTCCACCGCCTATCATCTCGCCAAGGATCACAAGGCCGATGTCGTTCTGCTCGAACAGGGGCAACTCACATCAGGCTCCACCTGGCACGCGGCGGGCCTGGTCGGTCAGTTGCGCTCCTCCGCATCGATCACACGCGTCCTGAAATACTCCGTCGATCTCTATAAGCGCCTCGACGAAGAAACCGGTCTGGCTACGGGCTGGAAAATGACCGGTTGCCTGCGCCTTGCCACCAATCCGGACCGGTGGACCGAGTTCCGCCGGCTGGCGACGACCGCCGGCAGCTTCGGCATGGAGATGCACCTGCTTTCGCCTGGGGAGGTCAAGGCCATGTGGCCGCTGATGCGGGTCGACGATCTGGTGGGCGCAAGCTGGTTGCCGACAGACGGGCAGGCAAGCCCGTCCGACATCACCCAGTCGCTGGCGCGCGGCGCCCGCATGAACGGCGCGAAACTCATCGAAAACATCCGCTTAACCGGCTTCGAGATGGACGGCGAGCGCATCATCAAGGTCAAGACGGATCAGGGTGATATCGCCTGTGAAAAGGTGGTCAATTGTGCCGGGCAATGGGCACGCCAGGTGGGGGCGATGGCAGGGATCAACGTGCCGCTGCAACCCGTCAAGCACCAGTATATCATCACGGAAAAGATCGACGGCCTGTCCTCCAATGCGCCGACAATCCGCGATCCGGACCGTCGTACCTATTTCAAGGAGGAGGTTGGTGGGCTGGTCATGGGCGGTTATGAGCCCAATCCGCAGGGCTGGGTGACTGGCGATGTGCCGGACGACTGGCAGTTCCGCCTGTTCGACGACGATTTCGATCATTTCGAGCAGCATATGTTGCAGGCCATCGAACGTATTCCCGCGCTCGAAACCGTCGGCGTTAAACAGATGATCAATGGCCCCGAGAGTTTCACGCCGGACGGCAATTTCATCCTTGGCCGGGCTCCGGAATGCTCCAACATGTTTGTCGGCGCAGGCTTCAACGCCTTCGGCATCGCCTCGGGCGGCGGTGCCGGCTGGGTCCTCGCGCAGTGGGTCATCGATGGCGAAGCGCCTCTCGATCTCTGGACCGTCGACATCAGGCGCTTTTCCAATCTGCATCGCGACCGTGAATGGGTCCGGGATCGCACGCTGGAGGCCTATGGCAAGCATTACACGATCGGCTTCCCGCACGAAGAATATACGTCCGGGCGGCCAGCCATCGTCTCGCCGCTCTACAAGCGCCTGCAGGAGCATGGCGCGGTCTTCGGTTCAAAGCTTGGATGGGAGCGACCCAACTGGTTTGCCCCGGCGGGAACAGAGCCCGTTGATGTCTATTCCATGGGCCGGCAGAACTGGTTTGACCAGGTCGGCAAGGAACATGCGCTGGTGCGTGAAAACGTCGGCATTTTCGACCAGTCGTCATTTGCCAAATATGAACTGACGGGCAAGGACGCGTTAAAGGCACTGGACTACATCTGCGCCAATGATATCGCCAAGCCTGTCGGGCGCCTGACCTATACGCAGCTTCTCAACACGCGCGGCGGCATTGAGTGTGATCTCACGGTCGCGCGGCTTGCCGAAGACAAATTCTATATCGTCACTGGCACCGGTTTCCGCACCCATGACTTTGCCTGGATCAGGGAACATATCGGCGAAGGGCTGGACGCGCGTCTCACCGATATCACCGAGCATTTCGGCACGCTTTCCCTGATGGGGCCAAAGGCGCGGGATGTTCTCGCCCGTGTCACGGATACCGATGTCGGCAACAGCGCCTTCCCCTTCGGTCACGTCAGGGAAATCACCATTGCCGGAGCAATGGTCCGCGCCCTGCGTGTCACCTATGTCGGCGAACTCGGCTGGGAACTGCACATCCCGATTGCCGCGACCGGCGCCGTCTTCGACGCCCTGATGCAGGCCGGTGCCGATTTCGGTATCAAGCCGGTCGGATACCGGGCATTGGAATCCCTGCGGCTGGAAAAGGGTTACCGTGCCTGGGGCGCCGACATCACGCCCAATGACTCGCCTTTCGAGGCTGGACTGGGCTGGGCCGTCAAATTGCGCAAGGACACGGAATTTCTCGGCCGGAAGGCCAGCGAGGCCATTCAGGCAGCAGCACTCAAAAAGCGCTTCGTCGGCTTTACCGTTACGAGCGAGGACGTGGTTCTCCTCGGGCGCGAAACAATCCTGCGCAATGGCGAGGCGGTCGGGTATCTGACCAGCGGCGGCTTTGGCTATACGCTCGGCAAGCCCATCGGCTTCGGCTATGTACGCCATGCCAAGGGTGTCACGGATGGCTTTCTGACCGGGGGAACCTATGAACTTGTCGTCGCCAATGAGCGCTTTCCCGCCGCTATCCATCTCGAACCGCTCTATGATCCGCACAACGCAAAAGTGAAGGCGTGAAGCGTCTGGCACCCCGTCAGGCAAGCCCGCTGAAACAGCAGCAAATCAGCGCCCTGCGGCATAATTTCCGGGGGGTTGACTTTCCCCGCAGAGGGGACCAAATGGCAGCACGCAGCTGATATATTTTCAACCGCGTATCACCAAACCGGAGTCTATCTCTTATGCCCAGCGACGACAGTTACAGTCGATTGTTTGCGCCGTCATCGGCGATCGTGGCCTGATTTCAAGAGATCAGCTCGCCCCGATCAGCCATGACGGCGGATCGACGGAAAGGCGAGCTAAAATGAACGACCTTCGCTTGAACCAGGATGCAGCCAATGCTGATTTGGCAACGGCATCCAATGTGGCTGAACAGCTTGCGTCCATGCAGGCTGCTGATGCTGTCGAATTGCTCAATGAGCTCGATGTCGAGGATGCCGTCGGCATTCTGGCAGAAATGCCGCGGGATCACGCGGTTCTGATTCTGGATCAGCCGGAACTCCATTCGTCCGCCGAGATTATCACCGCGCTTCCCCCCGTCATTGCGCGGGAATTGCTCGATGCCATGTCAGCGGACCGCGTGACGGATATTTTCCAGCAGTTCGACGATGAAACCCGCATTCGTCTTGCCGCAAGCCTTGGCCAAGAAACCAAGGCAGCGCTGCGCAAACTCCTGCATTACCCGCCCCATACGGCCGGCAGCCTGATGACGACGGAATTCGTCAGCGTTCCCGCCAACTGGAGCGTCGCTGCAACGCTTCAGCACATTCGTGAGGTGGAACGCTCGCGCGAAACGATCTATGCGATCTATGTGACCGATCCGAAGACCAAAGGTCTGCGCCGCGCCGTCGCCTTGCGCCGCCTGATCACCAGCGAACCGAACGACTCCATCATGAGCGTTGGCCGCGACGTGGCACCGGTCACGGTTGGTCCGCTCACCGATCAGGAAGACGTGGCCCGGCTGTTCCGCAAGCACGATCTGCTCGCCGTTCCCGTGGTGAATGACGACAATCACATCATCGGCATCGTGACCGTCGATGATGTGATCGACGCCATGACCCAGGAAATGACCGAGGATACCCTGAAATTCGGTGGTATGGAGGCGCTCAACAAGCCCTACATGCAGATCGGGTTCGTCCAGATGCTGCGCAAGCGCGCCGGCTGGCTCGGCGTGCTGTTTCTCAGCGAAATGCTGACGGCCAGCGCCATGCAGTATTTCGAGGGCGAACTGGAAAAGGCCGTGGTTCTCACCCTGTTCATTCCTTTGATCATGAGTTCGGGCGGCAATTCCGGCTCCCAGGCCACATCCCTGCTGATCCGTGCCTTGGCATTGCAGGAACTGCGCCTGAAGGATTGGTGGCGCGTTGCGCTGCGGGAACTGCCAACCGGCCTGGCGCTTGGGTCTTTCCTCGGCCTGATCGGCGTTATCCGCATCACCACATGGCAGATGGCCGGCCTTTACAATTACGGCCCGCACTGGATGCTGATTGCAGCGACAGTCGGCGCCGCCCTGATCGGCATCGTGACCTTCGGTTCGCTCGTCGGCTCCATGCTGCCCTTCATCCTGCAGAAGATCGGGTTCGACCCTGCCAGTGCCTCCGCACCCTTCGTGGCCACACTCGTCGATGTGACCGGGCTGGTGATCTATTTCTCGATTGCGCTGGTCTTTCTTTCCGGCACGCTTCTTTGACCAAGCGCGCGGCAAATTCCCGGATTTGCCGCGCGCGGGACCGCCCGAGAACCGTTACATCCGCATAGCTGTAATGCAGACAGCGGCCATCCAAACGCGCATCCCCCCTTTCGCATTTGCGAAAAAACATGTAAGGAGCGCGCAAATGCAAAGCGGCGCCAGCATGTGTGCGTCCTCAATCCTCCAAAAGAGAAACTCATGAAACTGCGCAACATCGCGATCATCGCACACGTTGACCATGGCAAAACCACGCTTGTCGACGAACTTCTGAAACAGTCCGGCAATTTCCGTGACAACCAGCGCGTTGCCGAACGCATGATGGATTCGAACGACATCGAAAAGGAACGCGGGATCACCATTCTCGCCAAGGCCACTTCGGTTGTCTGGAAGGACGCACGCATCAACATCGTCGATACGCCCGGCCACGCCGACTTCGGCGGCGAAGTCGAACGTATCCTCAGCATGGTGGACGGCGCGATCGTTCTCGTTGACGCTGCCGAAGGCCCGATGCCCCAGACCAAGTTCGTGGTCGGCAAGGCTCTCAAGGTTGGCCTGCGCCCGATCGTTGCGATCAACAAGATTGACCGCCCGGACGCGCGTTACGAGGAAGTGGTCAACGAGGTCTTCGATCTCTTTGCCGCTCTGGATGCCACCGACGAACAGCTTGACTTCCCGATCCTCTACGGTTCAGGCCGCAATGGCTGGATGGCACGCAACCCGGAAGGTCCGCAGGACCAGGGACTGTCCGCCCTCTTCGACATGGTTCTCGAACATGTGCCAGCGCCAACCGTCGGCGAAGGCCCGTTCAAGATGATCGGCACGATTCTCGAAGCCGATCCTTTCCTTGGCCGCATCATCACCGGCCGCATCCATTCCGGCACGGTCAAGTCGAACCAGCAGGTCAAGGTTCTGCACGGTGACGGCACCCAGCTTGAAACCGGCCGTATCTCCAAGATCCTCGCATTCCGCGGTCTTGAGCGCCAGCCGATCGACGAAGCCCATGCGGGCGATATCGTGGCCATTGCCGGCCTGCAGAAGGGCACGGTTGCCGATACATTCTGCGCGACGGAAGTCACCGAGCCACTGCATGCGCAGCCGATCGATCCGCCGACAGTGACGATGTCATTCATCGTCAACGATTCTCCGCTGGCCGGCACCGAAGGCGACAAGGTCACCAGCCGCGTCATCCGCGACCGCCTCCTCAAGGAAGCTGAAGGCAATGTTGCGCTGAAGGTCGAGGAATCCGGCGACAAGGATTCGTTCTTCGTATCGGGCCGCGGCGAATTGCAGCTCGCCGTTCTCATCGAGAACATGCGCCGCGAAGGTTTCGAGCTTGGCGTATCGCGTCCGCGCGTCGTCATGCAGAAAGACGAAAACGGCAACATGCTCGAGCCCATCGAGGAAGTGCTGATCGACGTCGACGAGGAATATTCCGGCACGGTCGTGCAGAAGATGTCCGAGCGCAAGGCTGAAATGGTCGAGCTGCGTCCATCCGGCGGCAATCGCGTCCGCATGGTTTTCTACGCACCGACCCGCGGCCTCATCGGCTATCAGTCGGAACTTCTGACCGATACACGCGGTACGGCGATCATGAACCGCCTGTTCCGCGCCTATGAGCCCTTCAAGGGTGAAATCTCCGGCCGCAACAACGGCGTTCTGATCTCCAACGACCAGGGTGAATCCGTTGCCTTCGCCATGTGGAACCTTGAAGATCGCGGCCCGATGGTTATCGAAGCCGGCGTCAAGGTCTATGCCGGCATGATCATCGGCATCCACTCGCGCGACAACGACCTGGAAGTGAACGTGCTCAAGGGCAAGAAGCTCACCAACATCCGCGCTGCCGGCAAGGATGAAGCCGTCAAGCTGACACCGCCGATCCGCATGACGCTGGAACGCGCCCTGTCGTGGATTCAGGATGACGAATTGGTGGAAGTCACGCCGAAGTCCATCCGCCTGCGCAAGCTCTACCTCGATCCGAACGAACGCAAGCGTTTTGAAAAGAGCAACAAGACAGCCGGCGCCGCATAAGGCGAAGATGCGACGGCTTAACAATTGGAGAAAGCGGCGATTTTCGCCGCTTTTTCTTTTTGGTGCACGACACGAAAAATCGTTTTGAAAGCCAGTTGCGAAGTCCCGGTGCCCGGGTCTATGGTTAAGAAACCATGAACACCCATGTGACCGAGATCAGACGTGCAGAACTGGCCGATGCGGGCGCAATTTCCGCCGTGCATCTGGCTGCCTGGCAAGGTGCCTATACGGGTATCATTCCGCATCGTTCGCTCAATACCATGCTGCATCGCCGCGGTGCGGACTGGTGGGCAAGAGCCATTCGCCGCTCCACGCAAATTCTCGTCGCCGACATTGGCGGCGTTGTCGCCGGCTATGCCACGCTGGGGCCCAACCGGGCGCGGCAGCTGCCGCAGAAAGGCGAAGTCTACGAACTCTACATCCGTCCCGAGTATCAGGGACTGGGTCTGGGGACACGGCTCCTGGGCGCCTCGCGCCGCAGCCTCATCGATCAGGGGCTGAAGGGCATGGTTGTCTGGGCGCTCGAGGACAATGATCTTGCGGTCAGCTTCTATGCCAGCGCAGGCGGCAAGGATGTGGCTGAAGGCGTCGAATGTTTCGAAGGCAAGACACTGAAGAAAATCGCCTTCGTCTGGAATTGATCACCGGAAATGCTTTCCCCCACCCGCGAGGCGGCGGGTTGTCCCGTCATTTTGAAGCGCACTATTTGTTGTGTTGCCTGCCATTGCGTGGCCTTGCCGGCGCTTATTTCGGTCAATTTGGCCTGCTCCCGCGTTTTCGGGACGTAGATATGCGATGCAATTCTTGCGCCAGGCCGTAAAAATCTTTACAGCACTCCCAAACCAACAAGGACTCTGAAAATATGCGCATTGATGCCATTTCGGTCGGCAATAATCCTCCTGAAGATGTCAACGTAATCATCGAGGTTCCAGTCGGCGGCCAGCCGATCAAATACGAACTCGACAAGGATTCCGGCGCCCTGTTTGTCGACCGGTTCCTGCACACCCCGATGACCTATCCCGGCAATTACGGTTTCGTGCCGCACACCCTGTCGGATGATGGCGATCCGATTGACGTTCTGATCTGCAACACCCGCGCCCTGATGCCCACGAGCGTGATCAACGTGCGCCCCATTGGTGTTCTGGTCATGGAAGACAACAAGGGGCAGGATGAAAAGATCATCGCCGTGCCGTCGCCGCACCTGACACTGCGTTACGAGAAGGTTCACAACTACACGGACCTGCCCGACATCACCCTGAAGCAGATCCAGCATTTCTTCGAACACTACAAGGATCTGGAACCCGGCAAGTGGGTGAAGATCGGTGACTGGGGCGATGAAGATGCGGCCCGCAAGCTGATCACCGAAGCCATCGAGCGTCACAACGCCAAGAAGGCCTGATTTATTCCTCGGGCGATCCAAGTTCCGCCAGCTTCATTGCCAGCGCCTCGGGATCGCCCGAAATCTTTACCTGCTTCAGCCGCGATGTGGCGCCTGCGCCAATGGAAACATCCCGCGCTGCAATGCCAAGCCATTGTGCCAGCAGCTTTTCCAGCGCCACATTGGCCTTTCCATCTTCCGGTACTGCCCGCACGCGCGCTTTCAGATGCGCTCTGCCGTCATCCGTTGCTTCAATACTTTCCACGTCCTTGGCTGACTTTGGCGTCAACCGGACAAAGAGCGTGACGCCATCGCGCTCTTTGCGAAAGAAGTCCGCGCGCAAAGCCAAGGCGCTGACTTAAAGCAGCGCTGGCGCAATCGTCGTTGCAAGAAACCGCTGAAGGAAGAAAATGATCAGCAGGAGGATGATGGGCGAGATATCGATGCCGCCCAGATCAGGAATGAACCTGCGTATGGGGCGCAGCGCCGGTTCCGTCACGCGATACAGAAACTCACCAATCGAAGCGACAAAGTGATTGCTTGAATTGATCACGTTGAACGCATGGAGCCATGAGAAAATTGCGCTGGCGATGATGACGTAGGAATAGAGCGTTAGCGCCAGATTGATGGTTTCAAGAAGGGCGAGCATGGGTTTCTCCTGATAATCACGACATGTAGCGATTGGCGTGCTTTCGAGCAAGAGGCAGCTGCTCTCTTGGAGTTGGGTTTGGTCTTGTGGTCCCAACCGTGGCTGATGCCGGCAGCGCTGTTACCAGGCAATCACCCGGAAGGGTCTTCCCGGCAAGGACTGAATTCTCAATCCCCCCAAGCGTGATTTCAGGTCAGTTGATCCGGCGCATTTTTCACCCTGCTGAAACGATATAATAATTCATATTTATTGATCCCCCTTCGTCCGGATTTGTTCTAGAAGAGGTTTCCAGATTCCGGAGCCTTTCATCGCAATGTCCCTCCCAGAAATGAACGCGGCGCATGATCGCTATGCCGCCTTTCGCCATTCATCCTTCACGCGATACTGGCTGGCCCGCTTCTTCGGCTCCTTTGCCATCCAGATCATCAGCGTGTCCGTCGGCTGGCAGATCTACGATCTGACGCGCGATCCCTTTGATCTGGGCCTCGTCGGGCTCGTCCAGTTCGCCCCCTCACTGCTGCTGGTTCTCGTCACCGGTGCCGCCGCAGACCGGTTTGGCCGCCGCTTCATCATGGGGCTTGCACTGGGTGCCGAAGTGATCTGCGCGGCGCTGCTGTTGCTGCTGACCCTCACCCACACGTTCACCCCGCTCACCGTCTTTGCCATTCTCGCCGGCTTCGGCGTGGGGCGCGCCTTTCTTGGACCGGCTTCCGCCTCGCTGGTTGTCAATCTGGTGCCAACCGAAGTATTTTCGAACGCCGTATCGTGGAACTCCTCCGCCTGGCAGATCGCAACGATTGTGGGCCCTGTTGCCGGCGGCCTGCTCTACGGCCTGTCACCCGCCATCGCCTACGGCATCGCGACGGTCCTGCTGGCTGCCGCCACGATCTGCATTTTCTCCATCCCAAAACCCGCCCAGCATACGCTTACCGAGAAAAAATCGCTTCAGACGCTGCTGGCAGGCTTTCACTACATCTGGAAAGAGAAAGTCGTTCTCGGCGCGATTTCACTCGATCTGTTTGCCGTCCTGCTCGGCGGCGCCGTGGCGCTTCTGCCGGTCTATGCCCGGGATATCCTGCAGCTTGGCCCCTGGGGGCTTGGAATGCTGCGGGCAGCGCCGGGCATCGGCGCCATTCTGACTGCGCTCTGGCTGGCCGGTCATCCCATTCGCGACCATGCCGGCATGATCATGTTCCTGTTTGTCGCGCTGTTCGGCTTGCTCACCGTCATGTTCGGCGTATCCAACCTCGCATGGCTCTCCATCGCCCTGCTGGCCCTGATGGGCGCGGCTGACATGATCAGCGTCTATATCCGGGAAACCCTCTTGCAGCTCTGGACACCAGACCACGTCCGCGGCCGCGTCAATGCGGTCAATATGGTCTTTGTCGGCGCGTCGAATGAGCTCGGTGAGTTCCGCGCCGGTATCATGGCATCACTGATCGGCACGATCCCTGCCGTCGTCTTCGGCGGTGTCGGCACGATTGCCGTCGCGGGCCTGTGGGCTTACCGGTTCCCGCAATTGCGCAAGGCACGCAACCTGCAGGGCCGGACATAGACGGCTAAGCCGGAACCGGCGTACCGAAGATCGTGCCAAGGAAACGCTGGAGCCAGGCTTTCAACACCGCGTCATAGACCAGCCGGCCTTCCAGATGCTGGCGGCCGTGCTGGGCATTGTTCATGGTGAAGCGTTCCGAGCCACGCACCACCCAGCGCTGCATCATGGCGCGGGTCAGTTCCGCATGAAACTGTACCCCCCAGGCATTTTCGCCGTAGCGGAAAGCCTGGTTGTGGTAGGCCTTGGCCGTTGCCAGAAGCGTGGCGCTGCGCGGCAGGTCAAAGCCCTCGCGGTGAAAATGATACACCATGGGCGGCCAGTCCATCAGAGCCTTGCCGGCCTCGGTGGCTTCGAGTTCATACCAGCCGATTTCCACCAGTCCTTCCGGATGCGGACCGACCGTGCCGCCAAGATGCTTGGCGAGCATCTGCGCACCAAGGCAAATGCCAAGAAAGGGCTTGTTTTCCCCAAGCGGCACGGACAGCCAGTCGGTTTCCCGGTCAACGAATTCATCGGGGTCGTTGGCGCTCATGGGGCCGCCAAAGATGACAGCGCCCGCATGATCCTCCAGCGTCTCGGGCAGCTCATCACCAAGCGGCGGACGGCGGATATCCAGATCAAAGCCGGATTGCAGCAGCAACTGGCCGACGCGGCCGGGGCTTGAACGTTCCTGATGCAGTACCGTGAGGATTTTCGGGCGCTTCACTTGCCTGTTCTCCATCCAGTCTGTCTGGAACATGCTTCTGATCCTATTCCTCTTGCACCGCCTGCTTGGCGCGAAGGGCTGCCTTCTGCTTCATCGTGACCCGGTCACGGGACGAGACTCCGATCAGTTCCGCAACCCGCCAGACAACATTTTCTTCCAGCTCATGCGCGGATCCGTCGGCGAAAACCACGTCCCACATCAGTTCAATGAAGTGAATTCGCGCCGCTTCGTCAAGATTGCGCTTGAGCACGCTGGTAAAGCTATAGAGATCGACGGCTTCCTGATCCGCCTGCTCACTGTCCTCCAGCAGACGCTTCAAGGCTTCGCCTTTGAGCCCGTAGGCTTCGGAAATCAGCTGTGACAGGCGCTTGCGCTCCACCTTGCGCCGCTCGCCATCCGCATCCATGACATGAAACATCAGCGCGGCCGCCGCAAGGCGCGGATCATTCCTGGAAAAATGGCCTTTCCCGCTTTCGCCTGAAGGCAAAGCTTTGAAGAAGGTGACAAGGCGGTCCAGCATCAATACGGATCTCTCAGCGTTGTTATCAATGAGCCGAATCAACTGATAGCTTGGCTGACACGGCCCTGCCATTGTGCATCTTGCCGCAAAGACCGCTATTGAAATTAATGTGTTAGGATCGACACACAGGAGCATTTCCGGTCACACCGACCGGAAAAAGCTCTAGAACAGACGGAACTTCTTGTTGGGCCGGTCTTCCTCGTCGTCAGCCAGCACACCCGGATCATCCGGCACCGGAATGACCAGTTTTTCTTCCTCGTGCTGCACCGCCGCAGGCGCCGTTTCCGCCAGAGACGGCAGGACGGACGCAATGCGTTCGTGCGCATGCGGCTCTTCCGGTCTTGCCGCCACGGGCTTCACCGCAGGCTCCGCCGGTACAATTTCCGCATCCACAATATCGGCATCCGCTTCAACAACACGTGCCGCCGGTTTTTCGGCAGATACCACCACGGACTTCGCCGGGATCAAAGGCTCGGCGGGCTCGCGCTCCGGCGCTGACTGGACGGGTTTGGCTGCCAGCGCACTGTCAAAATCATCGCGCGCATCGATTACCGTTCCCAATTGCTCGACGGGCACCTTCCACTCGAACGCATTCAGCTTGCCGGTGACCGGCGAAGCGGGAGCCCAGCGCTCCGAAACATAGCCGTCAGCGGTCCAGGCGGGATCGCGGGGCGCCTTGACGGCCCGTGACAGCCACTGGCGCACGCGGCCCTGATCGCCCGTCTGCGCCTCCTCGATATCGGCCAGCAGCAGATAGGCACTTTCGCGCGGCGCCGTGCGCAAAACGGTCTCGGCAGCCTCGCGCGCTTCCTTCAACTCGCCTGCGGCCAGCGCCGCATGGGCTATGGCCAGGTTCGATTCCGCATGATGCGGATAGAGCGAAGCCAGATGGCGGGCGCGTTTCAGGCGATCGAACACGGAATCTCCCAGGCGCGCATGCACATAAGTTTCCGCCACTTCCGGGTGTGGCTGCTTCTTCCACACATGCTCCAGAATTTTCGAGCCCTTGCGCAGATCGGCCTGCTGGAACAGCACTTTTGCCGCGATAATGGCGGCCGGGATCAGATCGGGCGCAAGCTTGTTCGCTTCGATGGCAATGGGTTTCGACCCGACCGGATCACTTTCAAACGTATCGAGCGCCTTGGCGGTCAGGAGAACGGCACGTTCACGCTTTGCCGTGTCCTTGTCGATCTGCTTGGTGGCTTTCTGGGTCTCCAGCAATTCCAGCGCACCATCCCAATCGCCATGGGCGGTTTTTTGGCCAAGGGCCGCCGTAGAGGCCCATTCGACGTTGGGTGCCAGAAGCGCTGCCTGTTCGGCATATTGCAGCGACGCATCCCGCGCACCAAGGCGTTGCGCTTCGAGATAAAGCCCGCGCAGGCCGAGCAGTTTGGTCTCCGGGTCATCCAGCATCGCCTGGAATTTCGCCCTGGCATCGTCCGAACGGCCTTCCAGCATGGCGGCTTGCGCGTCCAGAAGTTTGATCAGCGGCTCCTGATCGACGTTAAGGAGTTTTTCTGCCTGTTTGATCATGCGCCGGGCCGTTTGCCCGTCCCCCGCACCCGCTGCAATCAGACCGGTGGACAGGGATTGATAGCCGCGATCACGCTTGCGGGCCCGGAAATGGCGGCGCAGGGCATAAGGCGAGCCAATAACGCTCTTGATGATCCACCAGACCAGCATGACAGTGGCTACAAGCGCCACGATGGCGGACGCGGCCACCATGAGGCTGACCTTGTGCTGCATCCCGGCAAAGGTGACGACGAGATCGCCGGGCCGGTCGGCGAGCCATGCAAAACCAAACCCCAGCACCAGAACGACGACAAGGAAGGACAGAACTTTGATCATGGTCATCTTCCCTTACTGCGCCGCAGCCGGCGTCTTCATGCCGGTCAATGCATTGGAGAGCGCCTTGGAAACGATCTCGCCTGCCTTCTGACGGGTGCGCATGGCATTGGCGAAATCGGTCGAGACGGCTTTGGCCGATTCGGGCAGCTTGTCCCATTCGGCAATGGCCGCAGGCAGATCACCGCCATTGAGATGCGCCTCTATGCGCGCGGTGATGGCAGCAATGCCTTCACCCTCGACAAGGCCCACAGGGCGCGATTCCACCAGCGCGCTGGCGCTTGCCCATAGCCGGTCGACAATACCCGCATTGGGATCAACCGTTCGCGTCGTCGCAATGATTTTTGTCGCCACGTCGCCGAACTGGCTCGCCAGCATGCTGACAGTCGGAACACCGGTCGTAGCGGCAGTACGCAACCCCTCGGCGTCGGCCGAGGCCGGCGCGACAGCAAGATATGTGTCGAGCTCCGCCGCAAAGGGCCCGCCCCGGTCAATCGCCGACTTCAGGCCGGTGGCGGCGATGGCCAGTGCCATGGTGTTCTGGCCGGCATTGTCCTGCACCTTGGTTTCCAGCGCATCGAGCCGCGTCTGCAAGGCTGCTGACGTCTGTGCCTCCCCCGCAAGTGCGCCGGCGGCTTGCTCTGCCTTCTGCTGACTGGCGGTCAGTTGCGTTTCGAGCGATGCGATACGCGCATCGATGGCACTGGTGTCAACAGAACCTCCTGTGCCTGCGGCCTTGGTCTGGGCATCCGCCAGAGTTTGCTTCAGGGATTTTACATCAGCGGCAATGCCGGACACTTGACCCAGGGCCTGCTTGGCATTTTCCACCGCGCCGTTCAATGCAACCTGTGCGCCCTCGTCGAGACTGGCCTTCGCCGGAGCGGCGGCGCGCAATTCGGCAATCTGTTGCTCCACGGCCGAAAGATCGGCTTTGGGCGATGGCAATACGCCAGCCCATTGCAGCGCGGCCGCACCAAGCAATGCCACCACACCGCCGATGAGACCGGCCGTCAAACGTCCAAGCGGATCGCCCGTCTTGGGCGCAGCAGCAACGGATGCAGGAGCCGCTGGTGTTGACGCTTCGCCAGATGGCGACCGGCCAAACGACGTGCCCTGTTGCAATGTCTCATCTGCCTTCGCTGTTTCGGCGCTGGCCGCAGAGGCCGCTTTTGCCGGCTCGTCTTTCGGCGGCTGTGGCTTGGCAACCATCGTCGGGCTGAAGCCGACCGGCTCCGGCTGCGGCACGTTCGTACTGGCCGGGGCACTTTTCACAATATCCGATGGCTCCAGTTCTATCGTCACAGGCTTCCGGGCTGACTTGGAATGACGGGGAACGGATGATTTGGCCATGGACACTCTCTTCAGAACAATTGGGTTGACTGAAACCCCAAGCTAGCAGGGAAGTTCCGCTTCGGAAACGTCATGCAGCGACGAATGCCGTTCACCTATCGTCCTGCATCCCTTCCAGAAGGTCAAACAGTGCGTCTTCATCCGGTCTGCGAGCGATCCTGACCGATGGTTTATTGAAGCCCTTGAGATCGTCGGCGATACGCTGAGACAGGCATAAAAAGAGCGTCTTATCAAAGAGATGCGTCAATCCTGCGGCCTCGGCCAGAGTTGACAGGACGCCTGAGCTCATGCGCGAATACAGAAGGCAGCAATCAATATTTCTTGACCCGAGCGTTTTGGTCAGAAACTCAGTTGTATAACTGACTGAAATTGTGTCGTAGACCGATATGGAAGAGCAACGGAACCCTGCTTTAGCCACGGCGCGCTCAAAGCCCGGCGACCTGACGTGGCCGGTCAGATAAAGCAGGGAGTCACTTGAACACAGCTCTTCAATAATCGTTTCCGCCAGCGATTCTCCATCGCCATCGCCCGTTGTCACCGTCTCAAAGCCGCGGGCACGTGCCGCATCCGCGGTTGCCTCACCTACGGTGAAACAGGGCAACTGGAGATAAGGCGCAAGCAACGCTTCGCTGGCGTGGACCAGCGCATTGGCGCTTGTGGCGACAAACGCATTGAAGGTGCCTTCAGGCACGGTCGGGTTCAGGGGAACAATCTCCGTGAGCGGCAACAACAGGGGTACATAGCCCTGCACGCGCAGCCGGTCGGCGGTTCTGGTCGCAGCTGGCAGGGGCCGTGTAACCAGAACGGTTTTTTCCATCAGAGCCAATCCGTAAAGAAATGCGCTCCAGCCTTTGCCCTGACGCGGGCGGCCGCATCCCGCCCGATGGCGGCTGCATCCGCCACATCGCCCTCGCCGGTCACTTCATGGGCTTCCGAACCATCCGGCAGCAGGATCATGCCGTGGAAGCTCAGGATGTTGCCGGAAATCGTCGCAAGACCGGCGATGGGTGTGCGGCAGGAACCATCGAGCGTGCCAAGGAACGCGCGTTCACAGGCCAGCGCCGTCGAGGTTGCAAAATGATTGAGCGGCGCGACCAGCGCATCAATTCGCGCATCGCCGATTCGGGTTTCCAGCGTGATCGCCCCCTGTCCGGGTGCTGGTGGAAAGCTTGCCACATCCATCAGGGCGGTCGCCACATCGCCAAGACCGAGGCGGCGCAAACCCGCATAGGCCAGGAAAGTGGCATCCACATCACCATCGGCCAGCTTGCGCAGGCGCGTTTCCACATTGCCGCGAAAGTTCACAACCTTCAGATCAGGCCGCGATTTGAGAATCAAGGCCTGGCGCCGCAGCGAGGCGGAGCCGACAACCGCGCCCAAAGGCAATTCCGCCAGCGTTTTCACAGTGCGACCGATGAAGGCATCGCGCGGATCTTCGCGCTCCAGAAAAACCGAGAGATGCAGGCCTTCGGGCAGGAAAGTCGGCATATCCTTGGAGGAGTGCACGGCCAGATCAATGCGGCCATCCGCCAATTGCTCTTCGATCTCAAGGGTAAACAGCCCCTTGCCGCCAACCTCCGACAGCGGGCGATCCTGAATCCGGTCGCCGCTGGTTGAAATCACCACGATCTCGATATCGTCTTCGCGCAGGCCATGGGCTTTAACCAGCCGATCACACGTCTCACGGGCTTGTGCGAGTGCAAGCGCACTCCCACGTGTACCGATCTTGAGCGTTTTTGTTTGCATTAGTCGCAGTCCGTGTTACGCGAGTTTGAATTATCCGGCCCTAACTAACGGGCTTTTGTGCAACGGGCAATGCGGCGAAGGATGTCAGGGTCATCGATGCGGGTTTTGGGCATAGAAACAAGCTGTGACGAAACGGCTGCTGCGGTCGTTGAGCGCGACCACAACGGTCACGGACGGATTCTCTCCAACGTGGTTCTGAGCCAGATTGACGAACATGCGCCCTATGGCGGCGTCGTACCGGAGATTGCCGCCCGTGCCCATGTAGAAGTGCTCGACCGGCTGATCGGACAGGCGCTGCATGAGGCCCACATGACCCTTGACGAGGTGGATGCGGTGGCAGCAACCGCTGGTCCCGGCCTGATCGGCGGGCTGATCGTCGGCCTCATGACCGGCAAGGCCATTGCCATGGCCGCGCAAAAGCCGTTCTACGCCATCAATCATCTCGAAGGTCATGCCCTGACCCCCCGTCTGACCGACCAGATCGATTTTCCCTATCTGCTTCTCCTTGTTTCCGGAGGCCATACCCAGATGGTGCTGGTCAAGGGCCTCGGCGATTATGAACGGCTTGGCACGACCATCGATGATGCTCTCGGCGAAGCCTTTGACAAAACAGCAAAACTGCTTGGTTTGCCCTATCCCGGCGGCCCCGAAGTGGAAAAGGCGGCGCAATCCGGCGATTCCAGCCGCTTTTCCCTGCCAAGGCCGCTCAAGGGCGAGGAGCGGCTCGACTTCTCCTTCTCCGGCCTGAAGACGGCCGTACGCCAGCTGGCAACCACGCTGGAGCCGCTGTCGCAGACGGATGTGAACGATATCTGCGCCGCGTTTCAGGCTGCCGTTGCCGATACGCTGAATGACCGCGTATCGCGCTCGCTTGCCCGTTTCCGCGCCAGATTTCCTGATGTGAAGGAACCCGCCCTGGTCGTCGCCGGTGGTGTTGCCGCCAACAAGGTCCTGCGGACCTGCCTGCAGGACCTGTGCTCCGGCAACGGCTTCCGCTTCATTGCGCCGCCCATGGCGCTGTGCACCGATAATGCGGCGATGATCGCCTGGGCCGGGGTGGAACGGGCCGGGCATATGGCCGGCGATTCGCTCGATATCGCGCCGCGTTCGCGCTGGCCGCTGGACATGCAATCCGCCCCCCTGATCGGCGCCGGGCGCCGGGGAGCCAAGGCATGAATCCCAGACATCAGATTGCAGTTCTTGGTGGCGGCGCCTGGGGCACGGCCCTTGGCGCCATGGCGGCGCACAATGGACATGATGCGCGCCTTTACGCCCGTGATCCTGCCAGTGTGCATTCCATCAACACACTTCACCGCAATGAAACCTACCTGCCGGGCATTGACCTGCCAGCACCTTTGACCGCCAGTACGGACGCAGCGAGCGTTCTTGCGGGCAGCGATTTCATTCTTTGCGTCATTCCGGCGCAGGCCATGGCGGGCGCTCTCGAGGAGTTGAAGCCCCTGATCCCGATGGCAGTACCGCTGATCATCTGCGCCAAGGGCATTGATCGCAAACGCGGTCTGCTGATGTCCAGTCTGGTCAGGGAAATCATCCCGGATCAGCTGATCGCCGCTTTGTCCGGACCCAGCTTTGCCAGCGACGTGGCAAGAGGCCTGCCAACCGCCGTGACCGTTGCCGCGGAAAGCCAAGCCGTGGCAGACCGTATTGCACTGGCCCTTTCAGGCCCAACGTTTCGCTGTTACTCGACGGACGATCTCGTCGGCGTCGAGATCGGTGGCTCCCTGAAAAACGTGCTTGCCATTGCTGCTGGTGCGGCCATTGGACGGGGTTTTGGCGCCAGCGCACAGGCGGCGCTTGTCACGCGTGGATTTGTCGAATTGCGGCGGGTGGGTCATGCGCTGGGTGCCCGGCCCGAGACAATCATGGGCCTTTCAGGCCTGGGCGATCTGCTGCTCTCCTGCTCGACCTCCCAGTCGCGCAACTATTCCTACGGCCTTGCCCTCGGCCGGGGCGATGACCTGACCGGCAGGCCGCTGGCGGAAGGCGTGGCGACGGCGGCTATTGCCGCGGAGCTGGTCGCCCGGCACTCTATCGAAGCTCCCATCATCGAAGCGGTTGCGCGCATTCTGGACCGCAGTATTACCATTGACGAGGCGGTCGAAGCACTGCTTGCAAGACCGTTGAAAAACGAAGATTAGAAATCTGATTGTCCGTACCGGAGAAACCGAATGCTCTATGCCCTACTTTGCAACGACAAGCCCGGCCATCTGCAGGTGCGTCTCGATACCCGCGCCGCACATCTTGACTATCTCAACGGTCTTGGCGACCGCCTGAAATTCGCAGGGCCTTTCCTCGGGGACGATTCCAAGCCCAACGGCAGTCTGGTTGTGATCGAAGCTTCTGATGTCGCCGGTGCCAGGGAAATCGCCGCAAACGACCCCTATGCCAAGGCTGGTCTGTTTGCATCGGTCGATATCCGCCCATGGAATTGGGCAATCAAGAATCCAGACAGCAAATAGGTTCAAACATGGCATTCTGGCTTTTCAAATCCGAACCCGATGCATGGTCCTGGGAGAAACAGAAGGAAGCGGGCGCCAAGGGCACCGAATGGACCGGCGTGCGCAACTATCTCGCGCGCAACAATATGCGCGCCATGCAATTGGGAGATAAGGGTTTCTTCTACCATTCCAATGAAGGTCTCGAAGTCGTCGGCATCGTCGAGGTCTGCGCGCTGGTGCATCACGATTCGACCACGGACGACCCCCGCTGGGAGTGCGTTGACATCCGTGCGGTCATGGACGTGCCCAAACCGGTGACGCTCAAGGACGTCAAGGCCAACCCCAAGCTGGAAAAAATGGCGCTCGTCACCTCGATGCGCCTTTCCGTGCAGCCGGTCACTCCGGACGAATGGGAGGAAGTCTGCCGTATGGCCGGGCTTGTTCCCGCGCCCCAATGATCGCCCGTCATGGATGAGCAGGCGCTTGATCCCAACAGCGAACGCTACCGGCGCTTTGTTCGGGCGAACACCACGCTGCAGGCGCCGCCGCATGTGCCGGAGATAAACCTGTATCTGGCCGATGAAGCCCATGATCTCTGGCACAAGACGGAGGAGGAACTGGCGACCATTGGCCTGCCGCCACCGTTCTGGGCGTTTGCCTGGGCTGGCGGCCAGGGCGTTGCACGTTACGTTCTCGATCATCCTGATATGGTGAAGGACAGGACCGTTCTCGATTTCGCTTCCGGTTCCGGTCTTGTCGGCATCGCCGCTGCAATGGCCGGTGCGGCACGTGTCACCTCCTGCGACATCGACCCCTTTACCCGCCCGGCGATCCATCTCAACGCCGCTGCCAACGGCGTCGCGGTCGAAACCCTCATTCACGACCTGATCGATACGGACCATGATTGGGACGTCGTCCTGGCCGGCGACGTCTTCTATGAAAAGCCGCTGGCGGACCGGCTCGTCCCATGGTTCACGGCGCTCGCCGCGCGCGGGGCAACCGTGATTGTCGGCGATCCCGGCCGCTCATATTTCCCGAAAAACCTGCTGGAAGAACTGGCGGTCTATGCGGTGCCGGTCACGCGCATTCTCGAAGATTCGGAAGTGAAACGCACCACTGTCTGGCGATTCCGCCGCTAGCAGGGCTTTAGCGCAAGACCCGGATAACCGTTTCCGGTGACAGAAATGGCAGCAACCGGTCCATATCCCGCCGGTTCAGGGCGATGCAGCCTTCCGTATGGGTATAGCCGGGCCGCGCCAGATGAAAGAAGATGGCACTGCCGCCGGAACGCCGCCTTGGCCTGATGTTCCAGTCCATGACGATGCAGACGTCATAGAGATCATCCTTGCGCCACATGGTTTCATGGCTGGCGTTGTAGGGAATGCGCACCTTGCGATTGTAATTGCGATCTTCGCCCACCTCGCACCAGCCGTCGGTGCGGCGCAACGCGTGCAAATTGAGGCCAGTCGGCGCGATCACCCGTTTGTCCGGGCGTTTGAAGCCATAGAGCAGCCGCATGCGCGCCAATGGCGTTCCCCCGTCGCCCTCGCGTTTGAAGGCGGTGATCCCGCCCTTTCCCAGGGCGCAGTGCAAAACCATCTGGCCAGCGATCAATTGCCCGCGGCTGCGGTGGCCGGGTTTGCGGCGAACATCGATCATTTTCAACGCAGTGCGACTCATACTTGCCTCATAAAAAGCATTTTTATGTCAGACTGATGCGCCGCATAAGCAATATCAAGCCAGTCCTCTTTCTTTCCGGAACAATTCGACTTAAATTCCAACCACTTCTTTGCACGGGCGGGAAACCATATGACAGCACGCACCATTCTTATCGTCGATGATGATACTGATCTTCGCGCCATCCTGGTCGAGCAGCTGAGCCTCTATGAAGAGTTCCAGATCATCGAGGAAGACAATGCGACCAAGGGTATCCAGTCCGCGCGCAATGGCGTCGTCGATCTCCTGATCATGGATGTGGGCCTTCCCGATATGGACGGGCGGGAAGCGGTCAAGCTTCTGCGCAAAGGCGGGTTCAAGGCACCCGTGATCATGCTCACGGGCCACGACACTGATTCGGATACGATTCTCGGCCTCGAATCAGGCGCCAACGACTATGTCACCAAGCCCTTCCGCTTTGCCGTGCTGCTGGCACGCATCCGCGCGCAATTGCGCCAGCACGAACAGAGTGAGGACGCAACCTTCGTTGTCGGCCCGTACACTTTCAAACCCGGCCAGAAAATGCTGATCGACGCCAAAGGCGGCAAGATCAGGCTGACGGAAAAAGAAGTCGCGATTATCAAGTATCTTTACCGTGCCGGCGGCAAGGTCATCACCCGTGATGTGCTGCTGGAAGAGGTCTGGGGCTACAATTCCGGTGTGACGACCCACACGCTGGAGACCCACGTTTACCGGTTGCGACAAAAAATCGAGCACGATCCGTCGAATTCAAGCATACTTGTTACCGAAAGCGGGGGATACAAACTCATTCCTTGATGCCGATCAGGTCAATCTAGGTATATGTCTGTTCTTACATGGCAATTGAAGATGATATTCGCATTCTGGAAACAGTGGGGCTGTTCGGGACATTCACCCGCGACCAGTTGCGTCTGCTTGCCTTTGGGACAGAGCGCCTCGTCCTGAGGGAAGGCCGTGAGCTTTACCGTGAGGGCCAGTCCGCCGATTGCGCCTATGTGATCGATCGAGGAACCATTTCGCTGTTCCGCGAAGGCCAGTCCGGGCGTGTCGTGCTCAAGAGTGTCGGCCCCGGCGCGGTTCTCGGCGAAATGGCGATCATTGCCCAGACCAAGCGCCTCACCAGCGCCATGGCGGACACGGAAACCGAAGTCATCCGTCTCAATCGCTCGCTGTTCCGGCGTATTCTTGAGGAGTACCCGGAAATTGCCGCCGCGCTCCATACCCAGATTTCCGCAGACCTAAGCGATATGATCGCGGCAATCAGCAGATATGAGCATCTGTTCGGCAGCCAGTAACGGCTCAAGCCATCTTTAATCCAGATTGAACCGGGCAATAACCGGCACGTGATCGGACGGACGGTCCCAGCCGCGCGCTTCGCGCAGGACGGTGATGCTGGCAAGATCATTTTCCAGATCCGGTGACCCCCAGATGTGATCGAGACGGCGACCGCGATCAGCCGCGGCCCAATCAGCGGCGCGGTAGCTCCACCACGTATAGATCTTTTCGTGCGGCGGAATGTAATGGCGCATCAGATCACTCCAGCCGCCGTTCTTGCGCAGGGCCTCGAAGGTTTCCGTCTCGATCGGCGTATGGCTCACAACTTTCAGCAGTTGCTTGTGCGACCATACGTCGGTTTCGAGCGGTGCAATATTCAGATCCCCGACGAGCAACGAGGCATGGCCATCGCCATAAACGGCATTCATCGCCTTCATTTCTTCGAGAAAGCCGAGCTTGTGCGCGAATTTCGGATTGATGACCGGATCCGGCTCGTCCCCGCCCGCAGGCACGTAGAAATTATGGATGCGTAGCCGCTTCGATCCGGCCGTGACAATCGTGCTCAGATGACGGCAATCGGCAATGTTGCAGAAACCCACCCGCGCCGGCTCCGACAACGGCCGGCGTGAGAGCGTGGCAACGCCGTGATATCCCTTCTGGCCGCTGATCTCGATATGTTCATAGCCGGCCATATGGAAGGCCTCACGCGGGAAGAGATCGTCGGGACATTTCGTCTCCTGCAGGCACAGGACATCCGGCTGGTGATCGCGCAGGAATTGCAGGACCAGATCAAGACGCAGGCGCACGGAATTGATGTTCCAGGTGGCAACGGAGAAAGGCATGGGGGAGGAATCTCGCGACAGAATGGATTGATGCGAGACTAGACCATCTCTGCTGCGATTGAAAATCGAAAGGCCGCTCGTCCACACGCGATTGGTGCAACGATGCGGCCCTGGGAACGATGAATGCGGTCAGCGCTTCATGGCGATGCGCGTGTAGTCGATTGTGAACATGTCCTTGGCGAACTTCACGTCCTTGCGGACATTGGTGATCATGACCGTCGTATCAAGGCCCTGCGCATCGGTGATCGTCCACTGGCGCAGTTCATAGGTCTTCGGGTCGAACATCATCTTGATGGTCGAGTTGCCGAAGACAGATTTGTCGCCGAGGACGATCGTGGTCATGTCGGGTTCTTCCTTTACGGACTTCACCCGGTCGCCGGTCAGGTCGATCTGGTCGGCGAGGAGCAGCTTCAACGGTGTCTTCGACAAGGGATAGAGATCCCACGTGTCGAGCTTGCGGTTGTTGATCACGACGGATTCACCGTCGGAAATGACACGGATCGGCGATGGCTTGTTGTAGGTGAAGCGAATCTTGCCTGGACGCTCGATATAGAACGTGCCTTCGGTTTGCTCACCGCGCGGACCGAACTGAACAAAGTCACCGGTCATCGTCTTCACGCTGGAAAACTGGTTGGCGATCTGCTGTGCGCCATTGATGGCGGCAGGTGCCGCCTGAGCGTTTGCCAGTCCGGAAATGCCAGTCGCGCCAAGAAGCAGCCCCATGCCAACCACGGAAGCCGCAGCACATGTCCGGGCAAAGGCGCCAATCGTGCGAAACGAAGCTTTGGTCGTTGTCATGGTGTTAGGTCTCCTGTCTTATTCTCTTGCTGTATACCCGGTCAGTTTGACCTGACTATGGCCGAGAAACGGCGGGAAACCGCAACTTGTTCCTCAAATTCGTGACGCATCGGCATACACACCGGTTACGTAACGCTGGATCATGCCGTTATGTAGTCATTCATTGCGCCCGTTACAGGACGCGCAGGCAAAAATGCTACGTAACGGCGCTTAAAAATCATCGTCCTGTGTCGGCACGAGAATGTCGCGCTTGCCTGCATGGTTGGCAGGGCCGACGATGCCCTCCTGCTCCATGCGCTCGATGATCGAGGCTGCCCTGTTGTAACCGATGCCGAGGCGGCGCTGGATATAACTGGTGGACGCCTTCTTGTCGCGCAGCACCACGGCAACAGCCTGATCGTAAGGATCATCCGAATCTTCAAGATTGGATGTCCCAGCCGGGCCACCGCCCATATCGTCTTCGTCGTCCTCTTCCGTGATCGCATCGAGATATTCGGGGACGCCCTGCAGTTTCAGATGATTGACGATCTTTTCCACTTCGTCGTCACCGACAAACGGTCCGTGCACACGCTGGATACGCCCGCCGCCCGCCATGTAGAGCATGTCGCCCATGCCGAGCAGCTGTTCGCCGCCCTGCTCACCCAGAATGGTACGCGAATCGATCTTGGATGTGACCTGGAAGGAAATGCGGGTCGGAAAGTTCGCCTTGATCGTGCCGGTAATGACGTCGACAGACGGGCGCTGTGTCGCCATGATCACGTGGATACCGGCAGCACGCGCCATCTGCGCCAGACGCTGGACAGCGCCTTCGATGTCCTTGCCGGCCACCATCATCAGATCGGCCATTTCGTCGATGATCACAACGATATAGGGCATGGGCTGCAGATCCAGCTCTTCCGTCTCGTAGACCGCCTCGCCCGTTGCCCGGTCGAAGCCGGTCTGCACGGTCCGGGCAATCCGCTCGCCCTTCTTCTGCGCCTGTTCCACCCGCTGGTTGAAACCGTCGATATTGCGCACGCCGACCTTGGACATCTTGCGGTAGCGGTCTTCCATCTCCTTGACGGTCCATTTCAGCGCTACGACGGCCTTCTTCGGATCGGTCACGACGGGCGTGAGCAGATGCGGAATGCCGTCATAAATCGACAGCTCCAGCATCTTCGGATCGATCATGATAAGACGGCATTGTTCCGGGGTCATGCGGTAAAGCAGCGACAGGATCATGGTGTTGATGGCAACGGATTTACCTGAGCCGGTGGTACCGGCAACGAGCAGATGCGGCATCTTCGCCAGATCGGCGATGACGGCCTCGCCATTGATGGTCTTGCCCAGCGCCAGCGCCAGCTTGGTCTTTGTCTGCTCAAAATCCCGGCTGGCCAGCAATTCCCGCAGAAAAACCATTTCGCGGGTCTGGTTTGGCAGTTCGATACCGATGGCATTGCGGCCCGGCACGACGGCAACACGCGCTGCAATGGCACTCATCGAGCGGGCAATGTCATCGGCCAGCGTGATGACACGCGACGACTTGATGCCCGGAGCCGGTTCCAGCTCGTACAGCGTTACGACAGGACCCGGGCGTACATGGATAATTTCACCCCTGACGCCAAAATCTTCAAGCACGCCTTCCAGCAGCCGTGCATTCTGCTCAAGCGCTTCCTTCGAAAGGCTTGGGTTGCGGACCACGTTCTTCGGTTCGCTGAGGAAATGCAGCGGCGGCATTTCAAATTCGTCGGATTTGATCAGGGATGTCTGGGCTTCGCGCTGCACGCGCGCGCCGGTCCGTGGGGCTGGGGCTGGGGTGGCGATCCGCGCCTTGCCGCCGGGTATTGCTGTCGGGCGCGCGGGCGCTGCCTGCGGCGCCCAATCATCCACCTCATCGTCTTCGCTGAAGGCGATCGGATCGTAGTCATCGGGTTCGTGACCGAAACCGTCATTGCCGATGTCGATTGACGGCGCCTCAATGCGCGGTGCTTCGTCATAAAAACCTGGCTCGCGGCGTGCCCCGTTCCGCCGTGCAGCCGGGGCATCGGCGAAGAGATCATCGTCATTGTGCCGTGCCGCCGCACTGCGCGCACTACTGTAAAGCCCGGCGCTGCGCCCGAACAGACGGCGGAAGAGGGCCTTGATGCTGAGGAACCAGTGGGTCAATGCGCCGAGCGCCAGCCAGCGGCCGCCTTCGCTTTCCTCGTCATCCTCGTCCTCGTCGTCAAAGTCCTCTTCCTGCGCCACGTGACGGCCGGATTTCTTGGCGACGACCGGCTCGCTGTCGCGATAGGTCAGCCCGCTGGCAAAGCCGAACACCCACAGCGTCGGCAAAGCGAGAACGGCGACCAGGATCATGGCCAGACCGCCGCGCGGGAATGTTCCGGTGAAGATCGCCGGGATTTTGAGAACCATGTCGCCAAAGACACCGCCCAGCCCGATGGGCATCGGCCAGCTTGCGGGAATGGTGAAGCAGCCGGCAATGGCCGCCGCCATCAGCGATGCGCCGAACCAGGCAATCGCCCGCCGCGGCAAACGGTCGACGCCGCGGCCGGTCAGCATCAGACCACCCCAGAACAGCGCCGGCATGAGCGCGACAACCGTCGAAAGGCCGAAAAACTGCATGCCAAGGTCGGCAAAAACCGCGCCGGCATAGCCAAGGGCATTACGAACCGGATTGGAAGTGGCGTGGCTGAAGCTCGGATCGATCACGTTCCATGTCGCAAGACTGCCAATGGCAAAGGCAACGAAACAAAACAGCGCCAATCCCCAGACAATCTGGATCTGCCTGCGGAAAAGGGTCGTCAACCCGTGCCGGTTTTCTTCGATCGCATAGGAGGCTGAATATCCTTGACGCATGAAATCTCGCCCTAAGTAAACGCACGCACGGCGGTCGTGAGTAACCGCAGATTCGATTCCCACGTTACGGCGCGGATGGTTAAGGGGGCATTAACCATGGCGAGCCCGAGCGAAATTACATTGGCGGAGTTGCCATCCCGGGTTCGACAAGCTTGCCTGCCGCAACAAAAAAGGCCCGGAAAACCGGGCCCTTTTCAGTTCCTGTCAAAAGTCGTCCATTAATTGTGGTAGGCCGCTTCACCATGCGAGGTGAGGTCGAGACCGATGGATTCGGCTTCAGCGGTCGGACGCAGGCCAACGACGACATCAACGATCTTGTAGAGGATCAGCGAACCGATGCCGCTCCAGACCAGCGTGACGAGCACGGCCTTGATCTGCACGAACACCTGCGCGCCCATGGTGACGCCTTCCGCATAACCGACGCCGCCAAGCGCCGTGCTGGTGAAGAAGCCGGTGCCGATGGCGCCGATGATACCGCCGATACCATGCACGCCGAAGACATCGAGGCTGTCGTCATAACCGAGCTTCGGCTTCACCACAGCCACCATGTAGTAGCAGATTATGCTGGCAATGGCGCCAAGGAAGATAGCGCCAACCGGACCGATGGTTCCGGCAGCAGGCGTTACTGCAACCAGACCAGCAACAACGCCGGATGCGGCACCCAGCATCGAAGCCGTCTTGCGGGCGAGCGCTTCGATCACAACCCATGCAATGATCGCACCGGCCGTTGCCGTGAAGGTGTTGATCATCGCCAGCGTCGCAATGCCGTTGGCCTCGAGAGCCGAACCGGCGTTGAAGCCGAACCAGCCGACCCACAGGATCGCAGCACCGATCATGGTGAGCGGCATGGAGTGCGGCGCCATCATGTCACGGCCAAGACCGGCACGCTTGCCGATGACGAGAGCACCAACGAGACCAGCAATACCGGCATTGATGTGAACGACCGTGCCGCCGGCAAAATCAAGCGCACCCCAGCCATAGATCAGGCCATTGGAATCCCAGACCATATGGGCGATCGGGAAGTAGACGAACGTGACCCAGAGAATGACGAACAGGATCGTTGCCGAGAATTTGATGCGTTCGGCAAAGGCACCGATGATCAGTGCCGGCGTAATGGCGGCAAAGGTCATCTGGAAGCAGATGAACACATACTCGGGAATACCAACGCCTTTGGTAAAGGTTGCGGCAACCGAAGCCGGCGTCACGCCGGAAAGGAAAACCTTGCCAAGACCGCCCCAGTAAGGGCTGGTGCCGCCGCCGAAGGCGAAGGAGTAACCGTAGAAAACCCAGATGATCATGACGACGGCAGCAATGCCGGTGCACTGCATCAGGACGGAAAGCACGTTCTTGGCACGGACGAGACCGCCATAGAACAGGGCAAGACCCGGAACGATCATGAACAGGACGAGGACGCTGGAGATCATCATCCAGGCGGTATCCCCTTTGTTGACAGTCGGCGCAGCGGCTGCGGCGGCATCCGCTACCGCAGGCGCCGCTTCCTGAGCGAGTGCGGCCAGCGAACCGAATGCGGTCAGCGCCAGCGAACCCAGAAGGGTACTGCGCACCGCGGATGTCAGACTGGTTGGAATTTTCATTATTTTCTCCTTAAACCCCAAATGACTCAAAGCGCATCGGTGTCAGTTTCGCCCGTACGGATACGGACGGCCTGATCAATGCTGAGAACGAAAATCTTCCCGTCACCGATCTGGCCGGTTTTGGCGGCTGTGGTGATGGCTTCAATGGCGGTGTCGACGAGCTCTGACGCGACAGCCACTTCCACTTTCAGTTTGGGAAGGAAGCTGACGGCGTATTCCGCGCCACGATAAATCTCGGTGTGTCCTTTCTGGCGGCCATAACCCTTCACCTCGGTGACGGTCAGGCCCTGGATGCCGACAGCGGTAAGTGCTTCGCGCACTTCGTCCAGCTTGAACGGCTTGATGATGGCCATCACAATTTTCATTGACTATACCCCTGCGCTAGCGCGGTACCCCTCAGGTGGAATTACCTGAACGGCAGCAACCCGCGTTGAACCCATCCCCTAAGCCTTGATGGCCCTTGGCGACTGGTGAGGAGTATTCAAGTTCCGTGCCAGACTCGAAAAATAATACTAAGGCATTGATTATATAGGGGTATTTTTATCAGTTCGGCAGTGCACAATACGTTATCCGGCAACATGCCTAAAAATTAGGCATTTCAATCTGCGTGGTCGATTTTCACTCGGCCGGATGCACACGAATTAGGCCTTCCTGAGCCGTCGAGGCAATCAGAGTGCCATCGCGGCTGTACAAGGCACCTCGATTGAAGCCACGGGCACCGGCAGCGCTTGGGCTGTCTGCCGTATAAAGCAGCCAATCGTCGAAATTGAAGGGGCGGTGGAACCACATAGCATGATCCAGGCTTGCGACCTGCAAATCTTTATCGAAAATCGAACGGCCATGGGCATAAAGCGAGGTATCCAGCAATGTCATGTCCGAGAGATAGGCCAGAACCGCCGCCTGCAGGGCGCGGTCATCTGGAACCGGCCCCGTTGTCCTGATCCAGACGTTCTGCTCCGGCGGCAGCTTTTCACGCGTGAAGTAATGGGTCAGGGACAGCGGCTTCATCTCGATGGGACGGTCCTGCTCCCAATATTTGCGCACATTGGCTGGCGCATTCTGCAGATACTGCTCCTTGAGGTCCTTGTCGCTCATCAGCTTTTCCGGCGCGAGAACATCGAGGGGTATCGGCTTTTGGTGCTCAAGTCCTTTTTCCTCGATCTGGAATGACGCCTCCAGCGAAAAAATAGCATGCCCGTGCTGGATCGCCACCACGCGCCGGGTGGTGAAACTCGCGCCGTCGCGGATGCGATCCACCTCGTAGATGATCGGCACTTTCGGATCGCCCGCACGCATGAAATAGCTGTGCAGGGAGTGGACGTGACGCTCAGGATCGACCGTGCGCTGCGCCGCCACCAAAGCCTGGCCGATGACCTGACCGCCAAACACCCGCTGCCAGCCGACCTGCGGGCTGCGACCTCGAAACAGGTTGTGTTCAAGTGTCTCGAGGTCGAGTATGGACAAAAGCTCTTTCATGGCATCAGACATGACGGGCGCGACTCCTGTTCGTACGGTCGGCATAATAGTGCCTGAATCCGCTTGCAACAGGAACAGGTGAACAAGTCAAGCGCCACGTCGGCGCAAGAGCAAAGGGAAACCGGAGGCAATCATGGCTGAAAGAACCCGTACACACACATCAGAAGTCTCCGGCAGCACCGATATCGTGATTGCGGGCGCCGGCTATGTCGGCATGGCGACCGCCGTTGCACTGAAATCTTCGGCGCCGCACTTGGCTGTCACAGTGATCGACGCGGCACCGGCCGGTGTCTGGCGCAAAGACACCCGCGCCTCGGCCATCGCCGCCGCTGCGAGCCGCATGCTCGACCGGCTCGGCTGCTGGGAGGAAATCCTGCCGAAGGCGCAACCGATCAACGAGATGATCGTCACGGATTCGCGCACCTCCGATCCGGTCCGCCCGGTCTTCCTGACCTTCAATGGCGAAGTCGAGCCTGGTGAACCCTTCGCCCATATGGTGGAAAACCGCGACCTCAACGCCGCCTTGCGTTCGAAAGCCGAACAGATCGGCGTCACCTTTATTGAGGGGACACCCGTCCATGGTTTTGACAATGGCGACGTGCACCTCACCGTGCGTTACGGCGATGACAAGACGCTGCGCACGCGCCTGCTGCTGGCGGCCGACGGCGTCAAATCGCGGCTGCGCGATATGGCGGGCATCAAAACCGTGAACTGGGAATACGGCCAGTCGGGTATCGTCTGCACGGTCGCCCATGTACGGCCGCATAACGGTCGCGCGGAAGAGCATTTTCTCCCCGCAGGCCCGTTTGCCATTCTGCCGCTGAGCGGCAACCGCTCCTCGCTTGTCTGGACCGAGCGCACTGCCGACGCGGAGCGGTTGATCAGGGAAGATGATTTCGTGTTCGAAGCCGAGCTCGAACAGCGTTTTGGCCTGAAACTGGGAGAATTGCAGGTCGAAGGACCGCGCAAGGCCTTTCCGCTTGGCCTGACGCTGGCACGCGATTTCGTCAAACCGCGCTTTGCGCTCATCGGCGATGCGGCCCACGGCATTCACCCCATTGCCGGTCAGGGCCTCAATCTTGGCTTCAAGGACGCAGCGGCGATTGCCGAGACCATTGTCGATGCCGACCGCCTCGGTCTCGACATCGGCTCCATCGCTGTGCTCGAGCGCTACCAGACCTGGCGCCGGTTCGACACGGTGCAGATGGGCGTGACCACCGACGTCCTCAACCGTTTGTTCTCCAACGACAACGTGCCGGTGCGGGCCCTGCGCGACTTCGGACTGGGTCTTGTCGAGCGCATGCCGCGGCTCAAAGGATTTTTCATCCGTCAAGCCGCGGGATTGTCGACCACATCGCCGAAGCTGCTTCAGGGTCAACCGATCTGAAGCAGCTTTCCCCGCTCAGAGCGGGCGGGGATAGGTGCGATGAATAGCCTGGATTTCACCAAGGATGTCCGGTGTCAGCGTCACATCAGCAGCGCCGATATCGGTCTTCAGCTGTTCAAGCGATGTGGCACCAATGATGACCGACGTGACGAACGGCCGGCTCAATGCAAACGCAATCGCGAATTGCGCAACATCAAGACCATGCTTGTGCGCAAGCGCAATATAGGCCCTGACGGCCGGATCGGCATGCACGTTGTTCCGCCAGAGATCCTGCAGCGCACCGCGGGTTCCCGCCGGCACCTTTCCATCCAGATACTTGCCGGTCACGACACCTGAGGCCAGGGATGAATAGGCAAGGAGCCCGACGTCTTCATGGTGGCTGACTTCCGCCAGATCCAGGTCGAATGCCCGCTGCAAGAGGCTGTATTCATTCTGAACCGAGACAACGCGTGGCAGGTCCTTGCGCTCGGCCAGCTTCAGCCATTGCGCAATCCCCCAAGCGGTTTCATTGGAAAGGCCGATATGGCGGATCTTGCCCGCCTTCACCATGTCACCAAGACCATCGAGCGCTTCCTCGATCTGTTGAACCACCTCGGCGCGATTCTGCTGATGTGGCGCATATTCCCAGCCGTTGCCGAAGTGATAATGCCCGCGAACCGGCCAATGCACCTGGTAAAGGTCGATATAGTCCGTCCGCAGACGTTTCAGACTGCCTTCAACCGCTTCCGCGATGGTGATCTTGCTCATAAGGCTGCCGCCGCGGATCCAGCTGTTGCGTCCGCCGCCGGCAATTTTCGTCGCCAGCACGAAGCGGTCGCGCTTGCCGGTCTTCTCAAACCAATTGCCGATATAGGTTTCGGTCTTGCCATAGGTTTCGGCGGTTGGCGGAACCGCATAAATCTCGGCCGTATCCATGAAGTTGATTCCGGCTTCCAGCGCATGATCGATCTGCGCATGGGCATCCGCTTCAGTGTTCTGCACGCCCCAGGTCATGGTACCAAGGCAAATTTCCGTGACGTCAATATCCGTCCGGCCAAGCTTTTTCAGTTTCACGGGGATTTTCCTGTTTTGAATTCACGAATCTTCGATTTCGAAGCCGAGCTTCTGCTGCAGCTTTCGGACACACTGGCCGCAGCAAGGGAGGTTTGAGCGGCGCCAGTGGACCTCGCCACCATAGCAATCAAATCCCGCTTTTCCATATCGTTTCGCAGACAGCACGACAAAACGATCAATTCTGGCAAATTCCGCCGCCGGGCCTATGATGCGGAACTGCTGCAACCCTGCGGCGTTACGGACAGGATGCAAGCAGTCTTAACCTAATCAATCAACCGAGGGAGAGTGTTCAATGGACAGACAGGCAACTGCAATCTGGAAGGGCGCCTTGAAAGACGGTGCAGGTACCCTTGATACGCAAAGCGGCGCACTGAAGGGGCTTCCCTATAATTTCAAGGCCCGTTTCGAGGATGCAAGCGGCACAGCGGGCACCAATCCGGAGGAACTTCTCGCCGCCGCCCACGCCGGTTGCTTCGCCATGCAGCTTTCGCATTTCCTGGCTGAAAACGGCACACCGGCCGCGAAACTCGATGCCAAGGCAACCGTCAGCATCAACCCGGCCGCTGGTGGCGGTTTCGAAATCACCAAAAGTGCCATCACGCTCATTGGCGATGTGCCCGGTATCGACGCCGCGACCTTTTCAAAACTGGCCGAACAGGCAAAGGCGTCCTGTCCGCTGTCAAAGGCACTCGGCGCCATTCAGGTCACACTCGACGCAAAGTTGGCCTGAGCAGCGCGTCAAACGTATCAAACAAAACGGGCGCTTCGAGCGCCCGTTTTTATGCAATCATCTTGCGTGACCAATCGCCTAGACCCGGCGTTCGACCATCATCTTCTTGATCTCGGCGATTGCCTTGGCGGGGTTCAATCCCTTCGGGCAGGTCTGCGCACAGTTCATGATCGTGTGGCAACGATAGAGCCGGAAGGGGTCTTCCAGATTGTCGAGACGTTCACCCGTTGCTTCGTCGCGACTGTCGATCAGCCAGCGATACGCCTGCAGCAGAACCGCCGGTCCGAGATAGCGATCGCCATTCCACCAGTAACTCGGGCAGGATGTCGAGCAGCAGGCGCACAGGATGCACTCGTAGAGGCCGTCAAGCTTGGCACGATCATCGTGGCTCTGCAGCCATTCCTTTGCCGGCTCCGGCGAAACCGTCTTGAGCCAAGGCTCAATCGAACGGTGCTGGGCATAGAAGTTTGACAGATCCGGCACCAGGTCCTTGACCACGGGAAGATGCGGCAAGGGATAGATTTTGACCGCGCCCTTGATCTCGTCCATGCCCTTGGTGCAGGCGAGCGTATTGGTTCCGTCGATGTTCATCGCGCAGGAGCCGCAAATGCCTTCGCGGCAGGAGCGTCGCAGTGTCAGCGTCGGATCGATCTTGTTCTTGATCCACAACAGGCCATCGAGAACCATCGGGCCGCAATCGTCGAGATCGACATAATAGGTATCGATCCGCGGATTCTCGCCATCATCGGGCGACCAGCGATAGATGCGGTATTCCCGAAGATTGTTGGCACCCTGCGGGCGGTCCCAGGTCTTGCCGGGACGCATCTTCGAGTTCTTGGGAAGTGCAAGTTCAACCATGATGCTCTGATCCCTTAGTACACACGCGCTTTCGGCGCGATCTTGGCGAGGCTGATGCCGCCGTCCTCTTCCTTGACCAGCGGGTCAAGGTGAACAGGGCGATAGTCGAGCTTGACCTCACCCTCGGGCGAGAGCCAGGCAAGGCTGTGCTTGCGCCAGTTGATGTCGTCACGGTTGGGGAAATCCTCATGGGCGTGGGCACCACGGCTTTCCTTGCGCGCTTCGGCGGCAACCACCGTCGTCAGCGCATTGGCCATCAGGTTTTCCAGCTCCAGCGTTTCCACCAGGTCAGAATTCCAGATCATCGAGCGATCCGTGACCTTGATGTCCGGCAGTTCGCTCCAGATTTTCTCCATGCGCTCAACGCCTGACTTCAGCGATTCCGACGTGCGGAACACCGCAGCGTCTTCCTGCATTGTCTTCTGCATCTTTTCACGCAGGACCGCTGTCGGCGTGCTGCCATTGGCATGGCGCAGGCGGTCGAAGCGCTCCATGATCTTCTCAACCGATGCCTCGTTGATCGTCGGGATCTTGGCATTGCGGTCGATCACCTGACCGGCACGGATGGCTGCGGCCCGGCCGAAGACCACCAGATCGATCAGCGAGTTCGAGCCGAGCCGGTTGGCGCCATGCACCGAAGCACAGCCCGCTTCGCCGACAGCCATCAGGCCCGGCTGTATGCGGTCCGGATTATCCTTGGTCGGATTGAGCGCTTCACCCCAATAGTTGGTTGGAATGCCACCCATATTGTAATGCACCGTCGGCAGGACCGGGATCGGTTCCTTGGTCAGATCCACACCGGCAAAAATCTTGGCCGATTCGGAAATACCGGGCAGACGCTCGTGCAGCACAGCCGGATCGAGATGGTCGAGATGCAGGAAAATGTGATCCTTGTTCTTGCCAACACCGCGGCCTTCGCGGATTTCCAGGGTCATGCAGCGCGAAACCACGTCGCGCGATGCCAGATCCTTGGCCGATGGCGCATAGCGCTCCATGAAGCGTTCGCCCTCGGAGTTGACGAGATAGCCGCCTTCGCCGCGTGCGCCTTCCGTGATCAGGCAGCCGGCACCGTAAATGCCGGTCGGATGGAACTGAACGAATTCCATATCCTGCAGGGGCAGACCAGCGCGCGCCACCATGCCGCCGCCGTCGCCGGTGCAGGTATGGGCTGACGTTGCCGAGAAGTAGGACCGGCCGTAACCGCCCGTTGCCAGCACCACCATCTTGGCGGCAAAACGATGGATCGTGCCGTCGTCGAGATTCCAGGCAACGACGCCGGTGATCGTGCCATCCGCATCCTGAATGAGATCGAGCGCAAAATATTCGATGAAGAACTGCGCATTGTGGCGCAGGCTCTGGCCATACAGCGTATGCAGGATCGCATGGCCTGTGCGGTCAGCAGCCGCGCAGGTGCGCTGCACGGGTGGACCATCGCCATAGTTCATCATGTGGCCGCCGAAGGGGCGCTGGTAAATCTTGCCCGCTTCGGTACGCGAGAACGGCACGCCGTAATGCTCCAATTCGTAGACCGCAGCCGGCGCTTCACGCGCGAGATATTCCATGGCGTCGGTATCGCCGAGCCAGTCCGACCCCTTGACGGTGTCGTACATGTGCCACTGCCACGAGTCTGGGCCCATATTGCTCAGGGAAGCGGCGATACCACCCTGTGCCGCAACGGTGTGCGAGCGGGTCGGGAAAACCTTGGTGATACAGGCTGTCTTCAAGCCTTGCTCGGCCATACCCAGCGTCGCGCGCAGACCGGCGCCGCCGGCACCCACCACAACCACATCGAATTTGTGGTCAACGAATGTATAGGCCTTGCCGTCTTTGCCGGCGGTCCCGTTCTTGTCTGTAGTTGCCAAGATTAGCCTCCGAAGCTCAGCTTGATGATCGCAAAGACGCAGGCAACGCCCACCACAAGGGTGAAAAACGTATTGAGCATCAGACAGGCGATCTTCTTGCCTTCGCTGGTTACGTAGTCTTCGATGATGACCTGCATGCCGAGGCGCATGTGATAGAGACCCGAAATGATCACCATCAACAGCACCAGCCCGGTCAGTGGGTGGGAAAGAGCAGCCCGGGTTTCCGCATAGCTTGCGCGATGCAGGTAAATGATCAGGCCGATGAAAAACAGCATAAGCGGCACGTTGGCAACGGCTGTCAGCCGCTGGCGCCAGAAATGCTCGGTCCCTTCGTGTGCGGAACCCAGCCCGCGGACTTTCTTGAGCGGTGTGCGCATTTCACTCATTGTCCCGCCTCCTTTACAAAACCGTGAACGCCGCGATCCAGATCAGGATCGTCAACGCGATGGAGACAACGAGCGAGGCGATGGCCATCTTCGTGGTGGTGTTCTTGTCGAGTCCGCGGCCCGTATCCCAGATGAGATGGCGAATACCGCCGATCATGTGGTGAACAAGCGCCCAGGTGTAGCCGAGCAGGACGAGAAGACCGATCCATGAACCGAATACCCAGCTGACAATGTTGAACTGGCTCTCGCTGGTCGCAGTCGCGATCAGCCACCAGGCGACCAGCAGCGTGCCGAAATACAGCGCGCCGCCGGTGATGCGGTGAACGATGGACATGACCATGGTGGGAATTGGTTTGTAGATTTGCAAATGCGGCGACAGCGGCCGGTTTGCATGCAGGTTTGTCTTGCTCATAGCGTCCCCAATGATAAGCGCCGCGCCATTTGAACCTTGATTGACGGGCAGGGCCGAAAGGCTGGATAGAGGCAAATTTAGAAGGGTTTTAGTCCCGTTTTTGCACTGCGTCAAAGGCCCATTCACACCCCTCATGCGGCGAATTGGCAACAAACGCAAGTCCATAAGGTTTCTTTAGAAAATTCAATCGTTTAAAGCACCACAGAGAGCCCGAAAGGCCCCTATTTCACGTCAAATCGGCAATCAATTTTATTTGAGTGAGTCTATCCGGTTTAACCGGTTTCAGTGCATCTCGACCCTCAATTGTGCAACGCGAACGGGACATTCCGAGTCGCTCCCAGGATGTCCCGCGCATCTTCAGGGCGCTGGGGCAGGTCCGTTCTACTGATTGCCAAAACGGATGATGAAACTGGTCCAGTCGGCAGGCGCCGCAATCTGTTCGTACAGTTTGCGGCCATCTTCCGGCAGACGCGGCGCGTTGAGCGACAGTTTTGTCCAGCCGCGTTCTTCCGCCTTGTCGGCGAGAACATCGATCAGCGCCTTGGCGATACCCTTGCCGCGATGGTCGTGATGCACATAGATATGATCCACCTGCCCGGCACGCATGCCGGAGACAGGCTCGGGCAGATCATAGAAAATCACAAAGCCCACCAGATGGCCGTCGAGTCGCGCTCCGGCGATCTCCGCCGCACGGTCCCGCAGCAGGTTTTCCGCGTAGTAATCGTCCGGGCGGCGGGGTGCTCCGCGCTTCAGCGCCTGGGCATAGCTGGCCAGAAGAGGTGCGAACTCGTGCGCATCATTGAGATGCAGCAGAGAAATGTCGACGGCGTGTTCATCCGGGCTCTTTGTCGTCATGGTCGCATCATCCCTTTCACTCCGGCAGCACTTCCGGCTGCCTCGCTGTGTTGAGGATTGGTTGATTGCGCACCGCACGTCAACCGGCGGACCGCAGCAAAAATCGATTCAAAGGCGTTTTGACGGATGACAAGCGTTAATAAAAGGTTAATGCTTGGACTGTTGCAGCCCATTCAACCAAGGAGCTTGTCCATGTTCGCCTTCCGCAAACACACGGCCGCGCTTTTGTTGTCGGGCCTGACCGTTGTCGCCGCCACGCACAGCGCGGCTGCCTACGACATCAACCTGCGTGATGCCTATGGCGACGAATATGGCAACATCATCGTGCAGGACCCCAATGGACCGAAGATGATCTTTGTCGGCGCGACAGCTGCCAAATCGGACAGACTCGCCCGCGAACTCCGCAAGAAGGTTGCCGTCTACAAGCGGGCCAAGGGACCGGCGATCATTTCTCCGCCCGGCGATCCCTATGTTGTGGGAGTTATTCCGCCGCCCAATACACGCTGTGATGGCCCGATTGTCGTGCGCGGTCGCGGCTACATGTATGGTATCAACCGTGGCGAAACGCCCATTCTCGGGCTTCCAGGCTGCCAATAGCCCACATTTGATTTGCCTCGCTGGTCCGCGCCCTGTAAGGGGGCCGCTTCATTGAAGAGGTTCATTCATGGCTCGTAATGCTGATGGCGCACTCGTCCTTTTTTCCGGCGGGCAGGATTCTGCAACCTGTCTTGCCTGGGCGCTCTCCCGGTTTGACCGGGTGGAGACGGTCGGCTTCGACTATGGCCAGCGCCACAGGGTGGAACTGGACGTGCGCAATGATTTCCGCGCCGAAGTGATCCGCCGGTTTCCCGATTGGGCGGAACGCCTTGGCGACGATCACCGGCTCGATGCCGGCGTCATCGGCCAGCTCGGCGCTACCGGGATGACCGAAGACATTGCCATCAAGATGGCAGAGAACGGCCTGCCCAACACATTCGTGCCCGGCCGCAACCTTTTGTTTTTCACGCTTGCCGCTGCCCTCGCCTACCGGCGCGGATTGCGCGTCATCGTCGGCGGCATGTGCGAGACGGACTATTCCGGCTATCCCGACTGCCGCGACGACACGCTCAAGGCACAACAGGTCGCCCTTTCGCTGGGACTGGATCGCCGCATCACCATTGAAACCCCGCTGATGTGGCTGGACAAGGCTGAAACCTTCGCACTGGCTCGCGATATTGGCGGCGAACAGCTGCTCGATATGATCATTGAAAACACCCACACCTGTTATCTCGGCGACCGTTCGGCCCGTCACGCCTGGGGCTATGGCTGCGGCACCTGCCCGGCCTGCGCCCTGCGTTCCGGCGGCTGGTCCAAATTCAAGGCTGAAGCCGCATGACTTACGCCGTCAAGGAAATTTATCTGACGCTGCAGGGCGAGGGCTACCATACCGGCCGCGCCGCGGTGTTCATGCGTTTTGCCGGATGCAATCTCTGGTCGGGGCTTGAGCGCGACCGGGCGGACGCCCAATGCCGGTTCTGCGATACGGATTTCGTTGGCGTGGATGGCCCCGGCGGCGGCAAGTTCAAAACTGCCGAGGCGCTTGCCGATGCCGTTGCCGGCGCCTGGCCAAAAAGCGCTCGCTCCAAGGGCAAGCCCTATGTCATCTGCACCGGCGGCGAACCGCTGCTGCAGCTGGACAAGCCGTTGATCGACGCCTTTCACGCGAGAAGCTTCGAAGTCGGCGTCGAGACCAACGGCACGATTGCAGCACCTGATGGCATTGACTGGATTTGCGTGTCGCCCAAGGCCGACACCACCCTTGTCCAGACCAGCGGTCACGAGCTCAAACTTGTCTATCCCCAGGCGGAAGCCCGGACCGATCCGGCCCGTTTCGAGCGCCTTTCCTTTCAGCATTTCTATTTGCAGCCTCTTGACGTCATCGGTGATCCGGCGCAAACCGCCCGGCATGTGGCATCTGCAGCGGCCTATTGCCTCGCCCATCCGCTTTGGCGGCTGAGCACGCAGACACATAAACTGATCGGCTTGCCCTGAGGGCAGGCTTTTTTGGCGGGCGCCTGTATTGCGCCAGAGCTGACGGGAAAAACCATGAGAATCTTTATCGACTTCAATTTTGAAGCGGCTCACCATCTGCCGCACTCTTTTCCGGACGGGCATGTCAACCAGCGCCTGCACGGACACAGTTTTCGCGTTCGCGTCAGCCTGCAGGGCCGGCCGGACCCCAAAACCGGGCTGATCGCCGATCTTGGTGCGGTCAAGACCACGGTCGACAGCGCAAAAGACGCATTGGATCATCGTTATCTCAACGAAATTGCCGGACTGGAGTTGCCGACGCTTGAAACCATCGCCATATGGCTGTGGCGGCGTATTGCTCCGGACCTTCCGGCGCTGGCCGAGATCGGCATTTACCGCGACAGCTGCGGTGAAGGCTGTGAATATCAGGGCGAATTTGAAACACTGGAGGAAGCGGCATGAATCATTACGCAGAACAGGCAACGATGCTGGGCAAGGATGTTCCAATCCCGCATCATCCCGATGAAGCCTTGCTCGACGCTGTCCCCAACCCGCAGGCCGGGACACTGTTTCTGGCACGCTTCACCTGCCCGGAATTCACCTCGCTGTGCCCCGTGACCGGCCAGCCGGATTTCGGCCATCTGGTTATCGATTACGCGCCGGACCAGGCGCTGGTCGAATCCAAGTCGCTGAAGCTTTTTCTGACCAGCTTCCGCAATCACGGTGCCTTTCACGAGGATTGCACCGTGAATATCGGCAAACGCATCGTGGAAGCGGTCAAGCCGCTCTGGCTGCGCATCGGCGGTTACTGGTATCCGCGCGGCGGTATCCCCATCGATGTCTTCTGGCAGACAGGGACGGTACCGGAGGGTCTGTGGCTGCCGGACCAGGGCGTGCCCGCCTATCGCGGCCGCGGCTGACCAGGATATAAAGGGGGAGACGATCCAATGGCTGAACTCAGGGTAAGAACACGGGATGTCGGCGCCACGGCCGTTCTGGAGCGAGGCGGTCAACCCGTTGTCACATCCCATACAGGCGGCGTACTGAATGTCGCCCACGCGGTTTCGGAGCAGGGTTTTGCGCCACTTGATCTGCTCTACGCATCGCTTTCCGCCTGCCTGGTGCTCAGCGCCAAAATGGCGGCGTCGCGGCTCGGCGTTGCCGACAAGCTCGAAGCGGTTCAAGCGCATGTTACGGGCGACAAGGCCAAGGACGGTCTTTCGCGCGTTGACCGTTTCCACATAGCCTTCACCATCACCGGCGATATTGATGACGCGACAAAGCATGCCATCGTCGAGGCCGCGGAAAACGAGATTTGCACCGTAAGCAACACGCTGCGCGGCGATCCGGCCTTCACGACAACACTGAGCTAATCCGCCTTCCGGCGAGAATGCGCGGTAAAAAAGGTTGTAAAAAACGGGGCCAGTGGCCCCGTTTTTTATGGAGTTACACAGGAACTGGCGCGAAGCCTATTTCCACTCGCGAATATCGACGAAATGACCGGCGATTGCGGCGGCGGCGGCCATGGCCGGCGAAACGAGATGCGTACGGCCCTTGAAACCCTGACGGCCCTCGAAATTACGGTTCGACGTGGACGCACAGCGCTCGCCCGGCTTCAGCCGGTCGTCATTCATGGCAAGACACATCGAGCAGCCCGGCTCGCGCCAGTCAAAACCGGCAGCCCTGAAAATCTTGTCGAGGCCTTCCGCTTCCGCCTGCTCCTTGACCAGACCCGAACCTGGAACGATCATGGCATCGACCGTTTCCGCAACCTTGCGGCCTTCGACAACCTTGGCGACAGCGCGCAGATCCTCGATACGGCCGTTGGTGCATGAGCCGATAAAGACCCGATCAAGCTTGATCTCGGTCATCGGTGTGCCCGGCTTCAGACCCATGTAGTCGAGTGCACGCCACTTCGACGTACGCTTGTTTTCGTCGGTGATTTCGTCAGGATTAGGCACCGCACCGGTAATCGAGATCACATCTTCCGGCGACGAGCCCCAGGAAACGATGGGCGGCAGGTCGGCGGCATTGAGCACGACCACCTTATCGAAATGGGCGCCCTCGTCAGACTTCAGTGTCCTCCAGTACTCGACCGCCTGATCGAACGCTTCACCCTTCGGGGCGCGCGGCTTGTCCTTCACATAGGCAAAGGTTGTTTCGTCAGGTGCAATCAGGCCTGCGCGGGCACCGCCTTCGATCGACATGTTGCAGATCGTCATGCGGCCTTCCATCGACAGCGCGCGGATGGCTTCGCCGGCATACTCAATGACATAGCCGGTGCCGCCAGCGGTGCCGATCTCGCCGATAATGGCAAGGATGATGTCCTTGGCGGTGACGCCGGCCGGCAGAACGCCATCAACACGCACCAGCATGTTCTTGGCCTTTGACTGGATCAGCGTCTGGGTGGCCAGAACATGCTCGACTTCCGACGTGCCGATGCCATGGGCAAGCGCACCGAAGGCACCATGCGTCGATGTATGGCTGTCGCCGCAGACAATCGTCATGCCCGGAAGCGTGAAGCCCTGCTCCGGTCCGATGATGTGGACGATGCCCTGGCGGATATCCTTCTCGGAATAATATTCGACGCCGAAATCCGCAGCGTTCTTCGCCAATGCTTCGACCTGGATACGGCTTTCCTCGTTCTTGATGCCGTTGACGCGATCCGGCGAGGTCGGCACATTGTGGTCGACGACAGCCAGTGTCTTTTCCGGATGGCGGACTTTGCGGTTGGTAAGGCGCAAGCCTTCAAAAGCCTGCGGGCTGGTCACTTCATGCACAAGGTGACGATCAATATAGAGAAGGCAGGTGCCATCGTCCTGCTGATCAACCAGATGATCATCCCAGATCTTGTCATAGAGTGTACGTGGCGCAGTCATCGCGATATCCTCGGCAATGGTAGGTGCTGTAAGATTATGTCGTGGACATATGCACTCGGTGTCTACTTACGTCAAGAAACAAGCGATAAAAGTAATATTTCGGCGACAAAGCGCCGCGACCGGCGCCCGATTATCCATGATTTTGATGCGATTCTCCCGGCATCGTTATGAGCCACGTGCAGCTCAGGTCCGATCATTCAGCCGCGCTTCAAGCCAACGCAGGCCCAGGGACAGACTGATCGTCAGGATCAGGTAGACATAGGCAACGACGGAATAGGTTTCGAAAAAGCGGAACGAACCCGAGGCATAGACCTTGCCCATCTGCGTCACGTCGACGACGCCAAGCACCGATACAAGCGACGAGTCCTTCACCATCGAGATGAAGTCGTTGCCATAGGGCGGCAGAATGGTGCGCAAGGCCTGGGGCATCACGATCAGCCGGAAGCGCTGGAACCGTTTCAGCCCGAGCGACTTGGCCGCCTCGATCTGCCCCGCATCGACAGCCTGGATACCCGCGCGAAAAATTTCCGCCAAAAACGCCGCATAGGCAAGTGTCAGGGCAATGATCGCCCGCCACAGAAGTGAAAAATCCCGCACCTGCAAAGGCTCGAACAGGCCGGCGCTCTGCAGCGGATGGGTGAGGAAATTCCACAGGGCGACAACTGCCGGCGCCCCGACAAAGGCGATGTAGAACAGGAGAACCAGCAGAGGAATTCCGCGAACGATTTCGACGTAGAACCGGGCGGTCTGCCGCAGGACGATATGTTCCGAGAGGCTCATCAGCGCGAGCAGAAGGCCAAGCCCCGATGCGAGCAGGAATGCCAGGAGCGAGACCCAGACGGTGATCCAGATGCCTTGCGAGACCGTGGAGAACACCTGCCCGTAGATATCGCTGACCAGGATGGCTATGCCGAGCACAACAGCGATGGCCGCGGCAACGGCCAGCCACCAGGGGAAGTCCTTCCTGACGAAAGGACTTCTGTTCTGTGAGGGAACTGACAACCGGCCGCCTACTGGCCAAGCTTGTAGTCGAGGAACCACTTTTTGTTGAGGGCATCGAACGTGCCGTCGGCCTTCAAGGCTTCGATGGCCGCATTTACCGGGCCAACGAGATCGGAGCCTTTGGCGAAGATGAAGCCGAAATCCTCAGCACCCAACGGGCCGCCAACGAGCTTCAGGGCACCGCCGGACGCATCCACATAGCCCTTGCCCGCCGTACTGTCAGTCAAGACCACGTCAACGTCGCCGGTCTTGAGAGCCTGAATCGTCGCGCCAAACGTTTCGAACAGCTTGATACGCGGATTTTGCTCGTTACCGTCAAGCAGATTGTAGACGGCCACATAGAAATTGGTTGTACCCGGCTGGGCGCCGACAAGACCGTCTTTAATTTCGCCAAAGGTCTTTGCATCGGAAAAGCGCTTTTCATCAGCGCGAACCAGCATGAATTGCTCGGAACGCATGTAGGGTTCGGAAAAATCCACCTTCTGCTTGCGCTCGTCATTGATGGTGATGCCGGTCATGCCGATCTGGTACTGATTGTCGGCCACGGCCTGAATCATCGCATCCCAGCTGGTATTCAGATATTCCACTTTGAAATTCAACCGTTTGGCAATTTCATTCATGGCATCATATTCCCAGCCGATCGGCTTGCCGGTTTTGGGATCGACAAACTGCAGCGGCGGATAGGCATTTTCTGTCACAACAGCAACTTTCTTGCCGCCAAGGTCGGGAAGGGGAGCCGCCAGCGCGGAAAATGGAACCATGGCGAGTGCTAGCCCCGCCAGAAAAACGGATCGCAAGTTCATGTCAGACCTCTAATATTGCGTTTTGATCAAGCGAAGCACAAATTTCATTTTATGAAGGCCCCGTCAATCCCCGAACGGCATGCAACTGCTTTATTCGCTATCGCGCAAGCACGATTTTTTCAACCGGGCAAGGAAACGGAAACAGACCTTGCCAGAAACAAAAAAGGCGGTCCGAAGACCGCCTTTTCAAACTCAAAACAATCGCGCTTATTCAGCAGCGGGTGCCTTGGCAACGGTTTCTTCCGTTACCTTTTCGGCTGTACCGGTGACCGGAACAGCGGCTTTGCCCTTGCGGTTGTCCTTCTTTTCGACAATGCGGGCAGCCTTACCGGTCAGGCCGCGCAGGTAATAGAGCTTCGCACGGCGAACCTTGCCGCGACGGACGATCTCTACGCCTTCAACCAGCGGGGAAATGATCGGGAATACGCGTTCAACGCCTTCGCCGTAGGAAATCTTGCGAACTGTGAAGTTCTCGTTGATGCCAGCGCCGTTGCGGGCAATGCAGACGCCTTCATAAGCCTGAACGCGGGTACGTGTACCTTCCGTCACGCGAACATTAACGCGGACTGTGTCGCCTGGCTTGAAATCCGGAAGCACGCGCTTGGCTTCGATTTTTGCTCTCTGTTCGAGATCGAGCTGACGAATAATATCGACGGTCATCGTCTTCATCCTTTTCTTTTTCAAACAGCCAGAGCGCTCAACACTTGCAATGCAGCATCCTGGCCGCATGTCTATGCCTCTGAGGAGGCAGGAGCGAATTCACCATCCATTGATTATCGGACTTGGGATTTTCCCGAGTTCGCGGCCAGATACACCATAAAAGTCCGTTTGTCACCTCTGGCAGCGATTCTTTTTAGCGCTGATTGCCACCCGAGTCGAGGTGAAGCGGTTTCCGCATGAAAACCCGTTGTGTCTCGTCAAGGCCCCTTTCGATGTGATCCCTGCGGATATGCACCAGCGCAGCACTGAGAGCACCGTCGGGAATATCGGTGAATCCAAGCCGCCGGTAATAGGGCGCATTCCACGGAACATCCCGGAATGTGGACAACAGCAGTCCCATCCTGGCCTCTTTTCGGGCACGATCCTCCACCAGCCCGATCAGTGCCGATCCGATACGTTTGCCGGCATGGAGCGGATCCACATCGATCTGTTCGATGTAGAGATGATCATCAACCACATCAAAAATCACGAAGGCGACCGGCCGTTTGTCAACCGCAACAAGAAGGCGATTCTGACTTATCCGTTCAAGCAGAAGGGACGCGGATGTAGGATCGTCATTGGCGATGTCTTCCATGCCGACCGTGCGGAATCGCACCGCGGAGGCCCGTTCAATGGCCTGGACAGCAGGCACATCCCCTGCATCACCGCTGCGAAACTGCATTGTCCTGATCCTGTTATTTACGCGGCTTCCTGGCCTGCGGATAACGATCCCACAGGTCCGGACGCCGCTCCTGCGTCAGTTTTTCCGCTTCAGCCCTGCGCCATTTCTCAATGGCCCCGTGGTTTCCGGAGAGAAGCACGTCGGGAATGCGGCGCCCTTCCCACTCCTGCGGCTTGGTGTATTGCGGATGCTCCAGCAACCCGGTCTCAAAACTCTCCGTTTCACCCGACTGGGCATTGCCCATCACACCGGGCAAAAGGCGAACGATCGCGTCGAGAACAACGATAGCTGCCGTCTCGCCGCCGGAAAGGATGTAATCGCCGATGGAAACTTCTTCAAAGCCGCGCGCTTCGATCAACCGTTCATCGACGCCTTCGAACCGGCCGCACAGAATGATTGCACCGGGGCCCGCAGCAAGCTCGCGCACGCGTTCCTGGCTCAGCGGCTTACCGCGGGGGCTCATGAAGAGCCGTGGCCGCTCATCCACCACCGCATCGACGGCACGCGCCAGGACATCTGCCTTCATCACCATGCCAGCCCCGCCGCCAGCGGGCGTGTCGTCCACCATACGGTGCCGATCCGTGGCGAAATCGCGTATCTGTACGGTTTCAAGCGACCATGCAGTATCAGCCAATGCCTTTCCGGCAAGAGAGACGCCGAGCGGCCCGGGGAACATTTCCGGATAAAGCGTCAGCACTGTCGCCCGGAAACCGGCAGCCTTGCCGCTCATGGCCGCTCTTTCCCGCCATCACCACCCAGCTGCCTGCGCCGCTCTTCTTCTTCGTTCTCGTCAGGAATAAGCCCGGCGGCCGCGGGATCGATAACGACCTGCCCAGCCTTGATGTCGATATGCGGCACGGCGGCCTGGGTGAACGGAATCAGCATCGGCCGGCGTCCCGGTATCGTCAGCTCGATGAGATCACCGCCACCGAAATTGAACATGGCCGAAACCTTGCCATAGGGATTGCCTGCTGCGTCGATGGCATCAAGCCCGATCAGATCGGCATGATAGAATTCGTCTTCCTCAAGCTCTTCCGGCAGTTGCGAACGGTCGATAAACAGCGTCGTGCCGTTCAGCGCTTCGGCCATATTACGGTCATTGACCCCACGGAACCGCACGACGACAACCGTATTGGCCGGGCGGATGGCCAGAATCTCGAAGCTTCTACCGGTCACATCATAAAGCAGGCCATAATCGGCCAGCGCCAGCGGATCACCGGTAAACGTCTTGACCCGCACTTCGCCGCGCGTTCCGTGTGCTGCACCGATAACGGCGAGTTGCACTGGATCATTCAATTTTGCCATCGGGCTGTTCCATTCCTATCTTCTCTTCCCGACGAATTACTCTGTCTTTGGCCAAACGCCAAGTGCGAAGGATCGGCCCTCAAGGGAAAGCGAAACGACTCCGTAAGGACTGTCGTGGCATGGTCTACCCCGATACACGGTAAGGAGTATGGCAATGGTGGCACAGCCCCAGAATGCCGAGTTTCTTGTTTCGGCCCAGCCAGACCTGATCGCAGCACGGGAAGAATGGCTCAGATCACTGAAAAACACCCGGCGTCTGGCGACCAACACGCTGGAAGCCTATGAGCGCGACACCCGCCAGTTCTTCCAGTTTCTCACCGGTCATCTCGCTGAGCCGCCATCCCTGAAGGACGTGGAAACCCTGCGGATTGCCGATCTGCGATCCTACCTGGCGCGGCGGCGGAATGACGGTGCCGGTGCGCGCACGCTTGGGCGTGGTCTTGCAGGCATTCGTTCGTTTCTGCGCCATCTGGAAAAACAGGGCATGGCCAATGCGGCGGCTTCCATTGCCATGCGCGCGCCGAAGCAGCCGAAATCCCTGCCAAAGCCGCTGACGACCGTCGATGCACGCCGCGTGGTGGAAAAAGGCGAACAGCTCAATGAGGAACCCTGGATTGCCGCGCGCAATGCGGCGGTGCTCACTCTGCTCTACGGTTGCGGCCTGCGCATTTCCGAAGCACTCAACCTGGACGGGGCCGCCTTGCGTGATGCCTCGGCGCGTTCCATCCCCATCACCGGCAAGGGCGGCAAGACACGCATGGTGCCGCTCCTGCCCATAGTCCACAGGGCGGTGGAGGAATACCGCACGCTCTGTCCCTACGAACTGGAAGCGGGCAAGCCGCTGTTTCGCGGGGCGCGGGGCGGGGAACTGCATCCGGCGATCATCCAGCGCGACATGCAGAAAATGCGCGGCGCGCTCGGTCTGCCGGAGACCGCGACGCCGCATGCCCTGCGCCATTCCTTCGCGACCCATTTGCTCGGGCGCGGCGGCGATTTGCGCACGATCCAGGAACTGCTCGGCCATGCAAGCCTGTCAACGACGCAGGTCTATACCGGCGTTGACACCGACAGACTGATGGAAATCTACGACAAGGCACATCCCCGCGCCTGAACGGCCCCATATTGATTGTTACAAATAATCTGCAGACTAGTGGTCCGATTCTGACATTCGCTTGGTGCGTGTGATGTCAAATGAGATGCGAATGTCAAATTCGTTCCACTAGCTTTAACGCCTTTTTGTCAAACCCCATATATGCAATGATGATGACCCATTCCGGCCCCACCACTTCTCTTGATCGCATTGCTGAGAGCGCACTGAGGCTCCTGGCTTTTCTGAGCTGGATTCTGCTCGCCTCATTTCTTGTCGTGGCGTTTGGCGCAACCCGTGCCCGTGCGGAGGATGCCTCCTGTGGCGGACGCGATCTCGTCGCTGAAATGGCCAAGTCGGACCCTGCAAAGCTGGCCGCCTTGCGCAAGGAAGCAGCCGCAACGGTGAACGGCAAAGGCATCCTTTGGAAGATCGGAAAGCCGGGAACCAAGCCTTCCTGGCTCTTTGGCACCATGCATTTGACGGATCCGCGCGTGCTCAAGCTTTCAGACGCGGCTCAAACAGCCTATCAGGGGGCGGCAACAGTCGTCATTGAAACCGACGAGGTGCTTGATCCGAAAGCGCCCTTGAAAGTCATGGCGCAGGATCCGGGATTGATGATGTTCACCGACGAGAACACGCTGGAGAAGCTCATTCCAGCTGACAAGCTCGAGGGTGTAAAAGCGGGCCTCGCTGCACGCGGCCTGTCGTTGACGGCTCTCAACAAGATGCAGCCATGGATCGTGACAAGCATGCTGGCCATGCCTCCCTGCGAGCTGACGCGCAGCAAAAGCGGCACAGCCTTCCTCGACGTCAAGCTCGCCCAGGACGCCAAGGCACAGGGCAAGGCTGTCACGGGGCTTGAAACCATCAAGGATCAGCTCAGCGCCATGGCATCCCTGCCGCTGAAATTCCATGTCGAGGGACTTGTCGAGACACTGACACTTGCGCCGAAACTACCCGACATGTTTGAAACCATGACTCTGCTTTACACCCGGGGCGACATAGCCATGATTTTCCCGGTGATACGCTCCATCTCTCCCGATGGCACGGCGAGCGGCGAAAACTATGCCGCGTTCGAGGAAAAGATGGTCAATGCTCGCAACCGGGTTATGGCGGAACATGCGGTTCCAATCATCGACAAGGGCAATGCCTTTATAGCCGTGGGAGCGTTGCATCTTCCCGGAGAAAAGGGGCTGGTGGCACTGCTGCGCAGCAAGGGCTTTACGGTCGAGGCGCAATAACCTTAAATTTTGTCACATCTGGCAGAGTGATTCCAAGCCCTTATATAAGGCTGGTCGACCAGATGATGGGCGATTTCGGAACCTCGTCTGTTCTGAGCCGTTTATTATTCTGAATGCAAAGAGTGTGACGGAGGACAGGATGACCTATGATCCCAATTTGCAGCGTCCGGTGGATACGCAGTCCGATCGTGAGCCCGACGCAGCTCCATCGGGTGGCAGCGGCTTTCTGATCGCAGGTATTCTGATCGCAGCGCTGATTATCGGCGGTTATTATTATCTGAACAACAGTTCGACCATGGATGGCCCGGAACTGGCAGCGCCGACAACGCAGGCGCCCGCACCGGCAACACCCGCTCCCGCCAATTCGGCCCCAAGCAACAACTAGCTCCAAAGTACTTTGGAAACCAAAAAGGCCCGAAACTTCGAGCCTTTTCTCATTTTCATACCTGGTGATTACATATGAATTGGCTTGGCGAAGGTTGCCAGGGCGGCTTCGCGGACGGCTTCCGACATTGTCGGATGGGCATGGGTTGTCCGTGCCAGATCCTCTGACGAACCGCCAAATTCCATCAGGACCGTTGCTTCGTGGATCATCTCGCCGGCACCAAAGCCAACAATGTGAACGCCAAGCACACGATCGCTCGCCTTATCAGCGAGGATTTTGACAAAGCCATCGGTCTGCAGCATCGCGCGGGCACGGCCATTGGCTGTGAACGGAAATTTTCCCGCCTTGTACTCGATGCCGGCTGCCTTCAATTCTTCTTCGGTTTTTCCGACCGAAGCCACTTCCGGCTGCGTATAGACGACACTCGGAATGGCATCGAAATTCACATGTCCGGCCTGTCCAGCCAGAATCTCGGCAACGGCAATGCCTTCGTCTTCGGCCTTGTGTGCCAGCATCGGGCCCTGGACAACGTCGCCGATCGCGTAGATGCCCGCGACGTTGGTCTGCCAATGGTCATTGATTGCCACCCGTCCGCGATCATCAACGGCAACACCGGCTTCCTTGAGCCCGAGACCGTCCGTGTAGGGGCGGCGGCCGGTGGATACGAGAACGGCATCGGCCGCAATGGTCTGGGCTTCACCGCCCTTGACCGGCTCGAACGTCACCTTGGCTCCCTTGCCGGACTTTTCGACGCCCGTTACCTTGGCGCCAAGCTTGAATGCGATTCCCTGCTTCTCCAGCATGCGCTGGAACTGGCGCGATACTTCACCATCCATCGGTCCAAGAATCTTGTCGAGATATTCGACAACGGTAACCTTGGCGCCGAGGCGTGCCCAGACCGAGCCCAGCTCAAGCCCGATGACGCCGCCGCCAACAACAACCAGATTTTCCGGAACCTTGTCGAAATCCAATGCGCCGGTCGAGGATACAATGATTTTTTCATCGAACTTGACATCGACACCCGGAATGCCGGCAACATCGGAACCGGTGGCGATGACAATGTTCTTCACCTCAATTTCCTGCACCTTGCCATCGTCGCCAGTGACGGACACCTTACCCGCCGCCACAACCTTGCCAGTCCCCTTGAACGTATCAATCTTGTTCTTCTTGAACAGGAAGGCCACGCCGCTGACATTGGACTCAACCGTTGCGTCCTTATGGGCAAGCATCGCCTTCAGGTTGAGCTTTGGCGTGCCAACCTCGACGCCCAGTTTTGCATGGGTGTGGCCAGCCTCATGGAAGACTTCCGAAGCATGCAACAGTGCCTTGGAGGGAATGCAACCGATATTGAGGCAGGTGCCGCCAAATGTATCGCGCTTTTCGATCACCGCAGTCTTCAGGCCGAGCTGTGCAGCCTTGATCGCACAGACATAGCCGCCAGGGCCTGTTCCGATGATGACGACGTCATATGACATGTTTCAATCCTTCTGTTCTGACGCAACGCGAAACTATTGTTCGGGCACGCATTCTTTGAAACGGAAGACTTCCCACGGGAAAGCCTCCAAGGGTTTTTCAAGCTTGAAATTGAAGCTGCTCATGGCGCCGGAAAAATCCGGCAAGAGCAATGCCTGGGCCGAAGGCTCCTTGGCCTTTGGCAGGAGCTCGGCATCGGCACCTTCCTTCAAGGCATAAACCACGCCTTTCCAGACCGTGCATTGTTGCAGCTCTGCACCTGTCGCATCGCCCGCCGGGCATTTGTATCTGATGGTTGCATTGGGCCTGCCGCCATCCTTATCCCACATGACAACACCATCCATCTTCAGATCGCTGTCATTCATCTTGATCGTGAATTCATCGGATGTGACCGCCGCGCCATCGTCGGGAACGCTTTTGAAGGTCAGCGTGTAATCATCGTCCCGATCCGTATAGACCGCATGGTCCTGCAGGCACGCCGCGAAAGCTGGCGACGACAGGATCATGCCGAGGGCTGCAAGCAGGGCGACACTTTTTGCGGGACGGGGGCGAAGCAATGCGGTCATCGGTATTCCTAACTCGCCTGCTGGGTAGCAAGCTTGATACCAAGGCCGATGAAAACCAGACCGGTCACGCGGTTGAACCAGCGTCCCCACGCAACAAAGCGATCCCGTACGGATTGCATGGTGAAGAACGTCGATACGGCAACAAACCAGGCAATCAGCGCGGTTGCCATGAACAGGCCATAGGTTGCCTGCACCAGCGCCGGGGTCTCATGGCTGACCAGCGCTGAAAACAGTGACAGGAAGAACAGAACCGGCTTGGGATTGAGCGCATTGGTGACAAATCCCATGAGAAAGCAACGCCAGTCGGAAATATTCTTTTCCACGGTGTCATCGACGGTATCTCCAGGTGCTTCCCCAGATGCTTCCCCAGATGCTTCCATGCCGGGAGCGCGCAGGGCCTTGATGCCCAGATAGAAGAGATAGGCAGCGCCGGCCCATTTCAGCATGCCGAAGAGAAACAGTGATTTGGACACCAGAAGGCCAAGGCCAAGAATGGTATAGCTGATATGGAAGAGCAAAGAGGCGCCGATGCCGAAGCTGGTCATGATGGCGCTGCGGCGGCCATGCACGATGCTCTGCCGCACAACAATGGCAAAATCAGCGCCCGGCGAGACGATCATGATCGAGAAGACGGCCATCAGGCCGAGGAACTCATACATGTAGTGTGACATGCCTATTCTCCGGCAGGCGCTTCAAGCGCGGCGTTGAAGGCCCAGACATGACCGAAGGGATCACGAATACGGCCATAGCGGGCATTCCAGAACGTATCCTCGACAGGCATGATCAGTGTCGCACCAGCCGCCACCGCACGGTTCACCGCCGCATCAACATCGGCAGGCCTTGCGAGATTGATGTTCAGCGCAATGCTCGCCCCGCCGCGGGTGATGGGCGACATGACATCGTTCTCACCGTCCGGGTTTTTGTACTCGGGGAATTCGTCGTGCAGCATGATCGAGCCGCCAAACAGCGACAGATTGGCATGCAACACGCGTTTGCCATCCTCGGCCAGTTGCTTGAAGGTATTTTCGGCACCAAAGGCCTTTTCGTAGAAGGCGATCGCTTCGAGGCCGCCTTTCACGCAGATATGAGGTTCGACAGGTGGGAAATTCGGTGCAAAAGCCATTTTGAATCGCCTTTCATCACGTCATTTTGTGATTGGGCCGCAAGACTAAGTCAATCCGGTGCAATTCACCACACTGCAAAAACGGCCCCGCCTTGCCGGCAAGGCCGTTCTTCGCAATCTTACAGGTCGAGAACCAGACGTTCCGGATCTTCCAGGCTTTCCTTGACGCGCACGAGGAAGGTGACGGCTTCCTTGCCGTCAACGATGCGATGATCATAGCTGAGGGCAAGATACATCATCGGACGGATAACGATCTGGCCGCCGACGACAACCGGACGATCCTGGATCTTGTGCATGCCAAGAATACCGGACTGCGGCGCATTGAGGATCGGCGAAGACATCAGCGAACCGTAGACACCGCCATTGGAAATGGTGAACGTACCGCCCTGCATATCGGCCATGGACAGCGCGCCATCGCGGGCAGCTCTGCCGAGACGGCCGATGTCCTTCTCGATTTCCGCAATCGACATCTGGTCGGCATTGCGCACGACCGGCACGACGAGGCCCTTGTCCGTACCGACGGCCACGCCGACATGGGCAAAGTTCTTGTAGATGATGTCAGTGCCATCGATCTCGGCATTGACCGCCGGGATTTCCTTCAGTGCGTGGGTAACCGCCTTGGTGAAGAAACCCATGAAGCCGAGCTTGACGCCGTGCTTCTTCTCGAAGATTTCCTTGTAGCGGTTGCGCAGGTCCATCACCGCCGACATGTCCACTTCATTGTAAGTGGTCAGCATCGCAGCCGTGCTCTGGGCATCCTTGAGGCGGCGGGCGATGGTCTGGCGCAGGCGGGTCATTTTCACGCGTTCTTCGCGCGATGCGTCATCAGCCGAAGAGGCGGGACGCGCTGCCTGCGGGGCCGGAGCAGCGGCAGGCTGTGCGGCAATGCCCTTGGCGACAGCATCAAGGACATCGCCCTTGAGAACCTGGCCGCGCTTGCCCGAACCCTCGACCTGCGAGACCGAAACGCCCTTTTCCGCCAGCAGCTTTGATGCTGCAGGCGAAGCGGGCATCTCGCTCTCCTTGCGTTCCGTGATCGGCGTGTTGCCGGCAACCTGAGCAGCCTTGTCCTCGGCTTCTGCCGTTGACGACGCACCGGCGGCACCCGATGCCTGGGCGATGGCTTCGGGCTTGGCCTCTTCCTTTTTCGCAGAAGCGGCACCGGCGCCGCCAATCATGCCGAGCAAGGCACCAACCTCGACCGTATCGCCTTCCTTGGCGGTGATTTCCTCAAGGGAACCGGCAGCGGAGGCCGGAACCTCGATTGTTACCTTATCGGTCTCGAGTTCCACCAAAGGCTCGTCGACGGCAATCGCATCGCCGACTTTCTTGAACCATTTGCCAATGGTCGCTTCGGAAACGGATTCGCCCAGCGTTGGGACGCGGATTTCGGTTGCCATGATCTTGCTCTTCCGTTGATCTTCAGATGACTTCTGTTTGTTGTGGTTTAGGCGCCGAGGGCATCTTCAAGGAATGCTTCGAGCTGTGCAAGGTGTTTGGACATGAGGCCCGTTGCAGGCGATGCAGCGGCAGGACGTCCGGTATAGCGGACACGCTGATGCTTGGCATCGATATGCGCCAGAACCCATTCCAGATAGGGGTCGATGAAGGCCCAGGCACCCATGTTCTTGGGTTCTTCCTGACACCAGACCATCTCCGCATTGCGGAAGCGGGACAGTTCCGTGATCAGCGCCTTGGCCGGGAACGGATACAGCTGTTCCACGCGCAGCAGGTAGACATCATCGATGCCGCGCTTTTCGCGCTCTTCGTAGAGGTCGTAGTAGACCTTGCCGGAGCAGAGCACGACACGACGGATCTTGGAGTCCTTCTGCAGTTTGATCGGCTGATCTTTCAGCAGCTGCGCATCGTCCCACAGCAGACGGTGGAACGAGGAATCGCCAGTGAAATCGCTGATGGAAGACACGGCACGCTTGTGGCGCAGCAGCGACTTCGGCGTCATCAGGATCAGCGGCTTGCGGAAGTCACGCTTCATCTGGCGGCGCAGGATATGGAAGTAATTGGCAGGCGTGGTGCAGTTCGCCACCTGCATATTGTCTTCCGCACAGAGCTGCAGATAACGCTCAAGACGCGCAGAGGAATGTTCCGGACCCTGGCCTTCGTAGCCATGCGGCAGCAGGCAGACAAGACCGGACATGCGCAGCCACTTGCGTTCACCCGAGGAGATGAACTGATCGAACACCACCTGGGCACCGTTGGCGAAATCGCCGAACTGGGCTTCCCACAGGGTCAGCGCGCGCGGATCGGACAGCGAATAGCCGTATTCGAAACCAAGCACGGCTTCTTCCGAAAGCATCGAGTTGATGACTTCGTAGATGGCCTGGCCCTTCTGCAGGTTGTTGAGCGGGATGTAGCGCTGCTCGGTTTCCTGATCGTAGAGAACCGAATGACGCTGGCTGAACGTACCGCGTTCCACATCCTGGCCGGAAAGACGGATCGGGTGGCCTTCGATAACCAGCGAACCAAAGGCAAGGGCCTCGGCCATCGCCCAGTCGAACCCTTCGCCCGACTCGATCATCTTGGCACGGTTGTCCTGGAAACGCTGGATCGTCCGGTGCACATTGAAGCCGCCGGGAACCTCGGACAATTTCTTGCCGATTTCCTTGACTGTCTTCAACGGGAGTCCGGTCTTGCCGCGACGTTGCTCGTCGGCATTGTCGGCCGTACGCAGACCGCTCCAGGCGCCATCCAGCCAGTCGGCCTTGTTGGGTTTGTAATGTTGTCCGGCTTCGAATTCCTGTTCGAGCTTTTCGCGCCAGGCGGAACGCATGGCATCGACTTCCGCCGGATTGACCAGACCTTCATCGATCAGCTTCTGCGAATAGAGCTGTACGGTGGTCTTCTGGCCGCGGATCGTCTTGTACATCAGCGGCTGCGTGAACGCAGGCTCGTCACCTTCATTGTGGCCGAAGCGGCGGTAGCAGAACATGTCGATGACCACGGGCTTGTGGAACGTCATGCGGTACTCCGTGGCAATCTTTGCCACGTAGACCACCGCTTCCGGGTCGTCGCCATTCACGTGGAAAATCGGCGCCTCGATCATCTTCGCGACATCGGACGGATAGGGCGAGGAACGCGACAGGCGCGGATTGGTGGTGAAGCCAATCTGGTTGTTGATGATGAAATGCACCGTGCCGGCAACGCGGTGCCCGCGCAGGCCGGAAAGGCCAAGACATTCCGCAACCACGCCCTGGCCGGCAAAGGCAGCATCGCCATGCAGCAGCAGCGGCATGATCTTGGCGCGCTCGGACAAAGGCACCATGTCATCACGTTCGCGGCCGGCAAGCAGATCCTGCTTGGCACGCGCCTTGCCCATGACAACCGGATTGACGATTTCGAGGTGCGAGGGATTGGCGGTCAGCGACAAATGCACCTTGTTGCCATCGAATTCGCGGTCCGACGACGCACCCAGATGGTACTTCACGTCGCCCGAACCTTCGACATCGTCAGGCGTATAGGAGCCGCCCTTGAATTCATGGAAAATGGCGCGATGCGGCTTGGCCATGAACTGGCTGAGCACATTCAGGCGGCCACGATGTGCCATGCCGAGAACGATTTCCTTGAGGCCCATCGATCCGCCACGCTTGACGATCTGTTCGAGGGCCGGAATCAGCGATTCGCCGCCATCAAGGCCGAAACGCTTCGTGCCCTTGTACTTGACGTCGATGAACTGTTCGAAACCTTCAGCTTCGACCAGCTTGGAAAGGATGGCCTTCTTGCCTTCAGGCGTGAATGCGACGCCCTTGTCCGGGCCTTCGATGCGTTCCTGGATCCATGACTTTTCCACGGGATCGGAAATGTGCATGAACTCGACGCCGATGGTCGAGCAATAGGTGCGCTGCAGGATGTCGAGCATCTGCGGGATCGTCGCATATTCGAGACCCAGCACATTGTCGATGAAGATCTTGCGGTCATAGTCGGCGGGCGAGAAACCGTAGCTCTCGGGCGACAGCTCGTTGTAATCTTCCTTGACCTCGGCCAGACCCAACGGATCAAGCTTGGCATGCAGGTGGCCGCGCATGCGGTAGGCGCGGATCATCATGATGGCGCGGACCGAGTCGCGGGCAGCGTGGATGATATCCGCATCGGAAGCAGCCTTGGCAACGGGCGCAGCCGCGCCGTTGGCCGACTTTGCCTTCAACTTGTCGGTGATGTGCTTTTCGACCTCACCCCAGTTGCCGTCGAGCGCCGAAACCAGTTCGCCGTTGCCGGCAATCGGCCAGTTCGGCTTCTCCCAGGACGCGCCCTGCGCGTTCTTGATGACATCAGCCTTGCTGTCGTTGAGATTGGCGAAAAATTCCTGCCATTCGGGACCGACCGAATTCGGATCCTGCTCATACTGCGCATGCAGTTCCTCGATATAGTGAGCATTGCCACCATAGAGAAATGACGTGAGCGCGAAAATGTCGTTGGCCTGTTCTTGACGTGCCATGTGTGTGACCGGAGCACCCGCTCCGTCTCCCTTGATGAGAGCGTCCAGGACATCGTGCCCCGGAACACTCTGGGTTGAGGTTTCCGGCCCTTGCCGGGAAATCCCCCTGAATTGATCAGGGCGAACAGCCGCCCCGATCCATCTTGGTCTTTGCTGCAGGCGGAAATCCGCCCGCTTGGGTTTTAGCCCTTGAGGACTTCAACCAATGTCTTGCCGAGCTGCGCCGGTGATGGCGACACACGGATGCCAGCTGCTTCCATGGCAGCGATCTTGTCTTCCGCGCCGCCCTTGCCGCCGGAGATAACCGCGCCGGCATGGCCCATGGTGCGTCCGGGAGGAGCCGTACGTCCGGCGATGAAACCGGCCATCGGCTTCTTGCGGCCGCGCTTGGCTTCATCCGCGATGAACTGGGCTGCATCTTCCTCGGCCGAGCCGCCAATTTCGCCGATCATGATGATCGACTTGGTGGCTTCGTCAGCCAGGAACATTTCCAGGATATCGATGAACTCGGTGCCCTTTACAGGATCGCCGCCGATACCGACTGCGGTTGTCTGGCCAAGGCCTTCATTCGTTGTCTGGAACACTGCCTCATAGGTAAGTGTGCCGGAGCGGGATACAACACCCACCGAACCCTTCTGGAAGATATTGCCCGGCATGATGCCGATCTTGCATTCTTCCGGCGTCAGGACGCCGGGGCAGTTCGGGCCGATCAGGCGCGAGGCGGAACGCTCGAGGCGGGCCTTGACGCGCACCATGTCGATGACCGGAATGCCTTCGGTGATGCAGATGATCAGCGGGATTTCCGCATCGATCGCTTCGATGATGGCTTCGGCAGCACCTGCCGGCGGCACGTAGATGACCGAAGCGTTGGCACCGGTGCGATCCTTGCCTTCTGCAACCGACGCAAAGATCGGCAGTTGGGCACCGGCACCGGTCGGCAACTTGCCTTCCCAGGTCTCGCCGCCCTTTTTCGGGTGGATACCACCAACCATCTGAGTACCGTAATAGGCCAGAGCCTGTTCGGTGTGGAATGTTCCGGTCTTGCCGGTCAGGCCCTGCACGAGAACCTTGGTGTCTTTGTTGACGAGAATGGACATACGAGACCTTTTCTATTGGTGATCGACAGGCACGGTGCGGCGGTAAACACCGCTGACAACGTCCTGCCAGATGTCGCTTCCGGCCGGTGCAAATTCCACACGCAACCGGAACCGGTCTTGATCTTCGAATTGATAGCGGCTGCGGGCCCTGCCGCGCGGTGACGACTTTTCCAGAACCAGTTCGTCTCCGGACCACGTCCCCGTCGCCGGAGCGGGCGGGACAAAGCCGACGGTATCGAACTGATACAGCTTGTAGGTGCCGTCATTGACATCGAAGCCGAAAATGTTCCGGGCTTCAAATGTCGTCTGGCCATCGCGAACCTGACGATAGGTCTGGTTCAGAAACAATCCGCCGAGATCGGTCTCGGCGGAAAGATATCCCTTGGCCGCCCCGGCACGTGTCCAGGGCGTTGCCGAAACCTGCTCTTCGCCTTCAAACGAACCCCGAAGGGCCTGAAGGCGTTGATGCTCCGGTCGAAGGGGCGATGGGGTGGTCATCGGCGCTCTCTTTAGCCCTTGACTGCCTTGACGATCTTCTGAGCGGCGTCATCGAGATCATCGGCGGAAACGACGTTGAGGCCGCTTTCATTGATGATCTTCTTGCCGAGCTCGGCATTGGTGCCTTCGAGACGGACAACCAGCGGAACCTTCAGGCCCACTTCCTTGACCGCGGCAATCACACCTTCGGCGATCACATCGCATTTCATGATGCCGCCGAAAATGTTGATCAGGATGCCTTCAACTGCCGGATCGGCAGTGATGATCTTGAACGCAGCCGTTACCTTCTCCTTGCTGGCGCCGCCGCCAACGTCGAGGAAGTTCGCAGGCTCTGCACCATAGAGCTTGATGATATCCATCGTTGCCATGGCAAGACCGGCACCATTGACCATGCAGCCAATGTTGCCGTCGAGAGCAACATAGGCAAGATCATACTTGGAGGCCTCGATTTCCTTGGCATCCTCTTCCGTGGTGTCACGCAGTTCAACCACATCAGGATGACGGAACAGGGCATTGCCGTCGAAGGAAACCTTGGCGTCGAGAACACGCAGACGACCATTGGTCATGACAATCAGCGGGTTGACTTCGAGCAGGCTCATGTCCTTCTCGGTGAAAGCCTTGTACAGGATCGGGAACAGCGATTCACCGTCCGTCCGGGCTTCGCCGGTCAGGCCGTAAGCATCGTTGATCTTCTTCACATCATCTGCGGTCACGCCCTTTTCGGGATCGATCGCCACGGTGATGATCTTTTCCGGTGTGTCGTGCGCGACAGCTTCAATGTCCATACCGCCTTCCGTGGATACCACGAAAGCCGGACGGCCAACCGTCCGGTCAACGAGGATCGACAGATAGAGCTCGCGATCGATGTCCGCGCCGTCCTCGATGTAGAGACGGTTGACCTGCTTGCCGGCCGGGCCGGTCTGCTTGGTCACGAGCGTGTTGCCGAGCATTTCCTTGGCATTGGCAACAACTTCCTCGACCGACCTGGAAAGTCGAACGCCGCCCTTCGCATCGGGGCCGAGTTCCTTGAACTTGCCCTTGCCGCGGCCGCCCGCATGAATCTGGCTTTTCACCACATAAAGCGGACCGGGCAGCGTCTTCGCCCACTCTTCCGCCTGCTCGACGGAATAGACGGCAACGCCATTGGCAATCGGCGCACCGAAGGAGTGGAGCAGGCGCTTGGCCTGATATTCGTGAATATTCATCAGTTAACTTCCTCTACGAAAAATCCGGTGCGTGCACGGGATCGTTTCAGAACGTTCAGGCCGAATTACTTGAGGTTCGGCGCGATGGCGATGCAGGCTTCGCAAAGACCGGCGACAGAGGCCACCGAGTTTTCGAACGCCTTTTCTTCGGTTTTGTTGAGATCGATTTCGATGATGCGTTCCACGCCGCCAGCACCGATAATGACAGGCACGCCGACATACATGTCCTTGACGCCGTACTGGCCGGAGAGGTGCGCTGCAACAGGCAGGACGCGCTTCTTGTCCTTGAGGAAGGCTTCAGCCATCTGGATCGCCGAAGACGCCGGGGCATAGAAGGCCGAACCGGTCTTCAGCAGGCCAACGATCTCCGCGCCGCCATCACGGGTGCGCTGAATGATCTGGTCGAGCTTTTCCTGGCTTGTCCAACCCATCTTGACGAGGTCCGGCAGCGGAATGCCGGCAACGGTGGAGTAACGGGCAAGCGGCACCATCGAATCGCCATGGCCGCCGAGAACGAAGGCGGTGACATCTTCCACCGAAACCTTGAACTCGTCAGCGAGGAAATAGCGGAAGCGGGCGCTGTCGAGAACGCCGGCCATGCCGACGACCATGTTCTTCGGCAGGCCGGAGAATTTCTGCAATGCCCAGACCATCGCGTCGAGCGGGTTGGTGATGCAGATAACGAAGGCGTTGGGCGCATACTTCTTGATGCCCGCGCCAACCTGTTCCATGACCTTGAGGTTGATGCCGAGCAGATCGTCACGGCTCATGCCGGGCTTGCGCGGTACGCCGGCGGTGACGATGACCACATCCGAACCCTCGATCGCCGAATAATCATTGGCGCCGACGAGCTTGGCGTCAAAATCGTCAACCGGTGACGACTGGGCAATATCGAGCCCTTTGCCCTGAGGAATGCCTTCTGCGATGTCGAAGAGCACGATGTCACCGAGCTCCTTGAGCCCGATCAAATGTGCCAATGTGCCACCGATCATGCCTGAACCGATGAGGGCGATTTTGTTACGTGCCATGCTGGTTACTTCCCTGATCTGAAGTCTGGACGGACGCCAAAGGACATCGACGACATCGGGCAGAGCCCGCGATCATGCGCCTTTGCGTTGGGACGTTCGAATATTCCTCTTTCAAAAATAACTCAACCAAAAATTTTCCCCTCAATAAATTCAATCGTTTAGATTTGATGGGATTTACGTAAACGTCAATTGAATTTAGCTTGGGGAAGGTTTTTCTGGCATTGTCTAACATAGGCAACATATCAAAATGATGAAATAAGGGCGACCCGTATCACAGTCATTTGATAGCCATTCAGGCTTCCGAGGATATCGGCATTTCGTGTGCCTGCGCGGCTTCAGCCAGGTACTCCTCGCTCTGCATTTCAAAAAGCCGGGATGCGGTGCGGTCAAATTCGAAAGCTTCGGTACCCCGCTTGGCTTCATAAAGCTTGTCCGGTGATGCTGCCGCAGAAATCACCACATGCACATGATGATCGTACAAAATATCGATCAGGATAATGAAACGCTTCGCCTCGTTGCGTCTGGCATAGTCGAGAATCGGCACATCATCGATGAAGATGGTCTGGTAGCGCGAAATGATGGCCGCATAGTCCAGCGCGCCCAAAGGCTTCGAGCAGAGATCGGCAAAGCCGAAACGCGCGGCATGCCGTGCCGCCCGCGGCACCACCACATTGTGACCTTTGACTTTGAAATGGTCTTCTGAAACGGCGGCACCTTCGGTTGCCGTATGCCAGGCTTCATCCATTTTCTGCTTTGTATCGTCGGACAAAGGCGAGAGGTAAACCGGCATGCGGTTGAGCTTTTCCAGCCGGTAATCCGTGCGGGCATCCAGATTGACCACATCGACATGGGTCTTGAGCAGGTCGATGAACGGCAGGAACAGCTGGCGGTTGAGACCATCCCGATAGAGATTGTCCGGCTCCACGTTGGATGTGGCAATGAGAACGACACCGCGCTCGAACAGCGCCCTGAACAAGCGTGACAGGATCATCGCATCGGCAATGTCTGTGACGGTGAACTCATCGAAACACAGAACCCATGCCTGTTCCGCCAGGGCATCGGCAACGGGCGGGATCGGATCGTCCTGCTTCGTCTCACCGTTCTTGTGCGCTTTGCGATGCGCATTGATGCGCTCGTGCACATCGGCCATGAAATCGAGAAAATGTGCCCGGCGCTTGCGCTTGGCCGGGACAAGCTGATGAAACATGTCCATCAACATGGTCTTGCCGCGCCCGACCTCGCCAAAGATATAGAGACCTTTGATCACTTCATGTCGCGGCGAGCGGCGGCTGAACAGCCAGCCCAGCGCACTGGACTTGGTGGCAAGCCGCTTTGTGGCAAGCTCGCGTATCAGCCGGTCGAAACGATCCGCCAGCTGCTCCTGTGCCGGATCGACAGCAATATCCCCCGCCTGCACCAGCGAATCGTAGCGCTCGCGCACGGAGGGAAACACTTTCAGATTATCGTGCGACATGCGGACTGCAGTCTCCGGACGTGTGCAGCAGCTGAGTTCGCGCTGCACACTCCCATTTCAGGCTTAACGTGACAGGCTCAGATTCTGCCCGCCGGAGGTCTGGCCATCAAAGCGCGAAGACCCTGAGGAGTAAAGCCGGGCAACCGTGCCGCCTGCTGCATCGTAAAGGGTGAGCTGCTTGCCGCTCACGGCCCAGGACGAAAGATTTGCCAGTTCACCCGGGCAACGCAATGGACCGGCGCGATAACCCTGACCGAATTTGGTCTGCGGCGTTGCGATCTTGCAGGACTGTCCGGCCAGTGAGGCGTTCCAGACACCGGCAACACTGCCAGCGGTAATGTCAGGAGCGTTTGCCGGCGGAAGCGACGCGACCTGCGTGCCTTGGGAAGCAGGTGCAGCACCGCTACCGGTGGTTGGTGCGGTCGGAAACTGATTGGCTCCGCCGGGTGGCGGCAATTGGCTCTGGGTCACGGATCCGGACGGCGCAGACTGCAAGGGTGCAGGCCGGGGCGTAACACGGTCCATACCATCATTGTCAAAGCGCGTACTCTGGCAGCCTGCCAGAACCATGCCGACAGCGGCAACGGCCAGCAAATTGACGTTCAAAGTCCCCATAGTCTTACTCTCCATCTACGCATCCAACAGAAAAAATGCGATTCGACTTGGCATTGTTACCCACGATACAAAGGATATCGCGGCGAAATTTCAACCCGCCAGGCGGCAAAACAAGCCTGTTTCCGGCCTGCCGCCGCGGCAGAAGCATCGAAAACTGCCTGAACTGGCAATATCGCCACACTATCCAGAGCCGTTCCCGTTTGGCTGGAAGCCATAACCTTGAGCAAGTCAACCATTTTAAGGTGAATAAAGTCTTATGATGGCGATATGCGGTAATGACGGAAATGTGTGAGGCACCCCATTGAAACCCGTCAACGGCAAGGATATTTCTTGAGCATGACACTCATAAATAAAACACCTCAGCGAATTCGCCACGAAACCCGCCTGCGCCTCCTCGATGTGAAGGACGTCAAACATCTGACACCGCGCATGGTACGCGTCACCCTTGCCGGCGACCAGTTGGAAGGTTTTGTCAGCGCCGGTTATGGCGATCACATCAAGATTTTCTTTCCGCCTGCCGGAAGCGGGCCGATTGTTCCCGTTCTCGGCCCCGATGGCATCAGTTTTCCGGAAGACACGCCCCGTCCGGAAATGCGGGACTACACACCGCGCAACTATCATGCAGCGTCCAAAACCCTTGATGTCGATTTCGTGCTGCATGGCGATGGCCCCGCATCCACGTGGGCAGCACAGGCTAAGCCCGGTCAGCAGATTGTCATTGGCGGACCACGCGGCTCGATGATCATTCCCGATGCCTATGACTGGTATTTTCTGGCTGGCGATGAAACGGCCCTTCCCGCTATCGGGCGCCGCCTCGAAGAACTGCCGGCCACGGCCCGCGTCGTCGCGGTAATCGAGGTTGAGGACAAAGCCGAAGAACAGGAACTCAAGACCAGCGCCAAGGCCGGGATTGTCTGGGTTCACCGCAATGGTGCGGAAGCCGGCAACAATGACCTGTTGCTGCGAACGATTGAGAGCCTGGCGTTGCCAGAGGGTGATTGCTACGCTTTCATCGCTTGCGAAAGCAGTATATCCAAATCCATCCGCACCCATCTGGTCGAGCAGCGCGGTTTCAATGGCGAATGGGTGAAAGCCGCCGGTTACTGGTTGCGCGGCGTGGCGGACGCGCACGAGCCCCATTGACATCATCTTTGCGTTGCCGGGCTGACGGCGCTGGGGTAGGGTTTACGCCCTCCCCATAAGGATCAACAACATGTCTCAGCCGCAAAACACGCGAATCGTCCTCGCATCCAGGCCGCAAGGACCGGTAAAGCCGGACAATTTCCGCATCGAAGCCGTACCGGTTTCCGTACCTGGCGACGGAGAGATCCTGCTCAAAATTCTGTTTCTGTCGCTTGATCCCTATATGCGCGGCCGCATGGACGATGCTGAGTCCTATGCTGCCCCGGTTGCCGTTGACGCGGTCATGGAAGGCGGAACCGTTGCGGAGGTGATCGAGAGCAAACATCCCGGCTACAAGCCCGGTGATATCGTCCTCTCCCATTCCGGCTGGCAGAGCTATGCCCTCTCCGATGGTGCCGGTCTGCGCAAGCTCGATCCGAATGCCGCGCCGCTGTCAACGGCTGTCGGCATTCTCGGCATGCCGGGTTTTACCGCCTATGCGGGACTCCTGACCATCGGCCAGCCCAAGCCGGGCGAAACCGTCGTTGTTGCCGCTGCCAGTGGGCCGGTGGGATCGACGGTCGGCCAAATCGCCCGAATCAAGGGTGCACGGGCTGTCGGCATTGCCGGCGGCGCAGACAAATGTGCATTCGTCCGCGACGAGTTGAGGTTCGATGTCGCGATTGACCACCGCGCGCCCGATTTTGCCGAACAGCTGCAACAGGCCTGCCCGTCTGGTATCGACGTTTACTTTGAAAATGTCGGCGGTGCGGTCTGGGACGCGGTTTTCCCGCTGCTCAACACTTTCGCGCGCGTGCCGGTCTGCGGCCTGATCGCGCAATATGACGGCCTCGATCTTTCCGGCAAGGATCGCCTGCCGGCGCTCATGCGCGATATCCTGAAGAAGAGCCTGACCGTGCGCGGCTTCATCCAGCGTGAACTCATCGATCAGCGTCCGGTCTTCCTTGAAACCATGAGCGGCTGGTTGCGCAGCGGCGAAATCAAGTACCGCGAGGACATTGTCGATGGGCTCGCCAACGCTCCGGAAGCTTTCATGGGGCTGTTGAAAGGGCATAATTTCGGCAAGCTGGTGATCCGGGTCGCCTGACGCCGGACAAGGTTGAATGCCGGTGACACAGCTTTGATACGGCTGGCACTGGCAATTCTTCACCTTTTCCGCCATATAAGCCCTCTATCGACATCGGAATGACTATACAGGCTGACAGAAGCATGGCAGTGCGCGCGCAATTTGCAAAGATGAACGGGCTTGGCAACGAGATAATCGTTGCCGACATGCGTGGCCGTGCGGATCACGTTGCGCCGGGGGCGGCCATTGCGCTCAATGGCGATCCAGCCACCAAGTTCGATCAGATCATGGCAATCCATGCGCCGCGCACCCAGGGTACGGAAGCCTATATCGAGATTATCAATTCCGACGGCACTCAGGCACAGGCCTGCGGCAACGGCATGCGCTGTGTCGTGCAGGCTCTTGCCGCCGAAACCGGCAAACGGGAATTCACCTTCGAAACCATCGCTGGAATATTGACCGCTCATGAACATGCCGGCGGCATGATTTCCGTCGACATGGGCAAGCCGCGTTTCGGCTGGCAGGAAATCCCGCTGGCTGAAGCCTTCCACGACACACGCCAGATCGAATTGCAGATCGGACCGATTGATGCGCCTGTCCTGCACTCCCCCTCCGTCGCGAGCATGGGCAACCCGCACGCGATCTTCTGGGTCGATCAGGATGTCTGGACCTATGATCTCGAACGTTTTGGCCCGCTGCTCGAAAATCACCCGATTTTCCCCGAACGCGCCAATATCTCGATTGCCCATGTAACGAGCCGCAATGCCATGACCCTGCGCACCTGGGAGCGCGGCGCCGGGCTGACGCGGGCCTGCGGTTCGGCCGCCTGTGCTGCTGCCGTGTCCGGTGCCCGCACGGGCCGCACCGAGCGAGCCGTGACAGTCACAGTGCCCGGTGGTCCCCTGGTGATTGAATGGCTGGACAATGATCATGTCATGATGACCGGACCCGCCGAATGGGAATTTTCTGGCTCGTTTGATCCACAGACCGGTCAATGGCAACGGGACGAAACAGCGCCATCGCAGGGAGCCGCCTGATGGCTGTGGATGTCGTCACATTTGGCTGCCGCCTCAACACCTACGAATCCGAGGTGATGAAGCGCGAGGCCGACGCCGCCGGGCTTGGCGCGCTGGAAAATGGTGCGATCATCTTCAACACCTGTGCCGTGACCAGCGAAGCCGTACGGCAGGCGCGGCAGGCAATCCGCAAAGCACGCCGCGACAATCCGCAGGCGCGCATCATTGTCACCGGCTGCGCCGCCCAGACCGGAGCTGACGAATTTGCCGCCATGGACGAGGTTGATCTCGTTCTCGGCAACGAGGAAAAACTGAAATCCAATTCGTACCGCATGCTACCCGATTTCGGTGTCAACCAGTTCGAGAAGGTGCGCGTCAACGACATCATGGAGGTGCGTGAAACCGCATCCCACATGGTCGATGCCATCGAGGGCCGGGCACGGGCCTTTGTACAGGTGCAGAACGGCTGCGATCATCGCTGCACGTTCTGCATCATCCCCTATGGCCGCGGCAATTCCCGCTCCGTACCGATGGGCGGCGTGATCGAACAGGTCAAACGGCTCGTCGGCAACGGCTATAACGAAGTGGTCCTCACCGGCGTCGACATGACCAGCTATGGACCCGATTTGCCGGGTTCCCTGCGCCTCGGCAAGCTCGTCAAAACTGTCCTCGGACAAGTGCCTGATCTGAAACGTCTGCGCCTCTCCTCCATTGATTCCATCGAAGCGGATGATGATCTGATGGAGGCACTGGCGACGGAAAGCCGTCTGATGCCGCACCTGCATCTGTCGCTGCAATCGGGCGACAACATGATCCTGAAGCGGATGAAACGCCGCCATCTGCGCGAAAACTCCATCGAGTTCTGCGAAAACGTCCGCAAGATCCGCCCCGATATCGTGTTCGGCGCTGATATCATTGCCGGTTTTCCCACCGAGACCGATGAGATGTTTGAAAACTCCATCGGGATAGTCGAGGAATGCGGGCTGACCCATCTGCATGTCTTCCCGTTCAGCCCGCGCGAAGGCACGCCGGCAGCGCGCATGCCGCAGGTGAACCGGCAGATCGTCAAAGCCCGCGCTGCCCGGCTGCGGGCGGCGGGTAACGCGGCTTACCGTTCCCATCTCGACGGTCTTGTCGGCACGAACCAGCGCATACTCATCGAACGCGAGGGCCTTGGCCGCACCGAAGGGTTTACCCTCGTCGGTCTGAATGGCGGGGCACCCGGCGAAATCATTGAACGGTCGATCAGCGGGCATGATGGCGACAGGCTGCTGGCCGCAGACAGCGACCGGCACGCAGCGTAATCACAACGAGCAAAGCAGCATTCATGGCTCTGGGTTTTATCAAAAAGATATTTTCATTCGGCAAGAAGGAAGTCGACGAGGTTCCGGCCGAAGCACCTGTTCCCGCGCTCGAGGCGCCCGTTCAACCAACTACCGAACAGGTTTATGAGGACACGACGGCACAGGAAGCCCTGCCCGTTCCCGCCGAGGCGGAACCTGTCGAGGCCGAGCTGGTTGAGCCGGTGCCCGTTGCAGAACCAGCGCCGGTTGCGATCGAGCCGGAGCCCGAACCGGTCTTGGCGCCAGTTGTATCGGAAACAGCGTTGGCCGAGCCCGAACCGGTTGTTCCGCTGGTCGAGGAAGAGCTGCCCATTCCGTTCAATGCCGCGGAAGAGCCGTTTGAACAGACGCTGGCAGAAGCGCTGACACCGCCCGTGCATGTGCCGGAACCCATCATCGACGTGCCTGCATCGGTGGAGCCGGTTGTGGTGCCCAAGCCGGCCTCGTCAAAGGTAACGGTTACCAGGACCGTCGAGGAAAAGAAGGCCGAAGAGCAGGTTACCGCCGAGCCGGAGAAACGCCTTACCTGGTTCGAGCGGCTGCGCAAGGGCCTGGCCCGCTCATCCCAGCAGCTGGGCGATTCCATCGGCGGCATCTTTACCCGCCGCAAGCTCGATGAAGACACGCTGCAGGATCTGGAGGACGTGCTGATTCAAGCCGATCTCGGCATGGAAACCGCCATCCGCATTACCGGTTCCCTGAGCGCCACGCGTTACGGCAAGGATATCAGTTCGGAAGAAGTCCGTACCATCATGGCGACTGAGATCGAAAAGGTGCTCGGGCCGGTTGCCAAGCCGCTGGAACTCGACCTTTCGCACAAGCCGCATGTCATTCTGGTTGTCGGCGTCAACGGCACCGGCAAGACCACGACCATCGGCAAACTCGCAGCCAAACTCACTGCGGGTGGTCTCAGCGTCATGCTGGCGGCCGGCGATACATTCCGCGCTGCGGCGATCGAGCAATTGCATATCTGGGGCAAGCGCACCGGCGCACCGGTGGTTTCGTCGAAGCTCGGTGCCGATGCGGCCGGGCTTGCCTATGATGCCTGGAAACAGGCAAAGGAGGCCGGAAGCGACGTCCTGATCATCGATACGGCCGGACGCCTGCAGAACCGGACCGAACTGATGGACGAGCTTGCCAAGATTGTCCGCGTCCTCGGCAAGAACGATCCCGATGCACCGCATACCGTGCTGCAGACACTCGATGCCACCACCGGCCAGAATGCCCTCAATCAGGTCGAGATTTTCAAGAATGTCGCCGGCGTCAACGGTCTCGTCATGACCAAGCTCGACGGCACGGCACGCGGCGGCATCCTCGTTGCCATTTCAGCCAGGCACAAATTGCCGGTATATTTCATCGGCGTGGGCGAGCAGATCGATGATCTCGAGCCCTTTGCCGCCAAAGATTTTGCCAAAGCCATCGCGGGAGTTGCATGATGGAACAATCCGTATTTGAACGGGATCCATCCGATCCCAAGCGCAAGGAAGTTACACCGCTTCTGAAGCTGGTGCTGGAACTTGGACCGTTGATGGTCTTCTTCTTCGCCAATTCCCGCGGCGAATGGCTGATCGAGCGCTTTCCCGTGCTGGCGAACATTGGCGGGCCGATTTTCATCGCCACCGCGCTGTTCATGGTCGCAACCGTACTGGCGCTGGCCGTGTCGTGGATATTGATCCGCAGCCTGCCGATCATGCCGCTGGTTTCAGGCATCGTGGTTCTGGTGTTTGGTTCGCTGACACTTTGGCTGCACGACGAAAATTTCATCAAGATAAAGCCGACCATCATCAATGCCCTGTTCGGGGTGATCCTGCTGGGCGGCCTCTACTTCGGCAAATCGCTTCTCGGCTATGTTTTCGACAGCGCTTTCAAGCTCAATGCCGAAGGCTGGCGCAAACTCACCCTGCGCTGGGGCATATTCTTCCTGTTTCTCGCCGTATTGAACGAGGTGGTCTGGCGCAGCTTCTCGACTGATTTCTGGGTTGCTTTCAAGGTCTGGGGCACCATGCCCATCACCTTGCTTTTCACCTTCGCGCAAATGCCGCTGGTGATGAAGCACTCGCTTGAACCCTTGGCCGGCAAAGGTACGCAAGGCAAGGAAAAATAGTTGCTCTAAGGCTTCAGCGCCTTTTCGACAGCAGGCATCAGATCATCGCGGATCGCTGCCTCGCTGAAAGGTCCGACGTGCTTGTAGAGAATGGTGCCGTCGCGACCGACAAGGAAAGTTTCCGGCACGCCATAGACGCCCCATTCGATCCCTGCCCGGCCGCTTGCGTCAACACCGATCATGTCGAACGGATTGCCAAGTTCACCCAGGAATTTCAGCGCGTTTTCGTCCTTGTCCTTGTAGTTGAGACCGGCGATGCGAAACCGCTTGTCCTTGGCGAGCTGCATCAGCAGCGGATGCTCCGCACGGCACGGTACACACCACGAGCCGAAGACGTTGACCAGCGTCAGCTGGCCCTTGAAGGCGGTGGGTTCCATACCCGGAACCGGCTGACCGCCCTTGGTCAATCCCGCCAGAGGCGGAAGGGACAGGTTCGGGGCCGGTTTACCGATCAATGCCGAGGGGATGACGCTTTCGTCCCGCCCGAGCGCCAGTTGAAAGGCAAAGATACCGGCCAGAACCACAAAGAGCAGCAGGGGCAGAAACGCAAACAGCGAGAAGCGCCGGTGTGGGGCCTGTCCTTTGATATCCGGTCCGCTCACGATGCGTTATCCGTTCGCGCCTCGGAGCGGCGGCGTACGCCGCGGGTTTCCAGCTCCTGCAGCGCGAGGCGCTGCGTGCGCTGATCGATCAGTATCCAGCCGACGAGCGCCACGAGGACCGCTATGGACACGCCGTAGGATGCGAGGACAAAAGCCGTATGGGTCATGATTGCACTCCCCTCCGTTCCGCACTGCGTGCCGCGATACGGCGCATGGCGACAACCCGCCTGCGCCAGATCTCATTGCACATGGCCATGATGTGCAGGGTAAAGAACAGCAGCGTGAAGCCAACGGCCATCACCAGAAGCGGCCAGAGCAATGAAGGATGAATGGTGGGTCCTCCCATGCGGATAACCGACGCGGGCTGATGCAATGTGTTCCACCAGTCGACGGAGAACTTGATGATCGGAATGTTGATAAAACCGACCAGCGTCAGGATAGCCGTCGCCTTGGAGGATTTTGCCGGATCGTCCATCGCCCGGGTCAGTGCAATGATGCCGAGATACATCAGGAACAGCACGAAAACCGAAGTCAGCCGTGCGTCCCACACCCACCAGGTGCCCCACATGGGTTTGCCCCACAACGAGCCGGTAATGAGCGCAAGAGCCGTGAAAGCAGCGCCAATGGGTGCGGCTGCCTTGGCGGAGACATCGGCCAGCGGGTGGCGCCAGACCAACGTTCCGATGGCTGAAATGCTCATGACCGTGTAGCACATCATCGACAGCCATGCGAAAGGCACGTGGATGAACATGATCTTGACGGTCGAGCCCTGCTGGTAATCGTCGGGCGCCTGAAATGACATCCACAATCCGGCAGCCAGAACCAGCAATGTGATCCCGACAAGCCATGGCAGCACGATCCCGGCAAAGTTGATGAACCGGGTTGGGTTGGCCAGATCGATCCAGCGTCCGGCTTTTGAAACAGCTTCAGTCATGGCGATTTCTTAGCTTCCCGGGCTCAGTTTCGCAATTCACCATCACATGATCCTCCCAAGCCCGAAAGGATCGTGCGTCGCGCAGCGCATGTCAATCAGCCGACGATTTCAACGCTGCGGCGGCTGCCAGCGGTCCAATGACCGCAAAGAACAGTGTAATTGCAACGAGAATAAGAAAGGGCGCGACAAAAGGCGCGGGGTCTTGCACTGCCCCGTAGGCTGCCGACACGCCGAAGATGAGCACGGGAATGGTCAAAGGCAGGATGATCACCGACACGAGCAGGCCGCCGCGCGGCAGTGCGACGGCAACCGCAGCGCCGACGGCGCCGATCAGCGTGATGGCCGGTGTGCCGACGAGCAGGGTCAGCGTTGTAGCGCCGATGGCGGCGGGCTCCATGTTCATGAACAGGCCGAGCAAAGGGGAAGCTATGACCAGCGGCAGCACACATGTGCTCCAATGTGCCAGACATTTCACCAGTACGGTCAATGCCAATATGTGCCGGTCCGAAGCCATGATCAGCAGATCGAGAGACCCGTCGTCGCGGTCAGCCTGAAACAGCCGGTCGAGACCGAGCAGCGTCGCCAGAAGGGCGCCGATCCACAGCATCGCGGGTCCGATTCGCGCAAGGAGCTTCAAATCCGGCCCGACGCCGAACGGCACGACGGCGATAACGGCGAGGAAGAACAGTATCCCGATCAGCACACCTCCACCGGCACGCAGACCCAATCGGGTGTCGCGGAGAAACAGCGAAAGCATCAGAAACCGCCCCTTCCCATCACAAGTTCCTGAGCCCCGTCCAATCCCAACGGCAGATGGGTTGCGGCGACGACAATGCCCCCACTGGAAAGATGTGCACGCATGACGCCGGCAAACTGATCCTCCGATCCTTTGTCGAGGCCCGCCGTCGGTTCATCCAGAAGCCAGACCGGGCGATGGCTGATCAGGAGCCGCGCGATACTGGCACGCCGTTTTTGCCCAGTGGAGAGATAGCCGAATGGCAGATGGCCGATATCGCCGAGCTGCACGCGGTCCAGCGCTTCACCAATCGTATGGTTCCCGATGCCGTTGAACGACTGCCAGAAGCGCAGATTCTCTTCGATGCTCAGGACGGGTTTCATGGCATTGAGGTGACCGAGATAATGGCTGGCCGAAACAAGCCCGTCGAAACCGGCTGGTGCGGCATCAAGCCGGATGCGGCCTTCGGCTTTGTCCAGAAGTCCGGCGATGATTCGCAGGAGCGTTGATTTCCCGGCCCCGTTCGGCCCCGTAATCATCAGCGCCTCTCCACCCGTGACGGCAAAGTTCAGCCTGGAAAACAAAATCTCCCCGCCCCGCTCCCCTGCCAGATTTTCGGCGACTAACCGCATGAAGTTCCCGCTCTTGTTAACCCCGACGTGCCGCCCGGAATGACCCATGTGCATTTCGACGCAGTCTCAAATTTTGACGAATGTCGGTCTGGCACAGATCGATGAAAATCTCTATATAGCAGTCAACCATGCCAGCGGTCGGCATGGAAACCATTTTTGGCCGATCTTCAATACGGGTGCCTTTTCGGACCTGTAGCGGGACGGACAGCGGAAATGACTGCACCCGCACCTTAGCGCGTCCTTGAAACGCGGCAAAGGCGTTCGTCCCGGGTGAGGCCAGTAGCATAAGGACGACGCAACATGTCTCAAATCGACAGTTTCAAATGCCGTAAAACCCTATCCGTAGGGGATAAGGAATATGTCTATTACAGCTTGACCGAAGCTGAGAAAAACGGCCTGGAAGGCATTTCCAAGCTCCCCTTCTCCATGAAAGTCCTCCTCGAAAACCTGCTTCGCTTTGAAGACAATCGCTCGGTTTTCAAGAAGGACATCGAAAACGTCGCCAAATGGCTTGTCGATCGCGGCAGTGCCGGCGCTGAAATTGCCTATCGCCCGGCCCGTGTCCTCATGCAGGACTTTACTGGCGTTCCTGCGGTCGTGGACCTTGCAGCAATGCGCGATGCCATGGTCAACCTTGGCGGCGACCCGGAAAAGATCAATCCGCTCGTCCCGGTTGATCTGGTTATCGATCACTCGGTGATCGTTGACGAGTTCGGCAATCCGCAGGCTTTCAAGCGCAATGTCGATCTCGAATATGAGCGCAATGGCGAACGTTACCGCTTCTTGAAGTGGGGCCAGCAGGCGTTCAAGAATTTCCGCGTCGTTCCTCCGGGCACGGGCATCTGCCATCAGGTCAACCTTGAATATCTGGCCCAGGCAGTCTGGACCAAGGAAGAAGACGGCGTCACCGTCGCCTATCCCGATACCTGCGTTGGCACTGATTCGCACACGACCATGGTCAACGGCCTTGGCGTTTTGGGCTGGGGCGTTGGCGGCATCGAAGCGGAAGCGTCCATGTTGGGCCAGCCGGTTTCCATGCTTTTGCCTGAGGTCATCGGCTTCCGCCTGACCGGCAAGGTCAAGGAAGGCGTAACGGCGACCGATCTCGTGCTTACCGTGGTTCAGATGCTGCGCAAGAAGGGCGTCGTCGGCAAGTTCGTCGAGTTCTTCGGCCCTGGCCTCGAGAGCATGACGCTGGCTGATCGAGCAACCATCGGCAATATGGGTCCGGAATATGGCGCCACCTGCGGCTTCTTCCCGATTGATCGCGAAACCATCAACTACATGCATATGTCCGGCCGCGACGAAGAGCGTCTGGCACTGGTCGAAGCCTATTCGAAGGCGCAGGGCATGTGGCGCGAACCCGGCTCGGCCGATCCTGTTTTCACCGACACGCTGGAACTCGATCTCGGCACCGTCGTTCCGTCCATGGCAGGCCCGAAGCGTCCGGAAGGCCGTATCGCCCTCGAGGGCATCGCCTCCGGTTTCCACGAATCGCTGCAGAAGGAATACAAGAAGACCACGCAGCTTGATGCCCGTTATCCGGTTGAAGGCGAAGACTATGATCTCGGGCATGGCGATGTTGCCATTGCGGCGATCACCTCCTGCACCAACACCTCGAACCCGAGCGTGCTGATTGCAGCCGGCCTTCTCGCCCGCAATGCAGCTGCCAAGGGTTTGAAGTCCAAGCCCTGGGTGAAGACGTCGCTGGCGCCCGGCTCGCAGGTTGTTGCCGCCTATCTTGAAAATGCCGGCCTGCAGGTTGAGCTCGACAAGCTCGGCTTCAATCTGGTCGGTTTCGGCTGCACCACCTGCATCGGCAATTCCGGCCCGCTGCCTGCACCGATCTCCAAGACCATCAATGACAAGGGTCTGATTGCTGCAGCCGTGCTTTCCGGCAACCGCAACTTCGAAGGCCGCGTTTCACCGGACGTCCAGGCGAACTACCTGGCTTCTCCGCCGCTGGTTGTTGCCTATGCCCTGGCCGGTTCGGTCACCAAGGACCTGACAACGGAGCCGCTTGGTGAAGATCAGGACGGCAATCCGGTGTTCCTCAAGGATATCTGGCCGTCTTCGCATGAGATCCAGGAGTTCATCACCAAGAACGTCACCCGCAAGCTGTTCGCATCCAAATATGCGGATGTGTTCAAGGGTGACCAGAACTGGCAGGACGTCAAGGTGCCGGCTGGCCAGACCTACGCATGGGACGACAACTCGACCTATGTGCAGAACCCGCCCTACTTTGTCGGCATGGGCAAGACACCCGGCATCGTCAACGATATCAAGGGTGCACGTATCCTTGGTCTCTTCGGCGACAAGATCACCACCGACCACATCTCTCCGGCCGGCTCGATCAAGGCAGCCTCGCCTGCCGGCAAGTACCTGACCGATCATGGTGTGGCACCCCTGGACTTCAACCAGTACGGCACGCGTCGCGGCAACCATGAAGTGATGATGCGTGGCACCTTCGCCAACATCCGCATCCGCAACCACATGCTTGGCGAAAATGGCCGCGAAGGCGGTTACACGATCCATTACCCCTCGAAAGAGGAAATGCCGATCTATGATGCCGCCATGCAGTACCGCAGCGAGAATGTCCCGCTGGTCATCTTTGCCGGTATCGAATACGGCAATGGTTCATCACGTGACTGGGCGGCCAAGGGCACGAACCTTCTCGGCGTTCGCGCTGTGATTTCCCAGTCCTTCGAGCGCATCCATCGTTCGAATCTCGTCGGAATGGGCATCGTCCCCTTCGTGCTGGAAGAGGGTACGAGCTGGCAGTCGCTTGGCCTGAAGGGCGATGAGACAGTTTCCATCGAAGGTCTTGCCACGATCCAGCCGCGCCAGAAGACCCATGCCACGGTGACGTTCGCCGATGGCACGGTCAAGCAGGTACCGCTGATCTGCCGTATCGATACAATCGATGAGCTGGAGTACCTCAAGAACGGCGGCATCCTGCAGTACGTGCTGCGCGATCTCGCCGCTTAAAGCGGCGAAAAGCTCTGAAATCGGAGACCGCCGGGCAACCGGCGGTCTTTTTTTCGCGATTTCGCCAATAATTATATGGTTTTGCCTGTAAACGTGATCGAATTCACCTCAAAGTGACTTCCTCTTGATAAAACGCATCCCTATCAATTGTCTGGCAATCGCTCTCATACAAGATCAAAGAAAAATTCGGGAAGAAAGCTCGTACCCTTGACCCTGCGCACCCTGCTCAAAGCCATTCTGATCGCCTGCCCGCTCCTTGCAGCGGCGGGGTTCACGTGGCCGGTTTATGCCGGGAGCATCGGCACGAAACCGGATGGCGTGGTTGAGCTTTATACCTCGCAGGGCTGCGGCTCATGCCCACCTGCCGACGCCGTCCTCAAGCAGCTGGCCGCGGAAGGGAAAGTCGTCGCACTCGCCTTCCATGTTGACTATTGGGATTATCGCGGGTGGGTGGACAATCTTGCGCTGCCCGAAAATACCGCGCGGCAGAATGCCTATCGCAAGGCACTTGGACTGACAGGTGTTTACACACCGCAGGCAATCCTCAATGGCCGCGAGCATGTAAATGGTCAGGACGGCGCTAAAATCCGGCGCCGAATCGATGAGATGCGCAATGGTGATTCTGGCCTGACAATTCCCGTATCGATCGAAAAGACCTCTCCGGATCGCCTGGTCATCAATATTGGTGAGGGGGCCGCCGCAAAAAATCCTGTGCGCGTTCTTCTTGCCTATTTCAACAAGGAAACCATTGTTTCCATACCCGATGGCGAGAACGGCGGGCGCAATGTCAGCTACGCCAACAGCGTCCGCGCAATGGAAACGGTTGGCATGTGGGATGGCAAATCGCAGAAGATCGAAATTCCGCTGACCGAGATTGCCAGCAAGAAGGCTTCCGGCTGCGCTGTCCTGTTGCAGGAAATGCTTGGTGAAGGCAAACCGGGGCCTATCATTGGCGCCTCGATCATGACAAAGCCCTGATTTTAAAGAGCATTTCTGCAGACAAGAAAAAAGGCTGGTAAAACCAGCCTGAAGTCTTGGGGCTTGTTGCCATTGAGAGACTGAATGGTTCGGCCAGAACAGCCCGTCTGGGCGGGGGGCTTGGGGTATCGGGCCGCTCAAGACCGAACCGTCTCAGACAACGGACTGAAGGTGGGTCTGAAATCCGGCGGCAATGCGAGTGTAACATGGCGAAACTGTGGCCAGACATCACCAATGGAAACAGGGCGTATTCCTTTGTGAAAGGCACAGCAGCAGCGACATTTTTGCGTTCAATTGCGCGTGCCCTGACACTTACAGGCTTGTAAATGCGGGCGGAACAAGTCACCCTTCTGTCATCCAGTTGTCATACGGCAAATCTAAGGGCGGATTGATTGATGGACAGCAATGCAGGTGGCGACGAATCGCAACAGCAGGCGAAACTCATTTCACTCTCCGGCGCACGTGATCTCCCCGTTACATTCAATCGGCGGGAACTTGATCAAATCCTCAGAATATACGGCTTCATGGTTTCAGCAGGCGAATGGCGCGATTATGCCATTGATCATCTGAATGACCGGGCTGTGTTTTCAGTGTTTCGCCGGACCAGTGAAGTGCCGATGTTCCGGATCGAGAAAAATCCGCGGCTGGCCCGCAAGCAAGGCGCCTATAGCGTGATTGCCGCGAGCGGTCTTATTCTCAAGCGCGGCACGGAACTCGACAGGGTACTCAGGATCTTCGACAAATCGCTGCAGGTTGTGCGGAGCTAAAGCTGCTCAGCCTCTCAAGGGGGCCGGCCCCGGAAGGGTCGTGGTCCCGCCATTCATGTCAAGCTGCATGAGGACCGTATCCAGCCAGCGGCCATGCTTGAAACCCGATCCTTCAATGGTGCCGCAATGCCTGAAACCGCAACTGGCATGCAGGCGCACCGACGCTGACGCAGCGTGACCATCGCCGATAACAGCGATGAACTGGCGAAATCCAAGCGCTGCGCAATCGACGATCAAGCGTTGAAGCAGGGCTTTGCCCATGCCTTTGCCCTTGGCTTGCGGCGCAATGTAGATCGAATCCTCGACACTCCACCAATAGGCCGGGCGGGTACGGAAATAACTGGCATAGGCGTAGCCGCTCACGATGCCGTCCATCTCTGCCACGCTGTAGGGGAAACCATCACTGGTGATCGTATGGAACCGCTTGGTCATCTCCGCCAGCGCGGGCGGCTCGATCTCGTAGGTGGCCGTACCATGCAGAACCGCATCGCGATAGATTGCGGTGATAGCGGGCAGGTCAGCGGGCTGTGCCGGGCGGATATGAATGCTGGTCATGACCGCAATCGATCGCAAAAATACCGGATGAATGCAATGCCACCAAGAAAAAGGGCAGCGTTTCCGCTGCCCTTTTTCACTCGTTCATAACGTCCAGGATCAGTTGCGGTTGCCGAGGAACTGCAACAGGAACATGAACATGTTGATGAAGTCGAGATAGAGGCGCAACGCACCCATGATCGCCTTGCGGCCATAGGTGTCCGAGCTGTCGCCTTCATAGTACATTTCCTTGATGCTCTGGGTGTCATAGGCCGTCAGACCTGCAAAGACCAGAACGCCGATCGCAGAGATTGCAAACTGCAAAGCACTGGACTGCAGGAAGATGTTGACCAAACCGGCAAGGAGAATGCCGATCAGACCCATGAACAGGAACGAACCCATTCCGGAGAGATCGCGCTTCGTCGTGTAGCCGTAGAGTGACAGCGCACCAAAGGATGCGGCGGTGATGAAGAATGTCTGCACGATGCTTCCCGACGTATAGACAAGGAAGATCGACGACAGAGAAACACCGACGAGCGCTGCATAAACCCAGAAGGTTGTCTGGGCCGCCGAAACGCTCATTTTCTCAATGCGGAAGCTCAAAAAGAACACTGCGGCGAGCGGTGCGAGCATAACAACCCAACGCAGGGGCGAGCCGTAAAGCGCCACGCCAAGGCTGGTCAGCATCTTGCCATTCGGCAATTGAGCGACCGCGAGCGATGCATCATTGGTGGTTGCGAGATAAACAATTGCAAGCGCGGCAAGACCGGTCACTGCGAGACCGATCCCCATCAGATTGTAGACCTTCAGCATGTAGCTGCGTAGACCTTGATCGATCCCCGCGTCCACACGCACTCCGGCCGATGTACGGGCCTGGATGTTGCGATAGTCAGCCATGGTTTTCCTCATTGCTTCGTCCCGTCGGGTGTCGGGGGTTATTCCCAGGCGCCGCTGGCGGGACCCCAGCATGCCTTGCGGTGAATTATGGGGATTCAGCAGGGCGATAACAAGACCTGTTTTACTCAAGATCGCGTGTTTGGCGGGCAAATGCGGGCAAAACGCTCGCATATTACGCTTTTTTAACGATTTCAGAGGTTTCGCAGGATCGGAGCCGCCTTTTGACCAAGGATTCTCCAGGTTCCCGCAAGGCCAAATCCGACGGTGAGAACCAGCGCCAGGACCAGCGTGGAAACCGCCACTTCCGGCTGGAATGATGCAGGCAGCTTCATCACCCGCACAACCACATACCAGGCCGCCAATCCGCCCGCCAGGAGCGCGAAAGTCGCTGTCGCCAGCCCCAGGATGACATATTCGTAGCTGAACGCCTTGATCAGAGTGCGCCGCGTGGCGCCAAGGGTTTTCAGCACCACCGCATCATGCACGCGGGCGCGGTTGCCGGCCGCAAGCGCACCGCCGAGCACAAGGATGGAGGCGATCAGAGCCACCGACGCCGCGGCGCGAATTGCAACCGCAAGCTGTCCGACCAGCTCATTGGCAATGCTAATGGCATCCTTCACCCGCACGGACGTGACGGCAGGAAAAGCCCGGGTCACATCACGCATGACCGTGGCCTCTTCCTGTGTTGTCGCAGAGGGATCGGTGAGCGTGGCAAGCCAGGCATGCGGGGCACCGGCAAAAGCATTGGGCGAGAACACCATGACGAAATTGATCGCAAGCGATTCCCACTCCACTTGCCGGAAATTGGCAATGCGCGCCGTGATATTGCGGCCGAGCGCATTGACGGTGACCGTATCGCCAAGCTTGAGGCCAAGGTTACGCGCCTCCTCGGCCGAGAAGGACACGAGCGGCTCGCCGGTGTAACCCTCCGGCCACCAGGCACCCGCCGTCAGCACCGAGTTTTCCGGTATTTTCTTGGCGTAGGTAATACCGCGATCCCCACGCAACACCCATGCCCCTTCCGGCGGTATGGTCAGCTTGCCGACATCCGTGCCGTTGAACGCAACGATGCGGCCGCGCAGCATTGGCGCGCTGACAATCTTGCCCTGCGGCGCAGCCTTCTGCAGAAGGCTGGTGAACTGGTCGACCTGCGTGCTCTGGATATCGACAAAGAAAAAGTTCGGTGCCCGTTCCGGCAGGTTGCCGGCGAGCTGCTGGCGCAAGCTGCCATCGATCAGCGCCAGCGTCACCAGCAGTGTCAGCCCCAATCCGAGCGACAGGACGACCGACGGCGTCAACGCGCCGGGCCGATGAATATTGCCGATGGCAAGGCGAAGCGCCGTGGAGCGAACCCGCGGCGCACGGCGCGCCAGCCACTGCACGAGACTGGAGACAGCGCGTAGCACAAGGAACGAAAAAGCGACCGCTCCGATGAATGTGACGGCAATACGCCGGTCATAGGCGAACACCACCGCCAGGACGCAAAGCGTGGCGACAAGAACAGCCGCCACCGCGATATAGACAGGTTTTGGCCAACCACGCTGATCGAAACCCTGTTCGCGGAACAAGGCCGTCGCCGGAATATCGCGTGCCCGGCCCAGGGGCAGGATGGCAAACGCCAATGTGGTCAACAGGCCGAACAGTGCGGCCCAGGCCAGTGCACCCGGATAAAAGCCGCCCTTGGCCGCAATGGGCAGCACGCTCTGCAGGGCGTACCCTGCGACATAGGGAATGATTGCAGCCAGGATCAAGCCGGCAGCGATACCGAGCAGGGCAATCAGCACGATCTGAATGAGATAAACGGCGATAACAAACCAGCCCGGCGCACCCAGCGACTTGAACGTGGCAATGACACCGCGTTTTGCGTCGAGATAAGCCCGGACCGCATTGGCCACGCCGACACCGCCAACGATCAGTGCCGTCAACCCGACCAATGTCAGAAACTGCGAGAACCGCTCGACATTGGCACTCAGCGACGGAGCGGCATTGGAGCGGCTGCGGATGGTCCAGCCGGCCTGTGGGAATTTTTCCTGCGCTTCATTGCGAATGCTTGCAATGTCTGCCTCGCCGGCACCTGCCGGCAGGGCAATCTTGTAGCTGTGTTCGACCAGACTGCCCGGTTGAACCAGGCCCGCGGCGCGCAACCCCTCAAGCGAGACAAGAAAACGCGGTGCAAACCCAAAACCGTCCGACAATACATCCGGCTCGTTGTCGATTACCGCCCGCAATTCGAATGTGGCGGAGCCAAGCAAGACCCGGTCACCGAGCTTCAGATTGAGCCGGTCGAGAAAAATCTGGGCAACGGCAGCGCCAAATGCACCATCCTTTTCGGCAAAGAGAGCACCTTTATCCAGCTTCGGCGCGGTATCCAGCGATCCGTAAAGCGGATAGGCATTGTCGACGGCTTTCACCTCCACCAGAGACTGATCGGAACCATCGGCCAGCCGGGCCATGGAACGCATGTTGGCAGCGACCGCGACACGGCCCTTGCTTTCAACAAAGGCACGTTCTTCCGCATTGACCTCGCGCTGATTGAGCTGAAAGCGGATATCTCCGCCAAGTATGCCCTGCCCTTGCGTGGAAATGCCCGACGTGACCGAATTGGCCACCGAATTGACGCCGCCAATTGCAGCTACGCCCAGCGCAATGCAGGCAAGAAAAATATAGAATCCCGATAGACCATTGCGCATTTCGCGCAATGCGAAACGCAGGGCCAGCTTGAGCGACGGCGATGCAGTAGAACCGTTGACACTCATGCGGTTTTCTTCAGTTGCGGGGCATCTGCATCCGCCTCGATCAGCCCTGAACGGACTTTGATCTCGCGATCGCAGCGGGCCGAAAGCGCCGGATCATGGGTCACAAGCACCAGGGTGAGACCGAGATCCTTCTGCTTCTGGAAGAGCAGATCGGCGATCTGCCGGCCAGTCGTCGTATCAAGATTACCGGTTGGCTCATCGGCGATAAGGATTTTCGGTGAAGGCGCAAGGGCACGGGCGATGGCCACGCGCTGCTGTTCACCGCCGGACAGTTCGCCGGGATAGTGGGTGACCCGGTCCGCCAGGCCGACCGCGGCCAGCTCACGCCGAGCGATCTCAAAAGCGTCGGGATGCCCCGCCAACTCCAGCGGAACAGCAACATTTTCCAGCGCAGTCATGTTGGGAATGAGGTGGAAGGACTGAAAAACGATCCCTATGTTCTTGCCGCGAAAGGCTGCCGTTGCATCCTCGCTCATCGTCTCCAGCTTTTGCCCGGCAATCTCGACGGAGCCGGAATCGATCCGCTCAAGTCCGGCCAGCACCATCAGCAAGGTCGACTTTCCTGAGCCCGAAGGCCCGACGATGCCCACCGATTGCCCGCCGACGATGGCAAGGGATATGCCCTTGAGCACATGCACCGAGGAAGCACCCGTCCCAAGAGTCAACTCAATGTGATCGAGTGTGATGACAGATTTAGTCACGAATGCAGATCCTTTACGCTATGGTCGACACTGACTTAAGTCGCATCCGGTCAGATATGGGTACCCGAACATGATATTCAAACCATTGATAAAGATCGTTGTGTCGCTCGGCCTTGTTGCCCTGCCCTCTCTGACCTTGGCCAATCAAAATCCCGTGTCCGGCCACGCTCTCTCCGTTGTCGGGTTCGGCGACAGCCTGATGTCCGGCTTCGAACTTCCCGTGCAGGATTCCTTCACCGCGCAGCTGGAAAAGTCCTTGAAAGACAAGGGCGTCGAGATTTCGATCGCCAATGCCGGTGTCGCCGGAGATACCACAACCGGTGGCCTTGCACGCCTTGATTGGTCCGTCCCGGATGGCACCGATCTCGTCATCCTCGAGCTGGGTGCCAATGACGCCTTGCGCGGCATCTCGCCGGAGATCAGCGAAAAGAATCTGGCCGAGATGATCGAGAAGCTGCAGAAGCGCAAAATTCAGGTGATACTCGCCGGGATGCTTGCTCCGCCGAACATGGGCGGCGACTACGAAGAGAAATTCAACGCGATCTTCCCTGATCTCGCCAAGAAATACGATGTTCCGCTTTATCCGTTCTTCATGGAGGGTATTGCGACACAGGCCTCGCTGCTGCAGGCAGATGGAATGCACCCGACCACCCAAGGCGTTGCGGTCATGGTGAAGGGGTTCCTTCCCATCATGCAGAAGACCATCAAACAGCCAACGGTTACCTCGGATACATCCGACACCGAGCAGTGAGGCTTTCTCTGTAGAGCCCTTGGGCAAGACAGGCCCAGGGCCTATTTGATCATCCCGATGCCCTTAACCTCAAGGGCAAGCTATCCACATTGTTGTCATCTTCACACCACATCTTGCGTGTCTTATTTGTCGCGGCGCAAAAGAATGTGAAATTGTGCCTTGCTCTTGGACTCATTCAATGATTCCCTGAGGTTACAACTCGATTCGGGGAGGATGCCTTATGCCGCGTCTCTTTACTGCCCTCGAGATCCCGAGGGACGCCGCTCTCTCACTGTCGCTCCTGCGCGGTGGTTTACCAGGCGCCCGATGGATCGATGTTGAAAACTATCACATCACGCTGCGCTTCATCGGTGATGTCGAAGGCCACGTGGCCGACGAGGTCGCCAACGCGCTTGATCGGATAAGGCGGCCGGAATTCACCCTGCAGCTTTCGGGCGTCAACGCATTCGGGTCCAAGAAACCCCACAGCGTATTTGCCGCCGTTTCGCCCTCCCCCGATATTCAGGCGTTGCATGCGGAAATCGAGCGCATTTGCCAGCGGTTGATGCTGCCGGCCGATCCGCGGAAATTCACGCCGCATGTCACGCTGGCGCGCTTGCGCAATGCCCGCAACGAAGAAGTGGCGCACTATCTCGCCTCGCGCGGCAACTTTTCCACCATGCCCTTCACCATCGGGCGCTTTGTCCTGATGTCATCACGCGATTCCGTCGGCGGCGGCCCCTATATCGTCGAGGAAGCATGGCCGCTGGAATCGGCACGCACCTATCAGAAACGCTTCGAGAGGCCTTTGGAGGCCTTGAGAACCATCCGATAAACCCGTTCGAAATCAGCCTGGGTGCCGTAGTAGGGATCGGGTATCTGACTGGCTTCGCCAAGTGCGATTTCACTGAAGAGCCCGGTCTCGGCGGTCGCATTGGCGGGCTGCCGGGCTTGGATGGCTGCGACGTTGGCGCGGTCCATGCCAAGGATCAGATCAAAACTCACGAAATCCTCGGCCTTTAGCTGCCGGCAACGCTGGTCTGAGATATCGATCCCGTGTTGCCTGGCCGCCAGGATGGAACGCTCATCGGGCGCCTCGCCCGTGTGATAGCCATTGGTTCCGGCGGAATCGATATGGATGCCCCGGTCTTTTCCTTCTTCTGCAAGTACGGACCGGAACACACCTTCCGCCAGCGGCGACCGGCAGATATTGCCCAGACAAACAAAAAGGACAGAGCGAAGTGGATGGGTTTTCATGGGCCGTTGCACTATAGTTGGAAGCAAAGCAATGACCGTATATGAGGAAACACAGCATGGCGCGCAACCGGTTAAATCTCAGCGAACTCGACAAGGCATTGCAGGAACTGACCGGCTGGTCCAGGACCGGTGACCGCGAGGCAATCAGCAAATCATTCAAATTCAAGGATTTCAACGCGGCATTCGGCTTTATGGCCCGTGTCGCTCTCATTGCCGAAAAGATGGACCATCATCCCGAATGGTTCAACGTCTACAATCGCGTTGACGTCACTCTTGCCACCCACGACGCCGATGGCATCACCGAACTTGATATTACAATGGCCCGGGCGATGGACCGTTTCGCCGCCCTTTGACGATAATATCGACGAAACTCTTGCAGCAACAGGCGTGTCTTCCCATGTTGTCTCCTGAACAGACCTGAAGGAAGAGGAATGGATAACGTCAAGATTGGTGAAATTCTGCAGCCGGGCAGCACGTATGAACAGCGTGCCCGCGAGGAAACCGTGCGCGCCCGGTTCTGGAAAACTGCACGCAAGGCCGCCAAGTCCATCCCCTTTCTCGACGAGGTGATTGCCGGGTATTACTGTGCCTTGGATCCCGCAACTCCGACATGGGTTCGCGGTACGCTTCTTGCTGCGCTTGCCTACTTTGTCATGCCGTTCGACATTATTCCCGATTTTATTGTTGGCCTTGGCTTTACCGACGACGCAGCGGTGCTGATGGCTGCACTGAATGCCATTCGCAACCATGTGACACCAGCGCATCGTGAGGCGGCAAAGAAAGCAATCGAGGATCTGGACAAGGACAACTAGGATATCGGGCGGCAAGTCTGGAGAATCTGGAACCGTTACCAGCCGTTTTTGCATCACATCCGCGTGATGGGATGAATTGTCAAAGTGTCGCCGCTTTTATTCCGCTGGAGTGCAACCGTGGGATTTTGCACGGACAACGTGATCTTCTCGCTGACAAAATCGCTTTTTTGACCCCGTCTTCACCGTTTGGTAACCCAGATTAAGTCAAATTAAGAGAAAGCGAACTGGACAGTGGGGCCTGGCGGCTCTTGCCGGTTCGTCAGTTATGAAATGAACGATAAAAACTGGTAGGTAACATGTTTGGAAAATCAATCGCAGCGACCTCTGTGCTCATGCTTGGGCTGACAGGGACGGCTCTTGCCCAGACCCCAAGTCAGATCAGCCAGTTCAACGCATGGGGCGCCTATAGCTACCAGCAGGGCAAGGGCAAGGTTTGCTATGTCCTGTCCGTACCGGTCGACAAGCAGCCCGCAAAGATTGATCACGGCGACAATTTCTTCATGGTCAGCCAGAAGCCCGGCCAGAACGTCAGCTTCGAACCGCAATTCAAGGCCGGGTACGACCTCCAGGTCAATTCGAAGGTGACGGTCACCATCGATTCACGCAGCTTCTCCATGTTCACCAATGGCAGCCATGGCTGGATGGAAAACGCAGCGGAAGAACCCCAGCTTGTGGCGGCGCTGCGTACCGGCCATACCATGTCCATCGCCGCGGTCTCCAAGCGCGGGACAAAGACCAGCTACACCTATTCGCTCAAGGGCGTATCGGCGGCGCTCAAAGCCATCGCCACCTGCAAGTAAACCGCCTCAATCTTCTCCTTTTGCAGAGGCCGGACAGCATGTGTCCGGCCTTTTTGCTTGTGGAGGTGACGGAACGGCCAGAACATGATATGAGCCGCGCTTCACTAGAGAACGTTAGAAAACCCAATGTCCGTTTTGCCTGAGACACAATCCTTCGCCCGGGAGAAATCCCGTGATGCCATGCTTGCCGCCATGAATGGCAAGCCGACACTGATCGGCCTGTCCCGCACCGAGATGGGCGAGGCTTTGGCCGAAATCGGCGTGGCCGAGCGTCAGGTCAAGATGCGCGTCGCCCAGCTCTGGCACTGGCTCTATGTCCGCGGTGTGTCGGATTTTGCCGATATGCTCAACATTTCCCGCGATATGCGCGAGCTCCTCGACCGGCATTTCACCATTGCCCGGCCTGAAATCGTCGAGGAACAAATCTCCACTGACGGCACGCGCAAATGGCTGTTTCGCTTTCCGCCGCGCGGTGCCGGCCGGCCGGTCGAGATCGAAACCGTTTATATTCCCGAGGAAGGCCGTGGCACGCTGTGCATTTCCAGCCAGGTCGGCTGCACGCTCACATGCTCCTTCTGCCATACGGGCACACAGAAACTGGTACGCAACCTGACGGCGGAAGAAATTCTCTCGCAGTTGCTGATTGCCCGTGACCGGCTCGGCGATTTTCCGGACCGGAACACACCGGACGGTGCCATTGTTCCCGCCGAAGGCCGCAAGGTCTCCAATATCGTCATGATGGGCATGGGCGAACCGCTCTACAATTTCGAGAACGTCAAGAAGGCACTGCTGATTGCCTCCGACGGTGACGGCCTGTCTCTGTCGAAGCGGCGCATCACGCTGTCGACATCGGGCGTCGTGCCGGAGATTTACCGCACCGGTGAGGAAATCGGCGTCATGCTTGCCATTTCCCTGCATGCGGTGAACGATGACCTGCGCGATATGCTGGTGCCGATCAACAAGAAGTATCCGCTCAAGGAACTGTTGGATGCCTGCCGGGCCTATCCAAGCCTGTCCAACTCCAAGCGCATTACTTTCGAATATGTGATGCTCAGGGGCGTGAACGACTCGCTGGCTGATGCCAAGGAATTGGTGCGCATGCTGAAAGGCATTCCCGCCAAGATCAATCTCATTCCTTTCAACCCCTGGCCTGGCGTCAATTACCAGTGCTCGGAATGGGAGCAGATCGAGAAATTCGCTGATTACGTCAACAATGCCGGTTATGCTTCACCCATCCGCACCCCACGAGGCCGCGATATTCTGGCGGCATGCGGTCAGCTGAAGTCGGAATCGGAACGAATGAAGAAGACAGAGCGTTTGGCATTTGAGGCTGCCATGATCGCCGGGCACGGTGAAGATTGAGCCAGATCGCCTTCTATATCTTCCGCTTTGCCCTGATCGTTTTCGGTTTCGTTTGCGCGACCTTCGCCGCATCGTTGTTTCTCAACCTTCTCTGGCTCGGCAGCACGGAAGCCATCGGAAGCGAAGGCCCATTCCTGTATTCCACGGTTCCGATCTTTGCCACGATGATTGGCTACAGCGTCTTCATTCCCGCCTGCATCCTCATCTTGTTTGCTGAACTGACCGCGTGGCGGGACCTGTTGTTCTACGCCCTTGGCGGCGCAGCGACCGCCGTTGTCATCATCGTCTGGAAGTGGCGGCCACAGACCGAAGACATCGACACATTCGCGGCCATCCTCGCCACCGGCGTTGTCGGGGGCTTTGTCTACTGGCTTGTTTCCGGGCGAAGCGCCGGGCTGGTGATGCCCCCGCGCTCCGGTGGCCCCACCGTATAGAGGCGCCTACTTCGCCTGAGCCATCAGGATTTTTGTCGCAAAGGCCGAAAACACCCCGGCAAACAGCCAATCGGTCACCCGCGTAACCGTCGGGTTCTTCTTGAGAAGACCCGCAAACCGGTCAGCCGCAAGAATCATCGGCGTTACCACCGGCAAAGACAGCGGGATGAACAGCAGGCCGAGGAAGAAAAGCTTGCCCGGCGCATGCGGATCGCTCGCTGACACGAACTGCGGCAGAAAAGTCATGAAGAACAGGATGATCTTAGGATTGAGCAAGTTGATGCCTATCCCGGTCAGCCAGTTCTGGAACAATGTGTGCGACTGGCCGCTCTTCTTTTCCGGAGAAAAGGCTGATCCCTTGCGGATAGCCTGAAAGGCGAGCCACACGAGATAACCCGCGCCAACGACTTTCAGCGCAAGGAATGCGGATGGCGATGCGATAATCAACGCGGAAAGGCCCAGTGCAACCATTGTTGTATGCACCACAATCCCGCAATTGGCACCGGACAGACAGGCAAACCCGGCCGCCTTTCCCTCGGAAAGAGCCCGCCCCACGAAAAGCGTCATATCGGGACCCGGGGTGATCGAAAGAACAAAGGTTGCAATCGCGAACTGCAGGATAATCGGCCATTCGGGAATGAAGGTCATGGGAGGCTCCGTCGAAAAACTGGGGGAAGCTAACGCGGAACCGTCCTTTTGGCCACCCGATTCTGAGGGGCCTAGCGATTTCCCCGATCCGCCGCGGCATCAGCCAGATTCGCCGCGCGCATTTCTGCTGTCATGCGCTGCACGAGACCGCGAAATTGCGCGAGCGCCGGCGCCGGATGCGTCTGCCGCATGGCCAGAAGCAACGGGGCCATCAGTTTGGAACTGCCCGCAACCGCCCGATAGGCGATATCGTCGCCGCCAAGGCGCCGCATCGATGCGGGCACGAGGGAAATACCGAATCCTGCAGCCACCAGGCTCAGTGTTGCGGTCAAGCGCGGTGCCTCCTGCGCCACAACCGGACTGAACCCAGCCTCCCGGCATGCGGTCAGAATGGTGTCATAAAGGCCCGGCCCCGCGGTGCGGCGATAGAGAATGAAGGGTTCGGTGGCCAATTCTGTCAGCAGCAGCCGCGAGGCAGTATCCCGCGCCAGCCTATGCCCCACCGGCAGCGCGACGAGCATCGGTTCCTCCAGCACGGCATCGATCCGCAGGCCCGGCGTCCGTCCGACGGGAGAGCGAATGAAGGCTGCGTCGAGCCGTTCATGCATGAGCGCGTCCACCAGTTCTGCCGTGCCGGCTTCTTCCAGCACGACGGAAAGTTTCGGCAGGCTCTCATGAAAAGCCCGCAACGCTTTCGGCACGAAAGGATGCAGGGCAGCAGAGCTTGTGAAGCCGATGGCCAGACGGCCCTGTTCGCCGCGTGCCGCCCGGTGAACCATATCGGCAACGCCATTGGCACGCTCCAGAATGATCTTGGCTTCATCGAGCAGCACTTTTCCGGCCTCGGTGGGACGAACGCCGCGCGGCATGCGGTGCATCAGGAGTACACCCAGTTCCGTCTCCAGCCCCTGCAGGAGCCGCGTCAAGGGCGGCTGCTGGATGCCCAACCGCTCGGCAGCCCGCGTCACATGGCCTTCCTCTGCCAAGACAACAAAAGCGCGAAGACGCCGCAGATCGATCATCACCATACCTTAAAAGTATTGAAATTGTAAAAAGCATGCATTGGAAATCATAAGGCAGAAAGCCTATTCTGCCAATGCACCGCTTTGGGGCCAAGCGATGCACCATGACTTGCCCCTATCGTCCCCGCCTATCCGGCGGGCAACAAAAAGGAAACCCGTTGTGAGCTGGTCAGCCGAACAATATGTGAAATTTGAAGATGAGCGGACACGTCCAGTCCGCGATCTCCTGGCAGCGGTACCCGGCGTATACGCCAGATCCGTGATTGATATTGGTTGCGGCCCCGGCAATTCCACAGAAGTCCTCATTGCCCGTTTTCCCAGGGCAGTCGCAACCGGAATGGACAGCTCCGAGGATATGGTCAAAGCAGCCCGCAAACGGCTTCCTGAAATCCGCTTCGACGTTGCCGATATCGCACGATGGGATGCAGAGGGACCCTATGATGTCATTCTTGCCAATGCGGTGCTGCAATGGCTTCCGGACCACGCCGCCCTGTTGCCGGCCCTTGTCAGCAAACTGGCCGTAGACGGCAGCCTCGCAATCCAGATTCCGAATAATCTTGATGAACCCACACACCGTCTGATGCGGGAAATAGCCGCTGACGGCCCATGGGCTGCCAAACTGGCAGAATCGGCGGGGCAAAGGTCACCGCGGCAGAGCGCAGAGTGGTATTACCGAATCCTGCGGCCGATCGCGTCCAGGGTTGATATCTGGCAAACCACTTACCACCACCCGCTTGCCGGAGGAGCTGCAGCCGTGGTCGAATGGTTCAAAGGAACGGGCCTGCGGCCATATCTGGACCCGCTCAATGAAACCGAACGGGCGTCCTATCTCAAACGGTATACGGACGCGGTTGCGGAAGCTTATCCGGCGCTGCCTGACGGCACGGTTTTGCTGCCTTTCCCGCGGCTTTTCATAGTAGCTACCCGCTAAGGCGGCATTCACGCCCTATCTGAGGCACGGATTTTCCATACTCATGGCGGCCCAATGGCCGCTATTTGCATTTAGGACATCAAAATACTGACATTGCGCGGCCTTAATTAAATACTTTTCTGCAGTCACTGGAAAAATATGCTCTGTAATGACACTGCAATCATCGCAAGCCAGAACAGGCAAGTTTTTCAGCCTTTGAGAGCCGCATGGTCTATTACCGAACAACATCTGCTTCATGCGGTAAAGCGCTCTATGGCTTCGGCGTTTGGAGCCAGCCGGCTCTTGCGATCAGCCTTATCCTCGTGTGGGCGGCCCTGGCCATCCTGTTTAACCGCGCACCTGAGATCGACAAGGCCGTTTCGTCGTTTTTCTTCCTGAGTTCTGACTGCATCGCCACTGCGACCGCAAAAATTTGCGGGGATTTTCCTGCTGCATCGGTTCCGCTTTTCAAGACGCTGCGGCGTGTCTTCTATGCCCTGCCCATCGTGGCCGCTTCGGTGGTCGTCACCATCGCGCTGCGCGATGTTGCCTCCGGTCTCCGCTGGAATCACGAGCGCATTCGCATATCAATCGTATCGCTTCTTACGCTGGCCATTGGCCCCGGTCTGTTGGTCAACGCATTCATGAAGGAGTTCATCGGACGTCCACGGCCCGCCAACACATGGCTTTTCGGCGGGGAGCAGCCCTTCGTGGCGGCGGCTGAATGGTCGCACGTCTGCCAGCACAATTGCTCCTTTATTTCCGGGGAAGCTGCCGGGATAGCATGGCTTGTCTGCCTTTTGCCCTTGTGGCCCCATCAGACAAGGAAAAAGCTCGTGTGGCCCATCGCTGCTATCATCATAACCACCGATTTCCTTCGCGTTGCTTTTGGCCGGCACTATCTCTCCGACGTCGTCCTCGGATCTCTTTCAACCGTGATTGTCTTCTGCGTGCTGACCACGATTTGCGAGTCATGGACGGCGCATTGGCGTGGCACATCCAAACAGAGAATCAAGTAACCGCTGAAACCGCATAGTACGTCCCTGTTGAAGACATAAATTTTTATTGGCGCTACTGTTCGTTCGGGTTATTAAAACTGAGGGGACAACAACAAGCGCGACAATCAGACGATGCTTCAGAAGAATCCAAGCCTGAGCATTTCGGACGATGCGGTGGATTCGGCTGCAAGCCGGCGCATTGTGCTCATGTTGGCCTTGGCCCTGATCGTCAGCCTTCTCCCGCTTGCCAGCAACCTCATCACGCACTTTCCCGACGAACGCCATTACTCCAATGGTGCTGTCATCATGCTGCACACCGGCGATTACCTGACACCGCATACGGCCGAGGGCGATGTCCGGCTGAAAAAGCCGCCGCTCACATACTGGATGAGCGCAGCTGGCATGAAAGTCTTCGGGATCTCCGTGCTCGGATCGCGCTTCCTGTGGCTGATCGCCGGGGCGGCCACGCTGCTGATCACGTTCTGCCTGGCCCGCACTATCACGCGCAATGACCGGACGGCATTGCTTGCAGCTTCGCTTCTGGCAACAAATGCCGTCTTCCTGCGCGCCTGTGTCAACGCCATTCCTGACATGCCTCTGACCATGTTCATGCTCATCGGCATGCTCGGCTTTGTCGGCCTTCTCTTCCGTGATGACCATCACCACGTCTATGGCATTCTTGCCTATGCGGGTACGGGATTGGCTATTCTGGCCAAGGGCCTCCTTCCCGTGGCAATGCTCGGCTACATCCTTATCTATTGCATGGCCGTGCCGGCGCTGCGGCAGCGCAGCCGTCGCCTGTGGCAGCCCCTGACAATCGCCGCGTGCCTCGGCATCGTCGGCATCTGGTTCATCTATCAGTCTCTGCACACACCAAGCATGCTTTCGGCCGATTTCGTTGCCGACCAGATTTCAGACAAGATCAATGTCAATCCGGATATCATCGCCATGGGATTGATCCACAGCTTCGCCGGCCTCATCGGTCCGACATTTGTCTGGCTGGGGTTGCTTTTCTATGGCGCGCGGAAAGCGGGACTGAGACTGGAGAGGGATTCACTCAACGGCATAGCCCCCTTTTTCCTCGGCTGGATCATTGCCGTCTCGATTATTTTTTCCCTCAATAGCCTTCCCTCTCACCGTTACGTCATTCCCGTTATACCGCTGCTTTGCGTGCTTCTTGCCTGCGGGTTCCAGGAAGTGACAGATCCCCGCTTCGAAAAATTGGTCCGGCAGGTCTTGCGCATCATCATCCTGTTTGCAGCCATCCCTATCGCCGGCGTATTCCTAGTGGGGATGCAATTGCTGCCGCTGCTATATGTGGCAGGATTGGCAGCCGGGATCGCAGGCGTCATGACGACGCTGTGGGTCGTTAACGCCCGCCTGAAAATGCATGGTCTGGCGGCCTCCGCCGCCGTGCTTGCCATGGCCAGCACATTAGCCGTTACCCCCGTTGCAAAGGCCCTTCTCGTGCCTGATATCGGCAAGCCGCTCGCGGCCAGGATCAACACATTGCATCTCCCGGAGAACCAAGTCCTCTTCGTCGGACCCGTGCTGGACGCTGCGAAAATCCGGCTTCACGCCAATTTTGATGCACAATTCAGGCAAACGACCGTGTTTCCACCTGCAGAGATTGATCCAGGCGTGAAAGTCGTTCTTTCGACCGACAAGCACATTGCAGATGCATTGGCACAACGAGGTTTTGCCGTGGAAGAGGTTACAGCCGGCTGGCGGCGCATTCACATGCAGGATTTCATTTCCGCGCTGAAAACAGGCACGTTGCAGGAGGCCCGTGAGCGATATGGCGAGCGCGGTTACGTGGCTATCCGCAGCTGATTTCCCCGTGCAGGTCCGCTGCAGCCAACGCCGATCTTGCCAACATCCCCTCACCTGATAAAAGAACCTCCATCTTCACCAAACGACAGCGAGACTGCACAGCGGTCAGGGAAACAGAATGAACAAGTGGAAAGACGTCAAGAAAGTCGTGCTGGCCTATTCCGGCGGTCTCGATACATCGATTATCCTCAAATGGTTGCAAACGGAACTGGGCGCGGAAGTCGTTACCTTCACTGCCGATCTCGGCCAGGGCGAAGAGCTGGAACCAGCGCGTAAGAAAGCCGAAATGCTTGGCATCAAGGAAATTTATATCGAAGATGTGCGTGAAGAATTCGTGCGCGACTTCGTGTTCCCGATGTTCCGTGCCAATGCCGTCTATGAAGGCGTCTATTTGCTCGGCACGTCCATTGCGCGGCCGCTGATTTCGAAGCATCTTGTTGAGATTGCCGCCCGCACCGGAGCCGATGCCATCGCCCATGGTGCAACCGGCAAGGGCAATGACCAGGTTCGTTTCGAGCTTTCCGCCTATGCGCTGAACCCTGACATCAAGGTGATCGCACCATGGCGTGACTGGACTTTCAAGTCACGCACAGACCTCCTGGAATTCGCCCGCGAACATCAGATTCCGATCGCCAAGGACAAGCTCGGCGAAGCCCCCTTCTCCGTCGATGCCAACCTTCTGCACTCCTCGTCCGAGGGCAAGGTTCTGGAAGATCCGTGGCAGGAAGCCCCCGAATATGTGCACCAGCGCACCATTTCGCCGATGGATGCACCCGACAAAGTCACAGAAATCGAGATCGCTTTCGAAAAGGGCGACGCCGTCGCTATCGATGGCAAACCGCTTTCGCCGGCAACATTGCTGAAAACGCTCAACGATCTCGGCCGCGACAACGGTATCGGTCGCCTTGATCTGGTCGAGAACCGTTTCGTTGGCATGAAATCGCGCGGCGTTTACGAAACCCCCGGCGGCACGATCCTTCTCGCTGCCCATCGCGCCATGGAGTCGATCACGCTGGATCGCGGTGCGGCGCACCTCAAGGATGAGTTCATGCCACGCTATGCGGAGCTGATCTATAATGGCTTCTGGTATTCGCCGGAACGCGAAATGCTGCAGGCCATGATTGACAAGAGCCAGGAAGATGTGGAGGGCGTCGTCCGCCTGAAGCTGTACAAGGGCAATGTCATGATATCCGGTCGCAAGTCGAAAAAGTCACTTTATTCCGATGCGCTCGTGACTTTCGAGGATGATCGCGGCGCCTATGATCAGAAGGACGCGGCGGGCTTTATCCGCCTCAACGCCCTGCGCCTGCGCACGCTGGCTGCCCGCAAGCGCAACAGCTGATCCTGCAAATATCGACTGAGAACGGGGCGCAAGCTCCGTTTTTTGTTGGCTGACCATTGGATATACATTCGTGCCGCGCTTTCTGGGTCTGCCGACTTGTGATCACTCGGTTGCGCGCTTAGATGTTAAAGCCAGAGTTCATCAGCCATGACGGAGCCTTCCCATGTCCTCACAGAAACCAGCCATCAATCCCGCACTGACGGACTGGACCGGACCGCTCGGACTTCCCGACTTCACTGCTTTCACCGACGACGATTTTGCCCCGGCCTTCGAGGCGGCACTTGCGGCCGATCTTGCCGATGTTGACGCGATCATCAACCATCACGAGGCACCGACCATCGACAATACGCTGAAGGCCTTGCAGCTATCCGGCGAAGGTCTCAACCGCGTCTCTTCCATTTTCTGGATGCGGGCCGGGGCCAATACCAACGACACTATTCAGGCGTTGGAGCGCGTCATCGCGCCCAAGATGTCCCGCCACTATTCGTCCATCATGATGAACCCGCAGCTGTTTGCCCGCATCGACTCGCTCTATGAACAACGCGATTTCCTCGGCCTTGACGCAGAAACGGATCGGGTTCTTGAGAAGACATGGAAAGGCTTCGTACGCAGCGGCGCGCGGCTGGATGAGCAAGGCAAAGCACGTCTTGCAGACATCAATGAGAAACTTGCGGGATTTGGCGCACAGTTTGGTCAGAATGTCCTGAAGGATGAAGCCGACTGGGCGCTTTTCATCACCGATGAAGCGCAGATGAAAGGCCTGCCGGACTTCGTGCGTGCTGCCATGCGCGGTGCTGCCGAGGAGCGCGATCGGCCGGACGCCTGGGCTGTCACCCTTTCGCGTTCGATCATCGAGCCTTTCCTGTCCTTCTCTGAAGACCGCAGCCTGCGGGAAAAGGCGTTTCGCGCCTGGGCCGCGCGCGGCGAGAACGGCGGAGCAAGCGACAACCGCGCAATCGTCGCCGAGATGGTGGCGCTGCGTGCAGAAAAGGCCAAGCTGCTCGGATATCACAGTTTTGCCGCCTACAAGCTGGACGACACCATGGCCAAGACACCGAAGGCCGTCATGGACCTGCTCGAACCGGTGTGGGACAAGGCGCGCAACCGCGCTGCCGAAGAAGAGATTGATCTGGAACGCCTGATCGCCGCCGAGGGGCGCAACCACAAGGTTGCTCCATGGGATTGGCGGTTCTACGCGGAGAAGCTGCGCAATGAGCGCTTTGCGTTCGACGAGGCGGAACTGAAACCATACCTGCAGCTGGAAAAGATCATCGAGGCTTGTTTCGACGTGGCAACGCGGCTCTTTGGCATCCGCTTTGAAGAGAAGGCCGGCATTGCGACCTGGCATCCCGATGTGCGGGTGTGGGAGGTCCAGAATCCGGATGGTAGCCGCCGCGGCGTTTTTCTGGGGGATTATTTCAACCGTCAATCCAAACGTTCCGGCGCCTGGATGAGCGCATTGCAATCGCAGCACAAGCTCGACGGCGGCCAGACGCCGATCATCTACAACGTGATGAATTTCGCCAAACCGCCGAAGGGTGAGCCCGCACTCCTTTCATTGGACGGGGCACGCACTCTCTTCCACGAGTTCGGCCATGCTTTGCACGGCCTATTGTCCGACGTGACGTGGCCGGCCGTGTCGGGCACATCGGTTTCGCGTGACTTTGTTGAACTGCCTTCGCAGCTTTACGAACATTGGCTGACTGTGCCCGCAGTTCTGGAAAAATATGCGATCCACTACCGCACTGGCGAGGCGATGCCCAAGGCACTCCTCGACAAGGTGCTGGCTGCCAACACCTTCAATGCAGGGTTCAACACGGTAGAATTCACCTCGTCGGCGCTGGTCGACATGGCTTTCCATGCGGACGGCACACCACCCACCGACCCGATCCAGTTCGAGGCTGACACGCTGAAAAGTTTGTCCATGCCCGACGCGATCATCATGCGTCATCGCACGCCGCACTTTACGCACGTCTTCTCCGGCGACGGCTATTCCGCCGGGTATTATTCCTACATGTGGTCGGAAGTGCTGGATGCCGATGCGTTCAAGGCATTCGAGGAAACCGGCGACGTGTTCAATACCGACCTCGCCAAGAAGCTCAAGCAATATATCTATTCGGCTGGCGGCAGCCGCGACCCGGAAGAGCTCTACAAGGCTTTCCGCGGCAAGATGCCAACACCCGATGCGATGATCGAGAAGCGCGGTCTTGCCTGATCCAAGTAAAAGCCCGCCGCGCTGAAAACACGGCGGGTTTTTCACATCAGCGGATCATGCCTTGGCGAAAGCCAACAGGTCCTTGTTGAGCTGATCCTTGTGGGTCGTTGCCAGACCGTGCGGAGCGCCCGGATAAATCGTAAGCTTCGAACCCTTGACCAGTGTCGTGGCGATTTTGGCCGAGTCATCGATCGGCACAATCTGATCATCGTCGCCGTGGACGAACAGGGTCGGAACGTCGAACTTCTTCAGATCTTCGGTGAAATCAGTCTCCGAAAATGCCTTGATGCAATCGAGTTCGTTCTTCAAACCACCCTGCATACCCTGAGCCCAGAAGGCATCGCGTACACCCTGCGAGACCTTGGCGCCGGGACGATTGGCTCCGTAAAACGGCGCTGTCAAATCCTTGAAGAACTGCGAGCGGTCCGCAGTCACACCGGCGCGAATGCCATCGAACACTTCCATCGGCAGGCCCCCGGGATTGGCGGCGGTCTTCAGCATCAACGGCGGAACGGCCCCAACCAGTACGGCCTTGGCAACACGCTTGGTGCCGTGGCGGCCGATATAGCGGGCGACTTCACCACCGCCCGTGGAATGACCGACCATGATGGCGTCCTTCAGATCAAGCTTCTCGAAGAGTTCAGCCAGATCGTCCGCATAGGTGTCCATGTCGTTGCCATTCCAGGGCTGACTGGACCGACCATGACCGCGACGGTCATGGGCAATGGCGCGGTAGCCATTGGAGGCGAGGAAGACCATCTGGTCTTCCCATGCATCGGCATTGAGCGGCCAGCCATGACTGAATACGACAGGCTGTCCCTTGCCCCAGTCCTTGAAATAAATCTCGGTTCCATCCTCGGTGATAAACGTGCTCATGGTCTTGTGCCCTTTCGCGGCTTCCTTGGATTTGGTTTTGCTGATCTGGTTTGCTGCGTCTGCGTCGCCGACCTTGAGGCTGACAGCCGCGACGAGTGCCGCCGTCGCTGTCAGGAAGGAACGGCGTGATGTCAGTCCGGTCTTGCTCATGGTCTTCATCTCTGTTGCAACGCCGGAGCGTCTCAGTTGATCGAGATACGAACGTTCAGATTGCTGCGGGTGGCTTCAGAATAGGGACAAACGATGTGGGCACCATCAACGATCTCACGGGCGGTGGCGGCCTCGATTCCCGGCAGCGATACGGCCAGAGCCACATCAAGGCCAAAACCCTTGCCATCGTCGCGCGGACCGATACCTACGGTTGCCGTGACCGATGTATCATCGGCGAGCTTGATCTTCTTCTGCGCGGCAACAAACTTCATTGCGCCGATAAAGCAGGCGGAATAGCCCGCAGCAAAGAGCTGCTCCGGATTGGTGCCTTCGGCGCCGTTGCCGCCCAGTTCCTTCGGCGTCGATAGCGTCACCTTAAGGCGGCCATCTTCACTCGATGCAGTGCCGTCACGTCCGCCTGTTGCTGTCGCTTTGGTTGTGTAAAGAATGCTCATCATAGGCTCCTTTGGTTGAGTTGGGTTGTTCGATGCATATTAAATTGCACACAATTAAATTGTACGCAATATGAAATTGCATATGATTACGAAAAATTAAATGATGCGCAATTTAATTGCCTTGTGTATTGTATGCAGGAATAAAAATGGAGTGATGACGATGGAGAAGACAGGCGCAAACGATCAGGAATCCCTCCTTAGCTTGGAGAACTTCCTGTGCTTTGCCATCTATTCCACGGCCAATGCGGTGACGCGGGCCTATCAGCCCCGTCTCGCGGCGCTGGGCCTGACTTATCCGCAATATCTTGTCATGGTTGTCCTCTGGGAAGAGGAAAACCAGACCGTCAAGGCAATCGGCGAGAAGCTCAGCCTGGACTCGGGCACGCTCACGCCGTTGCTTAAGCGCCTGGAAACGGCTGGTCTGATCACACGCCGCCGTGACACGGTGGACGAAAGGCAGGTCTTGATTGGCTTGACCGCAGACGGGCGCGCAATGCGCGCACGCGCTGAGGCAGTACCGGTCGCCATGGGCAAGGCTTTCGGCTGTACCATGGACGAAGCAAAGTCGCTGCGATCGGAACTGATCGTCATGCGGGACAATCTGATTGAAAGCATTGAAGAGGTGAAGTAGCCATCCGGCTATTGTCTCAGGCCGACTTGTAGAGGGGCAATTGCAGGCGGATTCGGGCTCCGCGCCATGGCCCGGTCAGTATGTCAACGCGACCGCCGTGCAGCCGCGCAATCTGCCGCGTCAGGTTAAGACCAAGACCGGCGCCGCTGGAACGCGGCCGCAAGCGATAAAACGGTTCGAACACGTGTTCATGCTCTTCCTCGGGAATACCCGGTCCTTCATCGCGAACCTCAATGCCACCCGCTTGGTCCACGAGTACGGTGATTGTTCCCGTCCCGTCGCTATGTTCGATGGCATTGCGGATAAGGTTGGCCACGGCTTGTTCGATTTGCAGGGCATTGACCTGTGCGCGGACGCTTTTGGGTGCCGGTTCGAATGAAAGATCGTAACCGGCGGCAATCGCCAATGGCGCGAAGTCAGCCACGATCTGCCCCGTCAATTCGACCAGATCGACAACTTCACCCGGCCCCACCGGCTGGTCGAGCAATTGCCGGTCGAGCAATTGCTGCGCCAGATGAGAGAGACGCTCAATGTCCTGCAGCAAACGGGCGCTTTGCGGATCCTCTGTCAGCAGCTCGGCGCGTGTACGCAGAATCGCAATAGGAGTCCGCAACTCATGCGCTGCGTCCGTCAGGAAGCGATTGTGCTGATCATAACCCTGGCCAAGGCGTGCGAGCGCGTGGTTGAAGGCTTGGACCAGCGGTGTGATTTCCGACGGAACCTGTTCGATCGGCAGTTGCATGGCGCGGTTGTTGATGTCGATACGTCCGGCCTGGCTGGCGATGGCAACCAGACCGGCCAGAGAGCGGCGCACCACCGCCGGCGTTGTCACCAGCGTCGTCACGCCCATGACAATGATGATGGGCAGAAGCAATGCGATGATGACGATGATGAGAACAGGAATAACCCTGATCCAGGCTGTGGTTCCATCCGGATTGCGCGCCATATCGACCTGCATGTCGATATTGACTTCCAGCCCCTCGTTCTCATCCCGCGATGCACGGGTTGAGGTAATGACCTGTATCGGTCCCGCCTTGGTATCAATCTTCGAAACCACCGCTTCGGGCCGAAGATCACCCTCTCGAAAACCGAGCGTCGCATGATCCACGGCTTTCAGGAGGTCACTGGTATCATTGCCATAACCGACGGGAACGTCACCGCGTTGGACAGCCTGACCATTCGCGTCGCGTGCTATGTACCAAAGTTTGGGAAATTCCTGCAGAAAGGTCTTCAGCTCTTCCGTCTCATGGACGATCAGTTTGCCATCGGCATCCCTGTCGATTGCGCTCTTCAGAATAGCAACCGCCGCCTCATTGTCGATGAGCAGCCGCGGATTGGCCACCCACAACACCAATGTGAACAGGCCGATAAAGATGAGCAATGTCGCCGCCTGCAGCAAAATGAGCCTGCGTACCAGAACCCATTGCAACGAGCGCGGGCGGATTTTCTTCATACAATTGCCCGTAACAGATAGCCGAGATTGCGTATAGCCCGTATCTCGACACCTGCCGACACATCTTCCAGTTTGCGTCTCAGCCGCGATACATGTGCATCAAGCGCGTTAGACCCGATTTCATCGTCCATGGCATAGACGGATTCCTCAAGTGTCGCACGCAGGACTGTCCGGCCGGGGCGGCGGATCAGCGTCTCAAGCACCAATCGTTCGCGCCGCGGCAACTCCAGCGGCTGATCTTCTATCAGCGCCTCCCGGTGGCGAAAATCATAGGTAAGGCGCCCGACAACCGCTTGTTCCGCGCGCAGCGTGAACGGACGCCGATGCAACGCCCGCAACCGGGCCATCAGCTCTTCCGTTGCGAAGGGCTTCACCATGTAATCATCGGCCCCAGCATCAAGCCCGGCAACACGATCATTCAGGCTGCTCATGGCGGTCAGCACGATGACCGGGGCATCGACATGCAGCGCTCGCAGTCGTGGGATCAGACTGAGGCCTTCGCCATCAGGCAATCTCCGGTCCAGCACGACAGCATCATAAGGGCCAAATTTTGCCATGGCCTCGGCGTCGGCCAATGTCGATACATGATCGACGACCACATCGCGACGCTCCAGCGCGGCCTTCAGGACCGAAGCCATTTCCGGCTCGTCCTCAAGCAGCAAGATGCGCATTTGAATTCTCCGTTCGTAGAAAGTCGGCAGCAATGCCGATTGTGGCGGTCAAATCTCTACCATGCCTCGCAAGTAAAAGCAGTGTCGCTCACTCCGCACGGCCGCCGGCGAGGATGCTTACTCACACTCCAGTTTTGGCTTACGGAAGTTGGTGATGTACCAGCGGCCGCCCGACGACCGCGCATAGAACGTATAGAAGCACTCCTTCTGCTCGACATAGCTTGGCGTTTCCGTTTCGATATATCGCCTGCCATGCCTTGTATCGCGAACTTCACCAGTGGATGTGCCGGATACGGCATTGGTCGATATCTTGCGCCACTGGTACGCGCGCTCGCCTGGCCCCAGATCGAGGACTTCGGTCGGTGGCCCGTAGTCGATAACCACGGACTCCAGCGGCTGCCCGATATAATTCTTCATGATATCAGACGCACACCCGGTCAGAACCGCTGCAGCCAGTACGAAACCGGCTCCGATTGCCCGCTTGCAATTACGAGCATTGCGTGTCGACATGTGGAAGATTCCCATCAAAAATATTCATGAGCGGCAACTAGGCTGCGAAGATTGCACCGACATTACCGGAGGGTTGCGGGGGCTGACCGCTGCTTCACAATTCATTGCAGGGCGTATCAGCTATCGGAAAATTTCGCAGAAAGCTTTCCTTCTTTGCTGAACTTGCGCTAAGGAACCGCCATCCCTTTCAAACACTCCTAGAGGTTTCCCCGAAATGGCATCGAAAAAGCTCCTTCTTCTTCCCGGCGACGGCATCGGACCCGAAGCAATGGCCGAAGTTCGCAAGATTATCGCCTATATGAATGCCGAACTGAAAAGTGGCTTTGAACTTGAGGAAGGCCTTGTCGGCGGTTCTGCTTACGATGCCCATGGCAAGGCGATCTCGGATGCCGACATGGCCAAGGCCATGGCCGCGGACGCGGTTCTCTTCGGTGCCGTCGGCGGACCGAAGTGGGACAGCGTTCCCTATGATGTTCGCCCGGAGGCTGGCCTTCTGCGCCTGCGCAAGGACATGGAACTGTTTGCAAATCTGCGCCCTGCCATCTGCTATCCTGCGCTGGCCGATTCCTCGTCCCTCAAAAAAGATGTGGTTGAAGGTCTCGATATCCTGATCGTGCGGGAATTGACCGGCGGTGTCTATTTCGGTGAACCGAAGGAAATCATTGACCTCGGCAACGGCCAGAAGCGCGGCATCGATACGCAGGTCTACGATACCTATGAGATCGAGCGTATTTCGGGCGTCGCCTTTGAATTGGCCCGCACGCGCCGGAACAAGGTTACATCGATGGAAAAGCGCAACGTCATGAAATCGGGCGTGTTGTGGAACGAGGTCGTTACAGCGACCCATAAAGCCCGCTATTCCGACGTTCAGCTCGAGCACATGCTGGCCGATGCCGGTGGCATGCAACTCGTGCGCTGGCCCAAGCAGTTCGACGTGATTGTCACGGACAATCTCTTCGGTGACATGCTTTCCGATATTGCCGCCATGCTGACCGGTTCTCTCGGCATGCTGCCCTCAGCCTCACTCGGTGCGCCAGATGGCAAGACCGGCAGCCGCAAGGCGCTCTACGAACCCGTGCATGGGTCGGCTCCCGATATCGCCGGAACAGGCGCCGCCAATCCGATTGCCATGATCGCCTCCTTTGCCATGTGCCTGCGCTACTCATTCAACATGGTGGAAGAAGCGGACCGGCTGGAAGCGGCGATTGCCGGTGTGCTTGGCGACGGCATCCGCACCGCCGACATCATGTCGGAAGGCAGCACCAAGGTTGGTACCACCCAGATGGGTGATGCCATCCTTGCAAAATTCAAGGCGCTCGCTGCCTGATCACACTCATCCGGACAAAGAAAAGCCCGGCGCGATTCCTCGCGCCGGGCTTTTTATTGAGCCGTCGACTACTTGATGTCGTGCAGATCCTCGTTTTTGGTTTCACGAACGAAGATCAGGCCGATCACCAACGTCATGGCTGCAATGACGATCGGGTACCAAAGGCCATAATAGATATCGCCCTTGGCGGCGCTCATCGCAAAGACCGTTGCCGGAAGCAGGCCGCCGAACCAGCCATTGCCAATGTGATAAGGCAATGACATGCCGGTATACCGGATGCGGGTCGGGAACATCTCGACCAGAATCGCGGCAATCGGGCCATAAACCATCGTCACATAGAGCACCAGAACGAACAGGATGGCGATGGTCATCGGCCAGTTAACGGCCTTGGGGTCAGCGACCATGGTGAAGAGACCGCCATTGGGAATGGTATAAACCGCCATCTCCGTAGCACCGGCTGCCTGCTCCGTGGTGATCAGCTTTGCTTTGACGAGATCAGCGACCGGGGTGACCGCCTTTTCGCCGGCACGAACCGCGGCAGCATCAATGTTCAATTCGGGATTAGCCTTGATGAAGCCGTCAAGTTTGACATCGGCAACCTTGGCAGGCGCCCGCACAAGCGGGAAACCGGCCTTCTGCAACGCCAGGTTCAGGTCATGGGTAAGCACGGCGCTTTTGGCAGCAGCATCGGGACCAGCGGCCACGGCATCATAGGATGGAATGACCGTATCGCCGATTTTGACGGTGGCTGGCTGACCGGCGGGACCGGCAACCACTTCATAGGGCACCGAACTGCGGGACAGGAACGCTGTCGCAATGTCACATGAATTGTTGAACTTGGCTGTACCAACCGGGTTGAACTGGAAGGTACAGTCGCCCGGTGCGGCGGTTACTGTGGCGCGGACCGTTGCCTCCGCCTGGGCCAGCGCCGGATTTGCAGCGTGCGTGAGTGCCTTGAACAGCGGGAAGTAGGTCAGGATTGCCAGAGCAAGGCCTGCCATGATGATCGGCTTGCGGCCGATCTTGTCGGAGAGCCAGCCAAAGAACACAAAAAAGCCTGTGCCAAGCAGGAGCGCGATTGCAATCATGATATTGACGGACTGCCCATCCACTTTCAGCACGTTCTGCAGGAAGAACAGGGCATAGAACTGGCCGGAATACCAGACAACAGCCTGACCAGCGGTGAGGCCGAACAAGGCGAGCAGCGCAATCCGGGCATTTTTCCACTGGCCGAAAGCCTCCGACAGCGGTGCCTTGGAGCCCTTGCCTTCTTCTTTCATCTTCTTGAAAGCCGGTGATTCACTCAACGAGAGCCGAATCCACACCGATATACCCAGAAGAACAAATGAGAGAATGAAAGGTACGCGCCAGCCCCAGGCAGCGAATGCGTCCTTGCCAAGCCAATTCTGGACGATAAGGATAACCACCAGCGACAGGAACAGACCGAGCGTTGCGGTCGTCTGGATCCATGATGTGTAATAACCGCGACGATTGTTCGGCGCGTGTTCAGCCACATAGGTTGCGGCACCGCCATATTCGCCGCCGAGAGCCAAGCCCTGCAACATGCGCAGCGCAATCAGGATGATCGGTGCAGCGATGCCCCAGCTGCCTGATCCTGGAAGAATACCGACCAGAAACGTCGACAGGCCCATGATCAGAATAGTCACCAGGAAGGTATATTTGCGGCCGACGAGATCGCCAATCCGTCCGAAGACCAGGGCGCCGAAGGGACGAACGAGAAAGCCCGCGGCAAACGCCAGAAGCGCAAATATGTTGCGCGTCGCTTCAGGGTATTCACTGAAAAACGCTGCGCCAATGAAGGCAGCCAATGAGCCGTACAAGTAGAAATCATACCATTCGAAAACAGTTCCGAGTGAGGAAGCGAAGATAACTTTCTTCTCCTCTCTCGTCATACCCCGGCTGGCAGTACCAGCCACAGAAGTGGTCGCCATTTGTATTCCTCCCAGAAAACAGCATTTACGCCGGGACCCGATCGGCTCAGCAGCCGCTCACGTCCCTCGGATTTGTCACTGCGTATGAACCAACGGCAAAGTCCTGCGGGACTTCGACTGACCTTACGCCGGTGAATGTCCTCCGGAACTCTCCCCCCAAAGGTCATGCACCCCATGCACTGCTCAAGTGTTGAACAAATATTCGCGAAAGCAAAGACCGCATTTTACGGCAAAAGTTCAAAATTGTGCGTAACGCGACATATTCTTCTCTTTTGAATGGACAATTGACTCTTTTTGGAAAGCGGATACAAGCATGTCAGGTTAAGGAGACGCCCCGTGAGCAGCGAATCAACTGCACACTTTTTGACGAGCGGTTCCGGCATTCGTGCCGGATGCGCAGGCGCGTCTGTTCTTTCCACCAAAATGCCGGCCAAAACGACCACCAAAACGGTCTGATTTCCCTTGGCCTGCTCGCCCCCTCCCGGGTCCGGCCCGGGGGAAAAGACCCGCAATGGCCAGCGGGTTTTTCGCAAAGAGCTGTGAGGGACAGGAGATAACACAGATGAGTTTCAAGGTTGCGGTTGTAGGCGCCACAGGTAATGTGGGCCGCGAAATGTTGACAATACTGGAAGAGCGCGGCTTTCCGGTCAGTGAAGTCGTGGCGCTCGCCTCACGCCGGTCTCAGGGCACCGAAGTCTCCTTTGGCGACCGCACGCTGAAGGTCAAAGCCCTCGATACCTATGATTTTTCCGATACCGATATCTGCCTGATGTCGGCTGGCGGCAATATATCCAAGGAGTGGTCGCCGAAGATCGGGGCGCAGGGCTGTGTCGTCATCGACAATTCCTCCGCCTGGCGCTACGATTCCAACGTGCCGCTGATCGTGCCGGAAGTAAATCCGGACGCGATTGTCGGTTTCTCCAAGAAGAACATCATTGCCAACCCGAACTGCTCCACGGCACAGCTTGTGGTGGCGTTGAAGCCGCTGCATGACAAGGCCAGGATCAAGCGTCTTGTGATTGCCACCTACCAGTCGGTTTCCGGCGCCGGCAAGGATGGCATGGATGAGCTGTTCCAGCAGTCACGGGCGGTGTTCGTTGCCGATCCGGTGGAAGCCAAGAAGTTCACCAAGCGCATCGCCTTCAACGTGATCCCGCACATCGACGTCTTCATGGAAGACGGCTACACCAAGGAAGAGTGGAAGATGGTCGCCGAGACCAAGAAGATGCTCGATCCCAAGATCAAGCTCACGGCGACGTGTGTCCGTGTACCCGTCTTCATTGGCCATTCCGAAGCCGTGAATATCGAATTCGAAAGCCCGATGAGCGCTGAAGAAGCCCGCGAGATCCTATCGGATGCACCGGGCTGCCTCGTTGTCGACCGGCATGAGGATGGCGGCTACATCACCCCCTATGAAGCAGCGGGCGAAGACGCCACCTATATTTCGCGTATCCGCGAGGACATCACTGTTGAGAATGGCCTGTCGCTTTGGATTGTTTCGGACAATCTGCGCAAGGGTGCGGCCCTCAACACCATCCAGATCGCCGAGCTTCTCGTCGCGCGCGGGCTGATTCAGCCGAAGCAGCTCGCAGCCTGAAACCCGGCATGCCGTCAAAATAGAAAAGGGCGCAGTTTCTGCGCCCTTTTTTGTTGCAGCAATTGCCGCGCCTGAGCTCAGGCCCAGGGATGCCTTTGGGCGTTGGCAGCCTCGAAGCTGTCAATCTTCGCCGCCTTTTCCATGGTCAGGCCAATGTCATCAAGACCGTTCAGCATGCAGTAGCGGCGGAATTCATCAAGATCGAAACTGATCTGGCCGCCATCCGGCCCCTTGATCGTCTTCTCTTCCAGATCGATCGTCAGCGTTGCATTGGCGCCGCGCTGCGCGTCATCCATCAACTTGTCCAGGTCCTCATGGCTGACGCGGATCGGCAGGATGCCGTTCTTGAAGCAGTTGTTGTAGAAAATATCGGCGAAGCTGGTCGAGATGACGCAGCGGATGCCGAAATCGAGCAATGCCCACGGCGCATGCTCACGGCTGGAGCCGCAGCCGAAATTGTCGCCGGCCACCAGAATCTGAGCCTTGCGATAGGCCGGCTTGTTGAGGACGAAATCCGGATTTTCCGAACCGTCTTCATTGTAACGCATTTCGGCAAAGAGCCCTGTGCCAAGACCGGTGCGCTTGATCGTCTTCAGGTAGTCCTTCGGAATGATCATATCCGTGTCGATATTGATGATCGGCAACGGTGCGGCAACGCCGGTGAGCTTGGTAAACTTGTCCATGATCTCTGCCTGTAGTGTTCGGTAATACGAGTATCTTCGCTTTACACCAGCTTGACGGCGAATCAAAGACTTTCCCCCTGTGGCAGATTGGGGCAGGCCACGCCGCATGATTGCGCTTGTCTTGGCCCGTCGATCAATGCAAAAAAGTGCCATGCGCAAAACATTTCGCCCTCGCCGCTCGGTTCTCTATGTTCCCGCCTCGAACGCCAAGGCTCTTGCCAAGATTGCGAGCCTTGATGCGGATGCGGTCATTTTTGATCTGGAGGATGCCGTCGCTCCGCAGGCCAAGGACGATGCCCGCGAAGCATTGCGCGATTATTTTCGCGCCAATCCGGCAAGCAAGGCCGAACGGATCATCCGCATCAATGCCCTTGCAAGCGAATGGGGCGCCGAGGATCTTCTCGCCGCGCGCGCCTGCAAGCCTGACGCCATCCTTCTCCCCAAGGTGGAAACACCGCAAGACGTGACTGGCGTGACTGAAATACTCGAGGAGACCGACGCGTCCGAAAACATTCGGCTGTGGGCGATGATCGAGACACCGCGTGGTATCCTCAATGCGGACGAGATCGCCGAGCTGGGTCTGCGATCCACCGGGCGTCTGGATTGCTTTGTCGTCGGGACAAACGATATCGCCAAGGAAACCGGTGTGAGCACGGAGGGCAATCGCGCCTATCTCGTCCCGTGGCTGATGCAGATCGTGCTTTGTGCCAAAGCCGGAAAGCTTGATGTGATCGATGGCGTCTATAATGACTTTGCCGATGCGGCGGGTTTCACGCTTGAATGCGACCAGGGTGCAAAGATGGGTTTTGACGGCAAAACGCTCATTTATCCCGCACAGATCGGTGCTGCAAATCACGCCTTTTCACCGGATGAGGCGGCCCTTGCCGCCGCACGATCGATCGTCGAGGCATTTTCCCTTCCGGAAAATGCTGACAAGGGCGCAATTGCCCTGAACGGAAGAATGATAGAACGCCTGCATCTTGCCAACGCGGAGAAGATGATGGCCAAAGCGCAAATGACAGGAGACAAAGCATGAAACTTTATCGCTTTTTGACCGGACCGGATGATGCCAGCTTCTGCCACAAGGTGACGTCGGCCATCAACAAGGGCTGGCATATCTATGGTTCCCCCACCTATGCGTTCAACACCGTTACCGGGGTGATGCAGTGTGGTCAGGCTGTTGTAAAGGATGTCGATGGCGTCGATTATGAGCCAGGTATCAAGCTCGGCGACTACTGACTAATAGCGGCATTCCACACGGGATGCCGTTTGAGCGCGTGATATCGTTGCTCTGTGATGTACGCGCCATGGCATCTTCGCGCGAGGCCGGCCTGTCCTCAAAAGGAATAGGCCGGTCAAACCGGCTGATGGCAGGGTATCATCGGTCGATTATTCCACGCTTGCCTCAATGCGCTCCATATCCTCGTCCGAGAGGCCGAAGTGATGGCCGATTTCATGGATGAGGACATGGGTCACGATATCCCCCAAGGCCTCCTCGTACTCCGCCCAGTAATCCAGCACGGCGCGGCGATAAATCGTGATGATATTGGGTCTTTCCCCGGTTTGAAGCGAGAACCGTTCTCCGATACCCCGCCCTTCAAACAATCCAAGCAAATCAAACGGCGATTCCAGCCCCATGTCCTCGACAATCTGATCATCGGGGAATTCCGACACCTGAATGGTGATATCGCCGCACAAACTGCGGAAATCGTCGGGCAGATGCGCATAGGCCTCTATCGCGAGTGATTCGATCTCGCTCAGGGCTGGCGACAAGCGATTGCCCCAATCGGCGGTTTGATTACTTCTGGCCATTAAAACTCCTGGAGCACTTTCTGGCCTCATATAGTGCCTTTGCAGCAAGGATGCGAGTGGCCTGCAGACTAACCGCGCATTGGCACCAGAAGCCGCTCCATGCGCCGGAAGCTTTCAGCAAGCACTGTCGCGTCTTTGAGACCATGCGCGAGCATGATACCGCCCTGCCATTCGGCCAGGGCATTGCGGGCGGTTCCAAGTGCCGCAGACGGGCGCACGCCGGTTCGCCCCAGCTCTCTTCCAATGAATCCAATCAGGAGGCTGAAAACTTCGGCCGCCCGTTCGGCGGCTTCCGGCGATTCATGGCGAAAATCCCGTATTCCCAAGGCGATCGGACAGCCGTTCTCGACACGGCTTTTAAGCGAATGCGACAGCTTTTCAATCAGCAGCAGCAGACGCTTGCGCGGATCCTGATCCGCTTCGACAATGGCCGTCAGCATATCCTCGGTTTCAGCAACGAAAATATCGGCAACACCGCGCGCCAGGTCGGCCTTTGTCTTGAAATAATAATAGATGTTTCCAAGCGGAATTCCCGATTCCGCAGCGATGTGGGCAAGGCTTGTCACGGCGAAGCCCCGTCGCCAGAACAAGCCGGCAGCTGTGGCAACAAGGATATCGCGTTTGTCGTTCCGCCTGGCCATCGCACCGCCTTCGATTATCAGTTGTTCAACTGACTCGTATTTTGGCAGGTTCGGCAATGATTGCAGTAAAAATAAACTAATCTTCGATGGTTCGCGCTTCCGATGGCAGCATGATCGGTATCCCGTCCCGGATCGGATAGGCGAGATGAGCCGACTTCGAGATCAGCTCGGATCTCTCCTGATCGTAGACAAGCGGCCCCTTGGTCAGCGGGCAAACCAGAAGTTCAAGCAGCTTGCGATCAATGGCGGGGTCGCGTTTTTGTTCGATCATGGCTCGCTTCCTCGGGGATTACTGCAGGTTCGACTCGTAACCATCCTGGTCTTTCGCCAGCATGATTTCGGTGATCGCGATCAAAGTCTCGGCCCGCGTTTTCAGATCGGCGGCCTCCAGCAGAGCCTGCTTTTCAGCGGCACCGAAAGGCGACATCATGGCGAGGGCATTGACCAGTGTTTCGTTGCCCGCGCGGGAAATACCGTCCCAATCCGCTTCGAGGTTGTTGGCATCGAGATAATCCCGGAAGACGCGCAGCAGCGCCGGCCGGTCGACTTCCGAGTCGTCTGCCTCGTCCAGATCCGCCAGAAGCGGCGCAATCTTGCACTGACGGAACGGTGTCCGGGTGGAGAGTTCCTTGACAATCCGAAAGCGGCAAATGCCCTGCAATGTGATGAGAAGGCGCCCGTCACCGGTCTCGGCGAACGACGTGATGCGGCCAAGGCATCCCACTTCACACAGTTCATCCGCGTCCGTATCGCCCTCGTCGAAGCGTGGCTGAATCATGCCGATGACGCGCTTTCCACTCAAAGCCGCGTCCACCATGGCCAGATAACGCAGTTCGAATATATTCAACGGCAACTGACCACCCGGAAGCAAGAGGGCTCCCGAAAGGGGGAAAATCGGCACGCTTTCCGGAATATTGTCCAGCGTCCGATAACGAACATTGCCTGCTTGCATCACCAGCTCCAGTGATTGATCCGCAGCATCAGGGATCAATCGCTATTGTGCCCTATTTTACTCAGGAAAACAGCAGGGAAGACAGTTTCCGGCGCGCGGTCAGGGAAGCCTGATCAGCTGGACCCCATGCGTCGAAAAACTGCAGCAGCTGTTTGCGGGCTCCGTCATCATTCCAGGTACGATCGGCCTTCATGATGGCGAGAAGATGATCGGCCGCCTCATCCCGCTGTCCGGTGGCATTCAGGAACATGGCAAGGTCGAACCGCGCCTGATGATCCCCGGGATTCGCCGCAAGTTTTGCTTCCAGCGCAACAGGGTCACCCAGCTTCGCCGCTTGATCAGCCAGGGCAACTTTTGCTTCCGCCGCACGCACACTGGCATCGTCTTTCTTGTTCGCGGGAACCTGCTCCAGAACGGCCTTGGCCTGGTCAAGATCACCCAGATCGATCAGGCAATTGGCAAGTCCGGCAAGCGCCGCCACATGATCGGGCACTTCCGCCAGAACGGCCGAATAGATCTGGGCCGCCTGCTCCATATCTCCCGCTGCTGCAGCCTGGGTAGCCGCATCCAGCGCCGATTGAATGGCTGCATCCCTGCCGCCATCCGGTGACGCAATGCGATCAATGAATTCCTTGACCTTTGATTCCGGCAATGCGCCCATGAAACCATCGACCGGCTTGCCATCAGCAAAGGCAATCACCGCCGGAATTGATTGAATACCGAGTTGCCCTGCGATGGCAGGGTGCTCGTCAATATTCATTTTAACCAGCTTTACCCGCCCGCCGGCGGCATTGACCACCTTTTCAATGATCGGTGTCAATTGCTTGCAGGGCCCGCACCAGGGGGCCCAGAAATCGACCAGAACCGGTTGGCTCTTCGATTCGGCGATCACATCCGCGGCAAATCCCGCCGTGGTGGTATCCTTGATCAAGGCACCAGCCGCGGTTGAGGCGGCCGCGGGAGCCGCGCCGCCGTAAGATACCGTCGTTGTCGCAGCTGCGCTGCTGTAGCCGCCGCCGAACGGGTTATCAGTATTGCTCATCAAAATTCTCCCGTATCCGCTGGTTACATGTTTTCCAGATCCGCTTGGACCTGTTTACAGCCTGCACTCAGGTTGGGTTGGATTCATCAATTTTCAAGATCAGGGGTTCGTGATCGGTAGATGCGAGAAACCGCAAGAGATCGTCTCGCCGAATGGATGTGGTGGCATCGTTGCTCAGCGGGTGCGCATTGATGATCTCATTGTGCATGAGCCCCTCATCAAGCACGACCTTCACCTGATGCTCCTCGTCATTGATAATGCCAAGCACACTGACCGAACCCGGAACAAGCCCAAGATACTCCATCAGCTTTTCCGGTTTGCCGAATGAAACGCGGCTCGATGCACCAATCTTGGTATGGATTGTTTTAAGATCGACCTGCGCCTCTTCGTCCACAGTGACGAGAAAGAACTTGTCTTTCTTGTCCTTCAGGAACAGGTTTTTGGTGTGGGCACCTGGAACCTGCCCGCGCAAATCCTGCGCTTCGGCAACCGTAAACACCGGAGCATGCCGAATCGTTGACACTTTGATTCCGAGATCATCGAATTTCTGCATCAGTTCTGCGTATGTCTTGGGCATTCTGGCTCTCGCGGCACCGGCAATCGGAAAATATGCTTTTGTTGTCCTAATCGCTTCACCGCACGCTCTCAAGCGAAAACCCAGCCGTACCTTGGTTTAATCGGACATTTCATTGCCGGGCCGATCCACCTGTTGAATTTTTTTTCGAATATCGTCACAAAGTCAAAAATTCACTGTTGCAATTGGTCTGTCCTTGGGTCATATAGGCCCCGCTTCGCAAGACAAACTGGCACATGCGGGAGTAGCTCAGGGGTAGAGCACAACCTTGCCAAGGTTGGGGTCGAGGGTTCGAATCCCTTCTCCCGCTCCAGTTGTTCGAAGATCAAAAGGCTCAGGTTTACCTGGGCCTTTTTGCTTTTTGGCTAGGCTTGCACCGTTGTCGTCAAAACCCTTTGATTGCCCGATATTCACGGCGGCTGGCAACGATGCCCACTCGTTGATGGCTGTTTGTCTCACCCGGTAAAGGGCCCGCAATTGCAATCCGCGTTCAATGCGCTAAACCCTTCGACATGGCACAGAAGAAAGCACACGAGGTTGATTCCTTCCTGAAGAGGCTCGACAGGGCTTATCCCATCGTACTGCTCTACGGCCCCGACAAGGGCCTGGCGAGCGAACGGGCCAGCGTCTTTATCAAGCTGACCGGACTTGCCCAGGACGATCCCTTTGCCGTCATACGCCTCGATGCCGATGATGTTCAGGCGGAACCCGGACGGCTGTCCGACGAGGCCAACACCATTTCCATGTTTGGCGGCGAGCGCCTGATCTGGGTCCGTAACGCCGGCGGACAGAAGGGATTGGCTGATGCCGTAACGCATCTGACCAAAACACCACCCGTTGACACATTCATCCTGATCGAGGCGGGCGACCTCAAGAAGGGTGCGGGTCTGCGCGGCATTGTCGAGCAGAGCGCAAGCGCCATGGCTTTGCCTTGCTACAGCGATGATGCGAAGGGCGTAGACGCAACCATTGATGACATGCTTGCCCGCAACAAGCTGCAGATCACGCTGGATGCCCGCAACCTGCTGAAAGAAAGCCTTGGGGGAGACCGGCTGGCCACGCGTGCCGAGCTTGAGAAAATCTGTCTTTATGCCCATGGCCGCGAACGGGTAACCATTGAGGATGTCCGCGATATCATCGGCGATGTCAGCGCCACTTCCTACGAGACAATTGTCGATGCCATGATGACGGGCAACCTGACGGATTTTACCCATGCATTCGATCGTGTTATCGGTTCCGGGTCTTCAAGCTTTCTGATCCTGAGTTCCGCCATACGCCAGTTCCAGACGTTGCAAAGCCTGCGTTACGGCATGGAAACGGAGGGCAAGAATGCCGGTTCGGCTGTGGCATCCGCGCGTCCGCCGGTGTTTTTCTCGCGGCGGCGGCTGGTGGAAATGGCATTGCAGCGCTGGACAACACAAAGCTGCGCCCGCGCCATCGAACGGTTGCAGAAAACCGTGCTGGAAAGCCGCCGCAACGCGACACTTTCCATACCGATCATTCGTCAGTCACTGATCGCTCTGGCTGCTGAAGCCGCGCGGGCAGGGCGGAATGGCCGTTAGGTAATGCTCGCAACGACCGCCGTTACGAGACATAAAATTCTCTAACAGATTGAATTCAAAGGATTTACTGCTTCCAACTCAGCTTTGCAGACGGCGGCAGATCTCATCCAGTTGTTCCAGCGTTGCGTAATGAATACGCACGTCTCCGCCCTTGGCCTGATGATTGACCGTTACACGCATGCCAGTTACGTCCGACAGCAGTTTTTCCAGTGCCCGCGTATCCGCGTCCTTGTTTTCATCATTGTCCGCTTTGACTTTCGGAGCCGCCGGTTTGCCGCCACCTTGAGCCAGTGCTTCCGCTTGACGAACAGACAGGCCGTCGCGAATGATCCGCTCGGCCAGGACATCCGGATGTTCCGCGGTGATCAGCGTACGTGCATGTCCAGCCGACAGAGCACCATTCGTGATGTGGTCGCGAACCGTTTCCGGCAGTTTCAGCAAACGCAATGTATTGGCTACGTGGCTTCGGCTCTTGCCGATAACCTGCGCCAGATCCGCCTGTGTATAGTCATGATCATCAATCAGCTGCTGATAGCCCATGCCTTCTTCAATCGGATTGAGGTCGGCGCGCTGAACGTTCTCGATGATCGCCAGTTCAAGCGCGACCCGGTCATCGACTTCGCGAATGATGACGGGAACGGTGGTCAGACCGGCACGTTGCGCCGCGCGCCAACGCCGCTCGCCGGCGATCAGCTCATAGCGATCCGCGGAATCCTTGACGGGTCTAACCACGACAGGCTGAACAATACCATGTTCGCGGATCGACTGGGTCAAATCCTCCAGATCGGCTTCCGTGAACAAACGCCGCGGATTGCGCGGATTGCGCGTGACAAATTCAATGGGAACCTGACGATCCAAAGTGGCGATGCGCGGAGGAACATTTTCTTCCGGCAGACGGTCCATCTCTCCAATGAGCGCAGCAAGACCTCGACCGAGGCGCTTTTTTGACGGATCTTCATTCATTGTCATAGGCTCTCATAAATGTTTCGTATTCGAATCGATCAAGCAGCACGCAAATGCCGCTCCCTTTGAATAACTTCCGACGCCAGCTGCAGATAAGCCTGGCTGCCCGCACACTTCAGGTCGTACAGAATGGCGGGCGTACCGTAGGAGGGTGCTTCCGAGACACGCACATTGCGCGGAATGACTGTGCGGTAGACTTTGTCGCCCATAAACGAACGGACATCGTCAACAACCTGTGTCGCCAGATTGTTTCGACCGTCAAACATGGTCAGTACAATACCCTGAATGTTCAGGGTCGGATTAAGCGCCGTCCGTACCTGGTTGACGGTTTCGAGCAATTGGCTCAACCCCTCCAATGCGAAGAACTCACATTGTAACGGCACAAGGACGGAATCGGCCGCCGCCATGGCGTTCATGGTCAGGAGATTGAGCGATGGTGGGCAATCGATCAGAATATAGGTAAAGGGCGAGGCCGCATTATCACCACGAAATGCCTTGCGCAAACGCGTGGCACGGTCGGCAGAACCGGCAATCTCCATCTCAACTCCTAGAAGGTCGAGCGTAGACGGAATGAGCGACAGGTTGGGAACGGCCGTGGCAATGGCTGCCTCGCCGACCGACGCAGTCTGCATCAGGACATCGTAGGACGACAACTCACGGTTCTTGCGATCAATGCCCAGCCCGGTACTGGCATTGCCCTGGGGATCGAGATCGACAATCAGGACGTTCTCGCCGATGGCTGCAAGCGCCGTAGCCAGGTTGATGGCAGTTGTGGTCTTCCCCACACCGCCCTTCTGATTGGCTATGGTAATGATACGAGTCTGACTGTTCATCACTGTTTCCCGAGCAAACCATTATTATCGGCGATAAAATCGAAAAATGGCCTATTTCGCCGCCTGGTTGCGCCGCACATTGCTGATTTGCAACACCACCGACTCAACATCGACCACACTGGCATGTTGTACCAGATCAAATGACCAGCCGTCACGGCTTTCCTCGATCTCGCGGCGATAATCCCGGCCTTTTTGAAAAAGTGCCGTTGCGCCATTCGTCAACCAGGGCTCTGTCAGCGCAAAAAGTTCCCTTAACGGCGCAAGTGCACGGGCCGTAATAACGTCAGGTGTGGCGATTTTCGACCAAACCGCATCAATTCGCGCCGCATGCACTGTTCCAGGAGTTTGAAACTGGCCCAGAGCAGTCCGTAAAAAGGCAGCTTTCTTGCCATTGCTCTCGACAAGGTCAATCGCCGCACCCGCCGTTTCCTTCAGGAGAATAGCGAGAACAACACCCGGAAAACCGCCCCCCGAACCAAGATCAAGCCAGCGCTTGGCCGCAGGCATAAGCGGGCGGAGCTGTACGCTGTCGATAATATGCCGTTCCCACAACTCGTCCAGCGTGGCAGGGGAGGCGAGATTGATCGCCTTTGACCACTTTCGAAACAGATCTTCGAAGTCAATAAGGTCCTTGACTGTTTCACGTGAAACATTGGGGATAACCCCACGCAGCTTCTTCTCCCGCCAATCGCTCACGCCACGTCTCTTGCGACAGTGTTGCGACGGATTTGGGTGATAATGAGGGCAAGTGCAGCCGGCGTCATGCCATCGATGCGCTGGGCCTCCGCTATTGATCGCGGCTCGCGTTGCTTCAGCTTCTGCTTCAGCTCATTGGACAGGCCGGAAACCATCGAAAAATCAATACCCTGCGGTATGAGCAAAGCTTCTTCGCGTTCCATCGCGGCAACGTCCGCCTTCTGGCGTTCGAGATAAACCGCGTACTGCGCTTCGATCTCCAGGGCTTCCACCACACGACCGTTAATGTCAGCCAGTTCCGGCCAGATCAACCGCAAACGCGCCAGGTCTATCTCAGGAAAGGCAAGCAGTTCATAGGCGGAACGGCGAACACCGTCCTGATTGAGATGCAAATTCATGGCCGCTGCCGTATTTGGTGTAATAGTCAAGCGCTTTGCCAGATCACGCGCCGTGTCCAACTGTTTGGTACGCGCAGCAAAGCGATCCCGGCGACCAGAACCCAATATCCCCAATCGGTCCGCCATCGGTGTCAGACGTTCGTCGGCATTGTCTGCCCGCAGGGAAAGCCGAAATTCCGCACGCGACGTAAACATGCGATAGGGTTCGCTCACGCCGCGCGATGTCAAATCATCGATCATCACCCCGATATAGGCTTCGGTCCGATGAATGATCACCGGCACGCCGCCGCCAGATAGCCGCGCCGCATTCAGTCCCGCCAGCAAACCCTGCGCCGCCGCCTCCTCATATCCCGTTGTTCCATTGATCTGCCCGGCGAGAAACAGGCCGCCTATGCGCCGCGCCTGCAGGCTTCGATCCAACTCACGCGGATCAATATAGTCATACTCAATGGCGTACCCCGGTTGCAGCATGGTTGCACGCTCGAGACCCGGTATGGTCTTGAGAATTTCCAACTGTACGTCCTCAGGCAGGGATGTTGATATCCCATTGGGATAGACCGTATGATCGTCCAAACCCTCGGGCTCCAGGAATATCTGATGGCCATCCCGGTCGCCAAATTTGACGATCTTGTCTTCCACAGACGGACAATAGCGCGGGCCAATGCCTTCAATCGACCCGGAATACATCGCGGAGCGATGCAGATTCGCGCGGATAATGGCATGCGATTCGGGCGTCGTGCGCGTAATCCCGCAGTCAATCTGGGGGTTGGTGATGACATCCGTCATCAGCGAGAACGGCAGCGGGTCCTCGTCCGCAGATTGAACGTCAAGCCCCGACCAATCGATCGTGCGACCATCCAGCCGCGGCGGTGTGCCTGTCTTCAATCGGCCCAAAGCGAATGCATGCCTCGTCAGGGTATCCGACAAACCGAGGGCAGGGGCCTCGCCCATTCGCCCTGCTGGTATCTTCTTTTCACCGATATGGATCAAGCCGCGAAGAAATGTTCCCGTTGTCAGGACAACAGCACCGCAAGAGATAACGCGGCCATCCATCAATTGGACGCCTGCAACCTTTCCGCCGTGAATGACCAGATCGTTGGCGCCACCTTCAACAACAGTTAAATTCTGCTGTTCCGCAATCGCCGCTTGCATCGCCAGCCTATAGAGCTTCCGGTCCGCCTGCGTGCGCGGGCCGCGAACAGCAGGGCCTTTGCGCCGGTTGAGAAGTCGGAACTGAATACCAGCGGCATCGGCAACGCGACCCATCAGACCATCGAGCGCATCGATCTCCCGGACCAGATGCCCCTTGCCAAGACCACCGATGGCGGGATTGCAGGACATGACACCAATCGTGTCCGCTTTGTGCGTCACGAGCGCCGTGCGCGCGCCATAGCGGGCGGAGGCGGCTGCGGCTTCACAGCCGGCGTGCCCTCCACCAATGACAATGACATCAAAATTGTCTTCCACGAGCCAAACTTTCCGAGATTCGAATTCAGTGTCTTGATGAGCAAATCAACGTCCTGAGTCAAGTGTGAGTCAAAGAACAATGTTTCACGTGAAACAATTCGCGCGCGCAAATTGCCGTTATAGTTTCAATGTTTCACGTGAATCATTTGCCTATACAGAACTGTGAGAATACCACATCGAGAATATCCTCGACATCCACGTCTCCAGTAATCCGGCCCAATGCATGGGAGGCCCGACGTAGATACTCAGCCCGAACTTCCAGCGGCGCGGCTACGTCAGCCACAGCGTGATTGATTTCACGGCTCGTTTGGGTGAGCAACTCCATATGACGGCGGCGAGTCGGAAGCGGATCCGAGAGATTCCCAGCTGCAGATTCGGCCCTGGATCTCAAAGCTGCTATCAGATCATTCAAGCCCTCGCCCGACCGGATCGAAACGTTCAGATCATTGCTTTCGGATTTCGTTCTCTCGGCAACGTCCAGCTTCGTTCCAATTCGCAGCGTATCGATAGCATCCAGCTCGACAAATGGTGCTGGTAGCGGGCTCGCCATATCCGTCAGCAACAGTACCAAATCTGCCGTGTGCGCGCGGTCAAGTGCCCGTTCGATGCCGATCTGTTCCACCTTACCCTCGGTTTCCCTGAGACCCGCCGTATCGGTGATAAGGACGGGCAAGCCTCCCAGATCAAGTTTGATTTCAATCAGGTCGCGTGTCGTTCCCGGTTCATCGGAGACAATCGCCACATCGGTTCCCGCCAAGGCATTCAGCAGGCTCGATTTGCCGGCGTTCGGCGCACCAACAATCACCACACGGAAGCCATCGCGCACGATTGCGCCGCGTTTTCCATCCGCCACATGTTGCTCAATCTTCTCCGCGAGATCGCGCATCGATACCCAGACTTGATCCGATACGGAACCGGGGACGTCGGATTCGTCGGCAAAATCGAGTTCCGCTTCAATCAAGGCGCGCGCGCGGATCATCTCGGTTCGCCAGGATGAGTAGAGCTGAACTTGCGAACCCGATGCGATCTGCAATGCCAGGCGACGCTGAGCATCGGTCTCAGCGGCGATCAGATCCGCGAGTCCTTCAGCCACCGTCAGATCGAATTTTCCGTTGGCAAAGGCGCGCCGCGTGAACTCACCGGGTTCGGCCAAGCGGCAATTGTCAAAGGTATAGAGAAGCGAAATCATTGCATCGACAACAGCACGGCCGCCGTGCAGGTGAAACTCGCCGCAATCTTCGCCGGTAAAGCTATGGGGATTGGAGAAAAACAACACGAGCCCCCGATCAACGGGACTACTTAGCGCATCGCGAAACGTACGCAGCTCGGCCTGACGTGGCTTAGGAAGGTTACCGCAGATTGTTTCGATAACGAATCGAGTCTTCGATCCGGACATGCGGATCACGGCGACACCAGATGGGAGCCGCCCACTGGACAGGGCAAAAATAGTCTCGCTGAAATTCTGGTTCTGTTTCATTTGCATTTATCCACGGCTACACTGGATGTCTTGATAACCCTCAAGCCGGCATTCGGGAAGAGCGGAGTAATCCAATGTATCAGCAAGCCAATCTGCTCGGGAACGAGTCCAGCCCGTATCTTCGTCAGCATGCCGGCAACCCGGTGCATTGGCGGCCATGGGGAAAGCTTGCGCTTGCGGAGGCACAGGAAACGGGCAAGCCCATTCTGCTGTCCGTTGGTTACGCTGCCTGTCACTGGTGTCATGTCATGGCGCACGAATGCTTTGAAGATGGCGACGTTGCTGACCTGATGAATGCCCACTACGTCAATATCAAGGTGGACAGGGAAGAACGGCCGGATATCGATCAGATATACATGGCAGCTCTTGGCGCGATGGGAGAGCAGGGGGGCTGGCCGCTGACGATGTTTCTCACACCGGAGGCAAAGCCGTTTTGGGGAGGAACCTATTTTCCCAAAAACTCACGCTATGGCCGGCCTGGTTTTGTCGACGTGTTGCAGTCGATCGACAGGGTATGGCGCGAAGACCGCGCGCGCGTCGTCCAGAACGTCGATGCCTTGACCAGCCACATCAGCGCCCGTCTTGACGCCCAGGCGGGTCCGGCAGCGCTGGACAAACATATATTTGATCAGTTTTCCGCCAATATATCCGGCATGATCGACATGCAGAAAGGCGGCTTGACCGGCGCTCCGAAATTCCCGAATGCGCCTTTCATGGATGCACTCTGGCTTTCCTGGCTGCGCACCGGCAATACCCAGCACAGGGATGCCTTTCTCAGGAGCCTGCAAATGATGCTGCAAGGCGGCATCTACGATCATCTCGGCGGCGGACTGTCCCGGTATTCCGTCGATGATCGCTGGCTTGTTCCGCACTTTGAAAAGATGCTTTACGACAATGCCCAGTTCATCCGTCACGCCACTTATGCCTATGCAGAAACCAAAGATGAATTGTTCCGCCTGCGAATCGAAGAAACTGTCGGTTGGCTAGAGCGCGAAATGCTGGCGAACGGCCAACGCTTTGCCTCGAGCTTGGATGCCGACAGCGAGGGTGAAGAGGGCCGGTTCTACGTTTGGTCTGATGATGAAATTCCGGCGACGCCGGATTTCGATATCTTTCGCACGGTTTACGATGTCCGCCCAGAGGGAAACTGGGAAGGCAAAACCATTCTCAATCGCCTGACCTCGCCCGGCTCATCAGATGCGGACACCGAGGCACATTTGGCAAAGGCCAGACAGATACTTTTCAACCGCCGCGAAGGCCGGGTCCACCCCCATCGCGACGACAAATCGCTCACTGACTGGAACGGGCTGATGATCCGTGCGCTCGCGGAGGCGGCGCGGTTATTCCAGCGCAAGGATTGGCTGGATCTGGCATTGGGCGCTTATCGTTCCATATCCGAATCGATGGTTGATGGGCGTCTGCCGCATTCCGTTCTGGAACAGTCGCGCCTCTTTCCCGGTCTGTCATCGGATTATGCATCGATGATCAATGCCGCCATTTCCCTCTATGAAGTGACGCAGGACAAAGCGTTTCTCGATGACGCGGCTCTTTGGCTCCAGTCTCTTGATCGCTGGCATCTCACGGAAGGTGGCAATCATGCCCTCAGCGCGATCGACAGCACCGATGTCATCATCCGCGTGCGCGGTGATCAGGATGAGGCCATACCGAGTGCCACCGGGCAGATCATCGAAGCCATTTCGCGTCTGGCGACAGCAACATCGGACTACGCATTGCAGCGGCGGGTCGAGGAACTTGCTGAAAACGCGCTCGGTCGTGTGCTTGAACAGCGCTATGGCCAGGCTGGTGTTCTCAATAGCGCCAGCCTGCTGCTGGAACCGATGAAGCTCGTCCTGGTCACTGCGGACAAAGGCCATCCGCTCCTGCAGCTTGCAAACGATTATCCAGACCCGCGCCGTACCGATATCTGGATGGATTTTGGAGAAAACACCACAATCGAACTGGTGCCCGGCAGCGGAGCAATCACTATAAAAAAACCCGCGGCCTATCTCTGCCGCGGGTTGGTGTGTCTGGCGCCTGTGGAAACGGCCGAGGCGCTGGCAGCGCTACTCAAACCGCAATCCTAGGACTGTTACGTATTCATCGAATCGAAGAATTCGCCATTGGTCTTGGTCTGCTTCAGCTTGTCGATGAGGAACTCGATCGCATCTGTCGTGCCCATCGGGGCCAGAATACGGCGCAGGACAAAGATCTTCTGCAGATCCTGACGCGGGACCAGCAGGTCTTCCTTGCGCGTGCCGGATTTCAGAATATCCATGGACGGGAAGATGCGCTTGTCGGCAACCTTACGGTCGAGCACGATTTCCGAATTGCCCGTACCCTTGAATTCTTCAAAGATAACTTCGTCCATGCGGCTGCCCGTATCGATAAGCGCCGTCGCAATGATCGTCAGTGATCCGCCTTCCTCGATATTACGTGCCGCACCGAAGAAACGCTTGGGGCGCTGAAGCGCGTTGGCGTCGACACCACCGGTCAGAACCTTGCCGGATGATGGCACCACGGTGTTGTAGGCGCGGCCAAGGCGCGTAATGGAATCGAGCAGGATGACCACATCGCGGCCATGTTCAACCAGGCGCTTCGCCTTCTCGATGACCATTTCAGCCACCTGAACGTGGCGGGACGCCGGTTCGTCAAACGTGGAAGAGACCACTTCGCCCTTCACGGAACGCTGCATATCCGTGACTTCTTCCGGACGTTCATCGATCAGAAGAACGATCAGATAGCATTCGGGATGATTGGCAGTGATGGAATGGGCAATGTTCTGGAGGAGAACGGTTTTACCGGTACGGGGCGGAGCGACGATGAGACCGCGCTGGCCTTTACCGAGGGGTGCCACCAGATCGATAACGCGGGCCGACAAATCCTTGGTGGTTGGATTTTCCAGCTCCATCTTGAAACGCTCATTCGGATAGAGCGGTGTCAGATTGTCGAAGTGGATCTTGTGACGGATTTTTTCCGGGTCTTCGAAGTTGATGGTGTTGACCTTGAGAAGGGCGAAATAGCGCTCACCTTCCTTGGGCCCACGGATCGGACCTTCGACGGTATCACCGGTTTTCAGCGAAAACCGCCGGATCTGCGATGGGGAGATATAGATGTCGTCGGGGCCTGGGAGATAGTTTGCATTGGCAGAACGCATGAAGCCGAAGCCATCCTGCAATATCTCGACCACGCCTTCGCCGATAATTTCGACATCCTGGGAGGCCAGTTTCTTCAAGATCGCAAACATCAGTTCCTGTTTGCGCATGACACTGGCGTTTTCGACTTCCAGTGTTTCAGCAAACGCCAGAAGATCAACCGGCGTCTTGTTCTTGAGTTCTTGTAGTTTCATTTCCTGCATGTGTGCGGAACTCTTAATCTTATAGGTTTGAAATGGGGAAGGGAAATGACGATGCCGGAATGCAGTGCCATGTATGAATGGCTGAAGATCGCTATGGCGGTATTTCCAGAGAAGAGCCCCTATCTAGCCAATCATGACTGCAAGGGCAAGGGGTTTCATGAGTGGTATTGATATCAGGCAGAAAATAAAATGATGAGTCAAAATGGCTTTATGATGACCATGATCACGATAATGATCATCAGAACCGTCGGCACTTCATTCATCATCCGCCAGAAACGGGCAGGCTTTGCGTTTCTATCCTCGGCGAACATGCGGACAGCCTTGGAAAAGTAACCGTGAATGCCGGAAAGGATCAGGACGGCCAGGAATTTCACATGAAACCAACCGTCCATATAGGCAACCGTTCGCCACGCGAGCCAAAGCCCGGCGGCCCATGTCACCATCATAGCCGGATTGATGATGGCCTTGAGCAACCGGCGCTCCATCACCTTGAACGTTTCCGATTGGACGGACCCTTTTTCGGCGGCACAATGATAGATGAACAGCCGCGGTAGATAGAGCATTCCGGCCATCCAGGAAATGACGGCAATCACATGCAATGCCTTCACCCAGAGATAGGCATTGTCGGGATAGAGATAAACCAGCGTCACAACAACCAACGCAAAAACGACACCGATTGCCTTTGCCATCGATGCTGTCTTGTTTGAATTTTGGACCGGCATCTCGTTGCTGCTCATAATAAATCCCCGGTTTTCAGTGCATCAGTTCCTGGCTCTTGCCTGCCGGACGCGTGCAACCATCTGTTCCACATGGGAGACGGGGGCATCGGGGGTGATGCCATGGCCAAGATTGAAGATCAGCGGGCCATGACCCAGACCGTCAAGAATGGCATCCACGCCTTCATCCAGCGCCCGGCCGCCGGCTACAACACGCAAGGGATCAAGATTGCCCTGAATTGCCCCGCCTCCTTGAAGTGAAGACGCCAGCGACAGCGGCACCGTCCAGTCGAGGCCCAAGGCTGTCACCCCGGTGCGCTCGCGATAGTTCACATAAAGCGCACCAGCACCCTTGGGAAAACCGATGATCGGGACATCCGGGTGGGATGCACGCACCTTTTTAACGATCCTGGCCACGGGAGCGATACAGAACTGCTCGAAGCAGGCTTCATCGAGAACACCAGACCAGGAATCAAAAATCTGTACCGCATCAGCACCGGCATCGATCTGGCGGATCAGATACTCCGCTGAGACATCGGCGAGTTCGTCCAGCAGTTTCTGGAAGGCATCCGGATAGCGGTAGGCGAAGAGGCGGGCCGGCGCCTGGTCCGGTGTTCCATGACCGGCTATCATATAGGTCGCCACAGTCCATGGAGCGCCACAGAAGCCAAGCAGGGTGGTTTCCTGTGGCAGTTGATGCCGAAGCAGCCGAACAGTCTCGTAGACGGGCTCCAGGCGTTCCACAGCCCCATTGGGTTCAAGCCAGAAAATGCCATCCGCATCAATCGGCGTCATCAAAGGGCCTCTGCCCTCTTCAAAGCGCAGATCACGGCCAAGCGCATGCGGCACGACAAGAATGTCCGAAAACAGGATTGCCGCATCAAATCCGAAACGGCGGATCGGCTGCAGCGTCACTTCGACGGCGAGATCGGGCGAATAGCAGAGATCCAGAAAACTTCCGGCGTTCTTCCTGACCTCCCGGTATTCAGGAAGATAGCGTCCAGCCTGGCGCATCATCCAGATGGGAGGCGGAAAAACTGTCTCGCCTCTAAGGACTTTCATCACTTTGCGGACCATTCCGTCTCTCTCCAGCTTTGTCTTACAAAAAAGAAAATTGGATATTTTCTGATTTTCTGATTCTTAGAGTCTGTTTGTATCGGGAATTACCAGATTGCCAACTTTTTCCCACAGGCAACTGGAGCAATGCGAAACAGGGAAAACCATAAAGCAAATTTCAGAAAAAACGGTAATAAAGTAAAATACCGTTCATTATCAGTGTGTTGAATAATATCAATCTGTGGATATCCATGTGGGAGTGCGGGGAACAACGGACGAAGAGTCGCAACAATCCCCAGATCGCAGCTATGCCCGGAAGAGTCATCCACAAGTGGGCTCGCTGTGGATGACTTGCCAATGATTCACATGGCTGCCATTGCTTGTTCAAAACCGGGAGAATTCTCCCCAGTCATCAACAGGGAGTCGAGTTTTCTGTGACAAAGCCAGTCAACTACTTCCATCTTCACATGATTTCTGATGCGACCGGAGAGACTCTCCTGGCGGCGGGTCGCGCAGCCGCGGCGCAATATGTGCATGCGCGCGCCATTGAACACGTCTATCCGCTCATTCGCACGGAAAAGCAGATCAAAAAGGTGCTTGAAGGTATCGATGCAGAACCTGGCATTGTCCTTTACACCATCGTGGATAAACGGCTGGCGGCAATGATCGATGAAAGCTGCGCGACGATTGGCGTTCCCTGCGTGTCCGTTCTTGAACCGGTCCTCAGCATATTCCAGTCCTATCTCGGTGCTCCGGCGGGAAGGCGGGTTGGGGCGCAGCATGTGCTCAATGCGGAATATTTCCGCCGCATCGATGCGCTGAATTTTACCATGGAGCATGATGACGGCCAGCTGCCGCTCGACATCGAAGAAGCCGATGTCATTCTGATCGGCATTTCACGGACGTCGAAAACCCCGACAAGCATTTATCTCGCCAATCGCGGCATCAAGACCGCCAATGTGCCCATCGTTCCCGGTGTGCCCATTGCCGATGTGATTATCAATGCAGAACGGCCGCTGATTGTTGGCCTGATTGCCTCGGCAGAGCGGATCTCACAGGTGCGCCAGCATCGCATTCTCGGGGCAACCCCGGGCTTTGACACGGATCACTATCTTGACCGGGCCAATATTATTGAAGAGCTTTCCTATGCGCGGCAGATTTGCCATCGCTATAATTGGCCTATGATAGACGTCTCACGCCGCTCTATTGAAGAAACGGCGGCGGCGGTTCTCGCCCTGCGTTCCCAAGGGCGATAGCCGCATTATTAATCAGAGAAGAAGACAAATGCAGATTATTCTTGCTTCCAAAAGTCCATTCCGCGCGACGCTCCTGAAAAACGCCGGCATCGCTTTTACCGCACAGTCGGCCAATATCGATGAGCGGGCGGTGGAAGCGCCTCTCTATAAGAGCGGAGCAACGACGGAGGACATCGCGCTTGTTCTGGCTGAAGCAAAGGCGCTTGATGTCAGTGAGCGTAACCCGGACGCATTGGTGATCGGTTCGGATCAAACCCTGTCCTTGGGCGACGAGGTTTTGCACAAGCCTGCCGATATGGAGGCCGCGCGCAGGCAACTGCTCAGGCTTTCCGGTAGGACTCATCACCTGAACAGCGCGATTGTTCTGGTCAAGAGCGGGCAGACGCTGTGGCGGCACGTTTCGGTGGCGCGCATGACATTGCGCGATCTCGATCCGGCTTTCATTGGACGGCACCTGGCACGGGTTGGAACCGTCGCGCTGCAAAGTGTTGGCGCCTACCAGTATGAAGGCGAAGGCGTGCAGCTGTTCGAGAAGGTGGATGGGGATTATTTTACCATTGTCGGCCTCCCACTGTTGCCGTTGCTGAATGAACTGCGCCGGGAGGGTGCGATCGATGGCTGATCATCCCAGCGCTTTCGTAACGGGTTATCCAATCCGTCATTCACGCTCGCCGCTCATCCACGGTTACTGGCTCAGGCAATTCGGATTGGACGGCTCCTATCGGGCGGTCGAGGTTGCACCAGACGCGTTTGCGGCCTTTATCAGCACATTGCATGACAATGGGTTTGTCGGCGGCAACGTCACCATCCCGCATAAGGAAGTGGCTTTTTCCCTGTGCGGGAAGCGCGATTCTGCCGCCGAAGAAATCGGAGCGGTGAACACGCTCTGGTTCGAAAATAGCATTCTGCATGGTGGCAATACGGATGCTTACGGGTTCTTGGCAAATCTGGATTCGCTAAGCCCCGGCTGGAGTGAGCGCAAGAACGCTTTGGTGCTGGGTGCGGGCGGGGCAAGCCGGGCGGTGATCTTTGCGTTGAAGCAGCGCGGTTTCACCGACATCAGGATCGTCAATCGAACCATGGAGCGGGCCCAGGAACTGGCAGACCGGTTTGGAATTTCCGGGGGTGCCCATGGGTGGGACGCCGTGCCGGAATTGCTGAAGGGCGCGTCACTGGTTGTAAACACCACATCGCTCGGCATGTCGGGTAAAGACGAGATGGTGATAGACCTGACCGAGGCTGATTCGGATGCGCTGGTGACCGACATTGTCTATGTGCCGTTGGAAACGCCGCTTTTGCGCGCAGCGCGCTTGCGCGGTCTCGAAACCGCCGATGGACTGGGCATGTTGCTGCACCAGGCCGTACCGGGCTTTGAGCACTGGTTCGGCAAACGGCCGGATGTAACGGCAGAGCTGCGAAACCTCATTCTGGCCGATATGGCGGCAGGGAAAGCAAAATGATCGTGCTGGGTCTCACCGGATCGATCGGCATGGGTAAATCGACAGCCGCGCAAATGTTCATGGATGCGGGCGTTCCGGTCTATTCCGCCGATGAAACGGTTCACCGACTATATTCCGGCGCGGCAGCTCCTTTGATTGAAGCAGCTTTTCCCGGAACGACGGAAAACGGCGTGGTGGATCGCGCCAGGCTCTCGGCGGCGGTCATTGGCAATCCCAAGGCACTTCGGAAGCTTGAATCGATTATCCACCCCATGGTTCGTTCCGAAGAGAACGCTTTCCGCGATAGCGCTCAATCCCAAGGTGCGAAGCTTGCCGTGATCGATATTCCGCTGCTGTTCGAGACCGGTGGCGATAAGCGGGTGGATAAGATCCTTGTTGTCAGCGCACCGGCAGAGGTGCAGAAAAGGCGGGTATTGGCCAGGGCCGACATGACTCCCGAAAAACTCGAAGCAATTCTTGAGCGCCAGACTCCCGACGCCGAGAAACGCGCCCGTGCCGATTTTATCGTCAACACGGACCAGACATTCGATGCGACGCGGGCCGAGATCAACGAGATAATCCGGATTCTCACGGATTCCTGACAGGCGGAAAGCGGGGAAACCGCTGCTCCGGCCTTGCGCTGGCCGGTCAATTCATGAAATTTGGGTCAAAGGACGATTCCATGCGCGAGATCATATTCGATACGGAAACAACAGGGCTCGACCGGCTGGATGATCGCATCATCGAAATTGGCGGTGTGGAACTGGTCAATCGTTTCCCGACTGGCAACACATTTCATGTTTTCATCAATCCGGATGGCAAACAGGTCCACCCGGATGCGCTGGCCGTTCACGGCATCAGCAATGACCGCCTGAAGGATGAGCCGGTCTTTGCCGGCATCGTCGACGGTTTTCTCGAATTCATCGACGGGGCGAAGCTGATCGCCCACAACGCCACATTCGATATGGGCTTCATCAATGCCGAGCTGAACCGCCTGGGGCACCCCCCCATCAGCAATGACCGGGTTATCGATACGCTGGCACTCGCGCGCCGCAAACATCCGATGGGCCCAAATTCCCTGGATGCCCTGTGCCGTCGTTACGGCATCGACAACAGTCACCGCACGATGCACGGCGCGTTGCTCGATTCGCAGTTGCTGGCAGAAGTATATATCGAACTGATCGGCGGAAAACAGGCGGCCCTCGGCCTGACCGTTGCCGAACAGTCCGACAACAAGCAATCCGCCGATACGGAAACGGTTGTTGTCATTGCGCGCCGCGCGGTACCGCTGCCATCCCGCCTCACCGATTCGGAAAAGCAGGCGCACGACAAGCTGGTCGAGAAGATTGGCGAGAAAGCGATCTGGAACGAACGGATAGCAGCACGGTAAAAATCGCGGCAACAAAAAAACCCGGGTCGAACCCGGGTTTTTGTTATCTTGTAGAACCGTTGGCTTAGCTGACCATCGACTTGGCTTGTTCTTCAGCCATGCGCTGCTGGAACATCTGCGCAAAGTCGATCGGGTCGATCATCAGCGGCGGGAAACCGCCATTGCGGGTTGCTTCCGCAATGATCTGACGTGCGAACGGGAAGAGCAGGCGCGGGCATTCGATGAAAAGCAGCGGCAGGAGATGTTCCTGCGGGAAGCCTTCCAGACGGAAAACGCCGCCATAGACGAGTTCCGCGTTGAACAGGACTTCCTTGCCTTCACCGGCACGGGCCGTGAGGGTCAGAACGACATCGAAATCGTTCTCGGCAATCGGATTGGCGTTGACATTCACATTGATGCTGATGCCGGGAGCCTTGTCCCGCGGGCGCAGCGACAGAGGCGCGCCTGGGCTTTCGAAGGACAAATCCTTCACGTACTGAGCAAGAATGTTCAGTGTCTGCTGCTGGACGCTCCCATTGCCATTGGTCGCTTCATTGCCGTTTTCGGCATTTTCATCAGGCTTTTGAGCCATTGTCTGGAAACCTTCTCTCGTTGCGTCCGCTTCGGCGGTTATCGAATGAATGATGGCTGGCTAGCATGAGAGCCCCAGCGAGGCAAGCCGGGACGAACCATCCTCATGCACGCACGCTATTCTTTCGGGCTCCATGGCGAGTGGGGGTCGGATTTCCTGGAATAATCTTCCGGGTCAAGTTCAATGACACGATCAGCGGAGCGAACGGGCCGGGAATGGCCCGTTGCTGCAGGATTGACCACGACCACGCGGCTCCGGACAAAACGCCAGCCAATATCGCGGACGGCGGGTATGAACAAAAGCAGGCCGATAATGTTCGTGATGAAGCCAGGAACGATCAACAGGAACGCGGCAAAGAACAGCATGACGCCGTGCACAAGTTCGCGGCTCGGCGTCCGGCCGGCGGCGGTTTCCGAACGGATTTTCTGCAGGATGCCAAATCCCTGCAGGCGCAACAGAAAAACACCGAGGAACATCGACAGGATGATCAGGCCGAGCGTTGCCAGAACACCGATCTTGCTGCCAACCACAATGAAGCCGGCAATTTCAAGAAATGGCAGTGCAAGCAGGAACAGGGGCACAAGAGAGGATCGCAACTAATTTACCTTTCGAAGGACATATCCGGTTATAATCCATACCCGGCGTCAATTTCATGCCTATATAGGTATGAACATGAGCATTTGTATGATTGCCTTCAGCAATCTATATGTTTTGGTAATTCGACAAAAGCGCAATGGCTGTACAATGAACGGCCGACTGAATTTAGGGATGAATGGCAGGCGACATGGAATATCTGGACTTCGGAACGATTTTCTTCTTCGTGGCAGCAGTGGTGATCTTTTTGCAGCTGCGCAAGGTCCTTGGTCGCCGCACCGGCAACGAGCGTCCGCCATTCAATCCGTATGCATCATCGCGCACAGCCGAGGTCGAAGACAAGGCCAAACCCGGCGATAATGTCGTGTCGCTGCCGCGGCGCGGCGAGCCGAAGGAAAACCAGTTTGAAAAGGTGGATGCGCTGGCGAAACCCGGTACGCCGCTGAACGAAGGCCTTCGCACCATCCAGAACGCCGATCCGGCATTCGATCCGGCGAAGTTTCTTGAAGGCTCGAAGATGGCCTATGAGATGATCGTCATGTCCTTTGCCGATGGTGATCGCAAGACGCTCAAATCGCTCCTGTCCCGCGAAGTATTTGATGGTTTCGTTTCAGCCATCGCCGATCGTGAATCGCGCGGCGAAAAGGTGCAATCCTCGTTCGTCGGCATCAACAAGGCCGACATTACCGGCGCTGAAATGAAGGGCACGGAAGCGCACGTGACAGTGCGCGTCGTCAGCGAGCTGATTTCGGCAACCCTGGACAAGGACGGCAACGTGATCGACGGCGACAAGGAAGCGGTGGCTGAAGTCAAGGATGTCTGGACCTATGCGCGGGATACCCGCTCGAAGGATCCGAACTGGAAACTCGTCGCGACCGAAGCCGAAGATTGATTCTCCTGTCGCGAGCGCCAGACCATGCTTTCCCCTCTCTTCAAACCGGTGGCATTCACCGATTGCCCCGGTTGGGAGAACGACAACCAGCTTGAAGCGTTTCAAGCTTTTGTGCGTTCTGCCCGCAGGGTTCTGGAAAAGCCCTATAAAAGCGGATCTCTGGGCATCACTTTTGAGGCCCTCGCGCCTGTTTTCGCTGATTCACGTGAAACATTGGTCGAAAGTGACGAAGAGGCACGGCGGTTTTTTGAAAAATGGTTCCGGCCGGCACGCCTGGAAAATCCCGAGACGGGACATGGTTTTGTCACGGGTTTCTATGAACCCGAGGTGGTTGCTTCTCCGGTTCGAACGGAACGCTACACGGTTCCCTTTCTCAGCCGCCCGAATGATCTGGTGGATGTGGACGACAGCAATCGGCCTGCGGGTTTTGATCCCTATTTCGCTTTCGCACGGCAAACCCCGATAGGGCTTGCCGAGTATTTTGACCGTGCTGCCATTGAGAGCGGCGCACTCGACGGGCAAAATCTGGAAATAGCCTTTGTCGAAAGTCCGGTCGATGCCTTCTTCATTCATGTTCAGGGCGCCGCCAGGTTGAAGATGACCGACGGTCGCCTGCGCCGCATCACCTACGCGGCGAAGACCGGCCACCGATTTACCGGCGTCGGAAAAATCCTCTTGGATCGCGGTGAAATCCCGCTGGATAAAATGTCGATGCAGGCTATTCGCGCATGGCTCGCCGACAATCCTGATCAGGTTCAAAGCCTGTTGTGGAACAACCAATCCTATATTTTCTTTCGCGAAGCGGCGGTCGACGATGCCGCGCTGGGGCCGATTGCGGCTGCCAAGGTGCCGCTGACGGGCGGACGTTCCCTTGCTGTCGACCGGCTGCTGCATACCTTCGGTACGCCCTTCTATATCTCGGTACCTGCCTTGCAGGCCTTCGGGGGAGAGGGGTTTGCGCGGCTGATGATTGCGCAGGATACCGGGTCCGCCATCGTAGGGCCGGCGCGCGGTGACCTTTTTGCCGGGTCCGGCGACGCGGCAGGCGACATTGCGGGCGGCATTCGCCATGACGCCATTTTTTATGCGCTTGTACCCCGGTCATTGTTGGCGGATCGGGCATGAAGCGGTCCAGGGACGAGTTCACCAACATTGAAGACCGGATTCTCTGGGAGAAAGTCGCAAAATCCACCCGACCCCTGAAGGGGAAGGACAAGATGGAATTTCTGCTCGATGCGGTGCAGGATCAGCCAGCAGTTACGCCATCGGCACCCGAAAAGATCAAATCGAAGGCAATGCCAGCGCCGGCTCCGGCAAAACCGGCGATACCTGCGCATCGGCTGCATCCGATCGACCGTCCGACCCACAAGAAGATATCGCGCGGACGGGTGGTCATCGAAGGCCGGATCGATTTGCACGGATTGACGCAAAGCGAGGCCTATGGCCTGCTTCTCGGCTTCCTCCGCCGCGCACACCAGCGCGAGCTGCGCCACGTGCTTGTCATCACCGGCAAGGGATCGTCCATGGGAAGCGATGGGGTCCTGCGTCAGGCGGTTCCGCTCTGGTTCACCACGCCGCCGTTCCGCGTGCTGGTCAATGGCTATGAAGATGCGGCCCGCAATCATGGCGGGACGGGCGCCATCTATGTCCGCATGCGCCGGTTGCCGGAGGTGCCATGACGCCGTTCGGTGAAAAGCTGCGCCAGCTTAGGGATGAGCGCGGCATCTCCCAGAAAGAAATGGCGAAGGCCATCGGGGTTTCGGCTGCCTATCTCTCGGCGCTGGAGCACGGAAGGCGCGGACAGCCGACATGGGACAAGCTGCAGCGCATCATCCAGTATTTCAACATCATCTGGGACGAGGCCGAGGAATTGCAGCGGCTGGCCATGATCTCGCATCCGCGCATCACGATTGACACCGCCGGCCTGCCGCCAGCATCGACGGAATTGGCCAACCTGGTTGCGGCGCATATTCGCGACCTCAAGGCGGATGTCGTTCAATCCCTGATTGGCGAGATAAAGCGATCCGCCGGCAAGCGGCGGCGTTGACCCTTAAAACAGGGCTTTCAACTGATCGAGCTTGTTGTTGACGAGCCAGCCATAGTAGTTTTCTTCGGGAAGTTGCGGCGGCTGTCCGGCCGCGGCACGGCCTGCATTGGTCTTGGCCAGAGCCCGCGCGCGCGCATCGGCGCCGCCCGTATTGTAGAGCGTCGCGGTGATTCCCGGATTTTTTGAAATATCGAAATCCGCCACCCGCCGGTAGACATCGATGGATTCCCTGATGGTCGCCGCCATGTAGGGAAGGGTGAAGTCCGGGTCCATGATTGTCTTGTAGACATCCGTGGCACGGTCCGCATCCAGCTTCGGCAAACCCGAATAGCGATTGACCATGTCCGTCATCTGCAGTGCCGTCAATGGGCTAAGCTGGCCAAGGCCAAAGGTCTGGCCGGCATAGAAGGGCTGGAAGAACACCGCAGCGAACCGGTTGTCGGGAAAGCGTTTGCCGCCCACCGTCTTGCCACGGAAGTCCGCTTCCCACACACCTTCGCGGCAGGTCCACAGACGCAGGCTGTCCTTGTACTGCGCGCAGGAGGAAAATTGCGGGCGCTTGATGAAGTCGCCAATGCTTTCACCCTGATAATCAAAGCTAAGCCCTTGCTTTACATAGGAAATAGCCTTGACGTAGTAGGTCTGGAGACGGTCGTAAGCATCGACATTATAGGTGTGTTCGCCGACAAGGGCGCCAACGATATGAACCGGATCGATGCCATAGGTCCTGGCAACGCTCGATATCTTCGAACGCAGCTTCGGGTCCGATTTCAGCAGGTTGTAGATTTTCTGATACTTCGCTTCATGCGTTGTATTCAGCTCGCCCGTCCGCTTGATCGAGGCGACGGGAATATTGGGCTGGGTCGCATTGCGATTGCCTTCAGGCACGACGGTTACCGCCGAGGCTGGGTGAAGGGCGGCGGACAGTGAAAGAAGGCAGGTGGTCGCGAAAAGGATCAGATGTCGTTTCATTGTCAGCCCAGAATTTCGATCGAGTCAGATGAACGGTGGCCCGCCCGGGGAGATGCTTAAGCACAACCTCCCTTAACAGGTTCCAGCCGGAGGTGCGCGAAAATAAAAAATGCCCCCTCGGAAGTCGAGGGGGCATCGGTAAATAAGCCCGGAGCGATGCTTATCTGTCACACGGTCAGAGGATGAACCGCGACAGGTCGCTGTTCTTGGCGAGATCGCCGACCGTTTCACGTACATACTTGGCGTCGATGGTATATTCGGCGCCAGCCTTATCAGGGGCGTTGAACGAGATGTCGTCGAGCACGCGCTCCATGACCGTCTGCAGGCGGCGTGCGCCGATGTTCTCGACCGTTGAATTGAGATCAACGGCGATATCGGCCAGTGCGTCGATCGCATCGTCGGTGATATCAAGCTTCACCTCTTCCGTTGCCAGAAGGGCGATGTACTGCTTGAGCAGACTGGCTTCCGGCTCGGTGAGGATCCGGCGCATGTCATCGCGTGTCAGGGCGCTCAGTTCCACGCGGATCGGCAGGCGGCCCTGTAATTCCGGCAGAAGGTCGGATGGCTTGGACACGTGGAAGGCGCCGGATGCGATGAACAAGATATGGTCGGTTTTGATCGGACCGTATTTTGTTGCAACGGTTGTGCCTTCGACGAGCGGCAGCAGATCGCGCTGCACGCCTTCGCGCGACACGCCGGCACCCATGCCGCCATCACGGGCGGCGATCTTGTCGATCTCGTCGAGGAAGACGATGCCGTCATTTTCCGCCGAACGCAGTGCTTCCTGCGTGATCTGATCCTGATCAAGCAGCTTGTCGGACTCGTCATTGATCAGAACGCCGTAGGATTCCTTGACCGTTGTCTTGATGGTCTTGGTGCGTCCGCCCATGGCCTTGCCCAGCATGTCGCTCAAATTGAGCACGCCGATATTGGCGCCTGGCATGCCCGGCAGTTCGAAATTGGGCATGCCCGAACCGGTGTCAGCCACTTCGACTTCGATTTCCTTGTCATCGATCAGACCATCGCGCAGTTTCTTGCGGAACGAATCCCGGGTTGCCGGGCTGGCCGTCTTGCCGACGAGGGCATCGAGAACACGTTCTTCCGCATTGAGGTGGGCTTTCGCCTTGACATCTTCGCGCTTCTTTTCGCGAACGAGGCCAATGGCAACCTCAACGAGATCGCGGATGATCTGTTCAACGTCGCGGCCGACATAACCGACCTCGGTGAATTTGGTGGCTTCCACCTTAATGAACGGCGCCCCGGCCAGACGGGCGAGGCGACGGGAGATTTCCGTCTTGCCGACGCCGGTGGGTCCGATCATCAGAATGTTCTTGGGCATGACTTCTTCGCGCATCTGCCCTTCAAGCTGCTGGCGGCGCCAGCGGTTGCGCAGGGCAATGGCGACGGCACGTTTTGCGTCCTTCTGGCCGATAATGAACCGGTCGAGTTCAGAGACGATTTCGCGGGGAGAAAAGGTTGTCATCATGGTCTCATTTCATCTGGATTGTCCCGTGCCATCATCAGGGCAGGGCCGTAAATGGATGTGCGGGTATCGAAAGGGATAAAACCCGCCTTGGTATAGGCTTTGATCGCGCGCGCATTGGCCGGGTCCGGATCGAGGATCACGCGCGGCACACCTTCTTCGAAGAGCAGGGAAACAAACTCGTCGATCAGGCGCGACCCATGTCCTGCATTGAGCAGATCCGGTTCGCCGATGAACTGATCAAGGCCCAGCGTGCCTGTTGGCTGATCCTGATAGGGATGATCATCTTCCAAATGCGGATCGTAGGTTTGCAGGTAGCCGATAGGCCGTTCATCCAGCATGATGATGAACGGCTCGACGGATATGCTGTCCATATGCGCCGCAATGGCGTTGAACTCTTCCTTGGGATCATTGCCCCACCATTGCGCCACGTGCGGCTCAGCCAGCCAACCTGAAATCAGATCCAGATCGGCCGGCTCCAACGGCCTGAAGCGGTAGGATGGCTCACTCGGCATCGATCGTCTCGAGCGTTACACTCGTATTGGTGAAGATGCAGATATCGGCGGCTATCTCCATGGCCTTACGGGCAATCTCTTCGGCGGTCTTGTCGGTGTCGACAAGCGCACGCGCGGCTGCCAGGGCATAGTTGCCGCCCGAGCCGATGGCCATGATACCGTGCTCCGGTTCAAGCACGTCGCCATTGCCGGTCAGCGCAAGCGTGATGGATTTGTCGGCCACCAGCATCATCGCTTCGAGGCGGCGCAGATAACGATCGGTGCGCCAGTCCTTGGCAAGCTCGACGCAGGCGCGCATCAGCTGGTCGGGATACTGTTCCAGCTTGCTTTCAAGCCGTTCGAGCAGGGTGAAGGCATCGGCGGTGGCGCCGGCAAATCCGGCAATGACATTGCCTTTGCCGATACGGCGCACTTTGCGCGCATTGCCTTTCATGACCGTATTGCCAAGGCTGACCTGGCCGTCGCCTGCGATGACCACTTTGCCGCCCTTGCGGACCGTGACGATCGTGGTGCCATACATGGTGGAGGGGTTGTGTTCTTGCATTCGATTCTCCTTCAAGCAGGTCCGACTATGCCCCAAATGGCAGCAGATCGAACCCCTTCTGTGCAACTTATGTATGATGCCGCTCTGGAATTGCAAATCTGGAGTTGAACCTGCGCCATCAAAGCATTTGGAGATTCGTCAATCCTGATCTAGAAGGCCAGCATTAATGCCGTTTTTGCGAAACCCAGACGACGGGAAACAGGGATGACCAGTGCCAGCATGCGGACTGCAAAAGTAGAGCGGACCACCAAGGAAACCAGTATTGCCGTTTCGGTCGATCTGGATGGAACGGGCTCGTTTGACATTTCCACCGGAGTGGGTTTTTTCGACCATATGCTGGAACAGCTGTCCCGCCATTCGCTGATCGACATGGACATCAAGGCCAAGGGCGATCTGCATATCGATGATCACCACACGGTTGAAGATACTGGCATTGCCATCGGCCAGGCGATTGCCAGGGCGCTTGGCGACCGGCGCGGTATCAATCGCTATGCTTCGCTCGACCTTGCCATGGACGAAACACTGACGCGCGCGGCATTAGACGTCTCCGGCCGCCCTTTCCTGGTCTGGCAGGTGCAGTTTTCCGCTCCGAAGATCGGCACATTCGATACGGAGCTGGTGCGCGAATTTTTCCAGGCGCTGGCGCAGAACGCGGGTATCACATTGCATGTGTCCAATCTCTATGGTGCCAACAACCACCATATCGCCGAAACCTGTTTCAAGGCGGTCGCGCGCACCCTGCGCACGGCTATCGAGGCGGACCCGCGCCAGAAGGGCGTCATCCCTTCAACCAAGGGTTCGTTGAACGGCTGAGAAGAAGGGCTGGGATATGACCAGTTACATTGCTTTGGTACCGCCGTTGCAGGACAACCAGCGGCAAGATGACAAGACCGTCTTCATCCGGGATGGTTTTTCGATAGTTGCTTTCTTTCTACCGGTCCCCTGGCTGTTGTTCAATCGCCTGTGGTTCGAAGCTGCGCTGGTGTTTGCGGCTGTTGCAGCCATCTCCATTGTCGGTTCCTATACGGGGCACGGCAACCTGGCGGAAATCGTCGCAGCGCTGCTTGCCTTGCTGGTGGCATTCGAAGCCAGCAATTGGCGGATAAAGGCCCTTGAACGGCGCGGTTTTGATCAGGCTGCGATCGTCGATGCGCGCTCTGCTGCCGATGCCGAGACGGCCTATTTCCATGGAGAGGCGTTCGCGGCAGACCCTGAGCCGGTTCTGCCGGCAATCGATCTAGCTGTGTCTTCACCCGCCCCCGCGCCGGGAAAGCCGGTTGTCGGTGGCATGCTTGGGCTTGTCGGCTACCGGGGAGATCGTTGACCATGCGTGTTGCCATCATAGATTACGGGTCGGGCAATCTCCGCTCTGCCACGAAAGCGTTTGAACGGGCGGCGCGGGAAAGCGGTATCGCTGCCACCATCGATTTGACCGCCGACGCCGAACGGGTCCGTACCGCCGATCGCATTGTCTTACCGGGGGTTGGCGCCTATGCGGATTGCCGCCGCGGGCTGCATGCGGTGCCGGGCATGCCTGAAGCGATCCATGAGGTTGCGGTGGAGAAGGCACGACCGTTTCTCGGCATTTGCGTCGGCATGCAGCTCATGTCGTCGCGCGGGCTGGAAAAGACCGTCTCTACCGGTTTCGACTGGATCAAGGGCGATGTCCGCGAAATGGTCCCGTCCGATCCTACGCTGAAAATTCCGCAGATCGGCTGGAACACCCTTCGGCTCACCAGGCCGCACCCGCTGTTTGACGGAATCAAGACCGGCTCGGATGGGCTGCATGCCTATTTCGTGCATTCCTATTTTCTCGACGCTGAAATCGAGAATGATGTACTGGCAGTGACCGATTACGGCGGGCCTGTAACGGCCGCCGTTGCCAATGACAATATGGCTGGCACGCAGTTTCATCCGGAAAAGAGCCAGGCTCTTGGGCTCGCTCTCATCGCCAATTTTCTGAGGTGGCAGCCATGATTTTGTTTCCCGCGATTGATCTGAAAGATGGCCAGTGCGTGCGGCTGAAGCTCGGTGATATGGAGCAGGCGACCGTTTACAACGAAGATCCGGCCGCGCAGGCAAAATCCTTTGAAGATCAAGGGTTTGAATGGCTGCACGTGGTTGATCTGAATGGCGCTTTCGCCGGCCAGTCCGTCAATGGTGCGGCAGTCGAATCCATTCTCAAGGCAACGAAAAATCCCGTTCAGCTCGGCGGCGGCATCCGCACCCTGGACCACATCGAAAACTGGCTGGCCAAGGGGCTCTCCCGCGTCATTCTCGGGACGGTCGCGGTGCGCGACCCGGCGCTCGTGATCGAAGCGTGCAAGAGGTTTCCCGGAAAGGTGGCCGTTGGTATCGATGCCAAGGGCGGCAAGGTGGCAGTTGAGGGCTGGGCTGAAGCCTCCACCCTGGGTGTTGTCGAGTTGGCGCGGAAATTCGAAGGGGCAGGGGTCGCGGCAATCATCTACACCGATATTGACCGCGATGGTGTCCTGGCTGGAATAAACTGGGAATCGACGCTGCAACTGGCCGAAGCGGTGTCGATACCGGTGATTGCGTCAGGCGGTCTTGCTTCCATCGCCGATATCGTCCGCATGACCATGCCGGATGCCCGCAAGCTGGAAGGGGCCATTTCCGGCCGGGCTCTGTATGATGGGCGCATCGATCCGCATGAGGCCCTGGCGGTGTTGCGGGAAGCCAGGGAGCGCGCCGCATGACCCTTAAAGCCCGTGTTATTCCCTGTCTCGACGTGAAGGACGGACGTGTCGTCAAAGGCGTGAACTTTGTCGATCTTATCGATGCCGGCGATCCCGTCGAAGCGGCCAGGGCCTATGACGCCGCCGGTGCCGATGAGCTTTGCTTCCTCGACATCACGGCCTCGTCCGACAACCGCGAAACCATCTTTGACGTTGTCGCGCGCACGGCCGAACAGTGCTTCATGCCGCTGACCGTCGGCGGCGGTGTGCGCACGGTTGCCGACATCCGCAAGCTGCTGCTTGCCGGTGCGGACAAGGTCTCGATCAATACCGCAGCGGTGAAGAACCCTGAATTCATCGCCGAGGCTGCGGACAAGTTCGGCAACCAGTGCATTGTCGTGGCAATTGACGCCAAGAAAGTATCGAAGCCGGGTGAGACCGATCGCTGGGAGATTTTCACCCATGGCGGCCGGCAGGCAACAGGCATCGACGCGATTGAGTTTGCCCGCAAGGTGGTCGATCTCGGTGCCGGCGAAATCCTTCTGACATCGATGGATCGCGATGGTTCCAAGATCGGCTACGACATTCCGGTGACCCGGGCTGTCGCCGATGCGGTGCGCGTGCCCGTAATCGCGTCTGGAGGTGTCGGCAATCTCGATCACATGGTCGAAGGCATTCTCGAAGGCCATGCCACCGCCGTGCTCGCCGCATCCATCTTCCATTTTGGTACCTACACGATTGGCGAGGCGAAAGCCCATATGGCCGCGGCCGGCATCCCGATGCGGCTTGACCCCATTCGCCCATTCACCGGAGTTGCGTGATGACAAGCTTCACTCTTGCGGATCTGGAACGGATCGTCGCGCAACGCGCGGCCTCGTCGGATACCAAGTCCTATACCGCCAGCCTCTATGCCAAGGGCATCGGGAAGGCGAGCCAGAAGCTGGGCGAAGAGGCGGTTGAAACCGTTATCGCCGCCGTATCCGGCGACACGCAAGGTGTTGTTTCGGAAAGCGCCGATTTGCTCTATCATCTTCTTGTTGTTCTTGGACTTTCCGGCGTCAGGCTTGATGACGTCCTGGCGGAGCTCGAACGGCGTACGGCACAGACCGGACTTGAAGAAAAAGCCGCCCGTGGCCATGGTTGAGCGCATCCATGTTTAAATCACAGGCGTTTGAACGGCAAAGGGATGGGGACGTCATGGATCAGTTGGCACCCAGCGAATTTTCACCCTACCGGTTTTTCAGCGCGGAGCGCTGGGCGGAGTTTCGTGCCGACACACCGATGACGCTGACCTATGACGAGGTCAAGCGCCTGCGGTCGCTCGGCGACCCCATCGATCTTGACGAGGTGAACCGGATTTACCTCTCGCTGTCGCGGCTTTTGTCGGCCCATGTGGAGGCAAGCCAGCTGTTGTTCTATCAGCGGCGGCAGTTCCTCAACACCGGTGACGCTTTCAAGACGCCGTTCATCATCGGCATTGCCGGATCCGTTGCCGTGGGAAAATCGACGACGGCCCGCATTCTGAAGGAACTGCTTGCCCGCTGGCCCTCGAGCCCCAAGGTCGATCTGGTGACAACGGACGGGTTTCTCTACCCGAACGAGGTTTTGCGCTCAAAGGGCCTGATGGAGCGCAAGGGTTTTCCCGAAAGCTATGATGTCGGCATGCTTTTGCGCTTTCTGTCGCAGATCAAGGCCGGTCAGCGCAATGTCAATGCGCCGCTCTACTCACATCTGACCTATGATGTGCTGCAGGGTAAATACCAAACCGTTGATGCTCCCGACATCCTGATTTTCGAAGGTATCAATGTGCTGCAGGTCCGCGACCTGCCGGAAGACGGCAAGATGGTGCCGTTCGTTTCGGATTTCTTCGACTTCTCGATCTATATCGACGCGGACGAAAATCAGATCCACAAATGGTACATCAACCGTTTCATGCGGTTGCGCGAAACCGCGTTCAAGGATCCCAGCTCCTTCTTCCATCGCTATTCCACGATCTCGGATGATTCGGCTCTCGCCATTGCCGAAAACCTTTGGACCAGCATCAATCTGAAGAACCTGAAGGAAAACATCCTGCCGACCCGGCCGCGCGCTGACCTGATCTTGCGCAAGGGTGGCAATCACCTCATCGAGGAAGTGGCGCTCAGGAAGCTGTGACCCGCCGCAATGTCAGGTTGATCCGGCCCGGGGCTTTCAGCAGCGTCGACGTGCCGGGATAGATCCGGTCAACACCGTGGAAGGCCAGCCGGCCTTCATCTCCCAGCACGATGACATCGCCGCTTTTCAAGCGGATGGATTGGGTCTTCTCGCTGCGTTGCACGCCGCCGAAGCGGAAGAGGCAGCTGTCTCCAAGGGATATGGAGACAACCGGGGCGGAGAAATTCTGCTCATCGCGATCCTGATGCAATCCCATCTTCGCCGTTTCGGCGTAAAAATTCACGAGGCAGGCTTCCGGAGCCAGCGGGTAGTTTCCGACCTTCTCCCAGAGGGTCAGCAGGCGTGACGGAATGGCGGGCCAGGGCTTTTGCGTGACAGGGTGAACGGCCTGATAGCGGTAACCCCGTTCCTTGTCCGTTACCCAACCGAGCGCGCCGCAATTGGTCATCCGCACGCTCATTTCCTTGCCGGTTTTCGGCATGGCAGGAATATAAAGCGGGGCCTCGGCAACGATGGACCTGATTTCGTCCACAAGGGCCGCCTGTTCGGTCAGGTCGAGATAGTCCGGGAAGTAGCGAATGCCGGGCGCAAGCTGGAGCATGACATTACCTGACAGGAGGGAGGCAAAGACCCGGACTTATGGACAAGCCGGGTCTTTGCATGAAACCGGCGCGATCAGTCGATGGACGGAATACGCAGAACCTGGCCGGGATAAATCTTGTCCGGGCTGGTCAGCATGGGTTTGTTGGCTTCGAAGATCGCAGTGTTCTTCACGCCCTTGCCTTTGCCATAGACCGCTTCCGCGATCTTCCACAAATTGTCGCCGCTCTTGACCGTGTAGAAGACGGGATCCTTGGCCACAGAACCGGTGGTTGTGTTGTCAACGGTCAACGCACCCGTGTCGACTTTGGAAATGCCCAGCGAATTGCCAACGGCAATGATGGCCTTCTCCAGAATTTCCTGGTTGGTAACGCTGCCCTTGAGGATAGCCTTGTCACCTTCGATGACGACGTCAACTTTGTCCGTTCCAAGATTGTGCGAATCGAGCTCTTTCTTTAAATCGCCCGCCTGTGGCTCGTCATTGCCGATGCCGACTTTCTTGCCGACTGATTTAACAAAATCGAATAGTCCCATGTCTGGCTCTCCTTGTTGATTGTTCAAACCGACGAATAGCGTTGTTACATTCCCCATCGATCTTGAAAAGCAAAGAATAACGACAGTCGCTCACGTTCTGTTCCTGACCCTAATCTCCTTTGACCCGTCCGCGCATCTTTTTCACATCGGATCGTCCTGCTTTTACTTTGAGACGGCGCTCGACGGATCCTTTTGTCGGCCTGGTTTTCTTGCGTGGCGGCGGTGGCGGTTCTGCCGCTTTGGCGATCAATGCGACCATGCGCTCGCGCGCATCTTCCCGGTTGCGCTCCTGCGTGCGAAAGCGGCTGGCCTCGATAAGCACATCGCCGTCCTTGGTGCCTCTCTGCCCGGCCAGTTTCAGCAGCCGCGCCAGTACATCCTCGGGCAATCCAGCCCGTGCCGCAAAAAAACGCAGCTGCACGGCGGTTGAGACCTTGTTGACGTTCTGGCCGCCGGGACCTGCCGAACGAATAAAACTCTCCTCCAGATCATCCTCATGAATGAAGATCCGGTTGGTGATTTTGATTTGGTTGCGGTTCTCGTCCATGGGGGATTGGTACCCTAATCTTTTCCGGGCGGAAAGGTTCTTTCCAGACATGGAAAAGCAAAAGGCCCCGCAGGTAAACAGCGGGGCCTAGATTGCGCAATGGGCGTTGGATTATTCGGCAGCAACCGGCGTGTGCGGCGCCGCAGCGCGGATATCGCTATCGACGTGGCTTTCAAATTTGCCGAAATTGATGACGAACATGTCAACCAGTTTCTTGGCCTGCAAGTCATAGGCCTGCTTGTCTGCCCAGGTCGAGCGCGGATCGAGAATGGCTTCGTCCACGCCTGGAACCGCCACAGGCACGGCAAAACCGAAGTTCGGATCGGTGCGGAACTCGGCGCCTTTAAGCGAACCGTCGAGTGCTGCGGTCAGAAGTGCGCGGGTTGCCTTGATGGGCATGCGCTTGCCTGTGCCATAGGCGCCGCCGGTCCATCCGGTGTTCACCAGCCAGCAGTCCACCCCATGTTCGGCGATGAGCTGACGCAGCAGATTGCCATATTCGGAGGGGTGGCGCGGCATGAACGGCGCACCGAAGCAGGTCGAGAAGGTGGCTTCGGGTTCCGTTACACCGCGCTCCGTACCGGCGACCTTTGCCGTGTAGCCGGACAGGAAGTGGTACATGGCCTGTGCCGGGGTCAGCTTGGCAATGGGCGGCATGACGCCGAAAGCATCCGCCGTCAGCATAATGATGTTCTTCGGATGGCTTGCCTTGCCGGTCTTGGATGCATTCGGAATGAAATCCAAGGGATAGGCGCAGCGGGTGTTTTCAGTCAGGGAGCCATCGTTGAAATCCGGAACCCGGTTTTCATCAAGCACGACATTTTCAAGCACCGTACCGAAACGCTGCGTCGTTGCGTAGATTTCCGGTTCGGCTTCGGCCGAAAGGCGGATTGTCTTGGCATAGCAGCCGCCCTCGAAGTTGAAAACGCCGTGCTCACCCCAGCCGTGTTCGTCATCGCCGATCAATGTCCGCGACGGATCAGCCGAAAGTGTTGTTTTGCCGGTGCCGGAAAGACCGAAAAAGACCGCTGTATCGCCAGCCGGACCTTCATTGGCCGAGCAGTGCATGGGCATAACGCCCTTTGCAGGCAGGAGATAGTTCAGCGCGGTGAAAACCGATTTCTTCATTTCGCCGGCATAGGCCGAACCGCCGATGAGAACGATCATCCGCGTCAGGTCGACGGCAATGACCGTTTCCGTGCGTGTTCCATGCCGCTTGGGGTCGGCGCGGAACGACGGCAGGTCGATAATCGTCATCTTGGGTACGAAACTTGCCAGCGCATCGCGATCCGGCCGGATCAGAAGATTGCGGATGAACAGCGAATGCCAGGCGAATTCGGTGATAACGCGCGTGTTCAGGCTGTAATCAGTGTCCGCACCGCCGATGAGGTCCTGGACGAACACTTCCTTGCCTTTGGCATGCTCGGCAAAATCCGCATAGAGCAGGGCGAAAGCTTCCGGGGTCATCGGGGCGTTGTTGTCCCACCAGACGTGATTTTCCGTCGATGCATCGCGCACGACAAACTTGTCCTTCGGCGAGCGGCCGGTGTGCTGGCCTGTTCTTGCGACTAGCGCTCCCTGTGCTGTCAGCTGCGCTTCGCCGCGCCGCAATGTCTCCTCATAGAGCTCAGCGGCCCCGAAATTATAATAGACCGCCGAAAGCTCCTTCAAGCCTGAGGTGCCGAGCGCGATCGCCGCGTTATGGATACCGGTCTCTCTAGTCATGTGTCCGCCGTTGTTTAAGAAGGTTCAGGGGTCGAATTCAGATGTGCCGCCTCATGCATCTTCCAGCATGAATGCGGTTACATCTGGTCAAAAGCAGAAAAAATGAGCAGTATCAAATGTTTAATCGATTTAAAGAATTTAAATTTCTTTTAAATCGTTTTAAAGCGACAAAATCCACAGGTCAGCGCTGCCGCTGGTTTCGTCCGCGCACCGGTCGTGCGACCTATTCCTCGAAACGGCTCGCTGTGTCACGATCGCGGTCGTATCGTTTCGCAAGCGGAAATGGCGGCAACCAGGACTCGCGACGGACGGTCCAGAGTTCATAGGTAGGCTTCAGTTGGTCGGGGGCATCCAGTGAGCCGAGGTTCACTTCGATTTCGTCTGCGGTGCACGCAAATATGGACGAGCCGCAGCGAGGACAGAAAAACCGCCCGGCGTAGTCGCGCGTTTCACCGTCGATCATCACCGCATCCCGGGGGAAAATCGCTGACGCATGAAAAAGGGCTCCATGATGTTTGCGGCAGTCGAGACAGTGACAAAGGCCAACCCGGTATGGGAGCCCTGACGCTACAAACCGAACGTTGCCGCACAGGCAACCACCGGTGAATCGGTCCATGCGCACCTCCTTTGAAGTCGAGCGGGTGGAATGTTTACGACGAACAGCACTGTCATGGCAATTGATCGCCAAGGGCCAGAAACCAAATGCATCCAAAGCGCGCAATTGCCTGCGGCCGTCATGCGGAAATCACAAAGGGTGACACGAGTTTTGATCTGTGCCACATTTTGTACCCAATTTGTCCGGCACAAGCACGGTCGGATTTAACCTTTTAAACAAGGAAAAGCAGGGCATGAGGGAAGTACCCGCAATGCAGACCATTGCGCTCGTTGATGACGATCGCAACATTCTGACGTCCGTATCGATCGCGCTTGAATCGGAAGGTTACCGCGTCGAGACCTACACCGATGGCGCGTCTGCACTCGATGGGTTGATGGCACGTCCGCCCAATCTGGCCATTTTCGATATCAAGATGCCGCGGATGGACGGTATGGAACTCCTGCGTCGCCTGCGCCAGAAATCCGATTTGCCGGTGATCTTCCTGACATCCAAGGATGACGAGATCGACGAGCTGTTCGGCCTCAAGATGGGCGCCGATGACTTCATTACAAAGCCGTTCTCGCAGCGGCTTCTGGTCGAGCGCGTCAAGGCGGTGCTGCGCCGGGTCGCTGCGCGCGAAGGTGTGGCAAAGCCTGGCAGCCCTCAGGCCAAGTCGCTGGAGCGCGGTCAGCTTGTCATGGACCAGGAACGGCATACCTGCACCTGGATGGGCGAGCCGGTGACCCTGACGGTCACCGAGTTCCTTATCCTCCATTCCCTGGCGCAGCGCCCGGGCGTCGTCAAAAGCCGTGATGCGCTGATGGATGCAGCCTATGACGAACAGGTCTATGTGGATGACCGGACCATCGACAGCCACATCAAGCGCCTGCGCAAGAAGTTCAAGGTCGTCGACGATGACTTCGATATGATCGAAACACTCTATGGTGTCGGGTATCGCTTCCGCGAAACTTGATTCTGATTGTTCCTGTTGTTTGCGTATAAATGGGCCGGAGATCACGCGTAGGAATGTCAACCATGCGTGATCCGCAGTACAATAAGATTGTCTCAGCGCATTTTGAATGCGATGAGACAGCCCAATTTACGATACTCTGAGGCAGAAATGGTAGCCGGACTCCAAGGCAGCAATGTTACGCGCAAGAGCGCCGTCATGCGCCGGAAGCGTTCGCTCGCCTTGAGGCGGTTGCTGCAGCCGCTCAATCGGCTCTTCGGCAATTACCTGTTTTCCAGCCTGACCCGCCGCATTCTCTTTCTCAACCTTGCGGGTCTTGCCGTGCTTTTGTCCGGCATCATGTATCTCAATCAGTTCCGTGACGGGCTGATCGATGCCCGCGTTGAAAGCCTGATGACGCAGGGCGAGATCATCGCGGCGGCCATCGCGTCGGAAGCGACGGTCGATACGAATTCCATCACCGTCGACCCTGAAAAATTGCTGGAATTGCAGGCTGGACAGAGCATAACGCCGTCGCCCGATGTGCTGGATAATCTCGATTTTCCCATCAATCCCGAGCGCGTGGCCCCTGTCCTACGCCAGCTGATCCAGCCAACCCGCACCCGTGCACGCATTTATGACCGCGATTCGAATCTTTTGCTGGATTCACGCCATCTCTACTCCCGCGGGCAGGTGTTACGATACGAATTGCCGCCGATCGATGGCGATGAGCCCAGTTTTCTCGAGCGGTTGACCAACCGGATGACCCGGCTGCTGCGCCGGAGCGATTTGCCGATCTATCAGGAACAACCCGGCGGCAATGGCGCTTCCTTTCCTGAAATTGTGAAAGCCTTGACGGGACAGCCCGCCACCTTCGTGCGCATGACGGAAAAGGGCGAGCAGATTGTTTCGGTTGCGGTCCCGATCCAGCGCTTCCGTGCTGTTCTTGGGGTGCTTCTGCTTTCCACGGAGGGGGGCGATATCGACAAGATCGTGCAGGGCGAACGTTATGCCATTATCCGGGTGTTTACCGTCGCCGCGCTGGTTATGGCCATTCTCTCATTGTTTCTGGCATCGACCATTGCCAATCCGCTGCGCCGTCTTGCGGCGGCGGCGGACCGCGTGCGTCACGGCGTGAAAAATCGTGAGGAAATTCCGGATTTTTCCGAGCGCCAGGACGAAATCGGCCATCTCTCCACCTCCATCCGCGACATGACCAATGCGCTCTATGCCCGCATCGAATCGATCGAGAGCTTTGCCGCCGATGTCAGCCACGAATTGAAAAACCCGCTGACATCATTGCGAAGCGCCGTGGAGACGCTGCCGCTGGCCAGGAATGATGATTCGCGCAAGCGCCTGATGGATGTGATCCAGCACGATGTGCGTCGGCTGGATCGCTTGATCACGGATATTTCCGATGCGTCACGTCTCGATGCGGAGCTGGCACGCGAAGATTCCGAACATGTCGATCTCAAGTTCCTGCTGGGCAATCTCGTGACCGCTGCGCGCGAAGTACGGCGCAACAAGAAGGATACGCAGATCGAATTTGTCGTCGGCAAGCTGCCGACCAACAAGAAGGGCTTCTTCGTGGTTGGCCATGATCTGCGTCTCGGCCAGGTCGTTTCCAATCTCATCGAGAATGCACGTTCGTTCGTGCCGGAAGAGCATGGCATTATCACGGTCTCGCTGCAGCATATGGGGGACCGGGTGCGCATTCTGGTTGAAGACAATGGTCCGGGCATTCGCGTCGAACAGATCGACCGCATTTTCGAGCGTTTCTACACGGATCGCCCGTCAGGCGAAGCTTTTGGCCAGAACTCCGGCCTTGGACTCTCCATCAGCCGCCAGATCATCGAGGCGCATGGCGGCACCTTGAACGCGGAGAACATTATCGATCCCAATGATCCCGACAACTATCTCGGTGCCCGCTTCACCGCGGTTCTCCCGGCCGAGATCTGATGCGAGACGATGAAGGCGAATTGATCCACGGGAGTGCCGTGCTTGTGGGCGAGCATGGCGTCCTCATCCGTGGCGCCTCCGGTTCGGGAAAATCCTCCATCGTGCGGGCGCTGATGGACCGCGCGTCTTACAGAGGTATGTTTGCCGCCCTGGTCAGCGATGATCAATGCGCCGTGCGGGTTAAGTCGGGGCGTCTGCTCTGCACGGCTCCCGGCATTTTGCGGGGTGGATTGGAAGTTCGCGGCTCTGGATTGCATCGGGCGGATTTCGAGGAAAGTGCCATTCTCCATCTCCTGGTTGATCTGGTCGAACCGAACCAATCGGTTCGGTTTGGCGAAGATGCGGCAACGCATCTGCAAGGCGTCGCAATCGGGCATCTAATTCTGCCAAAATCGGAGATAGATGCCGCCTGCCGGGCCATCGAAGCCAGGCTGTTTCAGCAGGTATGGAAAAAATAATTGTTGTAACTCAATAAGTTGCACCGACGACCTGCGATAAAATGACTGACAGTCACGCACAAGTCATTTTTCCGCTTGCCTTCGCGATTCGTCCTGCCAAAATGCGACACCTGCCAAGTGGGGCATTCAATGCGCAGAAAAAAGCCTAAACCCAATGGGCTGGCGCAACAGGAGCAGTTTCAGAATGATCGGACTCGTGCTTGTGACGCACGGAAGACTGGCCGAGGAATTTCATCATGCTGTTGAGCATGTGGTCGGTCAGCAGGAATATTTGGAAACCGTCTCAATCGGTGCCGATGATGATATGGAGCAACGCAGGCGCGACATTGTCGATGCGGTGGCGCGTGCCGATAGCGGCAATGGCGTCATCATTTTGACAGATATGTTTGGCGGTACTCCTTCCAATCTGGCCATTTCAGTGATGGAATCAGGACGAATCGAGGTTATCGCCGGCGTCAATCTGCCCATGCTGATCAAGCTGTCGAGTGTACGCGTCACCAATGACATGGCGGCGTCGCTGCGCGAGGGGCAGGATGCCGGACGCAAATACATCAATGTGGCCAGTCAGGTGCTGACAGCCAAATAGAGGTTGAACACGCATGCGCCTGACAGGAGAAACGACCGGCACGTTTGATCCGGACAATGCGCTGGTTGCATCTTTCGAGATCATCAACCGACGCGGGCTGCATGCGCGTGCTTCCGCCAAGTTCGTCCAGCTCGTCGATGGTTACGACGCCCATGTGCGCGTCGAGAAGGACGGCATGACCGTGGGTGGAACCTCCATCATGGGGTTGATGATGCTCGCCGCCTCGCCGGGCTGCTGCATCAAGGTCAGCGCTTCAGGCCGGCAGGCCAGCGATGTGATGATAGCCCTCGGGGCACTCATCGCCGATAAGTTCGGCGAAGAAGCCTGATGTGACGCTCGTCAGCCCGATTGCTGTCTTTGATGCGGGTATCGGCAGCTATGCCATTGTCGATCTGCTCCGGCGGCGGCTTCCCAGGCAGGATATCCTCTATTTCGCCGATCGCGCCAGCTTTCCCTATGGGAGAAAACCGCGCAGCGAGTTGCTGTCCGTCATGGACCGGACGATGCGGTTCTTGATGGCGCATGAGCCCTCGGCCATCGTCGTCGCGTCGAACGTGCCGTCGATAACCGTGATGGATGACCTGAAATCCATGGTGAACGTGCCCCTCTTTGGGGTTGTGCCGCCGCTGGCGGAAGCCCTTGCGGCGACGCAAACCGGCAAGGTCGGCATCATGGGCGTGCAGTCGATGACGGGAAGCCCGCAGTTGCGGCAGTTCGTCGGCAGGCATACCGGTGATCCCGATGCCGTCGCTCTGATCGATGCCTCGCCCATGGTCGACCTTGTCGAGAATGGCGACTTTCTGTTCAATCCCGCCGCGACCCGGCAAAAGGTCGATGATTTCCTCGGCGCGGTTTTTCGCAACCATCCGGATATCGACGTGCTCACGCTGTCGAGCACGCACCTGCCGTGGCTCCGTTCCTATTTTGAGGCCAGCCGCCCTTCCTGCCGGTTTCTGGATCCGGCCGAAGCGATCGTGCAGACCATCGGCGTGGGGACGCAGGGCAGCGGCACCACCATCGCCATTGCCACCGAAAGCGCCGAATATACGCTGGATGCATTCCGGGCGATGCTGGCAAAACTGCGGATCGCCCTGCCTGTCAGTCCTGTTTCGCTGCCATTGCAATAAAACAACCGCCCTTCGGATATGCACGCATAAGGATTTCTTTATATCCCATTGTGCGCTCCGCCCTAATCTGATAGTCAACAGCAACCTCCGGTCGCCTCGGAATGGCGGCTGGACCGAAAAACAAAGACGGAGCTGACAACAGATGGCCGATAAACAGGATTTTATAGTCAAGGACCTTGAGCTGGCCGCATGGGGCCGCAAGGAAATTGAAATCGCCGAAACCGAAATGCCGGGCCTGATGGCCAGCCGCGAAGAGTTTGGCACGTCCAAGCCGCTCAAGGGCGCGCGCATCACCGGTTCGCTTCATATGACGATCCAGACCGCGGTCCTGATCGAAACGCTGCAGGCCCTGGGCGCAACCGTGCGCTGGGCATCGTGCAATATCTTCTCGACCCAGGATCACGCGGCAGCGGCAATCGCAGCCACCGGAACGCCGGTTTTCGCCGTCAAGGGCGAAACGCTGGAAGAATACTGGACCTATACCGACAAGATTTTCCAGTGGCCGGATGGCCAGCCTTCTAACATGATCCTCGATGATGGCGGCGATGCCACCATGTACATCCTGATCGGCGCGCGCGCCGAAGCCGGTGAAGACGTTCTGTCCAATCCGGGCAGCGAAGAAGAAGAGATCCTCTTTGCGCAGATCAAGAAGCGTATGAAGGAAACGCCTGGTTTCTTCACCAAGCAGCGCGATGCGATCAAGGGTGTCACGGAAGAAACGACAACCGGTGTGAACCGTCTGTACCAGTTGCAGAAGAAGGGCCTCCTGCCTTTCCCGGCAATCAACGTCAACGACAGCGTCACCAAGTCGAAGTTCGACAACAAGTATGGCTGCAAGGAATCGCTGGTGGATGGTATCCGCCGCGCTACCGACGTCATGATGGCCGGCAAGGTTGCCGTGGTTTGCGGTTACGGTGACGTGGGCAAGGGTTCGGCCCAGTCGCTCCTCGGTGCCGGTGCACGCGTCAAGGTCACGGAAGTTGATCCGATCTGCGCGCTGCAGGCTGCGATGGATGGTTTCGAAGTGGTCACGCTTGAAGATGCCGCACCGACCGCCGACATCATCATCACCACGACCGGCAACAAGGATGTCATCAAGCTCGATGACATGCGCAAGATGAAGGACATGGTGATCGTCGGTAACATCGGTCACTTCGACAACGAGATCCAGGTCTCGGCACTGCGCAACCTCAAGTGGAACAACATCAAGCCGCAGGTCGACATGATCTCGTTCCCGGACGGCAAGCGCATGCTGCTTCTCTCCGAAGGTCGTCTGCTCAATCTGGGCAACGCAACGGGACATCCGAGCTTCGTCATGTCCGCATCGTTCACCAACCAGGTTCTGGCTCAGATCGAGCTCTACAGCCGCGGCGAGCAGTACAAGAATGAGGTCTACGTCCTGCCGAAGCATCTCGACGAAAAGGTCGCGCGCCTGCATCTCGATAAGCTTGGTGCGAAATTGACGACCCTTTCGGACGAACAGGCTGCCTATATCGGTGTCACACCGAATGGTCCTTTCAAGTCGGACCACTACAGATATTAATCTGTTAACCAGTACACACAATATATGGAAGCCGAAGGATTGACAAATTCTTCGGCTTTCTTTTTTGCGCGGAGTTCTTCCCGTCGATTCGCCAAGGGTTTATTGTAGTGATTCGGGATAGCTTTCTTCCAGATGGGCCAAATGGTTGGATCAATCAGATGGGTTGGAACATGAGATATCTGTCAGAATGGGGCGACGACGGTTGATATGAAGATTGGTGATGGGGATGTTCGCGGGAAAGAGGCAACACGCGGAAAGCGGGTGCTGAAGAAACTGCGGACTGTGCTGGCGGGAGCCGGCTCGAGTGTTTCTATCCTTGGCGCCATGTCTTCCGCTGCTCATGCCGATGATCCGCTTGGCAAGATCAACACCCCATTCGGGGTTGCATTCGGCACGTTCGAAGTCATCCAGTTTGCCATGTTCCTCGGCGCGATGGGCGCGGCCCTGTTGTCGGCGGGCTGGCTGATCCGCGAGCGCAGCCGCATTGCCAGCGAGAATCGCCAGTTGCGCGACAAGGTCGCCGATCTCAATGTCGCGGTTCAGCGCGGCGAAGCGCTGCTCAATCTGAAGGATCAACGGGTGGTTGTATGGGAAGGCAACTCTGCAACGCCCAATCTCGTCGGCAGCCTGCCGCAGGAAATCGGGGTTCCCGAAGACCGCTCGCTGTTTCTGGCTTTTGGCCGCTGGTTGCGCATTGATTCCGCAACGTTGCTGGATCGCTCTGTCGAGGCTTTGCGCGGCAAGGCGCGTGCCTTCGATATCGTCGTCGAGACGTCGAAGGGAACGCCACTGGAGGTCCAGGGCCGTACGTCCGGCGGTTATGCCATTGTTCGTTTCATCAGCCTCGGCGAGGCGCGCGCCACCCAGGCGCTGCTGAAGACGGAAAACTATCAGCTCAACGAAGCCCTGACCACATTGCGGGGGCTGTTGGAACAACTGGAAATGCCGGCCTGGAGCCGCGACAGGAGCGGCAAGCTCAATTGGGTCAACTTGGCCTATGCCAAGGCGGTTGATGTCAGTGACGTGCATGTTGCCGTGGCGGAGACACGCGAATTGTTCGGGGTGCAGGCACGCGAGCGCATCGAGCGCGAGAAAGCGGCAAGCCGGTCTTTCCATGATGAGCTGTCGACGGTTGTCGGCGGCGATCGTCACGTGTTCCGGGTCACGGATGTCGCAAGCAGCGCCGGTTCCGCCGGTCTGGCCAATGATGTCAGCGACATTGAACTGGTGCGCGAGGAATTCAAGCGCACCGTCCTCAATCACTCGGACACGCTGGACCAGCTGAATTCGGCAGTCGCCATGTTCGATGCGAACAGGAAGCTGCAATTCTTCAATCAGGCATTTGCCAAGCTGTGGGGGCTGGAAACCTCCCTGCTGGAAAGCCGGCCCGACAATGCCATGCTGCTCGACCGCTTCCGCAGCGATGGCACGCTGCCGGAACAGCCGGATTGGCGCCGCTGGAAGGATTCCATGCTTTCGGCCTATCATTCGGTCGAATCACAGGAACATTTGTGGCATCTGACCGACGGCCGCACCTTGCGCGTCATCGTCAATCCGCAGCCCAAGGGCGGCGTCACCTGGGTTTTCGAGAACCTGACGGAAAAGCTGCAGCTGGAAAGCCGCTACAACACGCTGATCAAGGTACAGGGGCAGACGCTGGACCATCTGGCCGAAGGTGTGGCGGTGTTCGGTTCCGATGGCAAGATTCGCCTGTCCAATCCCGCCTTTGCATCGCTCTGGTCACTGAAAGCCGAACAGGTCGCCGAAGGCATGCATATCTCGGCCATCCGCCGCCTGTGCGAGCCGGTTTCCGATGCAACCCAATGGGAAAGCTTTGTGACGACCGTCACAGGCTTTGACGACAAACGGGAGTCCCTGTCAGGTCATGTCGAGCTGACGACTGGAAAAATCCTTTATTTTGCCTCTGCGCCCCTGCCAAGCGGCCAGACCATGCTGACCTTCGTCGACGTGACGGATTCCGTGCGGGTTGAACGGGCGCTGAAGGAAAAGAACGAGGCGCTGGAGCGCACGGATGAACTGAAGAACGATTTCGTCCAGCATGTCTCCTACGAGCTGCGTTCGCCGCTGACCAACATCATGGGCTTCACCGAACTGCTGCAGACGCCGATGACCGGCCCGCTCAACGAGCGTCAGCGCGATTATCTCGACCATATCGGCACATCGTCCTCGGTCCTGCTGACCATCGTCAATGATATTCTCGATCTTGCCACGGTCGATGCCGGTATCATGGAGCTGGATATCAGTGACGTCTCCGTTGCCGATGCCGTCGCCACTGCCTCCGAAAAAGTAGCCGAACGCCTCAATGAGCATAACATCCTGCTCGACACCCGCATTGCATCCGGCGCGGGTTCTTTCCGTGCCGATGCCAGCCGCGTCAAGCAGGTGCTCGCCAATCTGCTCAGCAATGCCGCCAATTATGCACCCGAAGGCAGCACGATCACACTGACCTGCGGGCGGGAACACAATGAGATGGTTTTCAGCGTTCAGGACAACGGACCCGGCATGCCGGACTATGTGCTCGACAGTATTTTCAAGCGGTTCCAGCCCTATCCGAACGGTGGCCGCAAGCGCGGTGCCGGTCTTGGTCTTTCCATCGTCAAAGGCTTTGTGGAGCTGCATGGCGGCAAGGTCGATATCAGCAGCGCCGCGGGCAGGGGCACGCTGGTGACCTGCCGGTTCCCGCTGGAAGCACGCACCTTCAGCATCGCTGCTGAATAAGGCGCCCATGACGTCCCTGACACTCCAGCTTGCAACGGCAGAAGACACGGAACGGCTTGGTCAGGACATCGGGCTGGCTCTGGTCAAGGGCGATCTTGTCACGCTGTCCGGCGATCTGGGGGCCGGCAAATCGACGCTGGCCCGCGGGCTGATCCGCACTATAGCCAACGACAGTGCCTATGAGGTTCCAAGCCCCACCTTCACGATCGTGCAATCCTATCCGGAACTGCGTTTGCCGATCAGTCACGTGGATTTATACCGGCTGTCTTCCAGCGAAGAAATCGACGAGCTTGGGCTGGACGAAGCACTGGAGGACGGCGCAGTTCTGGTGGAGTGGCCGGAGCGGGCCGATGACGTGCTGGCCAAGCCGGCAATCCGCATCAATCTGCTCCATGATGGCAATGGCCGCACGGTCGAGATTGACGGGGAAGACGCCGCCCTTGCAAGGCTGCAGCGCTCTCTCGCCATACGCACATTCCTTGGCCGCGCGGGATATACCGATGCAGACCGCCGCTATCTGCTTGGCGATGCCTCCGCACGCGGCTACGAGACGATCGATACCGGCTGTGAACGTCCGCTGATCCTGATGAACTCGCCCTATAATCCCGGCGGACCGATCCTGCGCGACGGCAAGACCTATATGCAGATCGCCCATCTTTCCCAGTCGGTGACGGCATTCGTAGCCGTCAATCATCTCTTGCGGTCCAATGGCTTCTATGTTCCGCAGATCATGTCCGACGATCTCGACAACGGCTTCCTGTTGCTCGAGAATCTTGGAAATGAAGGCATACTCGATGCGGATGGCGCCCCCATCGTCGAACGGTACGAGGCGTCCGTGCGGCTGCTGGCGCGCATGCATGAGCGTTCCTGGGCGCGCGACGTCGAGATTGCCAAAGGCTATACCCATCATATCCATGATTTCGACCACGACGCCATGATGATCGAAGTGGAACTTCTGTCGGATTGGTATGTTCCGCGGATGGCAGGTTTCCGGCTGGCGCCGGAACAGAAGGCAACGTACGTTGCCGCTTGGGATCAGGTGTTTAGTCGGCTTCAGTCTTCGGAAAAAAGCCTGGTTCAGCGCGATTTCCATTCTCCCAACATTCTCTGGCGCAGCGAGGCCAGCGGCATCGACCGCGTCGGGCTCCTCGATTTTCAGGATGCGATGATTGGCCCATCCGCCTATGACGTGGCGTCTCTGGTGCTCGATGCGCGCGTAACGGTCGAGCCTGAACTTCAGCAATATTTGCTGGCCGCTTATATCGAGGAACGGCAGTTCCGCGACAGTTCTTTCAATGAAAGCGCCTTCCTGGAGGCCTTTTCCATCATGGCGGCGCAGCGCAATGCCAAGATTCTGGGAATTTTTGTGCGGCTGGATGAACGCGACGGCAAACCCTATTATCTCAAGCACCTTCCGCGCATCCAGGCTTATCTGGCCGGCGCTCTCGACCATCCGTCATTGGCGCCGGTCCGCGAATGGTGCGAAAAGATGGACCTTCTTTCCCTGGAGCTGCAGTGAATGACGATACCCGATACGGCGATGCTTCTGGCTGCGGGCCTCGGAAAGCGTTTGCGTCCCATTACCGATACGATGCCAAAACCATTGGTAAGGATAGCCGGCAAATCATTGATCGATTGGGGACTTGATGCTCTCAATGCGGCAGGTGTTGCCCGCGCGGTGGTCAATGTTCATTATCTCGCCGACCAGATGGAACGGCATCTCGGATCGCGGCGCTCGCCGGCAATCGCCATATCGGACGAGCGGACTGAACTGCTCGATTCGGCTGGCGGCATCGTCAAAGCCCTGCCCCTGATAGGTCAGGATGCCTTTTACATTCTCAACGCCGATACATTCTGGATCGACGGGCCCCGCCCCAATCTTGTCCGTCTCGCCGAAGCATGGGATGCTTCGAAAATGGACATTCTAGTGATGGTGGCACGCATGGATCAGGCGACCGGCTATGAAGGCCGCGGCGATTTTACCTTGGATGCCGAGGGAAGGCTGCAGCGCTTCCGCGAAGGTGACACATCGCCCTATATTTATGCCGGGGCTGCGATCACGCATCCGCGTCTCTTTGAAGGAAAGCCGGTGGCGCGCGCGTCGCTCAATCGCTATTTCGATGAAGCCATCGCTGCCGGGCGTCTCTTCGGGATGCCGATGCAGGGCCATTGGCTGACTGTCGGCACGCCCGAGGCGATCGGAGAGGCGGAAGCCGTGATTGCCGGCCTCGGGCAGGAGACCCATGGTTGAGCGCCACAGTCCACGCATTTTCTCGATAGCTCCCGGAGATCCGTTTCTTCCCGCTCTGGTCGACGCGGTTCTGTCCGGCAATCTCATTCCCGGTTTTCCGGCCAACCCTGCCGATCCGCTGGCGCTTGCCCGGGCGACGATTTATGTGCCGACCCGCCGCGCGGCGCGGACCCTGCGCTCGCTGCTTGTCGAAAAGAGTCCGGTGAAATCCGCGATCCTCCCCGTTATCCGCCCGCTCGGTGACGTGGATGAAGATGCAGCGATGTTCGATATGGGGTCGGACGCGTTTTTCGATCTGCTGCCACCGGTCAGTTCGACAGAACGGCTGCTTCTGCTTGCACGGCTGGTACGGCCGTGGCGGGAGCGCCTGCCGGAGCATGTCCGCGCCCTGTTCGGCAATGAGGATATCGCCATTCCGGCGACCACGGCGGATGCCATCTGGCTGGCGCGCGATCTGGCCGGGCTCATGGATCAGGTGGAGACCGAGGCAAGTGGCTGGAGCACGCTGTCGAACATTGTTTCGGAGGAACTGCCGGAGTGGTGGCAGGTAACATTGGATTTCCTCAACATCGTCACCAGTCTCTGGCCGGATATTCTCAATGAGCGGCACCGCTCCAATCCCGCCGCCCACCGCAATCAACTGATTGAACTGGAAGCAGAGCGGCTTCTGCGCAGCCCGCCCGATGGCCCGGTCATCGCCGCGGGTTCCACCGGCTCGATCCCAGCCACGGCACATCTTCTCAGCGCAATCGCCGCCCTGCCGCAAGGTGCGGTGGTCCTGCCGGGACTTGATCGCGACATGGATGAGCCGAGCTGGCAGGTGCTGGCCAACACACAGGACAATCCGTCCATCTTTGGACATCCGCAATTCGGCCTGAGGAAGCTTCTGGCCGAGCTTGGCGTCCTGCGCCAGGACGTTGTCCGTCTCGGCACGGTCAGCCCGCAGAAGCGCGCGCGCGAGCATCTGCTGGCGGAAGCCATGCGCCCTGCCGAAACAAGCGAGGCGTGGAGTGCGATCAACCGGGAAAGCAACGCGTTTTCTGCGGCGGTCGCGCCCGTCGCCCTGATCGAGGCAGCCAATGAGCGTGAGGAAGCGCTCGCAGTGGCGATCGCTCTGCGCGATGCCATCGAAGCGCCTGACAAGACGGCGGCACTCATTACGGCAGATCGGGACCTCGCCCGACGTGTGGCCAGTGAACTCGCGCGTTTCAACATTGCCGCCGATGATTCCGGCGGTCATGCCCTGCGCGAAACCCAGCCGGCAACGCTCTTGCGCCTCACCCTGGAAACGGTGTTCAATCCGGGTGACCCTGTCGTGCTGCTGGCCTTGCTCAAACATCCGCTGACGCGGCTCGGCATGGACCGCAACGCCGTCCGGCAGGCGGCAGAAACCATTGAAGTCATTGCCCTGCGCGGCGGCACCGGACGCGCGACCCTGGCAGGACTGGCTGAATTCTTCGAGCGGCGTCTTGCCGAAGGCAGTACGGCTCCATTCGAGCCTGCCTGGCTGCGCCAGATTTCCGCGCAGCGGATTGAGGCCGCGCGGACCGTCTGCGCGGCGCTCGGGCAATGTATGCTTGAGCTCAGTGCCTTCACGCAGGTCGTCGAATCCGTGGAAATATCGGATATCGTCCGGGCGACGATTGCCAGCCTCGAAAATCTGGTCCGCGATGACAGGAGCGATATATCAGGACTGTATTCCGGAGCCGCCGGCGAACAGTTCGCCGCCTTTCTGCGCAATCTCGTGTCCGCCGATTCCGGTCTCGATTTCACGCCGGTTGAATGGCCGGCAATGATTGAAGCCCTGATGGCGGGTGAAGTGGTGAAACCCAAGGCCGGCGCTCATCCGCGCCTGTTCATCTGGGGGGCGCTGGAAGCGCGCCTGCAGACCGTCGATACCGTCATCATCGGCGGGTTGAATGAGGGATCCTGGCCCGGCAAGACCCGCAACGACCCCTTCATGTCCCGGCCGATGAAAGCGGTCATTAACCTGGAACCGCCGGAACGGCGCACCGGCCTTGCGGCGCATGATTTCCAGATGGCGCTCGGCATGGAGCGGGTCATTCTCAGCCGGGCGCAGCGCTCGGCCAATGCGCCAACCGTTGCATCGCGCTGGCTGCAGCGGCTGGAAACGGTGCTTGGCAAGAAGGCCGGTGATGAATTGCGCGCACGAGGTGCGCAATATCTGCATTGGGCCCGGGATATCGACGATGCGCCGGATGAGGACTTTGTCAAACGGCCGGAGCCAAAGCCGCCGCTCGAGGCGCGGCCAAAGCATTTTTCCGTCACGGAAATCGAAACCCTGCGGCGCGATCCCTACGCGATCTTCGCCCGGCGCATCCTGCGCCTGCGTCCCATCGAGCCGCTGATCCGCGATCCCGATGCGGCGGAGCGGGGCTCGCTGTTTCACGACATTCTGGCGCATTTTACCGAACAGGGTATCGATCCGGTTCGTGCCGATGCGGCAGCCCGGCTTTCGGAGATTGGCCGGCGCTATTTCGATGACATCGCCTTGCCAGAGGAAATCGACGCGGTGTGGTGGCCACGTTTCCTGAATCTCGTGCCCGAGTTCCTGCAATGGGAGCGCGAACGGGCGCCGTTGCTGGCCGAGCGCCATCCGGAAATCGCATCGAAGAAAATCCCGGTCGAAGCCTCGGGCGTTACGCTTTCCGGCCGCGCCGACCGTGTCGATCTGATGCGGGATGGCACGGTTGAAATCATTGACTACAAGACGGGTTCCACCCCCTCGCGCAAACAGGCCCACGTGCTGCTCTCGCCGCAGCTGGCACTGGAAGCGGCGCTTCTCGCCCGCGGTGCCTTTCACGAAGTTGGTGCACGTCAGGCCTCGGATCTGCTCTATGTGCGCTTGCGGCCAAACGGTAGGGTGGATCCCGAATCGATCCTCAAGGTGGGAACAGCGGCCAGCAAGAGCGAAAAGACTGCGCCTGAGCTGGGTGTGCTTGCATGGCTTCGTTTGAATGAACTGCTTGTTGCCTATCATGACCCGCAAAAGGGTTATCTGTCGCGCGCCCTGCCATTCAAGGAAAGCGATCTGACTGGCGATTACGATCACCTCGCGCGGGTGCTGGAATGGTCGGCGGGCGGCGCTGACGATGGCGGGGAGGGCGGGGAATGAAAAAGCCGCTCAACATCCCCAGGGAAACCATTGCCGACCAGAACAGTGCCGCCAATCCGGTGGATTCGGTCTGGGTGTCCGCCAATGCTGGGTCAGGCAAGACACACGTTCTGACTGAGCGCGTCATCCGCCTTCTGCTCGACGGCACCGATCCGTCGAAAATACTGTGTCTGACCTATACCAAGGCAGCAGCAGCCGTCATGCAGAACCGTGTCTTTGCCCGGCTTTCCGATTGGGCAACCATGGATGAGGAGGCCCTGGCGCAGACGATCGAGAAAATCGATGGCAAGCGTCCCGGACCCGCGCGGCTGGCGCAGGCACGCCGCCTGTTTGCCCGGGCATTGGAAACGCCGGGGGGACTGAAGATCCAGACGATCCACGCCTTCTGCGAGGCGATTCTGCATCAGTTTCCGCTGGAAGCGAATATTGCCGGTCATTTCGAACTGATGGACGACATGATGCAGGTGGCGCTGGTGGGGGAAGCACGCCGCCAGCTGCTCCAGACAGCGCGGCTTGACGGCAATGTCGAGCTTGCGGCCGCCTTCAACGATGTCCTCGACGCGGCCGGCGAATTCGGGTTGCAGGAACTGCTCGATGAAGCCGTCAACAAGCGCCATGACCTGACGCAGTTCATTCGTGACGTGGGTCATGATGCGCTGCGGCGTCCCCTCTTCTTTGCCCAGTTTGGCTTTACCGGCGCGGAGACGGAAGACGATATCCTGTCCACCCTCTGGCCGGTTCCGGAATTCCCGCAGGGCGTGCTGGACGATATCATGGCGGTGCCGAAGGGCGCTTCGCGGGCGCAGGAATTTGCGCTCCTGCTGCGGTTTGCCAAGGTGAATGATCAAATCGATCAGCGTGAAGAGGTGCTGCGGGCAGCGTTTCTGAAAGCGACAGGCGATCCCAAGAGCGGCAGCTATGTCGCGTCGAAGGGCGTGACCGACCGCATTCCTGATTTCATCGAACGCTATGACCGGGCAGCGGACAGGGTTTTCAACGGCCTGGACCGCCTGAAGCAGCTGCGGCAGATCCGGCTCACCCTGTCGGCACTCGTGCTGATCGACGATCTGATCGGCCGTTACCAGCAGATGAAAAGGGCGCGGGGCCTCCTCGACTTCGATGATCTGATCGTGCGCACGGTGGCGCTGCTGGCGCGGCAGGATGCCGGGCCATGGGTGCAGTACAAGCTCGACAAGGGCATTGATCACATTCTGGTCGATGAGGCGCAGGATACCAGCCCCAACCAGTGGCGGGTCATCCGCCTGCTCAGCGAGGAGTTTTTCTCCGGCAGCACCGCCCGCAATGTCCGGCGTACCCTGTTCGCCGTGGGTGATGAAAAGCAGTCCATCTATTCGTTTCAGGGCGCCATACCGGAAGATTTCGCCCGCCATGGCAAGGCAACCGAGAAAAACGCCGAAAATGCCGAGCTGAGTTTCTCCAGGGTCAATCTGAACTTCTCCTTCCGCTCCGTGCCCGACGTGCTGTCCGCGGTGGATGCCGTGTTCAAGCGGCCTGAAGCCAATCGCGGCTTTGGTGCCGATCACGGCGCGACTGTCCACACGGCGATCCGGTCCGGCGATCCCGGTGAAGTGCAGATCTGGGATATGCTGACCCCTGAAACCACGGAACAGGAGGAGGATTGGCGCACGCCGGTCGACAGCCTTCCCGCGCCGCCGGTTCGTCTTGCCGAACAGATCGCCAGGACCATCGATCTCTGGTTGAAGAACGGTGAGGTCATCGAAGGCAAGAACCGGCGTCTGCAGGCGCGCGATATCATGGTTCTTGTGCGCAAGCGCGATCAGTTCATGCCCGCCCTGTCGCGTGAGTTGAAGAAGCGCCATGTGCCGGTGGCCGGTGCTGACCGGCTCAAACTGACGGACCACATCGCCGTCAAGGATTTGATGGCACTTGGCCGTTTCATGCTCTTGCCCTCCGATGATCTGTCGCTGGCGGCATTGCTCAAGAGCCCGATCTTCAAATGGGACGATGACCAGCTTTTCCATCTGGCACACGGGCGGGCGGAAAACGAAACCCTGCATCAGCGCCTGACGATCCGGGCCAAGAGCGATCCTGCGCTGGCGGCCGTCGCCAAGCGCCTGCAGGAGTGGCGCAACCGCGCCGATACGGTGCCGGTGTTCGAATTCTACGCGGATATTCTTGGCAGTGGCGGTGCGCGGCGCGAGCTTCTGGCGCGGCTGGGGCACGAGGCTGGCGACGTCATCGACGAATTCCAGAACTATGCCATTGCCACGGAGAAGACCGGTCTTCCCGGACTGCAGGCCTTTCTGGAAACGCTCGAGGCCGCCACGCCCGAGATCAAGCGCGAACTCGACCAGAGCCGCGATGAAGTGCGCATCATGACCGTGCATGCGGCCAAAGGGCTTGAAGCTGCGGTGGTATTCCTGGTTGATTCCGGCAGTTCCGCTTCGTCGGGCGGGCGAACGCCCAATCTTCTGTCGTTCCCGATGAAAGAAGAAGAGGGATGGCAGGGCAAGGGCTTCCTTTTCGTGCCGTCCAAATCCTATGCTACCGCCTTTACCGGCTCCATCGTCGATAGTCTGAAAGTACGGTCGGAAGAGGAGTATCGCCGCCTGCTCTATGTCGGCATGACCCGTGCGGAGGATCGTCTGATCGTTTGCGGTTACCGCGGTGCCCGCCAGTCTCCGGATACCTGGCACGGTCTTGTCGATGCGGCGCTGACGGATGTGAGCGAACCGTTCGATCATCCGGTGGAGGGTGTCGTCGCAAAACGTTACCGCGAGACCGCGCGGACCGGTGGTCCGGTGCAGGAGCCGGAGTTGGTGCCGGTGGCATCGGTAATGCCTTTCCCGTCCCGGTATCGTGCGCCCATGGCAAGGGAGGCCGGGTTGCCGCGCCCGCTGGCGCCGTCCGGCGTGTCTCTTCTGATCGAGCCCGAAGAGGAAGAGCCACTGGTCACCGGCTCGCCGGTTCTCGGCGCGGAGGGCACCGATCCCGCCTTCGCGATCCGGCGCGGTACGGTCATCCATGCGCTGCTACAGACATTGCCCAATCTGCCCGTCGCCCAGCGCCGCGCTGCCGCCGACCGGTATCTCTCCCGCGCTGCCTTTGACTGGAAGCCGGAAGAAATCGAAAGCGCCCTGCAATCGGCATTCGCCGTCATGGACGATCCGCGTTTCGCGCCAGTCTTCGCGCCCGGTTCCCTCGCCGAAATCGCAGTCATGGGCACGTTGCATCTGCGCGGCAAGGATCATGCCGTATCCGGTGTCATTGACCGGCTTGCAGTGAGCGAAAGCCGTGTGCTGATCGTCGATTACAAGACCAACCGCCCGGCGCCGCGCAACCTGAAAGAAGTGCCCGACGCCTATGTGGCGCAGCTGGCACTCTACCGGCAATTGCTGGAGCCGCTTTATCCTGGAAAGAGCGTGGAGGCTGCTCTGCTGTTCACCGAAGGCCCGCATCTCATCGATATTCCGGTGAATGAGATGCAGGCTGCCCTTGCCCGTCTCACCGCATCGTGAGATGACCGAGCTTGACGCGGGTGGGTAGACTCACCACATGATGGGCAACATTCAATAACCGATAAGGAAAAGCCGATGGCTACCGTCAAGATCGACACCAGCAATTTCCAGTCCGATGTACTTCAGGCAGGTCAGCCTGTTGTTGTTGATTTCTGGGCCGAGTGGTGCGGCCCCTGCAAGATGATCGCCCCTGCCCTTGAAGAAATCGCTTCGGAAATGGCTGGTAAGGTCACGATTGCCAAAGTCAACATCGACGAGAATCCGGAACTTGCAGCCCAGTTCGGCGTGCGTTCCATTCCGACATTGCTGATGTTCAAGGATGGCGAACTGGCTGCCAATCTGGTTGGCGCTGCTCCCAAGAGCAAGCTCAGCGACTGGATCCGTAATTCAGCCGCATAAGCTGAAGTCATAGACATTGATCAAACCCGGCATTTGTGCCGGGTTTTTTATTGCGGTGGGGTGCCGTTTTCGGCCAGAACATCGCCGGCGAGATACAGCGAGCCGCCGATGAGAATGCGCGGAGCCGGTTCGGACTTGTCCCAGCTGTCCCGCAATATTTTCAGCGCATTCTCGACGGAATGCACCGGCTCGGCGGAAAGGCCGGCATCGCCGGCGGCGATCGCCAGCTGTTCATGCGGAATACCGGAATCGCTGGAGCGGATCGGCACCGTATAGACATGCCGCGCCATGCCGGTGAAGGCTTCGAAATAGCCGATGGGGTCTTTCGTGTTGATCATTCCGGTGATCAGGAAAAGCGGCCGCGGGCTGCGGTCTTCCAGCGAAGCGATCGCTTCGGCGATCACCAGGCCTGCACCGGGATTGTGACCGCCATCGAGCCATATTTCCGAACCGGGTACTGCCAGCTCGACCAGCTTGCCCTTGATCAGGCGCTGCATGCGGGCGGGCCATTCGACGATTGTCATGGCCGTTTCGATGGCATAATCCGGCAGCGTGAAACCCGCCGTCTTCACCGCCTGGATGGCGGCTGCGGCGTTGGACAATTGATGCCGGCCGAGCAAGGCCGGCAAGGGCAGGTCGAGCAGGCCCGTATTGTCCTGATAGATCATCCGGCCGCGTTCTTCGAAGGCAAGAAAGTCCTGGCCGTAGACGGCAAAGGGGCAATCCCGCCGCTCGGCCGTTTCGATCAGCACCATGCGTGCCGCTTCTTCTTCCTGCGCACCGATGACAACCGGGCAGCCCGGCTTGATGATGCCGGCTTTCTCCGCTGCGATCAGCTCGACGCGGTCGCCGAGGTAGGGCTGGTGATCGAGCGAGATCGGCATGATGACGCTGACCGCAGGCTCCGGAATGACGTTCGTGGCGTCGAAACGGCCGCCAAGCCCGACTTCAAGGATCACGGCATCGGCCGGGTGTTCGGCAAACAGCACGAAGGTGACGGCGGTCAGTATCTCGAAAACGGTGATGGCCTGACCGGCATTGGCTTCCTCGACCCGGGTGAGGGCATCGGCAAAGGTTTCATCATCGACCAGCTTGCCGCCGCCCGGTGCACCCAGTCTGTAGCGTTCATGCCAGTGAACGAGATGCGGCGAGGTGTGCACGTGCACGGTATAACCGGCAGCTTCCAAAAGCGCCCTGGAGAAAGCAACGCATGACCCCTTGCCGTTGGTGCCCGCCACGTGGATGACGGGAGGCATTTTCAGGTGCGGATTGCCCAAGGCATCGAGAAGACGCGTAACGCGCCCTAGCGACAGGTCAAAACCCTTCGGGTGAAGCCCGAGCAAGCGCTCGATAATCGCCTCAGCCTTCGACGACACAGACAAAGCCAACGGCAAAGGCCTCCAGAACCATCAATTGAATCAAGCTTCGGCTTCAATCGTTGCCGGCAGCGCCGCACCATTCGGTTTGGCAACGGGAACCTCCGTTGCCTTTTCGCCCATGAGCATCTTCAAAAGACGCGCAATGGTGGCTTTGAGTTCGGTGCGCGGCACGACCATATCGACCATGCCATGGGCTTTCAGGTATTCGGCGGTCTGGAAGCCTTCCGGCAGCTTTTCCCGGATGGTCTGCTCGATGACGCGTTGTCCGGCAAAGCCGATCAGCGCACCCGGCTCGGCAATATGGATGTCGCCCAGCATCGCGTAGGAGGCGGTGACGCCGCCCGTGGTCGGGTTGGTGAGGACCACGATGTAGGGCAGGCCCGCTTCCTTCAGCATTTCCACCGCAACGGTGGTGCGCGGCAGCTGCATCAGCGAAAGAATGCCTTCCTGCATGCGGGCACCGCCCGAGGCAGCGAACAGAACGAGCGGCCGCTTCTGGGCGATTGCCGTTTCAAACGCCTTGATGATGGCTTCGCCTGCCGCCATGCCCAGCGATCCGCCGATGAAGCTGAAATCCTGAACCGTTGCCACAATCGGCAGACCTTCGATGGTACCCAGCGCGTTGATGATCGTGTCTTCGACGCCGGACTTGGCGCGATGTTCCTTCAGGCGGTCGATATAGCGCTTTTCGTCACGGAACTTGAGCGGATCGGTGGCCACTTTCGGCTGTTCCAGCAATTCGTAGGTGCCATCATCGAAAAAGTAGCGCAGGCGGTCCTTGGCACGAATGCGCATGTGGTGGCCGGACGACGGCACGACCCACTGGTTCTTTTCCAGATCCGTATGGAAGACCATCTCGCCCGAAACCGGATCCTTGATCCAAAGATTTTCGGGCATTTCGCGGCGACCAAGCATCGAATTGATCTTCGGCCGGACGTAATTTGTGATCCAGTTCATGATCGGTCCTGTTCTCTCGTCGGTATTGTGATTTAGGGCTTCTATTCCGCCGCTGCAAGGCGCACGGCGCGCACACCGCTGGAAAGTCCCTGCACCATCGTGGCGACGGCTTCGGCCGGATCGGCCACAAGCGAGCCATCCGGACGGATTGTATTGGCAACGGCATTGACGATTGCGGTGCCGACGACAACGCCATCCGCCGCTGTGCCGATCACCTTGGCCTGCTCGGCGGTCTTGACGCCGAACCCGACCACAACCGGCAGGTCCGTATGCTGCTTGATGCGCTTGACCGCATCCGCCACCCTGCTCGTATCGGGCAGGGCAGAACCGGTGATGCCGTTCATCGAAACGTAGTAGACAAAGCCGGATGTGTTCTGCAGCACCTTGGGAAGACGCTTCTCATCCGTCGTCGGCGTGGCCAGCCGGATGAAGTTGATGCCGGCCTTGATGGCGGGAATGCACAGTTCCGCATCCATTTCCGGCGGCAGGTCGACGATGATCAGGCCATCGATGCCAGAGGCCACGGCATCCCTGAGGAAACGGTCGACACCATAGATATAGATCGGATTGTAATACCCCATCAGAACGATCGGCGTGGTGTTGTCGCTTTCGCGGAAGCTCGCGGCAAGCGCGAGCGTCTTTGTCAGCGACATGCCCTTTTTCAGGGCACGCAGGCCAGCTGCCTGAATTGCCGGACCGTCGGCCATCGGATCGGAAAAGGGAACGCCGAGCTCGATGATATCCGAACCGGAACCGGGCAGCGCCTTCATGATCTTCAGCGAGGTCTCATAATCCGGATCGCCGCCCATGAAATAGGTCACGAGTGCCGGACGACCCTCCGCCTTCAACGCGGCAAATTTTCTGTCGATGCGGGTCGCCATGCTTAAATCTCCATGCCCATGAGTTTGCCGACCGTATGCACATCCTTGTCGCCGCGACCCGACAGGTTGACGATCATGATCTTGTCCTGTGCCATTTCAGGCGCGATTTTCACCGCCTGGGCAATGGCGTGGGCCGATTCAAGCGCGGGAATGATGCCTTCGACGCGAGTCGTCAGCTGGAACGCATCGAGCGCCTCGTCATCGAGGATCGGCACATAGGAAACCCGGCCGGTATCGCGCAGCCAGGAATGCTCCGGCCCGACGCCCGGATAATCGAGACCGGCGGAAACCGAATGGCCATCGAGAATCTGGCCGTCCTTGTTCTGCAGCAGATAGGTGCGGTTTCCATGCAGCACGCCCGGGCTGCCGGCACTCATGGAGGCGCAATGCTCTTCACCGTCGAGGCCGCGGCCGCCAGCTTCAACGCCGATGATTTCGACGCTCTTGTCGTCAAGGAAGGGGTGGAACAGGCCGATGGCGTTGGAACCGCCGCCGACGGCCGCAATGATCGTATCGGGCAGGCGGCCTTCACGCTCGAGAATCTGCGCGCGTGCTTCCTCGCCGATCACCGACTGGAAATCGCGCACCAGTTCCGGATAGGGATGCGGGCCTGCAGCGGTGCCGATGAGGTAGTAGGTGTCATCGACATTCGAGACCCAGTCGCGCAGCGCCTCGTTCATCGCATCCTTCAACGTACCGTGGCCGGAGGCGACGGGCTTCACTTCAGCGCCCAGCAGCTTCATGCGGAAAACATTGGGTGCCTGCCGTTCGACGTCGGTTGCGCCCATATAGACAACACAGGGCAGGCCGAACCGCGCCGAGACCGTCGCTGAGGCAACGCCGTGCTGGCCGGCACCGGTTTCCGCGATGATGCGGGTCTTGCCCATGCGCTTGGCCAGCAGGATCTGCCCAAGGCAATTGTTGATCTTGTGGCTGCCGGTATGGTTGAGATCTTCGCGCTTGAAGTAGATTTTCGCGCCGCCATCAAGACCCTTGTCCTTGGCCAACTGACGGACATGCCTGGTCAAACCTTCGGCATAATAGAGTTTTGACGGGCGCCCGGCGTAATTGGTGGACAATTCACGCAGCTCGGCCTTGAAGGCCGGATCATTCTTGGCGTCGTCATAGGCCTGCTGCAATTCAAGGATCAGCGGCATCAGCGTTTCAGCAACGAAACGCCCGCCGAAAATACCGAACATGCCCTCTTCGTCAGGACCTGTCTTGAATGAATTGGGTTCAACCGCCTTGTCCACCGTTCCGCTCCGTTTGTTCAGGCCACGTCGGCGCTTTTGGCGGCGCGCGCAACCCGGAAAAATTCTCTGATCAGGCTAACATCTTTTACACCCGGCGCGGACTCGACGCCGGACGAAATATCAATACCGCGCGCATTCGTCGCTTCCAGCGCCTCGGCAATATTACCGGCGTTGAGGCCCCCGGAAAGCATGTAATTGACCGAGGCGTCAAGGCCGCCGAGGATTTGCCAGTCGAAAGACACGCCATTTCCTCCCGGAAGGTCCGATCCCTTGGGTGGTTTGGCATCGAAGAGAAAGCCGTCGGCAATGCCGATATAGGGGCTAATCGCGTCAAGATCGCGGCGTTCGCGCAGCGCTAGGGCCTTGATGACAGGCAATCCGTAGCGCTGCTTCACGGCGCTGACACGGGCCGGACTTTCGTCGCCATGCAGCTGCAGCATGTCGGGCTGCATCTCGGCAACAATCGCATCAAGCGTTGCGTCGTCTGCATTTACGGTGACGGCAACGGCCTTCGCCCGCCCGACTGCGGCGCGGCGCAGGCGGCCGGCGGTCTGCGCATCGACATTGCGCGGGCTTTTGGGGAAAAAGATGAAACCGATATGCGACGCGCCTTCATCCAGCGCCGCCGCAACGGCTTCGTCGGTCTTTAATCCGCATATTTTGATATCAAGGCTCATAACCGGTGCCAGTGCCACGAAAACGCGCAAGAGTCGAGGATTTTGCGCGGTTTATCCTTCGATACTAAAGGTGGTGGTCATAGCCCGCTTTGACAAGGAAATCGAACGCATCTGCGACGGCCGGAGGAACCGATTGCGCAATCTGAAAGCCTTTGGCCGGATAGTCGACAATGCGCTTGACGTCGCCAACCATCTCATGGATCAGCCGGTCGAGCGGGTAGGTCGTGAGCGGTTGATCCTCAAAATCGTGCAAGGGCGCTGTCACCAAGGCGTTTATCTCGGGCCATTGCGCGCGCACCGTCGCGAAGGCCCGGCGCTGCGTCTGCGGTTTGGTGACGATGATGACGCGCTTGACGGTATCACCAGCCATTTCCCGCGCAAACCGGATATTCTCGCCGATATTGGTCGCGTTCGGTTCAATCAGAATCGCGTCGGCCGGGACGCCAGCGCCGATGGCGCGCGCGGCAAATGCTTCCGCCTCGCTCGTTGTGTAGAGATGGTTGGTCCAGTTGCCAGTCTTGCCGGTAAACAGGATTTTGGCGGCCAGCCCCTGATGCCACAGGTCGGCGCAGCGGTCGGCCACGCGCAGGTCGTAGCTGCCGAGGCCGACAATTAGGTCGGCCGGGCCAAGCGAGTCATAGACGAGATGGAAATTCCAGAGGATTCGGGCGGCCGCTTCTATGGCAGGCGTGACTGGTTCCGGCATCAGCTGAAATCAATCGCCTGAAGGGCGCTGCCGTTGCGTTTCAACCAGGCCTTGCAGCGTTCCGTGTCGGGGCAGAGCTCGCCACAAAGCTTCCAGAATTTTGGTCCGTGGTTCATCTCTTTCAGATGGGCAACTTCATGCGCCACGAGATAGTCGATGATCGGTGGCGGCGCCATCATGATGCGCCAGGAAAAGGAGAGGGTGCCGTCCGAGGTGCAGGAGCCCCAGCGGCTTTTGGTATCCTTGAGGCGGATAATCTTGGCCCGTCGTCCGACCGTTGCGGTGTGCCGCGCCACCAGCATGTCGAGATCGTGCCGTGCCTCCCGTTTGAGGAAGTCACCGACCCGGCGCGCCAGATGCGGCCTGTCGCCATGGACGATCAGTCGCGGACCCTCCGCGCCGTTCTCCTGTCGCACGGTTCCGCGCTTGTCCGGTTCATGCACGATGAGATGCGGGATGCCGCGGATCGGAATCTTGACCCCCGGCCGCACTTTGGGCTGGTCCGGCATCCTGGCAATGCGGGTCTCGATCCAGCCCTCGTGACGCGCCAGGAATTTGTCGACTTCGCGCGTCGGCATCCCTGGTGGCACGGTGATCCGCAAGCCCTTGCCGCCCGCATCGATGCGCAGGGTGAGACGCGTCGCGCGCGGGTTTTCCATCACGCGCAACGGCAGGACACGGCCTGCAACCTCGTAGCTCCGCTCGGCTTTCAGCGTCGCGGATTTTTTCGGCGGGCTTCGGAACAGCGAAAGGATCATGGGCGGGACTTTAATTGATTCGGGTGAAAGCAGTGAGACAAAACAGAGGCGGCGCCGGATCGCTCCGGCGCCGCTTCGCTGGGGAAATGCGGACAGGACTGGAGGGAACCGTCCGCAGGATGGTGTTATTCCTCTTCGGCGTCGTTGACGCCCGAAGACGGCTTCTTTGCCGCGGCATTGCGTTCAGCCATGAAGCGGTCAAACTCTTCCCGGTCCTTGGCACGGCGCAGTTCATGCGCATAGTCCTCGAACGCGGCGCGCATCTCTTCGAGCTTGCGGCGTTCCTCGGCCAGGCGCTCCAGTTCCTTTTCGCGCCATTCGTCGAAGGCGACATTGCCTGTGCCGAACGAACCGCGTCCGAAGGACGGACCCTTGCCGCGACGGAATGCGCCGCAGAAGCCATCGGTAGCGCGGCCGACGTCGCGCTTGAAACCATCCAGCCGGTTACCCCAAAGGATGTAAGCGAGCATGGCGAAACCAAGCGGCCAGAACAGCATGAAACCAATAACCATCAGGGCGATGGTTGCTGGGGTCCAGCCTGGCCGGATCAAAGCAGCATTGTTCATAAAAGCCCTTCCTTCTCACGAAAGCCCGACCCCAATTGGTCGATTGATTACGACATGGGAGGCGGATTGCGGCTTTTCAAGAAATGCCGGGCTCGAATGCGGTAAGGGCTTGGAATCAGATATGTTTCTTTGCGTGATCGAAGGCAACCACAAGCAGGCCCGCCACCAGCGCCCAGAAGGCAGCGCCGATTCCGGCAATGGAAATGCCCGATGCGGTCACGGCAAAGGTGACGACGGCGGCAAGCCGCTCGGTCTCGTTTTTCAGTGCGATCGTTAGCGCATTGGCAAAGGCGCCGATCAGGGCGAGACCGGCGACCAGCGCGATCAGGGGTGCCGGCAGGACGGCAAACAGCGCCACCAGCGAAGCCCCGAAGATGGCCAGTATCAGGTAGGACAGCGCGTAGAACGGGCCGGTCAGCCAGCGCTGTGCCGGGTCCGGATGGGCATCCGGCCCGGTGCAGATCGCCGCTGAGATGGCCGCCATGTTGCTCGTATGTGCACCAAAGGGGGCCGTCAGCAATGAAAGGAGCCCTGTTACCTGCAATGCCGCCGCCGTCGGCGGCTCGTAACCGGCGGCACGAAGCACGGCAAAACCGGGCAGATTCTGCGACGCCATGGTGACGAGATAAAGCGGCACGGCAATGCCGATGATCGCCCGTGTGTCGAAGACCGGCATGATGAGGGTGAGTGTCGAGAGGCTGATATCCGGTACACTGGCAACACGGCCGCTGAGGAAGGCGAAGAGAATGCCGCCGAACAGCACGGCGAGGACTGCCATGGCCGGATTGAACAGGCGGATGACGAAGAAGAGAAGCACCAATGGCAGGACGAAGATCGGATCGACGGGGATTGTTCGCGCCGCGCCGATAAGGAAGGCGAACAGGACGCCAGCCAGCATGCCGGAGGCAATCGATGCCGGGATTTTGGAAACCAGGCCGGAAACCGGCTTGACCAGTCCCGTGATGATGATGGCGATGGCTGTGACGATGAAGGCGCCGACACCCTGCTGCATGGTAAAGCCCGTGCTGGCGCCGATCAGGGCCAGTCCCGGCGTCGACCATGCCGTGATGATCGGCATCTTGTAACGCCAGCTGAGAAAACCCGTGGAGATAAACATGGCAAGGCAAAGCGCCGTCACCCAGCTTGCCGTCTGCGCCTGTGTCGCGCCAAGGGCCTGTGCCGCCGCGATGATCAGTGCGAGCGTGCCGCCAAACCCGACAATGGCGGCGACGACGGCAGAAGCAATCACGGAGGAGCGCATGGGATGAAACCTGTTGGAAGGATTTATAGAATGGGCAGGCGGGTTTTAGAGCGGTCAATCATCGAAGCCACGGTGCGGGTGAGAAGCTCCAGATCCTGCGGGCGTGACAGGCGATGATCACCGTCGCGCACCAACGTAATCGTCACGTCGTCAACCGGCAAGTGATCAACCAGCCGCAGGGCATGGGTGTAGGGAACATCCCTGTCCTCCATCCCCTGCAGGATGTGCACGGGGCAGCCGGTCCGGATCACACCCTTGAGCACCTGATTGGCTCTGCCATCGTCCAGGAGGGCCTTGGTGTAGATATAGGGCTCGGGAGCGTATTCGGATGGTTCTTCCATATAGCCCCGTTCGGCAAGCTGGCGGCGCTGGTCCGGCGTCAATTGGGGTTCGACCAGTTCGGAGGTGAAGTCCGGTGCGGGAGCAATCAGAACCAGCCCGGCAACACGGCCGTGTGCACCGGCCTTTTGCAGTTCTTCGATCATGCGCAGGGCGATCCAGCCGCCCATGGATGAACCGACGAGGATTTGCGGTCCCGACGAAAACTTTTTGAAGACCGCAAGGCTCTGTTCGAGCCAGAGCGAAATCGTGCCGTCGCGAAACGCACCGCCCGACTCGCCATGGCCGGAGTAATCGTGGCGCAGGAATGCATGGCCGTTGGCTTCTGACCATCGATCCAGCCATTCCGCCTTGCTGCCGAGCATGTCCGAACGGTATCCGCCGAGCCAGACGATGCCGGGCTCAGCGCCCTCGCGGTAGCGCACAGCGATCTCGATGTCGTTGAGGGTGAGGAATACCGGCGGGTGAGCCGTCATGTGTCAGTCTCCAGGATGTGCCGCTTGCTTTTGCCATGCAAAATTCGATGATGAAACCCATTCAACTGGAAACCACATTGTATAGAATGCGAATATTCCTATATCTGAACCAGATGATTTATCCGTGAAAAGATGTTATTGAGCTAACCGCTGCAGACAAAGCATTGCAGGCGGGCCCCGACGGTGCTATTTGCGGGACCGAAATAATTCAAGGAGACTACTGCCATTCGCCGACCCTTTAGAGCACAGGTGGTCCAGAAAGATGGACCGCGTTCCAACCGCGATATCCGGGTACCCCAGGTACAGCTCATCGATGCCGAAGGTGAAAACCACGGTATCGTCACGATTCAGGCCGCGCTGGCCATGGCCGATGAGGCCGGACTCGATCTCGTCGAGATCGTGCCGAATGCCGAGCCGCCGGTGTGCAAGATTGTTGACCTCGGGAAACTGAAATACCAGGGACAGAAGAAGGCTGCCGAGGCGCGCAAGAAGCAGAAAACAGTCGAAATCAAAGAAATCAAGATGCGACCGAACATCGACACGCATGATTATGATGTGAAGATGAAGGCTATCAAGCGATTCTTCGACGAAGGTGACAAGGTCAAGGTGACATTGCGTTTCCGTGGTCGCGAAATGGCGCACCAGGAACTCGGAATGCGGCTGCTTGACCGGGTCAAGGAAGATACGGTCGATATTTCCAAAGTTGAGGCCGAGCCAAGATTGGAAGGCCGCCAGATGATGATGGTGCTGGCGCCACGCTGAAGCTGAACGACAGTTTGAGACAAAGGCCGCCTTCGGGCGGCTTTTGTCTTGAACGATCCGGATTTAAGGGCTGACATGGCGCTCACATCTCCAAAGGACATGGCCCGGTTTCAGCGGCGCCGCCGAATTGTGCTGGCAGTCGTCATTTTTCTGATTCTCGGCGCTTTGTTGACTGTTCGCTCCGCCTGGGCCGATAACTGGACCCACGAATATATCGAGGATTTCGGCATCGGTGTGATTGTTCTGGCAATCCTGGGCCGCATGTGGTGCACGCTCTACATCGGCGGGCGCAAGAGTTCCGAGATCGTCCGTCTGGGGCCTTATTCGATGAGCCGCAACCCGCTTTACGTGTTCAGCACTGTGGGGGCTTTCGGTATTGGCATGATGACGGGCAGCCTGACCGTCGCCCTGATCCTGGCGGTGCTTTGCTATATCGCCTTCCATTTTGTCATCATCGCCGAGGAAGGTTATCTGGAGACCGTTTTCGGCGAGACATACCTTGCCTATAAGCGCGACGTACCGCGGTTCTTCCCCAATCTCAGGCTGTACCGGGAATCAGATGTTCTGAGCGTCAAGTCTTCGATGCTGTACAAGACGCTGGCGGACGGGCTGGTCTTTTTCATTTCCTATCCCCTGCTTGAGTTCGCCGAATATCTGCAATCGGTCAATATTCTGCCCGTCTTCTTTCGGTTTTACTGATTTTTTGCGGAATCGAGGACGATTCAGCAGTTGCGCTTTTTCTGGCTTCTGGGTATAAGGCCGCGTTCAAACCGCCCGGCAGGGCATGCCGTGGCGGTTTTGCATGCTTTCAGACTTTGGTCGGTCTGAAGTGAAATCAGAAGGGTTCAGGCTCCATCGGAGTGACGGGAACCCTAGAAATAGGAGTAGCAAAATGCCCAAAATGAAGACCAAATCGGCCGCCAAGAAACGGTTCAAAATCACTGGGACTGGCAAGATTAAAGCCGCCGCCGCTGGCAAACGCCATGGCATGATCAAACGTTCGAACAAATTCATTCGTGACGCACGTGGCACAATGGTTCTCGCCGATGCCGATGCGAAAATCGTGAAGAAGTTCTTGCCCAACGGCCTTTAAGCCGACAGCGACGTTTTAAGGAGATCATATCATGGCACGTGTCAAACGGGGCGTTACGTCCCACGCCAAGCATAAAAAAGTTCTGAAGCAGGCTGAGGGTTTCCGCGGCCGCCGCAAGAATACCATCAAGACTGCAAAGGCTGCCGTCGATCGTTCGAAGCAGTACGCCTACCGCGACCGCAAGAACAAGAAGCGCACGTTCCGCGCGCTCTGGACCCAGCGTATCAATGCTGCCGTGCGTGAGCATGGCCTGACATACAGCCGTTTCATCGACGGTCTGAGCAAGTCCGGTATCGAGGTTGACCGCAAGGTTCTGTCGGATCTCGCGATCCACGAGCCAGCAGCATTCGGTGCACTCGTGGCTTCCGCCAAGAAGGCACTGGAATACCTGAAGAACACCACACCGAATGCTTTTGAAGGCGCTGTCCACTAAGCCAGCCGCCGCTCCCAAAGCACATTCGGAATTATAGACTTGGGAAACCCGCGCTGGCTCGGCTGGCGCGGGTTTTTCAATTTTCTGCATTGAATTGATCGCATAATCGCTCAAGACGCGAAACAGGTGAGAAGCATGGACGATCTGGTACAACTGGAAAGCGCGCTGGTCGCGCAGATTGAGGCAGCGAATGACGAAGCGGCCATCGAGGCTGTCCGTGTTGCTGCGCTTGGCAAAAAGGGCTCGATTTCGGAAAAGCTGAAATCGCTGGGGTCCATGTCGCCGGAAGAACGCCTGACGCAGGGACCGGCCATCAACGGTCTGAAGAACCGCGTCACCGATGCGCTGGCCAGCCGCAAAAGCACGCTCAAGGATGCGGCGATTGCCGAGCGCCTCGAAAAGGAAAAGCTGGATGTCACTTTGCCCGTGCGCACCGCACCGGCCGAGCGCGGGCGCATCCATCCGATCAGTCAGGTCGTTGATGAAATCACGGCGATCTTTGCCGATATGGGTTTTTCAATTGCCGAAGGCCCGGATGTCGAGACCGATTATTACAATTTCACGGCGCTGAATTTTCCCGAAGGCCACCCGGCGCGGGAGATGCACGACACGTTTTTCTTCAATCCGGATGAGAATGGCGAGCGCAAGCTCCTGCGCACCCATACGAGCCCGGTGCAGATCCGCACCATGGAAAAGCAGAAGCCGCCGATCCGCATCGTCATCCCCGGCAAGACCTACCGTATGGATTCCGATGCCACGCACTCGCCGATGTTCCATCAGGTCGAGGGGCTGGTTATCGACAAGACGGCCAATGTCGCCAACATGAAGTGGGTGCTGGAAGAATTCTGCAAGGCTTTCTTCGAGGTACCATCCCTGCAGATGCGCTTCCGCCCGTCCTTCTTCCCGTTCACCGAGCCGTCGCTGGAAGTCGATATCCAGTGCGACCGGTCGGGCAATGAGGTCAAGTTCGGCCAGGGCACGGACTGGATGGAAATCCTCGGCTGCGGCATGGTTCATCCGAATGTCCTGCGCCATGGCGGGCTTGATCCGGACGAGTATCAGGGCTTTGCCTGGGGCATGGGCATCGATCGCATCGCCATGCTCAAATATGGCATGCCGGACCTGCGCGATTTCTTCGATGCCGATGTGCGCTGGTTGCAGCATTACGGCTTCCGCCCGCTCGACATGCCGACCCTGTTCGGCGGCCTGAGCGCTTGATCGGGTGCTGCTATTCGCCTGACATGGAACTTTTATGCGAGCGGTTTCGCCTTGTCGAAACCCTCAAACGCTGAAATCGAGAAACGAGTGAAATCATGAAATTCACCCTCTCCTGGCTCAAAGATCATCTCGAGACCGAGGCTTCGCTCGGCGAGATCGTCGATGCCTTGACCATGATCGGTCTTGAAGTGGAATCGCTGGATGACAAGGCGGCACTGAAGCCCTTTGTCATCGCCAGGGTGCTCACTGCTGCCCGCCATCCGGATGCGGACAAGCTGCAGGTGCTCACCGTGGATACCGGCGACGGCAAGCCGTTGCAGGTCGTCTGCGGCGCCCCCAATGCCCGTGCCGGCCTGATCGGCGCGTTCGCAGCGCCGGGTGCTTACGTCCCCGGTATTGATGTTACCCTTTCGGTCGGCAAGATTCGCGGCGTCGAAAGCCACGGCATGATGTGCTCCGAGCGCGAGCTGCAGATGTCGGACGAGCACAACGGCATTATCGATCTGCCGGCTGACGCCCCTGTCGGTACCAGTTTTGCGGCCTATGCCGGGCTGGATGACCCTGTCATCGAGATCAACCTGACACCGAACCGTCCCGACTGCACCAGCATTTACGGCGTTGCCCGGGATCTGGCCGCTGCCGGGATCGGCACGCTGAAAAGCAATGCCGTCGAGCCGGTGAAAGGCGCGGGCAGCCCATCCGTCAGCGTATCGCTGGATTTCGGCGACCGCGCGCCGATGTGCGAAGGTTTCGCTCTGCGCACTGTCAAGGGCGTGAAGAACGGACCGAGCCCGAAATGGCTGCAGCAGCGCCTGATGGCCATCGGCCTGCGTCCGATCAATACGCTGGTCGATATCACCAACTACGTGACGTTCGATCGCGGCCGTCCGCTGCATGTGTTCGATGCCGACAAGGTCAAGGGCAATCTCACCGTGCGCTGGGCGCGGGAAGGCGAAACGATCCTTGGTCTCAACGGCAAGGAATACACGCTGAACCCTGAAATCGGTGTGATTGCCGATGCGGAAGGCGTCGAGTCGCTTGCTGGCGTCCTTGGCGGCGAACATTCGGGTTGCGATGAGAACACGACGAATGTCGTGGTTGAGTCCGCCCTCTGGGATGCCATGACCATTGCCCGCACCGGTCGCAATCTCGGTATTATCACCGATGCGCGTTACCGGTTCGAGCGCGGTGTCGATCCGGAGTTCATGGTGCCGGGCCTCGAGCTTGCCACCCATATGATCCTCGACCTGTGCGGGGGGGCGCCTTCGCAAACCCAGCTTGTCGGCTATAAGGGCCACACGCCGAAGTCGGTGACATTCCCGGCAGCGGAGGTCAAACGCCTTACCGGTATCGATGTGCCGGTCAAGACAAGCCTCGACATTCTCAGCCGTCTCGGCTTCCAGCCGCAAGGCACGGGCAACGTGGTGGATGTGCTGGTTCCGTCCTGGCGCCCGGATGTCGACGGCAAGGCCGATCTGGTGGAAGAAGTCATGCGTATCCATGGCGTCAACCGTATCGATCCGCAGCCGCTGCAAAGCCATGCGGCTGTCAACGGCAAGATCCTGACCACACTGCAGATCCGCACCCGCAACGCCAAGCGGGCGCTGGCCTCGCGCGGGATGATGGAAGCCGTCACCTGGTCGTTCATTTCGGAAGAACAGGCAAAGCTGTTCGGCGGCGGCCAGCCGTCGCTGAAGCTTGCCAATCCGATTGCCGCCGATATGTCGGATATGCGCCCTTCGCTCTTGCCAAGCCTGCTGGCTGCGGCACAGCGCAATGCGGATCGCGGCTTCAATGATCTTGCCCTGTTCGAGGTGTCGGGCACCTATGAAGGCAATACGCCGGAAACCCAGCGCCGCGTTGCTGCCGGCGTGCGCCGCGGTACGGCCAAACTGGACGGTTCCGGCCGCCATTGGGCCGGAAATGCCGCGCCGGTCGGCGTGTTCGATGCCAAGGCTGATGCCCTTGCCGTGCTTGAAGCCTGCGGTGCGCCCGTCGACAAGCTGCAGATCGAGACCGGCGGTCCGGCCTGGTATCATCCCGGCCGTTCCGGCACGATCAAGCTCGGCCCGAAGGTCATTCTGGGCACATTCGGCGAGTTCCACCCGAAGACGCTGGAAACGCTCGATGTATCGGGGGCGCTGTGCGGGTTCGAAATCTACATCGATGCGATCCCCGAGCCGAAGCAGAAGGCGACACGCACCAAGCCGCCGCTGACACTGTCGGATTTCCAGACCGTACGGCGTGATTTTGCATTCGTCGTCGACAAGGCGGTGGACGCGGCTTCGATCGTTCGCGCGGCGCTGGCCGGCGACAAGAAGCTGATCACGGGCGTTCAGGTGTTCGATCTGTTCGAAGGCCCTTCGCTGGGCGCCGACAAGAAATCCGTTGCCATCGAAGTTGCGATTCAGCCGCAGGAGCGCACGCTCAATGACGAGGATCTCGATGCGCTGACAAAACGCATTGTTGAGAGTGTTGGCAAGCAGACCGGCGCGGTGCTGCGCGGGTAGGATTAGAGACTGCAGAGCTATTGTGCGTGGTTCGACAAGCTCACCATGAGGGAGTTGGACGGGCTGCTAGCCAATGGAGACGTTGGGAGAGTGGCTCCCTGCAATCCGCACTCTCCCTCATGGTGAGCTTGTCGAACCACGCACAATGGTCATGCAACCAAAAACCCATCAAATAAAAAGGGGCGCACGGCGCCCCTTTTCATTCGGTCTGAAACCAGAACCTATTTCTGGATGACTTTCCAGTTCTTGTAGAAAATCGAATTGCTGCCCTTGAGGATCAGGCCCATGAACGAGACGATGGCAGCATAGAGGCCCGGCAGATGGGACGGGCGGAGAATGTCGACGAACAGGCAATAGCGCGTCTGGTCGGTCTGGTTGACGGACTGGTGCATCAGCGTGTCGTCGAAAATGAACAGCTTGTCGTCCTTCCAGTAGCTCGTCGTATCGCCGCACCAGATATAGGCCGTGCGGTCATTCATGTCGTTGATGTTGTAGAGGACGCGGATGGTGGCGCGGATCGGGCCAAAATGTTTTGACGTCGAGTTCTTCTTGTTGAACACCGACACGCCGATGGTCTTCACGAAATTATATTTTTCGTAGAAGGACGGCACGCTGACGAAGCTGGGCTGGTCTTTGCCATACCATTTGAAGAAGAACATGCTGCGGGCCTGCTGTTCCGCGCGGGACTGCAATTTGCCGACCAGATCTTCCTTCTGCGTCGCGGTGATCAGGCGCTTGACCTCCGCCTGATAGTCGGATGGCAGGTCTTCCAGCTTGTAGACGCCCTTGTTGATATAGGGCAGCGACAGGATATCGAGAACGATGTTCAGCGGTGACAGGATCCAGGTAAACAGGCCGTTGCCCCAGAAATACTGTTCGACCATCTGCAGGTCGATATTCTTGTTGCGCGACAGGTCATAGATGCCGCAGATAAGGTAGAAGATCACGAGATAGGGAACGAAATAGGCAAGAATTGCCAGGAGAACCAAACCGACAGCCCAGCGTCTGATCGACTTTTTTGTTGCTTTTTCCATTGTATTCCAGCTTCAGAAGGCCTGACCATCGATGAGCGAACAGGGGTGGTTTGGCGTGTTAGAACAAATAAATTGCATGCACATTGCAGCGTTGCCCCGGCGGTGTTCGGCCCCGGCAACGGCGTGAAATAGGCCTCACACCGTACCGTCTGTCAAGCGCGAGGCTCTATAATCTGAATTCTGGTGTCAACAAAAGCCGGGCGCTAGATCACTTTTGCTGCTCCCATCGTTTTGAGCCCCCGCCATTCGATCAGGGCAAAGCAGGCAACCACGGCCGTGACGATCAGACTGGCGGCGATGCCGAGGGCGGTAAAGGCGGTTGGCATCCCCACTAGAATCGCCGGAACGCCGATGACCCATGCGAGGTCGGCGATGAAAACGAAACCGACCAATGGTTTCGATTGGGCTTTCCATCGGGCGATCAGGGCGACATCGGCGGCAAACAGCACGAGCGCGATACCCAGTGCCGCGATCAGCCAGACCGGCGCGCCGGGGATGAGATATTCTGCCGCCAGTTCGGCAAACAGTGCAAGGCCGAGCCCGGTGATGCCGGTGAGTACTGCGTTGATCGTCAACCCGTCTTTCAAGGTGATTTTGGTCATGTCATTCTCCTTCGTTGTGTTGATGAACGGAGAATGCCGGCATAAGGTAATCGAAACAATTACCTCTGGAGTAATGGATATTGCAAAACATCCACGCCAGTCTGGCGGGAATCAGGAGCGGTGATGGAATTCGGCGATCATCTGAAACAATGGCGTTCGCACCGGCACATGAGCCAGATGGATCTGGCGCTGGAGGCTGGTATCTCGTCGCGACATCTGTCGTTTCTCGAAACCGGACGGGCAAGGCCGTCGGAGGGCATGATCATCCGCATCTGCGAAGCGCTGGAGCTGCCGTTCAAGATTCAGAATGAGCTGTTCGGTGCGGCCGGTTTTGCGCCGCGCTACCTCTCGGCAGAACGCGAAGGCATGGCCGGCCTGCCGCCACTGATCCGCGACACGCTCCACATGATCCTCGAGCGGCATGCGCCGTGGCCGGCGGTGGCCTTCAATGCGGATCACGACGTTCTCGTTGCCAATGTTGGCTTCATGGGCTTGGCCGAAGCGCTGGGCATTCCGATTGCGCCGGGTGTCAATATTCTGGCGCTGGTGCTTGAGCCGGGCCCCGTGCGCCATTCCATCGCCAACTGGCCGGATGTCGCCGTGCTGTTCCTGAAGCGTGCCCGCAATGAAGCCAGGCTTTACGGTCCACGCAGCGCGCTGGCGCGGCGCATCGCACAATATGAAACCGATCCGGAAATATCAGCGCTGTTGCGCAATGATCAGAGCGAGCGCAACCCGCCGCCGGTTATAACCGTGCAGCTGCATCTTGGCGATGCCGTTACCAGCTGGATCACCACCCTGACGGCATTCGGCTCGGCGCAGGAGGTGCTGACGGAGGGCATATTCATCGAGCAGTATTTTCCGGCGGATGACGCAACGCGGGCCATTGCGGAAAGTGCGGGGCGCTGATTGCGCAGCGCCCCATTGCCGGTATCAGCCGTTGACGAGAGCCAGTGCGGCATCCGTGTAGCGGTTGCCCGCCACCCGTGTGGGTGAAAGCGCATCGCCAATCGTTCTCAGGTCCGCCGGCGAGAGAGAGACGTCGGCTGCCGCCGCATTTTCCTCCAGGTGCTTGATCTTGCGGGCACCCGGAATCGGCACGATGAAATCACCCTGGTGCAGCACCCAGGCAAGCGCCAGCTGTGCCGGTGTGATGCCTTTGTCCGCGGCCAGGCCCTTCAATGTGGCGATCAGTGCTGCATTGGCGTCCATATTGTCAGCCTGGAAACGTGGCAGGGTCTTGCGCCAGTCGTCAGCACCCAATTCATCCGGCTTGCTGATCGTGCCGGTCAGGAGACCGCGGCCGAGCGGGCTGTAGGGGACAAAGCCGATGCCAAGCTCGCGGCAGACGGCAAAGACCTCGTCTTCCGGCTCGCGGCTCCACAGCGAGTATTCACTCTGCACGGCGGCAATCGGATGCACCTTGTGGGCGCGGCGGATCGTGGCGGCGCTGGCTTCGGACAGGCCGAGCGCCTTTACCTTGCCCTGCTGGACCAGCTCCGCCATGGCGCCAACCGTGTCCTCGATGGGAACAGTCGGGTCAACCCGGTGCTGGTAGAACAGGTCGATCTGCTCGATGCCGAGCCGCCCGAGCGACGCTTCCGCAACGGCTTTCACATGTTCCGGATGGCTGTTGACGCCGACCATACGCGAGGGGCCCACGCCCTCGTCGGAAATCTTGAAGCCGAATTTCGTGGCAATCACCACCTTGTCGCGCCGGTCTTTCAGGGCCTTGCCGACAAGAATCTCATTGTCGAACGGGCCATAGACTTCCGCCGTATCGAAAAAGGTCACGCCGATATCCACGGCGCGATGCAGCGTGCGGATCGCGTCGGCCTCGTCCTGTCCACCATAGGCAAAGGTCATGCCCATGCAGCCGAGACCCACGGCCGATACATCGAGTTCCCCGAGTTTGCGCTTTTCCATCACCGATCTCCTTTTGCTGTGATGACGGAAGCCTAGATTGCGGATCAGTGTTCGATAATTCCCTTATTATTTCACAGGTTGTTCTGTATAATAGATCAATGGATCGATCATACCTGCCTCAACTGTCCGTTTTTGCCACTGTTGCAGCCTGTGGCGGCTTTCGGGATGCCGCCAGGGAACTGGGCATTGCGCCGTCAGCCGTCAGCCACGCCATTTCAACCCTGGAACAGAACCTTGGTGTCCGTCTTCTCGCCCGCACCACGCGCAGCGTGGCGGTGACCGAAGAAGGTGCGCTGCTGCTCAAGCGGCTGCGTCCGGCCTTGGCGGAAATCGACCTGGCGCTCGATGCGGCCAAGGAAGCCAACAACCGCATCGCGGGAACCCTGCGGCTGAGTGTTCCGCCCTTTGCCGCCCACAGGCTGCTGGCCCCGCGCATCGCTGCATTCGCCGCGGCCTATCCCGGTGTCACGCTTGAGCTGCGCGTCGAAGAGCCGTTCAATGATATCGTTGCGGCTGGCGTTGACGCGGGCATGCGGCTGGGTGAGAGTCTGGAACCGGATATGATTGCTGTGCGCATGAGCGATCCGATCCGGGCGAACATTGTTGCGGCGCCGGACTATTTTGACAGGCACCCGATACCGCTGCACCCGCATGATCTTGCCGGTCATCTCTGTATCCGCCGCCGTTTTGCCAGCGGGCAGGTCTATCGCTGGGAGTTCGAGAAAGACGGCGAGGAAATCGTGATCGACGTGAACGGCCCGCTGATTCTCGGCGACGACCGGCTGGTCATCCAGGCCGCGCTGGACGGCGCCGGCATGGCCTTCCTCTTGGAGCACATGGCGCCGGAAGCCATAGCCGATGGACGCTTGCTGCGCGTGCTCGATGATTGGTGCGCACCATTTCCGGGTGTCTATCTCTATTATCCCAGCCGCCGCCAGATGCGCCCGGCCCTGCGTGCCTTCATCGATTTTTTCAAAGTCTGAACCCGCGGCTTCTTCCCATTCAGCGCCGTCTTGTCTAGGTTGCACGCCGACAAAAAGGAGAAGTCATCATGTTCCGTTGGGGTGTTCTGTCGACAGCGAAAATCGGGGTTACGGCGGTCATCCCCGCCATATGCGATGCGGAGAACTCCGTCCTGTCGGGTATCGCCAGCCGCGACCTCTTGAAAGCGCGGGCCGTCGCCGGGCGATTCGGCGCGCCGCATGCTTTCGGCTCCTATGAGGCCATGCTGGCATCAGCCGATATTGACGGCGTCTACATACCGCTTCCCACCTCGCAGCATGTGGAGTGGTCGTTGAAAGCCGCCGAAGCGGGCAAGCACGTGCTGTGCGAAAAGCCGATTTCGCTGCATGCCAGCGAAATCGCAGCCTTGCAGCGTGCCCGCGATACCCACGGCGTTCTCATCGCCGAGGCATTCATGGTGACCTATCATCCGCAATGGCTGAAAGTGCGTGATCTGATCGCCGGCGGTGCCATCGGCCGGCTGCGCCACGTGCAGGGTGCCTTCAGCTATTTCAACAAGGATGCGGGCAATATGCGCAACCAGCTGTCGCTCGGCGGTGGCGCGCTGCCGGATATCGGTGTTTATCCAACGGTTGTCACCCGTTTCGTCACCGGCAAGGAGCCGGTCAGGGTTTCGGCCAATGTCGAGCGCGATGCGGATTTCGGCACCGACTGCTATGCCAGCGTGCGCGCCGATTTCGATGGTTTCGAGCTGTCCTTCTATGTTGCCACACAGCTGGCTGCGCGCCAGTCCATGGTCTTCCACGGCGATGAAGGGTTTATCGAGGTGCATGGACCGTTCAACACCGGCAAATATGACCATGCCCGCGTCACGCTGCATGACAAGACCCACACGGGTGCCACCGAATGGAGTTTCGGCGACGTGAACCATTATCGCCTGCAGATCGAGGCCTTTGCCCGCGCGGCGAAGGGCGAAGACGCGGCCGTGTTTTCGTTGGAAAGCTCGGTGCTCAACCAGAAACTCATCGATGCGATCTATCGCGCCGGGGAAACCGGTAATTGGGAAGCAGTTTCCTAGCTCACCAATACACGCCGCCGCGTGCCACATGCACGTGCGGGTCGCCATCCGGGGTGTTGAGGCTTCTCGGGCAGGCTTCGCACTCGGCTTCCGGGCCGGATACCACCGGCCTGCCGGACTGGGTGTTGAGCAGCGACAGGATTTCCAGATTGCTGGAATTCCAGCGCCCATGCTGGCGGCCGATCTGCGGAACCGGTGAAGGGCGGGTGCGGATCCGGTCCTGCGGCTTGACCATGAGCGTCGCGAGGATGTCGTCCGGCAGTGCTTCGCCGCGGGCAACCACACCCGATGCATCCTTCAGGGCCTTCAGTCGCGCCACGCGGGTCTCCGTCAGCGGATGCGTGCGCAGGATCGACGGATCGGGGATGCGTCCGCCCGGCAGAATGAGATTTTCCCACAGCCTGCCTTGGGCCTTTTCCAGTTTCGTCAGGGCCTGGGCCAGCCCGTCCGGGTCGCCCGTCAGCAGGGATGCACCCAGATCGGCATCGAACTCCCGGGTGCGCGACAACGCCATCTGCAGCAGGCCGCCGATGGTCGGTGCAACCAAAAGCACGAGGACACCCAGCCACGGCACCTGCGCATGCGCGCCACTGGCCAGGAATGTGATGTTGAAGAGCAGGGATACCATGCCGATCGTCGACATCAGCGAGGTGAAGCGCGACACCGTGTCGGCCAGTGCCATGACCTTCAGGTCCTCATTGCGGATATGGCTGATTTCATGCGCCAGCACGCCGGTGAGTTCGCGCGCCGTCAGCACCCGAATCAGCTGGTCCGTCACCGCGACGACGGAATTGTCTTTCCGGCCGACCGCAAAGGCATTCATCATCCGGGAGGGGATGACGTGGAGTTCGGGCGGGCGCGGCAGGCCGGCCCGGCGGGATAATTCCTCGACAATGGCAAGCCCCTGCGGGAACTCTGCCTGCGTTACAGCCCTTGCTTTATACATTTTGAGTACCATCTGAGGACTGATGCGCCGTATGGCGACAAGGCTTATTGCGCCGAAAACAAAGGCGTAGATAATGCCGACGGGCCCCGCCAGCGTAAAAGCGCAGACGACGAGCAATGCCAGGCTTCCGGCAAGAAGCAGCCATGTATGCAGCGTATTGATCAGCTGGCTGCGCCGGTGTTCGGGAAGGTTGAAGTGGAGTGCATCATCGGTCATAGGCGATATATGGCGCTAAAAAGCCGGTTTGCCGAGTCTTTTAAGGCAATTAGGCGTGTAAATGCCGCAGCTTCTGACTTGCATGGTAATTTCAGCCTTCTTATATAGCCCACAACACGCAAGTTCGGCTCGCTGTGGTCGTCTTGTATTGTTTAACCCCCCTAGGGGCTGCTGAATGGAATGCTCGGCAGAGGTCCCGGCAGCCTGCTGAATGGAGAGAAGTATAATGGCTAAAGTTATCGGTATCGATTTGGGTACGACCAATTCCTGCGTCTCCGTCATGGACGGAAAGAACGCGAAGGTCATTGAAAATGCGGAAGGTGCGCGCACGACGCCTTCGATCATCGCTTTCACGGATAGCGATGAGCGCCTTGCTGGCCAGCCGGCCAAGCGCCAGGCTGTCACCAATCCGGAAGGAACTGTCTTTGCGGTCAAGCGTCTGATCGGACGCCGTTTTGACGATCCGACCGTTGAAAAGGACAAGAAGCTTGTGCCCTACCACATTGTCAAAGGCGACAATGGCGACGCATGGGTGGAAGTTCACAACCAGAAATATTCGCCTTCGCAGATTTCCGCGATGATTCTGCAGAAGATGAAGGAAACGGCGGAAGCCTATCTCGGTGAAAAGGTCGAGAAGGCCGTCATCACCGTTCCTGCCTACTTCAACGATGCCCAGCGTCAGGCCACCAAGGATGCCGGCAAGATCGCCGGTCTGGAAGTCCTGCGTATCATCAACGAGCCGACCGCAGCTGCCCTTGCCTATGGCCTCGACAAGAAGGAAGGCAAGACCATTGCCGTCTACGATCTGGGCGGCGGCACGTTCGACGTTTCCGTTCTGGAAATCGGCGACGGCGTTTTCGAAGTAAAGTCGACCAATGGCGATACGTTCCTTGGCGGTGAAGACTTCGACATGCGTCTGGTCGAGTATTTTGCAGCCGAGTTCAAGAAGGAACAGGGCATCGACCTGAAGAACGACAAGCTTGCTCTGCAGCGCCTCAAGGAAGCAGCGGAAAAGGCCAAGATCGAACTGTCGTCGGCCCAGCAGACCGAAATCAACCTGCCGTTCATCACGGCCGATGCCTCCGGTCCGAAGCACCTGACCATGAAGCTGTCGCGCGCCAAGTTCGAGAGCCTGGTCGATGATCTGGTCCAGCGCACCGTCGAGCCCTGCAAGGCAGCGCTCAAGGATGCGGGCCTGAAGGCCGGTGAAATCGACGAAGTGGTTCTGGTCGGCGGCATGACCCGCATGCCGAAGATCCAGGAAGTCGTGAAGGCCTTTTTCGGCAAGGAACCCCACAAGGGCGTGAACCCTGATGAAGTTGTCGCCATGGGCGCAGCCATTCAGGCAGGCGTTCTGCAGGGCGACGTCAAGGACGTTCTCCTGCTCGACGTGACGCCTTTGTCTCTCGGCATCGAAACGCTCGGCGGCGTGTTCACCCGTCTGATCGACCGCAACACGACGATCCCGACGAAGAAGTCGCAGACCTTCTCCACGGCCGAGGACAACCAGTCCGCCGTGACGATCCGCGTCTTCCAGGGTGAGCGCGAAATGGCTGCCGACAACAAGGCACTTGGCCAGTTCGACCTCGTGGGCATTCCGCCCGCACCGCGCGGCGTTCCGCAGATCGAAGTCGGTTTCGACATCGATGCCAACGGTATCGTCAACGTTTCGGCCAAGGACAAGGGCACGGGCAAGGAACACCAGATCCGCATCCAGGCATCCGGTGGTCTTTCCGATGCCGACATCGAAAAGATGGTCAAGGATGCCGAAGCCAATGCCGAGGCCGACAAGAAGCGCCGCGAGGCAGTCGAGTCGAAGAACCAGGCGGAAGCCCTGATCCATTCGACGGAAAAGTCGCTGAAGGATTACGGCGACAAGGTTTCGGCCGAGGACAAGCAGGCAATCGAAACGGCTCTGGCCGAATTGAAGACTGCGGCCGAAGGCGATGACGCCGAAGCCATCAAGGCCAAGACGCAGACCCTCGCCGAAGTTTCGATGAAGCTCGGGCAGGCCATGTATGAGGCAGCCCAGGCTGCTGAAGGTGAAGGCGACAAGACCGAAGCCACGGCCAAGGGTCATGAAGATGTCGTCGACGCCGATTTCGAAGAAATCGACGAAAACGGCAAGAAGAAGTCTGCATAATCCGCAGCACACAATGTGATGAAAAGCCCGGCAGAAATGCCGGGCTTTTTGTTTGTGCTAGCGCGCAATGTCTTGCCCTCATCAGAAAAAAACATGCCAACTTATCCAACACCTCGCATCCTCGCTTATTCTTCTCGTGTCCTTTCCGGCGGGAATGCTTCCGGAAACCTTCGAAAGTCGGGAAAGGATCGGCGCTTCGGCCTCGCGGGGAGGAAAACCTGTCGGGTCGAGGAGGTTTCGCCTCTCTGCCAGAGTTTCACGGGGCCCGAAAGGTCCGGTGAGGCGGCAGGACAGGGTGAAAACACAAATCGCCGGGGCGGGTGGTCCTTGGATCGCAAGCATCGCATACGGACTACCCCAAGACCCGCGTTCCAAGGACCGCCCGTCATTCTCTTCTTTCAATGGTCAGACGCAAAAGCGGGCGTGGCAAGGGGAGAAACTGGGCACAGCAGCCTTTCAGCAGGCGGCGGATTAAAGCATTTTGGTTTTCACAGGTGTATAAAACCGTGGAAGGATTGCCACACAAACGCAATAATGCGCAAATATGCGCCAAGTGGAACGAATCAATCCAAGTAGACTATGGCATTCGGGGCGCTGAACACCTAAATACCGGTCTAAAACGAGCCTCTGCGTGAGGCTCTCTGATTTCATGGAACGAGTGTTTGGATGAAGGCTGACTATTACGAAACCCTCGGCGTAGCGAGAGGCGCTGATGAGAAAGAGCTGAAAAGCGCTTTCCGTAAATTGGCGATGCAATATCACCCCGACAAGAATCCGGGCGATGAGAACGCCGAGCACAAATTCAAGGAAATCGGCGAAGCCTATGAAACCTTGAAAGACCCCAACAAGCGCGCGGCCTATGACCGGTTCGGTCACGCGGCGTTTGAAAATGGCGGCATGGGCGGAGGCGGTGGCGGTTTTGGCGGCGCCGGTGGCTTTGCCGATATTTTCGAGGATATTTTTGGCGAGATGATGGGTGGCGGGCGCCAGCGCCGCTCCGGCGGACGCGAGCGCGGTGCCGATCTTCGCTACAACATGGAAATCACGCTGGAAGAGGCCTATGCGGGCAAGACGGCGCAGATTCGCGTGCCGACATCCATCACCTGCGATGAATGTTCCGGCAGCGGCGCCAAGCCAGGCACATCCCCCGTCACCTGCAACACCTGCGGCGGTTCCGGCCGTGTCCGGGCGGCGCAGGGGTTCTTTTCCATCGAGCGGACCTGCCCGACGTGCCATGGCCGCGGCCAGACCATCAAGGATCCCTGCACGAAGTGCTCCGGCCAGGGCCGAATCACCGAGGAGCGTTCCCTCTCGGTCAACATTCCCGCTGGTATCGAAGACGGCACCCGCATCCGGCTGACCGGGGAAGGCGAAGCGGGCGTGCGCGGCGGGCCATCCGGCGATCTCTATATTTTCCTGTCGCTGAAACCACATGAATTCTTCCAGCGCGACGGATCGGACCTTTACTGCAAGGTGCCGATTTCCATGACCACAGCGGCACTGGGCGGCCAGTTCGAGGTGGCCACGCTTGACGGCACGCAGACACGGGTCAAGATCCCCGAAGGCACGCAGAACGCCAAGCAATTCCGCCTCAAGGGCAAGGGCATGCCGGTTTTGCGACAGCCCGCCATGGGCGATCTCTATATCCAGATTGCCATCGAGACGCCGCAGAATCTCAACAAGCGCCAGCGCGAGTTGCTGGAAGAGTTCGAGCGCGTGTCGTCCCAGGACAACAGCCCGCAATCGTCAGGCTTTTTTGCCCGCATGAAGGAATTCTTCGAGGGACTCAGCGAGTAAATTTGTTACGGATTTAAGACAACTGGCCTTGCTTCCGCCACGAGTTGCGTCATAAATTTGTCTACCTGCGACGGGAGGATGGGAATGACACGACCACTGGGAAAAAAACTCGCTGAAAAATTCGGCGAGGAGATCCGGTTTTTTAAAGGCTGGATGCATGGACCGAAGGCCGTGGGCTCGATTCTGCCAACCAGCTCCATCACCGCGCGCCGGATGGCCAGCGTCGTCAATCCGCATTCCGGATTGCCGGTACTCGAACTTGGACCCGGCACCGGCGTGATCACGCGGGCGATTCTCAATCGCGGCGTTACGCCTGACAATCTGTTCTGCGTCGAATATTCTTCGGATTTCGCCGCGCATCTGCGCGCGGATTTCCCCGGCGTGAACATTATCGAGGGCGACGCGTTCAACCTCGACAAGACGCTCGGCGGTCACAAGGACCAGATGTTTGATTCGGTCGTTTCGGCGGTGCCGCTGCTGAATTTTCCGGTCGGCGACCGGGTGAAGATCATCGAGGACCTGCTGCGCCGCGTGCCGCATGGCCGCCCGATCGTCCAGATCACCTATGGTCCGATGTCGCCGGTTCCCGCCGGCCGCGGCAATTACAAGATCGAACACCTCGATTTCATCATCCGCAATGTCCCGCCCGCCCGCCTGTGGATTTACCGCCGCGCCTGATTTGCCTTTCATTGCCTGACCCACAGAAGGAACCCCATGCTGCCGAAGATCCTCGTTTTCGCAGGTTCGAACCGTACCGGTGCTTTCAGCGGCCAGGTCGCCGATGTCGCCACCCGGACATTGGCAGCGCTGGGCGCCGACGTGACACGCATAGCCCTCATCGACTACCCGCTGCCGATCATGGATCAGGATCTGGAGGAGGAAAAAGGCATACCGGAGAATGCCATGAAGCTTGGGCGGCTGTTTGCCGCCCATGACGGCATTCTCATTGCGTCGCCCGAATACAATTCGTCGATCCCGCCGCTCTTGAAGAACACCATCGACTGGGTCAGCCGGATTTCGCGTGATGGCGAAAAGCCTTTGCGGCCCTATGCCGGCAAGATCGTTGCGCTTTGTTCATCCTCCGACGGCAATTTTGCCGGTGTCCGCGGGCTCTACCACCTGCGCTCCGTGCTGATGAATGTTGGAACGCTGATCATCAGCGAACAATGTTCTGTGGCCCATGCCCATGAGGCCTTCGCCAGCGATGGCTCGTTTCACGATGAACGGACCGCACGGTCCATGGAACGGGTCTGCCAATCGCTGATCGACCATGCACGGCTGGCAAAATCGCGCTGACAGGCGGTTTTTACCCGTCCTTTTGCCGTTGTGATCTTTCCTATCGGGCGCTGGTATGCCATGGGATGGCGATCAACGGAAAAGGTGGTTTGTCATGATGGAAGCGGCTTTGCGCGATCGCCTCATCGTAGGCCTCGATGTGCCTGACCTGAAGGCGGCGGGCGATATCGTCGGTACGCTCGGGGATACGGTATCCTTCTACAAAATCGGCTATCAGCTGGCCTTTGCCGGCGGCCTTGGATTTGCCTCGGAACTTGTCCAATCCGGCAAAAAAGTCTTTCTGGACATGAAGCTCCTCGATATCGACAATACCGTTGCCAAGGGCGTCGAGAATATCGTCAAGATGGGCGTTTCCATGCTGACGCTGCATGCCTACCCCAAGGCCATGCAGGCGGCCGTGGCGGCTGCGCGCGGTTCGGACCTGTGCCTGCTCGGCGTCACGGTCCTCACCTCCATGGACCAGCAGGACATGATCGATGCCGGTTATGAGCACGATCCACACACGCTGGTGCTGATCCGTGCCGAACAGGCGCTGCATGCGGGAATGGGCGGCATCGTCTGCTCGGCAGCCGAAGCCTCCGCCGTGCGCAAGATTGTCGGGCCGGATCTTGCTGTCGTCACGCCGGGTATCCGACCGAAGGGGGCCGACGTGGGTGACCAGAAGCGGGTGATGACGCCTGCCGATGCGCTGCGCGCCGGCGCGAGCCATCTCGTGGTTGCCCGGCCGATCGTTGCCGCCGGCGATCCTAGGGCTGCGGCAGAAGCGATCCTTGCCGAAATGGCGGGCGTCTGATCAAATCCGCTGCGGTCCGGGTGAGTCACCGGACAATGCGTGATGTGGAGGATCTATGGCCAAGGGATATTGGATAGCGCGCATCGATGTTCGCGATGCGGAGGGCTACAAGGGTTACATAACGACGGCAAAGCCGGCCTTCGAACGGTTCGGCGCACATTTCCTGGCGCGGGGCGGCACGTTTCATGAACTGGAAGGCACGGCGCGCGGCCGCAATGTGGTGATCGAGTTTCCATCGGTGCAGCATGCCCTCGATTGCTACAACTCTGCGGAATACCAGGCGGCCAAGCTCATCCGGCAGCAATATGCCGACGGCGAAATGGTCATTGTCGAAGGCGCTTGATCTTTACCTGTGCAGTGCGCAATTCATGTTGCGCCTGCACAGGAAATTGTGAACATCTTTCTTTTCACTAATCCGTTTGTTGCATTGCAATATCGATCAAACCGGCTAGGGTCATTCTCCCATCAAGAACATTTTCATCTTTGATGATCATGTTTGTGAGATCGCCGTTGTGTTGATATGATCGGACAGTGGAATGTTTTACCAGCTTTATGAACTCAATCATGCCGCTCTCCAGCCCTACCGGGCCCTGGCGGATGCAACCAAGCTGTTCTACGACAATCCGCTCAATCCCTTTTCGCAGACGATCATCGGCCGGTCCATTACGGCGGGCTGCGAGCTGTTCGAACGAACCACGCGCACCTACGGCAAGCCGGTTTTCAATCTTCCAACGACCGTCGTGGACGGCGAGGAAGTGGAAATCCGCGAAAAGATCGTCTGGTCAAAGCCGTTCTGCAACGTGATCCACTTCAAGCGCGCGCTGTCGTCAAAGCGTGCTGCGGACCCGAAGATTCTGGTGGTTGCGCCCATGTCCGGCCACTATGCCACGCTGCTGCGCGGCACCGTTGAAGCCTTGCTGCCCCATGCGGACGTCTACATCACCGACTGGGTCGACGCACGCACCGTGCCGCTGACCGCCGGCCGTTTCGATCTGGATGATTACATCGATTATGTCATCGACATGTTCCACGCGCTGGGCGAAGACACCCATGTGGTGGCGGTCTGCCAGCCATCGGTTCCGGTTCTTGCCGCCGTGTCGGTCATGGAAGCCAATGGCGACCGGTTTGCGCCGTCCAGCATGACGCTGATGGGCGGACCGATCGATACACGCAAGAACCCGACCGCGGTCAATATCCTGGCCGAGGAGAAGGGCATCGACTGGTTCCGCGACAATGTCATCATGTCGGTGCCATGGCCGCATGCCGGCTTCATGCGCGACGTCTATCCGGGCTTCCTGCAGCTTTCCGGCTTCATGAGCATGAATCTTGATCGCCACATCACGGCGCACAAGGAATTCTTCATGCATCTGGTCAAGGAAGATGGCGATTCCGCCGACAAGCACCGCGAGTTCTACGACGAGTATCTGGCGGTGATGGATCTGACTGCGGAATTCTACCTGCAGACGGTCGATACGGTTTTTGTCCGCCACGCCCTGCCCAAGGGTGAGATGACCCACCGGGGCAAGCTGGTCGATCCCGCCTCGATCCGCACCGTTGCGCTGCTGACGGTCGAGGGCGAGAACGATGACATCTCTGGTGTCGGGCAGACCAAGGCCGCCCAAACGCTGTGTGTGAACATCCCTGACGCCATGCGCATGCATCATCTGCAGGCCAAGGTCGGCCATTACGGCGTGTTCAACGGATCGCGTTTCCGTGCTGAAATTGCACCACGTATCGTCCAATTCGTTAACGACCATGCGCAGGCCAACCGCAAGAGCAATGTCACCCCGATCGGTAAACGCGCACGCAGCTGAACACGCCGTCCGATTATCGGACCGCCATGCCGGAAGACTGAATCTTCCGGCAGTTTTCTTTCGCGCTTCAATAAAACACAATGAATTCAGATCGTTACTGACATAGCCGTGTTCCTTCCGCAGGCGGTCAGCAAGGGCTTTATCGTCCTGCGGTTGTGAGCTGCCGCCGCGTACAACCTTCAAATTTTCGTCAAAATCGAGGAAGTTCAAATTTTAACCATATATTAACAATGGCGGGATCGTGGCGCCATTGTGATTGACTCATATCCCTCCCGGCCATTAACGTTTTGTTAACGAAGGCTGGTTGGGTTCGGAGTAAAGCATGTTCGGAGCGGTAAAGATTTTGAGGTCGATGGGGGTCGCGGCGGCACTTTTCGCTGGCGCACTCATCGCAAATTCCGCCTCCGCAGCCGAAGCTTTCATGCAGACCGGCGGTCTGACATCCCAGCCGATCGGCCATTACGAATTCTGCAAGCGCCTGCCGGATGAGTGCTCGATCCGCAGCCGCAATGTTGCGCCGGCCAAGATGACGCGTGATTTCTGGGAGCTGATCGTCAACGTCAACAGCCACGTGAACCAGACGGTCAAGCCATTGACGGACATGGAAATTTACGGCGTCGAGGAATATTGGGGCTATCCCGACAAGGTCGGCAATGTCGGCGATTGCGAAGACTATGTCCTGGAAAAGCGCCGTGAACTGATGCAGGCAGGCGTTTCCCCGGCTGATCTGCTGATCACCGTTGTGCGCAAGCCCGATGGCGAAGGCCATGCGGTTCTGACGGTGCGCACCGACACCGGCGATTTCATCCTCGACAACCTTGCCGACAGCGTCAAGAACTGGTCGGAAACCGAATATACCTACCTGAAGCGCCAGGCCACCAACAATACCGGCCGCTGGGTCAGCATCGAAGCCCCAAGCAATATTCTGGTCGGTTCGGTTCACTAAACCACCACCAAAAGGCAATCAAGATATGCCGGACCGTCAAGGTCCGGCATTTGCTTTTGTACATTTCACGCCGCCTCGTTGGCTGCGTCCTGTGCCATCCGGTAGGAAATAGCCTCAGCCACGTGAATGCGCCCGACGGCTTCGGCCCCGTCAAGGTCGGCCAATGTCCGCGCCACCTTGAGAATCCGGTGATAGCCGCGTGCGGAAAAGCGCATCTGTTCGGCAGCCTGCTGCAGGAGTGCCTGGCCGGGCTTGTCTGGCCGGGAAACCTCCTCGATCAACGCCGCGGGGCAATGGGCGTTCACTGTCACGGCGGGCGATCCCATTTGTTCGTAGCGGCGTCTTTGCAGGTCCCGGGCGCGGGCAACGCGCAGTGCGACCGATGCGCTGCTTTCGGCAATGGGGCGGCGGATGAGATCCGCGGCACTGACGGCGGGAACGTCGATGCGAAGGTCGATGCGGTCAAGCAGCGGACCCGAAATGCGGGCCTGGTAATCCTGGCGGCAGCGTGGCCCCCGGGCGCAGCGGTGTCCCGGTTCTCCGGCCATGCCGCAGCGGCAGGGGTTCATGGCGGCCACGAGCTGGATTTGCGCCGGATAGGAAATACGGTGATTGGCGCGGGCGATCATGCATTCTCCGCTTTCCAGCGGCTGGCGCAGGGAATCGAGCACCTGGGGCGCGAATTCGGGAAATTCATCCAGAAACAGCACGCCGCGATGGGCGAGGGAGACTTCACCGGGGCGGGCACGTATGCCGCCGCCGACCATCGCCGCCATGGAGGCGGAATGGTGCGGTGCCCGGAACGGCCGCCGGTCGGTGAGCCTGCCGCCCGGCAATTCGCCAGCGACCGAAGCAATCATCGACACCTCGAGCAATTCGTGCGGCAGCAGCGGCGGCAGGATGGACGGAAGCCGCTGCGCGAGCATGGACTTTCCCGCGCCGGGCGGTCCGATCATGAGGAGGTTATGGCCGCCGGCAGCGGCAATCTCCAGCGCGCGCCGGGCGCCTTCCTGTCCTCTGATATCGCTCAGATCGGGCAGATCGGCTGCATTGGTCTGCAGGCACGGTTCAGGGCGCGACAGCACCTGATGGCCGCGAAAATGATTGGCGAGACTGATCAGGCTGCGCGGCGCCAGAATATCGATCTGCGCGCCCGCCCAGGCAGCCTCGGGTCCGCAGGGGGCGGGGCAGATCAGGCCGCGCTCCTGCCGGTTGGCGGAGATCGCGGCAGGAAGAACCCCGGCCACATGGGTGATCGTGCCATCGAGCGATAGTTCGCCGAGAACGACATAGGCGTCCAGCACATCGGCGGGAATGGCGCCGAGCCCCGCCATCAGGCCCATGGCGATCGGCAGGTCGTAATGGCTGCCTTCCTTGGGCAGGTCCGCCGGCGCGAGGTTGACGGTGACCTTCTTGGGCGGCAGGGACAGGCCGGAGGCATGCAGCGCCGCCTGCACGCGTTCGCGGCTTTCAGCCACGGCCTTGTCGGGCAGGCCCACAATATGGATTCCCATCTTGCCGGGGGCGATCATCACCTGCACATCGACAGGTTGGGCCTCAATGCCCTGAAATGCGACGGTACGCACGCGGGTGACCATCAATCGTTCCTTGAAAATATCACGTCAGAAAATGAACAATGCCAATAACGGCACCTCATCACAATTTGCGTGGCATGACAAGAACGTTAGGAGAACAACCGGCCCGCACCGGGGATGGAATTCGGCGCGATGCGGTTCAGCCGGGGACCATCAGCCCCATTTCATCTCGCCCTTGGCGACCTTGGCGCCCAGCTCAAGCGATGAGACATCGAGCAGGTCGGGGTAATGCGCCTTCATGGCGGAGATCAGTTCGCCGCTGGTCTTGGCTTTCCCGGCTTCCGTGTTGAACGTCTCGAGATAGTTCCGGGTGAATTTTACCGCCTGAAGTCCCTGCGGGGCACCGGCAACCTGATGCGACGGCACGACGATCCGGGGATTGCGCGCCGCCATTTCATCAAGCACGGCAATCCACTTCTTCCGGTCTTCCACGGCCGGCTCGTCCGCAACCCAGACATGGACGCCTGAGGAAACCAGCACACCGCCGAAAACCGCTTCAAGCCCGGGCACCCAGAGATAGCGGCGATCCTTCATATCCTTGATGGTGACGATCTCGATCCTGTTTCCCTCCAGGTCGAGCGAGGACAGGTCTGAGGCTTCCGGAATGACGACATCCGCCAGCACCTTCGGTCCATTGTCCTTGAGCTGCGGCCCCCAGACGTCGAGCTTGCCCTGCACGTTGCCCTTGATGGCGTCCACGGTGGCGTGCGCCGCAAGGACTTTTGCCTTGGGGAAGGCATCGACGATGGGACGCAGGCCAAAATAGTAATCGGGGTCGCTGCAACTGATGTAAATCGTTGTCAGGGTCTTGCCGGTCGCCTTGATCGCATCGGCAACCATGTGTCCATCGGAGAGTGTGAACCCGCCATCGAGCAGGATCGCTTCCTTCTCGCCGGTCAGGAGCACCGGGGTGCGGCGGAAACCGTTCTCATCCGCCTGGAAATAGGTCCATGCCAGCGTGGAAGCGGCCCTGGCCGCAATGGCGCCCAGCGGCTGCAGGGCCGCCACGGCACCGGCTGCCAGGAGGGATTTCATCGTATCGCGTCGTGTCAGAAGGGTTCGCACGTCTCGGTCCTCGCTCGGTTTCTCACTGTGGGGCGTATAGTGACATGGACGAGTTTCTTGAAAAATCCCGATCAAAATGACAGACTGTATGATTATTTCGTATAATAAGGCGTGTCATGCCCGCGGTCAGTTTCAACAGGTTCATCTATTTCGTCACCGTGGTGGATATGGGATCGTTCACCGCCGCCGCCGACCGGCTGGGTGTCGCCAAGGCCGTCGTCAGCCATCAGGTGTCGAAGCTGGAGGAGGAACTTGGCACGGCGCTCCTGATCCGCACGACACGGCGGCTGCGGACGACGGAGGCGGGGCGGCGCTTCTACGAACGTTGCATCGTCGTCCTGCGCGAGGCTGAAAACGCGATCGAGGAGGTGTCGTCCGAGACCGGAACACCTGTCGGGACCCTGATGCTGACAGCGCCGCTGGATTATGGCGCAAAAGTCGTAGCGCCGGCACTGGCGCTTTATCTTCAGCGCCATCCGCAGATGCAGGCCGATCTCACCTTCACCGATGTCAAATTCGATCTGGTCGACAATGAGCTTGATCTCTCCATCCGTGTCGGCTGGCTGGAGGATTCCAGCGCGCAGGCCCGGCGGATCGGCACGTTCGAGCAGCATCTCGTCTGTTCGCCCGCCTATGCCGGACAGATCGGTCGCGTTGCGCATCCCGGCGCGCTCGAAGCGGCGAAATGGATCGCCAACGGGGCGCTGAAGGAACCGTTGCGCTGGCTGTTTGCAAAAGGCGATGAAAAGGTGGTTGTGACGGGCAGGTCCGTTGTCAGCGCCAATGGCACCGAGGCAAGCTATGTCTGCGTCCTCGCCGGTATCGGGCTCGCCGTCATGCCGGACTACCAGGTGGTGCAGGATATTGCGGCCGGCCGGCTCGTGCGCCTGCTGCCCGGCTGGTCATTGCCGGCGGGCGGCATTCACGCGGTCTATCCGCCGGCCAAATACAGGCCGGCGCGCGTGCGCGCCTTTGTCGATATCCTTGAGGCGATGGAGCGGGAACGGAGGAGTTAGCGCCGCTTGGCCTCGACAGCGTCCCAGAACAGCGCGGCGATATCGGCGCCGCCGAAGCGTTTGACTTCGCGTATGCCCGTCGGTGAGGTCACATTGATTTCGGTCATGTAGTCGCCGATGACATCGATGCCGACGAGAATGAAGCCGCGCTCCCGCAGGGAAGGGCCGATGCGCGCGCAGATCTCGCGCTCGCGTTCCGTCAGTTCGGTCTTCTCGGCCCGCCCGCCCACATGCATGTTGGAGCGTGCATCGCTTTCCGATGGCACACGGTTGATCGCACCGACCGGCTCGCCGTCGATCAGGATGATGCGCTTGTCACCGGCCCGCACATCCTTGAGATAGCGCTGTGCAATGATCGGCTCGCGGAACATCTGGCCGAACATTTCCAGCAGCGAGGTCAGGTTGCGGTCGCCATCGGCAAGATGGAACACGCCGGCGCCGCCATTGCCGTAGAGTGGCTTGAGGATGATGTCGCCGAACTCCTTGCGGAAGGCCACGATCTCCTGCGGATCCTTGGTGATCAGCGTATCGGGCATGAGGTCGGGGAATTCGGTGACGAAGATTTTTTCCGGGCTGTTGCGCACCCAGGCCGGATCGTTGACGACAAGCGTTTTCGGATGGATGCGCTCGAGCAGATGCGTCGTCGTGATGTAGTTCATGTCAAAGGGCGGGTCCTGCCGGAGCAGCACCACATCCATCTCGGACAGGTCGCGGGAAACCGGTTCACCCAGGGTGAAGTGGTCGCCTTCCACATCGCGGACCTGCAGGTCTTCCACCCGCGCGCGAACGATGCCGTCGCGCATGCTGAGCCGGTCCGGCGTGTAGTGATAGAGCGCGTGGCCGCGGGCTTGCGCCTCGAGGCACAGGGCAAAGCTCGTATCGCCTGCAATGCGGATCGAATTGATATGGTCCATCTGGACCGCGACTTTCAATGCCATGGAACGTCCCCCGACAGGATTAGGAGTGCTGACATGGCGATGTCACGTTCAATGGTCAAGGTCAATCCTGCACCGCGATCAAGATATTGTAGAGGGCAGGATAGCGCGAAGAGGCCGCATCCCTGCCTTCCGGCGGGGATGCGGGAAGGTCTATCAGAGCTTGGCCATGCAGATATTGGTATGGCCCGCGCCAACGAAACCCAGACGGTTTGCAGCGCCCTTGGAAAGATCGAGCACACGGCCCTTGATGAACGGGCCGCGGTCGTTGATGCGCACGACGATCGACTTGCCGTTGCGCTGGTTGGTAACCTTCACCTTGGAACCGAAAGGCAGGGTGCGGTGCGCGGCGGTAAGAGCGGAGGGGTTCATGCGCTCGCCGGAAGCCGTCTTGGAATGAAGCGCGTACCAGGAGGCACCGCCACAGGCAGAACCGGCGTTCGCCGAAACGATACCAAACATCAGAAGAAGCATGGTTGCAGTAAGTACCTTACGGATACTTGCAATGGAGACCATATTGAAATTCGCACTTTAAAACGGCCCGCGGCAGGTACTGCCAGACTGAAGACGCACGCATAAGAATGATCATGGGCAAGTAGATCATCACGTGAGTGAGTGATCCATTCTATTTTGGGTAAATGTGTCCTCGAGGTGGCCCGAAAGGGAAATATCGGTGAGCAAATCCCGCAAGATCAGCCAAGTCATTCAAAAAATTTGTCTTATTATGACTCAAAACGTGATCAAGGATGCTTGCATCCGTGGAACTATTGCCGCCGTTCCCTTTGAAATATGGCGGTAATGTGATCAATACTGAACGAAAGCCTAAACGAAGACTCTGAAATCCCCAGTTTCGGGCCAAATGTGTTAAGCGGAATTAACGATTGAAAATGAAAAACCCCGGCACATGCATGCCGGGGTTTGCCTCGATATTGGCGCTTGATTGGAATTCAGGCGAGGGCCCCGGCATCCAGCGCGTGGATGATACCGCGCAGTTCGGCCAGGCCGCGCAGGCGGCCGATGGCGGGATAACCCGGCGTGACCTCTTTCGTCAGGTCGTCCAGCATGCGGTGACCGTGATCGGAGCGGAAGATGATGCTGCCGGACCGGTCGCGTTTGCGGTCTTCGGCCAGCAATTCCTTCAGCACGGCGACCATGTTCACATCGCCTTCCAGATGCGCTGCCTCATGGAAGCTGCGGCCGTCGCCTTCCCGGGTGGTGGCGCGCAGGTGGGAGAAGTGGATGCGCGAGGCAAAGCGGCGGGCGATTGCAGGCAGATCATTGTCGGCCCGAACGCCAAGGCTTCCCGTGCAGAAGCACATGCCGTTGGCTGGGGATGGAACGGCGTCGAACAGGGCGGCATAATCGGCCTCCGTCGAGGCAATGCGCGGCAGGCCGAAAAGCGGACGGGGCGGATCATCCGGATGCAGTGTCAGCTTGACGCCGAGATCGTCAGCCACGGGCGTGACGGCTTCGAGGAATTCGATCAGATGCTGGCGCAGTCTGCCGGCGTCGATGCCGGAATAGGCTTCGAGCTTGTCGCGGAAGGCGGGGATGGTCAGCGGCTCGGTTGTCGAGCCGGGCAGCGCGCTGGCGATATTGCGGGTGAGGTCGGCGATTTCCTGTCCGCTCATCCCGGCGTAGAGCGCCGCCGCGATAGCGCGGTCCTCCTGCGAATAGGCCGCTTCCGCATTCGTGCGCTGCAGGATGTGCAGGTCGAACACCGCAAAGGTGTTGTGGTCGAAGCGCATCGCGGTCGAACCGGTCGGCGTGACATAATCGAGGTCGGTGCGGCACCAGTCGACAACGGGCATGAAATTGTAACAGATGACACGGATGTCATTGGCTGCGAGCGCTTCCATGCTGGCAATCCAGGCGGCGATTTCGTGCTTCGCCGCACCGCCGAGGCGTTTAACCGCATCGGGGATCGGAATGCTCTCGACCACCGACCAGGTCAGGGGAATACGCCCGGCGGGGGTGGTTTCGATGAGCGACTTGCGTTCATGTACCTGTTTTTCGGTCCAGGTCTGACCGATCGGTACCTCGTGCAGCGCCGATACGATATCGGTCGCCCCGGCCTGGCGCACATTGTCCAGCGTAACACCGGCTTTTGGCCCAAACCATCTCCATGCCTGACGCATTCAGTCCTCCGTCATTTCGTGTAATCGCCGGGTTCAGACGAATGAGCCCGGGTGGCTTTTTCTCAGTTCATCAATATCGGGAATGACGGCATTCAAATGCTGCTTCATTGCCGCGCAGGCGGCCGGTACGTCATGAATTTCGATGGCATTGCGGATGATCCTGTGCTCGGCAAGCACGTGCTCCATGCGGCCGAGGGCTGGCAGCGTCATGCGGCGGGCACGGTCGATCTGCACTTTCACCGGCTTCAGATAGTGCCAGATGCCGGGATGGCCGGCGATGCCGGCAATCGCCTCGTGAAAGGCCTCGTCGGCTTCGTGGAAGGCACTCATGTTCTGCCGGTCAGCAAAAAACTGCTGGCGCGCCAGAATCTCGTCCAGCCATTCCACATCCTTGGCGGTGGCAACCGCCGCAGCGCGCTCGACGGTCGCGCCTTCCAGCGCCTGCCGGATGACCACGGCCTCCGGGATCAGCGCAACCGGGATGCGGGCAACAAAGGTGCCCGACTGCGGAAAGACATCGACCAGCCCGTCTTCCACCAGCCGGATCAGCGCTTCGCGAACCGGGGTGCGGCTGACGCCAAAGCGTTCCGTCAAAACTTTTTCGTTGAGGGCGGTGCCGGGGGTCATCTGCATGGAAACGATGGCAGCATGCAGTTCGCGGTAGATCGCCGTGGCTGTCGTCATGCGTCCGGCTGGGGCGCCGCGTGTGCCGGATTTGGCGAAACGCGCCGCATTGTCTCGTGCTGAGGCGATGGGTTCAGCCGGTGTCGCCACGGCCAAACTTTTTTCTCCCCGGTTCTGTGCTGCCATTCCAGCGCTCCATTTCCTGTGTCGCGGATGAATCCACCGTCATGAATGGTAGAATTCCGCGCGAAATCATAGTGCCAAAGCCGCGAATGAAACGATTTCAGGGCACATCGATCCAGTTGACATACTAATATATTATTATTTACTCTTCGCCAAGATCGCAAAAGCCGAATGTTCACAAGACACCCAAGGCGGCTCGCGCGGTGCGAAAAGCGCCTCAACAGGGGCAATTTCACGGCTCGGCTCCGGTACACGCAGCGTATGGTGTATCGGCCGGCGTGGAAGATGACAGCAAGGATCGACGATGCCTCTCCACCCAGATCGACTTTTCCCCATCGAAGCCGATGCCCGTTCCATCGCGCGGCGGCTTTTTTCGGACGTCGAGCGCCTGCCCATCATCTCGCCGCATGGCCACACGGACCCGCTGTGGTACGCCCATGACGAGGCCTTTCCCGATCCGGCGAGTCTCTTCGTCAAGCCCGACCATTATATTTTCCGCATGCTGTATTCTCAAGGCGTCAAGCTTGAGGATCTGGGCGTGCCGCGTCACGATGGCGGGCCTGTCGAAACCGACGGCCGCACGATCTGGCGCCTGTTTGCCAAACACTGGTACCTGTTTCGCGGCACGCCGTCGCGCCTGTGGTTTGAACATGCCATGGAAACGGTTTTCGGCATCACGGAGCGATTGAACGAAAGCAATGCCGACCTGCTCTATGACCGTATTGCCGACAAGCTCGGCGATCCGACGATGCGCCCGCGCGCACTCTACAAGCAGTTCGGCATCGAGGTGATTTCGACAACCGATGCGGCGACGGATGACCTCGCGGCCCACGACATCATCCGAAAGTCGGGCTGGGACGGGCGTGTCATTCCCGCCTACCGGCCCGATGCGGTGATCGATGCGGCGCGCCCAGATTTCCGCACGAATGTGGAAAGGCTCATCGCTCTTGCCGGCACGTCGCTGAACTACAAGGGGTATCTCGAAGCGCACCGCAACCGGCGTGCCTATTTCAAGGCGCGGGGCGCCACCTCAAGCGATCACGGCCATCCCAGCGCGCGCACCGCCGATCTGCCCGTCGCTGACGCCGCGGCGCTGTTCGAGCGGGTCCTGCGGCCCGATGTTTCCAATGCGGATGCCGATCTGTTCCGCGCGCAGATGCTGACCGAAATGGCGCGCATGAGTATTGATGACGGGCTGGTCATGCAGCTGCATCCGGGCTCCTTCCGCAACCACAATGCCAGGGTTTTCGCCGGTTTCGGTCCTGACAAGGGGGCGGACATTCCGCGCTCCACCGGATATGTCGAAGAGCTGAAACCACTGCTCGACGCGTTCGGCAACAATCCGCAATTGACCCTCATTCTCTTCACGCTGGATGAGACCAGCTACAGCCGCGAACTGGCGCCGCTTGCCGGGCACTATCCCGCTCTGCGGCTCGGACCTGCATGGTGGTTCCATGACAGTCCCGAAGGCATGCGCCGCTTCCGCGAACTGACCACCGAGACGGCCGGGTTCTACAACACCGTCGGGTTCAACGATGACACGCGGGCTTACCTTTCCATTCCCGCCCGGCATGACATGGCCCGCCGGGTGGATTGCGCTTATCTCGCACGGCTTGTCGCCGATCACCGGCTGGACGAGGATGAGGCGCACACGATTGCCCACGACCTGAGCTGCCGGTTGGCCAAACAAGCCTACCGTCTTTGAAACAGAACAGACGAGATCGCCCGATGGCTCACGCCGACCAGACCTATCTTTCCCCCGCCAGCCTGCCGCAGCTTGCCGGCGGTGTTGCAACTCCGGCCTATGATCGCAGCGCGGTTGAAACCGGTATTGTGCATCTGGGCATCGGTGCCTTTCACCGCGCCCATCAGGCCGTCTATACGGACAGTGTGCTTGCATCGGGCGATACCCGGTGGGGCATTCTGGGTGCATCGCTGCGCAGCGCCGATACGCGCGACGCACTGCAGCCCCAGGGCGGGCTCTATACGGTGGCCGTGCGCGATGGCGGCGGCAGCAGCTATCGTGTGATCGGCAGCATCGGGGATGTGCTGGTCGCGCCGGAAAATCCACAGGCCCTGCTGGACGCCATGAGCAGTCCGTCGGTGCAGATCGTCTCGCTGACGATCACGGAAAAGGGCTATTGCTATTCCCCCGCCTCCGCCTCGCTCGATGAAAATCATCCGGATATCGTCCATGACCTTGCCCATCCCGAGAGACCGCGCTCGGCCATCGGCTTTATCGTCGAGGCCCTGGCCCGGCGCCGCGCCAGCGGCACCGCACCTTTCACGCTCCTGTCCTGCGACAACCTTCCGGCCAACGGGCAGACGCTGAAGCGGGTGGTCACACGCTTCGCCGCATTGCGGGACGCGGAGCTCGGCGCCTTCATTGGGGATAGCGTGGCCTTTCCCTCGACGATGGTCGACCGGATCGTGCCCGCCACGACCGATGCGGACCGCGACACTGTCGCCCGGGATACCGGGCTTGCCGACCGCTGGCCGATCATGACGGAACCGTTCAGCCAATGGGTGGTAGAGGATCATTTTCCATCCGGGCGCCCGGCCTGGGAAAAGGCGGGTGTTACCTTCGTTACCGATGTCGACGCGTTCGAACTGATGAAACTGCGCCTGCTCAATGGCAGCCATTCGACGCTGGCCTATCTCGGTTATCTCGCCGGCCATGAAACCGTATCCGATGCCATGGCGGGAGAAGGTTTTGCCGCGCTGATCGAACAAATGATGGATGAGGAGATCACCCCGACGCTGCCGGGGCTGCCTGGCTTCGATCTTGACGCCTACAAGAAGCAACTGCGCCAGCGCTTCCGTAACCCGGCGCTGCGGCACCGCACATGGCAGATCGCCATGGACGGGTCGCAAAAGCTGCCGCAGCGGCTGCTCAACACCATTCGCGTACGGCTGCGGGAGAATGCCCCCTTTGACCGGCTGGCGCTGGGTGTTGCCGGCTGGATGCGCTATGCGACCGGAACCGATGAACGGGGCAATCCGATTGATGTGCGCGACCCGCTGGCCGGTGAATTCAGGGCCCGTACCACGGGCAAGACATCGGCACCGGCTCTTTTGCAGGCCTATCTCGGCATGGAGCAGATTTTCGGCAGCGATCTGCCCGAAAGCACGGCGTTTTGCCAAGCTGTCGGCAAGGCTTTGACGGTATTGATGGATGAGGGCGCAGCCCGGACGGTGGCCGGGTTTGGCGGCGGGGCGAAAGCGCTTGCTATCTGAAACTGATAGATTAATATATCAAGTAACAAAATGAGTGGCTGGAGGATGGCCACCGATCGCTAAACCGGGAACAATTGGGAGGAAGACAATGATCCGCATCACGCGCAGGCAAGCCATTGGCGGTTTGGCCGTTCTGGCAACGCTACCGGCAACACGTCTCTTTGCACAGGGGAAACTGGCATTGCCGACATCCCCGGTGACGCTCAATGTTGCCGACGTCGCGGGCAATCTCGCCCTGACGCAGAAGGCCATCGAGAACTATGCGGCTGCCAAGCCCAACCTCGTTTCCAAGATCACCTTCACCAAGGCGCCTGCGCCGGAACTTCCGGGGAAGCTGAAGGCGCAGCAGGCGGCCAACCGGCTCGATATCGATCTGGTGCTGACCGGAACCGACGCCCTGTCCGCCGGACTGGAGCAGGATCTGTGGGTCAAGCTGCTGCCGGATCATTCCGCATCGCTGCCCGATCTGAAGGCCATCTACCAGGAGCCGGCGCACCGTATGCTGGCGCTGGGCAAGGATCACGGCGTTGTCGTAACCTATTATCCCTCCGGACCGTTGCTTGAATACATGCCGGACCGGGTGAAGAAGGTCCCAACGACCGTCGAGGAGCTTCTGGCCTGGGCCAAGGAAAATCCGAACAAGTTCCTCTATGCCCGTCCGGCCAATTCCGGTCCGGGACGGACTTTCCTGATGGGGCTGCCCTATCTGCTCGGTGACAGCAATCCGCACGACCCGGTCAAGGGCTGGGACAAGACCTGGGCCTATCTGAAGGAGCTGCACAAATATATCGAGTATTACCCGACCGGCACCGGCGCGCTGATGAAGGAGCTCGGCGAAGGCACGCGTGACATGACGGTCTCCACCACCGGCTGGGATATCAATCCGCGCGTGCTTGGCGTGGTGCCGAAGGAAGCTGCCGTGGCACCGCTGAAGGGTTTCCATTGGGTTGCCGATGCGCACTACATGTGCGTACCGAAGGGCATTGCCGAGGAAAAGCTCGCCGTGCTGCTCGACCTCATGAGCTTCCTGCTCACGCCGGAACAGCAGGCCTATACCTACGATCAGGGTTATTTCTACCCGGGACCCGCAGTCAAGGATGTGCCGCTTTCCATGGCGCCGAAGGAAAGCCAGGATGCCTTGGCCGAATTCGGCCGCAAGGAATATGCCGACTGGATTGCCAACAACCCGATCGAGGTTCCGCTCGATCCCGCCGCCATGGTTGTCGCCTTCCGCCGCTGGGACGAAGATGTCGCCGGCAAGAAGTCCTGATCGATCCATACAATAGCGCCATCCGGGGGAACCCGGATGGCGCGCAATTATGAGGTATCCAATGCTGCTGGCGTCATCGCCATTCCAGGAAATCCGTCTTGACCGCATGAGCCGCGCCTTCGGTTCGCACAATGCGTTGAAGGACGTGTCGCTTTCCATCCGCAAGGGCGAATTCATCGCTTTGCTCGGCCCGTCCGGCTGCGGCAAATCCACCGCGCTCAATTGCATCGCCGGTCTGCTTGCCACGACGGGCGGCGGCATATTCATCGATGACAAGCGCATCGACACGCTGAAGCCCGAGGATCGCGGTTTCGGCATGGTGTTCCAGAACTATGCGCTGTTTCCGCACATGACGGTGCGCCAGAACATCGGCTTCGGCCTGAAGATGCGCAATGTCGCCAAGGCTGAAGCCGACCAGCGGGTAGAGGAAGCGCTCAATCTGGTGCGCCTGCAGGGTCAGGGACATAAACTGCCGGGCCAGCTTTCCGGCGGCCAGCAGCAGCGCGTGGCCATCGCCCGCGCCATCGTCATCGAGCCGCCGTTGGTGCTGATGGATGAGCCGCTGTCCAATCTCGATGCCAAACTGCGGCTGGAGATGCGCGCCGAAATCCGCCGCATCCACAACCAGCTTGGGGCAACGACGATCTATGTCACCCACGATCAGGATGAGGCCCTGTCGCTGGCCGACCGTATCGTTGTCCTGCGCGATGGTGAAATCCGGCAGGTGGGCGCGCCGAGCGATCTCTATGAGCGGCCGGATCATCTCGATGTTGCCGAGTTCATGGGCTACCGCAACCGGCTGACCGGAAAGGTTGTTTCTGTCGACGGCGCGCGCGTCAGCGTTTCCGTGGGCAAAGCCAAGCTCAGCGGCACCGCGCGCGACAGTCTGAAAATCGGCGACGCGGCTGTCGTCGCTGCCCGCGCCGACGATGTGGAAGCAGGCCAGCGCTCGGAACACACGGTGGAAGCCGTGGTCGAGACCATCGAATACCGCGGCCGCGAATTCGTCGGCACGGCCCGCACCGCCGAAGGGCTGGAACTGGTGTTCCACGCGCCGCAGACGGCAGCGCTCGGCAGTTCCATCTGGCTCGCAATCGATCCGGCGCGTGCGCTGGCCTTCGCCGCGTGAGGCCCGGCATGGCTGTCTCCGCTCCCCCCGTCTATAACCGGTTGTCGCTGCGCCAGCGCCTCGCCCTGCGCGGCATTGACGGCGTGACGATCCTCGTTCTCCCGGCCGTGCTGTTCCTGCTGGCCGTATTCGTCTATCCGTTCATTTACGGGCTGGTCCTGTCCTTCACGCCGAAGGAAGGCGGGATGTTTGCCAACTACCAGAAGTTCTTCTCCGATCCCTTCCTTTATGACACCATCCTGACCACGCTCTGGCTCGCCGTTCCCGTGACGGTCATCAGCATCGCCCTGGCGCTGCCCATAGCCTTCCGCGTGCGCCTGATGACCCGCCAGCGGCTGCTGACGACCATTCTGGTTCTTCCCGTGACGCTTGGCACAGTGCTCGTTGCCGAAGGGCTTTTGAACTATCTCGGACCGCAGGGCTGGTTCAGCCGGACACTGATGCTGCTGGGGATGATCGACCGGCCCTTGAAGCTCACCAACAATTACTGGGGTGTGTTTTCCTCGCTGATCATCACCGGCTTTCCCTTCACGTTTCTCCTGACCCTGTCCTACGTCACCGGCATCGATCCGGCGCTGGAACAGGCGGCCGCAACGCACGGCGCAAAGAGCTGGCAGCGCTTCCGTTTTGTCCTGCTGCCGCTGCTGATACCGGGATTGGCCATCGCGTTCTGCCTGTCCTTTGTGCAGGCCTTTGCCGTGTTCCCGTCGGCGGTTCTGCTCGGTGCTCCGGCGGGACCGACCCGCGTCATCTCCATCGCCGCCTATCAGGCGGCCTTCGAGCAGTATGATTATTCCATGGCCTCGGCCATCGCCATGATCATGGCAACCGTACAGCTCACCATCGTCGTGGCGATCCTTGCCATTCGCAATCTCTTCTATCGCGGCTCGACCGCCGGCGGAAAGGGCTGACCATGATCCGCGATACAACCATTGGCGCCAAGCTTTGGATCACCGCCGTCTGGGTGGTGGTCGGCTTCTTCATCGTCAACCTCTTGGCGATGATCGCAACCGTGATCATCTCCTCCTTCGGAACCCGCTGGCTCGGCACATGGCTGCCGGCCGGCTGGACGACGAAATGGTATTTTACCGCCTGGGCCGAATTCCAGCTCAGCGACGTCCTGATCGTGACGTTCCAGATCGTCTTCACGGTCGTCGCCCTCTCCGGCCTGCTCGGGGTCACGGCGGCCTATGCGCTGGCGCGGCGCGAATTTCCGGGCAAGAAGCTCATCATGCTGCTGTTCCTCCTGCCCCTGCTGGTGCCGCCGATCACCTTCGGCATTCCGCTGGCCACGGTTCTCTATCAGGCGGGGGTCGGCGGAACATTCTGGGGCGTGGTTCTCGCCAATCTGGTGCCGACGGTTCCCTTTGTGATCCTTGTGATGATTCCGTTCATCGAGCAGATCGATCCCAAGGTGGAGGCGGCCGCACGCGTCTTCGGCGCCGGCACGTTCCGTCTGTTCCTGCACGTGCTCATGCCGATGCTGCTGCCGGGAATTCTCGCCGCGCTGCTGCTGGTTCTCGTGCGCACGGTGGCGATGTTCGAGCTGACCTTTCTTACGGCAGGTCCGACAAGCCAGACGCTGGTGGTTGCGCTGTACTATTCGGTCTTCGCATCCGGCGTGCGCGCCGTGCAGTCGATTGATGCCATGGCGGTGGTCTATATGGTGACGACACTGGTCTGGCTGCTCATCGCGCTGCGCTTCGTCAATCCGACGCAGATCGTCGCCCGGGCCAAGCAGCAGCAATCGGCGGCCTGATCATGGTCTGAATATGAAAACGGGAGCCATCGGCTCCCGTTTCGGATTACATGGTCGCGCCGATCTGCCACGGCACGAATTCCGCATCGCCATAGCCAAGCAGTTCGGACTTGCTGCGCTCGCCCGAGGCCACCCGCAGCACCTGCTCGAAGATTTCGCGGCCCTTGTCCTCGATCGACACGCCGTCGAGCACATCGCCGCAATTGATGTCCATGTCCTCGATCATCTGGGTATACATCGGGGTGTTGGTGGCAAGCTTGATCGATGGCGTCGGCTTGCAGCCATAGGCCGAACCGCGCCCGGTGGTGAAGCAGAGGATATTGGCGCCGCCCGCCACCTGTCCCGTGGCCGAGACGGGATCGTAGCCGGGTGTGTCCATGAACACGAGGCCGCGCGCCGTCACCGGTTCGGCATAGCCATAGACCGCCTCCAGCGGCGTGGTGCCGGATTTCGCCACCGCGCCCAGCGATTTTTCCAGGATGGTGGTCAGTCCGCCCGCCTTGTTGCCGGGGGAGGGATTGTTGTTCATCTCCATCCTGTTGCGGGCGGTGTAATCCTCCCACCAGGCAATGATGGATTGCAGCCGCGTCACCGCTTCCGGGTTGGAGGCGCGTTCGATCAAAAGATGCTCGGCCCCGTAAATCTCCGGCGTTTCCGACAGGATGGCGGTGCCGCCCTGCTTGACGAGAAGATCGACCGCCGCGCCCAGCGCCGGATTGGCGGTGATGCCGGAATAGCCGTCCGACCCGCCGCACTGCAGCGCAAGCATCAGTTCCGATGCCGGGATGGTCTCGCGTTTCACATTGGCCGCGGTCGGCAGCATATCGCGCACGGCGGCAATGCCCGCTTCCATGGTCTTGCGCGTGCCGCCCACTTCCTGAATGGTCAGGCTGCGGAACGTATCGCTTTCGACGATGTTGTAGGCTTCCTTCCAGCGGCCGATCTGGAACCCTTCGCAGCCAAGGCCGACCATCAGCACGGCGGCGATGTTCGGGTTGGTGGCATAGCCCCACTGGGTGCGCTTGAGCACCTCGTAGCCTTCGCCCTTGACGTCGAGCGCGCAGCCGCCGCCATGCACCAGTGGAATGATGCCGTCGATCGTCGGGTATTCATCGAGTATCCCCGAGCGTTGCACCGCTTCGGCGATGAAGCGGGCGACCGATGCCGAGCAATTGACCGAGGTCAGCACGCCGATGTAGTTGCGGGTGCCCGCGCGGCCATTGGCCCGGCGGAATCCCTGGAATGTCGCCTGCTGCTCAATCGGCAGAATGCCGCCCGCATGGGTTTCGTGGCTGCTGTCGGGCTGGCGGGCAAAGCTGCTGAAATCGAGATTGTGTTCGTGCACCCATTCGCCCGGGGCAATGGGTTTCGACGCCGAGCCGATGATCTGGCCGAATTTGCGCACAGGTTCCCCCAGCGCAATGGGCTTTGATGCAAGTTTATGGCCGCGCGGCACACGGTCTTTGACAGTCACGTCCTCCACATGCTGGCCGGCCTGAAAGGCATCCACCGCCACCACCACATTGTCGGAGGTGTGCAGGCGCAGATGGCGTGGGGATGTAAGCGTGTCCATAAAAGTCTCCTGAGTGGACTGATATATTAATTCGCCGGACGAGAGGTTGCAATGTGTCAAGGTGACCACAAACACCCGATTTTCAGAAACCGACGCCGCCGATACCCGTCACGCCGCGCAGATAGAGGGCAAGCATGATCAAGGCGAGCGTGACGCCGATGCCGGTCCAGTCGATGTGCTTGGTGCGGATGCTGTTGACGATGCTGTAGATCAGGAACAGGACGAGAATGAGCAGTGCGAGAATGATGACAAGCCGGATCATGCGTTGATACTCCGCTGAAACCTTTGCGGCCAGTGTACCGCATGCCGGCGATCTTGCGAAAACAGATTTGGAGGCAGAGAAGTATTAACTCAACATCGAGTAGAGTTCGTGCAGGTGTAAGGACTAGTGTTACCAGAGGTATGACTAAATGAGCACACAGCTGACAGCCATCGAAGTTTTGCGGCAGTCGACTTTTGGTCAGCGCACAGCTGAAGAAGAGCTTGAGCACCTCTCCCGGTACTTCGTCGAAACAGAACACTGGCGGCGTGTTTTTGATGGCGCCGTGGATATAGTCTATGGACCCAAAGGTAGTGGTAAAAGCGCGATCTATAGCTTAGTAGTGAAGAACGAAAGCGTCCTGTTTGACAGGAATATCCTTGCGATTCCCGGTGAGAATCCTCAGGGAGCCGTCGCATTCCAGTCACTCAGAGACGATCCGCCGAGGGATGAGTTCGAATTCATCAGCCTTTGGAAAGTATATATCCTTACACTTTGCGGCAAGGCCTTCAAAGATTACGACCTTCGAAGCGAGAATTGTCAGAAAGTTGTTGATGCATTAGAGCAAGCTGACCTCCTTCCAAAGTCGTTTACACTTTCTAAGGCCCTTAAATACGCCCTCGATTATGTCAAGAATCTCGGGCGCAGAGTTGAGTCCGTGGAAGGTGGATTGAATGTTGATCCAGCAACGATGATACCTGGCGTAACCGGTAAGATTTCACTACGCGAGCCTTCGGCGGCGGCGGCAAAGCTGGGCGCTGTCTCGATAGACGAGCTACTACAAACGGCAAATAGCGCTCTCCGAGAACAGAATCTAACTGTATGGATTTTGCTGGATAGGCTCGACGTCGCATTCTCAAATATGCCAGAGCTGGAGGCAAGTGCGCTACGGGCACTTTTTAAGTATTATCTCGACACGAAACAATTGAGCTCTATCAGGCCCAAAATTTTTCTAAGGACTGATATTTGGCGAGACATCGTAAAGAACGGATTTCGAGAAGCTAGTCATTTGGAGCGCACTCTAACCATCACCTGGCGGAGCGAGGATATACTGAATCTTGTCGTTAAGCGGCTCCTGTCCAACTCAGCAATAGTTCAATACTATGAGGTCGACAAAGATGCGGTTTTGGCGAGAGCTGATAAGCAAATCGATCTGTTCTATCGAGTGTCGCCACGACAAGTGGATTCCGGGCCAAATAAGCCGGACACGTTAAAATGGCTCATTACACGTACGAGCGACGCATCCAAGGCCGCCGCCCCTCGCGAATTGATCCACATGCTAAACGAACTGCGAAACGAGCAGATAAAGAAGCTTGAAAGGGGCGACAAGGTGCCTCCTGAACAGCAACTCTTTGAGCAGACTTCATTCAAAGACGCTCTTCCTATGGTTTCTCAAACTCGTTTAGAACAAACGTTCTATGCTGAGTATGCTCGTTTGAAGCCTTATGTAGAAAAACTACGAGAGAAAAGGGCAACACAAAGCCTACAAAGCCTTTCAGAGTTGTGGGATATCAGCGAGGCCGAGACGTCCACGATAGTTGCCGATCTTGAGGAAGCTGGTTTCTTGGAAAAATTCGGCAAAATGTGGCGCGTGCCGTTTTTGTACCGATCAGCACTTGATCTTGTTCAAGGCGCGGTTGAAAGCCAAGACGAAGAGGTACCTACCTCCGTCTAGAAGCCCACAATTGTTTGAAACAAACGGACGCAAACATACATTGTGCGCAATCCAAATCGGTTTGGCTGAGGCTGTAAGTAGTAGAGGCGTCCTATTCCTCGCGTGTTTGACGTAAGTTTTAACCTTTCCGCCTACTGAATTCCACATGTAGCTGAGAGCTGGCGCAACTTGTGCACCAATCGGAGCAAGATTAAGCTCATTCAACAACACCAAGATGTTGAAAAGAGAAATGGTGCCAATATACGTAGAGGTCTCAACTATCGTTAAATTTGGTGGGCTTCTCACCTGGCTTTACAGCCTTAATTTGGTGCTCGGTCAAAGGCGCATGTTGGTATTCCGTTCTTCCGATGTCGGTTTTTTCAGGCAAGCTCCTCGAATATACCAACAATATATAGGTGCCAACAAACACTCATGAACACTAGACAAGAAAAAACCCCGGAAAACCGGGGCTTTTCTGATCATCCATGGACGTTGGTATACGTCGGACGAATGGGAATGGTGCCCAGAAGAGGACTCGAACCTCCACGCCTTGCGGCACACGGACCTGAACCGTGCGCGTCTACCAATTCCGCCATCTGGGCAGCGGGGTCTCATGTAAGGGGCGGGCGGAACTCTGTCAATCCATTTGTCGGGTATTTATCGACCTATTCTCATTCCGTTGCGCTTGTTGCGGCAAAGACCAGCAAATAAGGGTGAAAAGACCAGCACAAACAACAAACCCGCACCGGTGTTCCGGCGCGGGTTCATGCGAATCACAGGAAAACACCGGCCGATCAGGCGGTCAGGATTTCCTTGGATGCAACCGTCGAATCAGCGTTGAGCGTGTAGATGATCGGAACGCCCGTCGCCAGCTCCTGCGCGATGATCTCTTCGCTGGTCAGGCCTTCCAGCGCCATGATGAGGGCACGCAGCGAATTGCCGTGCGCTGCCACCAGAACCGTCTCGCCGCGCAGCACATGCGGCTGCACATCGTGCAGGTAGTAGGGCCAGACGCGGGCGCCCGTATCGCGCAGGCTTTCGCCGCCGGGCGGCGGCACGTCGTAGGAGCGGCGCCAGATATGCACCTGGTCCTCGCCCCACTTGGCGCGCGCATCGTCCTTGTTGAGGCCGGAAAGGTCGCCATAGTCGCGTTCGTTCAGCGCCTGGTCGCGGATCGTCTCGAGCGCCGGCTGACCAACCTCGTCAAGGATGTGCTGCAGGGTCACCTGGGCGCGCGACAGCACCGATGTGTACGCGATGTCGAAATGCAGGCCCTTCGCCTTCAGCCGCTGGCCTGCGGCCTTGGCTTCGCTGTGGCCAAGCTCGGTCAGGCCTGGATCGCGCCAGCCGGTAAACAGATTCTTCAAATTCCATTCGCTCTGGCCATGACGGACAAGGACGAGGGTTCCGGACATTGCAATACTCCTGTTGAACGGGAAAAGTCAGGTGTTGAGGCCAAGCACGTCGAGCATGGAATAGAGGCCCGGCTTGCGGCCCTTGCCCCAGAGCGCCGCCTTGACGGCGCCGCGGGCAAAAATCGTGCGGTCTTCCGCGTGGTGGGACAGGGTGATCCGCTCGCCCGGTCCGGCCAGGATGACCGAATGATCCCCGACGACGGAACCGCCGCGCAGCGAGGCAAAGCCGATCGTGCCGTCTTCGCGCGGGCCGGTATGCCCGTCCCGCACGCGCACGCTGTGGTCGGCCAGCGAAACATTGCGGCCTGCGACGGCCGCCTCGCCCAAAAGCAATGCCGTGCCGGACGGGGCATCGACCTTGTGCTTGTGGTGCATTTCCAGAATTTCGATATCGAAATCATCCGCACCCAGCGCCCTGGCGGCCTGCTTGACCAGCACGCCGAGAAGATTGACGCCGAGGCTCATATTGCCCGATTTGATCACGGCCGCATGCCGTGCCGCCGCACGGATCTTGGCATCATCGTCAGGCGAACAGCCTGTTGTGCCGATCACGTGCACGATGCGCGCCTGGGCGGCGAGTTCGGCAAAGGCGACCGTCGCGGCCGGAGCGGTGAAATCAAGCACGCCTTCAACGCCGATAAAGACCGACAGGGCGTCGTCGGTGACGGGGATGCCGAGATGGCCGACCCCGGCGAGTTCGCCCGCATCGAGACCGATATGCGGTGAACCGGGGCGCTCGATCGCACCGGCAAGCACGGCCCCGTCGATGGCCTGGATCGCGCGGATCAGCGTCTGGCCCATGCGGCCGCCGGCGCCGACAACTGCAAGCTTCATTTCCGATGTCCCGCTCATTCGGCTGTTCCTGTCACTGGTGCTGGCTGCATGTCATTGTCGTCGATGATGGTCGACTCTTCCTTGCCCTGCAACTGATAGAAGCGCGCATAGATGCCGTTCGGTACCCCGAGCAGGGTTTCGTGCACGCCTTCCTCGACGATGCGCCCCGCTTCCATGACGACGATATGGTCGGCATTGACGATGGTCGACAGGCGATGGGCGATGACGATGGTCGTGCGGCCCTGCATCACGTGTTCCAGCGCCTGCTGCACGCGCTTTTCCGATTCATTGTCGAGGGCCGAGGTGGCCTCGTCGAGCAGGAGAATGGACGCATTGCGGACAAGGGCGCGGGCAATGGACAGGCGCTGGCGCTGGCCGCCGGAAAGGGTCGCGCCGTTTTCGCCGACCTCGGTGCCGTAGCTCTGCGGCTGCAGGCGGATGAATTCGTCGGCATTGGCCAGCTTCGCCGCCTCGATCACCTCTTCATCGGTGGCATCGGGACGCCCATAGCGGATGTTGTCGGCAATGGTGCCCTCGAACAGATAGGGCTGCTGCGAGACATAGGCGATCGACTGGCGCAGGGATTTCTTGCTGACATAGGCAATGTCCTGCCCGTCGATGAGAATGCGGCCGCTGTCGATATCGTAGAAGCGCTGGATGAGGCCGATCAGTGTCGATTTGCCCGCCCCGGACGCGCCGATGATGGCCGTGGTCTTGCCGGCTTCGGCGGTAAAGCTGATGCCGTGCAGCACGGGCACGTCGTTGCCGTAGCTGAAGCCCACATTGTCGAACTGGACTTCGCCTGTCGGGACGGTAATGGGGACGGCGCCGATGCTGTCCGCCTGACGCGGCTCCACATCGAGAATCTCGAAGAACATGCGCGCATTGACCAGGGATCGCTCCAGGCCTACCTGGACCCGCGCCAAGCGCCGAACGGGGTCGTAGGCCAATAGCACGGCGGTCATGAAACCGAACATGGCGCCGGGCGGCTCCATGTTGATGACGGCGCGGTAGCCGGTGTAGATGATCATCGATCCGATGGCGATGCCGGCAATCAGCTCGGTGATCGGCGTCGTGCGCTCGGAAACGCGCGCAATCTTGTTCGCCCGCTCTTCGGCGCGGGTGATCAGGTGACTGATCTTGTTGCGCAACTGGTCTTCCATCGTGAATGCCTTCACAATGGCGATGCCCTGTGTCGCCTCCTGCATGGCGCCGAGGAGATGCGAATTCACCTGCACGGATTCACGATGGATGCTGCGCAGCCGCTTGGCCAGATAGCGCACGGTCAAAATCACCGGCGGTCCGATCAGCAATGCAAACAGCGACAGGAGCGGATCAAGGATGACCATGGTGCTCACCAGGGCAATCAGCGTTGGAATGTCCTTGCCCACCGTCGTCACGGTGATGTCCATGAGCTCGCGAACCCCGGCGACGTTCTGGTTGATCCGTGCGGCAAGCTGGGCCGACCGCGTATCGTGATAGAAATCGAGGCCGAGCTTCATCAGGTGATCGAAAATGCGATGCTGGTAGCGCGCGATGATATTGTTGCCGATCTTCGCCATGACGACCGACTGGGTGTAGGTCGCCACACCGCGGATGACGAAGGCGGCCAGAATGCCGAAGCTGATCGGGAGGATCAGATCCTCGCGCCTCTCGTAGTAGATCTTGTTGATCACGTCCTTGAAGATATAGGCCACGAACGCCGTGGTGAGTGCAACGGCCAGCATCGCGGCAAGGGCGATGGCATAGGATGATCTGTGGTCCCGAAGATTTTCGCTCAAAACACGCCCGATGACACGGCGTGCTTCGTTCGGATCGATTTTCTTCTTCTTGGTCTGATCATTCATGACGGACGGCAACTCGTTCGTATCAAGCGTTCAGGCAACGGTTTCGAGTGGTCGCGCCCTTCTTCAGGCTGACCCTATAACCTTATTGATCCGCCTTGCCTATCGGTTTTGGCCATCGTCGTGAACGGACAGGGCAGGTGTTGCCCTTCTGTCTCCGCGAAAAGTCTAATCCTTGCGCCAGCGGCGGCCCTCGGTTGCCACGCCGAAGCGGGTCGGCGTGCGCGAGAAGGCGGACAGCCCGCTGAGTGCCGCAAGCGGATGTGTGATGATATAGACCGGCGTCTCGGTCAGGATCTGGCGATGCGGTGCCTTGTCTTCGAAGGCTTCACGGAAAGACGGGTGTTTGAGCGGCTCTACGATTTTCTGGACGATGCCACCCGCGAGATAGACACCGCCGCGCGCCATGAAGGTCAGCGCAAAGTCACCGGCAAGACGGCCAAGATAGGTGACGAACAGCGACAGGGTTTCCTTTGCCTCGGCGGATTCGCCGGAAAGGCCGGCCGCGGTGATGTCGGCAGGGCTTTGCAGCGTGGCCGGCGTCCCGGCGACCTTGCAGATCGCGCGGTAAATGTTCTGCAGGCCGCGGCCGCACAACAGCTGTTCGCCGGAAATGCGTCCCTCGATATGTTCGATGTGCGGGAAGAGCTCGAGATCGCGCGCCGTGCGCGGACCGATGTCCACATGGCCACCTTCACCCGGTACGGGAACCCAGCTGTTGCGCGAGCGCACCATGCCGGCAACGCCAAGGCCGGTGCCGGGTCCGAGGACCGCGCGGCTGCCATGCGGGTCTCCGGCGCCGCCGCCCAGTTTTTCCAGATGCTTGGGTTCCAGCGAGACGACGGCCAGCGCCTGCGCCTCGAAATCGTTAAGCACGGTGATGTCGGAAAGACCGAGCGTTTCCATCATCTGGCGCGGCTTGACCACCCAGGCGCAGTTGGTCAGGTCGATCTCGTCGCCTTCCACCGGCCCGGCAATGGCCAGGACCGCCGAGCGCGGCTGGATCGATGTATGGTCGAGGATGGCGTTCTGGATGGCCTCGTCGATGGTCTCGAAATCAGCCGTCTGGATGATGGGGAACTCTTTCGGTTCCGCATAGGCATCGACAAGAATGGCGAAACGCGCATTGGTGCCACCGATATCTCCAACCAGGATTGGAAATTTCATGATGCAATCGGTGTCTGCAGAAGTAACCATAAATTCCGTCCCCAATCTCAATCGTGCTGCGTCATGCTTAACCGTCAATCGGCGCGCAGCAAACCCTTCTTTTGTACAAGAACCTCGGCGGTTGCCCGGTTCAAGGCCATAGGAATGTCATAGACGATGCCGAGCCGCATCAGCGCCTTCACGTCCACGTCGTGCGGCATGGGCGACAGCGGGTCGACAAAGAAAATCAGACCGTCGATCAGGCCTTCGGCAATGAGTGCTCCGATCTGCTGGTCACCGCCGAGCGGGCCGCTTTTGACCCGCGTGATCTGCAATGACGGGCAGGCCTCCATGATCAGTCCGCCGGTGGTTCCGGTGGCGACGATGGTGCAGGGCGCGAGCAGGCTCTCATAGGCGCGCGCGAAAGCCACCATGTCATCCTTTTTCTGGTCATGGGCGATCAGCGCGAGGCGAAAAGGCTGCTGCATCAAGAACTGCTCTGGTCCTGGTCTTAGGGTCAGGACCCATTAATATGACCGAAATGGCGCCTGAAACGGCAAGAAGATGCGAGGAGAGATGCGAAGGGCGGGGTCTTCCCCCCGACCGAGCAGCTCGACACTGCAGCTTGCAGCCGTTTCGGAGTCCGTAGGATACGGTCCATTTGCCCGGCTACATCGTCGCAAAGGACTTGAGAATGGATAAACATTCCCATCGCCTTTGCTCCTTGTATCCAAACAAATGGCCGCGTACCATTTCGACCAGATTAATAGGTCCTGACCCTAAATCGATTGAAACCCTATACTCAATTCGTGCCCGCCTGAAAAGACCGCAGACAAAAAAGACCTGAACCGGTGCCGCCTTGCCACTATCGCCGCCCGGCCTGCATGCCGGCCGGCGGCGGTCCGGTTGTCTATTTCGTCTTTATCCGCTGCTTGGGCAGGGGTACGGCCGATGGCTGGTCCGGCACGACCGCCGGGACATCGCTGCCCGCCGCGGCCTTTGCCCCGAGCCCATAGGTGACCTGATCCACCGATTGCGGTCCCGGCGCATCCAGGATCTGCGCGCAGGCCTTCGGCAGATCCGACAGCATCATGATCTTGGGCTTGACCGGCTTCTCCGGTTCGGGCGCCTTGCGCCATGGTTCGTCGGTGAACCACCAGGCCAAGGACTTGTCACAACCGTCGGATGTGCCGATGGGCTCCTGCGGCTTGCAGTTGGGCGAGCCTGGCTGACATTTGATGCGGACATGGAAGTGATAGAAGTGTCCCCAATAGGGGCGGATCTTGGCCATCCAGCTGCGGTCCCCCTGCACGGTCTCGCAGAGTTTTTTCTTGATGCCCGGATGAACGAAGATGCGCTCGACCTCGTCATAGCTCGCGGCCCGTTTCAAAAGCGCCGCATGGGCGGGCGTCCATCTGTCCGGGTCGACATAGAGCGTGTCGCCCTTCAGCATGGACCTCGCTTCCACCTTTTCGCGCTGGTCGTTGGTGAAGCGGTAATTGGGCATGGGCGTGAGCCAGATATCCGCATCGAGACCGACCTGATGCGAGGCGTGGCCTGTCAGCATCGGGCCGCCGCGCGGCTGCGAGATGTCGCCGACCAGCAGACCCGGCCAGCCGTCCTTGGCGGCGGCGTCATGCGACAGCCGCTCCAGCAGGGCGATCATGCGGGGATGCCCCCAATTGCGGTTGCGCGACAGGCGCATGACCTGCCAGGTCGGGCCGTTGACCGGCAGCGCTACGCCGCCGGCAAGGCAGCCCTTGGCGTAAAATCCCGTCGATTGCGCGGTGCCGAGCGTCGGCAGCCTGACCGCGCCGAAGAGCTGTTTGGCCGGACCGTCCTCGGCAAAAACGGTCGTCGCTGCGGAAAAAGACAGGAGCGCCGTTAGTGCAAGACGCATCAGGGTTCTTGATTTCATGACCACTGTCCACCAAACGAGAGGTAATTCCCGCAAATTTGCGGCGGGAATCCGGGCTTTATGATGGCCAGATTCGCGCGAAAGTCGCAATATGGCAACGAGGTGCGTGCCTCGATCTGATTCGAATGGAAGCCATGTCATGAAAGCAGTCGTCTTCGAGCAATTCGGCCAAGCCCCGTCAATCCGCACGGTGGCCGATCCGGTCCCGGCCGCGACGGGCGTTGTCATCAAGGTCGAAGCAACGGGACTGTGCCGCAGCGACTGGCATGGCTGGATGGGTCACGATCCCGATATCCAGTTGCCGCACGTGCCCGGCCATGAACTTGCCGGAACGGTTCAGGCTCTCGGCAGCCATGTCACCCAGTGGAAGATCGGCGACCGGGTCACCGTGCCGTTTGTCGGCGGATGCGGCCATTGTTTCGAGTGCAACTCCGGCAATCATCAGGTGTGCGAACATCAGTTCCAGCCCGGCTTCACCGCCTGGGGTTCCTTTGCCGAATATGTCGCGGTGGATTTTGCCGATACCAATCTGGTCAGCCTGCCCGATACGCTCGATTTCGCCACGGCGGCGAGCCTCGGCTGCCGGTTCGTGACCTCATTCCGGGCGGTGGTCGATCAGGCCAGGGTGAAGCCCGGCGAATGGGTTGTTGTTCACGGTTGCGGCGGTGTCGGCCTGTCGGCGATCATGATCGCGACGGCCATGGGCGCCAATGTGATCGCGGTCGACCTGACCGAGGAAAAACTTGCCTTCGCCCGTGAACTGGGCGCTGTCGCCACGGTGAACGGGTCGCAGCAGCGGGATATCGTCGGGGCCGTCAAGGAGATCACCAAGGGCGGGGCTCACGTCTCCATCGATGCGCTTGGCCATCCCTCGACCTGTTTCAATTCCATCGCCAATCTGCGCCGCCGCGGCCGTCACGTGCAGGTCGGCCTGATGCTGGGCGATCACGCCCGCGCGCCGATCCCAATGGACAAGGTCATCGCCTATGAGCTGGAAATCCTTGGCAGCCATGGCATGCAGGCCTTTCGCTACAAGGCGCTCATGGACATGCTGGAGCAGGGAAAACTTGCCCCGCAAAAGCTGATCGGCAAGCGGATCGCCCTCGATGAAGCGCCGGCGGCCCTGATGGCGATGGACCGGTTCGAGGGAACCGGCATCAGCGTGGTTACGAAATTTTAGAGCGTGGCTAGCGCCAGCTTCCGTCGCGCCACATCATCGAAAAAGCCGTGCCATAGTCGGGATAGCGGAAGGCAAAACCCAGTTTCTTGATGCGTGCATTGGAGACGCGCTTGTTCTCGCCGTAAAAGGAGCGCGCCATGGGGGTCAGTTCCGCGGTCTCGAAATGGGTTTCGGCCGGCGGTTCGATGCCCATCAGCTCGGCGGCGTAGGCGACCACATCCTGTGGCGGTGCGGGTTCGTCATCGGTGATGTTGAAGACGCCGCCCTCGTTGCGCTCGGCGAGAAAGCGCAGGGCCCTGGCGATATCGTCCACATGGATGCGGTTGAACACCTGTCCCGTCTTGTTGAGGCGGCGCGCCGTGCCATTGGCAAGATTGACGAACGCATTGCGTCCCGGCCCGTAAATGCCGCCGAGCCGCAGGATCGCCAGCGGTACCTTGTGTTCATCGGCCAGTTTCTGCCAGTCATTTTCCGCATCGACCCGTTCGACGGAGCGCGTCGACACCGGATGGCACGGCGTGGTTTCATCGACCCAGGCACCGCCATAATCACCATAGACGCCGACGGTGGAGAGATAGCCGATCCATTGGAGTTTCGGCATGCCGGAGCGGATCGTTTCGCCGAACTGCGCATGAACGGGATCGCCGGTCTGCCCCGGCGACGTCGAAATGACGATGTGGGTCACCTGTTCCAGGGCGCCGACGATTTCCTGCGATGCATGGGTGCCCTGAAACAGGAACGGCGTGATGCCATCCTGTTTGAGTGCTGCGAATTTGTCGTTGTCGCGTGTCGTCCCGCCGATGAAATCCGTTGTGTCGGCCATGATCCGGGCAAAAGCCCGGGCGGAATAACCGGCCCCGAAGAGAAAAATCCGCATCATTGTTTCTTTCCTGCATTGCGCCATTCGGTCAGTACGCTGGCATCGCCCTCCTGCACAGCATAGCGTATTTGCAGCGTAGCAAAATGTGCCGCATCGACAAGCTCCCCGAGCGCCCAGACGGCGGCACCACGCACGATGGGCGCGGGATCGTCAAGATGCCGCTCGACCAACGCAACCAGATCGGGTTGTCCGGAATTGCCGCTGGCGATGAGCACGTTGCGCAGGAAGCGGTCCCGGCCGATGCGCTTGACCGGCGAGCCGGAGAAGAGCGTGCGGAACGCGGCGTCATCAAGCGCGAGGAAGGTTGCCAGGTCCGGGGCTTTCAGATCGTCGCGCGCCTGCAGCTTGGCTTCCCGCGCCATCCCGGCAAATTTGTTCCAAGGGCAGACCGCGAGGCAATCGTCGCAGCCGTAGATGCGGTTGCCCATGGCCTTGCGGAATTCCGGTGCAATGGGCTCCTTGTGTTCGATGGTCAGATACGAAATGCAGCGCCGGGCATCCAGCTGATAGGGCGCCGGGAAGGCATTGGTCGGGCAGATGTCGAGACAGGCATGACAGGTGCCGCAATGATCGGTTTCCCGTCCGTCCGGCTCGAGTTCCGCCGTTGTGAAGATCGTGCCCAGGAACAGCCAGGAACCATGGCTGCGGCTGACGAGATTGGTGTGTTTTCCCTGCCAGCCCAGACCGGCCGCCTCGGCAAGCGGCTTTTCCATCACCGGCGCCGTGTCGACGAACACCTTGACGTTTTCGCCCGTGGCCCGCGAAGCAAACCGGCTGGCGACGCCCTTCAGCTTGCCTTTGATGATATCGTGATAGTCACGGTTCTGCGCATAGACGGAGATGGCCGCCTTGTCCTTCCGCGCGAGGATGTCCAGGGGATTGCTGTCCGGGCCGTAGTTCATCGCCAGCACGATGATCGAGCGCACGTCGGGCCACAGCGTCCGGGGGTCGGCGCGGCGCTCGGCGGTTTCCGCCATCCAGGCCATGCTGGCGTGGCGGCCTTTTTCCAGATAGTGGCGCAGGCGCTCTTCGGCGAGAGGAATGGCATCCGGCCGTGTAATCGCGACAAGGTCGAAGCCTGCGGCCCGCGCCTCCTCAATGATGAATTGTTTCAGCCGCTGCGGCTGCGCCTTTGGCCCTGAACGTGTCGCGGCTTTTGCATCCGCGGGCAGCATCAGAAATCCAGATCGCCGTAATGCGATGACGGCGGCAGGCCGCGCACGCGGTCCGATAGCAACGGGCGGAAGGACGGGCGCGATTTCATGCGCGTGTACCAGTCCCGGGCGGCCTTGTATTCAGACCATTTGATTTCGCCGAGATAGTCGAGAATGGAAATCGACGCGGCCGCGGCCATGTCGGCATAGCTCGGCGTCGGGCCGGCCAGCCAGTTGCGCGTCGCGGTCAGCCAGTCGATATATTTCATGTGCTGGGTGATATTGGCGCGGGCGGCCCGGATGGCAGTCGAATCCGGTGCGCCGCCGCCCTGTTCGGCGGTCATGTGCAGCTTGAAAATGCGCTCGCGCGCCATGTGCCGCGTCACTTCGTTTTCGAACTTGATCAGAAACCAGTCGACGAGACGGCGCACTTCGGCGCGGTTGAGCGAATCCTCGGGAAACAGGCGGCGGCTGCGCTTCAGGGCGCCGCGCGTCTCATCGATATACTCGGAAATCACCGTGGCGCCGGCAACGGGAACATCGCCTTCCGCCAGCAGCACAGGCAGCGTCCCGGCAGGGTTGAGCGCCAGAAACTCCTTGCGTCTCGACCAGCTGTTTTCCTCGATCAGCTCAACTTCAATATCGTATTCGTTGAGGATAAGCCGGGCATAGCGCGAACCGGTGGACATCGGATGATGGAAAAGCGTCAACATGGCAGGTGTTTCATAAATCTTTCGAACTGGCATTTTATCGGGGGGCAGCGTATTGCTCGGCCGCCCTTGAGTCTATGCGAACCTATAGGCGCAACTGCGGCGTGAGACAAGCAAACAGCATGTGATCATCCTGACCGGGATCACCATCGGAAGTCATAATCATGGAATCGCAGACAATTGTCGAAGCCCTTTTTCTCGGATTGCTGGAAGGGTTAACAGAGTTTATACCGGTCTCCTCCACAGGGCATCTGCTGCTGGCCGGACGCTTCCTCGGCTTTGAATCAAACGGCAAGACATTCGAGGTTCTGATCCAGCTGGGGGCGATCCTGGCCATTCTCACCGTCTATTTCGGCCGCCTGCTGAAAATTGCCCGGGACCTTCCTGGCGATGCGGGCACCCGGCGTTTCGTCGCCGGCATTCTCGTCGCGTTCCTGCCGGCCGTCGTCATCGGCGTGCTGGCGCATGGGTTCATCAAGGCGGTGCTGTTTGAATCGCCGATGCTGATCTGCATCATGCTGATTGTCGGCGGCATCATTCTGCTCTGGGTGGACCGGCTGGACCTGAAGCCGCGCTACACCAATGTCATGGACTATCCGTTGTCGCTCTGCCTGAAGATCGGTTTCATTCAGTGCCTCGCCATGATCCCCGGAACCTCGCGGTCCGGCTCGACCATCGTCGGTGCGCTCCTGCTCGGCGCAGACAAGCGCTCGGCGGCCGAGTTCTCGTTCTTCCTGGCGATGCCGACCATGGCGGGCGCCTTTGCCTACGACCTCTTCAAGAACCGCGATGTGCTGACACTCAACGATGCATCGCTGATCGCCATCGGCTTTGTCGCAGCCTTCATATCGGGCGTCTTCGTCGTGCGGTATCTTCTGGACTATGTCTCGCGGCATGGTTTTGCGCTGTTTGCCTACTGGCGGGTGATCGTCGGCACGGTCGGCCTGATCGCGCTTATCCTGGCGAAGTAGGAAGACAAAAAACCCCGGTCGAAGCCGGGGTTTTTGTTTGGAACTGTACCGCCGGAATCAGGCGGGTTTCTGGCTCGAATACTGCCCCTGCGCACGGAAGCGCCAGAGATAGGACGGCAGGATCGTCTCGATCGTCTGCGGTTGGATGCCGAGGCCTTCCAGCGTGCGATTGTCCCTCTTTGCCGCTTCGGACACAACGGAGTCCTTGTGCAGCAGCACCACCTGATCCTTGGTCAGAAGCGGTTTCGGCAGCAGGCCGAGAACAGAGCCCTGAAGCTTGGCAACCCACCATGGAATGGAGACCAGGATGCGCTTGCGTCCAATGATGCGCAGGGTTTCCTGCAGGCACTGGCGGAATGTCAGCACTTCGGCACCGCCGAGTTCATAGACCTGTCCGGCATTGAGTGAGCCATCGACGGAGCGGGCAAACACCTCTGCGAGATCGCCGACATAAACCGGCTGGAACCGGGTCTTGCCGCCACCGATCAGCGGCAGGAAGGGCGAGATGCGAGCCATGCCCGCAAAGCGGTTGAAGAAATCATCTTCCGGTCCGAACACGATGGACGGGCGGATGATCACCGCATCGGGCAATGTCTCGTGCACGGCCGCTTCGGCGCGGCCCTTGGTGCTGGCATAAAGCGAGGACGAGTGCGCATCCGCACCGAGCGCAGACATGTGGGTCAGCGGAACGCCGGCAGCGCGCGCAGCCTCGGCCACGGCGCGCGCGCCGAATTCATGCACGGTGCTGAAGCGCTGGGCGCCGCTTTCATAGGCAATGCCGACGAGATTGATGACGTGATCGGATCCGGCAACGGCGCGGTCGATCGACCAGCGGTAACGCAGATTAGCCTGAACGGCCTGGATCTGGCCGACGCCGCCGAGGGGTTGCAAATGGAAAGCGAGGTCGGGTCGGCGCACGGCGACGCGAACACGATAGCCACGCTTGGTCAGGGCCCGCACGACGTGACGACCGACAAAACCCGAACCCCCGAAAATCGTGACAAGTTTTGGCTTCGTGATTGTCATCTGGCACTCCTATGGAAATCGTCCAATATTCTCCTGCTGTTTAAAGCCTTTTGCCGCGAAGGCAAAGGGTGGATCGACAGCAGGTCTCGCGGCGCGTTGCCGCGCTTGGCCGGACGGAAGTGTGCCGGGTGCCCGTTACCAGCCGCAGGCAGCGGAATATTCCGCAAGCACCCGGTCGACGGCGGCAATCAGGATGGCTTCCGGATTGCTGCGGTCCGCGGGATGAACAGCAAGATCGGGCAAAAACTGCCGCAGCAGCGTTTCCGGGATGTCACGCCCCGCAAGAGCAGCCATGAGCGCGTTGACGGCCTGCATGGCTTCCGGCTCGGTCCAGTAATAGCGGATGCGGTCGCTGTAGCTGTAGTGGCGCTGAACATGCAGGGCATCGTCCGCTCCATGATAGTGCGACGCCCAATGCCCCGGCTTTTCCAGCATGAGGCGTTCCATGGCGCGGGCGAGTGAGCGTTCGCCATAGGATGTGTCGAGTTCCGAGGCGATCAGGTCGAGCCCGTAGAGGGCTTCGCGCAGTGCAAAGGTCAGGCCGGGGCCGACTTTGAGAATTGGAAATCCGTCGCGCACGAGCGCGGAAAGCGACTGCACCGTCTGGTAGTCGGTGGAATGGGCTTCGAACACGAATTGCGGTTCATGCGCCAAGAGTTTCGTCAGCGCCACGGCCTGATCCGGCCTGTATTCGACGACATTCTCATTGCCGAATTCGACACCGGGCTGCACGACAATACCGATGACGCGGTCAAAGGCAGCCTGAAGTCCTTCGCTGGCAAAGCGTGCGCGGTGAACCGCAATGGTGTGGCGCGCCGCATCCGGGCTGGTGGGCGTGACCTCGGTGAGTTCATGGTCCGCACCGCCCGGAACCGGGACTTCCGTGCCGATGATGTAATTGGGCAGGGCGAAGCCGCTTGCCGCTGCCGCCTGTTCGGCGGCCTTGGCGAGCCGTGCGGCGCGCTGGGCTGTGACCTCGTCATCGAGCGCCGGCGGCTCCCCGGCGCAGCCCATGCTGGCGTCCAGATGGATCTTGGTGAAGCCGGCCTGGATATAATCGACGACCATGGCTTCCGCCTTGGCCATGGCCTCTTCCGCCGGCAGCTTGCGCCATGGATTGGGGCCAAGATGATCGCCACCGAAGATGAGATTGGTGCGGTCAAAGCCTTCTTCGCGGGCAATCGCTTCGACGAAGACGACGAAATCGACCGGCGTCATGCCGGTGTAGCCGCCATATTGGTTGACCTGGTTGCACGTTGCCTCGATGAGGACGATCTGTCCGTGCTTTTTGCCGCGCCGCAGGGCCGCCCTGATGACAAGCGGATGGGCGGAGCAGACGGATGTGATGCCGGCATTGTCACCATTGCGGTGCGCCGTGGCCAACTGGGCGAGGGACTTGAACATCTTACTTCCTTGGTGTCGCAGCGATGAACTGGTCGAGTTCCGGGAAGGTCGACGTGCCTTCCATGGGGCCGCGGTGGGTCACGTTGCGGGCGCCGGCGGCATTGGCGTAATCGAGCGCCTGCGCCGCTGCATGGCCGAGACGGCGGCAGGTGAGATAGGTGGCGCCGAAGCAGTCGCCGGCGCCCGTCGGGTCGATTTCATCAACGAGGAATGCCGGGCGGCTGACACTGTCCGCCTTGGTGTACAGCGCCGAGCCATGCTGGCCGCGCTTCACCACGATTTCCGCAATGCCGGAGGCGATGAGCTCCTTGATCGCTTCGTCTTCGGTGGCCGCCGGGCAGGCTACGAAAAGCTCGTCGCCCGATGGCAGGAGCAGGTCGCACGCCGCCACGAGCGTCTTGAACTGGCGTCCGGTCTCGTCACCGGCGGCCAGTTCCTTGCGCATATTGGGATCGAGCGAAAGCGTGCCGCCGCGTTGCTTGATCTCCCGGAGGGCATAGTCGATGATCGGCCAAACCGCCGGGATCGACAGGGCGGATCCCATGACATGCAAATGTCCGGCCCGCCCAATCAGGGCTCTGGCGCTGTCGTTCAGGTCGATATTGCCTGCGGCACTGCGGGCGATGTTGTAGACGAAATCCCGCGTGCCATCATCGGCATAGCGGACAAAGGCGCTGCCCGTCGGATAATCGGGGCTGACGGCGATGGCCGAGACATCGGCACCGTCCCGGCGCAGCCGTTCGACATTCAGGCGCCCGAAATCGTCATTGCCAACCGTGGCAATGATGCCGGCCTGTCCGCCGAGTTTGGCCACCTGGTCGATAAAGATAGCCGGCGCACCACTTGGAAAAGGTCCGATCAGCGGCTGAGCGTCGAGGAATCCCTTGCCGATCGTCGTGGCCATGATCTCGACGAGGATTTCGCCAACAGTGATCGTCGGGCCAAGGCTCTCCGGGGCCAGGGAGGAAGGGGTCACGTCAACCGTCATGTCGCTGTCTGCCTGTTGTCTCGCGCTTGAATCGTCAATGCGCTCGGCACAAACAGATAAGCCCTATTATTTCCGTGTCAACAAATAAATCTTTACGCGCGACAAGTTTTGCATCAGGCTGACATGCGCAGCATGATCTCGGCGTTCAGCAATATCCGTTCATTGGCAGGCAGTTCGAATTTCGAGTCCTGATGCTCGCCGAGCTTATGGAACAGCAGGGCCGCCGCCAGCCTGCCGATCTCGTTGTAGTTCTGGGCGACCGTCGTCAGGGGTGGGCACATATAGCGCGACAGGGGCTGATCGTCATGGCCGGCAACGCGCAGATCGCAGTCCTCCCCGCGCCCGACCTTCACGCCGGCCTGGAAGGCGGCGGCAATCACGCCGAAAGCCACACGGTCATTGGCGCAGAGCACGGTTCTGGTGGGAAAGCCGCCATCGCGCAGGATCTGGGTCGTGGCATCGAACGCGGATTTCTCGAAATCCCAGTCGGCGGCCTGTTCCACTTCGATGACGCGCGGCTCGAGCTTCAGGCTGTCCATCGCCTCGCAATAGGCCTCGCGCCGTTCAAATGCGTTGCTATTGACCGGCGGCATGCCGAAATAGCACGGCGCATCGCCGGAACGGGTGAGATAGTCGACAATAAGCTGAAAGCTCTGCCGGTTGTTGGTGCCGACGAAGGGCGAAACCGTATCGAGCGGTGAGTCCACATAGATCATGGGAATGGACTCGCCCAGTTTCAGCAGTTTTTCCTGGTGCGACTGCACGCCGAGCGGCGCGATGATCGACCCGGCGACATTCATCGACTTGAAGGTTTCGATGGCGCGCTCTTCCAGTTCCGGCTTGCCGTCGGAGCTGAGAACGAAGGCGAGATAACCCGCCTGTTCGGCGATGCCTTCGATCCGGCGGGTCAGGGCCGTGTAGAACGGATCGGTTGAATTCGGGATGATGATGCCGAGAATATTGGTGCGGCGGCGATTGAGATTGACCGCGAAAATATTCGGGCGGAAGCCGGACTGCTTGACGGCGGCCTCGATGATGTCGCGGGTCTTCTTGCGCACGGAGTTGGGGTCGTTGAAGTATTTCGACACGGTGGGCCGCGACAGGCCGACAAACGCGGAAAAGTCTTCCATTGTTCTGATCGTCTTTTTCACCGCGCGCATTCCCTTTTCACGACCGATTCGCCTGTTTTAGGAGACATCGCCGTGCTTGTGAAGAAAATGTCCTGAGACAATTTCATCGGTCTTTCCGTTTGCATGCCTGGCACCCGCAACCCGCGAGGCCAATCAAAAATTTACAGAGCCGATCACATGCGTCAAGTTTTTGATTGAACCACAACAATTCTGGATCATGTCAAACTTTCGCTCCTGTAACGTTCGGCACCCGGCAATGTTCCCAGCCGGCGATCGTGGAAGCACGCCAGCCATGGGGAAGGTCACTGCTTCGGCAGAAATCCGTCCTGCAGATTCTTGTATACAGACCTGCGAATATTTTGGTATGACTTATTTTAAGTTTACGTGCGTAAAGTTCGTAGGCTTAACCTTGGAGGAGGAGAGAATGAGCGTTACCTTGAGGAGGGCAACGCACCTGCTGCTCATGACCGCCGCCACCGGCGCTCTTGCCAGCACTGCGTCTGCAGAAGAATTGACCATCGCGACCGTCAACAATGCCGATATGATCGTGATGCAGAAATTGTCGCCCGAATGGGAGAAGGCGACCGGCAACAAGCTCAACTGGGTGGTCCTGGAAGAAAACGTGCTGCGTCAGCGTGTGACCACAGATATTGCCACCAAAAGCGGCCAGTTCGATATCCTGACCATCGGCGGCTATGAGGAGCCGATCTGGGGCAAGTCCGGATGGCTGGCATCGGTGGATGACCTCGGCGACGATTATGATTATGCCGATCTGCTCGATCCGATCAAAAAGGGCCTCACCGTCGACGGCAAGCTCTATGCGGTCCCGTTCTATACGGAAAGCTCGTTCACGCTCTACCGCAAGGATCTCTTCGATGCGGCGGGCCTGACCATGCCGGATCAGCCCACCTATGACCAGATCAAGCAGTTTGCCGCCAAGCTGACCGACACGTCGAAGGAGCAGTATGGCATCTGCCTGCGCGGCAAGGCCGGCTGGGGCGAGAACATGGCGTTCCTCGGAACCATGATAAACACCTATGGCGGGCGCTGGTTCGACATGGACTGGAAACCGCAGATCAACTCGGCGCCGTGGAAAGAAGCCATTGCGACCTATGTCGACCTGATGAAGAAGTACGGCCCGCCCGGTGCGACCTCGAACGGCTTCAATGAAAACCAGGCGCTGTTTGCCACAGGCCACTGCGCCATGTGGATCGATGCGACATCGGCGGCCGGCCGTGTTTTCGATCCCAAGCAAAGCAAGGTGGCGGACAAGGTGGCGTTCACGCGGGCACCCGTTCAGGTGACACCCAATGGCGCCGGCTGGTCCTGGGCCTGGACCCTGGCCATTCCCGCCACGTCGAAGAAAGTCGACGCGGCGAAATCCTTCCTGAAATGGGCGACGTCGAAGGAGTACGTCAAGCGGGTTGCCGCCAGTGAAGGCTGGGTTGCGGTTCCGCCGGGAACGCGCAAATCCACCTATGACAATCCGGACTATCAGACGGCCGCGCCGTTTGCCGCAACGGTCCTGAAATCCATCATGGCGGCCGACCCGACAAAGCCGACGAAAGACCCTGTGCCCTATACCGGTGTGCAGTTCGTGGCCATTCCCGAGTTCCAGGCGTTCGGTACGACGGTCGGCCAGCTGATATCGTCGGCACTCGCGGGCACGCAAACCGTCGACCAGGCGCTGGATTCCGGGCAGCGGCAGGTGGAGCAGATCATGACCCGCGCCGGCTACATCAAATAGCCTCCCGCCGTGGCCCGCATGGGATGTGCGGGCCACGGCACACCGCAAGCCAGCGCTCCCTGCAACAACAGGATGGATTTGCCATGAAAGCCATTCAATTCACTGGCCTGGGCATTGCCGGTCTCGCCGATCTCGAAGAGCCGGAACTTGCGCCCGGCCATGCGCTGGTCCGGGTGATGGCATCCGGTCTGTGCCATACAGATATCGACGTGCTGCATGGGCGATACGGCAACGGCGCCTTTCCGCTTGTTCCCGGCCACGAATATGCCGGTATCGTCGAAATGGTCGCGGACGATGTCACGGATGTGCGTCCCGGCGACCGCGTGGCCATCGATCCCAACATTCCCTGCGGCACCTGCCGGTCCTGCCGCAAGGGATTGACCAATCTGTGCGACAGCCTTGAAGCCTATGGCGTCTCGCGCAACGGCGGCTTCGCGCAGTACAGTACGGTCAACACCGCGCACCTGCATGGCATCGGCGATCTGCCTTTTCACATTGCAGCGCTTGCCGAACCGCTGGCCTGCGTGCTCAACGGGCTCGGCAATGCCAATGCCGTACGTGCCAAAAACGCCCTTGTCTTCGGCGCGGGCCCGATCGGCTTGCTGATGGCCCTGTCGCTACAAGCGGAGGGCATCGAGGATGTCAGCGTTGCCGACATCAATGAGGACCGGTTGAGCTTTGCCCAATCGCTCGGCCTCAAGCCGATGATATCCGGCTCGGCTGCGCTTGGGAAACAGGCCAAGGCGTTTGATTTTGTCGCCGATGCAACGGGTATCGCCAGGGTGGTGGAAGAGATGATCGCCTACACGGCCGATGGCGGAACGGCGCTGGTTTTTGGGGTCAGCGCGCCGGACGCACGCATTCAGATCGCCCCGTTCGAAATATTCCGCCGCCAGATCAGTCTCGTCGGCTCCCATTCGCTCAACCGCAATATTCCCGATGCCTTGGCCATATTGCAGCGCGACAACGGAACCATGGCAAGGCTTGTCTCCCATCGCCTGCCGCTGGATGACATTCTTCCCTATCTCGCGAAAGGCGCAGCAACGCCGCAGACCATGAAAGTACAATTCTCGGCCGAATAAATCTTCCCGAGGTTTGCTTCGGGTTAAGACTTGGGTAGCATGCCCCAGGACCGGTCAGAATCGGTCAATTGCGGGGGAGCATACAATGGACGGCAATATTCCGAGCCCGGAAGTCTTTACCCATGTGCGTGTGATCATCGGTATCATTTTGGGTCTGAGTATTTCCCGGCTTCTCACCGGTGTCGCCCGCATCATTCAGCATCCGCTGCGCAAGAATATTTATCCGATTCATCTTGGCTGGGTATTCTTCACCTTTCTGACCGTGGTGCATTTCTGGTGGTTTGAATTTTACCTGCACCAGACTTTGGTGTGGAAGTTCGAGGCCTACCTCTTCGTCATTTTTTACGCCAGCCTGCACTTTCTGGCCTGCGGCATGCTCTTTCCCGACAGTATGGACGGGTATTCCGGCTACGAAAACTACTTCATGTCGCGGCGTGCCTGGTTCTTCGGCCTGTTGATGGCGATCTTCCTGGTCGATTTCGCCGACACGGCGATGAAGGGCCGGGAGCATTTTCATTCGCTCGGGCCTGTCTATCCCCTGCGCAATCTTTTCCTGATCAGTGTCTGCGGCGCTGCTGCCTATCTGCGCGAGCAGAGGATGCAGTGGCTGTTCCTCAGCCTGGCGCTTGTCTGTCAGCTCGTCTTCATCCTGATCCAGTTCGACACGATCTGAAAACGGCAAAGAAAAACCCGCCGGTCCTGGGACCGGCGGGTTTCGTTTCAATCAGAACGTCAGGAGAAGCTTAGTTCTTTTCCTGCTTCTTCAGAGCGGCACCGAGGATGTCGCCCAGCGAAGCGCCGGAGTCGGACGAACCGTACTGTGCAACGGCTTCCTTCTCTTCAGCGATTTCCAGCGCCTTGATGGAGACCTGCAGCTTGCGGGTCTTCTTGTCGAAGGCGATGACGCGGGCGTCGACCTTCTGGCCAACCGTGAAGCGTTCCGGACGCTGTTCGTCACGATCGCGGGAAAGATCCGCACGACGGATGAACGAGTCGAGATCGTGGTCAACCAGACGGACTTCGAGGCCGCCATCGGTGATGCCGGTGACTTCAACAGTTACAACGGCGTTCTTGCGCAGTTCACCCGAGGTTGCTGCTTCACCGACCTTGTCGCCTGTGAGCTGCTTGATGCCGAGCGAGATGCGTTCCTTCTCGACGTCAACATCGAGAACCTGCGCCTTGACGACGTCACCCTTGTTGTACTCTTCGATGACCTGTTCGCCCGGACGGTTCCAGTCGAGGTCGGAGAGGTGAACCATGCCGTCCACATCGCCGTCGAGGCCAATGAACAGGCCGAATTCGGTCTTGTTCTTGACTTCGCCTTCGACGATCGTGCCGACAGGGAACTTGTCTGCGAAAGTCGTCCATGGGTTGTCGAGGGTCTGCTTGAGGCCCAGCGAGATGCGGCGCTTGACCGGATCCACTTCGAGAACAACGACTTCGACTTCCTGCGTGGTCGAGAGCAGCTTGCCCGGATGCACGTTCTTCTTTGTCCAGGACATTTCGGAAACGTGGATAAGGCCTTCGATGCCTGGCTCGATTTCGACGAATGCACCGTAGTCGGTGATGTTCGTAACCGTACCGGTGATCTTTTTGCCGATCGGGTACTTCGCACCGATACCATCCCAAGGATCGCTTTCGAGCTGCTTCATGCCGAGCGAAATACGATGTGTTTCCTGGTTGATGCGGATGATCTGAACCTTGACCGTCTGGCCGATGTTCAGGATTTCCGACGGATGGTTGACGCGGCGCCATGCCATGTCGGTCACGTGCAGCAGACCATCGATACCGCCGAGGTCAACGAACGCACCGTAATCGGTGATGTTCTTGACGACGCCTTCAACGACCTGACCTTCTTCAAGGTTCTGGACGATTTCAGAGCGCTGTTCAGCACGGCTCTCTTCAAGAACGGTACGACGCGAAACAACGATGTTGCCGCGACGCTTGTCCATCTTGAGGATTTCGAAGGGCTGCGGGTTGTGCATCAGCGGGGTAACGTCGCGGATCGGACGGATGTCGACCTGCGAACGCGGCAGGAAGGCGACGGCGCCGTCGAGATCGACGGTGAAACCACCCTTGACCTGATTGAAGATGACACCATCGACGCGCTCGCCGCGGTTGAACTTCTCTTCAAGACGGACCCAGCTCTCTTCGCGGCGTGCTTTTTCACGCGACAGAACAGCTTCGCCGAGGGCGTTTTCGATACGCTCGACGTAGACTTCAACGATATCGCCTGGCTTCAGCGAGCCGTCTTTGGCTTTCGCGCCGAATTCCTTGAGCGGTACGCGGCCTTCAACCTTGAGGCCGGCGTCAATGATCGCCATGTCTTTTTCGATGGCGACAATACGGCCCTTGACGACATAACCTTCAGCAAGGTCATTGGTGGCAAAGGACTCGGCGAGAAGAGCTTCGAAATCTTCGCGCGTTGGATTGGCTTGAGACATAAATACTCCTGGTGTGTCCGGACATCGTCATCGGACACAGCACCGGTGGTTCGTGTTACGGTTCATCTGCGGGCCAATCCGCCCTATGCGGGCAATCCGGTGCATGGACTGGTAGCAGATGCTGGTTTAATGCCTGTTTCCCACCAAAGCCTGGTCAATCAGTTTTTTGGCAGCAAGAAACGCGGTCTCTATATCCATTTCCGTCGTATCTAGCAAGTGCGCGTCGGCAGCGGGCTTCAACGGCGAGTCCGTGCGGCCCATATCGCGGGCGTCGCGGCGGGTCAGATCAGCCAGAATCTCCTCATACTGGACGCTGCCGTCCGTCGATTTGATTTCGTCAAACCGCCGCTTCGCCCGTGCTTGCGGCGAGGCGGTGATGTAAAGTTTGACCGGCGCGTCCGGGCAGACCACCGTTCCGATGTCGCGCCCGTCAAGGACCGTACCGGGGGAGCGCTGGGCAAACGCCTGCTGGGCGGCAACCAGCGCCCGCCGGACCGCCGGCATGACGGCAACCTTGGAAGCCGCTTCGCCCACATCATGCGTGGACAGGGCAGCCCGGTCGAGTTTGGACAGATCGATGCCGCGTGCCGCCTTTTCCGCCAGAAATTCGTCGTCGAGCGCCATGTTCTGGTCGAGCAGCGCCTTGGCAACCGCGCGGTATGTCAGCCCGGTATCAAGATGATGATAGCCGTAATAATCGGCAATCCGCCGGGCCAGCGTGCCTTTTCCCGATGCAGCCGGTCCGTCGATGGCGATGGTGAAAGACGGCGCCGGCGCGTGGATATCGTCCTTTTCATCGCGGTCAAACAGCCAGTTGCCAAGGGCAAACAGCAGATAGGCCGCGGCAAGGACGAGGGTGATCAGCGGCGTGATGCCGATCGTGACGAACGCGAACCCGCCTACCGTGGTCGCCAGTGCGGAAAGCCATGCCGGCAGAGAGGCGGACATGTTCTGCAGCAGCGCATCGATGGCGAATATCAGGGCAAACTGGAAGATGAACAGCCAGAACAGCAGGGCGAAGAGCCCGAAGCGAATTTTCAGCGCAAACCGTTCAATGGCGTAGGCAACGCCAACAATGACCAGGGAGGTGAGCAGGAAAAACATCAGGCACTCCCTGCCTGCAGGGGAGCCGTTGTCAACGCAGTCTGCAAATGGACAGCAGGTTCGATCATCGCTCTCTGTTTCTTGCCTTTGCGCCCATGAGGAAGCCTATGCCATAACCGACGATTGATCCGAACGCGGGCGGCAGAAGCAGAAACTGATAGGGCATCCAATCGCTTGTTCCCGCAGCCGCAGGCACGGACACATCCGGCCGGGAACCATCGGAGACATTCCACGCATAGAGGAAGATCAGGAGCAAAGGAAGAACGACCCGCATGATCGAACTCAAAATGCCGGGCCATGGCTGCGATGATCCACTGGAAATTGTGCCGCGATAGGCGCTTCGTCCCGCCCAGACGACAAACGGAACGCTCGACATCATGTAAAGGGCGTAAACCGTCAGGGCGGAAAAAAGCGCGCTCATCGGTATCAGGCTGGTGTTTCCTGCACGGAAATCTCGGCACCCATGCCGCGCATCATGTCCATGAATTCCGGAAAGCTCGTGGCAATCATGGTGGAGTCATCGACGGTAACGGGTTTTTCCGCGACGAGGCCCATGACGAGGAAGCTCATGGCAATGCGATGATCGAGATAGGTCTCGACCGTGCCGCCGCCGAGGTTCTTGCCATCCGGACGACCGCGCACGCTCAGGGTTTCCGGGCCTTCCGTGCAATCGACGCCATTGGCCTTGAGGCCGTTGGCAACGGCTGACAGGCGGTCCGATTCCTTGACCCGCAATTCCTCGAGGCCGTTCATCACGGTCTCGCCGGTGGCGAAGGCCGCCGCGACGGCGAGCACGGGATATTCGTCGATCATCGAGGGCGCCCGGTCAGCCGGGACGATCACGCCTTTCAGCTCGGAGGCGCGCACGCGCAGGTCGGCGACATCCTCGCCGCCGGCAAGGCGGGCATTGAGGATCTCAATGCTGGCGCCCATGTCCTGCAAGGTCAGAATGAGGCCCGTACGGGTCGGGTTCATCAGCACATTGCGGATGGTGATATCGGAGCCGGGCACGAGCAGTGCCGCCACCAGCGGAAACGCCGTCGACGACGGATCGCCGGGCACGTCGATGATCTGGCCGGTGAGCTTGCCCTGGCCCTCGATGCGGATGTGCCGGACATTGTCCTTGTCGGTTTCGACGGAAAGATTGGCGCCAAACCCCTGCAGCATCTTTTCTGTGTGGTCACGCGTCATGACCGGTTCGATGACCGTCGTTATGCCCGGTGTGTTGAGGCCCGCCAGCAGCACGGCTGATTTGACCTGTGCCGAAGCCATCGGAACCCGGTAGGTGATGGGGGCGGCAACCTTGGGGCCGCGCAGTGTCAGCGGCATGCGGTCACCGTCTGATGCGGTCACCTGAACGCCCATTTCCCGCAGGGGATTGAGCACGCGGCCCATGGGGCGCTTGGACAGGGAGGCGTCGCCAATGAAAGTGGTTTCCATCGCGTAGACGCCGACAAGGCCCATGGTGAGGCGGGCACCCGTGCCGGCATTGCCGAAATCGAGCGGCGCGTCCGGCTGCAGCAGGCAGCCATTGCCGGTGCCCTGAATGATCCACACATCGCCTTCCCGCGCGATTTTCGCACCCATGGCCTGCATGGCGCGGCCGGTGTTGATCACGTCCTCGCCTTCCAGCAGTCCGGTGATGCGGGTCTCGCCCGAGGCAAGGCCGCCAAACATGAAGGAGCGATGCGATATCGATTTGTCTCCGGGAATCCGGATATCTCCGGACAGGGCCTTGGAACGGCGGGCGGTGGCGGGCTTGGGCAATGCGGAATGGGACATGAGTACGATCAATCACAAGGAAAATTGGTGTTTCATCTCGAGCCTGTAGGCGTCGGCGTTCCTAACACAGCTTGTTCGTCCGGTCATCTCGCAAATGCATAGTTCGGCCGAACGGCAATCTCGCGTCGTTTTGGCTTTGACAAATGCGCTGAATTGCGTTTATGGGACCAGAAATCCATTTGATGAGCGCTGGCATAAACGGTTGGACGATGGCATACCGGATGCAGGCGCAGCCAGAAGACGAGGCATAACGTGGTAAATCCAAAACTTGGTACCAAGCGAGTCGACCCTGAAACAGGTCAGAAATTCTACGATCTGAACCGCGATCCGATCGTCTCCCCTTATACGGGCAAGAGCTATCCGCTCAGCTATTTTGATTCGACTGTTCCTTCCGTGCGTGAGGAAGAGGAAGAGGTCGAGACCGAAGAACTCGATGTCGTTCTGGAAAAGCCGGAATTCGTTTCGCTCGAAGAAGCCGATGGCGATGTCGATGGCGACGTGCCGGATCTGGGCGATGACGTCGATGTGGACGTCGACGATGCCGATGATGACGACACGTTCCTTGCCGAAGACGAGGAAGACGAAGATGACGACGTTACCGATATCCTCGGCGGCGGCATCGGCGAAGACGACGAAAACTGATTTTGAACAAGGTCTTTCGCTCTTCCGAAAAATAACGGAAATATCCGGCGAATAGACCTTGATCTTCTCTGCGGCGGGCGATATGTACCCGCCTCGGAACGGTTCCCAACCGTTCGACTGTCCAGCCGGATTTATCCGGCTTAGCCGAAACCGGCTAATGGAATGGGGCCATAGCTCAGCTGGGAGAGCGCTTGCATGGCATGCAAGAGGTCAGCGGTTCGATCCCGCTTGGCTCCACCAAATCTTCAGTGATTTCAGAATTTTGTCCACAGCGCATGGTTGCCGCTTCAGCGCAGCCGCGAGCGCGCAGTCGGCAGCAGGCGTGTCACCACTGGCTTGCCGGTGAGATAGGCTGCAAGCCGTGTCTGCTCCGACAACCATGCTGCGTCGTTCTCCAGTGCCGCCCTGTGGGTTTTGTGTGCGGACTCATCGTCAAACCGGGAAAAGACCGTCAGGACATTTTCATTTTGCCGCACGGGGAGCCGGGTGAACGTGTTCTCGCCGTACTCGGATGTGAAGACGGCAACCGGATTGTCGCCTCGTCCCTGCAGGAGCGGCGCGACGGACATGCTGTAATAGCTGTGGAAGCCCTGGTCCGCAGGCCGCTTGAGTTGATAGGTGACCACTTGAAACACCGCCGGTGAAGCGGCTTCCGTCGGGGATGCCGGCCGGGCGGCGGGAAGTGTAAACCCGCTGGCTGATTCGGCGGGGTGAAGCAGCAGTACATTGTCGGAATCGATCATGGTGCCGTTTGCCCTGTCGCGATGCGCGCTCCAGACCGGACCGTCATAGAACGCGGTCAACGCCCCGTGCCGGGTTGCCATGTCCTCAAAGCCACGTAGCCAGACAAAGGCGTTGGGATCATCGGGATCGCGGAACTGGCCGATGACGGTCATGCCGCAGGCTTCCTGGCTTTCCAGAAAATGGGTGTCGAACAGGTCGATGAGGTCGTCACGGCGGCCGGGATGCAGCGTATAGCGCCTGAGCTCGACGATGGAACTCAAATGCCTCCCCGCCGTCTCGGTCCGCCGAACAGCCTTTGGTTGCTCCAATTCGAGCATTTCGTTCAATCCTTCCCCATAAAACAGACCGGTCATCCTGTTTTTAATAAAACCGGTTGTCCTGTTTTTGTCAACTTGTTAGTCTGCGGCGGCATGAAGGGGCTGAGATGGCACAGGATTCGATCGGAAAGCCGAAGAGGGTCAATGATCCGCAGGGAATGCGTTCACGCATCCTCGATGTGGCAGCGGATCTTTTCCAAAGGCGTGGCTATCATTCGACGAGCGTTCAGGATGTCGTTCAGGCGGCCGGGGCGACGGGCGGTGCCCTGCATCATCATTTCTCCACCAAGAAGGCCCTGGGGCTGGCCGTCATAGAAGAACGGGTGGCGCGCGAGGTCAACGCAACCGCGATCGAGCCCGTGCTGCGGGCAGACCGGCCGAAGACTGGCGTCCTGGCGTTTTTTTCCGCGGTAGCAGGCGAACTGGAGCGTAATCAGGCGGTGACGGGATGCCCGCTCAACAATCTCGCCATGGAGCTTTCGCTGGCTGATCCTGATTTTCGCCATGCGTCCAACGCCATCTTTGAGCGTTGGGTTGGGGTGCTTGCACAGAGATTCCAGGATGACGATCCGGCACTCGCACCCCGACAGGCCGGGGCGCTGGCCACACTGGTGATTGCCGCCTATTCCGGCGCCATGGCGATGGCCAAGGCCAGCCAGAGCGCGCTGCCCCTTCGTGACTGCGCGGTGCAGCTGGAAAAGCTTTTGCCTTAGGGTCCAGACCCTGGGCTGCTTGTCAGGTCTGCCGTGAGAAAACCACCGCCGTGAACAAAAGCACGCCGGCGAACACGATCATCGAGCCGATGCCGACCAGCGGTTCCATCGCGGCATTGCCAAGTGACAGGAAATACAGCGGCGGTATCATCACAACGATACCTACGGTGTAGACGATGAACTGAAGCATTGGCAGGCGTCCGGCGGCCTTTGCCGGGTTGAGCGCGTAGTAGGTGCCGAATATCGCGCTGCTGACCCAACCGAGAAGATTGAGATGGGCGTGGGCGGGAAAGGCGGTATGATCGCCCGATAGCCCCATTTGCAGCCCCATGATGATACCCAGTAGAAACAAGATCGTCGCGGATTTGAAGAACAGCTGCGAAACCTGTGGCATGAGCGCATTCTTTCTCTGAACAGACATGACAGTCTGTGCAAATCTATAGTCCCGAATTCGGATTTGTGCCAGAGCACCGCCCCTGGCAAAAATAGGTAGGTTGTCCTCGCCGGAGACTATTTCACGAGCGGACGCGGCGTTTGCTGTTTTCGACTGGATTAGCGCGAGAAAATCGATCAAACCATTCTGAAAAAGATCAGAATCGAGGAAGCTCCCATGTCTGCCCGCCCGGTTGCCCTTTCCGGAACGCCCGAATCATCCCTCGCGCGCACCGGCATCCTGTTGATGCTGCTGGGCATGCTGATGTTCGCCCTGAACGATGTGATGGGCAAATGGCTGGTATCGACCTATTCCGTCGGTCAGGTCGTCTTTGTCCGCAGTGTCGCCGCCCTGATCATTCTCGCGCCATTCCTCTGGTATTCGGGACCGAAGAAAATCCTGCAGGTGGACCGCCCGGTCCTGCAGCTTGCCCGTGTTGCCGCGTCGACCGCGGAGATTTTCGCCTTCTACTTTGCCGTCGTCTATCTGCCGCTGGCCGATGTCATGACCTATTGGCTGGCCGCCCCGATCTATGTCGCCGCGATCTCGCCGTTCGTGCTGAAGGAGCCCGTCGGCTGGCGCCGCTGGAGCGCCATCATCGTCGGTTTCATCGGCGTCGTCATTGCCCTGGAGCCGTCGTCGCAGGCTCTCACGCCACAGGCCATCATTTCGATTCTGGGCAGCATGACCTTCGCCCTCATGCTGCTGCTCGGCCGTTCGCTGCGCGGCACGCCCGATACGACGCTGGTGTTCTGGCAGATCGTCGGTGCCGGCCTTGCGGGCGCCGCCTCGCTTTATTTTGACTGGAAGCCGGTCAGCCCCAGAGATCTGGTTATGCTCGCCGTGCTCGGTGTTGTCGCCATGCTGGCGCACATGCTCGTCAACCGTGCGCTCAAGATGGCCGATGCGGCAACCGTTGCGCCGCTGCAATACACGCTTCTGTTCTGGGCCATCGTGTTCGGCTGGCTGGTGTTTGGTGACGTGCCGCGCCTGCCCATGCTGATCGGTTCAGGCTTTATCGTGGCGTCAGGCCTGTTCATCTTCTTCCGCGAACAGCAGCTGAAGCGGCAGGGGCGGATGAATGCGGAACCGGCCGAAGCCATCGTTACCGGTTCCGGCGATCCGGTCTGAGGCCGGAGACGCCCCGTCAGGCGTTGACAGGCGCGCCTTTCAGCGATGCGCCGAGAGCGTCGAGCAGCTCTTCCGTGCCACGCTGGCGTTGTCCCGGCTCGTCATATCCGTCGAGAAAGGCGCCCTGCTCGGTGAAGATCAGTTTTGTCCCGGTGCCCTCCGGCTTGAGCTCCATCGTCGCCAGCGAGACGGAAATACGCTTGTCATCGAGATACATGTCATAGCTGTAAATGATGCGCTGGTCCGGGACGATGTCCTGATAGATGGCCTCGAACCTATGCACCGGTCCGCCTTTCGGTCCGCCGCTGTTGGTCTCGCGGCCGCCGATCCGGAAATCCATCTCGAACCGGGCGACGCCCCAGTCATCGGGGCCGGCAAACCATTTGCTCTTGGCGGTCTTGTCGCTGAGCGCAAAGAAGACGCGTGCCGGGGCGGCCGCATAGCTGCGCTCGATGGTGAACGTATCGTGTTTGACAGATCTCTTCGTCATGCTTTCGCTCCGGTCATTGATTGCCGTCTTCGGCGAGAAACTCGCCCAGCCGGTCGAGCCGGCGCTCCCATGACTTGCGCCGTTCATCCATCCATTGTTCGGCCGTTCGCATGGCGGTCCATTCGATGTGGCATGTGCGCACGCGGCCGACCTTTTCCGTGCGGATCAGGCCGCTGTTCTCGAGAACCTGCAGATGCTGCACCACGGCGGGCAGGGACATGGTCAGAGGCTTCGCCAGTTCACTGACCGAGGCCGGGCCGCGACTCAACCGTTCCACCATGACGCGCCGGGACGGGTCCGCCAGCGCCTGAAACATAAGATCGAGTGAGGTTTGTTGGTTAAGCATATGCTTAAGTAATACCGATGGCCGGATTTGTCAACGTGCGCGCCAGGGCTTCCTCGAAGTGATTGACGGCTTTCTCGAACTTGTCGCGGCAGCCGGGGTTGCAGAAGCCGACAACCGCGCCCTTGTAAAGTGTGAGGCTGTCTTCGCTGATCGGATCGCCCGACCAGGGGCAGGTGGTGTTGACAGCGTCGCTGATTTTCAGGTCTGACATGATGTTTTCCCCTTAACCCAGGTCGACGCTGATATCGGTGCGGACGGAATTGGCGATAAAGCATTGCTCATGCGCCTCGTAGTGCAGGTGTTCTTCCGTTGCCCGGTCCGGCGCCGCGCCGGCATAGCGGACATGCGGCTTCAGCACGACCTTGCTGACAAACAGCTTGCCCTGTTCGTTCTTGCCGAGTTCTCCGCTTGCCGCGTCGCGATATTCATCGACGACGAAGCCGCCCTTGGCCGCGCCCGCCAGGAAGAACAGCATGTGGCAACTGGAAAGCGAGGCGACGAATGCTTCCTCGGGATCGACATTCTCCGCGGCGGAATAGGGCAGCCGGACAATGTGCGGCGATGACGAAGCGGGCACCTCAGCGCCGCCGTCGAACTGCCAGACATGGGCGCGGCTGTATTTGTTGTCGGTAAATGCGGCATCTGGAGCACGGTTCCATAGAACCGTCGCGCTGAAGGAGGTCATGGGCGTTTCCCGAATCTGTTGCTGAATTGACCGAAGCTTGTCAAAGCTTGGCACCGTTGTCGATAGGGACTTCGGGGCGCGGCCGAACCCTATTCCGCGATGAACCGGTAACCGACCCCCGGCTCGGTGCGGATGAAGTGCGGATGGTTGGGATCTTCCTCGATCTTGGCGCGCAACTGTCCGACAAAAACCCTGAGATAATGCAGGTCTTCCACGTGGGCCGCTCCCCAGATCGAAGCCAGGAGATGGCGATGGGTGACGACAAGTCCGGGATGCAGGACAAGGTGGACCAGCAGTTGGTATTCCTTGCGGGTCAGATGCACCGCTTCGCCCCTGAGCGTCACCGCCCGCTTGACCATGTCGACCACAAGGCCGTTGCTTTCAAAGCGCGAGGGAACGCTGGTTCCCGCCACTTTCTGACGCAGCGCCGTGCGCACGCGCGCCAGCAGTTCGCCGATGCCAAAGGGCTTTTCCACGTAATCATTGGCGCCGAGATCGAGCGCGGCGATCTTTTCGACTTCCCGGTCGCGCGCCGACAGGACGATGATGGGCACTTCGGAAAAGGCGCGCACGGTCTTGATGACCTCCTTGCCGTCCTTGTCGGGAAGGCCAAGGTCGAGAATGACAAGGTCGGGCGCGCTGGTGGCGATCAGCCGTTCCGCATCCGCACCCGTGGCGGCGGAGATGACGTCATAGCCCGATGCCGTCAATGCCGGATGCAGGAAACGCTGGATCTGCGGCTCGTCGTCGACAACCAGAATGCGGTTCTCGTTCATGGTGTCGCATCTCCGCTGTCGGTTGCATCGAAAATAGGTAGCCGGATAATAAAGCGCGTGCCGCGTTTGCGGATTGCCGGGCTTTCCGCCTTGATCGTCCCGCCCATGGCCTCAACAAAGCCACGGCAGATCGACAGGCCGAGGCCGGTTCCCGCCGCCCGGCCATCGCCTTTGACGCGCCGGTAGAACTTTTCGAAGATGCGGTCGATGTCCCTTGCCGGAATGCCCTTGCCCTGATCGGTGACGCTGATTGCCACCTCCGTCGCATCCTGCTTTGCGTAGATGGTGATCGGGCTGTCGCCGCCATATTTCGCTGCATTGTCGAGCAGGTTGAAGAGCACCTGTCCGAGCAGGGACGAATCCCCGCTGACGGTGGCAAGGTCCGGAGCGATGCTGATCTCGATGGCGACGCCCGGTTTGAGCCGCTTCATGCGCTCGACCGATGAAATGATAATATCCGCCGCATCGACAGGGCTGTGCTTGACCTTCAGTGTGCCGGCTTCGATCCGGGTCATGTCGAAAAGATTGGAGACAAAACGGGTCAGGCGCCCCGATTCCTCCTCGATGGAAAGCAGCAGATCGTCGTGGCTTTCCGGCTTGATGCGGCCGCCAAGCTCGCGCAGCGTGGTGACGGCGCCCGTGATCGAGGCCAGCGGTGTCTTCAGGTCATGGGACAGGGAGGAGAACAGCGCTGCATGCAGTTTTTCGCTTTCCTGCAATGCTGCCGTCTTGGCATTTTCCCGCACCAGCTGAGCGCGGTCGATGGCGATCGCCGTCTGATCAAGAATGGCGACCAGCATGCGGTCTTCGCTTTCCGTCAGCGAGGCGGGGTGCTCGGTCATGGAAAGGCCGAGCACGCCGGCAACGCCATGCGATGTCATGATCGGCAGAAACTGCCAGCTGATCTGCGGCAGCGTGCCCGTGTCATGCCCGGACCGTTCGTTCTTCTCGAATGCCCAACGCACCGCGGTCATGTCCGTATTGTCGAGCGTCATGTCAGGCGGCCATGCGGTCTGCAGCGACAGGTCGCCGTCTTCCGGCAGCAGGATCACCACACCCGTTCCAAGCGTTGAATGCAGGTGCATGGCCGCAGCCACAAGCACATCGTCCAGCCGGGCGGTGCCCGATAGCTTGCGCGAGAATTCGTAGAGCGCCTGTGTATTCTTTGCCTGATTGCGCGATCGCGCCACCTGGTCGCGCAAACGCCCGGCGAGATCGCCGATCATCAGGGCCACGCCAAGAAAGATGATCAGCGAAAACAGCTGATGCGGCTTGGCTATGCTTAAGTTGTGGACCGGCTCGATGAAAAAGTAGTTGTAGAGAACAAACGACAGGCCGGCGGCAATGATGGCGGCAAAACGCCCGCTCGACATCGCCGACAGGATGACGGCAACGAGATAGAGCATGGAAAGGTTCTGCGGGTGGACGATCTCACTGGCGCCAAGCCCCAGAAGCGTCGTCACGGCTGTTGCCGCTATCGGAATGGCGATGGATATCGCGAGTTCGCGTGCCGAGCGCTTTTGCGGCGCCGGCGGCACATAGGGCTTGTCCTGCTCGTCGCCGGTAACAATGTGCACGCCGACATCGGTGAAGCGTTTGACGATCTCGTCGGGAAGCGACCGCCGGAACGGATTGGAGAAACGCTTGCCTTTCGGGCGGCCGAGCACGACCTGTGTCACATTCTCGCGCCGCGCAATGCGGAAAATCTCGTCGACAAAGTCCCGGGCGATCACGCGCCGTGTTTCCGCGCCGAGCCTTTCCGCCAGGTCAAGGATTTCATCGAGCCGCTGGTTTGCCGCCGTGTCCATGCCCGCATCGCTGGTCTTGGTCAGTGAAACCACCAGCCACCGGGCGTTGAGGCCGGAGGCGAGGCGGCTTGCGGTGCGGACAACCTTCTCGGACAGGCTGTCCGGTCCGACGCAGACCAGAAGCCGCTCGCCGGTGGCCCACGGGCCCTCGATCGCGTTTTGCCGCAAGAGGTCGATCATCTGGTCGTCGACGCGATCGGCGGTACGGCGCAGCGCAAGCTCGCGCAAGGCGGTGAGGTTGGCCGGTTTGAAGAAACCCCGCGCTGCCCGTTCGGCATTGCCGGGCAGGTAGACCTTGCCCTCCTTCAGTCGTGCAATCAGTTCCGCCGGCGGCAGATCGACCAGCAGCACCTCGTCGGCGCGCTTGAGGACCACATCCGGTACGGTCTCGCGAACGGTCACTCCGGTGATCTTTGTCACCAGGTCGGACAGGCTTTCCAGATGCTGGACATTCATCGCGGTCCAGACATCGATGCCCTGCCAGATCAGCTCTTCAATGTCCTGATGACGTTTGGGATGCCGGCTGCCGGGCGCGTTGGTATGGGCGAGCTCGTCAAGGACCAGCACTTTCGGCTTGCGTGCCAGGGCCGCGTCCAGGTCGAATTCTTCCAGCGTGCGGCCCCTGTAACCGATCTGCTTGCGCGGCAGCACGTCCAGCCCGTCAAGAAGTTCGGCGGTTTCCGCCCGCCCATGCGTCTCGGCAAGGCCGATGACGATGTCGGTGCCGTCTTCCTTCAGACGTTGCGCCCGCACCAGCATGGCATAGGTTTTACCCACGCCGGGGGCAGCGCCGAGGAAAACGGTCAGCTTGCCGCGCGATTCGCGTGTGGCCAGCTCCAGCAGCTTGTCAGGATCGGGTCGTGTCTGTTGACCGTGGTCGGCCATATACGCCTCAGTTTGCTTTTTCAGGTCGCTTGCGCCGGTTGAGCGCCAGAACCTTTACCCCACCCTTGGTGGAAATGCCAAGGGCAGGATGCCGCGTGTTCGCAGCGACCAGGGCAGACTGTGTGCCGGACCGGCAAAATGCCGGTCATGGAGGCCGCCTGCGACAGCACACCTATTGACGTCGAAGGCGGGTGCTTTAAAAGTCCGCGCCAGTTCGATCAAGCAGGAACAAGACCGTGATCCGCCATATTGTATTCTTCAGCGCCCGCAATCCGGATGATGTCGACACGATCCATACGCGTCTCAAGCGGCTTGGAGAAATTCCGCACTCCCTCGTGTTCGAGGTCATGAAGAACACCAAGACCGATCCGATCTCGGGTGAAATCGATATTGTCGTTTATGGCGAGTTCGCCAGCGCCGAGGCGCTGGCCGCCTACAAGGCGCACCCGATCTACAGTGAAACCACAGCGGTGGTTCGCCCCTTGCGCGAATTGCGCATTTCGGCCGATGTGGTCTCTACTCTGGCTTAAGCGTCAGCCGTACCGGAAATACTTTCCAGAATCGGGCAGTCCGGCCGCTGGTCGCCATGGCAATGGGCGACCAGGTGCTGCAACGTGTGCTGCAGTTCGCGCAGTTCGGTGATCTTGCGCTCGATTTCCTTCAGTTTCGTCCGGGCGATGCTTTTGACATCGGAGCTCGCACGCTCCTTGTCTTCGTAGAGCGCCAGGAGCTGGCGGCATTCCTCCACTGAAAATCCAAGCCCGCGCGAGCGTTGCAGGAAGCGCAGCTTGTGCACATCCGACATCGAATAATCCCGATAGCCGTTGTCGGACCGGTCGGGCTTCAACAGCCCGATATCCTCGTAATAGCGGATGGTCTTGGCCGGGAGGCCCGATTTTTCCGATGCATGGCCGATATTCATGGGAACCTCACAGTTTCAGTGTCCGCAGCCGCAATGCATTGGCAATGACCGATACGGAGGAAAGGCTCATTGCCGCTGCCGCCAGCATGGGCGAAAGCATGGCGCCGAAGACGGGATAGAGCACGCCCGCCGCAACCGGCACGCCCAGCACATTATAGACAAAAGCGAAGAACAGGTTCTGCTTGATGTTGCGGATGGTTGCATCAGCAAGATGACGGGCACGGACAATGCCGTTGAGGTCGCCCTTCACCAGAGTAATGCCCGCGCTTTCCATCGCGACATCGGCACCCGTGCCCATGGCAATGCCGACATCGGCCGCGGCAAGCGCCGGGGCATCGTTGACGCCGTCACCGGCCATGGCGATCTTTGCGCCCTTGGCCCGGAGCTCATCGACCAGCCGCTTCTTGCTCTCGGGCATCATGTCGGCGCGCACTTCATCGATGCCGAGCCGGGCGGCGACCGCCTGGGCGGTGATCTTGTTGTCGCCGGTCGCCATGATGATGGTGAGGCCGGCCTTGTGCAGCAGGCGGATTGCCTCGGCCGTCGTGGCCTTGATCGGGTCGGCGACCGCGATGATGCCGGCGGCCTTGCCGTCGACGGCCATGAACAGGACACTCTTGCCGCCAGTCCGCAGTGCATCGGCCTTCTCGCTCAGGGCGGATATGTCGGCACCAACGTCCTGCATCATGGCTTTGTTGCCGAGCGCAACGGACTGCCCGCCGATGCCGCCGGAAACGCCCTTGCCGGTGACCGCTTCGAACGTTTCGGCCTTGAGCAGGGTGAGAGTGCGGGCTTTCGCACCTTCGACAATGGCTTCGGCAAGCGGGTGCTCGGAACCTTTTTCGAGGCTGGCGGCAAGAATCAGCAACTGGTCGTCGGTCAGCACACCAGCAGTCACGATATCGGTGAGTTTCGGCTTGCCCTCGGTGAGAGTGCCCGTCTTGTCCACGATCAGAGTATCGACACCGGCAAAACGTTCCAGCGCTTCCGCATCCTTGATCAGCACACCCGCTTGCGCGCCGCGCCCTGTTGCCGTCATGATCGACATGGGCGTTGCGAGACCAAGCGCACAGGGACAGGCGATAATCAGCACCGAAACGGCGGCGACAAGGCCGTAGATCATGCCGGGTTCCGGTCCGAACCAGGCCCAGGCGATGAACGCGACGATGGCGACGAGAACCACCGCGGGCACGAAATAGCTGGCGACGCGGTCCGCCAGACCCTGAATCGGCGCGCGCGAGCGTTGGGCCGTCGCGACCATGCCGACAATCTGCGACAGCACCGTATCGGCGCCCACTTTTTCCGCCTTGATCAGCAGCGTGCCGTTGCGGTTGAGCGTACCGCCGGTCACCGCATCATTCTCGGTCTTTTCAACCGGCAGCGGTTCGCCAGTCAGCATGGATTCGTCGATCGACGAGCGGCCTTCCAGCACGATGCCATCCACCGGCACGCTGTCACCCGGACGGACCCGCAGCCGATCACCGGCCACGACCTCGTCCAGCGGGATATCGTTTTCCGTCCCGTCCGCTGCCACGCGGCGCGCGGTTTTGGGTGCAAGGTCAAGCAGGGCGCGAATGGCGGATCCGGTACGTTCGCGCGCCTTCAGCTCCAGAATCTGTCCGAGGAAGACAAGCGTGACGATAACGGCCGCCGCCTCGAAATAAACCGGCACGCTGCCGCCATGCATGCGGAAGGCATGCGGGAAAATGTCGGGGACGAGTGTTGCCACGACACTGAAGGCATAGGCCGCACCGACGCCGATGGCGATGAGCGTCCACATGTTCGGGCTGCGGTTGACGAGGGATGCCCAGGCGCGTTCGAAGAAGGGGATGGCCGCCCAGAGGACAACCGGGGTGGCGAGGACCAGTTCCAGCCAGATCGCACGGCTTTCCCCGATCCAGTCGCGGAAAGGCAGGCCAAGCATGGGCCCCATGGTGATGAAGAGCAGCGGTATGGAACAGAGCGCGCTGATCCAGAACCGGCGGGTGAAATCCACAAGCTCAGGGTTCGGGCCCTCATCCCCGGTGGGAATGCCCATGGGTTCGAGCGCCATGCCGCACAGCGGGCATGACCCCGGGCCGTCCTTGACGATTTCCGGATGCATCGGACAGGTATATTGGGTTCCCGCCGGCATCGGCTTGGGTGCCGGCCTGTCGCCGAGATAATCCTGCGGCGCCTTTTCGAATTTCGCCATGCAGCTGGCCGAGCAGAAATAATATTTCTCATTGTCGTGCCGCAGGAAGTGTTTTGCCGTTGCCCGGTCGACGGTCATGCCGCAGACCGGATCGATCGCCGTCAGGTAGGGCTCCGGGTCGGCCGTGAATTTCTTGTGGCAGCCCGCCGAGCAGAAGTGAAACACCCGGCCCGCATGCTCCGCCGTCGGCTTGCCGGCCGTAGGGTCAACCAGCATGCCGCAGACCGGATCGCGCACGACCTCAGCCTGCGCCGCGTGCGTACTGCAACAGCTGTGGCCATGGGTGCTATGAGCGTGATCGTGGTCGTGATGGTCATGTTTCATGATGGAACTTTCGACATGTACGGGAAGATAGTGATGCAAAGGTAATTCTTCCAGTAACTGGAAGGTCAAGGCCTGCCCGAAAGTTTCTTCAATGCAGCGCAATGGCTGGGATTTCGATTGTTGCAAAAGCCTGTTTTTGCCATGGTACGGGAATCGACACGCACTGTTCGCTTGAATCGCGATCACCCGGCCAACGCAGTACTGGACATTTAGATGAGCCGTTTTTGGAGTTCTCTCGTGCACACATTGACCCCGTATGTCGCGGGAGAGCAACCGGTGCTACCCGATCTGATCAAGTTGAACACCAACGAAAACCCATATGGTCCGTCACCGCGCGCATTGGCGGCCATAGCAGCCGAGACGACGGAAGCGTTGCGGCTTTATCCCGATCCAACGGCGTACAGGCTGAGAGAAGCCATCGCCAAAAGCCATGGGCTTGACGCCAATCACGTTTTTGTCGGCAACGGATCTGACGAAGTGCTGGCGCACGTGTTCCAGGCATTGCTGAAACACGACAAGCCCTTGCTGTTTCCCGATGTCACCTACAGTTTCTTTCCGACCTATTGCCGTCTCTATGCAATAGACTTTCGGGCTGTTCCGCTCGATGACACGATGGCGGTCCGCATTGCCGACTACCGGCAGGCATGCGGCGCAATCATCCTGCCCAATCCGAATGCCCCCACCGGCACGGCCTTGCCCCTGGCGGAAATCGAGGTATTGCTTGCCGATCACCCCAATCAGGTCGTGGTGATCGATGAAGCCTATGTGGACTTTGGTGCACAGAGTGCAATCCCCCTGGTCGCACGCTTCCCCAATCTGCTCGTGACACAGACCTTTTCAAAGTCGCGCGGGCTGGCCGGCCTGCGCGTTGGCTTTGCCGTCGGGCAGCCTGCGCTGATTGAAGCGCTGCAACGGGTGAAGGACAGCTTCAACTCCTATCCCCTCGACCGTCTCGCCATCGCGGGAGCAGTTGCCGCTTGGGAAGATAGGAAATGGTTCGAGGACAAGCGCGACCGCGTCATCGCCACAAGGGAAAGTCTGTCCGCTGCCTTGCGCGCGCTGCAGTTTGAGGTTCTTCCCTCGGCGGCCAATTTTCTGTTTGCACGCCATGCCGTGCTGCCCGGCGCGCAGGTCGCTGCTGAGCTTAGAAACAGGGCCATTCTGGTCAGGCATTTCCCGAAACCGCGCATAGACGACTATCTGCGCATCAGCATCGGTACGGACGAAGAGTGCGAGACGCTTCTGTCCGGCTTGGCCGATGTGATCGCATCGTTGAAAGGATAAAAGCCCGGCATTGCTGCCGGGCCTTGATGGGTGTCTCGGGAAGATGCGGCGATCAGCCGGAACGGGCCATGTCGAGTTGCGTGCCGTCGCCCATCTGCCCGGCTTCCCAGCCGAGAATGGCGCGCTTGCGGGTCAGACCCCAGTGATAGCCTGTGAGGGCGCCGGATTTGCCGACGGCGCGATGGCAGGGAACCACGAAGGAAATCGGGTTGGCGCCCACCGCAGCACCGACAGCGCGGGAGGCTTTGGGCGAGCCGATTTCCTGGGCGATGTCCGAATAGGCGCAGGCCTTGCCCATCGGCACCTTCAACAGGGCTTCCCAGACACGCAGCTGGAAGTCCGTGCCGATCATCACCACTTTCAGCGGCCGGTCCGAACGCCATTCAGCCGGGTTGAACACCCGTGCCGCATAGGGCGACGTGGCGCCAAGGTCTTCGACATAGGTGGCATTGGGCCAGCGGGATGTCATGTCTTCCATGGTTTCGCGTTCATGCCCCTGATCGGCAAAGGCAAGACCCGCCAGCCCGCGATCCGTCACCATCACCAGGGCACGCCCGAAGGGCGAGATATGGAAGCCGTAACGGATGACGAGGCCCGCGCCGCGGGTCTTGTAGTCGCCCGGCGACATGCCTTCATGGGTGACGAACAGGTCGTGCAGGCGGCTTGGCCCGGACAGGCCGGTTTCCAGGGCCGTCTCCAGCAGCGGCATGCCCTCGTCGAGCAGGCGGCGGGCGTGGTCGATGGTCACGGCCTGCAGAAAGCCCTTGGGCGACAGGCCTGCCCAGCGGGTGAAAAGCTTCTGCAGGGCCGTGGGTGAAAGCCCTGCCTCCTTGGCCAGGACCTCGAGCGATGGCTGGTCGCGATAATCCTCACTGATCCGCTCGATGATATGGCTGACAATGGCGTAGTCATTGCCCGAAGGCGTAATATCGTTCTGAAGAATGGCATGCGGTTTCATGGTCGTTACCTCATTCCGGCATGATCCGATGCGTTGCGTCGCAAAGACAGATCAGGCTTTCAATTCATGTTGAGTGTCATATGACCATGCAGGGGCCTGATCTGCCACCCGATTCTTGCGTGATATGAAAACTACCGGCCCTTGGCCGCGGCCAGGGCCCGGGTGAATGCCATGGCAAAGCTTTCCCGGTCATCGGGATTGAGAAACGAGCCGATCGTCACCGCCTTGCCCTGTCCCTCCACGCGCATGGAGGTGATGCCGATTTCCGCGTGCCGCGCGACATTGAACCGGGTCCAGAACGGGTTGAATTCGTGCAAGTTGGTCCGGCCTGACGGCGCCACCTGCCTGATCTGCAGCGCGATCCTTGAAACGCTGACCTCCTCATGCGCTTTTGCTGCGGTGTAGTTCATCCGGAAGGCAAGATAGATCAGGAGGACATCAAGGCCGAAAAAGCCGAACACCGGCCATGCTCCCAGCGACAGGAAGAACAGACCGGTCAGAAAACTGCTCCCGCCGATCGCGGCCATGACAATGAGAAAGCCTTTGCGGCCAAGCGACCGGTGCGGCACCAGAAGGGCACGGAAAATTTCCTCCTCATTGTGCGCAGCAGCGTCAATTGGGTTCATTGTTTGGCTCATGACGCTTGAGTATAGAAGGGTCATGGAAAATCCCAAGAGCAAATTTGATCAGATTGACGTGAGTGACATCGCCGAAAAGCCGGTGAAGCGGCCGCGCCTTGTCGCCGGTACGCGCTATACCGCCGCTGAAATCCACGAGATTTTTCGCCGGTTCTCGATCCAGCGGCCGGAACCCAAGGGCGAGCTCGAGCATGTCAATGCTTTTACCCTTTTGGTCGCGGTTGCGCTTTCGGCCCAAGCGACGGATGTCGGCGTCAACAAGGCAACCCGCGCTCTATTCAAGGTTGCCGATACGCCAGAAAAGATGCGGGATCTCGGCGAGGCAGCTGTCGGCGAATACATCCGAACCATCGGCCTCTGGCGCAATAAGGCCAAAAACGTCATTGCCCTGTCGGAAGCCCTGATCCGCGACTATGGCAGCGAGGTGCCGGATGATCGCAACGAGCTGGTCAAGCTTCCCGGTGTCGGCCGCAAGACCGCCAATGTGGTGCTCAGCATGGCGTTCGGGCAAGCGACGATGGCTGTCGACACGCATATATTCCGGATCGGCAACCGGCTGGGTCTCGCGCCGGGCAAGACACCGGATCAGGTGGAAGCCAAATTGATGAAGATCATTCCGGCGGAATATCTCTATCACGCCCATCACTGGCTGATCCTGCACGGCCGCTATGTCTGCAAGGCCCGCAAGCCCGAATGCACGGCCTGCGTCATTGCCGATATCTGCAAGGCGGCGGAAAAGACATCGGAACTGCCGGCGCCGCTGGTGCCGTTGCCCCCACAGGTTTTCTAGCGCAGCCCTGCGGGTGGTTCCGATTGAGCCACAGCCTTGTGCAGATGCACCATCATGGCGGCCGCAAACAGCGGGGTCAAAAGGTTGAGGATCGGAATGGCCATGAAGGCCGCAATGACGAGACCGGCCAGGAAAACCGTCGTTGCATGTTTCGACCGCAGCGCCTTGGCTTCCATTTCCGGGCGGAACCGCATGGCGGCGAATTCGAAGAATTCCCGACCGAGCAGATAACCGTTGACCACGAAGAACGCGATGATGTTGACGCCGGGAATGAGAAGCATCAGCAGTGCGATGATATTGCCGAGGATAACGACGCCGAGGAATCTCAGCGAAAGCACGAAGGAGCGCAGCACCGGGAGCGGGCGGCCCTTCGGATCGAGCGGGTAATCCGACTTTTCCACAACTTCAGCCACATCGTCGAGAAACAATCCGGCGACGATGGCCGAAACCGGCGCGATCAGCAGTGCCAGCCCCAGCGCCAGGGCGATACTGGCGAATACACCGGCGATAAAGCCAAGCCACCCGGCCCAGGATGGCAGGTCCGGCATCCATTGATCGAAAAAGGGCAATGCCAGCAAGGCAAAGAGTTCCCGCAGCCCGAACCAGGCACCGATCAGCAGAAGCACGGTCATTCCGAGAGACTTCCACAGGACAGAACGGAATTCCGGCCGGAACAGGTGACTTGCTGCGGCCTGGGCGCTGTCAAAAATCATGGTACCGTTCTTCCTTTCCGGTCTTTCCAATGTTTGGGACATAAGGAGCGCGTCCGGTGCAGACAAGGCGCCCCGCGCATTAGGGGTAGTCAAGGCCCGCTGTTCCGGCTAGGACTTGGCGAACCAGAGGCCAAGAACTGCAATTGAATCAATCCTGGAGTTTTCATGTCGAGTTATGACGTGCTTTGCATCGGCAATGCCATTGTCGATATCATCGCCCGCACGGATGACGATTTTATCGTCAAGAACGGTATCATCAAGAATGCGATGAACCTGATCGATGCCGACCGTGCGGAATTTCTGTATGAGCGCATGGGACCGGCCATCGAAGCTTCTGGCGGAAGTGCTGGCAATACGGCGGCTGGCGTTGCCAGCCTTGGCGGCCGCGCCGCCTATTTCGGCAAGGTTGCCGACGATCCGCTCGGCCACATCTTTACCCATGATATCCGCGCGCAGGGCGTTGCCTTCGATACGCGCGTGTTGAAAGCGCCGCCGCCCACGGCCCGCTCGATGATTTTCGTTACGCCCGATGGCGAGCGCTCCATGAACACCTATCTCGGGGCCTGCGTCGAGCTTGGACCGGAAGACGTGGAAAGCTCCAAGGTATCGGAAGCCAAGGTCACCTATTTCGAAGGCTATCTCTGGGACCCGCCCCGGGCGAAGGAAGCCATCCGCCTGTCGGCGAAAATCGCGCATGAGCACAAGCGCGAAGTGTCGATGACGCTGTCGGATCCGTTCTGCGTGGATCGCTATCGCGAGGAATTCCTTGAGCTGATGCGTTCCGGCACCGTTGATATTGTTTTCGCCAACGAGGCGGAACTGAAGTCTCTGTACCAGACCGACGACTTTGAGAAGGGACTTGATGCCATCCGCAAGGATTGCAAGCTCGCCGCCATCACCCGCTCGGAAAAGGGCTCGGTGGTTGTCTCGAAGGACGAAACCGTTGCCGTTCCGGCGATCGAGATCGCCGAGCTTGTCGATACGACGGGTGCGGGTGATCTCTATGCGTCGGGCTTCCTGTTCGGCTATACCAATGGCCGCTCGTTGACCGATTGCGCGCGGCTCGGCTCGTTGACCGCCGGGCTCGTGATCCAGCAGATCGGCCCGCGTCCGGCGCAAAATCTGAAAGTGGCTGCCCAGCAGGCCGGTTTACTCTGATCGAACGATGCCGTCACGCTTGAGCTCTTCAGGCGTGCGGCCCACCTTGTGGTAGTTCGGCAGGGTCCAGCCGAAATAAAGCGCGCCGCCGCGAACCGCAAAGGCGGTCAGCGCGGCGAACAGGGCCGAAACCTCCGGCCCCGCCGAAAGCCCCCGCAGCAGCGTGTAGGCGACCGAGCCGGCAAGCGCCGCGGTGACGTAGATCTCGCGCCGCATCAGCACCGACGGTTCCGCGGAAACGATATCGCGCAGCACGCCGCCGAATGTTGCCGTCAAAATGCCTGTCACAACGGCAATGGTCGGGCTGAAACCGAGCGCCAGCGCCTTTGCAGCGCCCATGACGCTGTAGGCCGAAAGCCCCAGCGCATCGAGCCACAGCAGAAGCCGGTAGCGCGATTCCAGGAGATTGGCGGAGAAATAGACGATGATTGCCGCAGCAGCACAGACGAGGATATAGCCGGGCTCGCGGACCCAGAAGACGGGAACGCCGAGGATGAGGTCGCGCAGGGTGCCGCCGCCGATGCCCGTTACCGCAGCCAGAAAAACGAAAGCGATAATATCAAGCTGGCGGCGCGAGGCGGCGAGGCCGCCTGTCGCGGCGAAAACGAAAACGCCCGCATAATTGAATATCTGGATCGATGTCATCGGCTGTTCCCCTCCATATAAAAGGTAGAACATGGCCAATACGGAGCGTAAACAGCTAAATTGAAAAGGCCAGATCCCGTCGCCGGAATCTGGCCTTCGTCGTTGAGATGACGCTATCGTTATGCGTCTTTTTCCGCCTGCGGGTTGATCGGACCCGGCTCTGCCTGGCCTTCGCCGGCAGCCTGCTTCGGACCGCCCTTGGAAACGCCGACGAGTGCCGGGCGCAGCATGCGGTCGCCGATGACGAAACCGGCCTGCGCCACCTGCAGCACGGTGTTGTGCGGCACGTCGGCGTTGGGAATTTCGTACATGGCCTGATGGAAATTCGGGTCGAAACGCTGGCCCTGCGGTTCGATCTTCTTGACGCCGTGGCGTTCCAGCGCCGACATCATCGAGCGCTCGGTCATTTCCACGCCTTCGGCCAGTGCCTTGAAACCTGCATCGCCATTGGCGAGGGCATCGGCCGGAATGGCTTCGAGCGCGCGCTTCAGATTGTCGGAAACCGAAAGCATGTCGCGGGCGAAATTGGCGACCGAATAGGAACGCGCATCGTGAACGTCACGGGCGGTGCGCTTGCGCAGGTTTTCCATATCGGCGGCCAGACGCAGCAGCTGATCGCGCAGATCGCCGTTTTCGCCGCGCAATGCATCCAGTTCAACACTGTTGGCTGCTTCCGCCTGTTCTTCCTCTTCCTGCGCCATGGCATATTCCTCTGCCTTGCGCGATTTCAGAAAATCATCGGCGGCACGCTTCAGCGCATCACGGTCGCGCGGATTCTTCAGATCGCGCTGATCGAGATCGGGTGCGTCATGATGTTTCTTTTCTTCAGTCATCTATCCTGTCCGTTCATAAATCGAATGTGCGCTGGATATCGAGGTTTAGGCCATGAAAATCAAGTGCAAATGCCCGAAGCGGGGGAAGTTCGCGTGGCGGCACAGCGCCAGTGCAGTATCCGCGCTCTATCGCAACAGTCGTGAGACCAGCTGCGCCGTATAGTCCACCATCGGAACAATGCGCGCATAGTTCAGCCGGGTGGGGCCGATAACGCCGAGGGCGCCGATGACCCGCTGTTCCGAATCGCGATAGGGCGCGATGACCAGAGATGAGCCGGAAAGTGAAAACAGCTTGTTCTCGGAGCCGATGAAAATGCGCACGCCCGATCCGGCTTCCGCCAGATCGAGCAGTTGTATCGTGCCTTCCTTGGTCTCGAGATCATCGAACAGATGGCGCAGCCGGTCGAGATCCGCTTCGGCGTTGATGGAATCCAGAAGGTTCCCGCGTCCCCGCACGATGAGCCGCGGCGGTTGGCCGCCACCCGTGCCGCCCCAGACCGCAAGTCCCTGCTCGACCAGGTGTTGCGACAGGACATCGAGCGCCTGCTGGGTTTCGTCCTTCAAGCGGGCAATTTCCACGCGTGCTTCGGTGATGGTGCGGCCCTGAATATGCGCATTGAGGAAATTCGATGCTTCGATCAATTGCGATGGCGTCACGCCGGGCGGCAGGTCGATCACCCGGTTTTCAATGTCGCCGCTCTGGGTCACCAGCACCGCCAGCGCCTTGGTGGGTTCCAGCCGCACAAACTCGATGTGCTTGAGTGCGCCTTCCGCTTTGGTTGCAAGCACAAGTCCGGCGCCGCGCGACATGCCCGACAGGATCTGGCTGGCCTGCGTCAGCATGTTCTCGCTCGACTGGGCGTCGCCGCCCGCCCGCACCTGCGCCTCGATGGAATTGCGCTCGTCGGAGGAAAGGTCGCCCACCTCCATGAAGGCATCGACAAAGAACCGCAGGCCCAATTGTGTCGGCAGCCGTCCCGCCGACACGTGCGGCGCGTAAACAAGGCCGAGATGCTCGAGATCACTCATGACATTGCGGATGGTCGCCGGGGAAAGCGTCACGGGCAGGATGCGCGACAGGTTGCGCGATCCCACCGGTTCGCCGTCACCGAGATAGCTCTCGACGATGCGCCGGAAAATATCCCGTGACCGCTGGTCGAGGGATTGCAATGGTTCGGGAGTAACTGCCTTGTTCATTCTGTGTGACGCCCTTGTTCTCTGCCAGGGAATATAGGCGTTGTCGGTCCAATCATCAAAGCTTTTGCTTCATGGTTCCATTTAAGCGTCCGTTGCTCTAAAAGGCCGGACAACCATATTTTTCAAGAGGTCATTCCATGCGTCCTTCCAAACGAGCCCCAGACGAAATGCGCGCCATTTCCTTCGAGCGCGGCGTTTCCAAACATGCTGAAGGCTCGTGCCTGGTCAAGTTTGGCGATACACACGTCCTGTGCACCGCCAGCCTTGAGGAAAAGGTGCCGGGCTGGATGCGCAATACCGGCAAGGGCTGGGTAACGGCGGAATACGGCATGCTGCCGCGTTCGACCGGCGACCGCATGCGCCGCGAGGCTTCATCCGGCAAGCAGGGCGGCCGCACTTTGGAAATCCAGCGGCTGATCGCCCGTTCGCTGCGCGCCGTCGTGGACCTGCAGGCGCTGGGCGAAGTGCAGATCACCGTGGACTGCGATGTCATTCAGGCGGATGGCGGCACCCGGACGGCAGCCATCACCGGCGGCTGGGTCGCCTTGCACGAATGCCTGCGCTGGATGGAAACACGCCAGATGCTCAAGGTCGAAAAGGTGTTGAAGGACCATGTTGCGGCGATTTCCTGCGGCATCTCCGACGGCACGCCCGTGATTGATCTCGATTATGCCGAGGATTCAACGGCACAGACCGATGCCAACTTCGTCATGACCGGCAAAGGTGGTATCGTGGAAGTGCAGGGAACGGCGGAAGGCGAGCCATTCTCGCAGGACGAGCTGCTGGCCTTGATGGGGCTTGCCCGCAACGGCATCACCCGGCTGGTTTCGCTGCAGAAAATGGCGGTCTCGTAAGCGGAAAACACCATGCAGCCATCGGGTATTCTGGAAACAGCACTCTATGTGACCGATATCGACGTGGCTGCACGGTTCTATGCCGATATACTCGGACTGGACGTCATCCTGCGGGCGGGCAATGAATCCGTGTTCTTCCGTTGTGGGGCGGGTGTCCTGATCCTGTTCGACGCGGAAAAGCTGAGGGAAAGGCCCAAGGGCGGTCTTCCCATCCCGGCCCATGGTGCCAAGGGGCCGGGCCACGTCTGTTTTCGCGCAACACGGGATGAAATTTCCGGCTGGAAGTCCCATCTTGAGGCCAATGGCATTGCCATCGAAAGTGAATTTGACTGGCCCAATGGTGCCCGCTCCCTGTATTTCCGCGATCCGTCCGGAAACTCGATTGAATTTGCCGAACCGGCTTTATGGAACCTGACATGAGAACACTCGAAAAAGGCAAACTGCTCGTTGCCAGTCACAACAAGGGCAAGATCCAGGAAATGATCGATCTGCTCGGCCCCTTCGGTTTCGAAGTGGTGTCGGCGGGCGACCTCGGTCTGCCGGAACCGGATGAAACCGGCACCACATTCGAAGAAAACGCCTACATCAAGGCTTTCGCGGCGGCCAAGGCGACCGGCCTTGTCGCGCTGTCTGATGATTCCGGCCTTTGCGTCGATGCGCTGGATGGTGACCCCGGCGTTTACACCGCCAACTGGGCGGAGCTGCCGGATGGCAAGCGGGATTTCGCCCATGGGATGCAAAAGGTTGAAACCGCGCTGCAGGAACGGGGCATCACTGACGCTAGGGATCGCGGCGGACGTTTCGTTTCGGTAATCTGCCTCGCCTGGCCTGACGGTGAAGCCAACTATTATCGCGGCGAAGTGGAAGGCGAGATCGTCTGGCCGCCGCGCGGCACTGCCGGTTTCGGCTTCGACCCCGTGTTCAAGCCGCAGGGCTATGACGCAACATTCGGGGAGATGACCGCCGAGCAGAAACATGGCTGGAAGCCCGGCGAAGCCGACGCGCTGTCGCACCGTGCGCGGGCTTTCCAGCATTTTGCCCGCGATTGTCTGGGGGCCTGATGACCCCATTGTTGCGCGGCCAGGAGAACGAAGGGGGCTTTGGCGTTTACGTCCACTGGCCCTTCTGCATGGCCAAGTGCCCCTATTGTGATTTCAATTCGCATGTCCGTCACCAGCCGGTGGACCAGCCGAGGTTTACCGCGGCCTTCGCCCGTGAAATGGCGACCATGCGCGAGCGCACCGGTTCGCGCACGATTTCCAGTATCTTTCTCGGCGGCGGTACGCCGTCTTTGATGGAGCCGGAGACTGTCGGGTCGGTGCTCAATGAGATCGCCAGGAACTGGTCCGTGCCTGACAATATCGAGATCACGCTGGAAGCCAATCCGACCAGCGTCGAAGCCAACCGTTTTCGCGGCTACCGGGCGGCAGGTGTCAATCGCGTCTCGCTGGGTGTGCAGGCATTGAACGATCCTGACCTGCGGCGGCTCGGGCGCATGCACAATGTCGAGGAAGCCCTGGTGGCAATCGGTCTGGCGCGCGATATTTTTCCGCGCCTGTCCTTCGATCTGATCTATGCCCGGCCTGACCAGACCATCGAAGCATGGCGTGAAGAGCTCAACCGCGCCATCTCCTACGCCGCCGATCACCTGTCGCTCTATCAATTGACGATTGAGGAAGGCACGCCCTTCTACCAGTTGTGGAAAGCCGGCAAACTGATAACGCCCGATGGCGATCACGCGGCAGCGCTTTATGCGGAAACGCAGGATGTCACGACCCGGCGCGGTCTGCCGGCCTATGAGATTTCCAACCACGCGGCGCCCGGCGCCGAATCCCAGCATAATCTCGTCTACTGGCGGTATGGCGAGTATGTTGGCGTCGGACCCGGCGCCCACGGCCGCTTTATCGAGAACGGCAAGCGTGCGGTCACGATAACGGAACGTCACCCGGAAACCTGGGTCAGCAAGGTCGAGAGCGATGGCCATGGCGTTGTCGAGGAAGAGTTGCTGAGCGGGGAACAGGAAGGCGATGAATTCCTGCTGATGGGCCTGCGGCTCGTCGAAGGCATCGATCTTGCGCGCTATGAACGGTTGACCGGCCATGGCGTCAAGGAAAAGCGCGTGATTTCCTTGGCCGAACAGGGCCTGATCGAATATATCGGCAACAGCCGCATCCGCACGACGCCCGAAGGCGCGATCGTTCTGAATGCGGTCATTGCCGATCTGGCAGCGTGAGGGTGCGACGTGTCTGACGGGGAAGCCAGGGAACGGGACTACCAGATCGGCAACACGGCGTTTCGCGCCCGGCCGCTTGAGCCGGCGCTTTACATCGTCGCCACACCCATCGGTAATCTTGGCGATATGACGCTGCGCGGCATCGAAACGCTCGCGGCAGCCGATGTGATCGCCTGCGAGGATACACGCGTCAGCCGTGTTCTTCTCGACAGATACGGTATTTCCCGCCGTCCCTATGCCTATCATGAACACAATGCCGGCGAAGCCGGGCCCAAACTGATCGAAGCCCTGCTTGCCGGGAAAAGTGTGGCACTGGTCTCCGACGCAGGAACCCCGCTGGTCTCCGACCCGGGCGGGCGCCTCGTGCCGGAGGCCAAGGCCGCCGGTATCCGCGTGGTGCCGATTCCTGGAGCGTCGTCGGTTCTGGCGGCACTGACGGCCTCGGGTCTGTTTACTGACAGCTTTTACTTCGCCGGATTTCTGTCGTCGAAACAGGGGCAGCGCCGGTCGAAACTTGAATCGCTGAAGACGCTGGATGCCGCGCTGGTGTTTTTTGAATCGCCCAATCGTGCCGCCGCCACGCTTATGGACATGGTCGAGGTGTTCGGCCCGAAACGGCAGGCATCGCTGTGCCGCGAACTGACCAAGACCTACGAGACCGTGGTCACCCTGCCGCTGGCGGAACTGGCGGCGGAATTCGATGGCGAGGACCGCATCCGCGGCGAGGTGGTTCTTGTTGTCGGGCCGCCCGAGGGCGATCAGAACATTGCCCGTACCGACGATGATGTCGATGCATTGCTGCGTGCACTTGTCCTTGAAATGTCGCCGGCCAAGGCGGCGGGCGAAGCATCGCGCATGACGGGCCGGCCGAAGGGTGAACTCTACCAACGGTTGCTTGCAATGAAATGACAGGCGCGGGCGAGCGACACAGGGCTTACCGGCGCGGCCACTCCGCCGAGTATTTCGCTGCGCTTGCCCTGATGCTGAAAGGCTTTCGCATTGTCGCGCGGCGCCACCGCACCAAACAGGGGGAGATTGACCTCATTGCCCGGCGCGGCGATCTTGTTCTCATCGTTGAAGTGAAAGCACGCCGGACACTTGAACAGGCGATGGATGCGGTGACTTGGACAGCCATGCGGCGCATTGAGGCGGCCGCCGATCTCTGGCTCGTGCGTCAGCCCGATTATGCGAACCTGTCATTGCGCTATGATCTCGTGGCGATTGTGCCATGGCGCTGGCCAGTGCACGTGCCGGCCATTTTCACCGCCTAGCTCTCCTCCTTGTCGTAGCGCATGAGGTCGCCGGGCTGGCAGTCGAGATAGTCGCAGATGCGCTCCAGGGTTTCGAAGCGGATGCCTTTCACCTTGCCCTGTTTCAGCAGGGACAGATTGGCTTCCGTTATTCCGACATGCTCCGCCAGGTCCTTGGATTTCACGTTGCGTTCGGCCAGCATGACATTGAGCCTGACTTTGATGGGCATGGGCTTATCCTCAGACGAATTGAGCATTTTCATCGGCTATCGCGATGGCTTCCCGCATCACCCAGGCAATGACGATGATGGTTCCGGCAAACAGCAATCCGAGCCACATGTCCGAACTGATGCCGATGGACAGTGCGCGTTGCCCGGCCGGGTTGGTCCAGCTTAGGATGAGCGAGAGGGCTGCATAGGCGAAGGGCTGAAGGAGCGTCGATACAAAGACCGCCATTGCGAAAGCGCGCAGGCTGCCGACGGTTTCGGCCGTGAAAAACTGCTGTTTGGCAAAGCCGTTGAAGCACCGTTGGGCCTGCCTCAATCCCCAGATCAACGCTGCCAGTGGCAGCATCGAAACGAGAAAAGCAAGAAGACGGGTCGGGAAACCAAGATTTTCCACCCCGGTAACCGGTAGCTTGGCCGCTGTCAGGATATCGGCCGGCGGCGTCGCAAACCAGTAGTAGAGCGTTCCTGCGGTCAAGATCACCGATGTGGCGAGATACAGACCCGACATGATTTTACTGAGACGCCGGATACGCTCCGCGCGGTGAGCCGGCATGTTTCCTGTCGTAGGCATATCAAGCGAAGAAAGATTGCTCATGGGGCACCTCTGTGAGTTTTCTTCCAGAATAATAGCAAGAAATTATCGTTTTACAATAATAAATTTTCGAGATACGAATTTCGAACCAACACAGGAGATTTTGGTATGCCCCTTCTTAGAACGGCCAGCGCATCTTTCATTTCCATAGCTTTCGCCCTTGGATTGGCAACCGCCTCAATGGCGGCGGCGTCCACCGCCAAGGGGCAGATTTCGGTCACGCAGGTCATGGCAATGCTCGACCAGGCGTCGTCCAATCCGACGGCGGGCCAGGTTCTGACCGCCTATCTCGCTGGCGTGGGCGAGACCGCGGCCATCATCATCGACCTTGCGGCAAAGGCGGACGGCTCGCCGCTAGCGGCCTGCAAAACCCGCATCGCTCTCGATGACAAGGCGGTGCGGCGCGCGCTGGAGGCGCAGCCAAAGGGCCGGTGGCAGCAGATAGCAGCCACACCGCTGATCGTGCGTGATATGATCAAGCGTGCGGGGTGCGCGCTCGCCGACTGAAACGGCAGGCACCCCTATGGTTGCCGGCAATCGGGTTTCGGCTCTATTCTACCGGATAAGGCGAAAACAGACGAGGTGTCCGATATCCCCGGTCTCGCGCCTTAACCGAAGGAGGGTTGACCATGTCCATGCATCTCTCGCCGCATGACCTGCACAGGAAGGCGTGGGAGGGGCAGGCGAAGGGCATCGTCATCCTTCTGGTGCTGCTCATGCTGCCTGCCTGGTCATTGTCGTTCTGGCAGGGCTGGCTTTTCTGGCTGGTCTTCAGCGTCAGCACGAGTTTCATTTCCTATTATTTTCTCAAACACGATCCCGCTCTTGTCGCAAGCCGGTTGAGGGCCGGGGCGGGCGCCGAGCGTGAACCGGCGCAGAAGCGTATCCAGACCGTAGCGGCCGTGGTCGGCCTCCTGACCTACATCATGCCGGGGATCGAGCGTCACTTTACCGGGCTGCCCTTGCCCGTCTGGGTGGTCATCCTTGGCAATGCCGCTTTTCTCGCCGGGGCCTGGATTGTCTTCCTGGCATTCCGGGAAAACAGCCATGCCTCCAGCATTATCGAGGTCAAATCGGGGCAGCGGGTCATCGCAACCGGACCCTATGGCATCGTACGGCATCCCATGTATTCCGGCTGCGTGCTGGCCTTCGTCGCGTCATCCCTCGCGCTCGGGTCACTGTGGTCTCTGCCCTTTGCCATCGCGCTCAGCCTGGTCATCGTTGCCCGTCTGCTCGATGAGGAAAAATATCTCAAGGCGAATTTGCCGGGTTACGCCGCCTATTGCCAGCAGGTGCGTTACCGTCTTATTCCGACGCTGTGGTGATGGCCTTTTGCGCGACATGCAGAAAGGGCTTGCATTTCCACGTTAACACGATAAAAGTAGTCGTGTATTGGATCGGTGTTCCTTGAACCGGTGCCGTTTGCTGTTGCCTGTCCCGTCTTGCCGTTTCCGGCAAAGGCTGGGCGGCATTTTCTTGTGATGCATGGAAAGGGAATCCGCTTGTTCCGCGATTTTCAGAAATTCTATGCTCCGCCGTTCGATTCGGCGCATTTCTGTTCCTTATAAAGAGCGGTCCGATCAACGATAATCCCAGCATTCACCGGGATTGTCTTGCTCATGTCTATCCATGCCAATCAGCTTTCTGTCTTTCCTGCCTTCTTCCGCGTGCGGAATGAAGTGGTTGTGGTTGTCGGCGAAGGCGAAGAAGCATTGAACAAGGCCCGTCTTCTGGCGCAGACGAATGCGCTGATCCGCGTTGTTGCTGCAGACCCCGAACAGGAACTTGCTGATTTCATCCGCGCTGGCCGTCACGAGCATGTCGCGGAAGTCTTTTCTCCAAAGCACCTCTCGGGCGCAAAGCTGGCTTTTGTTGCCACGGGCGATGAAGCACAGGATAGCGCCATTGCCGCCGAAGCGCGCCGCCAGCATGTCCCGGTCAATGTGGTCGACCGTCCGGAACTCTGCGATTTCTTCACCCCCGCCATCGTCAACCGTGCGCCGATTGCCATTGCCATTGGTTCGGAAGGCACGGGTCCCGTGCTCAGCCAGATCATTCGCGCCCGTATCGATGCGGCGTTCTCGCCGCGCCTGGGCGATCTTGCCCGTCTCGCCAATGCCTATCGTCCCGCTGTCGAAAAGCTGGTGAAGAAAGGCCTGCCGCGCCGTCTGTTCTGGCGCTCGTTCTTCTCGGGCGATGTGGCCGGCAAGGTCTACAACAATGATCTCGACGGTGCCCGCCAGGCTGCCGGGCTGCTCCTCGACAATCAGGACGAGCCGAAAGGTTATGTCTGGCTGGTCGGTGCGGGTCCTGGCGCCGAGGACTTGCTGACCCTGCGCGCGCACCGCGTTCTCATGGAAGCGGATGTCATCGTCTATGACGCGCTGGTGCCTGAGGCTGTCGTCTCCATGGGCCGCCGCGATGCAGCCCGGCTTTCCGTCGGCAAGCGCAAGGGCTGCCATTCGAAAAGCCAGAGCGAAATCAACGACCTGCTGGTTTCGCTCGGCCGTGAAGGCAAGCGCGTCGTGCGCCTCAAATCCGGTGATCCGCTGGTTTACGGCCGCGCCGGTGAGGAAATGGCCGCGCTGCGGTCTGCCGGTATCCCTTTCGAGATCGTCCCCGGCATCACCTCGGCCTTTGCCGCGGCTGCCGATATGCAATTGCCTCTGACCCTGCGTGGTGTCGCATCCTCCCTTGTGTTCACCACGGGTCATGACATGGCTGGCGAAGTGCTGCCCGACTGGGCACGCCTCGCCATTTCAGGGGCGACAATCGCCGTCTATATGGGCCGCAGCGTGGCAGCCTCCGTCGCCGAGCGGCTGATGAGCGCCGGCCTGCATGCCGATACCGGCGTGGCCGTGATCGAAAATGCCGGACGTGCGGATCGCCGCATGTTCCATGGCACGCTGCAGGATTTGCCGGCGTTGGAACAGCGCCCCGACCTTGACGGTCCCGTCATGGTGGTCATCGGCGATGCCGTGGCCGGTGCTGCGATCGACAAGGCCGAGCCGCTGGCTATCCGTACCCCAACCTCTTCGGTGGCTGCGCGCCATCTCCAATCCAATGCCGCTTGATTGCGAAGGATGATGATCATGAGTGTTAAAGTTCTCACTGCAAACCGTCTGACCGATGGCGAAGCCGTATGGCTTGGCGCCAATGGCGAATGGCTCGATCACATTGACGGCGCCCTCGTGGCCCGCCACGCCGAAGCGGCGGCGGCACTGGAGGAAGCGGGCAAGGCGGCGATCAAGTCCAACCTTGTCATCGACGTCAATGTCATCGACGTGGAAGAGCGCGGTGAGCATCTTTATCCGGTCCGCCTGCGCGAGCGCATTCGCCAGCTCGGCCCGACCGTCCGTCTCGACCTTGGCAAGCAGGCGGAAAAACCTGCGGCAAACGCTGCTTAACTGATAATCGAAGGCCCAGCAGAATGTATCGTTACGATGAGTTTGATCACGCGTTTGTTTCCGCCCGCGTTGAGCAGTTCAAGGATCAGGTCGAGCGCCGTTTGGCTGGCGAACTGACCGAGGACCAGTTCCGTCCGCTGCGGCTGATGAACGGCGTCTATCTGCAATTGCATGCCTATATGCTGCGCGTTGCCATCCCCTACGGCACATTGTCGTCGCGCCAGATGCGCAAGCTTGCCCACATCGCCCGCACCTATGACCGTGGCTATGGTCACTTCACCACGCGCCAGAACCTCCAGTACAACTGGCCCGCGCTGAAGGACATGCCGAAGGTTCTCGACGAACTTGCCGAAGTCGAAATGCATGCGATGCAGACCTCAGGCAACTGCATCCGCAATGTGACCGCCGACCACTTTGCCGGCGCAGCCGCCGACGAGGTTGCAGACCCGCGCCCCTACGCGGAAATCCTGCGCCAGTGGTCGTCGATGCATCCGGAGTTCTCCTACCTGCCGCGCAAGTTCAAGATCGCCGTTACCGGCGCCGAACGGGACCGCGCTGCGATCCAGGTGCACGATATCGGCCTGCACCTGAAAAAGAACGAAGCGGGTGAGATCGGTTTTGCCGTTTATGTCGGCGGCGGTCAGGGCCGCACGCCGATGGTTGCCAAGAAGATCCGCGACTTCCTGCCCGTCGAGGATCTGCTGACCTATACGACCGCGATCATGCGCGTGTACAATCTGAACGGTCGCCGTGACAACAAGTACAAGGCGCGCATCAAGATTCTCGTGCACGAAACCGGGACGGAAGAGCTGACCCGCCAGGTGGAAACCGAATGGCTGGCGCTGAAGAACAGCGACCTGAAGCTGCCGCAGACGGATGTCGATGCCATCGACAGTTACTTCCGTCCGCCGCATCTGCCGCAGCGGCCGGAAGGCTGGTCGGCACTGGCCGGTGCCCGCAAGGCGGATCATGCCTTTGCCGCCTGGGTCGACCAGAACGTGACACCGCACAAGAACCCGGATTACGGCGTCGTGACCATTTCCCTGAAGCCGATCGGCGGCATTCCGGGCGATGCCACCGATGCCCAGATGGATCTGGTTGCCGATATTGCCGAACAGTTCTCCCAGGACGAAATCCGCGTCAGCCACGAGCAGAATCTCATTCTGCCGCATGTGGCGATTGCCGATCTGCGCATCGTTTACGATCTGCTCTTGACCGACAGTCTCGCCACGGCCAATGCCGGGCTGATCACCGATATCATCTCCTGCCCGGGTCTGGATTATTGCGCACTGGCGACAGCCCGCTCGATCCCGGTTGCCCAGCGCATATCGGAACGCTTTGCCGATCCGGCGCGCCAGGCCGATATCGGCGAGCTCAAGCTGAAGATATCGGGCTGCATCAATGCCTGCGGGCATCATCATGTCGGTCATATCGGCATTCTCGGCGTCGAGAAGAAGGGCGAGGAACTCTACCAGATTTCCCTCGGCGGCTCCGGCGACGAGGTCTGCACCATCGGCGATATCACCGGGCGCGGCTTCTCCTCCGAAGAAATCGTCGACGCGATCGAGACCATTGTCGACCGCTATCTCGAAGTCCGGACGGACAAGGAAGAAACCTTCCTTGCGGCTTACCGGCGTCTGGGCGCTGCTCCCTTCAAGGAGGCGCTCTATGGCGAGGCTGCCAATGCTGCTTGAAACCAACGAGATCACCGTGGCGGACGAAGCGCGGGCGCTTGAAGCCCGCTATGGCAATCTCGACCCGGCGCAGATCATCGAACTGGCGATCGGCCAGCTCTTCAAACAGGACATCGCCGTGGTTTCCTCGTTCGGGGCGGAGTCCTCGGTGCTTCTGCACCTGATCGCGCAGGTGGATCGCACCCTGCCGGTGCTGTTTCTCGAGACAGGCAAGCATTTTCCGGCAACGCTGCGCTACCGCGACCAGCTTGTGCACGATCTCGGTCTGACCGATGTGCAGGACATTCACCCGCTCAAGCAGAGCCTGAAGGACGAGGATCCTTTCGGGGCGCTGTCCATGACCAACAAGGACCGCTGCTGCTACATCCGCAAGGTGGAGCCGATGGCGAGGGCCGTTGCGCCCTATCGCGCCTGGATGACCGGCCGCAAGCAGTTTCAGGCTTCGACGCGCACGGCGCTGCCGGTGTTCGAATCCGTCGGTGCGCGCGTGCGCATCAATCCGCTGGCACGCTGGACGTCTGCCGACCTGAAGGCCTATATGGCCGCCAACCAATTGCCGCCGCACCCGCTCGTCGCTGAAGGCTACCGCTCCATCGGCTGCATGCCCTGCACGTCGCCGGTGAAGGAAGGCGAAGATGACCGCGCCGGCCGCTGGGCAGGCACCGATAAAACCGAATGCGGTATCCACCTGACTGGCCTCACCGACCAGCTGAGCAATATTTCCCTGACGGATTCGAATCTATGAATGACATGTCTGAAAAGCCCGAGAGCCAGCTGTGGGGCCGCGAAGGTTTCCGCGAGGACCCCTATATCACGGCTGAAACGCTGGAGGAGGCAGGCGATGCCCCGGCGGTCATCCTGCCGCTGGCCGCCTGGCTTGGGCTTGATGAGGGGGTGCGCAATGCGACCAACCGGCGGATCGGTGTTTCCGTCGCGCCCGGCGAAAGCATCGATCCGCTCCTGCCGTTGCTCGGTTCAATCCCGGTGATTGCGCTGCAGTTTCCGGCCTTCAATGATGGCCGTTCCTATTCGAAGGCCGAGGTTCTGAAGGATCGCCATCAGTTTCAGGGCGAGCTGCGTGCGGTCGGCGATGTGCTGATCGATCAGGTTGCCTACATGCTGCGCACCGGCTTTGATACGCTGAAGGTCACCCACGCGGTGACGCTGACACGCCTCGCCGGCCACAACCTGCACGATACGCCGGTTTATTATCAGCCTGGCCGCGGCTCCCACACCAAGGCGGGCACCTACAGCTGGCGCCGCGTGCCCGACACGCGCTCCTGAGCATCAGAGGACGATCACGGGCGTTCCCAGGGGAACGCGGTCGTAAAGGTCGACCACATGGTCATTGATCATGCGGATGCAACCGTTGGAGACGGCCTTGCCGATCGACGAGGGTTCGGTGGTGCCATGGATGCGGTAATAGGTGTCGCGGCCATTGCGGTAGAGGTAGAGGGCGCGGGCCCCGAGCGGATTGCTCCCGCCGCCGGCAACCCCGTCCGCATAGCGGGCATATTTTTCCGGCTGGCGTTTGATCATGTTGTCTGTCGGCTGCCAGCGCGGCCATTTGGCTTTGCGGCCGACTTCCGCCGTTCCCGAGAAGGCCCGTCCGGCCCGCCCGACACCGATGCCGTAACGGATGGCTGAATATTCATCCTCGACGAGGTAGAGAAAGCGGTTGCGCGGATCGATGATGACGGTTCCGGCCTCTTCATAGGTCGGGTAGTCAACGATCTGCGGCATGTATTCGGGATTGAGGACAAAGGGTTTTCTGGGTTTTGCCGAAGCTGCCTGAGGCGCGGCAACGGTCACCATCAATCCGTAGAAGAACGTCCGTCGTGTCAGCATATCGATTCCAATAGGCTTGAGCGCAGCCCTTGCGGGCCTTCCGGTCACGGGAGGATTATGCGCGGAAATTGCTGACTGAAGGTTTACGTCGACTCAACTTTTTGTGATGAAACAAGGAGATAGGTCCGGCAGTGGGGCTGCCGGACCTGTTTCGGCTCAGGGAAGGCGGGCGATGCGTTCAATCAGCAGGTCGAAGAAACCCTCATCGTTCACATCGCGTATATAAAAGGCGTTTTTCGGCCTGTCGGTCACGCCCCACCAGTCGACGACGGTCATGCCGAGGGTAAGGTCCGACGCCGTTTCCACGACGACATTGCAATGCCGCCCCTTGTAAAGGTCCGGCTTCAGGAGATAGGCAATGACGTTCGGATCATGCAGCGGGCCGCCATCGCTGCCATACTTCTCTTCATCGAACCGCTCGAAGAATTCGAGCAGCTCTGCGGACGCAGCGCCGGATCGGGTTCCCATGGCCCGGAAGCGTTCGATCCGCCGGGCACTCGTCAGCGCCTTGTGTGTCACGTCAAGCGGCAGCATCACAATCGGCACACCCGATGTCAGCACGATGTGTGCCGCCTGCGGATCGACATAGATGTTGAATTCCGCGGTCGGGGTGATATTGCCGCCTTCGAAAAAGCCGCCGCCCATCAGTACGATTTCGCGGATGCGCGTGGCGATCTGCGGGGCACGGATCAGGGCCTGCGCAATATTGGTGAGGGGGCCGAGCGGGCACAGCGTCACAGTGCCGCTTTCCTGCGTCAGCAAGGTTTCGATGATGAAATCGACCGCATGCTGCTCCTGCAGGGGCATGGCGGGTTCAGGCAGGTCAGGACCATCGAGGCCGGTCTTGCCATGGACGTTTTCAGCGGTGACGAGTGCCCGCATCAGGGGCCGGTCTGCGCCGGCAAAGACCTTCACATCCGGTCGTCCAGCCAGTTCGCAGATCTTTCGGGCATTGGTTTTGGTCAGGTCCAGGGGAACATTGCCGGCAACCGCCGTGATTCCCAGAACATCCAGTTCCGGGCTTGCCAATGCCAGAAGGATTGCCAGCGCATCGTCCTGGCCCGGATCCGTGTCAATTATGATTTTCCGCGTCATCTCTTGCTTTCATTCTCTTGAAGTCTGCATCGGGATCGACCATATCAAAGGACAGAAGGGAAATGCCATCTCCGGGTTTCTCTTTTCGGTCGCTTTTCTGAGGACTGCACAGATGACACGAATGACACCGTTTTCAAGCCCTTTGCTGCTTGGTTTCGACACGATGGAAAAGACGCTGGAGCGTATCGCCAAATCCGGTGACGGCTACCCGCCCTACAATATCGAACGTATCCATGGCGATAACGGCCGGGAACAGCTTCGTATCACCCTCGCGGTCGCCGGCTTTTCCAATGACGATCTGGAAGTGACAACTGAGGACAATCAGTTGGTCATCCGCGGCAGGCAGGCCGATGAAAGCGAACGGGAATATCTGCATCGTGGCATTGCCGCGCGCCAGTTCCAGCGCATTTTCGTTCTTGCCGATGGAATGCGCGTGAGTGCTGCCACATTGAAGAATGGGCTTCTGTCGATCGATCTCGACCGTCCGGAACCCGAACGATTGGTCAAACGCATCAATATTGCAGTTCAGGACTGATCGTGGCTCTAACAGGACAGGGCCTTTGGAAGGACTGTCCGAATATGGAGGCTGATATGCAAAACACTGTTTCGAAGAATTTCTTGAGTGAACTGGAATTCTCGCGTCTTGGCGCCGGACAGGTCGCCTATATGCGCAAGGTGAAGACCGACGATCTCGCCACCAGTTTCCCAGCATTGCCGCCGATGACGCCGGGTGTCGAACTCTGGGCGCTCTTTGCGGCCAATGGCGATCCCATCGTGCTTTCCGATGAACGCGACAATATCCTTGTCGGCGCGCAGGAACACGAGCTGCAGACAGTCATGCTGCAGTAACAGCCGTCCGGTTGACGCTGAATTTCCAAAACCCCGCAGGCTTGCCGGCGGGGTTTTGTTCATTTCAAACAGATTCAAACAGATCGCAGCCGCAATGTGCGTGGTTCGACAAGCTCACCATGAGGGGAGTTGAGGATTGCAGCCAGACCACCCTCCTCATGGTGAGCTTGTCGAACCACGCGGGATGGCAATGCAGCTTCTTCTGCTTAAACCTTCACGGCCTGTTCCACCCGGTCTTCCGCGCCGAACAAATCCAGATAGCGCTTGATTTCGGCCTTGTCGCCGGTTGCCTTCTTCGGGTTGTCCGAAAGCTTGACTGCCGGGCGGCCATTGGCTTCGCTGACCTTGCAGACCAGCGAAATGGCATTGAGCTGATCGTTGAAACGCGGCGCGCAATCCTCAAAATCATTGGTCAGGTTGGTCCCCCAACCAAAACTCATGCGCACCTTGCCCTTGAAGTGATGATAGGCCTCTTCGATCGTCTCGACATCAAGCCCGTCGGAAAACACCAGGAGTTTGCCGCGCGGGTCCTTGCCCCTGGAACGCCACCAGGACAGGATTTTTTCCCCGCCCTCGATCGGCGGTGCACTGTCCGGGCGGAAACCTGTCCAGTCGGCAACCCAGTCGGGTGCGTCGCGCAGAAAGGCGGCGGTGCCGAAAGCGTCCGGCAGCACGATAAGAAGATTGCCGCCGTAGTAGCGGTTCCAGTCCTGCAGCACCTTGTAGGGTGATTTCAGCAGTTCGTCATCCGTGCGGCTGAGAGCGGCCAGAACCATCGGCAGCTCATGCGCATTGGTGCCGAGTGCTTCCAGATCATTGTCCATGGCGAGCAGCACATTGCTCGTGCCGGTAAAGGCTTCACCGATGCCTTCCTTCAGGGCCTCCACACACCAGCGCTGCCACAGGAACGAATGGCGGCGGCGCGTGCCGAAATCGGAAATCCGGATATCGGGCAGGGAGCGCAGGCGCTCCACCTTCGTCCACATCTTGGCCTTGGCACGGGCATAGAGCACGTCGAGTTCGAAACGCCCCATCTTCTTCATCGCCGCCCGCGAGCGCAGTTCATTGATGATGGCGAGCGCGGGGATTTCCCACATGGTCGTGTACATCCACGGGCCATGGAAATTCAGCTCGTACTGGCCGTCGCGCTTGGTCAGCTCGTATTCCGGCAGCTGGAAATGCGTCAGCCATTCGAGGAAGTCCGGCTCAAAGATCTGCTTCTTGCCGTAGAAGGTGTTACCGCCAAGCCAGATCATTTCCTTCTTGGAAAAACGGATGGTGCGGGCATGGTCCAATTGCGCGCGCAGCTCTTCCTCGTCGATCTCGTCGCCCAGCCGCACACGCGTGGTTCGGTTGATCAGCGTGAAGGTTGCATCGACCTTGGGATAGACCCCCCAGATCATCTGCAGCATCAGCAACTTATAAAAATCCGTATCCAGCAGGCTGCGGACAATGGGGTCGAGTTTCCACGTGTGATTGAACACGCGGCGTGCAATGTCGGTCTTCGTCGCCATTGAATGCTCTCCTTCCGGAATTTCCGCCCGCCATGTTGCACGGCAGCAACCGCCCATCAAGCAGAACCGGGCATAACCGGCTAAATTCTGCAGTCAAACGGAGGCGGGCATTTGTATTAAATCTTTGTAACCTCACAGTTTTGTCATTAACGGCGACATCAAAGCGCTTTATTCTTGTCGGTAAACAACCTTTCGCGCCGGGATGCGCATTGGGATACAATCAAAAATACGGTGGTGCTGGCTCCGCGGATAGCGGAACCGGCCTTTTTGGAGTGACGTATGAAAGTCTGGAAACAACTTGTACTGGTTGTCGTTATCCTCGCCGTTGCCGGCGCGGGATGGCTGTATTTCTTTCCGGGCGCGTCCAATCTCCTGAAAAAAGCCGGTGTCGACAAGGTTCTGACCACAGCAAAGGAACCAGCGGCGCCCAACGGCCAGGGACGGAGCGGACAGGCCGTTCCGATCGTGGTTGTGCGGGCCGCCGATGCGGCCAAGATCAATGACAAGCTGTCGGCCATTGGCACCGGCAAGGCAAAGAGCTCCGTTTCCGTCACACCGTTCGCCGCCGGACGCATGACGGAAATCCTCGTCACCTCAGGCACCAGGGTTGAAGCCGGCGACGTGATTGCCCGGCTTGATTCCGAGGCGGAAAGCATCGCCGCCGACAAGGCGCGCACCATGCTGAAGGACGCCCAGACCAAGCTGAAGCGCGCGGAAAACCTCAGCACGACCAACACCGTTTCCGCCGTGCAGGTCTCCGATGCCGGACTGGCGGTCGACAATGCCGGTCTCGATGTGCGCGAGGCCGAACTCGCGCTGGACCGCCGCGCGGTCAAGGCGCCGATTGGCGGCATCGTCGGCATTCTTCCCGTGAGTGCCGGCAACTACATCACCACGACGACGCAGATCGCGACGATCGCCGATCGCAGCGAAGTGCTGGTAGACTTCTGGGTGCCGGAACGCTTTGCCCCGGCCATCAAGGTCGGCGCCGCCGTCACCGCCACCTCCGTTGCCCGCCCGGGCGAGACGTTCAAGGGCACCATCAACGCCATCGACAATCGCATCGATCCGGACAGCCGCACCCTGCAGGTGCAGGCGAGGATCACCAATCCGAATGATGCCCTGCGCGAAGGCATGGCCTTTCAGGTGAACATGGGATTTGCCGGAGAGACCTATCCGACGGTCGATCCGCTGGCGATCCAGTGGGGCACGGACGGCGCCTATATCTGGAAGATTGCGGACAACAAGGCGCAGCGTGTGCCCGTCCGCATCATGCAGCGCAATGCAGCCTATGTTCTCGTCAATGCCGAGATCAAACCGGGTGACCTTATTGTCGCGGAAGGGGTGCAGGCCGTTCGCCAGGGCGGTGCCGTCCAGATCAAGGGCCAGCCTGCCAACCAGACCGATTCCGGCGCACGACCGCTGGCTTCCGTCGGCGAAAAGGGCTGAGGTGCGGCGTGAGCAATTCACACGGACAGTCCGGCTCCACTTTCACCGCCCTTTTCATCCGCCGCCCGGTGCTGGCGCTGGTGCTCAACGCCCTGATCGTCGTCGCCGGGCTTGCCGCCTTCTATGGTGTCGACGTGCGCGAACTGCCGGATGTCGACCGGCCCGTGGTGACGGTAACGACGACATTCCAGGCCGCCGCCGCCGAGACGGTTGACCGCGAGCTGACCGCCGCGATTGAAGGCGCGGTGTCCCGCGTTTCCGGGGTCAAATCCATTTCCTCCAGCTCGTCCTTCGGGACCAGCCGCGTCACCGTGGAGTTCAATGACGGTGTCGATCTGAACGTCGCCGCCGCCGACATGCGCGATGCCATCAGCCGCATCACCAACACACTGCCGGAGCAGGCCGACCCGCCGCAGATCGTCAAGGCGGATGCCAATGCCGATGCGGTGATGCGCCTTGCCGTCACCTCGACCACGATGGCCGTCGAAGACATGACCGTTCTGGTCGAAGACCAGATCAAGGACGTGCTTGCATCGGTGCCCGGTGTCGCGGACGTGCAAATCAACGGCAACCGCAGCAAGATTTTCCGCATCGATATCGATCAGGGCAAACTGGCAAGCCTTGGGTTGACGGTTGCCAATGTCCGCACGGCCCTCAACACGATGGCGTTCGATACGCCCGCCGGTCAGATCAACAGCAGCGCCCAGAGCATCGTCGTCCGCGCCACCGCGCCGGTGTCGACGCCGGAAGATTTCGAAAACATCATCATCAAGGATCGCACCAAGATCAGGGATGTCGCAACCGTCACGCTCGGTCCCGATATCGGCACATCGACGCTGCGCGCCAATGGCAAGACCGGCATTGGTCTTGGCATCATCCGCCAGGCGCAGTCCAACACGCTCGATATCTCCAAAGGCGTCCGGACGGCTATCGGTCAGTTGCAAAAAACCTTGCCGGAAGGCGTCGATATCCGCGTGACCAGTGACGATGCCGATTTCATCAACGGTGCCGTGCATGAGGTTGAAATCGCGCTGGGCGCCTCGGTCTTCATCATCATCCTGATCATCTATCTCTTCCTGTGGGACCTGCGTGCGACGCTGATCCCCGCGGTGTCGATGCCGGTCGCCCTGATCGGAACCATCTCGGCGATCTATCTCGCCGGTTTCTCGATCAACATCCTGACGCTGCTGGCGCTGGTGCTGGCGACGGGTCTCGTGGTGGACGATGCCATTGTCGTGCTCGAAAATATCGTCCGGCGCCGCAACCAGGGCATGGGGCCGCGCGCCGCTGCCGTGCTTGGCACGCAAGAGGTGTTTTTCGCGGTCATCGCGACGACGGTGACGCTGGCGGCAGTGTTCGTGCCGCTCTCGTTCCTGCCCGGACAGACCGGCGGCCTCTTCCGCGAATTCGGCTTCGTGCTGGCAATCTGCGTGCTGCTCTCGGCCGTCGTCGCGCTCACGCTCTGTCCGATGCTCGCCTCGCGCCTGCTCTCGGCAAGCGAAGCCAAGCACGAGGATATCAACCATTCGCCGGGCCTTGTCCGGCGGGTGGGCGGCTGGTTCCTCGAAGCCTATCGCCGCATGCTGCACGGATGTCTGGCTGCGCCATGGCTCGTGGTCCTGGCATCGCTGCTGTTTGCCGGGGCAGCCTTTGGCGCCTTTTCGCTGCTTAAACAGGAATTGACGCCGACCGAGGACCGCGCTTCGGCCTTCCTGCGCATCACGGCGCCGCAGGGCGTCAGCCTTGAATATCTCAACGACCAGATGCGCCAGATCGAGACGCTGATCCAGCCGATGCGCGATTCCGGTGAAATCCAGAACACGTTTTCCATCGCCGGACAGAACGGCAACACCAATCGCGGTTTCATGGTGCTCAGCCTTGCCACATGGAAGGAACGTCACCGGAGCCAGCAGGAAATTCTCGCCGACGTGTCCAAGCGCGTGCGCAATATTCCCGGCATCCAGGTCTTTGCCGCCCAGCCCAATTCGCTCGGTATTCGCGGCGCGGGCAACGGCCTGCAGTTCGCCATTGTCGGGACCAACTACGCCGACCTCGGAACGGCTGCCGCCAAGATCGTGTCGGCGCTGGAAAAGGACAAACGCTTTGACCGGCCTCGTCTGACCAATGAACCGACGCAGCCGCAGCTCTCCGTGTCCATTGATCGCGAGCGTGCTTCCGATCTCGGCATCGACATCACCGGCCTCGCCGAGGCGCTGCAATCGGTGCTGGATGGCTACAAGATCGGTTCGGTCTACATCGAGGACCGCAGTTTCGATGTGAAGCTGGTCTCGACCACCAATCCGATCAATGATCCGACTGATCTCGAAAACGTCTTCATGCGCACCAGCGATGGCCGCTTCGTGCCGATGGCGACCATCGCCAAGCTGACAGAAGTGGCAGTGCCGCCGGCATTGACCCGCGAGCAGCAGATGCGGTCAGTCGCCATAACGGCCGCCCTCAGTCCTGACTTTGCCCTGGGTGATGCCTATAAGGTAGCGCAGGAGGTGGCTGCACCACTGCTTCCGCCGGGCTACCGCCTCATTCCGCTCGCCGAGGCGGCAACGCTCGGCGAGAATTCCGCCAGCATGTTCGTTACCTTCGGTTTCGCCATCCTGATCATCCTGCTCGTGCTCGCGGCACAGTTTGAAAGCTTCATCAGCGCGGTTATCGTGATGGCGACCGTCCCGCTCGGCCTGGCCTGCGCGGTCTTTGCCATGGTGCTCACCGGCACCAGCATGAATGTCTACAGCCAGATCGGGCTGGTGTTGCTTGTCGGCATCATGGCCAAGAACGGCATCCTGATTGTTGAATTCGCCAACCATTTGCGCGATCAGGGCCGGAGCGTGCGGCAGGCCATCGAGGAAGCCTCCAATATCCGCCTGCGCCCGGTGGTCATGACGATGCTCTGCGCCATTCTCGGCGGCGTTCCGTTGGTTCTGGCCAGCGGTGCCGGTGCCGAGGCCCGCATTGCCCTCGGCTGGGTCATCGTCGGCGGTCTCGGCCTTGCCACGGCCTCGACATTGTTCCTGACGCCGGTTGCCTATCTCCTGCTCGCCGGTTTCTCCAAGCCGAAAGCGGAAGAGGAAGCGCGGCTCGAGCGGGAACTTCTGGAAGTGGTGTCGCAGCCGCCCTTGCCCGCTGAATAGGATCCGTATTCATGCAAACAAAAGGCGGGGATCACTCCCCGCCTTGTTCATTCCGGCTGCGAATCGTTATTTCGCGGCGTCCGTAACCTTCGTTGTCCAAGCGCCTTCCGGCTTCTTGGTGATGACGGGATCGGAGCCGCCGCCGAGGAGTGTGTCTACGGTGCGCTCGGCCGCTGCCACATCGAGAACGCCGGTGGAGCCCTCAGTCAGCTTGTTGATCTCAGCCACCATGCGCTTCTGGTGCTTTTCGGTCTGCGCGCCGCTGGCATCGTTTTCAAGCACGATGTTGGCCGCTTCATCCGGATGCTGGCGGGCATAGTCCCAGCCCTTCATCGAGGCCTTGACGAAGCGGGCAAGTTTTTCCACCATCTTCGGGTCATCGAGGCTCTTCTGCAGCACGTAAAGACCGTCTTCGAGCGTGGCGACCTTCTCGTCCTCATACTTGAACGTGACCAGCTGATCGGCGGGAATACCGGCATCGATCACCTGCCAGTATTCATTGTAGGTCATGGTCGAGATGCAGTCCGCCTGCTTCTGGATCAGCGGATCCACATTGAAGCCCTGCTTGAGGACGGTGACGCCATTCGGACCGCCATCGGTCTTGAGGCCGAGGTGGTTCATCCACGACAGGAACGGATATTCATTGCCGCCGAACCAGACGCCGAGGGTCTTGCCCTTGAAATCCTGCGGCTTGGTGATGCCAGTCTCCTTGCGGCAGGTCAGCATCATGCCGGAGCGCTTGAACGGCTGGGCGATGTTGACGAGCGGCAGGCCCTTTTCGCGCGTGGCGAGGGCAGACGGCATCCAGTCGACGACCACGTCGGCGCCGCCGCCGGCGATCACCTGCGGCGGGGCAACGTCAGGCCCGCCCGGCTTGATTTCCACGTCGAGATTGGCCTCCTTGTAGAAACCCTTGTCCTTGGCGACATAATAGCCGGCGAACTGGCCTTGCGTGACCCATTTGAGCTGCAGGGTCAGCTTGTCGGCCGCCAGCGCCGAGCCCGCCATCAGCGTCATCGCCAGACCCATCGTCAATGCTATCGTCTTCTTCATGTTTCAGTTCTCCTCTGTTCTTGTTTTTTAAGTTCTGTAGGAAGGGTGCCAGAAAGTAACCGCCCGCTCGATGAGGGTAATAAGCCCGTAAGACAACGAGCCCGCAAGCGCCGCGACAAAAATTTCCGCCCACACCATATCGACATTCATGCGGCCGACTTCCGCCGAGATGCGGAAGCCCATGCCGACAATGGGCGAGCCGAAGAATTCGGCAACGATGGCGCCGATGAGGGCCAGCGTCGAATTGATCTTCAGCGCGTTGAAGATGAAGGGCATGGCGGCGGGCAGGCGCAGCTTCACAAGAGTCTGTCCGTAGCTGGAGCCATAGGTCTGCATCAGGTCGCGTTCCATCGCGCCGGATGCGGCAAGTCCGGCCACGGTATTCACCAGCATGGGAAAGAAGGTCATGATGACGACCACGGCGGCCTTCGATTCCCAGTAGGAACCGAACCACATGACCATGATCGGCGCGATGCCGACAACGGGAAGGGCGGCCACAAGATTGCCGATGGGCAGCAGTCCCCGGCGCAGGAAAGGCACCCGGTCGACAATGATGGCGGCAAGGAAACCCGAACCGCAACCGATGACATAACCGGCAATGGCGGCCTTCAGATAGGTCTGCTGAAAATCCGCCCAGAGCGTCGGTACGGAACTGGAAATACGCTCGGCGATCATGGATGGCGGCGGCAGCAGAATGCTCGGTACGCCAAAGCCGCGGACGATGATTTCCCACAGGATCAGCAGCCACGCACCGAACAGCACCGGCAGGGCGAGATTGACCAGCCGCTGGGCCTGCGGCGAAGTGAGTTTCAGGCCGGCCAGATTCTGCACGCTGAACCACGCAAGCAGCCAGGATGAGGTCACCATGCACCAGTAGCCGATCGACGGTCCCGGCGGCTGCGGCATGGCGTGGAGCAGTCCGATGAGGCAGAAGGCGACCACATGGACAAGCGCGAGAACGACGATCAGCGATGGTATCGATACGCTCGTGAACAGGGCAACGGCAGCGGCAACAAACAGGATAACCGGGGTCGAATAGCTGAGCGTGTCGAGAACGTCGCCGCCGGACGATATCAGCAATCCGGGAACGGCGAGCAGGAAGGCGGCAATGGCCAGCGGGGAGCGGGACAGTCTCATGGCCGTACTCCCATGCGCCGGTTGACGAGCGTGGCCACCAGCCCGATCAGGCTGACCAGAATGGCCGCCATCAGCGCCGCCGCGATCAATGCGGCCCAGATCTGCACCGTCTGGCCATAATAGGAACCGGCCAGCAGCCGCGCACCGATGCCCGCGACCGCACCGGTCGGCAGTTCACCGACAATGGCGCCGACCAGACTGATGGCGACGGCAATCTTCATCGAGGTGAAGAGGTAGGGCATGGACGCCGGCCAGCGCAGCTTCCAGAACACCTGCGCCTTCGAGGCGTTATAGGTGTGCATCAGGTCGAGATGCATGATCTCGGATGAGCGCAGGCCCTTGACCATGCCGACGGCAACAGGAAAGAACGACAGATAGGTGGAGATCATCGCCTTGGGCAGGAGCCCGGTGATATTGACCGCATTGAGCACCACGATGATCATCGGCGCGATGGCAAGGATCGGCACGGTCTGCGACGTGATGATCCACGGCATCAGGCTTTTATCGAGCGTGCGCGAATGGACAATGGCAATGGCCAGCAGGATGCCGAGCAGCGTGCCAAGCCCGAAACCCAGCAAGGTCGAGGACAGGGTGACACCACCGTGATAAACGAGACTGCGCTTCGATGTCGGGCTGATATCGAACACGGTCTTGCGGATTTCCTCGGCCACCTGATGCGGTGCGGGCAGGACCGGGCGCTCCTGCGCCATCGTGTTGGCGATCAGTTGGCCGGTGGAGATCGTTGTGTTGGCGCGTGCCGCCTGATCCCGCTCGAACGGTGCATTGAGGATAATGGCGAAGGCATACCACAGCGCCAGAATGGCGAGGAGAACAGTGCCAACGGGAATAACGCTGTTGCGGATGAAGTTCATGAATGCATCCCCGCTTCAGGCTGCCAGCGGTACAGAATATCCGGCAAATATTCCTCATTGTCGCCATCGGTGCGGCGCACTTCGGTGAAGCCTTCGCGCCTGTAGAAGGACTGGGCACCGGTATTCGCCACAAAGGTCCAAAGCTCCACCGGTCCCGTGGCCTGCCGCTTGGCGTGATCCAGCAGTGCCTTGCCGATGCCCCTGCCGCGCCGGTCGGCATGCACGTAGAGTGCATTGACCATGTTGTCAGGCGCGAGCGCAACCATGCCGGCTATCATGTCATGGTCATCGGCGACAAAGACTTCGTATCTGGAAAAGACGGTATCGCAATAATAGTCCGTGACATCGTCCGCCGAATGAATGCGCGGCATCCATTCCGTCACGTCGATCCACGCATTGACGATAGCCGCGCAGTCGGACATGTCACGCAGTTTGGCGGCGCGGATCGTGGTCATCATGCGCCCCGGCTATTCATCATAGGAATGGCCATGGCGCAGGCCCTCGCGCACCCGGTGGGCAATCTCGAGAAATTCCGGCGTTTCGCGGATATCGAGCGTGCGTTCCGTGCCGAGATTGCAGTCGATGATCTCATGGATACGGCCGGGACGCGGGCTCATCACCACGATCTTTGTCGACAGGAACACCGCTTCCGGAATGGAGTGCGTGACGAAGATCACCGTCTTCTGTGTCTTCGCCCACAGCTTCAGCAGTTCTTCGTTGAGGTGGTCGCGGACGATCTCGTCCAGCGCACCGAACGGTTCGTCCATCAGCAGCATGTCGGGATCGAAGGACAGGGCCCGCGCTATGGAGGCGCGCTGCTGCATGCCGCCCGACAGCTGCCACGGAAATTTTTTCTCGAAACCGGCAAGGTTGACCAGATCAAGGTTTTTGGCGATGCGGCTCGCCCGTTCGGCTTTTGGCACGCCCATCACTTCCAGCGGCAGGGAAATATTGCCGCCGATGGTGCGCCATGGATAAAGCGCCGCCGCCTGGAACACATAGCCATAGGCGCGATTCTGCCGCGCTTCGGATGGCGTCAAGCCATTGACGGAAATGGTCCCGGATGTCGGCTGCTCCAGATCGGCGATCACCCGCAGGAGGGTGGTCTTGCCGCAGCCCGAGGGCCCGATGAAGGAAACGAACTCGCCGCCATTGACCGCAAGGTTGATGTTCGACAGGGCATTGACCGGCCCGTCATTGGTCTGAAAGACCAGGGACAGGTCCTTGACGTCGATCACATTCTTTGGCGTCGCGTTTGGCATTGACTGGGCCTTGGGTCGGAGCGCGACGACTGTCATCAGACGCCCGCCGGTATGTTTTTCGGATCGCGCTCCACCTTACGCGGTGCCGTGAGTTCCTTCCACGTGGAAAGTGCACGATTGGCCGGCGCATTGGCCTCGCGTTCGACAAAGCGGCCGCTGCCGGTCGGGGCCAGCACTTCGCCGTCCTTGTAGGCGATCTGTCCGCGCGACAGGGTGATGCGCGGCAGGCCGGTGACCTCGATCCCTTCGAACACGTTGTAGTCGATGGCGGATTTCTGTGTCTTGGCGGAAATCACTTTCGATGCCTCGGGGTCCCAGATGACGATATCCGCATCGGAGCCCGGCAGGATGGCGCCCTTGCGCGGATAGATGTTGAGGATGCGGGCGATGTTGGTGGAGGTTACGGCCACGAATTCGTTCGGCGTCAGGCGGCCGGTGCGAACGCCCCTGGTCCACAGGACGGGCATGCGGTCTTCGAGGCCGCCGGTGCCGTTGGGAATCTTGGTGAAATCGCCGACGCCAAAACGCTTCTGCTCCGTGGTGAAGGCGCAGTGATCGGTCGCCACCACCTGCAGGCTGCCGGAGGCGAGACCGGCCCATAGGCCGTCCTGATGGCTCTTGTCGCGGAAGGGCGGCGACATCACCCGGCGCGCCGCATAGTCCCAGTCCTTGTTCTTGTACTCGCTCTCGTCGAGCGTCAGATGCTGCACCAGCGGCTCGCCATAGACGCGCATGCCCTTCTGGCGGGCGCGGCGGATGGCTTCATGCGCCTGCTCGCAGGACACGTGCACGATGTAGAGCGGCACGCCGGCCTGATCGGCGATCATGATGGCGCGGTTGGCCGCTTCCCCCTCGACCTCCGGCGGCCGGGAATAGCCATGGGCTTCCGGTCCATTGTTGCCTTCCGCCAGGAGTTTTTGCTGGAGATGCGCTACCACGTCGCCATTCTCGGCGTGGACCAGCGGCATGGCGCCGATCTCGGCACAGCGCGTGAACGAGGCAAACATCTCGTCATCGTCCACCATCAGCGCGCCCTTGTAGGCCATGAAGTGCTTGAACGTGTTGATGCCGCGTTCCACTACCTTCGGCATCTCGTCAAAGATCTGCTTGTTCCAGCCGGTGATGGCCATGTGGAAGGAATAGTCGGTACGTGCCTTGCCTGCCTTCTGGAACCAGTCCTGCAAGGCTGCCAGCAAGCCGTCGGCGCCGGGCAGGACGAAATCGACCACCATGGTGGTGCCGCCCGCCAGCGCCGCGGCGGTGCCTGTGTCGAAATCATCGGAAGAGTGGGTGCCCATGAAGGGCATTTCGAGATGGGTGTGCGGATCGATGCCGCCCGGCATCAGGTAGCAGCCCGTCGCATCGATAATCTCATCGCCGGAAAGATCCGCACCGATCTGGGCAATGATGTCGCCCTCGATCAGCACATCCGCCTTGTAGGTGCGGTCGGCGGCAATGATGGTCCCGCCTTTGATCACTTTCGTAGCCATGTGTCCGTTCCCCTTATTGGTCTTTTGTCGAACATGTTGCTCTGTATGGAAATGGTATCCGGTCAGGTCTGGATCACGGCCGTTTCCAGAACAGCATGCAGGAGGACGTCCGCGCCGGCGGCCGCCCATTCCTTGGAAATCTCTTCATCTTCATTGTGGCTGAGCCCGTCGACGCATGGACACATGACCATGGCCGTTGGCGCAACCCGGTTGACCCAGCAGGCGTCGTGCCCCGCGCCGGAAATGATGTTGCGGTGGCTGTAACCCAGCCGCTCGGCCGCATTGCGCACGGCGGTTACGCAGCCTTCGTCGAAAGTGACGGGATCGAAATGTCCGGCTTCCTCGATCTTGATTTCAAGCCCGAGCTCTTTGGCAATCTTCGGCGCCTTCTCCTCGAGCTCTGCCTTCATCGTATTGAGTGTCGCAAGGTCGGGCGAGCGGAAATCAACGGTGAAGACCACCTTGCCGGGAATGACATTGCGGGAGTTCGGATAGACATCGCAATGGCCGATCGCGCCGACCGCGCTGGGCTGGTGCGCCATGGCGATGGTGTGGACGAGTTCGGTGATGCGGGCCATGCCCAGCCCGGCGTTCCGGCGCATCGGCATTGGTGTGGAACCCGTATGGCTGTCCTTGCCGGTCAGCGTGATCTGCAGCCACCACAGGCCCTGGCCATGGGTGACGACGCCGATATCCTTGCCTTCGATTTCGAGGATCGGGCCCTGCTCGATATGCAGTTCGAACAGTGCGTGCATCTTGCGCGCGCCCACCTCCTCGTCGCCCTTCCAGCCGATGCGCTCCAGCTCGTCGCCGAACGTCTTGCCCTTGGCGTCTTCGCGGGCATAGGCCCAGTCCTGCGTGTGGATACCGGCAAAGACACCCGATGCCAGCATGGCGGGGGCAAAGCGCGTACCCTCCTCATTGGTCCAGTTGACCACGACAATCGGGTGCTTGGTCTTGATGTTGAGATCGTTGAGCGTACGGACAAGTTCGAGGCCGCCGAGGACACCGAGTACGCCGTCATATTTGCCGCCGGTCGGCTGGGTGTCGAGATGGCTCCCGACATAGACGGGCAGGGCATCCGGGTCGGTGCCTTCGCGGCGGAAGAACATGTTGCCCATGGTATCGACGCCCATGGTCAGCCCGGCCTTTTCGCACCAGCTCTGGAACAGGCGCCTGCCTTCGGCGTCCTCGTCGGTCAGGGTCTGGCGGTTGTTGCCGCCGCGCAGTCCCGGTCCGATCTTCGCCATGTCCATCAGACTGTCCCAGAGACGGTCGCCGTTGATCCTGAGATTTCCAGTGAGCGCCATGTGAGAGCCTTTCAACTATGCCAGGTTTTTCAGGACGTCGGCCAGTGTATCGAAGAGGTGCTCGATCTGGCCCTTGGTGATGATCAGGGGTGGCGATAGCGCAATGATATCGCCCGTGGTGCGGATAAGGACACCCTTTTCATAGGCATCGAGGAATGCCTGGAAGGCGCGCTTGGTCGGTGCGCCTGGTATGGGTTCCAGCTCGATGGCGCCGATCAGGCCGAGGTTGCGGATGTCGATGACATGCGGCAGGCCCTTCAGGGCATGCAATGCATCGGCCCAGTAGTCGGAAAGCTCCGCCGCACGGGTAAGCAGGCCCTCTTCCTCATAGGTATCCAGCGTTGCAAGCGCTGCCGCGCAGGCAATGGGGTGGCCGGAATAGGTATAGCCATGGAAAAGTTCGATCATGTTTTCCGGGCCGGTCATGAACGCATCGTAGATCTGCTTGGATGCAAACACCGCGCCCATCGGGATCACGCCGCTGGTGATGCCCTTGGCGGTGGTGATGAGATCGGGAACCACGCCGAAATAATCCACGGCGAAGGGGGTGCCGAGGCGGCCGAAGCCGGTGATGACTTCATCGAAGATCAGCAGGATATCGTTCTTCGTGCAAATCTCGCGCAGGCGCTGCAGGTACCCCTTCGGCGGGATGAGCACGCCGGTCGATCCGGCCACCGGTTCGACGATCACGGCAGCGATGTTGGAAGCATCGTGCAGGGCGATCACCTTTTCCAGATCATCGGCAAATTCGACGCCATATTCGGGCTCGCCGCGCGTGAAGGCGTTGCGTGCGAGATCGTGGGTATGGCGGATGTGGTCGACACCGCCGAGCGCATTGCCGAATGTCTTGCGGTTGCCGGAAATGCCGCCGACGGAAATGCCGCCGAAGCCGACGCCGTGGTAGCCGCGCTCGCGGCCGATCAGCTTGGTCTTGGTGCCGTTGCCCTTGGCGCGGTGATAGGCGAGGGCGATCTTGAGCGCCGTGTCGACCGATTCCGAACCGGAATTGGTGAAGAAGACGTGATCGATGGGGGACGGCAACATGGCTGCAAGCCGCGCCGCCAGCTCGAAGACCTTGGGATGGCCCATCTGGAAGGCGGGCGCGTAGTCGAGTTCGGCAACCTGCTTCTGTACGGCCTCGACGATTTTCGGGCGCGAATGACCGGCGTTGCAGCACCACAGACCGGCGGTTCCGTCGAGGATTTCGCGGCCGTCGGCGGACTTGAAATGCATGTCCTTGGCGCTGACCAGAAGACGGGGATTTTGCTTGAACTGCCTGTTTGCCGAAAACGGCATCCAGAACGCCTCGAGATTATTGGTGCCCAATCCCAATGCCGATTTCGACATGTGACGTACGCCTCCTGTTTGCGGACATTGCCGCTTGTTTTGTGTTCCCGAATGATTGAACCTGTGGTGCAATCAAAAACTTGACTAGTTGGTCAAAATGCAGGCTAGAAGAGCATAGGAAGCCGGTCAAGCGCTTTATGGGGAATAAAAGCGGTTCCGGGATGCGACGAAACGGCCCGTCGCGCCGGATAACAAAAAGGGATGAGTGGCATGGCGAGGGCAGCGAAGAAAAAGACGAGCGATGTGCCGGAAAAGACGACGCGCATCCAGGAAATCAATCGCCGTCTCATCCTCGATGCCGCTCTCGATGTTTTCTCCGCCTATGGCTTTCGCGGCACCACCATCGACCAGATTGCCGACAAGGCGGGGATGTCGAAGCCGAACCTGCTCTACTATTTTCCGCGCAAGCAGAACATCTATGTGACGCTGCTGGAAGAGACGCTGGCGGAGTGGCTGGCGCCGCTGGCGGAAATCGATCCCGAGGGCGACCCGATCGAGCAGTTGCGCAAATACATAACCCTGAAAATCCGCATGTCGGAGAGCCACCCGGAGGCATCGCGGCTGTTTGCCAACGAAGTATTGCACGGCGCACCAGCGATCAGTGAATTCCTGAGCAAGCACCTGAAGCCGCTGGTCGACGACAAGGCGGCGGTGATCCGCCGCTGGGTCGGCGAAGGCAAGCTCGCACCGGTCGATCCCTATCACCTGATTTTCATGATCTGGGCGACCACGCAGCACTATGCGGATTTTGATGTGCAGGTCCGCGCCATCATGGGCAATCAGGTTGGCCGCCCCGGTTTCCGCGAGCAGACGGCGCAGGCGGTCCTGAGCATCATTCTCAATGGCATTCGCCCGCGCGGGTGAGGGGATTGGTCGATTGTGCGTGGTTCGACAAGCTCACCATGAGGGAGATTGTTGACTGCAAGGCCAATCGGAAATGCAGTGGATATAGCTCCCTGCCATCCACCTCCATCCCTCATGGTGAGCTTGTCGAACCACGCACGATGTTGACGCAAAACACATGCCTCACGCGAAATTGACAGACGCGGATTGTGCATTGCACTATTGTTCCGCTGCGTCGCAATATCCGTTGCCGCGCCTGGCTTGCATCAAAGCCGGTTCCCCTGACATCCGGAGATGCCCCCGTGAAAATATCCGATGTTCGTTCCGCCTATGCCATGCCGCTCACCAACCCCTCCTATCCGCCGGGTCCCTACCGCTTCATCAACCGCGAATTCGTGGTCATCACCTATCGCACCGATCCGGAAGCGCTGCGGGCGGTGGTGCCCGAACCGCTTGAGATCGCCGAACCCATTGTCAAGTTCGAGTTCATCCGCATGCCGGATTCCACCGGCTTTGGCGATTACACTGAATCCGGTCAGGTCATTCCGGTTCGCTTCAACGGCAAGGAGGGCGTCTACGTCCATTCCATGTATCTCGACGATGATGCGCCGATTGCCGGCGGGCGCGAAATCTGGGGCTTTCCCAAGAAACTCGCCAAGCCGAAAATCTCCCATGAGGGCGAAACCATCCTCGGCACGCTGCATTACGGCAGTGTGCTCTGTGCCACCGGCACCATGGGCTACAAGCACAAGCCGGCCGATCATGCCGCCGTTCTGAAATCCATGCTGCTGCCGAATTATCTCATCAAGATCATTCCGCATGTGGACGGTACCGCGCGCATCTGCGAGCTGGTCGAATATCACCTGCAGGATATCGATCTGAAAGGCGCGTGGACGGCACCGGCGGCGCTCGAACTTCATGCGCATGTCATGGCCAATGTTGCGGGCCTGCCCGTTCTGGAAGTCTTGTCGGGAACGCATTTCATCGCCGATCTGACCCTCGGGCTCGGGGAAGTCGTGTACGATTACATGAAGGGGTAGCTGCCGGTTGCGGGCAGTCTGACAAAGAAAAAACCCGCCTTAACGGCGGGTTTTGAATGTTATTCGGCGGCGGCCTTGGCCATCGGATTGTTGGGATGGGTGGTCCAGTTGGCGTAGTCCGGCTGGATCGGCAGCTTGGTGCGCGGGTCAACTCCCGAGGTCATCGGCACCATGGTGATGCAGTTGTCGACAGGGCAGACGTTGACGCAGAGGTTGCAGCCGACGCATTCCTCGTCGATCACCTCGAAATGCCGGGCGCCGTCCACCATTGCCGTGATGGCCTGGTGCGACGTGTCCTCGCAGGCAATGTGGCAGCGGCCGCATTTGATGCACAGGTCCTGGTCGATCTGCGCCTTGGTGATGTAGTTGAGATTGAGGTACTGCCAGTCGGAGACGTTCGGCACGGCCATGCCGCGGAAGTCCTCGATGGAAGCGAAGCCGCGGGAGTCCATCCAGTCGGAGAGCCCGTCGATCATTTCCTGCACGACCTTGAAGCCATAGGTCATGGCCGCCGTGCACACCTGCACATTGCCGCAACCGAGCGCGATGAATTCCGCCGCATCGCGCCATGTCGTGATGCCGCCGATGCCGGAGATCGGCAGGCCACGCGTCTCCGCATCGCGGGCGATTTCCGCCACCATGTTGAGCGCAATCGGTTTGACAGCCGGACCGCAATAGCCGCCATGCGACCCGCGCCCGTCAATCGAGGGATTGGGCGCAAAGGTATCGAGATCGACCGACACGATGGAGTTGATCGTGTTGATCAGTGACACGGCATCGGTACCACCGGATTTTGCTGCCCGTGCCGGTTTGCGGATGTCGGTGATATTGGGCGTCAGCTTGGTGATGACGGGCATGCGCGTATACTGCTTGCACCAGCGCACCACCATCTCGATATATTCCGGCACCTGGCCGACCGCCGCGCCCATGCCGCGTTCGGACATGCCGTGCGGGCAGCCGAAGTTGAGCTCGATGCCGTCCGCACCGGTAGCCTCGACCAGCGGCAGGATGGCTTTCCAGGCGTTCTCCTCGCAGGGCACCATGATGGAGGCGATCAGCGCCCGGTCGGGCCACTTCTTCTTCACCTCGGTCATTTCACGCAGGTTCACTTCCAGCGGACGGTCGGTGATGAGCTCGATATTGTTCAGGCCGAGCAAGCGCCGGTCCGGGCCGTGGATCGCGCCATAGCGCGGGCCGTTGACGTTGACGACGGGCGGGCCCTCTTCGCCCAGTGTCTTCCACACAACGCCGCCCCAGCCCGCCTTGAAGGCGCGCTCGACATTGTAGGCCTTGTCTGTCGGCGGTGCGGAGGCCAGCCAGAAGGGGTTGGGGGATTTGATGCCGAGGAAATTCGATGAAAGATCAGCCATGTCGATCTCCTTCAGCCAGCGATGTGGCTTGGATGGGTGGGGTGCTGCGCCGGTGCCGACGCGCCGTCCGGATTTTCCGCCATGACGGCTTCGACAAAGCCGCTGACTTTCTCCGGCTGCTGCGTCAGTGTCCGGTGGATGGATTCAGCGGCAAGCTTGCCGTCCTGCACCGCGGCCACGGTCAGGTCCTGACCACCGGCAATGCAATCGCCGCCAGCCCATATGCCGGGGATCGAGGTGCGGCGGTCGTCATCGACGCTGATACGTCCCTTCGATAGGGCAAGCCCGGCTTCGGTAAGGATGCTCTCCGCCGGCGTCTGGCCGATGGCCTTGAAAATCTGGTCGCTGGCAAGGGTGATGCTTTCGCCGGTGACGGCAAGCCTGCCGTCGGCCATGGCGGTATAGTCCAGCGTGATGCCGCAGACTTCGCCGGATGCGTTGCGGGTCAGCGCCCGCGGCTGCAACCAATGACGGATGATCACTCCGGTTTTCAGCGCCAGTTCCTGCTCATAGGGGCTGGCGTTCATGCTTTCCGGCCCGCGCCGATAGGCGATGATGACGTTCTCGGCGCCCAGCAGCTTGGTCTGCACGGCCACGTCGATGGCCGTCATGCCGCCGCCGATGACGACGACGTCGCGCCCGACGGCGATCTGCGACAGGTCCTCGCTCTGGCGCAATACGGAGATGTAGTCGACGGCATCGATGCAACCGGCGGCATCTTCGCCTTCGAGGCCAAGCTCGTTCACACCCGGCAATCCCATGCCGAGGAAAACCGCATCAAAACCGGCTTTCAGCGCATCGATGCTGATGTCCCGGCCAAGCGCCTTGTCGTTCTCGATGGTGATCCCGCCGATTTCCAGAATGAAATCGAGTTCCTTCTGGGCAAAATTGTCGACGCTCTTATAGGCGGCAATGCCATATTCATTGAGGCCGCCGGCTTTCGGCCTGGCTTCGAAAATCGTCACATTGTGCCCATGCTTGGCCAGACGGTGCGCCGCCGACAAGCCGGCCGGACCCGCGCCGACCACGGCAATGCTTTTGCCTGTCGGCTCGGCGCGCTTGAAGGGGTGCTGGCCCTTTTCCATCAGATGGTCGGTGGCGTAGCGCTGCAGAAGGCCGATTTTCACCGGCTTGCCCTCGGCGGTCTCACGCACGCAGGCCTGTTCGCACAGGGTTTCCGTCGGGCAGACGCGGGCACACATGCCGCCGAGAATGTTTTCGGCCAGAATCGTCTTGGCAGAACCGGTGGGATTGTCGGCGGCGATCTGGCGAATGAACAGCGGAATATCAATGCCCGTCGGGCAGGCGTTCATGCAGGGCGCATCGTAGCAGAAGTAGCAGCGGTCGGATTCGACAAAGGCTTCATGCCGCGTCAATGCCGGGTGCAGATCGGAAAAAACATCGGTGTAGGCATCGGACTCTAGCCGCCCGGCCCTCACATCACGGATTCCAGAATCGATCGATCCCATGAAATCGCCTCTCCATTTCTGAAACTGCAGCATCCCGTTCCCTTTGGGCGTGCCGCAATTTGGTGATGGGCCGGTTTGTCCGGCGCCTGTTGATGGAAAGAATGCCAGATTTTCACAAAAGGTCAAATTTTTTATCAAACGGTCAAGAAATATGAAATTGAATCATATTCGTTTCGTTTGCACGGCTGGATATTCTCGCAAATCTGGCAAGGGCAGCGGGGAAGGGTTAGGTCAGATCGTTCAGAACAAGGCTTGCGCCTTTTGCCCCGACCATCATGGCGGCGGCATTGGTATTGCCGGAAATGATATTGGGGAAGATCGAGCAGTCGATCACACGCAGCCCTTCGACGCCGTGCACCCGCAAACGCGGGTCGACTACCGATACTGCCGGGTCCGGCCCCATGCGGCAGGTCGAAACCGGGTGATAGACCGTGCCGCTGCGCCGGCGGAAATCGGCAATGAGATCCTCGTCGCTCCGGCAATGCGGACCGGGCAGCAATTCCTCGACGATCAGCTTCGACAGGGTTGGCGTCGCTGCGATTTTCCGCAGGAACTTTACCGCATCCAGCATCTCGGCAACGTCATGCCCGGTTGAAAAAGCGTTCGGCGCGATGGTCGGTGCGTCGAGCGGATTGCCGGAGCGGATATGGATGGACCCGACGCTGGTCGGACGGCAATTGGACAGGCCGATGGAAAAGCCCGGCCAGGGATCGGGGGTCAGAATCGGGCGCTCGCCTTCCCTCGGCCGCACGGTGGAAAAGGCCTGAAAATACAGCTGCATGTTCGGGCGCTGCCGCGACGGATCGGTGCGGAAAAAGCCACCGCCCTGATTCATGCTGATCGACAGGGGTCCCGTCCGCAGCAGCAGATATTCGATGCCGACGCGCAGTTTTCCCCACCACGGACGCAGCACCTGGTTGAGCGAGGCCACGTTGGCCCGGTAGGTGTAATTGATGCCGAGATGGTCCTGCAGGTTTTCCCCAACCTGGCTGTTGGCGTGCACGATGGGTATGCCGAATTCCCGCAGCCGTGCCGCATTGCCAATCCCGGACAGTTCGAGCAGTTGCGGAGAATTGACGGAGCCACCGCACAGGATCACTTCGCGCCCGGCCCTGACCGTCTCGGTCCGGCCGTTGCGGGTGAACGCAACACCGGTAGCCCGTTTGCCCTCAAAGACAATCCGCTGCACCATCGCGCCGGTCAGAACCGTGACATTGGGGCGTTTCATCGCCGGGCGCAGAAAAGCCCTGGCGGCGGACATGCGCCGTCCGCCTTTCGTGGTCAGCTGAAATGGCCCCGTGCCTTCCTGCGTGGCGCCATTGAAATCGGGGTTGTAGTGCAGCCCGGCCTCCTGCGCGCCCTTCAGAATCTGATTGGCCAGCGGATGAAACAGGTGCGAGCAATCGGTGACATGCAGTGGTCCGCCGCGGCCAAGGCTTTTTGCGGGGCCGTCATGGTCTTCCAGTGCCTGAAACACCGGCAGCACATCGTCATAGCCCCAGCCGGGATTGCCGCGCGCGCGCCATTCGTCGAAATCCTCCTTCGCGCCGCGGATATAGACCATGGCATTGATCGAACTTGACCCGCCCAGTACCTTGCCGCGCGGCCAGTAATCCGCATTGCCGCCAAGCCCCGGATCGGGTTCAGCCTTGTACATCCAGTTGACGGATTTGTCATAGAAGGTCTTGCCGTATCCGAGCGGCATCTGCACGAAGAACCGACGGTCCGTCCCGCCCGCTTCCAGCACAAGAACCGTGTGGCGTCCGCTGGCGGACAAGCGCTCGGCGACAACCGATCCGGCAGAGCCTGATCCGACAATGATGAAATCAAACGCGCGCATGAATTCCAGCCCGAACACAATCTATTTATCCAGGCAGGATATCCGGCTTCATCGTAGCAAACCCAAACGTCATTCCGCCATGGCTTATGGAAAATGCGACAGGCCTGTCGAATTGTCCGGCGTGTCAGGTGCCGGCAGCGGCCTGATTGAGATTCTCGAAAAACTGGGTGGCGAGTTTCTTGGCGGAGGATGATATAAGGCGGCTGCCGAGTTGGGCGATCTTGCCGCCGACATCGGCATTGACCGTATAGGTGAGCACGGTCTCGCCGCCTTCCTCGATCAGGGTGACATCGGCGCCACCCTTGGCAAAACCGGCAATACCACCCTTGCCCTCGCCCGTGATCGTGTAGGACAGCGGAGGATTGAGATTGCTCAATTCGACCTTGCCGTTGAAGCGCGCCTTGACGGGGCCGAGTTTGACGCCGACCGTGGCTTCCAGTTCCGTATCGGAAATCCGCTCGAGGCTTTCGCAGCCGGGAATGCAGGCTTTCAACACCTCCGTGTCGTTCAATGCCTTCCAGACTGCTTCGCGGGGCGCTGCAATGCGTTCTTCGCCGGTCATATCCATGTTTCAATGCCTCCCTGGAAGAAGAAAGCTAAGATAGACGACTTCATCTGTCCATGATTTATAAAACTTCGTTCTTCCTGCCGCTGTATTAAATCCTGTCACAAAACATCATGATACTGGCGATGAAGATGCTGGACCGGACAGGAGCGGTGTAATAACAGGATTAAGACTTTGTGATTCCGCAGGGATGACGGCCACAAAGTACTGACCCAACTATTCTTCTACTTCATTCATCTCATCAAGGGAGACTGCACATGAAATTGAAAATGGTCGCCGGCATTTCGCTGCTGGCTGTCGCTCTCGTCGGCTGTTCCAAAGCCCCCACCTGCACCCAGGAAGAGCTGACCAAAAAGGCCGGTGAAATCACCGCTGCCGTTCAGCAGGTCATTACCAAGGACCCGTCCAAGGCTCAGGGAATCGTTGCCAAGATGCAGGAACTGGCCACCAAATATCAGGGCCAGACCGATCTGAAAGATGCCTGCAAGGCGTATGACGACGTTCTGACAGCCATCAAGGGCTCGTAAACTTTCGCGCCGCAGTTCCGCCCGGATTTGCGGCGCAGATTACCTGATGTAAAATCGGAAGAGATTCTGCTTTAAATCGATTGAAACAAAATGATTCCGGTGGCAGGTTCCACTCTGTCAGGATCAAGGCGTGACTTCAGGAGAGAGAAATGGCGACAGTGAAAGCGAACGACCTGCGTGGCTCCGTTCAGGCATTGAAAGCACACTTCAAAAGCGGCGCGCCGAAAAACATGCGCGCGACCTTCGTGGAAGATCCCAAACGCTTCTCCCGTTATTCCCTCAGTCTCGACGATCTTCTCCTCGACTGGTCGAAGTGCCTGGTCAATGACGAGACGCTTTCCCTCCTTGCTGATCTGGCAAAAGTTGCCCATGTGGAAGCCCGGCGCGATGCGATGTTTGCCGGCGAACCAATCAACAATACTGAAGGCCGCGCCGTGCTCCACGTGGCGCTGCGCAACCGTTCCAACAAGCCGATCAAGGTTGACGGCGTGGATGTCATGCCCGGCGTCAACGATGTGCTGAAGCGCATGGGCGCCTATGCGGATGGCCTGCGCTCCGGCGCCATCAAGGGTTCGAAGAACAAACCGATCACCGATGTGGTCAATATCGGCATTGGCGGCTCCGATCTCGGACCGGCCATGGCAACGCTCGCCCTGTCACCCTATCATGACGGGCCGAAGACCCATTTCGTCTCCAATGTCGATGGGGCACACATCGCCGATACCTTGAAAGACCTCGATCCGGCGACGACGCTGATCATCATCGCGTCGAAAACCTTCACCACCATCGAGACCATGACCAATGCCCGCGCCGCGCGCAAATGGATCGCCGATGCGCTGGGTGAAAAGGCTGTCGGCAAGCACTTTGCCGCCGTTTCCACGGCGCTCGACAAGGTCGACGCCTTCGGCATTCCGGAAGATCGTATCTTCGGCTTCTGGGACTGGGTAGGCGGCCGTTATTCCATCTGGTCGGCCATCGGTCTGCCATTGATGATTGCGATCGGGCCAGAGAACTTTGGCCGGTTTCTCGATGGCGCCCATGCGATGGACGAACATTTCCGCAAGGCGGCGCTTTCCAAGAACCTGCCGATGATGCTTGGTCTGGTCGGCTACTGGCATCGCGCCATCTCCGGCTATACCAGCCGCGCCGTGATCCCATATGATCAGCGGCTGGCCCGCCTGCCGGCCTACCTGCAGCAGCTCGACATGGAATCGAACGGCAAGGGCGTCACCGTCGACGGCAAGCCGGTGTCCGGTCCGACCGGCCCGGTGGTCTGGGGCGAACCCGGCACCAACGGTCAGCATGCCTTCTTCCAGCTCCTGCATCAGGGAACCGATACGATCCCGCTTGAATTCATCGTCGCGGCGAAGGGCCACGAGCCGCATCTCGACAATCAGCATGAGATGCTCCTGGCCAATTGTCTGGCCCAGTCGGAAGCCCTGATGAAGGGCCGCACGCTGGAAGAAGCCAGGGCGCAGCTCGCGGCAAAGAACCTGGCGAAATCCGAGGTGAACCGCATTGCGCCGCACCGTGTTTTCAAAGGCAACCGGCCATCGATCACCATCGTCTATGACAAACTCGATCCGTTCTCCTTGGGACGCCTGATCGCGCTTTACGAGCATCGCGTTTTCGTCGAGGCCCAGCTTTTCGGCATCAATGCCTTCGATCAATGGGGTGTCGAGCTCGGCAAGGAACTGGCGACCGAGCTTCTGCCGATCGTCTCCGGAGCGGCAAAACCAACGGACAAGGACGCATCCACGCAAGGTCTTGTCGCGCACTTGAGGAAGCGTCGCGGCAAATAGGCTATAGTGGCCCGATAACAAACAGAATGGGTATCCGGCCTCTGCTCCAGGGCCGGAAGTGAGGAACTGGAAAAGCATTGATGAAGACGGAAACGATCCAGCTGGCCGGCGATGTGCCGGGCAATCATATCGAACTGCGTGTGCTGCGTTTTGCCGGCAAGGATGAAAAGGCGGTCAGTGCCTATCTGCAATCGTCGCTCCATGGTTCGGAACTGCCCGGACAGGCGGCGCTGCATTTCCTCATCCCCATGCTGGAAAAAGCCGGCAGGGAAGGCCGCATCGCCGGTAACATTACCGTTGTCCCGCAGGCCAATCCGGTTGGTTCCGCTCAGTGGTTGTCGCATCAGCATCTCGGCCGTTTCGAATTCTTCTCCAGCGGCAATTTCAACCGCTCTTTTCCTTTGCTCGATACGTTCGATACATCGGGCCTGGTTCCGATCGATGGTCCGAAATCCCTGGCTGAACGGCTGAAAGCGCAATTGCTGCGCCTCGCTTTGCCGCACGACATCGTGCTCGATCTGCACTGCGATGACGAGAGCGAAAACTACCTCTACATCCATCAGGCATTCCTGCCGGAGATGTACGATCTGGCTGCGGCGCTCGGATCAACGGCGATCCTGTCCTGGAACAGCACTGCCGATGCGGCCTTTGAGGAAGCCTGCGCCCATCCGGTATTGCAGCTGCCGGAAGGCAAGCGTGACGTGAAGCGGCGCGCTGTTACGACAGTCGAATTTCGCGGATTGAACGATGTCGATATTGCAACAGGCAAGGCGGATGCGGAAGGCCTGTACCGGTTCCTGGTGCATCGCGGTGTGATCACCGATCCCGCCGTCACGCTGACGGTTGATTTCAAGGGCCCGGTTACGCCACTCGAGAATGTCGAAATGGTACGTGCGCCGCAGGGCGGCATGATCCTGTTCCATGTGAACATTGGCGACGAGGTCGCGGCAGGCGCAAAACTCGTCACGGTGGTCACCGTTCCCGGCGATCCCTCCGGCGATATCACGCTGACGGCGCCGCAGGCGGGCCGCATTCTGACGCGGCGCAGCCATCGTTACACCCGCCGGGGCGATGACCTTCTCAAGCTCCTGGGTTCCAAGCGCTCCGAACAGGCGCGGCCGGGCTCGCTGGAAGCATGATGCCCCGCGCGCATCCTTCGGAAATCCGTGCCATCCTGTTTGACAAGGATGGAACGCTGGTCGATTTCAACCGGACGTGGTTCGGCATCACCATGGAACTGGCGCACAAGGCGGCGGATGGCGATGTGGATCGCGCCCGCGCGCTTGTCGAAGCGGGCGGCTATGACTGGGAGATGGAACGGTTCCGCGGCGGCTCGGTTGTCGCCGCCGGAACGATCAATGACATTGTCGATCTCTGGCATCCGGAACTGACGCTGGAGGAAAAGCGCGAGCGTATCCGCAGCTACGATGATTATACGGTGCGCGAAGGGTCGCGCCGGGCCGTCGGCATCGACGGATTGCGCGAAACGCTGGAGCGGCTGGCCGCGCAGGGGTTCGTCCTTGGCATCGCCACCAATGATTCGGAAGCCGGTGCGCGCGCAACCGCCGAGGCTTTGGGATTGACCGCATTGTTTTCAGTGATCATCGGCTATGATTCCGTCGCACGGGCAAAACCCCACGCCGACCAGCTCGAGCTGTTTGCGGCCAAGACCGGTATTCCGGCCAGCGCCATCGCCATGGTCGGCGATAACGGCCACGATCTGGAAATGGCCCATGCGGCCGGCGCAGGATTGGCTGTTGGCGTTCTCTCGGGCAACAGCACGCTGGATGATCTGGCATCGCTGAGCGACGCCATTCTGGGCTCGATCGCCGATCTGCCGGATTTCCTGGCGGGACGCGATAAAGCTTTGCGGACTTGATGGAGACAACACCTCTCGCTATAGAAATCCGGTGGGCACCGTCTCATGATCTGATCGACAAAAGCAGCAGCTCCAACCGGCATCGTCCGGGAAAGCCTGCCTGAGCTTTCAAGCCATGAGGTTATGACATGAACGATAGTCCCGCCCGCTCCATCCATTTCGGACGGATAGCCGCCATGCTGCCGGTTGCGGATATGCAGCGCGCCCATGATTTCTACACGGGCGTTCTCGGCTTTTCCAGAACCTTCCAGAATGGTGATCCCGTCGGGTTCATGATTTTGAAACGCGACAATGCCGAACTGCACCTGACATTGCAGAAAGGCCACAAGGCAGTGCCCTTCAATGTCATCCATATGATGGTGGACAATGTCGATGCCCTGCATGCGATCTGCCGGGCACAAGGTCTGCGCATCATCAAGGGTTTGAAGGACAAGGAGTATGGCCTCAGGGCCTTCGTCTTCGAGGATTTCGACGGCAACCGCATTGATGTCGCCCAGCCGCTTTAATCTCCGGCTGCCCTGTCCTTCTCCGTGAAGGACAGGGATGCGCGCCCGCTTGACCGGCTTCGTGCCATGGGTAATGTCAGCGGCAGGGATGTCCGTAATCTGGCGCCAAGAGGGATGATCATGACCGCAACAACGCTTCTGGCCTTTGCTCTCGTCGCTTTCGTCGGCATAGCCACGCCGGGGCCGACGGTTCTTCTGGCTTTGACCAATGGCTCGCGCTTCGGTGTCCGCCGCGCCCTGGCGGGGATGGCGGGTGCGGTCATTTCCGATTTCGTCCTGATCGGCTCCGTTGCCCTTGGCCTTGGCGCTTTGCTTGCGGCCTCGGAGTTCTGGTTCTCGGTGGTCAAATGGCTCGGTGCCGGTTATCTCGCCTTTCTCGGCCTCATGCTTCTGCGCTCGAAGGGAACGCTTGACCTGTCGCTGCGCACAGCCACGCACGAGCCACCGGCAACCACCCGCGCCATCTTTCTCAAGAGCTTCCTTGTTGCGGTGACCAACCCCAAGGGCTACCTGTTCTTTTCGGCCTTCCTGCCGCAATTCATCGCGCCCGATATGCCGCAAATCCCGCAATATGCGGTGCTGGCGGTGATTTTCGCCACGCTCGATTTTGCAATCATGTTCGGTTATGCCCTGCTCGGTTCCCAAGCGGTCCGCGTCCTGAAGAAATCAGGCGCGCTGTGGCTCGACCGCATCTGCGGCGGTGCATTGCTGGCGCTTGCCGGTTCGCTCGCGCTCTACCGGCGTGCCAGCGTCTGAAAAGAAGAAAGCCGCTCGGGGGCGGCTTTCTCGGATGTCAGCCGCGCAACTCGCGCCGCAGGATTTTGCCGACATTGCTTTTCGGCAGCTCGTCGCGGAATTCGACCGTCCGGGGACGCTTGTAGTTGGTCAGCCGCTCGGCACAGAATGCCTTGACCGCCTCTTCCGTGAGCAGGGGATCCTTGCGCACGATGAAGAGCTTGACCACTTCGCCGGAGTGCTCGTTGGGAACGCCGATTGCCGCCGCCTCGCGCACACCGGGATGTTCCATGGCGACTTCTTCGATCTCGTTGGGATAGACATTGAAGCCGGACACCAGGATCATGTCCTTCTTGCGGTCGACGATCTTGGTGTAGCCGCGCTCGTCCATGTAGCCCATGTCGCCGGAGCGGAAGAAGCCGTCCGGCGTCATGACTTTGGCTGTCTCGTCCGGACGGTTCCAGTATCCGGCCATGACCTGCGGCCCGCGAATGCAGATTTCGCCGACTTCCAGCAATGGCAGTTCCTTGCCGTCATCATCGCGAATGGAGAAGTCGGTCGATGGCAGCGGCGTGCCGATCGTGCCGGAGAATTCCGTTGCATCCAGGCGGTTGGCCGAGGCAACCGGCGACGTCTCGGAAAGGCCGAACCCTTCGGTGATCAGGCCGCGCGTCACCTCGAACCAGCGATCGGCGACCGGTCTTTGCACGGCCATGCCACCACCCAGTGTCAGGATCAGGTTACGGAAGTCGAGCTTGCGGAAATCCTCGTTGTTGAGCAGTCCGTTGAAGAGCGTGTTGAGACCGGGGAAGACGTGGATCGGCACTTTCTGCAATTCCTTGACGAAGGCAGGAATGTCGCGCGGATTGGGGATCAGCACATTGTTGCCGCCGAGTTCCATGCTGATCATCGCATTCACGGTGAGGCCGAAAATATGATAGAGCGGCAAGGCGCAGATGAACGTCAGATTGTCCGGACGGCCCTTCTTGCGGAAGCCGACCTCCACCCACAGGCGCATCTGCGTGACATTGGCCACGATGTTGCTGTGCATCAGCACGGCGCCCTTGGAAACCCCTGTCGTACCGCCGGTATATTGCAGGAAGGCGATATCGTCCCGCTTGACCTCGACCGGCTTCAGCGTGAGCGCGGCCCCTTGCGCCAGCGCGGTTTTGAACGGCGTATGACCGGGCAGGGACCAGGCCGGCACCATTTTCTTGACGCGGCGCACGACCAGATTGACGATATGGCCCTTGAGACCCAGCATGTCGCCCATGGTCGCAACGACAACATGTTTGACCGGCGTCGCTGTCAGGACCTTTTGCAGCGTCGTGGCGAAGTTTTCCAGAATGATGATCGCTTTCGCACCGCTGTCCTTGAGCTGATGTTCAAGCTCGCGCGGCGTGTAGAGCGGATTGATATTGACCACAGTCAGGCCCGCCCGCAGAATCGCGGCGATGGCCACCGGATATTGCAGGATGTTCGGCATCATCACCGCGACCCGGTCGCCCTTGACCAGCCCGCGTAACTGGAGCCATGCCGCGAATGCCTGTGACTTGCGATCCATTTCCGCATAGGTCATCACCTTGCCCATGCAGGTAAAGGCCGGCCGGTTGGCGTATTTCTTGTAGGCGGTGGCAAAAAGCGCGTTGATGTTCTCGTAGGGCAGCGGTCCGATCTCGGCGGGAACGCCTTCCGGATAGGATTTGACCCACAGTTTCGGCTCGGGCATTTGGGCGAGGGACGCCGCCTTTGCCGTTGCTGCCTCGGCGGCTGGCGCCGCCGTTTTGGCTTTGGCTGCAGGCTTCTTTATCGCAGGTGTCTTGGCGGGAGTTTTCACCGCCGCTTTTTCCGGTGCTGCACTGTTTGCTTTGGCAGCGGCTTTGGGTTTTGCCGCAATCTTGGCTTCGCTCGCAACCGGCGCTGTGGTTTTCGCGGCAGGTTTTGTTGCCGTTCTTGCAGCCTTGGCAGCCGTCTTTACCACAGCGGGTTTCGCCGCACTGGCGGCTTTCGTTGTCTTGACCTCACCGGCTGGTTTGTTCGCGGCGGCTTTGGCAGTCGTGGCGGCGGGTTTCGCCGTTTTGGCTGGCGCTGCCTTTGCAGTGGCGCGCTTGGCTGTCACGGATGTTTTTACCGGCGTTGTCTGTTTTGCCACATTAACCTCCCCTGATGGTTTCCTTGTAGCTGGCCCACGGTCCTCCAACCCTAAACATGCTACTCAACAATTCTATCTATGGCGATAGGCGGTGCGCTTGCAAGTATTACATTGACGTAAACGTAAAATTGATTGTCGCGGAATTGTCGTGCTTTGCCGCCAATTCACCCAATCGGCACGATCTGGGCGCAAAGTTGCCAAGGTTCGCCTCGACAAAGCACCGGCCTTTCCTTCATCCTGCACCGACAATCAAAATGGATTCGCCGTGGAAACAATCACCATCGTCTTGCTGATGCTTCTGGCCGTTGTGGTCAGTGACTCCATCGTGCGCGTGCTGCCTCTGGCCGTACCGCTGCCGCTGGTGCAGATCGGGCTTGGCGCAGCGATTGCCTCGGTTACCAGCATCCGTGTGCAGCTCGATCCCAACATTTTCTTCCTGCTGTTTCTGCCGCCGCTGTTGTTTCTCGATGGCTGGCGCATCCCCAAGGAGGGTCTTTTCCGGGACAAGGGCATCATTCTGGAGATGGCGCTCGGCCTTGTCATCTTCACGGTGATCGGTGTCGGCTTCTTCGTGCACTGGATGATCCCGTCGGTACCCCTGCCGGTGGCCTTCGCGCTGGCGGCCATCGTCTCGCCGACCGATCCGATCGCTGTTTCCGCCATTGCGGCGCGCGTGCCGATTCCCTCGCGCATGATGCATATTCTCGAAGGGGAATCCCTGCTCAACGATGCGTCCGGCCTCGTCTGTATGCGTTTTGCCGTGGCCGCGATGCTGACCGGCAGCTTCTCGATCACCGAGGCGTTCTTTACGTTCCTCTGGCTTGCTTTTGCCGGCATTGCCATCGGTATCGGCGTGACCATTGGCGTCACGCGCGGCAAGGCATTCCTCGCCCGCAAGCTCGGTGAGGAGAGCGGCTCGCAGATTCTCATCAGCCTGCTCATCCCCTTCGGCGCATACCTGCTGGCCGAACATGTGCATGCCTCGGGCATCCTTGCCGCTGTAGCCGCCGGTATCACCATGAGCTATGCCGAGAACACGGCCCAGTCCATGGCGCTGACCCGCGTGCGCCGCACCGCGGTGTGGGATACGGCGCAGTTCGCCGCCAATGGCGCCATCTTCGTTCTGCTCGGCGAACAGCTGCCCGGCATTTTCTCCGGTGCCGTCGAGAATGTGCGGCACGGCGAGACCAGCCCCTGGTGGCTGTTGGTCTATGTCGTCGTCATTTATGCCGCTCTGGCTGCCCTGCGCTTTCTCTGGGTCTGGGTCTCGTGGCGCGTAACCATGGCGCAGCGCCGCAGGCAGGGTGAGGCCGTGGTCAAGCCAAGCTGGCAGCTGATCGCCGCCATGTCGTTTGCCGGCGTTCGCGGTGCCATCACCCTTGCGGGTATCCTGACACTGCCGCTGTTCCTTTACGATGGCTCGCTGTTTCCGGCCCGCGATCTCGTCATTTTCCTCGCCACCGGTGTGATCATCCTGTCGCTGGTCATGGCCAGCGTCAGCCTGCCGCGCCTGCTGCGCAACATCGACCTGCCCATCGAGGATTCAAACCAGCGCGAAGAGGATTATGCCCGTATCGCTGCCGCGGAAGCCGCAATTATGGCGATCGAACGGGCCCAGCACAGCCTGGCATCGGGTCGCGCTGACGCCGATATCTATACGGATGTCGCCAACCACATCATGGAGCTTTACCGCAAGCGTATTGACGGGCGCATGCAGCTCGGGGAAGAGCGCGAAGAGGTGGCGCGAAGCGAGGAGATCGAGAAGCTGCTGCGCATCACCGCGCTTCGGGCGGAACGGCAGGAAATTCACCGCCTGGTTCGGGCAAGGCGGCTTGAAAGCAGCATTGCCACAAAAATGGTGCGGGATATCGACCTACTGGAAGCCCGCTTCCAGTAGGTATCCGTTGAACCCCGATCAGTTCCAGTCCTCGGGAATCTGGCGCACGGCACCCCGGGCAGCACTGGTTGCCATGGCGCCATAGGCGCGCAGAGCCGTGGTGATCTTGCGCTTGCGCTTTTCTTCCGGCTTCCAAGCAGCGGTGCCCTTGGCTTCCATTTTTGCGCGGCGTTCGGCCAGGATGGCATCGTCGACGGCCAGATGAATCCCGCGGTTCGGAATGTCGATATCGATAATATCGCCATCCTCAACCAGACCAATCAGGCCGCCTTCCGCCGCTTCCGGTGAAACGTGGCCGATGGAAAGGCCGGATGAACCGCCGGAGAACCGGCCATCGGTGATCAGTGCGCAGGCCTTGCCGAGACCCTTCGATTTCAGATAGCTGGTCGGATAGAGCATTTCCTGCATGCCCGGTCCGCCGCGTGGTCCTTCGTAGCGGATCAGCACGATGTCGCCCGGTTTGATGCCGCCATTGAGAATGCCGAGAACAGCACTGTCCTGGCTTTCGAAAATGCGGGCGGGACCGGAGAATTTCAGGATCGAGTCGTCAACACCGGCGGTTTTGACGATGCAGCCGTCTTCCGCCAGATTGCCGTAGAGCACGGCCAGACCACCATCCCTGGAATAGGCGTGTTCAAGATTGCGGATGACACCCTTTTCGCGGTCAAGATCGACATCGGCAAAGCGGCGTTCCTGACTGAAGGCGACCTGTGTGGGGACGCCGCCCGGTGCCGCCTTGAAGAAATCATGCACGGAAGGGTTCTTGCTGCGCACCACATCCCAGCGGTCGAGCGCCGCGCCGAGATTGGCTGCGTGTACGGAATAGACGGATGTATCAAGCAAACCGGCGCGGTCGAGTTCGCCGAGAATACCCATGACACCGCCCGCGTGGTGCACATCTTCCATGTGCACATTGGCAACGGCCGGTGCCACCTTGCACAGGACGGGAACGCGGCGGGACAGGCGGTCGATATCGCTCATGGTGAAGTCGACTTCGCCTTCATGCGCAGCGGCCAGCAGATGCAGCACGGTGTTTGTCGAGCCGCCCATGGCGATATCGAGGGTCATGGCGTTTTCGAAGGCGGCAAACGAAGCGATGGAGCGCGGCAGAACCGTTTCATCGTCCTGTTCGTAATAGCGGCGGGCGAGATCGACCACGAGATGACCGGCCTCGACAAAGAGGCGGCGGCGGTCCGCATGGGTGGCGAGCGTCGAACCGTTGCCCGGCAGGGAAAGGCCGAGTGCCTCGGTCAGGCAGTTCATGGAATTGGCGGTGAACATGCCGGAGCAGGAACCACAGGTCGGGCAGGCCGAGCGCTCGATGGCCTTCACTTCCTCGTCGGAAATGCGGTCGTCAGCGGCCGCAACCATGGCATCGACCAGGTCGAGCTTCTTTTCCTTGTCTTCCCAGACGACTTTGCCCGCTTCCATCGGTCCGCCGGAGACAAAAACGACGGGGATGTTGAGGCGCAGCGCTGCCATCAGCATGCCGGGCGTGATCTTGTCGCAGTTGGAAATGCAGACCATGGCATCCGCACAGTGGGCGTTGACCATATATTCGACGCTGTCGGCGATGATTTCACGCGACGGCAGGGAATAAAGCATGCCGTCGTGACCCATGGCGATGCCGTCATCCACGGCAATCGTGTTGAATTCCTTGGCGACGCCGCCGGCGCTTTCGATCTCGCGCGCCACGAGCTGGCCGAGATCCTTCAGGTGGACGTGGCCGGGCACGAACTGGGTGAACGAGTTCACCACGGCGATGATCGGCTTGCCGAAATCCTCGTCTTTCATGCCGGTCGCGCGCCAGAGCCCGCGGGCTCCTGCCATGTTGCGGCCATGTGTGGTTGTGCGTGAACGATAAGGAGGCATTGTCGAAAATCCTGCTGATGACGGGCGAGGGAGCATCTCTTACAGAAAAAGTGCTTCCATGGCAAAAGAATGGAATTTTATTGCCTTGAAGGGGCGTGTTTCATTGCATTGATTACATAAGGCAGATACCGGGCGCATGAAACGGGACGTAATGTCTCGCCCCGCCGAGGGCCTGTCAGAACGCGGTGAAGGTCAGCGTTGTCAGCGATCGCGCAATGCCTGATATATCGAGCACGTTGGTGTTAATGAATTTGCCGATATCCTGATCTTCCGGAATGTAGATCTTGGCCAGAAGGTCGAACTCGCCGCTGGTCGAATAAAGCTCCGAGACGATTTCACGCTCGAACAGGGTTTTTGCAACTTCGTATGTCTTGCCGGGTGCGCATTGCAGTTGCAGAAAGACAGGCTTCATAAATTCCTCCGGAAGGCTGGGCGATTTTCAGTCAGCATAATTGCTGCGACGCTTCTTAGCCAGTTGTTCTCGTCTCGCAACTGCGATATATATCCCCGCGTTCGCACAGACTATCTGGGAGAGACCGGTAAAACCGGCGCCGATGGAGCAACCGCCCCGGAAACTCTCAGGCAAAAGGACCAGAATAGTCTAGAACATCTGGAGAGAGGTATGGCTTGAACAGTCGTACCCACCGAAGGAGAAAGCCCTGCCCGGTTGCATGACCGGAAAAAGGCGCCGACGACACGGATGACAAACATCCGGCGGGCGCTCAAAGGGCCAAGCTCTCAGGTTCCGTGACAGATGGGGTTTCGTGCCGTTGTCAACGGCGAAACTGAAACCATGTGTTGCTTGAGGCCCGTTTTATCATGACCCATATCGCCATTATCGGCGCCGGTATCACCGGCGTGACGACTGCCTATGCGCTTGCCCGCCAGGGCTATTCCGTCACCGTGTTCGACCGCAACCGCTATGCGGCCATGGAAACATCCTTCGCCAATGGCGGTCAGCTCTCCGCATCCAATGCGGAGGTGTGGAACAGCTGGTCCACGGTGCTTAAAGGCATGAAGTGGATGCTGCGCAAGGATGCGCCGCTGCTGATGAACCCGAAACCCTCCTGGCACAAATATTCCTGGATGGCGGAATTCGTCATGAACATCCCGCACTACGAAGAAAATACCATCGCCACCACCAGGCTCGCCATTGAAGCGCGCAAGCGCATGTTCGAAATCGCTGCGGATGAAAAGATCGATTTCGACCTGGAAAAGCGCGGGATCCTGCATATTTACCGCTCGAAATATGGTTATGACCACGCCGTCAAGGTCAACAGACTGCTGGAGGCCGGCGGTCTCGATCGCCGCGCCGTCACCAACGAGGAAATCCGCAGCATCGAACCGGCCCTGAACGGTTCCTTCTATGGCGGGTTCTTCACGCCATCCGATTCGACCGGCGATATCCACAAATTCACCCGCGGCCTTGCCGCTGCTGCCATCCGCTATGGCGTGCGCTTCATTGGCGACGCTGATGTGGCGGAGTTGAAGCATGGCACCGGTGGCGTTGTGGTTGCATGGAACAGGGCCTCCGTTGCCGATGCTAAGGCGGAGACGGAGCGTTTTGACGCCATCGTCATCTGCGCCGGCATTGCCAGCCGCAAATTTGCCGCCCAGCTCGGCGACCGCGTCAATATCTATCCGGTCAAGGGATACTCGATCACCGTCAATCTGGACGATGCCGGGAGCCAGGAGTCGGCGCCATGGGTGAGCCTGCTCGACGATGATGCAAAGATCGTCACAAGCCGTCTTGGGGCGGGGCGCCTGCGTGTAGCCGGTACAGCCGAATACAATGGCGAGAACCGCGACATTCGCCACGACCGGGTCAAGCCGCTGGTCGACTGGAGCCGCGACCTGTTCCCGGGCATGGACACGTCCAATGTGGTGCCGTGGGCCGGCCTGCGCCCGATGATGCCGAACATGCTGCCGCGTGTCGGCGCGGGCAAGCGGCCCGGTGTGTTCTACAACACCGGCCATGGCCATCTCGGCTGGACACTGTCTGCCGCCACGGCTGAAATCGTCGCCGGGCACATCAGCGCCGCCATGCCCGTCAATGCTAGCCCGCAGGGCGGCTGGCTCGCCGCAGCAGAATAAACCGGCTTGCACGCAAAGGAGTGCCTGTTGCCTCAGGTTCCCTTTTTATGGTGTTCGACCAGGTAGCGGGTGGCAAGCGCGATGTGCCGTGGAATGGGCTTATCTCTACGGAAATCGGCGATCAGGCGGCGTGAGACTTCAAGCGCTGCCGCCATGCCATCAAGGCTCATGCCAAGCTCATCCATGGCAGTTCTGAATTCCTGATTGTCGAATGTCACCGGGGGGAGGCGCGCAATCCACACCGCTGAAAAATCCAGCTCATCCGTCCATTCGATCGCCTCGCCATATTCACTGACGCGCACGGTACTGAACAGGTCGTCATTTTCCCGCAGTGGTATGTAGACACGGCGACTGGCAAAGGCGGGAGCAAGATCCACGATCTTCGTTTCACCCGAGCGCCATGTGACGGCAACCTTACGCCCATCCAGCGGAACAACGTCTCTGATGCGGGGTAGCGGCAACCCGACATTGATGATGTCATCGTTCTCTAAGCCTGTCCCACTCACGTTCGAGCCTTTCCTTGTTCTGCGAAGCCCACTGCAATGCCGTTTGACGAATGCTCGACGGTACCCAGCCGCCAATGGTGGAAAAATCTGAAATTCTGATGAGCGCTTGATAATCCGGGGTCACAACGTGGAAATGCGGCGGGTTATGATCGTCAGCAAACATCCGGATGAGTATTTTTCCAATTCTGGCAATGGTTGGCATTTTTAAAATAGCTTTCGATAAAATAGTGCACAACATGCACTTTGTCAATAATTAGTGCGCAGCGTGCACTTTAAGAGTTGCGGCACTTGAAAACGCAAATGTGTCATTCAGCGATGCGGGTGGAAATGGGTTTGGCTTCAGGCGAACTATTGCGCGCGGCACATAAAAAGTGATTGGCGTTTAAATGCGCTTGTATCGCGGTTTTGTGGCGATATGGCCACTAATGCCGGGTTGCATGGCCGATCAGGTGCCATTGCGGGTTGGCCAGCTTTTCCCGGCATGTTATCGTTTTCTTAAGCTCGAAGGGCGAATTTTATCAATTGCAGGCAGCGTGCGCACGGTCCCTGCAGTGTATCCTTGTGTTTATTGATGTGTAGGGAATTTGCTGGTTGATGGACTTGAAGCGCCCACAGGCCAGTTGTTTCGGTGCCGCATTGCTGGCCCTTACGGCCCTTGTCTCGCCTGCCCAGGCCTTTGATCTTTTCGGCGTTCATCTCTGGGGTGCCAAGAAGGAGGACGATCCGGATTCGGTCATCGCCGATCCGCAGAGATACACGGTTGAAACCGCTGCTTCGACAAGCGATGAAACCAAGGCGCTCGTGGAGGGCGCATCGAGCCTGTTTGCCGACAAGGACAAGCCTGCCTCCGGTGCGGCGGGACTGCTCGCCAAGGCGCGCGGAGACTACCGCCGCATCCTTGGTGCGCTCTATGCGGACGGCCGCTATGGCGGCACCATCAGCATTCAGGTCGATGGCAAGGAGGCGAGCGATATTCCGCCGGATGCCGTGCTGTCCAAGCCGGCCAAGGTGGTCATTTCAGTCGATCCCGGATCACAATTCTTGTTTGCGTCGGCCCGGGTCAAGAACATGGCGCCGCCGACGCTCGACCCGAAAGACTTTGTCGAAAGCCCGGAGAAACAGGGCTACATCGCTGGCGAGATCGCCCGCTCGACAGCCATCGTCAAAGCTGAGCGGCTGGTGGTCGATGCCTGGCGCCAGCAGGGGCATCCAAAAGCCAGAATTGTCAGCCGGGAAGTTATTGCCGACCACGAGACCAACCGGGTTGACGCGACCATCGATGCCGATCCCGGTGCCAAGGCTGGTTTTGGACCGGTGCAGGTCAAGGGCACCGAGCGCATGGACCCGGAATTCGTGGCGTTCATCACCGGCCTGCAGCCGGGACAGGAATACGATCCCGACGAAATCGAGAGAGCCAAGAAACGGCTGTCGCGCCTCGAAGTCTTCCGCTCGGCTCGGATCGAGGAAGGCGATGCAATTGATAGCAACGGCCTGCTGCCGATCACCGTGGCGGTGCAGGAACAGAAGTTGCGCCGCTTCGGCGTTGGCGGCAGTTATTCGACGCTGGACGGTCTCGGTCTTGAGACATACTGGCTGCACCGCAACCTCTTCGGCCGGGCGGAACGGCTGCGCATTGACGCCAAGATCGGCGGCATCGGCAGTCAGTCCTACGATCCCTCGGAATACAGCTATCTGCTGGGTGCAAGTTTCACCAAGCCTGGCGTTTATACGCCTGATACCGATTTCATCGCCTCGCTGATTGGCGAGCGCAAGGTGCTCGATGCCTACACGCAGACGTCGATTACGGCCGATGCCGGGTTCACCCAGATTTTCTCCGATGAGCTCTCTGGCAGGCTTACGGCCAATGTTTCCAAATCGCAGTTCAAGGACGATTTCTTCGGCACGCGCGATTTTCTCACCGTCGGTCTGCTGGGCGGCCTCACCTATGACAGCCGCAACAGCAAGGTCGATCCGGCGCGCGGCTATTTTCTGGAAGGGTTGCTGTCGCCGTTCTACGAGATCGAGCATGGCAACTTCGCCACCAAATTCACGGCGGAGGGCCGCACCTATTTCGGCTTCGGCAAGGACGACCGGTTCGTGCTCGCCAGCCGCCTGAAACTCGGCACGATTGTCGGCGCAGAAATTGCCGAACTGCCTTCGGACCAGTTGTTCTTTGCCGGTGGCGGCGGTTCGGTGCGCGGCTACGCCTATCGCAACATCGGCGTCAATGTCGAGCGCAACGGCACAAGCTATGTGATCGGCGGGCGGTCACTGGTCGAGGGATCCGTGGAGGCGCGCGCCAAGATCACGAACACCATCGGTGCCGTCGGTTTTGTCGATGCGGGCTATGTGGGTGAAGAGTCTTTCCCCGATTTTGCCCAGCAGTTGCGTGTGGGCGTTGGTGCCGGCATTCGTTACAATACGGGCCTTGGCCCGATCCGCCTCGATGTGGCCATGCCGCTCGACCGGCGGACAAACGACCCGAGTTTTGCATTCTACGTTGGTATAGGACAGGCGTTTTGACCCGGATTTTCGCAGTCATATTCCTTATGCTTTTTGCAGCACCGGCTTTCGCGCAGGATAGCGCCGAGGCGGAAAAGTCCTATTTCCTCAGCTTCGTCGAGGAACAGCTGTCGACACCCAATCGCCAGATTTCCATTTCCGACATTCAGGGCGTGCTGTCGTCGGAAGCCAATATTGGCAGCATCACCATTGCCGACCGTGAAGGAATCTGGCTGCGCATTACCAACGCGAAAATTGTCTGGAGCCGTCTGGCGTTGCTGCGCGGGCGTCTGGATATCAACAGCCTCGGCGCGGAGCGCATCGATGTCATGCGCAAGCCGCTGCCGGACACCAGCAGCCTGCCTTCACCCGAAGCCAAGGGTTTCAGTCTGCCGGAGTTGCCGCTTGCGGTCATCCTGCAGGATTTGCAGGTAGGACGCGTTGCCTTCGGCGACAGTATTTTCGGGTTGAAGTCGGAAATCTCTCTGGCGGGCAGCCTGACGCTCGATGGCGGCTCCCTGGATTCGAACCTCAAGGTGCAGCGCCTTGACGGCCCGGGCGGCACCTTTGCGATCAAGGCGGCCTATGCCAAGGAAAGCCAGAAGCTCGACCTGGATCTGTCGCTCAATGAACCGCAGAACGGTATTGCCGCCAATCTTCTCAATATTGAAGGCAGGCCGCCAGTCGCACTTTCGCTGAAGGGATCGGGCCCGCTCAGCGATATTGCCTTGCAGTTGACGCTCGATGCCGCGGGCAAGCGCGTTCTCACCGGCAGCACGCAGATCAACCGTCAGGGCGAGGGACTTGCGTTCAAGACAACCGTCGATGGCGCGATTGCCATGCTGGTTCCGCCGCTCTTCCGGGATTTCTTCGGCAACGATACCGCGCTGGCGGTCAATGGCGTGGTGCGCGATGCCGGCGGTGTTTCGCTTGACCGGTTGAACATCAAGAGCGCTGCCCTTGCGGTCGATGCGACAGCCGATACAACCAACGATGGATTTTTGCGCCGCCTGAAGGTGGACGCCTCGATTGCCGATCCCAGCGGCAAGAAGGTCATTCTGCCGGTTGCGGGCGGCCAGACAACCGTCGACAAGGCTGTGCTGGCGGTTGCGTTCGGGGCAAGTGCCGGCAATGACTGGTCGAGCACGCTTGACGTTACCAACCTCACCACCAACAATTTTGCCGCCAAAACGGTCAATCTCGTTGCCAAAGGCCTGGCGGAAAATCTCGACAACCCGGCCGCCCGTTCCCTGAGCTATGATGTGAACGGCAATGTCTCCGGCATCACGGCCAAGCGCGCCGATATCGCCAAGGCACTGGGCGACCTGATCCAGCTGAAGATCAACGGCGACTGGAAGGCTGGTACGCCGGTCAATCTCAAACAGGCGCTGGTTGCCGCCAACGGCTTCAGCACGGCGCTGGCCGGCACCATCGACAAGTTCATCTATAACGGCGATATCCTGGTCAAGGCATCGAGCATCGCACCGTTTTCCGAACTTGCCGGACGCGATCTCGCCGGCGCGCTCGATCTGAAGGCCAATGGTGCTGTCGAAGCGCTGACGGGTGGCTTCAATCTGATGCTGGATGGCCATGCAACCGGCATGACGCTTGGCATTGATGCGGCGGATCGCGTGCTTGAGGGCGAAACCCGTATCACCGGCGGCCTTGCGCGCGGCGAAGCGGGTCTGAGCGCCAGGAACTTCCGGGTCGAAAACCCGCAGACGCTGGTGACTGCCAATGGCACCTTTGCCACGGGCGCTGCCAATTTCGATTTCGGTCTCGATCTCACCAACCTCGCGCTCCTGTCGGAAAAGACCAGCGGCGCGCTCAAGGTCAAGGGCAGCGCGCGCGGCAGTGAGGGCATCATCGCTCTTGCCTTTAATGCCGGGGTTCCGGATGGCAAACTTTCCGGGCGGAAGCTCAGCGAAGGCGCGTTCTCCTTCAACGGACTTCTGCTCAAGGATGCTCTGGACGGCAAGGTGTCCGGTCTGGCGTTCCTCGACGGCGTGCGGGCCGATCTTGCCACGGAACTTGCCTTGCGCAAGGACGAAAAACGCCTGAGCAATATCCAGTTCATTGCCGGCGGCACGCGGCTGCGCGGTGATGTCACCCAGGACAAGAAGGGGCTGCTTCAGGGCAACCTGACCCTCGCGTCCAGCGATGCGTCGACGGCCGCAGCCCTGTTCCTCATGGAGGCGACCGGCAAGGCGAACGCCGCCATTGCGCTGAGCCATGATGAGGAGAGCCAGAACATCGACATCAAGGGCGATATTGACGGGCTGAAGGCCAACAATGTCATCGTCGGCAAGGCGGCGATTGTGCTGGCCGCCCAGAACATCTTCAAGGTTCCGTCCGCCAACGGCACGATCACGGCCACCACGGTTTCGGCCGGTGGTGTCGATATCTCAACCCTCGATGCCCAGGCCGCGCAACAGGGCAAGACCACCGATTTCAAGCTGAACGCCGCGCTGAAAAATGGTGCGAAGACATCCGTTGGCGGTTCGCTCCAACCGACGGAAAAGGGCTTTCTCCTGTCGCTCGCCAATGCGGACCTGACCCGTGGCGCGCTTGCCGCCCGGCTGGTCCAGCCGGCCGCCATCAATGTCGCCGACAGCAATGTTTCCTTCGGTGATATCATTCTGGATATCGGCAAGGGCAAGGTCACGATCCGCGGCGATGTCGCCGAGAAGCTGGACCTTGCCGTTGCCATCGAAAAGCTGCCGCTCGATGTCGCCAATGCGGTCAAGCCCGATCTGGGACTGGGCGGTGAAGTCAATGGCACCGCCAGGATCGGCGGCACGCGCGACAAGCCCGACGTGAACTTCAATGTGCAGGCCCGTGCGATCACCGCCGCCGTGCTGAAAAAGGCCGGACTGGACGGCCTCAATCTGGACGCCAAGGGCACATCGACCACCGATCAGCTCAATGTCGATGCGCGCCTGACTGGTGCAAACGGGCTCGATGCGTCGGCCAAAGGCTCGGTTCCGCTGACGCCGGGACAGCTTGCCGTCGATCTGACACTCGGCAACCTGCCGTTGCGCGCTCTGAATGGCGTCGTCAAGGATCAGAACCTGGCAGGCAACGTCACCGGCAGGGGCCGCATCACCGGCACGGTGCAAAAGCCCAATGCGGAGTTTGACCTGAAGGGGTCGGGCCTGTCCGCCAAGCCTTTGCAGGACGCCGGTCTGTCGCCGTTGCAGCTGACCGCCGCCGGCCGCTTTGCCAATGATACGCTGACGCTGGCCTCGGCCAAGGCTGACGGGCCGCAGGGTTTCACCGTGTCGGCCAATGGCAATGTGCCGGTTTCCGGAAACGGGCTTGGCATCAATGTAACGGGCAATATCCCGTTGTCCCTGGCCAACCGCTTCCTTGCCGATCGCGGCACGCAGGCAAAGGGCAATATTGACGTCACAGCATCCGTCTCCGGCAGCTTCCAGCAGCCGCTGATCCGCGGCATGTTCTCGGCCAATGGTGCCGAAGTGGTGGATCCCGAAACCAATCTGCGGCTGCAGCGCATTACCCTGCTTGGCAGCATGGAAGGACAGACCGTCACCATCCGCACGCTCAATGCCGGGCTTTCCACCGGCGGTACCGTCAGCGCCACGGGCACCATCTCCACCGATGCAGCGGCCAATTTCCCCGCCAACATCCAGATCAAGCTCGACAAGGCCCGCTATGCCGACGGCAATCTTGTCGTCGCCACGCTGACCGGTGCGCTCGGCGTCAACGGCCCCTTGACGCGCGATCCCGTGATTTCCGGCAACATTAATGTCGACCGTGCGGAAATCAGCGTTCCCGAAAGCTTTGGCGGTTCGTCGGCGGTCATCGACGTCAAGCACAAGAAGACGCCGAAGGCCGTCGCCACGACGCTGAAGCGCGCCAAGGCCGACCAACCCGCCACGGCAACACCCACCGCGCGGCCCAGTGTGGTGCGGCTCGATATCAATGTGACAGCGCCCAACAAGATCTTCGTGCGCGGCCGGGGTCTGGATACGGAGATCGGCGGCTCAGTGCGGCTCACTGGCCCCGCAACCGATATCCAGCCGGTCGGTGCGTTCGACCTGGTGCGCGGGCGCCTTGAAATTCTCGGGCAGCGTATCACCTTCACCGAAGGCCAGGTCACGCTGGTCGGGGATCTCAACCCGGAACTCAATTTCGTCGCGAGCACCCAGAGCAGCGACATTACCGTCAATGTCACGGTCAAGGGGCGGGTATCCGATCTGCAGATCGCGTTCTCGTCGCAGCCGGAATTGCCGCAGGACGAAGTCCTTGCCCGCCTGATCTTCAACCGTTCCATCAGTGAATTGTCGCCATTGCAGATTGCGCGGCTGGCAGCCGCCGCGGCCGAACTGGCCGGCGGATCGAACTCATCCCTGCTCGACAGCCTGCGCAAAGGCACTGGCCTCGACGATCTCGATGTGACGACGGACAGCGAAGGCAATGCCGGTGTCAAGGCCGGGCGCTATATCCGCGACAATGTCTATCTTGGCGTGGAAGCGGGTGCCGGCGGCAAGACCAAGGGCACGATCAATCTCGACGTGACGCCGCAGCTGAAGGCCAAGGGCTCCGTCGGCAGCGATGGTGACTCTGGCGCCGGCGTGTTCTTCGAAAGAGATTACTGACCGGCGCTGCAGGAACGGAGGGGGATGTCCTTCTCCATCTCAGGTTCTTGGCGGAAGCACGGGCAACGGTTCTGCACGGCCGACCACAAAGGCATAGGTGAACGCGCCGACCAGCGCCATGAAGGCTGCCATGGCGAAGGAGGGCGTATAGTTGCCGTGGAAACGGTCAAGCAGTGCGCCGAACAGGAACGGGCTGATGATGCCGGCAATGTTCGAGGCAAAATTCTGGATACCGCCGATGGATGCGACGTGATGGGAACTGGGCGCCACATCGGCGGGCAGGGACCAGATGGCCGTGGCGGCTACGGCGAGACTGCTGTAGGAAATCGCCAGGAAGATGAGTGCCATGTAAAGCGATGAGACCAGTGCCGCCGGGAGAATGGCCGCGCCGCCCAGCAGGCCTCCGACCATGATGAGCTTGCGAATGGCCGTGACGTCGGCACCGCCGCGGATCGCCCGGTCCGCCCAAGCGCCTGCGCTCCATGCGGCGACCACCGCAGTCAGGCCCGGAATCATGCCGAATGTACCAAGCTCCGCCAGGTTGAGGCCACGGGCATTCTTCAGATAGTCCGGAAACCAGGTGAGGAAGAAATAGATGACGAAGTTCAGGCAGAAAAATCCGATCATCATGCCCCAGATGGTGCGGTAGCGGAAAAGGTCGATCCAGCGAATCTTGACCGCTTCCGCATCGTCGGTTGCATCGGTGCGTCCGCCATTGTCGGTGATGTACTGACGCTCGAGATCATTGGCGCCGGTGTGTTCTGCCGGATCGCGGTACATCACATACCAGAAGAACGCCCAGACAAGGCCGAGTGCGCCGAGGATGGCGAAGGAATAATGCCAGGTGGTCAGGGCGATAATTCCCGTAACGATCGGCAAGGCAAGCACCGTGCCGACACGTGAACCGGAATCGATCACCGCCGTGGCGAAGGCCCGCTCGCTCTTCGGGAACCAGCGGGAGGCTGCCTTGGTTGCGCTGGGATAGGCCGGGGCCTCACCGGCGCCCAGGGCAAAGCGCACGGCGAAAAAACCCCAGAAACTGGTGGCCAGCGGTGTCAGCGCCGTAAAGATCGACCACCAGACCGCCGCGATGGTGAATGACCGGCGTGAACCGACCTTGTCGGTGAACCAGCCGGCAATGAGCATCATCCCGTCATAGGCCCAGAAGAAGGCGCCGAAGATCAGACCCTTTTCCGCATTGGTCAGCTGAAGATTGAGTTCGGCATCGATATAGGGCAGTGCCACGCTCAGATTGGCCCGGTCGAGGTAATTCATCGTTATGCCAAGAAAGCACATGGCAAGAATGATGTAGCGGACCTTGCTGGCGCCCGCCGGCGCCTTTTGCGGCGGATGGGCAGATGACGTTGCGATGCTCATGAATGGACCTCCCAGTACCGTTCGGACGCTGCGCAACGCCCATGAAACCGCGCCGTTATCCGGCGCGATGATTCTCATAGTAAGGAAAACCGGCTCCTTGTCAGCCCTGAACCACGGTCTGCTTCTGCTCGCCCAGCCCCTCGATGCCCAGTGTCATGACATCTCCGGCCTTCAGGAAGATATTGGGTTTCTGGCCAAGGCCGACACCGGGCGGCGTGCCGGTGGAGATGATGTCGCCGGGATGCAGGCTCATGAACTGCGACAGGTAGGAAACGAGATATTTGACGCCGTAGACCATCGTTTCGGTCGAGCCGTTCTGATAGCGGTGACCATTGACCTCCAGCCACATTTTCAACTTCTGCGGGTCGGCCACTTCATCTTTCGTCACCAGCCACGGGCCGGTGGGACCGAATGTGTCGCAGCTTTTGCCCTTGGTCCACTGCCCCTGGCGTTCGGCCTGGAAGGCCCGCTCCGACACGTCATTGATCAGGCAATAACCCGCCACATGGTCGAGCGCCTCGTTTTCGCTGACATATTTGGCGTGCTTGCCGATGACCACGCCGAGCTCGACTTCCCAGTCAGTCTTCAGCGAGCCGCGCGGAATTTCCACATCGTCATTCGGGCCGACAATGGCCGAGGTCGCCTTCATGAAAATGATCGGCTCCGGCGGCACGGTTGCGCCGGTTTCCGCCGCATGGTCGGAATAGTTGAGGCCGATGCAGATGAACTTGCCGGTTCCCGCGACGCAGGGACCGTAACGGTCGACGGCGACCTCGGGCAGCGAGGCCGGATCAATGGCTGCAAGCTTCTTCAGCCCTGCGGGTGAGATCGCTTCACCGGCGATATCCCCGACATGAGCCGAGAGATCACGGACCTTGCCATCCTTGTCGACAAGCCCGGGCTTTTCCTGACCGGCAGGACCGTAACGCACGAGTTTCATGGAGTAACCTTTCTGATTGGGAGGGGATCAATAGGTGGCGCGGCCACCGGAAATGTCGAAAACGGCACCCGTCGTGAACGAGCATTCCTCGCTGGCGATCCAGCTGATCAGGGACGCCAGTTCATCGACGGTGCCAAACCGCTGCATGGGTATTTTCGACAGCATGTAGTCGATGAATTCGGGTTTGAGCTGCTGCAGGATCGGCGTATCGACGGTGGCTGGCGTAATGGCATTGACGGTGATGCCGTCATGCACCAGCTCCTTGCCGAGCGATTTCGTCAGGCCGATCACCGCCGCCTTCGACGCGCTGTAGGCCGAGGCGTTCGGATTGCCTTCCTTGCCGGCGATGGACGCAACATTGACGATGCGGCCATAGCCGTTCTTCTGCATGAACGGCACGACGAAGCGGTTGCAGTAGAACAGGCCGTTGAGGTTGATATCGAACACCCGTTTCCACTGATCGATCGGATAATCCGCCACCTTGGCGTTCGGCCCGGTGATCCCGGCCGAACAGATGAGGATATCGATCCTGCCGGCGCTGGCGGCGGTGTCCTGCGCCGCCTTTTCCACCTGCGCCGGGTCGGAAACATCAAGCGCCAGCCCATGCGCGCCCTCACCGAGCCTGGCTTTTGCTTCCTCGATCCGTGCTGCGTCGACGTCCCAGAGGCTGACCGTGCCGCCTTCCGACACGATCCGCTCCGCCGTCCTGTAGCCTATGCCGGAAGCACCGCCGGTAATGACCGCATGCCGCCCCTCATAGCGCCTGATGGTGTTCGCCATGTTCCCTCCCGAACGGTTGGCCTCAGTGGTTGTCGCGCGGCAGTCCCTTGGTCTGGGCAATGCGCTGGAAACCGACCGCCGGTTTCAGGATCATGCCCTGCGCCAGCTGATCAACCATGCCGCGCTGGATTTCCTGCCATGGCGTCTGGCTTGCCGGATATTTGTAGCCGCCCGCTGCCAAAAGGTCGTCCCGGCGCTTTTGCAGTTCCTCGTCATCGATGAGGATGTTGGCGGTGCCTTTGCGCAGGTCGATGCGCAGGTGGTCGCCGGAGCGCACCAGTGCCAAGCCGCCATTGACCGCCGCCTCGGGCGAAGCATTGAGGATGGACGGCGAACCGGACGTGCCGGACTGCCGGCCGTCGCCGAGGCATGGCAGCGCATGGATGCCTTTCTTCAGCAGATAGCCAGGGGGCTGCATGTTGACCACTTCGGCCGCGCCGGGATAGCCGATGGGGCCGGTACCACGCATGATCAGAATGCTGTTCTCGTCGAGGCCAAGTTTCGGATCGTCGATCCGCGCATGGTAATCTTCCGGACCTTCGAACACTTCCGCGATGCCTTCGAACGCTTCCGGATCGTCCGGATCGGAAAGATAGCGCTCGCGGAACTCGTCGGAAATCACGCTGGTTTTCATGATGGCGCTGTCGAAGAGGTTGCCCTTGAGATTGATGAATCCGGCCTTCTTCTTCAGCGGTGTCTCATAGGGACGAATGACGTCGGTGTTGAGATTTTCCACGCCCTCGCAATTGGTGCCGATGCTCTTGCCGTTGACCGTCAGCGCCGATGGGTGCGGCAGTCGCTTCGCCTTGAGCAGTTCCGCCACGACGGCAGGCACGCCGCCTGCGCGGTGGTAATCCTCACCTAGATATTCCCCTGCGGGCTGCAGGTTGACCAGCAGCGGCACGTCATGACCGATGGTCTGCCAGTCATCATTGTCGAGCGCGATATCGAGATGGCGGGCAATCGCGTTCAGATGGATGGGCGCATTGGTCGAACCGCCGATGGCCGAGTTGATGACGATCGCATTCTCAAAGGCTTCGCGCGTCATGATATCGGAAGGCTTCAGGTCTTCGCGCACCATATCGACAATGCGCTTGCCGGTATCATAGGCGATCTGGCCGCGTTCGCGGTACGGTGCCGGGATGGCAGCGCCGCCGGGCAGTTCCATGCCGAGTGCTTCGGCCAGCGAATTCATCGTGGTCGCAGTGCCCATGGTGTTGCAGTAGCCGACGGACGGTGCCGACGACGCCACAATATCCATGAACTCGTCGTAGTTGATTTCGCCTGAAGTCAGCTTTTCGCGCGATTTCCAGACGATGGTGCCGGAGCCGGTGCGCTCGCCGCGGTGCCAGCCGTTCAGCATGGGCCCGACGGAGAGGGCGATGGCGGGAATGTTCACCGTGGCGGCGCCCATCAGCATGGCTGGTGTGGTCTTGTCGCAGCCGATGGTCAGCACAACGCCGTCAAGCGGATAACCGAAGAGGACTTCCACCAGCCCGAGATAGGCAAGGTTGCGGTCGAGCGCCGCGCCGGGACGCTTGCCGGTTTCCTGAATGGGATGAACCGGAAACTCGAACGGGATACCGCCCGCCGCGATGATGCCGTCGCGCACCCGCTTGGCCAATTCGATGTGATGGCGGTTGCAGGGTGAAAGGTCCGAGCCGGTCTGGGCGATGCCGATGATCGGCTTGCCCGACTGCAATTCCGCCCGTGTCAGGCCGTAGTTGAGATAACGCTCGAGATAGAGCGCCGTCATCCCCGGGTTGTCAGGATTGTCGAACCATTCCTGCGAGCGAAGCTTTTTCGGGGTTTTGTTGGTGGTCATGAAAGCAACTCCTGGATGGGGGCACGCCCCAATTACTCTTTGACCGCGCCGGTCATCGAGGACACGTAATAATCGACAAAGAATGAGTAGAGGATGACGACGGGCAGCGAGCCAAACAGCGCCCCTGCCATCAGCGAACCCCACTCGAAAACATCCCCTCGCACCAGCTCCGTCAGGACACCGACCGGGACAGTCTTGTTCTCCGAGGATTGGATAAAGGTCAGCGCATAGATGAACTCATTCCACGACAAAGTGAAGGCGAAAATGCCGGCAGAGATCAGTCCTGGCACCGCCAGCGGCAATATGACCCTGACGAGGATTTGCCAGCGCGATGCGCCGTCCACCAGCGCGCTTTCTTCCAGCTCGAACGGGATCGAACGGAAGTAGCCCATGAGCAGCCAGGTGCAGAACGGAATGAGGAAAGTGGGGTAGGTGAAGATCAGCGCCAGCTTGCTGTCATAGATGCCGAACTTGAAGACAATCACCGCCAGCGGAATGAACAGGATGGAAGGTGGCACGAGGTAGGCAAGGAAGATCAGGAGCCCGACGGAACGCGAGCCCTTGAAACGGATGCGCTCGATGGCATAGGCGGCAAAGACCGAGGCTGCAAGCGACAGCACGGTCGCGCAGACCGAGACGACGAGTGTGTTCCACAGCCAGCCGGGGTAGGAGGTCTCGAACAGGAGATATTTGATATGGTCGAGTGTCGGCCCGACCACCCAGAACGGGCTGTAATTGTTGTAGTCCGTCAGCTGCGAGTTGGGTTTCACCGCCGTGATTGCCATCCAGTAGAACGGGAACAGCAACACGATGATGAAAACGGCCAGCGGCAGATAGAGCACGACGATGCGCCGCGGCAGCCGGTTGAGATAGCTCATGCCCTGCGCGTCGTCGGTGAGTGGCGCCGTGGCGGTCTGTTCGGAAATGCTCATGGTCGTTCTCCCCCTTAATCCTGTCCGCCCTGCTGCCATTTCCGGCGCTGCAGGCCGAAGAATGAGAACAGGATCGAGGCGAGCAGGAACGGGATCATGGCGACGGCAATCGCCGCGCCTTCGCCGAGCTGCCCGCCGGGGATGCCCCGCTGGAATGAAAGCGTGGCCATGAGGTGGGTGGCATTGACCGGCCCGCCCTTGGTCAGCACGTAGATCAGCTGGAAATCGGTGAAGGTGAAGAGCACCGAGAAGGTCATCACCACGGCGATGATGGGGGTAAGCATGGGCAGGGTGATGAAGCGGAACCGCTGCCAGCCGGTCGCGCCGTCGAGCGAGGCCGCCTCGTGCAGCGATTGCGGAATGGTCTGCAGGCCCGCGAGCAGCGAAATGGCAACGAAGGGAATGCCGCGCCAGACATTGGCGGCGATGACCGATGCCCGCGCATTGTTGGGGTCACCGAGGAAGTTGATGGGCGTATCGATCAGGCCGAGCTTGATCAGCGACCAGGAAATGATCGAGAACTGCGCATCGTAAATCCACCAGAAAGCCAGCGCCGACAGCACCGTCGGGACAACCCAGGGCAGCAGGATAATGGCGCGGAAGAATGACTTGAACGGCAGGTTTTCATTGAGGATCAGCGCGAGCCACAGGCCCAGCGCGAACTTCAGGATCGATGCGATAAAGGTATAGAGAACCGTATTGTAGACCGTCATCCAGAACACGGAATCGTTGGCAAGCGCTATGTAATTGTCGAGACCGATGAAAACCCCATCCCGGCCGATCTTGGCATCGGTGAAGCCAAGCCAGACACCAAGGCCGAGCGGATAGGTCAGAAAGCACAGCAGGAACACCGCCGCCGGCAACAGGAACATGAAACCCAGGAACGTATTGTTCCGGGTCAGCGCGCCGAGCGCTGAAGGTGGCTTTGTTGTTGCTGTCATAAGGAATACCCCCCTCTGGGCTGCCGCCCATCTCCCCCACAAGGGGGGAGATCAACCTTCACCGCTGTTTCAATCAGCTCTGAGCCACTGCGAGGTAAGCAAAAGTGCAGATGCCGATGTGATCTCCCCCCTTGTGGGGGAGATGTCCGGCAGGACAGAGGGGGGTGAAGAACATCACTCCCTTCACAGCATCCTGTATTCACGCTCTTTGTCATCCTGCCGGTCTCCACCCTTTGGCTAGACGTTGTAGTAACGGTTGGCGCGTTTTTCCGCCTGGGCGATGGCGTCTTCCGGCGTCATCTGTCCCGTCACGGCGGTGGCATACATGTCGACCAGCACATAGTCGGCCATCACGCCGGCCGATGCCGTTCCGAGCGGTCCAGCATAGCCGTTCGGCCGCAGGCTGCCCGATGCCTTGGCATAGGCCGCATGGATGGGGTTGGATGTCCACACGGGATTGGCGGCATATTCCTTCAGCGGCTGGCAGCAATAGGCACTGGCGCCTTCGATCCAGGCGTTCATATTGTCTGCCTGATACATGAACTGCAGATAGGCCTTGGCGGCTTCCGGATATTTCGTGTGCTTGAAAATGGAGACCGTGGACGCCTGGTGCAGCTCGACCGACTGGCCGACCGGGCCGATGGGCAGATTGACCGAGCGCATGTCGTCGGCAATGGCTGCCATCGCCGGGTCCTTCTTGGCCGCATAATAGACAGACACGCCATTGGCGGTCAGCGATATCTGCCCGGCCAGGAAGGCGCGGTTGTTGTTGACGTCCTGCCAACTTTCCGTGCCGGGAATGAAGGTCTTGTACAGCTCCTGCGCATATTTCACCGAGGCCAGCGTTTCCGGGCTGTTGATGACAACCTTGCCGCTTTCGTCGACCATCTTGCCGCCATGGCTCCACAGCAGCCAGTGCGCGTAATTGTTGCCGTCGCCCACGGCCTTGCCGTGCGGGAAGCCTGCGGGCGTGCCCTTGGCGTGCATGGCCTTGCAGAGCTCAAGAAAGCCTGCCGTGTCCTTGGGGAATTCGCTGAAGCCGGCGGCCTTCATGTGGCTGTCGCGGTAGACGATGGCGTTGCCGATGGCGCAGAGCGGCAGGGCGATGAATTTGCCGTCCCGTTTGGCATAGCCTTCGAGACCCGGATACCAGCCGCCATGGGCGCCGCCGAGATAGGTGCCGAGCTCGCTGACATCGACCAGCTTGTCGGGATATTGATGCGGGTCGTCGAACCAGCTCATCACCATGTCCGGGCCCGAGCCGACGTTAGCGGCGACGGCGGCCTTCGGGCGCACGTCTTCCCAGCTTTCCTTGTCGATACGCACTTCAACACCGGTGGCGTCGCTGAACTTCTTGGTATTGGCAAGCCATGCGGCTTCTTCTGCCGGCACGAACGGCACCCAGCGCAACAGGCGCAGTTTTGCACCTGCTTCCGGCTTGTAGGCGGGGGCGGCCTGGGCAAAGGCCGGAGTAAGGCCCAGCCGGTTCAACCCGGCAGCGGCCACAAGTCCGGCAGAAGCGCCGAGAAGATGTCGTCTGTTGATGGTCATGGATGCTCCTCCTTGGGGTTTCACAAGCATGTCCGGAACGTCTCCCGCTTCCGGCCCATGCTTTCCGGGGGCTTATATGACCGGCACACGCTCCCCGACTGGCAGGTGCCGCTTGGTGGTTTTCAGACGAGCCGCTTGCCGCTCTCCGCGTCGAAGAGATACGTCGCCTCGGCGTGGATCGACAGGCCGACCGTCTCGCCCGGACGGGCATTGATGCGCTGGTGGAACACGCCGGTAATGTCGTCGCCGCCGATGCGCATGATCATCTGGGTTTCCGATCCGGTGGGCTCGATCACCACGACGTTTGCCGGAATGCCGCCATCGGCAATCGTCATGTGCTCGGGCCGCAGGCCGTAGATCAGGGCGCGTCCTCTGGCGCTTTCCGGCGCTTTGGCCACCGGCAGGACAACACCCTTCTCCGTCACGAATTTCAGCGCATCATTCGGGTCGAGCCTGCCCTTGATCATGTTCATGGCGGGCGAGCCGATGAAGCTGGCGACGAACAGATTGGCCGGCTGGTCATAGAGTTCGAGCGGCGCCCCGATCTGTTCGACGATACCGTCATGCATGACGACGATCTTGTCGGCCATGGTCATGGCCTCGATCTGGTCGTGCGTCACATAGACCGTGGTCGTCTTCAGGCGCTGGTGCAGTTCCTTGATCTCCGCGCGCATGGCGACGCGCAGTTTGGCATCAAGATTGGAGAGTGGCTCATCGAACAGGAACACCTGCGGATCGCGGACAATGGCGCGGCCCATGGCCACGCGCTGGCGCTGGCCGCCGGACAATTGCCGGGGAAAGCGGTCGAGCAGGTGGGAGAGGCCCAGAATTTCCGCTGCCGGTTTGACGCGCTTGTCGATCTCGGCCTTGGCGGCACCCTTCAGCGTCAGCGAAAAGGCCATGTTGTCGGCAACGGTCATGTGCGGATAGAGCGCATAGTTCTGGAACACCATGGCGATGTCGCGCTCCTTCGGCGCGAGACCATTGACCACCTGTCCGCCGATGCGGATCTCGCCGGCGGAAATATTCTCCAGCCCCGCCAGCATGCGCAGCAGCGTGGACTTGCCGCAGCCCGACGGCCCGACCAGAATGACGAACTCGCCATCGGCGATCTCGATATCAACCCCCTTGATAACCGGATGCGTCCCGAATGATTTTCTGACATTGGCGAATTCGACTGATGCCATGCCTGTTCCTCCCTGAAATGTGCCTAACGGTGCTTCTCCCAAAACACCGCGCGAAAATACTATCCCCGGCCGACCAGTGGCATTTTCGTCGCCATGACCGTCAGCGACAGCACATTGGCCTCCAGCGGCAAACCGGCCATGTAGACAACGGCATCGCCGATATAGTGCGCCGGTATGGTTGGCTCGCTTGCCGTCTCGCCGTTGGCCTGCAGCACGCCGCCCGCCATTTTCGACGTCATTTCGGTGGTGGCATTGCCGATATCGATCTGGCCGCAGGCAATGTCGAAGGGCCGCCCATCCAGCGCGGTCGACTTGGTCAGACCCGTGATGGCGTGTTTCGTTGCTGTATAGGGCGCTGAATTCGGTCGCGGCGTCGTTGCGGAAATCGAGCCATTGTTGATGATGCGCCCGCCGCGCGGCGTCTGCGCCTTCATCAGTTTCAGCGCCTGCTGTGTGCACAGGAATGCGCCGGTCAGATTGGCGCCGACAATGGCGTTCCACTGCTCGAACGTCACCTCTTCCATGGCGACATTCGGCACATTGATCCCGGCATTGTTGATCAGCAGGTCCAGCCGTCCATAGGCCGCCTTGACGGCTTCGAACAGTGCGGCGACGGATTTGGGGTCGCTGACGTCGGAGACAATGGGCTTGACCGTTCCCTTGGTCTCGGCGGCCAGTGTCCTTGCTGCTTCATCGAGCACGTCTTTGCGCCGCCCGGTGATGACGACGGTCCAGCCGACACCGAGCAGTGCCACAGAAATCGCCTTGCCGACACCCGTGCCGCCGCCGGTCACCAGTGCAATCTTGCCCCTGCCTGAATCCTGATAATTGGTCATAGTGTTCCGCCCAGTTCGTCTTCGATATGCGCCTTGATGATGTCGTCAAAGACGGTCTCCGCCTTGAACCCGAGCGCGGCCGCGCGCCGCGTGTCGAAATCCGTCGCCCAGCCGGCCACGATTTTCTGGATGGTCGCGTCCGGTTCGCGCCGGATCAGCTTGACCGCCTTTTCACCCGCCACGCGTTTCAGGGCTGCAATCTCTTCGCCGACGAGGGCGGAAAGGCCGGGCATTGAAAGGTTGCGGCGCGGCCCGACTTTTTCGAGGTCCAGCGTTGCCGCGTGCACGAAAAAGCCGACCGCGGAGCGCGGGCTGGCGAACCAGTGCCGTACGTTCTCGTCCACCGGCAGAATGGCTTCCTGCCCCGCCAGCGGCTCGCGCAGGATGTTGGAGAAGAACCCCGAAGCCGCCTTGTTGGGCTTGCCGGGACGAATACAGATGGTCGGCAGGCGAATGCCGATGCCATCGAAAAAGCCGCGGCGGCTGTAGTCGGACAGCAGCAGCTCGGAGATCGCCTTCTGCGTGCCATAGCTGGTGAGCGGCGTGGTGAAGAATTCGTCGCCGATCTTGTCGGGAAAGGGCGTGCCGAACACGGCGATGGAGGAGGCGAAGACCACACGCGGACGATAAGGTGCCTTGGCGCTTTCCAGCCGGATCGCTTCAAACAGGAACCGTGTGCCGTCGAGATTGACCTTGTAGCCTTTTTCGAAATCCGCTTCCGCTTCCCCCGACACAATGGCTGCGAGATGGAAGATCAGGTCGGGCCGGCCGGCGATCAGTCGTTCCGCAACACCGGCATCGGAAATGTCGGCCGCTTTTGTCGTGGAAATACCGGCGAGGGCGCGCGGCGCCACCGGCTCGATCACATCGACCAGCGTCAGCGTGTCGATGCCGCCGCCGAGGATACCCTCTTCAGCCGCGATCCTGTCCAGCAATTTGCGGCCCACCATCCCGGCGGCGCCAATGACCAGTACGTGCATATGCAATCAACCTCTTTGCCATGCGGGCAGTCCGCCCGTTTTGTTCAAACGCTATGCGCGAGGGAAAAGATGCGAGGTTCGCAGTGACACAGTGGCGGAGAGGCCATGCCAAGCCCCGTTGGGCCACGGCCAATCCCTGCAATACCTGCCGCTGAACTCAAGAACCGATCCTCCCAGAACGTCTTATCCTGCCAGCCCTGGCGGGTCTTATGACAGCGCTAACACAAAGTTATGCACACTCACTAGCATTCATCAAGCGATTTATGGTAGCGCTATCATTATTCTGCTCAATCCCACCGGGATCATGCCATGCCACGCAAACGCAACGCGCACAGGAATGCCGACACGCCGACTTTGGCTGACGTGGCGCGGCTTGCCGGTGTGAGCGATATCACCGCCTCTCGCGTGGTCCGAAACAAGGGGCCGATCGCCGACGCGACACGGGCGAAGGTCCTCGCCGCCATCGCCGAACTTGGCTATATTCCCAATCGGGCGGCAGGCAGTCTTGCTTCCTCGGGTTCCACGCTGATGAGCGTGCTGCTGCCTTCCCTGTCGAATATTGTGTTTCCGGATGTGCTGCGCGGCATCCACACAGCTCTCACGGAAACAGCGTTTCAGCCGGTCATCGGCGTCACCGACTACGATCCGGTGATCGAAGAACGTATTCTCTTGTCTTTTCTCGCATGGCAGCCTGCAGCGGTGATTCTGGCAGGATTGCATCATACGGCCACCGCACGGCGGCATCTGGAGCATGGGCGTTTTCGCGTCGCCGAACTCATGGACATCGATGGGGATCCGGTTGATATCGCGGTGGGCATGTCGCATTGGCAAGCCGGCTATGACACCGGCAAACATCTGGTGCAGCGTGGCTACCGCCGTTTCGGTTATGCCGGTCACAGCATTGCCAGCGATGATCGCGCCCGCGCCCGCTATGATGGCTTGCGGGCCGCGTTGAAAGAGGCCGGTCTGCTGCTGGTTGCCGAAGAGCGCGTGCAGGGGGGCAGCTCCACCATGGCTGGACGCCATCTGCTTGAGGCGATCCTCCGGAAAGCGCCGGGGCTTGATGTGGTCGTCTTCCCCAATGACGACATGGCCATGGGCGGCATCTTCCATTGCATGCATGCGGGGATTACGCCGAAGGAACAGTTGGGCATTTTCGGCTTCAACGGCCTCGATATCGGGCAGGCCTTGCCGTTGCCGCTGTCGACGATTCTTTCCAAGCGATTCCTGATCGGCAAGACCGCCGCCGAAAAGCTCCTGGAAAGCCGCGAACGCCCGGCTGAAAGGACCATCATCAACACCGGCTATGACATCATAGAAGGAGCAACCGCATGACGGCGGTCCTGTCCGAACTCGCTGCCGCGCTCAGGCGGATTTGACCGGCTTCAGGGATTGCAGTCCGAGGCCGCCAACGGCCAGGAGCACGCAGGCGATGCCGATGATCTGGTTCCGGCTGACGGTTTCCCCGAGGAAGATGACGGCGAATACCACCGCCGAGACGGGCGCCACGGCGGTAAAGAGCGAGGCTTCGGCGCCACTGACCCGCGCGGCACCGGCATACCACAAGAGGAAGCCGCCAACCGTCGGAACAATGGCGTAGTAGATCACAGCCCAGAATGATCCAATGCTCATGCCGCCCGTCCATGGCATTTCGAACAGTGCAGGCACGATGGCCACTGCCAGTCCAAGGCCTGTCATCAGCGTTGAAAGGGCAAGCGGCGGAATGGGCGTCCTCAGGCGCTTGTTGATCAGGATGAACAGGCCCTCGCAGATGACAGCCGCAAAGATCAGCGCATTGCCCGGCAGGGAGTGTGTGCCGCTTTCGCCGGGGCGGAAGGCGATGCTGACAACGCCCGCTGTCGCCAGCAGAATGGCGACCAGGGTAAAGCGGTGCGGCCGTTCGCCGAGGACGAGAATGGCGATGGCTGCGGCAACCACCGGCAGCGTCCCGATGATGACGCCGGCATCCGTTGCCGAGGTCAGTGTGAGGCCGGATATCAGCAGGGTCGTGTAACCGACGCTGCCGGCACCTGCCTGCAGGACGAGAAGGATCCAGGCAGAGCGGTCAAGCCGCGGCCACTTGGTTCGTGTCAGTCGCATCAGCAACAGAAATATCGGGAAGGCGACGGCAAAGCGCAGGGCTGTTGCCGTAAAGGGCGGCAAGCCCGCTGCAATCACCTTGCTGGCAATGATGGTGCTGCCGACGAGCACCATGGCGAGTGCGAGAAAAACATAACCTTGAACCTGCTTGGACATGCGCAATCCTTTTCATCCCGGGAAGGCGCACAACAGCGGATCGGGCGGGGTTCGTCTTGAACGAAATTGCAGGAAAGGCTTCAGTTCATGGCGTCGGCATAGGCGCCGGGCGACAGGCCGTATTTGCGGATGAAGGTGCGCGTCATATGGCTCTGGTCGGCAAAGCCGCTGGCAATGGCAGCTTCCGCCAGAGATGATCCCCCGGCGATCATCCGGCGGGCGAGGTCGATGCGCCGTTGCACCAGATAGGCATGCGGTGTCATGCCGGTGGCGCGGGCGAAGGCACGGACCACCTGAAAGCGGCTCAAACCGCTCTCCCGTGAAAGGTCCTCCAATGTCACCGCGCGTGCCGGCTGATCATCGATCAGGTCGCGGGCACGGCGAATGGCTCGGGGTATTGCCGGAACCCGCTGCGGATTGCCCGGTTCATCAAACACGCCGGCAAGCAGAATCAGCAGCGCTTCTTCCTGCCGGATGGTCGAGGGAATGCCGGTGGTCGTCATGGCGGTGAAGAGCCGCTCGAACTGGTGCGCCAGCCGCACGTCCTGGATGACGGGCCGGGGAAATTCGTCGCGTCTTTCGCCCTGCTCCTGCAGATCTGTGGTCACCGCGCCAATGAGGGACGGATCGAAATAGAGCATTTTCCAAGAGCGGCCTGCATCGCCGATGGGCGCGCCGTCATGCACTTCACCGGGATTGACGGTGATCATGTCGCCGGGGCCGGCCTCCACCATTCCCCGGCCGCTCAGGGATTTTTGCGCGCCCTGGTGAATGACGCCTATGCCGTACTGTTCGTGTGTGTGCCGGGAAAAGCTGTGCCGCGTGGCCGCCGCGACGGCATCCACCCCCGCGGTTGTACAGCGCATTATCCTGAACTGGCCCTTCATCATGCGGACCTTTCTATCACCGGATGTGCGCCATCACAAATTTGCGGCCTTTGCGGTGGCATTCGCCCGGAAATGATGCTGTCATTCCCCTGCGCAGAGAGTCCCGGCCTTTCCAAGAGGAATGAATCATGGCGAAACAGAAACATGTGATCGTGGTCGGTGCCGGAATTATCGGTGCGTCGATTGCCTGGCATCTGGCGCGGCAGGGCGCGGCTGTCACGGTGGTTGCCGAACAAAGCGGCGGGGTTGCCACGGCTGCGTCCTTTGCATGGATCAATGCCAGCTGGGGCAATCCCGAGTTCTATTTCCGCTTCCGCCGCTATGCCATGGAAGGCTGGCAGCGCCTGCACGATGAGCTGCCCGGCATCGGGGTGAACTGGTGCGGCGGCATCAGCTGGGATTTATCGCCGGATGAACTTGAGGCCTACGTCACGCGGCATGGGCACTGGGGCTATGGAGTGAGGCGCATCGACCGGCAAGCCGTGGCCGCGCGCGAGCCTTATCTGGCGCGACTGCCGGATGCGGCCGTGCATATTGCCGAAGAGGGCGCCGTTGAGCCCGTTGCCGCGGCGCAGCGCATGCTGGCCGGGGCGCAGGCGCGCGGCGCACGGCGGCTGGTTGGTGCAAACGTTACACGGCTCGTCCAGGAGAGCGGGCGCATTGCCGGCGTCGTTACGTCGTTCGGCGCAGTGAAGGCCGACCATGTGGTGCTCGCGGCGGGCGCGGGGGCCGCTGCCCTGGCGCAGACTGCGGGGGTGACCCTGCCCATGGAGACGCCGCCGGGTCTGATCGTTCATTCAAAGCCGATGCAGAAACGGCTCAACGGCATCGTGATCACCCCTGATCTGCACATGCGCCAGACGGTGGATGGGCGGATCATTGCGGGCGCGGATTTTGGCGGCAGCGATCCCGGCGAGGATCAGCAGGCAACCGCGGATGCGCTGTTCTCCCGCCTGAAAGCAAACCTCGACGATGTGGATGCTCTGGCACTGGATTTTTTCACCATCGGCTACCGGCCGACCCCTGCCGACGGGTTCCCGATTGTCGGGCCGGCCGGACGTCTCGATGGCCTTTCCATCGCCGTCATGCATTCCGGCGTGACGCTTGCGCCTGCTGTCGGCCTGCTGCTGAGCCGGGAAATTTTATCGGACAGGCCGGAGGAGCGATTGTCGCCATTCCGGCTTTCGCGGTTTGGCGAGTGAGCGCACGCTGCTTCCGGGTATCAACCCTCCTGTCCGGGAAAACACCGATGTGCCGGATCAAGGTTGCAGCTTGATCAGTCCGGCTCCTGTCATCCTGAATCCGCAGCCCCGGTAGAATCCGGTCAGCCGGGCTTCAAAATCCACGTGCAGCCAGAACGCTCCGCGATCGCGCGCGAGGTTTTCAGCCTCCTTGACCAATTGTGTGGCTATGCCCTGCCGGCGGAATTTGGGATGCACGCAGGTATCCAGAAGAAAAGCATGAACACCGCCGTCCCATGCCACGTTGACGAAGCCGATCAGCCGCTGCCCGTCATAGACCCCCACATGGGCAAGGCTGCGGGCCAGAATGACGGAGAAATCCTTCCAGACGAAGTCATCCCAGGCCCATTCCCAAAGTGCGTTCATCTCGTCATTGGACGGGAAAGGATCAATACGGAACGTGATAGCCAAATCCATGTCCTCCCCGGGGCATTTCCGTTGCGCAAACCTTGCAGATTGCACGGAAATTTCAATGCCGGTTTTCGCGCCTCCTGCCGCTGTGCCGGTTGCGCCAAGGCCGGTGGTCGGCGGCAATAGCCTGTTTCCGGAACCAAACCGGCCCGCACACGTTTGTTTTCAGGTTTCGCCGGCGCATTCAAACCGCCGGGCCGCAACGGAATAAGGATAGATGATGAAAACAATGATCGTAATGGCTGCCGCTGTTTCCATGGCTCTGGCTTCGGGCGCAGGTGCCGCTCCCCTTCATCAGAAGACCAAACACCAGGCCCATGCGGCGAACGGCCCCAAGACCCGTCTCGGGACGCTGTCTTGCGCCGTTGACGGCGGCGTTGGCATGCTGATCGGGTCGAGCAAGGCTGTTCAATGCAGGTTCATGCGGACCAATGGTTCCGTTGAACGATATGCCGGACGCATCGGCAAACTTGGCGTCGATATCGGGGTGACCAGGAAATCCTATCTGCAGTGGGTTGTTTATACCGCCGCCGGAAACCGGGCGGGCGATGGCGCCCTTGCCGGCAATTATGTCGGCGTGACAGCGGGTGCCTCGGTTGGCTTCGGTCTCGGTGCAAACGCACTGGTTGGCGGCACATCGAAGAACTTCGGCCTGCAGCCGTTCAGCGCGGAAGCCACCCAGGGACTGAATGTCGCTGCGGGCGCAACGCAGCTGACACTGCGCGCAACCCGATAGTACCAAGCCACGATCCGGCCGCCGTTTGCCGGCGGCCGGATCGGTGCGTTGGCTCACACTTGGCCATCCGCCGCCCGGAACGGTATGCAGGTGCGGATCGCGCAGATAAAGCCCACCTCAGACCGTAAGTCCGAGACAGACGCCGAATAAACAAAAATTGCTTTGGGTATCTTCAAACCGCGACGATGGCCGCATGGTTTGGTCCATTGGAAATCACATTCGCTTGCCAACTTCGCTTTATTGCTAATTGACATGCGCTCATTTTCATTTTCGTATAGTATTCAGAAAAACGAAAACGAAAGTATACCTCATGTTCCTGCCGCCCCGGCACGCTGAAATTCTCGAAATGGCCAAACTTCATGGCCGCGTGCTTGTGGATGATCTCGCTGCGCATTTCAGCGTGACGCCACAGACCATCCGCAAGGATTTGAACGATCTGTGCGATCAGCGGCTGCTGAACCGGATCCACGGCGGCGCGCTGTTTCCGTCGGGCATCCAGAACCTGGAATATGAAGCACGGCGTTTGATCGCTGCAACCGAAAAGGAGGCGATCGGTCAGGCCGCCGCCGCGCTCATTCCCGACAATGCCTCGCTCTTCGTCAATATCGGCACGACCACGGAAGCGGTCGGTCAGGCATTGCTGGGCCGGAAAGGCCTGATGGTGATCACAAATAATATCAATGTCGCCAACAATTTGCGGGTTTACCCCGACATTGAGGTGGTCATTGCCGGCGGGGTGGTACGCGGTTCCGATGGCGGTATTGTCGGCGAGGCCGCCGTGGACTTCATCCGTCAGTTCAAGGTGGATTTCGCCGTCATCGGCACGTCGGCAATCGACCATGACGGCGCGTTGCTCGACTTCGATTTCCGCGAGGTCAAGGTGGCGCAGGCCATCATGGCCAACGCCCGGCACGTGATCCTGGTATCCGATTCCACCAAGTTCGAGCGGACGGCTCCGGTGCGCATCGGCCATCTCTCACAGGTCAATACATTCATCACCGACCGCTGCGACAGCGAGATCATCCGCACGATTTGTGCGGACGCGGATGTGCGGCTGGTCGAAACATCCCGTTGAATCCCGGCTTGCCGGGGGAGTTGATGCGCGTTATATTTTCTTTTGGTTTCGTATTTGTTTCGCAGTGGTGCTATATTGACTGGCGCTGGCGGGCAGGACGGT